>CAWHNO010000012.1:0-210923 GCA_963830725.1 uncultured Solirubrobacteraceae bacterium | reverse complement strand
GGCTCGAACCACCCACCTCTTCCTTATCAGAGTCTTGGGCGTGCCGAGGCGGTTGTTTGCGGCGGCGGGGATCCTAGGCAGGGCGCCGCGCGCCGGGGGCGTGCGGATTTTCGAACGGTCGCATCGCGGGGTTCCGTGTGTCCCTGGTGTGTCCGTGCCTGGTGGGGTGGCGGTGCTCGCCCATGGGCCCCTGGCCCCCTTACCCAGCCCATCAGCGGAGCGGGCGGTGCCCGTCAAGGGACGAGTCCGTCAGGACCGGGCGAAGCCCGTCGCGAAGCGATCGCCTTGACGGGTGCCGGTCGCGGAGCTATCCGAGATCGGCGCGGTGCTCGTCGACGTCTCGCGCGGAGCTCTCCCCGACGTCGTGCTCCTGGTGTTGGCCGGCGAGCACGGCGAGCGAAGCGAGCCGCGCGCAGCCGGCCGCGGCCGAAGGCCGCCTTGATGTCGTAGAGAAGCTCCTCACGCGCGAGGGTGTCGACAGGGTGTCGGATCCAGGGCGAAGGGAGCAGTCCTTCGACGTTTCGCAGAGGCGCGGCGCGTGCCGTCGGCCTCGGACGGGAGTCTCGTCGGCCTTTGCCGCGGAACGCGCGCGGGACCGCGGCATCCGGTGCTCGCTGGCACGGGCGTGGCGGCTCGCTGATTGGAGCTCTCACTGCCGCAACGCGCCGGGCCGGGTTCCCCGACAGCCTCACGCGAAGGGGCTGCTCCGCGTGACACGTAACGCGGGGGCCGGTCCAGCGTCCCCAGCTGACCGGACGGTCGGCGGGCGACCAAAATGGCCGCCCGCCGCCCTCGGCTTCGTCTCAGCAGGCTGCGCGCGCGCGGACGTTCGCCGCCGCCGGGCAGGCCTGGGCGCGCCGCACTCCGATCGTGGCGGTGTCCCGGGCGCGGCCCGCGATCGCGCGGTTGGTGACGGTCAGCGTCGCAACGTTGGCGCGCAGCCGGAAGGTGACGCGGAATGTCCGGCGCTGACCCGGCTGCAGCGCGCTGATCACGACGCACCGTCGGCGGCCCGCTGCGCGTCGCACACGCATCGTCGATCGGACGAACCTCAGGACGCGCGGCGCCCGGTCGCAGGCCCGCAGCCCGCGCGCGGGCGCGCTGCCGCGGTTTCTGACGGTGATCCGGTACGTGACCAGGTCCCCGGGACGCGCGAAGCGTGTCCGGGTCCTCTTGTCGATGTCGAGCCTGGCCCGAGCCGGCGGCGGCGGGGGACACTCGGGAGCGATGATGATGGTCTGGGCCTGGGTGGCGGTCAGGCCCGTCGAATCAACCACCTTCATAGTGAAGTTGTAAGTCCCCGCTGCGGTGGGGGTTCCGGTGATCGCCCCTCCCGACGACAGCGACAACCCCGGCGGGAGCGTCCCCGAATCAACCGTCCAGGTGAACGGCGTGGCATCGATGACGGCGGTCGGCGTGTAGTTCCTGCCGCTGTCGACAGCCGGAGCGGGGGCCGAGTAGGCCTGGCTCGTGCAGCCGTTGGGCAGCGGGGTGCATGCAATCTGTTCCGCACCGATGACGTTGGTCTTCCACTGGCTGAAGGTGTTGCAGATCAACGTCGCATTCGAGCCATCCGGGGTGAAGACATCAATCCCGATACCGGAGGTGTCGGGAACGTCGGGGCCCCGCCGATTGACCGTGTTCCAACTGATGACGTTGCCAGTGGAGCTCCCAGCGCTGACCGATATGCCGACGTCGGTCCCGGGGCGGGGCGCGGCGGGGCTGGTCAGCGTGTTGTTGGTCACGGTGACATCGTGGGCGCCGGACAGCAGCACGGCCGTGCCCGCGCCGTTACCGCCCACGCCGGGCTGCGCGTTGCCGCTGCCGAAGATCGTGTTGTTCTCCACCCTGCCGGCGGCCCCCACATACGACACGCCGTTCTGCGAGATCAATCCCTCCAACGGATGCGGCGGACCCGCGGTGCTGTCAGACAGGTTCATGATCGTCGACCCGCGTGGTTCGAACCCGCTCTTTTGGTAGTCCTTGACCATCGTGTTGGTGATCGTGACATGTGCGGCGCGAGCCCTCCGCCCGGATAGCCCTGCCGGTCTGGCAGGAACCGAACGCGCCGTTCTGGAACTGGAAGATGTGATCGACAGTCACGTTGTCACCGTACCGCCGTCCGCATCGTTGAAGAAGATCCCGTACAACACGTTGCCGGTCGAGCGTGCAGAGCTGGAACCCGGCGGCCGGACCCGTGATCGTCACGTTCCGGATGTTCATTGTCTGACCCGCAGACGCATTGGTCAGATTCCGCCGTTGAACTGAGTGGAAGTCCGATGTCCGTGGCGGAGATGGTGAAGTCGTCGCCGTTGACGGTTGTGATGGTGTTCGGAACCGTTAGTGGGCTCAGTCACATGCCCACAGTTAGCGTTCAACGTGAAAGTGCTTCCGTTGTCAGTGCCCGCGCACACGCTATGATGTTCCCTCCAGGAATGGGAGCGGCGTTAGCCACCCCACCTCCCGCGGTGAAGACGACAGTCATCGTCATCGCTACCACGGCGAGACCCAGCCGAAATCGTGACATCCCTATACGAAGGCCGGTGACGGCGTCCACTGGATCGCGGGTCTCACGGCTGCCCACTCGTCGCATCTCTGCTCCTCGACCGTCGTGGCTCGGAGCCGCCCTGAGTGTCGGCCACTCAGGCGGACCGTGCCTTTCCGCCAGGCTCTGCTCGCCGGACGACCATACCGTCAGCAGCGTATCCCGGGACCGCTTGCAATGAAATCACCCGTTGCGGGTGATGTTTCGGCGGGATGCGCCGGGGACCTTCAGCCAGCCCGGCACCGGAACAGACCTGCCGGATCGTGACATGGATGCGCGGTCGGGCATTCTGGCTGCGATGTCACGCAGGCTCCTGGCGGCCGGGCGCCCCGATCACGTCGTGCGGCGCATTGGCCCCGCTACTGCTGGCGTGGCGGATGCGCTGCGGCCGGCCGCGGGACGGCGCCCTGGTCTTCCCCGGCCCTGAGGGTCGGTTGTGGTCGAAGACGACGTACGACAACTGGCGCAAGCGCGCGTTCGACCGGGCGCTGGAGAAGGCCGGGGTTGACGGCGCGACGCCGTACACGCTGCGCCATCGCTTCGCGTCGCTGCTGCTGCACGAGGGGCGTTCGGTGATCTATGTCGCGCGCCAGCTCGGGCACGACGCGCGGCTGACGCTGGGCACGTACGGGCACGTGATCGACGAGCTCGACGGCGCGCCGCAGGTCGGCGCGGAGGACGCGATCCGGGCCGCCCGGGACGCCCGGTGTGTCCGTGGTGTGTCCGAAGGGGCCGAGTCGAAGCCGGCCGCGGGCGGTTCCGGAGATGAGAAAGGCCCCGGTTAGCGGGGCCTTCGGCCGCATGGGCGATCCAGGACTCGAACCTGGGACCTCTTCCTTATCAGAGAAGCGCTCTAACCGACTGAGCTAATCGCCCGCGCGGCGGCGAATCATAGCGTCAGCGAAGGGCCCCGACCGGCCACACCCAACGCGCCGAGGCGCTCCGCCAGAGCCTCCGCGGCGCCCGGGTCGGCGAGCTCGAGGACGACGCGGTAGCCATCGCCCCGCGGCGCCACCTGGACGTCGGCCCCCAGCGCGCGGCCGAGGGCGTCGCCGAGCCGGCGGGCGGCCTCGAGCTGGTCGGGATGCGGCGCGCCGGCCGTCTCTCGCGGCCCGCGGGGCGGCGCGGCGGCCGTCCTCGCGAGCGCGGGCCTCGGTCTGGCGGACGCTCCAGCCCTCCTGCGCGGCGCTGCGGGCGAGGCGGCGGCGGGTCTCGTGGTCGGAAGCGGTCAGCAGCGCACGGCCATGGCCCTCGCTGAGATGACCGGCGGTCAGCAGGTCGAGCACCTCGTCGGGCAGGTCGAGCAGGCGGAGCAGGTTCGAGACCGCGACGCGCGAGCGGCCGACGCGGCGGCCGACGTCCTCGCGCGTGAGGCCGAGCTCCTCGACCAGCAGCGCGCAGGCGCGGGCCTCCTCGACCGGGTTGAGGTCCTCGCGCGCCATGTTCTCGATCAGCGCCAGCTCCAGCGACTCGCTGTCGTCGTGCGCGCGCACGAGCGCGGGCACGGTCTCGAAGCCGGCGAGCCGGGCGGCGCGCCAGCGGCGCTCGCCGGCGATCAGCTCGTAGGTCCCCCCGGCGATCGGCCGCAGCAGCACCGGCTGGAGCACGCCGCGCTCGCGCAGGGACTCCGCCAGGCCGACGAGCGCGCTCTCGTCGAAGTCGCGGCGCGGCTGGCGCGGGTTCGGCCCGATCAGCTCGACCGGGATCTCGCGCAGCTCGCTCTCGCGCGCGGCGCCGTTCTCGTCCGCGGGCGCCAGCAGGGCCGACAGCCCGCGACCCATGCCTCGCTCAGCCACGGGAAGCCACCTCCTTGGCCAGCGCGAAGTAGGCCTCCGAGCCGGCGCAGTGCGGGTCGTGATGGATGACGGGGCGGCCGAAGCTGGGCGCCTCGCCGAGCCGGATGTTGCGCGGGATCACCGTGTCGAACACCAGCGACGGGAAGTGCTCGCGCACCTCGCGCTCGACGTCCTGCGCCAGCTTGGTGCGCCCGTCGTGCATCGTCAGCAGCATCCCCGCCACCGTCAACCTCGGGTTCAGCTCGCGTTGCACGAGTGACAAGGTGTCGAGCAGGCCGGCCAGGCCCTCGAGCGCGAAGTACTCGGTCTGCACGGGGACGATCACGCGATCGGCGGCCACGAGCGCGTTGACGGTGAGCGGGCCGAGCGACGGCGGGCAGTCGAGCAGCGTGTAGGCGAACCGCTCGCGCACGCCGGCGAGCGCGTCGCGCAGCCGCGTCTCCGAGCCGGCCAGGCGCGGCAGCTCCATCGTGGCGCCGGCGAGATCCGGCGTGGAGGCGAGCAGCGAGAGGTGCTCGATCGCGGTCGGCCGCACGGCGTCGAGCGCCCCGAGCTCACCGCCGAGGACGCCGTAGAGCCCGGGCGCGCCGTTGCGCTCGATCCCGAGCCCGGTCGTGGCGTTCCCCTGCGGGTCGACGTCGACCAGCAGGGTGTCGTAGCCGGCCTCGGCGATGCAGGCGGCGACGTTGACCGCGGTGGTGGTCTTGCCGACCCCGCCCTTCTGGTTGGCGATGGCGTAGACGATCCCCATGGAGGCCCTCGACGCTAGCGGTGGGAGCGGACCGGCCGGACCGCGGCTCGGCCGGGTCGAGGCGCCTGTGATCCGGCTAGGCGAGCGGCCGTTTGACCGCCATTCCCGCTCGCCGCGGGAACCGCTCCGGGGTCGGCGCGACCTTGCGGAAGAGGTGCAGCGTCCGGCGCTCCGCCGCGGGAAACGGCTGCACGGCCAGCACCTCGCCGGGCTCGAGCCCGAGCACCGCCGCGGCGGCCGCGCCCGCCGACGCCTCGTCCTCCTCGACGGCGCCCTTCCAGGCCACGAGCACCCCACCGTCGGCCAGCAGGGGAGCGGCGTACTCGCACAGCACGGGCAGCGCGGCCAGCGCTCGGGCGGTCACGACGTCGTGCGCTCCGAGCCCGGCCGCCCATTCCTCCGCGCGCGCGTGGACCACCTCGGCGTTCTCGAGCCGGCCGGCGGCGACCGCCCGCTCGAGGTAGCGGCAGTGACGGATCGCGCTGTCGACCAGCGCCACCCGCGCGTCGGGCAGCGCGGCGGCCAGCGCGAGGCCCGGCCAGCCCGCGCCCGAGCCGAGGTCGGCGATCCGCCGCGCGTGGCGGATCGCCGGCAGGTCGACGGCCACGAGCGAGTCGGCGACGTGGCGGTCGATCGCCTCGTCGATCGAGCGGACCGTGGTCGACGCGGCCGGATCCTCGGCCTGCAGCGCCAGGATCGCGCCCAGCGCCTCGAGCCCGGCCGGTGCGATGCCGTACCGGCGGCCGAGCTCCCGCAGGCGCTTCACGCCGCCAGCGCAGCACGGGCGCGCAGCTTCGCGATCGCCTCTGCGTAGCGGGCCGTCATCGCGGTCAGGCGCTCGTGGGCGTGGGCGTCGAGTTCCGGCGTGATGTGCCGTTCGAGCAGCGGCAGCAGGTCGGTGACGAGCGCCTCGCCGCGCGCCATCCACTGGAAGTAGTGCCGTCCGCCGTGGTGGTAGGGCCCGTAGAGCTTCGAGCGCGGGAGACGGTCGGCGAGCCAGCGCATGAGCGCCTCGTGGCGCACGTGCATGCGCAGGGTCACCTGCGGTTGGCGGCCGTCGCCGCCGAAGTGCCCCTCGCCGATCAGCAGACCGACGACGATCCCCTCGTCGCGCGCGTCCATGGCGCGCAGTGTGCCAGCCGTGGCGGCGGCGTTTCACCGGGAAGCGAAACGTGAAACGCGTGTTTCACCGGGGTGAAGAACGTGAAACGCGCGGCTATCGCCGCGGCGCGACCACGAGGTGCCGGTGCGGCTCGGTCCCCTCGCTGTACGTCTCGACGTCGTCGCGATCCTTGAGGTGCTCGTGCACGACCTTGCGCTCGGTCGCACTCATGGCGTCGAGCGCCACCGCGCGACCGGAGCGCGCGGCACGCGAGGCGGCCTGGTCGGCCTGGCGGTGGAGCATCTCCTCGCGCCGCTCGCGATAGCCGGCGGCATCGACCGTCACGCGCACCGCCTGATCGCGGCCGGCGTCGCGGTTGGCGATCTTGAAGGCGAGGTGCTGGACCGCGTCGATCGTCGTGCCGTGGCGTCCGATGAACAGGCCCAGGTCGTCGCCCTCGAGCGTCGCCCGGATCCCGTCCTCGCCCTCCTCCATGACGAGGTCCGCGTCGAGCCCGAGCGCCTCGGTCACCTTGTCCAGCAGCTCCTCGACACGATCCGCGGCTTCGCTCATCGACGCCGTCCGGAGCGCTTCTTCTTGCGTCGGGGCGGCGCGGGCGGCGGGCCGCTCGGGCGGCCCTTCGGTGGGTTGCCGTCGCTTCCGCCGGCCGCTGCCGGGGCGGGCGAGGCGCTGCCGCCCCGCAGCAGGTCTCCGAGCCCCATGCCGCCCTCCTGGCCGGGTGGCCGCATCGGGCCCAGGCGCTTCCGGATGATCGCCTGCTGCACGATCGTCCACAGGTTCGTGGTGATCCAGTAGACGAGCAGGCCGGCCGGGAAGTTGATGATGAAGATGACGAAGACGAACGGCAGCGCCAGGAAGATCATCCGCTGCGTCCGGTCCGTCGTGGTCGACATCAGCAGCGTGGACGCGAGCTGCGAGCCGACGTAGAGCACGATCAGAACGATCAGAACGCTGCCGGTCGCCTTGTCGGTCAGGTCCGGGATGAAGAAGAAGCTGGCGTCGCCGCCGCTGCCGCACGGCACGGGATCGGTCCGGCTCGGCGGATTGATCTCCGGGCAGATGTCGTAGCGCAGGTCGTCCTGCAGCATGTAGAACAGCGACAGGAAGACCGGGAGCTGCGCCAGAAGCGGGAGACAAGACGCGAACGGGTTGATCTTGTTCTCCCGGTAGAACTTCATCATCTCCTGGTTGAGCCGCTCCTTGTCGTGCTTGTAGCGGTCCTGGAGCTTCTTCATCTCGGGCGCGTGCGAGGCCAGCGCCTGCATCGACTTGAACTGCTTGAAGGTCAGCGGCAGCAGCGCGGCCCGGACGACCACGGTCATGGCGATGATCGACCAGCCCCAGCTCAGCCCGAGGCCGTGGAACCAGAGCAGGATCTGCTCGAAGAAGTCGATCAGCGGCTGGAAGATGTTGGCGATCACGAGAGCTGGGAGTGTGACGCTCGGAACAGGGTCTGCGCCGATACCGGGTCGTACCCGCCGTGGCTGAAGGGATTGCAGCGCAGCAGGCGCCAGACCGCGAGCACGGAGCCGCGCAGTATGCCGAAGGACTCGATCGCCTGCACGGCGTAGGCGGAGCAGGTCGGGTGGTACTTGCAGCGGCGCGGCAGGAGCGGCGAGACGAAGCGCTGGTAGGCGCGGATCAGGGCGATCACGCGGCCTCCCCGACGGCATCGACGAGCTCTGCGAGCGCGGCGCGCATGCCGGGCGTGCCCTCGCGATCGGTCAGCAGGAGCGCCTCCGGGCGCGCGACCACGACATAGTCCGACCCGGCCGGGAGACGCTCGGCCTCCTCCCAGAACGCCTCGCGCAGGACGCGCTTCACGCGCGTGCGATCGACGGCGCCGCCCACGCGGCGGCCCACCGACAGCCCCAGGCGCGGGCCCTCTTCATCGACCTCGCCGCCGGCCGTGCGGGGGAAGGCGTAGAGCACGAGGTATCGATTGCCCTTCGAGCGCCCTTGCCGATACACGCGCTCGAACTCGGCACTCCGCGACAGGCGGCGCCGCTTGGGGCCACGCTGCGCGCCCACGAGCTCAGACGGTCAGGCGCTTGCGGCCCTTGTCGCGGCGACGCTTGAGCACGAGGCGCCCCGCGCGCGTGCTCATGCGCGCACGGAACCCGTGGGTGCGGGCGCGCTTGCGCTTCTTGGGCTGGTAGGTGCGCTTCACGTTTCAGGCTCCTTCGCCGCGGGCCGGCGGGGACGGCCGGCGGTGCCGGCCCGCGCCGCGGGCAACGGCGCAACAGGATACCGACCGCCGCGCCGGGCGGGTGCGCACAACCCTGTGCACATGGCGTCGACACCCGCGCACAGGCCTCGCGAGGCGAACTGTGCGCGATTTGCGAGGTCGTCCGGAAACCCGTCGTTCGGGTCCCTGATGCTCTGCTATGTTCGCGGCTCCGGGGCGCTGCGAGGCCCCCCTCCCCATCGTTCGAACCCGCGACCTCTTCGCCTGGAGGAGGCGCTTCCGCGCGCACGTGTCCGACGTCGACGTACAGCAAGCCTGGAGACGCATCCGCGAGGAGATGCGCCGGGCGGTCGGCGACTCCACGTGGCAGCTCTGGCTCGAGCCGCTCGTCGCGCGGCAGGTGGAGGGGCACACCCTGGTGATCGAGGCGCCGGCCGAGAGCCGTGCCTGGGTCGAGGCCGGCTTCGCACGCCTGCTCGCCGCCTGCGCGAAGTCCGTGCTGGGGACAAAGACCTGCGTCAAGGTGGTCGGGCCGGGAGCCACCCCGGCGCTCCGGGCGCCGCGCGTGTTCACCGGCGCCGAGCTCAACCCGCGCTACACGTTCGACCAGTTCGTGATCGGCGACGCCAACCGGCTCGCCCACGCGGCTGCGCTGGCCGTCGCGGAGATGCCCGGGCTCGCCTACAACCCGGTGTTCATCTGCGGGCCGCCCGGGCTCGGCAAGACCCACCTGCTGCACTCGATCGGCAACTACCTGGCCGACCACGGCGACGGGCTGACCGTCCTCTACACCACGGTCGAGGCCTTCACCGACCACTTCGTCGGCGCGCTCCACACGCACGCGCTCGAGGGATTCAAGGCCGCCTACCGCGGCGTCGACGTCCTGCTCGTCGACGATGTGCAGTTCCTCCAGAGCAAGGTCCGCACCGAGCAGGAGTTCTTCCACACCTTCAACGCGCTGCACGGCGCCGGCGCCCAGCTCGTGCTCACGTCCGACCGCCTGCCGCGTGATCTCGATGCGCTCGAGGACCGGCTGCGCGAGCGCTTCGAGGCCGGCCTGGTGACCGACGTCAGCCCGCCCGACCTCGGCACGCGCCGGACGATCCTCCGGAAACGCGTGCAGCAGGACGCGCTGCACGGCGTCGATCCGGCCGCCGTCGATCTCATCGCCGAGCATGTCGACAGCAACATCCGCGCGCTCGAGGGCGCGCTGATCCGGGTCGTCGCCTACGGGTCGTTGACCGGGCGCCCGGTGACGGCGGACCTGGCGTCAGAGGTCCTCGCGGGCCTCTATCCGGGGGCGCGCGTCCGTCGCTTCACCGTGCGCGACATCCAGCAGTACACCTGCGAGGCCTTCGGTCTCTCCATGGAGGAGCTCCTGTCGAGCAGCCGCGCCGCGCCGGTCACGTGGCCGCGGCAGGTGGCCATGTACCTCGCGCGCGAGCTGACCGATCAGACGCTGCCGGCGATCGGGCGGGCGTTCGGCGGCCGCAACCACACCACGGTCATGCATGCATGCCGGCGCACCGCGGAGCGGATGGCCACCGACCGTGAGGCTTACGACACCGTTCGTCGCCTGACGACGGAGCTCGGCGGGCCACGATGAGGTCCGGGGCGCCTGACAGACTGAGCGGTTCATGCACAGCCCCTTTGTGCGCGCCGAAACCACGGCGCAGAGCCGAGTCGGCGAGCTGTGCACAGCATCAACAGCCCCGATGACCACGAATCCAATCCCTTCATCTTCATCGTGAATCCGAGGCGATCCATTTGAAGCTATCCACCCGGCGCGACGAACTCTTCCACCAACTTCAGACCGTCACGCGAGCGGCATCGACCCGCAGCGCCGTGCAGGCGCTGTCCGGCGTGCAACTCCAGGCGGCGAGCGGCGGGATCGAGCTTCGTGCCACCGACATGGAGATCGGCCTCCGCGTCCCGCTCGAGGGCGAGGTCGTCCGAGAGGGCGCGGCGGTCCTGCCGGCGCGCCTTCTCGTCGACGTCGTCCGGGCGCTGCCGGCCGAGGAGCTCACGCTCGAGCTGCGCGCCGCCGAGCAGGACGTCGAGCTCAATTCCGGCTCCGCGACGTTCCACATCCGCACCCTGCGACTCGAGGACTTCCCGCCGTTGCCGGAGCCCGGCGGGGACGACCAGCTCGACGTGCCGGGCCCGGCGCTGGTCGAGACCGTCCTCAAGGTCGCCCGTGCCGCGTCGCGCGACGAGACGCGCCCGGTCCTCACCGGCGTCCTCGTCTCGGCCAACGAGCAGGAGCTGCGCATGGCGGCGACCGACTCCTACCGGCTCGCCGTCAAGGACACCGCGCTCGAGTCGCCGCTCTCGCGCTCGTTCGAGGCCAACGTCCCGGCCCGCGCGTTGCAGGAGCTGACACGGATCGTCCAGCACGGGAGCGCCGATCGCATCGCCGTGTCGCTGCGCTCGAACCAGGTCGTCTTCGAGGCCGCCGGCGTCGTGCTCTCCTCGCGGCTGATCGACGGCCAGTTCCCGAACGTGCGCACGCTGGTGCCGGAGGCGTACGAGCACGAGCTGCAGCTCGCCGGCGCAGAGATCACCGACGTCGTGCGCCGGATCTCGCTGCTGGCCCAGAAGAACGCGCCGCTGCGGCTGAGCTTCGCCGAGGGCGAGCTGACCGTGTCGGCGCGCACGCCCGACGTCGGGGAGGCGCGGGAGACCGTGCCGGTGCCGTTCCAGGGCGAGCCGCTCGAGATCGGCTTCAACCCGGAGTTCCTGCGCGACGGGCTCGAGGCGCTCGACGGCGGCGACCTCGTGCTCAAGCTCATCTCGCCGCTGCGGCCGGGTCTGATCGAGGCGGCGGACGGCAGCGGCTTCCAGTACCTGCTCATGCCGATCAGGCTGAATGTGTGAGGGTCACGCGGCTCGGCCTGCGGGACTTCCGCTCGTACGAGGCGGCCGAGCTGCGGCCGGGGCCCGGCCTCACGGTCATCGCCGGCCGCAACGGCGCCGGCAAGACGAACCTGATCGAGGCGCTCTACTTCGCCTGCACCGGGCGCTCGTGCCGGACCGCCAACGAGCGCGAGGTGGTGCGCTTCGGCGCGTCGCTGACGCGGCTCGAGCTCGAGACCGAGGACGACCAGGGTCGCCACGAGGTCAGCGTCGGCTTCCAGCCCGGCGAGTCCAAGCGGCTGCGGGCGGACGGCGCGCCGCTCGAGCGGCTGACCGACTCGCCGGCGCGGCCGCTGGTGGCGGTGTTCCTGCCCGACCGGCTCGACCTCGTGCTCGGCGCTCCGGCGCTGCGGCGGGCGCACGTCGACCAGGTCGTCGCCGCGCTGTGGCCGGCCCGCGCCGCGACCCGCCGGGAATATTCGGCCGCGCTTGCCCAGCGCAACGCGCTGATCGCCGCCGTGCGCGCCGGCCGCGGCGGCCGCGGCTCGCTGCCCGCGTGGGACGCGGCGCTCGCGCGCCATGGCATCGCGTTGATGCGCGACCGCGCCGAGGTCGTCGCGCGCCTGCGTGAGCGCTTTGCCGCCCACGCGGGGACGCTCGGGCTCGAGGGCGAGGTCGAGCTCGCGTACCGGGCGCGCTCGCGCGCCGAGACGGCCGACGCCCTCGCCGCGGAGCTCGCCGAGCGTACGGACAGCGATCTCGAGCGCGGCTTCACCGGCCATGGCCCGCACCGCGACGACCTCGCGCTGCGCCGCGACGGCCGCGAGCTGCGCTCCTACGGCTCGCGCGGGCAGGTGCGGCTCGGCCTGCTGGCGCTGCTGCTCGCCGAGCGCGAGGAGCTCGAGGCCGAGCGCGGCGCCCCGCCGCTGCTGTTGCTCGACGACGTGATGAGCGAGCTCGACGCCGCGCGCCGGGCCCGGCTGGTCGACGTCCTGCGAGCGTCCGGGCAGAGCGTGGTCACCGCCACCGAGCTTGCGCACGTGCCGGGCGCCGAGGATCCCGGGGTCGAGCGCGTGGCGATCGCCGAGGGTCGCGTGCTCCAGGCGGTGGACGAGAGGGCCGAGGCCGGCTACGGTCGCCGTGGATGGCGACCGCCGACATCACGGGGCCGGCCGGATGAAGACCCGGGGATCTCCCGCATGAGACGCCGCGCGCTCACACCGATTTCCGGCGCACTGGAGACGCTGACCGATCGGCTGGCGCCCGCGACGCTGCTCGCCGAGGTCCAGCGCGCCTGGCCAGAAGCTGCCGGCGGCACGCTCGCGCCGCACGGCGAGCCGTGGGCGGAGCGCGACGGCGAGGTGCTCGTCGCCTGCCCGGAGGCGGTCTGGGCGCAGGAGCTCGACCTGATGTCCGAACTCGTCGTTGAGCGGCTCAATCGGTCACTCGGAAGGCCCGCCGTCCGCCGGCTGCGGGTACAAGCGCGGAAGGCGCCCGTGAGGGATGCCTGATCTGCTGTGGTTTTCAGCGATTTTGCAGCACTTTTGTGACGGCCGGACAGGCGGGTCGGAGGGGTCGGCCTGCTAGAATAATGACCACGTTATGGCCACGCCCCGGCCCTGGGGGACCATGTCCTCCCGCCGGGGCGTCGCTTGTGTGAGACGAAAGGCATCGTGGCTGACAACGACCGTAAGACCGACCAGGAGCGCTCCGGGTACGACGCTCAGGACATCACCGTGCTCGAGGGGCTCGAGGCGGTGCGCAAGCGACCCGGCATGTACATCGGCTCCACCGGTGTGCGCGGCCTCCATCACCTCGTGTACGAGGTGGTCGACAACTCGGTCGACGAGGCGCTGGCCGGCCACTGCGACGCCGTGTCGGTGACGATCCACCCCGACAACTCGATCACGGTGATCGACGACGGCCGCGGCATTCCCGTCGCCACGATGGAGAAGGAGGGCAGGCCCGCCGTCGAGGTCGTCCTCACCGTCCTGCATGCCGGCGGCAAGTTCGGTGACGGCGGCGGCTACAAGGTCTCCGGCGGCCTCCACGGCGTCGGCGTCTCGGTGGTCAACGCGCTGTCGGAGAGCCTGCACGTCGAGGTCCGGCGCGACGGCTTCGCCTGGACGCAGGACTACGTCCGCGGCATCCCGCAGGGCGACCTGACGAAGGGCGCGCCGACGAAGGAGACCGGCACCATTATCACCTTCCTCCCCGATGCGGAGGTCTTCGAGACGCTGGACTTCGACTTCGCGACACTCGAGCAGCGCCTGCGCGAGACCGCGTTCCTCACCCGCGGCCTGAAGATCTCGATCGAGGACGAGCGCGGCGAGACCCGCCGGGCCGAGTTCCAGTACGACGGCGGGATCGAGGACTTCGTGTCGTTCCTGAACGAGAACAAGGACCCGATCCAGAAGAAGGTCGTCTTCTTCGCCGGCGAGTCCAATGAGGGTGCCGTCGAGGTGGCGCTGCAGTGGAACTCCTCCTACCAGGAGTCGGTCTTCGCGTTCGCCAACAACATCAACACCCACGAGGGCGGCTCGCACCTGTCGGGCTTCCGCTCCGCGCTGACACGCACGCTGAACCGCTACGCGCGCCAGATCGGCGAGCTCAAGGAGAAGGACGAGAACCTCTCGGGCGAGGACGTTCGGGAGGGCCTGACCGCCGTCATCTCGGCCAAGCTGACCGACCCGCAGTTCGAGGGGCAGACCAAGACCAAGCTCGGGAACCCGGGCATGGAAGGCTTCGTCGCCTCGGTGGTGAACGAGAAGCTCGCGCAGTTCCTCGAGGAGAACCCGCCCGAGGCGCGCGCGGTGATCCGCAAGGCCGTCTCCGCCGCCCAGGCGCGCGCGGCCGCTCGCAAGGCGCGCGACCTCACGCGCAAGTCGGCGCTCGAGCGCACCGCGCTGCCCGGCAAGCTGGCCGACTGCACGGTCAAGGACGCGTCACTGACCGAGCTGTTCATCGTCGAGGGCGACTCGGCCGGCGGCTCGGCCAAGCAGGGCCGCGACCGCGCGACCCAGGCCGTGCTGCCGCTGCGCGGGAAGATCCTCAACGTCGAGAAGGCGCGCATCGACAAGGTGCTCCAGAACACCGAGATCCAGGCCCTGATCACCGCGCTCGGGACCGGCGTGCGCGACGAGTTCGACCTCGAGAAGGCCCGCTATCACAAGATCATCCTGATGACGGACGCCGACGTCGACGGCGCCCACATCCGCACGCTGATCCTCACGCTGCTGTTTCGGGAGATGCAGGAGCTCGTGGAGGCCGGCTTCGTCTACATCGCCAAGCCGCCGCTCTACAAGCTCACGCAGGGCAAGCGCGAGCGCTACATCGAGAAGGAGTCCGAGTTCGAGGAGACGCTGCTCGGTGACAAGCTCGAGCGCTTCGAGATCACCGATCACGACGGGCAGGCCTTCAAGCTGACCGACACGCGCTGGCAGCGCTACTCGCGCCTGCTCAAGCAGTACGAGGGCTGGGCCAGCGCCCTGCGCGCCGACTACGGCCACGAGGTCATCCAGTTCCTCGAGGAGTCGCAGATCCTCGACAACCAGGTCGTCACCGTCGACGAGCTGCTCGAGCTGGTCGGGCGCGACGACCCGGAGAACGAGCCCTACCGGACCGAGCTCGTCTCGTCCGACGACGGGATGATCCGCGTCCGGGCGATCGAGCGCCGGACGAACATGGCTCGCACACACCGCCTGCGCCGCGTGATGTTCGACGCCAACGAGTACCGCCAGCTCGCGCGCGTGCACGGCGAGCTCGTGAAGATGGCCGGCACGCCGCCGTTCTCCATCCGGCTCGGCGACGAGTCCGAGGACGCGCTCTCGTTCGAGGACCTGCGCCGCAAGGTCATGGACGTGGCCGCCAAGGGCATCAAGCTGCAGCGCTTCAAGGGCCTCGGCGAGATGAACGCCGACCAGCTGCGCGAGACGACGATGGACCCCACGACGCGCACGCTCATGCAGGTCACGATGGACGACGCCTCGCTGGCCGACCGCCTGTTCACGATGCTGATGGGCGACAAGGTCGAGCCGCGGCGTGAGTTCATCGAGGAGAACGCCCGCGTCGCGACCCTGGACGTCTGATGGCCGGCACCGATCTCATCTCAGGCGGCAACATCGAGCCCCGCGGGCTCGAGGAGGAGATGCGCTCGTCGTATCTCGACTACGCGATGTCGGTCATCGTCGGGCGCGCGCTGCCCGATGTCCGCGACGGCCTGAAGCCCGTCCACCGCCGCGTGCTGTTCTCGATGAACGAGAACGGCCTGCAGCCGAACCGGCCGTATGCGAAGTCCGCCCGCATCGTGGGCGACGTGATGGGCAAGTACCACCCGCACGGCGACTCGGCGATCTACGACGCCCTGGTCCGCCTGGCGCAGGACTTCTCGATGCGCAACATGCTCGTCGACGGCCAGGGCAACTTCGGCTCGATCGACGAGGACCCGGCTGCCGCGATGCGCTACACCGAGGCGCGGCTGGCGCCGATCGCGCGCGAGATGCTGCGCGACCTCGACGCCGACACGGTCGACTTCCAGCCCAACTACGACGGCCAGAACAACGAGCCGGTCGTCCTGCCGGCGCGGTTCCCGAACCTGCTGGTCAACGGCTCGAGCGGCATCGCCGTCGGCATGGCGACGAACATCCCGCCGCACAGTCTGCGCGAGACGATCGCGGCCACGATCGCCTACATCGACGACCCGGACATCGACACCGTCGGCCTGATGCAGCACATCAAGGGCCCGGACTTTCCGACCGGCGGGCTGATCCTCGGTCTGGGCGGCATCAAGGAGGCATACGAGACGGGCCGCGGCCGCATCCGCGTGCGCGCCAAGGCGCACATCGAGGAGGGCAAACAGGGCAAGGACCTGATCATCGTCACCGAGCTGCCCTACATGGTCAAGAAGGGCGGCGACGGCGGCCTGATCAAGAAGATCGCGGACCTGCACGCCGAGAAGAAGCTCACCGAGATCACCAACATCGAGGACCACTCAGACCGCCGCGGCATGCGCGTGGTGATCGAGCTCAAGCGCGAGGCCAACCCGAAGGTCGTCCTCAACAAGCTCTACAAGCACACCCAGCTCCAGACCACGTTCGGCGTGAACATGGTCGCGCTGGTGGACAACGTGCCGCGGACGCTGCCGCTGCGCTCGGTGATCCACAACTACGTGCAGCACCAGCGCGAAGTCATCGTCCGCCGCTCCAAGCACGAGCTGCGGTCGCTCGAGGCGCGCGTGCACCGGCTCGAGGGCCTGCTGATCGCGCTCGACCACCTCGATGCCGTGATCGCCTTGATCCGCGGCTCGCGCGATCGCGAGACCGCCCGCGCCGGCCTGATGGACACCTACGGGCTGACGCAGATCCAGGCGCAGGCGATCCTCGATCTGCGCCTCCAGCAGCTGACCGCGCTCGAGGCCGATGCGATCAAGCGCGAGCACGCCGACCTGGTGGAGCGCATCAAGGAGCTGCGCGAGCTGCTCGGCGACGAGGACAAGGTGTTCGGCCTGATCAAGGAGGAGCTCGAGGAGATCTCCGAGCGCTACGGCGACGACCGCCGCACGGTGATCGCGCCGAGCGAGGACGACATCGACATCGAGGACCTGATCGCCGACCAGCAGATGGTGATCGCGATCTCGCACTCGGGCTACATCAAGTCGCTGCCGCTGGCCACCTACCGCCAGCAGCGCCGCGGCGGCGTCGGCATCACGGGCATGGACCTCAAGGAGGACGACTACATCGAGCACCTCTTCGTGTGCTCGACGCACGACTACCTCCTGTTCTTCACCAACCGCGGCAAGGTCTACCGCTCGAAGGTCTACGACCTGCCGGAGGCCGGCCGCACGTCCAAGGGCCGCCACCTCAGCAACATCCTGCCGTTGCGCGACGGTGAGCGCGTGCAGTCCGCGCTCGCGACGCGCGACTTCTCGGAGACGCAGTATCTGCTGTTCGCGACGCGCCAGGGCACGGTCAAGAAGACCGAGTTCGGTGCGTACAACACGCCGATCAAGGCCGACGGCATCATCGCGATCAAGATCCGCGACGACGACGAGCTGGTCGCGGTGCGGCGCGTCGACCCCGGCGACGAGATCCTGGTGGTCTCCCACGAGGGCCTGACCGTGCGCTTCAAGGAGGAGGACGCCCGCGCGATGGGCCGCGACACCTCCGGTGTGCGCGGCATGGACGTCTCCGGCAAGGGCAACTATGTGCTGGCGATGGACGTCGCGCGTCCGGGCCAGGACCTGCTGGTCGTGACCGAGGCCGGCTACGGCAAGCGCACGGGGGTCGACGAGTACCGGCTCACCTCGCGCGGCGCCAAGGGCGTCAAGACGATCTCCTTCACCGAGGCGAAGGGGCTGCTGGCCGCGGCGCTGGTCGTGCGCGAGCACGAGGACCTCGTGTTCATCTCCCAGAACGGCATGGTCCAGCGGACCGGCGTGCGCGGGATCAACCGCTACGGCCGCGCCTCGCAGGGCGTCCGCGTGATGAACCTGCGCGAGGGCGACGAGGTCTCCGCGGTCGCGCTCGTGGTCGAGTCGACCGAGGCCGTCGAGAATGGCGCCGTCGAGGCACCGGCCGACGGCGGCGTGGTGGCCGTCGAGGACGAGGTCGCGGAATAGGGGTTTCGCCCTCCGGTCCCGGAAACCCCACTCGGGACCTCCGTGCGACGTTACGGTGTCGTGCCCGTCCTCTGACTTCGCTACTCTCCGATCACCAGAGAAAGGGGGTGGTCCGAAGTTGAGTGACAGTTCTTGTGGGACCCTGGAGGTGTCCGGCCGCTAGCCAGCCGGTGCTGGACCCCGCTGGAGCGGAATCCACACCGTGACACCGTCGTCAGGGGCGCCGGAGTTGGTCCCCCCGGCCCAGTAATCCCTGGCGACTCTGAGATCCAGCGAGTTGCTCGAAGGCCCCGGGAGTCGACCCGGGGCCTTCGTGGTTCTGGTGTCCTAGGCCGTCGCGACCCCTGGGTCGTCGGCCGTCGACGCTTCGCGGGTCGCGGCCGGGCGCAGCGGTAGGCCGGCGATCCCGAGCGAGGATGCCTGCTCCTGCCAGCCCGTGGCGGCCTCCCCGCCCTCGCGCAGCGTCTCCACGACGTCGAAGGGCACGAGATCCTCGTCCCCGCGGCACGCGCTCACCGGTTCCCCGAGCGGCGCCGCGACGGTCCAGCCGGCGTCGGCCAGCGCCACGAGGAGCGACTCCGCGAGCAGCGTCGCGGCGAAGCCCGGTGCCGCCTCGGGCGGCACCTCGGGCTCGCGTTGCTGCAGCTGGCCGGCGATCCGCCCGAGCTCCCGTGTCAGCAGCTCGAGCTCGCCGACCGTGGCCTCGCCCAGGATCTCGCCGTGCGCGGCGACGAGCGCGCGGGCGCGCTCGAGGTAGACCTCGCGCCCGACCTCGTCCCAGTCGAGCACCGGCAGCTCGGCCGCCTCAGGGCCGACGAGCGCGGAGAGCAGCTCGCGCTCCAGCGCATCCGGCTCGTGCAGGAGCGACAGCGCAGGCGGAGAGTCGTCGGCGTCGCCCGGCGCGCACGCCTGCACCGCGGCGATGCGCTCGCTCAGGGAGGGGTGCGAGTCGTAGCGGTCGGTCTGCTCCTGGAGCTGGCGCTCGAGGAACTCGCTCGACGCCCGTTCAATCGCGTCGCTGCGCAGGTAGGAGGCAAAGCCCGCCACTACCGGCGGCCGCCGGCCGGCCCTCAGCACCGCGGTCACCTCGTGCTCCCAGTAGGCGTCGAATGCCGGCCCGTACGCGTGCAGGCGCCGCAGGCCCTCGACGTAGGTGTCACGGCCGGCCCGGTCCACGGCGATCCGGTCGGCGGCGAACTCCTGCCGGCGCTTGATCGCGGCGGTGATCCGCATGAACGCCTTCCCGTACCAGATGAACGGCAGCCGGACGGCCCGTTGCGTCCAGCCCTCGTCGCCTTCCTCGTCGGTGAGCTGGTCGATGGTACGCGCGACCCCGTCGTACGTACGTGCGATCCACGGTCCGAGTCGTGTGTCGCCGCCCGCGTAGTGGCCGAACTCGTGCGCGATCACCCCGCGCATGCTGCGCTCGGAGAGGATGTGCAGCAGCGGCACGCCGACGAACATGACCCGCCGGCCGCGGCGCGCCTGCATGACGCCGGCGTTCGCCTCGAGCGTGGCGTAGACCTCGTCTGGCGCCCGCGCGCCCGTCGCGCGCGCCTCCTCGTCGACCATGTCGAGCAGGCGCGGCTGGTTCTCCTGCGTCAGCCGCACCCCGTACGGCTCGAACTTGCGCCGCCTCGGGAAGATGGCGAACAGGATCGAGACGCCGAGGAACGCGCAGGTCAGCGTGACCCACAGGTTGTTGCTGCCGCGCAGCACCCACGGCAGGATCGCCGCCGCGAGCAGCGCCGCCGCGATGACCAGTGCCAGCGTGTAGAAGCCGATGGTGAGCGCGACCGCTGCCGCCAGCCGCCAAGCGAGCTTCGGTCCCGACTGACTCATGCCTTCCTCCCGTGTCCCTTCGCCGATCCCACCGCCGGCGCCCGGACGCGGGTCTACCCGCCGGGGGCGTCACCCACGCCGGCTTCAGACGTGTCGGTGCCGCTGCGCTAAGTTGCGTGGAGCGGCAGATACTGCTTCCAGGTCGCCGGTATGGTCGGCGACGCGAGCTGGATGAAGATGTGCGCCGCCGGCGTGCGCGGCTTGATCCGCGGATGCATGTTGACCTGGTGCGGCAGCCGGTCGCCCTTGCGGCGATTGCAGGGCGCGCAGGACGCGACGATGTTGTCCCAGCTCGAGCCGCCGCCCTTCGAGCGAGGGATCACGTGGTCCACGGTCAGCGACGTGCGGGCGCCGCAGTACATGCACTGCCAGCCGTCGCGTGCGAACACTGCGCGGCGTGTGATCTTGCGCTTGTGGCTGTCGCGCGGGACGCGCACGTAGGTCACCAGCCGGATCACGACGGGCCTGGGCAGCGAGCCGGTCGCCCAGTGCAGGTCGGTCGCCCCGATCTCGATGACCTCGGCCTTCTCCTTGAGCAGCAGGACCGTGGCGCGACGGACCGTGCAGACGTTGATCGGCTCGTACGTCGCGTTCAGCACCAGCACACGACCACCAGACCAACGGCCGGTGCCGTTGGTATTGGATCCGTGTCGCGGGCGATCGTCATGCGACACGGACCCCAGTGGTGGTACTGGGGTGCTGGATCCCATCGCTGATTCGGGAGTGTAGCCACCTCTCCGGGCGGTTCACGCCGCCGGATACGACCCGAGAACGCGCACCACATCGGCGTTCGAGGACAGTCCGGCGATCGCCGCGGCGACCGCGGGCTCGTCCGCATGACCGTCGAGATCGAGGAAGAACATGTACTCGCCGAGCCGCTGGCGGCGCGGCCGCGACTCGATCCGCGTCAGGTTCACATCGCGCGCGGCGAACTCGGCGAGGCAGCCCACGAGCCAGCCCGGGCCCGACGAGCCGGCGCCCCAGAACACCAGCGCGGTCTTGAACCGGTCGCCCGGCGAGGCCTGCGGCTCGGTGCCCGCGCGGGCGATCCAGACGAACCGCGTCTCGCTGCCGGGGTCGTCCTCGACGTCCTCGCGCAGCACGGTGCAGCCGTAGCGTGCGGCGGCACCGCGCGTGCCGATCGCCGCCGCGCCGGACTCGAACCCGTCCGCGACGTGCCGCACCGCGTCGGCGGTCGAGCGGGCGGCGACCACCGGCACGCCCGGCAGCGTCCTGCGCAGGAAGCGCCCGCACTGGCCGCTGGCCTGCGGGTGGGAGACGACCGCCCGCACCTCGTCCAGCTCCAGCGGACCGGCCGCGACGAGGTGCAGGTGGACCGGCCACCGCAGCTCGCCGACGATGACAACGTCGTCGGTCTCGAACGCGATCGCGTCCAGCGTCGGGTTGACCGAGCCCTCGAGCGAGTTCTCGATCGGAACCAGGGCGCGCTCGACGTCGCCGTCGTGGACCGCGATCACCGCCTCGTGCAGCGTCGGCTGCGGGGCGAGCTCGAACGCCTCGGCGCCGGGCGCCGACATCAGCGCCTCGTGGCTGACCGTTCCGTCCGGGCCGAGGTAGCCGATCCGCATCAGTCGAGCGTGACGGTACGCGGCGCCGCGCCGGCGAGGGCGAGCCGGATCGCCTCGTCCTCCTCCGGCGACAGCTGGTGCTCCCCGCGCCCGTCGAACACCTGCTTGCAGTACAGGCGCGCGGTGTCGCGGTGGGCGATGCACGACAGCACGACGCCGTTGCGGGCGGCGTCGAGCAGCGCGAGCGACGTCGACTGGTGGCCGGACAGCTCGCCGTAGGCGTCGTAGCGCACCAGCGCACGGTGGGCGATCGCCCCGTCGAGCCGGCGCTCGGCGGCGCCCATGCGGGCATCGAGGCGCTCCGCCACCTCCTCCACACGGCCATGGAGGGTCTCGAAGGCCGACTGGAGCGCCCGCGCGTGGCCGACCAGGTCATCGCGCCCGCTGGGTCCGAGCACGACCTCCTGGGCGGCCCGGAGCCGGCGCAGCTTCACCGCGAGCACGACGACGATGACCAGCGCCAGCAGCGCCAGTGCCCCGGCCGCGAGCGCGACGATTCCCGCCGGTTCGGTCAGCTCGTCCACGACGCGAGAAGTCTACGAACGCTGCGGAACGGCTCGTTGGGTGGGCCGGTCGCGGCCCTACCCGCGCGAGAACAGCGCGGGGTACTGCGCCCTGTTGTTGTCGACCTTCTCCTCGCCCGGCACTCGGGCGACGCTGACGGCGATGACCACCGCGGTGTCGAGCGGCGGCTGGTCCTCGAGCGGAAGCTCAGCCGTCGCGCTCTCGCCGGCGGCCACCTTCGGGATCGTCTCCGAGGTGGTGATCGGGTCGCCGCCCTCGCGCGTGATCCGCACCGTGACCTTGACGTCGAACTCGTCGTTCTCGCCCTGGTTGGTGAAGCTCACGGTGAAGCCGGTGCCGGGCTCGTAGGTGAGCTGGTTGCTGGCGCCGGGCTGCAGCGTGACGTCGCCGTAGTTCGTCGAGTCCAGACCGGAGCCGTGCAGGCCCGGGCCGGTCGGCTCGCCGCCGCCGTCGCCGCTCGTGAGCTGCTGGTCGAGCACTTCGGCGACCTTCTGCGGCTGCAGCCACTCGGTGCTCGCCAGGAACGGCGAGCGGCTGATCTCCTGCCCGCCGATCTCCTGCTCCTCGAGCGCCGCGGTGATGAAGGGGACCACGCGCGTGTCCCACGCCACGTCGGAGGCGTTGAAGGCCGCCATCTGGCCGGCGATGTCGTTGATCGCCTCGTCCGCCTGCTCGCTCTCGTCGCCGAGCGCGGGGCGGATCTGCTGCGCGATGCGGTCGAGGCCGTCGCGCCGCCACTCGAGCGCGATCAGGGCCGCCTCCTGCGCGCCCTTCATCTCGCTCGGCACGTCGAGCCGCTTGGCCTGCTCGTACTGCTGCTCGGCCGCCACGCGATAGCTCGAGATCTCGGTCTGGAGCTCCTGCGGCTGGCTGCCGCCGCCCTGCTCGAGCATCTGGAAGAACGGCGCGCCGACCTGTCGTGCCGAGTCCGTGGCGATCGTCGACAGCTGGCGGTTGTAGTCCTTGAGCGCGTTCTCCCGCTGCCGGTCGCGGCACGAGTTGACGAAGAACAGCAGCAGCAGCAGAATCAGGATGCCGCCGATCAGCGCGACGGCGCGCCGGATCAAGAGCGTCTGGGAATCGGTGGTGGCGACACCTCCGCCGCCCGGGCGCGCGCGACGCGGCCGCGGGGTCCGGCGGGGCTCGTCGTCCTCGTCGAAGAAGGACAAGGCTGGTAGTTCGTCTCCTCGCGGCGCGGCCCATCTCACCGCGCCAGGTCGACCCTGTAAAGGGGTTCAGTAATACCAACCCACCCGGCGGCAGCGTCCGGAAGGGTCCCGGGCGGGCCCGTCGAAGGGGGGTTCGGATGGACGTCACCGAGGTCGCGGGCCGCGTGCTCGTCGCCGGGCGGTACCGGGTCGGCCGGCGACTGGGCTCCGGGGGCTTCGGGACCGTCTACGCCGCGCACGACGAGCGGCTCGACCGGATCGTCGCGCTGAAGCTCATCCCGGCCCAGGGGGCGCCGCCCGAGCGGTCCGAGCGGGAGGCGCTCGCGGCGGCGCGCCTCCACCACCCGGGGATCGTGGCGGTGTACGACGCCGGTGACGATGGCGAAGGTCGGTACCTGGTCTCCGAGTTGGTCCGCGGCCGCACGCTCGACGAGCTCGAGCGCGACGGCACGCTGAGCGACCGCGACGTGCTGCGCGTCGGGCTCGCGCTGGCCGAGGCGCTCGGCCACGCGCACGAGCGCGGCGTGATCCATCGCGACGTCAAGCCGCAGAACGTGATCGTGCCCGACGAGGCCCACGTCGCGGCCAAGCTGACCGACTTCGGCGTTGCCCACCTGGCCGGCGACGAGCCGCTGACCCGCACCGGCGACGTGGTCGGGACGCTCGCCTACATGGCGCCTGAGCAGGCGGCGGGCCGGCGTGTCGACGAGCGCGCCGACCTGTATGCGCTCGCGCTCGTGCTCTACGAGGCGCTCGCGGGCGCCAATCCCGTCCGCGGCCCGAGCCCCGCGGCCACCGCGCGGCTCGTCGGCTCGGTCCTCCCGGCGCTGCGCTCGCGCCGGCGCGACCTGCCCGCGGAGCTGTGCGCGGCGCTCGACCGTGCGCTGGCGCCCGATCCCGAGGCGCGCGGCACGCTCGACGAGCTGTCCGAGGGGCTGGCGGCCGCGCTTCCGGAGGTCTCCGATGACGGCGGCACGATCGCCCCGCACCCGCTGGAGCGGGCGACCCGCATGCCGCCGCTCGCCCGTGCCGCCGCCGGATCGGCCGCTGCGGCGCTGACCGCGCTCGCCCTGGCCGCGGCTGCCGATCCGCCAGGTTGGGTGACCGGCCTCGAGGCCGGGGCCGACGGCACCGCGCAGGGAGGTGCCGATCTCATCGTCGCCCCGCTCACCGGCGCCGTGGCGGCGTTCATCCTCGTCGCGCTCTTCCCGCGCGCCGGCTGGCTGATCGCCGCCGCGGGCTGCGTGGCCGCGCTCGCCGGCCCGTGGCCGGACGCCGCCGCGCTGGTCGCCGCCGCGGTCAGTCGTGCCGCCGCTGCTGCTGCGCCGGCGCGGGCTCACCTGGTCGCTGCCGGCCGTGGCGCCGGCGCTCGGCCTGGCCGGCCTCGCCGGCGCCTATCCGGCCGTCGCGGGCCGCGTCCGCGGCGTTTGGGCGCGCGCCGCGCTCGGCGCCGCCGGTCTGTGGTGGCTGCTGCTCGCCGAGCCGCTGCTGGACCGCGAGATCGCGCTGGGGACGCCACCTGGCAGCGCCGGTGAGGTGCTGGAGACGCTCGCGCGGTCCGGTGTGCTGCTGCTGGCGCCGCTGTGGGCGGCCGCGGCGGTCGTACTGCCCTGGCTGGTACGCGGACGCTCGGTCGCACTCGACGTCGCCGGCGCCGCCGCGTGGGCCGCCGCGCTGGCCTCCGCGACCGCCGCCGTGGCCGGCTGGGCCGCCCTCGCGGAGCCGCACGGCCTCGCCGCCGGTGCCGTGTTGGCGGGCGTGCTGGCGGTGATCGGCGCACGGGCGCGGAATACTCTTGAGGGCCGATGAGTGTGCTGAAGAGCCTCGAATCCAAGCTCGCCGGACTTGTCGAGGGCACGTTCTCGCGTGCCTTCCGCTCCGAGGTGCGCCCCGTCGAGATCGCGCGCAAGCTCGCCCGTGAGATGGACGAGCACCGCGTGCAATCGCTGTCACGCGTCTACGCTCCGAACGAGTACGCCGTCTGGCTCTCGCCGGAGGATCGCAAGCAGTTCGAGGGCTACGAGGACGAGCTCAGGCGCGAGCTGGCCGGCTACCTGCTCGAGCACGCGCGCCGCGAGAAGATCTCGCTGGCGACGCGCCCCGCGATCGAGTTCCGCACGGACGAGCAGCTCCGGCTCGGCGAGTTCGGCATCCAGGCGCGGCTCGTGAAGGCGCCTGAGCGCGCCGAGGAGGCGCCGCGCCAGGGAGACCAGGGCCACACGATGGTCTACACCGTCTCCGAGCGGCTGGCCGAGCCGCTTCGGGAGCCCGACCCGCGCCGCGGCAATGCGCGGCTGCGCGTGGGCGGGCGCACCGAGCTGCTCGGCTCGGGCGGGGCCGTGATCGGCCGCTCGCGCGAGGCCGACGTCGTGGTCGACGACCCCAACGTCTCGCGTCGCCACGCCGAGGTCCGGCCCTCCGGCGGCTCGTGGATCGTCCGCGATCTCGGCTCTACCAACGGCGTGAAGGTCAACGGGCGCAGAATTCAAGGCCCGCAGTCGCTCAAGGCCGGGGACACGATCGAGCTCGGCACCGCCCGGGTCACCTTCGAGCTGGAGTAGCGGGTGGCGCTCGACCCGGTCGCCGTCGCGCTGAAGTTCGGCTTCCTCGCCGTTCTCTATCTCTTCCTGTTCTGGATGGCGCGCTCCGTGCTGAAGGACATGCGGCGCGGCCGCGAAGCCGCCCCCGCGTACGAGGACGCCACCGGGATGCACCACGCCACCGCGGCCCTGGGCGAGGGCAACGAGGGAGCGCCGCGGCTGCGGGTCGCCAACGCCGCCGGGCTGCGCGCGGGATCCGCCTACGACCTCTCGGACGGCGCCCTGCTGGGCCGCGGCGACTCCGCCGACATCCGCCTCCAGGACACGTTCGCGTCCTCGGCGCACGCGCGCCTGACCCCACAGGGCGAGGTGATCGTGCTGGAGGATCTCGGCTCCACGAACGGCACGTACCTGAACGGGGAGCCGCTACGAGGGCCGCAACCGCTGCATGTGGGTGACAGCATCCGGATCGGGGACTCTGAGTTCACCTTCGAGCGCGCCTGATGCTGCGCATTGCGGAACATTTCCACGCCGTCGGATCTCGGCCGACAGCGCCAGGGCAACGAGGACAACTACTTCGTCCGCGCGCCGCTGTTCGTCGTCGCCGACGGCATGGGCGGCGCGCAGGCCGGCGAGGTCGCCTCCGAGATGGCTGTCGAGTCGTTCGATGGCGGCCTGCCGGACGGCTCGCCCGCAGATGCGCTGGTGCGCGTGATCGAGGATGCCAACCGCCGCATCCACGATCGGTCGCGCAGCGAGGCCCAGCGCGCCGGGATGGGGACCACGGTCACGGCGGCCTACGTCGGCGAGCAGGAGGTCACGATCGCGCATGTCGGCGACTCGCGAGCGTACGTGCTGCGCGACGGCGAGCTGACCCGGCTCACGCGCGACCACTCGCTGGTCGGCGAGCTCGTCGCCCGTGGCAAGCTGACCGAGGAGCAGGCGGAGACGCACCCGCAGCGCTCGGTCATCACGCGCGCGCTCGGCCCCGAGCCCGAGGTCCAGGTCGACGTCCAGGCCTACCAGGCACGCGCCGGCGACGTGTTCATGGTCTGCTCCGATGGCCTGACGTCGATGGTTCCCGAGGCGCGGGTGCGCGAGGTCCTCGAGGCCGCGGGCACGCTCGGGCAGGCGGGGCGAGAGCTGATCGCGGCGGCCAACGACGCCGGCGGGCGCGACAACATCACGGTGATCCTCTTCCGGCTGGAGGACGTCGACGGCGGCGACGAGGCCGAGCTCGCCGCCTCGGAGGGCGACACGCTTCAGGGCGCGCGGCCGGATGGTTCCGAGGCGCAGGCCACCGCGACGCTGACGGCCGTGCCCG
The DNA here is from genome assembly GCA_963830725.1 of uncultured Solirubrobacteraceae bacterium. GTDB lineage: Bacteria > Actinomycetota > Thermoleophilia > Solirubrobacterales > Solirubrobacteraceae > DASSUW01. Next base: position 184,059 of record CAWHNO010000012.1, on the reverse strand, counting down.
AGGCGCAGCCGATCGAGGAGCCGCCGCAGCGCACCGCGCCGCCGCCGCGCAAGCGCCGCCGGCGCCGCGTCCCCACCGGGCTGATCGCGCTCGTGGCGGTGCTCGCGATCGTCGGCGCCGCTCTCTGGACGGCGTCGCGCGCCGTCTACTTCGTCGGCGTCGACGCGCAGGGCACGGTCACGCTCTACCGCGGGCTGCCCTACGACCTGCCGTTCGGGCTCGAGCTCTACGAGCCCTACTACGCCTCCGGGGTGACGATCGCGCAGGTGCCCGAGCAGCGGCGCGGCACTTTCACCGACCACAAGCTGCGCTCGAAGGACGACGCCGAGGACCTCGTCAGCGAGCTCGAGCGGGGCCGGCTGCAGTGAGCGCTCGCAACCGCGAGCTGCTGGCCCTGGTGCCCGCGTCCCTGCTGCTCACGGCAGGGTTCGCGGCGATCTTCATCCAGGAGTCGGACGTGGTGTCCGACATCTCGCTGACCTACGGCGCGTGGTTCCTCGGCCTGTGCTTCGCCGGCCACCTGTTCCTCCGCTTCACGCTCCCGCACGCCGACCCGTACATGTTCCCGCTGGTGGCCGTGCTGGCCTGCTTCGGCCTGGTCGTGATCTATCGCATCGACGAGGATCTGGCGCGCGAGCAGGCGCAGTGGTTCGTGGTCGGCCTCGGGCTCTTCGCCGTGACGATCCTCCTGCTGCGCGACCTTCGGGTCCTCGAGCGCTACCGCTACACGATCGCCCTGGCGGGCCTGTTCCTGCTCTTCCTGCCGCGCGTGCCGGGGATCGGCGAGCAGGTCAACGGCGCGTACCTGGGCGTCGGCCTCGGACCGATCTCCTTCCAGCCCGCCGAGTTCGGCAAGATCGCGATCATCATCTTCCTGGCGGCGTACCTGCGCGACACGCGGCAGGTGCTCGTGCAGGGCGCGACGCGCGTCGTCGGCGTGACGATCCCGCCGCTCAAGCACTTCGGGCCGCTGCTCGTGGTCTGGGGCGCGGCGATGCTGATGCTCGTGTTCATCCGCGACCTCGGGTCGTCGCTGATGTACTTCGGCGGCTTCCTCGCGCTGCTGTACGTCGCCACCAACCGGCTCTCGTTCGTGGTGATCGGCATGGGGATGTTCGCCGTCGGCGCCTGGTTCTTCGCCAAGACGGTCAGCCACGTGCAGGACCGCGTCAACATCTGGCTCGACCCCTTCAACCCCGAGTGGGTGGAGCGGGAGGGCTACCAGATCGCGCAATCGCTGTTCGCGCAGGCCGACGGCGGGCTGTTCGGTACCGGCCTCGGGGCCTCGCTGCTGAACTCGCCCGAGGGCACGCCGCTGATCCCCGTGCCGTCGACCGACCTCATCTACGCGGTGATCGCGAACGAGCTCGGGCTGGTCGGCGCCTGCGGGCTGATCCTCGTCTACATGCTGCTGGCCGAGCGCGGGTTCCGCACGGCGACGCTCGCCTCCGACTCGTTCTCGAAGCTGCTGGCCGCCGGGCTGAGCGCGGTCTTCGCGCTCCAGGTGTTCGTGATCGTCGGCGGCGTCACGCGCGTGATCCCGCTGACCGGCGTCACGCTCCCGTTCGTCTCCTACGGCGGCTCCTCGATCCTCGCCAACTTCGTCCTGCTCGCGCTGCTGCTGCTGGTGTCCGACCGCGCGCGCCGGCCGGCGGGCGCCATGGGCCGGAGGGGGCTGCGGTGAACGCGCCGATCATCCGGCTCTTCGGCCTCTTCCTGGTGCTCTTCGCCGTGCTCGTGGCCTTCACCTCGCGCTGGACGGTGTTCGAGGCCGAGGCGCTGCGCGAGAACCCGAACAACCGGCGCGTGCTGTTCGAGGAGCAGCGGATCAAGCGCGGGATCATCAGGGCCGCGGACGGCCAAGTGCTGGCCGCCAACCGGGCGCTGCCGGGCGATCGCTACGCCCGCCGCTATCCCACCGGCGAGCTGTTCGCGCATCCGATCGGCTTCACGTCGCTCGACCGCGGGCGGATCGGCCTCGAGGAGTACTACAACGACCCGCTGACCGGCCGCCGCAGCGACCCGATCGGCGCCCTCGAGCGCCTGCTCGGCCCGCGCGACGTCGGCGACGACCTGCGGACCACGCTCGACGCGCGCGCCCAGGAGACGGCCTTCCGAGGCCTGGCGGGGCGCAACGGCGCCGTCGTGGCGCTCGACGTAGAGACCGGCGCCGTGCGCGTGCTGGCCGCCAACCCGACGTTCGACCCGAACGATCCGGCCAACGCCGAGAGCTTCAACCGCGCGACCCAGGGCCGCTTCCCGCCGGGCTCGACGATGAAGGTCGTCACCGCCGCGGCGGCGCTCGACAGTGGCAAGTACACGCCCGACTCGCAGGTCAGCGGCGAGAACGGCAAGGTCATCTCGGGCACGCCCCTGGACAACTTCGGCGGCGAGGACTTCGGGCAGGTGACGCTGAGCGACGCGCTGACGAACTCGATCAACACCGCGTGGGCCTCGGTCGCCGAGGACCTCGGCAAGGCGACGATGGCCGAGTACATGCGCAAGTTCGGCTTCTACGAAGATCCGCCGATGGACTACCCGGACGAGCAGATGCTGCCGAGCGGCGAGGTGGGCCGCGGCGGGCGGCTGCTGCCTGAGACCTCGGGGCAGATCGACGTCGGGCGCATGGCGATCGGGCAGGACAAGCTGCTCGTGACGCCCCTGCAGATGGCGACGGTCGCCCAGACCGTCGCCAACGGCGGCGTCCGGATGGAGCCGCGGCTCGTGGAGCAGGTCGTCGACCCGGACGGGCGCACGATCGACGAGCCGCTGCCGCAGGAGGCCGAGCGCGTGATGTCCGAGGAGAGCGCGAACGAGCTCGTCGGGATGATGCAGGACGTCGTCGAGCAGGGCACGGGTACGGCGGCGCGGCTCGAAGGCGTCGACGTGGCCGGCAAGACCGGCACGGCGGAAGTCGGCGACGGCACCGACGACCTGTGGTTCATCGGATTCACGGGCACGGTCGCCGTGTGCGCGATGCTGGAGCGCCAGTCGGGCGGGACCGGCGGCGAGAACGCGGCCCCGATCGCGGCCGAGGTCCTGAAAGCCCTGGGGGAGTGATGCAGCGACTCGAGCGCGACACGTTGGTCGACGGCCGCTACCGGATCCTCGAGCGACTCGGCTCCGGCGGGATGGCCGACGTGTACTGCGCCGAGGACCAGCAGCTCGGCCGGCGCGTGGCGCTGAAAGTGCTGCACCGCCGGTACGCCGAGGACGAGCAGTTCGTCGAGCGCTTCCGGCGCGAGGCGTCGAGCGCCGCCGGGCTCTCGCAGCCGAACGTGGTGGCGATCTTCGACCGCGGCGAATGGGACGGGACCTACTACATCGCGATGGAGTTCGTCGACGGCCGCACGCTCAAGGACATCATCCGCGAGCGGGGCCCCGCGCCGCCCGAGGCGGCGATCGACGTCACGCTCCAGATCCTGCGCGCTGCGCGCTACGCCCACAAGCACGGCGTCATCCACCGGGACATCAAGCCCCACAACGTCCTGATCGACCCGGACGGCCGGGTGCGCGTGACGGACTTCGGCATCGCCCGTGCCGGCACCTCGGACATCACCGAGACCGGATCGGTCATGGGGACCGCGCAGTACCTGTCGCCCGAGCAGGCCCAGGGCCGGCCCGTCGACGCCCGCTCGGACCTGTACTCGATCGGGATCGTGCTCTACGAGCTGCTCACCGGCCAGGTGCCCTTCGACGCCGAGTCGCCGGTGACCGTGGCGCTGATGCAGGTGTCCGAGCCGCCGATGCTCCCGCGCGAGCTGGTGCCGACGATCCCGCCGGCCGTCGAGGCGGTGGTCCTGCGCGCGATGGAGAAGGACCCCGACCGGCGCTACCAGACCGCCGACGAGTTCATCGCCGCGCTCGAGACCGCCCGCGCGGCGCCCGAGCAGGTTCCGCCGCCGCTGGTCGAGGAGATCGTGGAGGAGCCGCCGAGGAGCCGCTGGTGGCTGTGGCTGCTGATCGCGCTCGCGCTGATCGCGATCGCCGTCGGCCTCTACCTGGCGCTGCGACCCGAGCAGCTCACGGTTCCGGACGTGATCGACCGCGAGTCGGCCACCGCCTCGCAGATCCTCCAGAACCGCGGCTTCGAGGTGGACATCGTCAGCGTGGTGAACCCGGACGTCGAGCGCGACCACGTCGCGGCGCAGGACCCGCGGCCGAACACCGAGGCGCCGGAGGGGTCGACGGTGACGATCACCGTCTCGACCGGCCCCGGCGAGGCCAGCGTGCCGTCGGTCGCGGGGCTCGCGCAGGAGGAGGCGGAACAGCAGCTCGAGGACGCCGGATTCAAGTCGCGCGTCGAGCGCACGTTCTCCGACGAGGTGCGCAACGGGCGCGTCGTGGGCACCTCGCCGCAGGCCGGCGCCACGCTCGAGCGCGGCAGCACCGTCACCCTGCTGGTCTCGCGCGGTCCCGAGCAGGTCGAGGTGCCGGAGCTGACCGGCGACAGCGAGGAGAACGCCCGCAGCGCGCTCGAGAGCGCCGGGCTGCGGGCCGGCAGGATCTCTCGCGAGGAGTCCGAGGAGCCGCCGGGCACGGTGCTCGAGCAGAGCCCGGGGCCGGGCGAGACGGTCGACAAGGGCTCCGCCGTCGACCTCACCGTCGCTCAGGCGACGCCGATCCCTGACGTGGTCGAAATGAGCGAGGACGAGGCGCAGTCGGCACTCGAGGACGCCGGCTTCGAGGTGCGCGTGCGCGACCAGGCGGTCACGGACGAGGCGCAGGACGGGGTGGTCCTCGACCAGAGCCCGGCGGCGGAGGAGGAGCGCAGCCAGGGCAGCACCGTCACGATCGTCGTCGGCCGCCTCGAGGCGGAGGCGACGCCGACGCCCTCGCCGACGACCGTCCCATGAGGGTCGCCGTCCTGGCCGGCGGGCGCTCGTCCGAGCACGAGGTCTCGCTCAACTCGGCCGCGTTCGTGCGCGAGGCGGTCGCGGCCGCGGGCCACGACGTGCTCCCGATCACGATCGAGCGCTCCGGGGCGTGGACGCACGACGGCGAGACGCTGGCGCTTTCCCCGGGTCGCGGTCTGCTCGACGCCGGTGCGGTGTTCCCGGTCCTGCACGGGCCGTTCGGCGAGGACGGCACCGTCCAGGGCCTGCTCGAGCTGCTCGACGTGCCGTACGTCGGCGCCGGCGTGCTCGCCTCCTCGCTCTCGATGGACAAGGTCGTCTTCAAGGAGGTGCTGGCCGCGGCCGACGTGCCGCAGGTCCCGTACGCGGCCGTCCGCGAGCATCGCTGGCGCAGCGAGCCCGACGCGGTGCGCAGCGAGCTCTCCGTGCTCGGCACGCCGGTGTTCGTCAAGCCGGCCCGGCTCGGCTCCTCGGTCGGGATCAGCAAGGTGTGGGCGGAGGCGGAGATGGGCGCGGCGCTCGCCGCCGCGTTCGAGCACGACAGCCTGGTCATCGTCGAGGGCTTCTCCGACGGCATGGAGGTCGAGTGCTCGGTCATGGGGCTCGACGAGCCGCAGGCGTCGGTGCCCGGCGAGATCGTGGTCCTGAAGGGCGACTGGTACGACTTCACCGCCAAGTACGGCGACGGCGGGATGGAGCTCGTCGTCCCCGCGCGGCTGCCGGAGGCGGTGCGCGAGGAGGTTCGGCGGCTCGCCGTCGACACGTTCAAGCGGGTCGGCTGCGCCGGGCTCGCGCGGGTCGACTTCTTCGTCGAGGGCGACCGCGTGCTGGTCAACGAGCTCAACACGATGCCCGGCTTCACCGAGACGAGCGCGTTCCCGAAGCTGTGGGAGGCGAGCGGGATCGGCGCCGCCGAGCTGTGCGATCGCCTGGTCGGCTTCGCGCTCGAGCGCTACGAGGCCGAGCGCTCAGGTCATTCCTTCTAGCGGCCACGACCACTAGCGCGTGGCCGTTCTCTGCAAGAGCGCGATCTCGCCGATCTCGACGCGCTGCGAGTCCGGTGGCAGCTCGGTGATCCAGACGAGGTAGTAGCGGTAGCGCTCGCCGGAGGCCGCGAGCCGGAAGCGCTGGTGTTCCGACTTCACGAGCCCGCCGCCGAGCCGCTTCCAGCCGGAGTCGATGCCGTCCGGCACGCGATTGCCGCTCGCGCCGAAGATCTCCGCACGCCAGCCCTGCTCGGGGCTCTGGATCTCCATCCGCACCGCCTCGACACCGGGCTTGGCGTCGAGGTAGACGCCGACGCCGTCCTTGCCCGCGCCCTGCAGCCCGCTGCTGTAGCTCTCGGTGGTCCAGGTCGTGTCGGGCTGGCGGTCGACCACGAGGGGCGCGCGCTCCGGGTGCTCGTCGTCGTCGCCGAGCGGGTCGTAGTCGCTGGCCGACGTGCTGGAGACCGACACGACCTTCTCGCCCGCGGGCGCCTCGATGGTGCCCGAGCCGGTGCCGCGCTCGGCCCGGTCCACGCCCTCCTTGAGCAGGAAGACCACCAGCGCGGCCCCGGCGGCGAGCAGCACCGCGATCAGGGCCATCGGCAGCGGGTGGCGCAGGCGGAACGGCAGCCGGCGGCGGGCGGACGGGGGCAGCGTGCGCAGTACCGCGGTCGCCTCGCCGGTCGACTTGCCCGAGCGCGCCGCCTCGATCGCCAGCGCCTCCTCGAGGTCGGCGACGAGCGTGTCGATGTCGGGATAGCGGCGCCCCAGGTCCTTGTCGGTCATGCGGTCGAGCACCGAGGCGAGCGTGGCCGACGCCTCGGGGCGCCGCGCCTGCAGGTCGGGCATGTCCTCGCGGACGTGCTTCATCGCGACCGAGACCTGGTTCTCGCCGTGGAACGGGACGTCGCCGGTCAGCATCTCGTAGAGCACGACGCCGAGCGAGTAGATGTCGGACTGGCCGTTGACGTCGTGGCCGAGCGCCTGCTCGGGTGACACGTAGTCGGTCGTGCCGAGGACCCGCCCGTCGGCGGTCAGGCCCGCCTGGTCGAGCGTGCGGGCGATGCCGAAGTCGGTCACCTTCGCCGAGCCCTCGCTGTCGATCAGGACGTTCTGCGGCTTGACGTCGCGGTGCACGATGTGGTGCCCATGGGCGCAGCCGAGCGCGCGGGCGATCTCGATCGCGTAGGCGATCGCCTCGTCCATCGGCAGCCGCCCCATGCGGCGGATGCGCTCCTTGAGCGTCTCGCCCTCGACGTACTCGAAGACGATGTACGGGCGGCCTTCGTCCTCGCCCGCGTCGATCACGCCGACGATGTGCGGGTGGCTGAGCTGGGCCACCGCCCGGGCCTCGCGGCGGAAGCGCTCGAGCTGGTCGGAGTCCGAGGCGATCTCGCGGTGCATGAGCTTGATCGCGACCTGGCGCTCGAGCGTCTGGTCGAAGGCGCGATAGACCGTGGACATGCCGCCGGACCCGATCTGGGCATCGAGCCGGTAACGGCCGCTCAGCTGCATCCCTACGAGCGTGCTCATGTACTCGGTCCTATTGTGGCCGATGTGCCTGCGGTCTCGGCGACGGTCTTAACGGATTCCTATTGACCATGGTCGTGGGCGGCCGAGCCGCAACTCCGCCGCCTGCAGGTCGAGTTCGGCGCCGGGCTCGCCTTCACCTTCGTGATCGTCGGCCTCAAGCGGCGGATCGAGCCCACCGATGCGGCGGCCCTGGCGTACGACACGGTCGAGGCGGCGGCCGAGAGCGGGATGCCCGCCGACCCGCGCGTGTTCCTGCGCGATCCGCCGTCCTCGACCCATCCGGCCGGCCTGCGCGCCGTGGCCGCGCGCCGGCGTTCCCGCCGAGGCAGCCGGGCGACGGCGCTGGCACGCCCGGCGCTGCTCGACGCCGCCGCGCCTCGACGTCGCCGGACGTGCGATCGACTCGGCTCGCGCGAGCGGCGCTGCGGGTCGCGCTCGAGTGGCGGGTGGCGCGCCGTGTGGCGGGCGGCGAGCTGTGGGAGCTGGCGTAGGCGCGAACTTCAACTGCGCTGGGTAAGGGGGCGCAGGGAGCCGACCCGGCGGGCTGTCCTCGGGCGTGTGGCGCCTTGACCGGTATATGTCCGTCGAAAGCGCCAGGGACCACCGGCCCGGCCGGTAGCCCTCCGCCCCCTTACCCAGCCGCATTTGACGTTCGCCGGCGCAACCAGCGCTCACGGGTTGACCGAGCGCCCGGACCAGGTGCGCCAGTCCCCACCCTCCTCGTCCTTCGGCTTCTCCTCCTCGCCCGGCGCTGCCGGCTGCTCCTGCGTGGGCGGCTCGAACTCCGTCGGCTCGCCGCCGCCCGCCTCGGGCTGTGACTCGTCGAACGGCGCCGGCTCGTCGGAGCGCTCCGGCACCGGCGGGCTCCAGCCCGACGGCTCGGTGGCCGGCTCGTCGTCGCCCGCAGGCTCGTCCGCCGGCGCCTCGGCGGGCGGCGTCTCGGAGGGCGGGACCGCCTCCGCGTCGCCGCGCGGGTCGTCGGCGGGGCGGACGTCCTCGAGCTGCTCGCCGGCCAGCGGGTTCGCGGCCTGGTCGATGGCCTCGTCGATCTGACGCTCGCTGTCCGAGATGCCGGGAGCGGTCGGGCCGGCGGCCTCGCGCAGGTCGAGCTCGGCCTGCTCCTGGCCCTCGGCCTCGCCCCCGCCGGCCTCGGCGACCGGGCGCTCGGCCTCGGTGGCCGGCAGGTCGCTCGGGCCGGCGTAGTCGCTCACGCTGCCGCCGATGTTCGCCGCCTCCGCGGCGGCGGCGGCCTCCTCGGCCGCCTCGTCGACCGGTCCCGGCTGCTGAGGCTCGGGCGCCGGCACCGGGGTGGCCGTGTTGGCCACGGGTCCGGGGGCGTCGTAGTTGGACGGGCCGGGCGCCGGCGGCTCGTAGGTCTGCCCGCGTCCCGGCAGCAGGCCGGCGACCTTGTCGCGCTTGAAGTAGACACCGGCAGCCACTACCGCAGCTCCGAGGAGCAGCAGCTTGCCGCGGCGGGAAGATCGGGCCATGGGTAGCTCCTTGAAGGTCCGGGTCGAGGTCTCACCCTGGACCGTACCCGTCCGTGGCGGGGCGGCGAACCTGAACGCAACGCGGCGTGAGCCGGAGCCCTCGAAAGGCGCCGGCGTCGGTCGCCACTCGGTCAGTGCGATGGCGCTCTTTCCTCGAATGGGTGATCAAGGGAATCGGGTCTGGACCCGATACAGGTCCGGTCCGTCAGATCGTTTTCCTGCGCAAGGAGTCCGTCCGTCATGAAGTCCGCCTCGACCCCCAGCCGCCGCCGCGTATCCGCGGACGAGGCGCTCTCCCTGTGGAGCGAGTACAAGCGCACCGGGGACCTGCAGGTCCGCAACCGCCTCGTGATGACGTTCGCTCCGCTCGTGAAGTACATCGTCTTCAAGAAGGTCCGCGAACTGCCGGCTCGCTGCGACGTCGAGGACTTCATCTCCTGCGGCCTGGAGGCCCTGATCGCCTCCATCGACCGCTACGACCCTGCAAAGGGCGCCACGCTCGAGCAGTACGCGTGGACCCGCATCCACGGCGCCGTGCTCGACGAGCTGCGCCGCCAGGACTGGGCGCCGCGCTCGCTGCGCCGCTGGGAGCGCGACATCTCCCGGGCGCGTGACCAGTTCACCGCCATCCACGGCCGTCGCCCGACGCGCGACGAGCTGGCCGAATCGCTGGCCATCTCGGTCGAGGACCTGCGCCGCCGCGAGGACGACATCTCCGTCTCCGACGTCACCTCGCTGAACACGCTCGTCATCTCCGACGACGAGACCACGGTCGAGCGCATCGACACGCTGGCCGCCGGCGACGAGCGGCTCGATCCCGAGCACGCGACCGCCAACGAGGAGGCCAAGGCCAGATTTCGCTCGGCGTTCGAGAAGCTGCCGCAGCGCGAGCGCGAGATCGCCGTCCTCCTCTACGTCAAGAACCTCACGCTGCGCGAGATCGGCGACATCCTCGGCGTCTCCGAGAGCCGCGTCTGCCAGATCCACTCCCAGCTCAAGCGGACGCTGAAGCAGCAGCTGTCTTCCGAGTCGTTGCTGTTCTCCGCCGTCGGCTAACGTCCACGCGCTCAAACCCTGCCTCCTGTCACCCTGGAGTTGCTCCGCGATTCCAGGCGTCCACGGCTTCGTGGACCGCTCCGGCGCGCGCGCTGGGGCCAGACGCGCAGGCACTAAGGTTTGGCCGAAGGCCGCCGATCAACGGATTGGCTGCCCCAAGGATGGGGCCTCTGAGGTCCAGGGACGGATCTAGCCGCCTTCTTCCAAGGAGGCTTCGTCCCGGCGGCGCCGGCGGCGCAGGCAGAGCCCGCGCCGCCGCAGCCGTCAGCGGGTCCTGGAACCGCGCTGCACTCGGCGATCCCGCCGCTTAGCCGGATCCAGCTTAGAGCAGGGCGCCGAGCTCGCAGTCGAACACCGTCTCCGCGTTCGCGCAGGCGTCGCTGCCGTCGTCGCCGTCGGCGAGGTCGAAGCCGGGCCCGCCGTCGAGCTGATCGTCGCCGGCGCCGCCGTGGAGGCGGTCGTCGCCCTCCTCGGTGTCGATCCACTCCAGGCCGAGCTTGTCGGCGCCGTCGCCGCCGTACAGGTGGTCGTCGCCGAGGGCGCCCTGGAGGTGGTCGTCGCCGTCGCCACCGAAGAGCCGGTCGGCGCCGCCGCCGCTGGCGACCACGTAGTCGTCGCCCTCGCCGCCGTAGACGAGGTCCGGCTCATGCTCGACGAGCACGCCGCTGCCGTAGGTCCCGTCGTCGCCGAGGCCGCCGATGACGACGTCGCGGCCGCGGCCGCCGCCGATCTCGTCGTCGCCCTCGCCGCCGTCGACCCAGTCGTCGCCGTCGAGCCCGCCGGCGTTGTCGTTGCCCGGACCGCCGAAGATGCGGTCGGCGCGGTCGTCGGTGCGCCTGCCCTCCTCGGAGCGGTAGCTCGCGGGGTCATCGGCGCCGTCGATCCAGTCGCGGCCGTCGCCGCCGACGATCAGGTCGCCGCCGCCCGCGCCGCACAGGATGTCGTCGCCGCCGAGGCCGTAGATCACGTCGTCGCCGCCGCCGGCGTAGATGACGTCCGGTCCGGGCGTGCCGAACAGCGCCTCGGCCTTGGCGGTGCCGATCTTCGTGTACGCGTTGTATGTCCCGCCCTCGCCGCCGAAGCAGGTGGGCGTGGTGGCCGCGGAGGCAGTGGTGGGGAGCATGAGCGCACCCGTGAGGAGCGCTCCGATGAGGAGTGGGGAGGTTCTCATGCGGCGAAGGTACGGGCGCCGGGGCCCGGTTTTCCTGAGGATCGATGAGCCGTTCCTGAAGCGGCAGTCACAGCTTCGCCGATGACGGCCGATCAACCCGTTCGCGGAGAGACTCCGTCCTTCGCGTTCCGCCTCGAGGGCCTCTATGACGTCTCTGGCGCGCGACCCGATCGTTAGCGGTCGTGGCCGCTTAGCGACCGCGCGGCGCGGATACTCCCCGTGGATGGGGAGAGTCCGCGCCGCCGTCGCGAGCTTCTGGGGCAAGGCCTACGAGGACAACCTCACCGGCCTCGCCTCGATGGTCGCGTACAACCTGCTGCTGTCGATCTTCCCGGTCGCGCTCGTCGCCCTGTTCATCGCGAGCCGCATCCTGCGCTCGGAGGAGGTCCAGGCCTCGGTGCTGCTCGACCTCGAGCAGCTCTTCCCGCAGGCGGCTGAGAGCACCTTGAGCGAGGCGGTGCGCCGGCTGCAGGAATCCTCGACCACGACGGGGATCGTCGCGATCGTCGCCGCCATCTGGTTCGCGACTTCGTTCTGGGGCGCGCTCGACACGGCGTTCTGCGAGATCTACCACCGGCCGTGCCGCAGCTGGGTGCGCCAGAAGCTGTTCGCGCTCGGCATGTTCGCGGTCGTGCTGCTGTTCATCGTCGCCAGCGTCACCGTGCCGGCGCTCCAGAGCCTGCTCGTGACCAGCGCCGACGACCTGCCGTTCGGGCTCTCGGACGTGCGCGGGCTGGTCTACGGGATCACGCTGGCGGCCGGCGTGGTGGTCCTGTTCTGCGCGCTCTGTGCGACGTACCGGCTCGTGCCCAGCGGCAGGGTCCCATGGCACAGCGTGTGGCCCGGCGCCGTCGGCGCCACGCTCGCCATGGGAGTGGTCGACTACGGCTTCCCGCTCTACCTTCAGAACGTCACGACGCTGCGCGCCGGCACCACCTTCGTGTTCGTCCTGATCGCGCTCGTCTGGTTCTACGCGCTCGCGATCATCCTGCTCGCCGGGGCCGTGATCAACGCGCTGCGCTTCGAGCGCCACGAGCGCCGCCGCGCCCACGCGATCCACTGATGGTCAGACGCGGCTGGGGTCGCGCGCGAGCTCGCTGGCGAGCCGGGCGACCGCGTCGTTGATGCGCGGGTCGTCGTCCGGTCGCCAGTCGGCGATGAGCGAGTTGAGGCCGTCGCGGCGAGCGCGGATCAGCCGCGCGGCCGTGGCGTGGCCGGTCTCGGTGAGCTCGCCGCCGGTGACCAGGCCGCGCTCGCCGAGCGAGCCGAGCAGCTCGCGCGCCCGCGCCGCGTCGAACGGCCTCCCGGCGGCGATCGCCTCCGGGTCGTCGAGCGCGAGGCCCTCCATGCCCTGCACGAGCAACCATGCATCACCCGGCGGCAGGTCGAGCCCGGCCGCGTCGACCGTGCGCTGGATGAAGGCTCGCGTGCGCTCGCGGCCGACGAGCCGGGCGAGCTCGCGCGTGAGCTCGTTCAGGGAGTCGCCGCTCGTCGGTGACGCGAACGCCTCGCCGACGCCCGCCGTCTCGACGGTCTGGCGCAGCGGCCGCTCCTCGATCAGCCACGACAGCAGGAAGGCGACTAGCACGATCGCCGCGGCGACGAGGAAGACGGTGGAGAGCGCGTCGGTGAACGCGCCGGTGTAGGGGTCGCGAATCGCGGCCGGGAGGCGCTCGAGCGCGCTAGGGTCGATCGAGCCGCTGCCGACCTGCGCGGCCGGCGACCCCGAGAGCTCGTCCGCGAGCCGGTTGGTGAAGATCGCGCCCAGCAGTGCCGTGCCGAGCGAGCCGCCCATCGAACGGAAGAGCGTGGCTCCGGAGGTCGCCACGCCCAGCTCGGCGTAGTCGACGGCGTTCTGGACCGCGAGCACCAGCACCTGCATCACCAGGCCGAGCCCGAGCCCCATCACGAACATCGCCAGCGTCGCGTACAGCGTCGACGTCGCGGCGTCCAGACGGGAGAGCAACAGCATCCCGATCGCGGCGATCGCCGTGCCCGCGATCGGGAACGCCTTGTCCGCGGCGATCCTTTCAGGTCGCCTACGGCGCGATGCTCGAGGGCGCGGCCTTCCGCTGAGTAGCGCTCGGCTTGGGCTCGACGCCCCTGGGTGTACGCGCCGAGGTCGATCACGAACGCCAGGCCGACGAAGAACCACTCGAAGCCGGTCACCTCGCGCCCGGCCCCCCAATCCCAGAACGCGGCGTAGGTCAGCGTCGTCCACGGCAGCAGGAAGAAGCCGAGCAGGGGGATGAGCCAGCTGTCGAAGGCGCGGCTCAGGAGATCGCTGAAGAGCCACAGCAGGACGAGGGCGAGCCGCGGGGAGATGAGCGCGAGAAGCACGAGCAGGCATCCCATGCCACGAAGCTTCGCCGCTCGGACGCCACGTGGCAAGCGTCGGTAGCCTGCCGCGCCGTGGCGGCGATCGAGACGGCGGGGCTGACGAAGCGCTACTACCCCGCAGCGCGATCGGCTTCGTGCGGATCGGCTGAGCCGGAGAGGCGTAGCCTTTTCGGGCCATGCCCGATCCCAAGACCGAGGAGATGCGGCTCGAGCAGGCCAAGCGCGAGCAGGCGGAGCACGAGCAGGCCGAGGAGGCCGCCGAGCCCAGCCGAGGAGCGCGCGCACGAGCGCCGCTCGCAGCGCGCCGCCTACCTGCGGTCCAAGCTCGAAGAGCGCGCGCGGTCGGAGGACGAGGCCTGAGCGCCTCTCGCCTCGGGTAGACCTGGGCGATGACCGAGCACGAGGACCGCGCAGCGTGAGATGGAGCGCGAGCTGGACGAGATGGAGGAGCGCTCCGAGCGTCTCGACGACGAGGTCGACGCGGCGCGCGAGGACTGGGAGCGCAAGAAAGGAGACGCGAGCGTGCCCGGCGCGCCCCCCGACCGCGAGCAGGGCGGGGCGGACGACAAGTCGAGCGACGACTCGGACTGATCAGCTCGCGAGCGCGAGCCCGAGCGCCGGCAGCTCGACGACGCCGGCGCGGTCGGTGAGCGTGCCGATCCGGCGCGCGCCCGGGTGGTGCGAGGCGAGCAGGGCGGTCGCGGCGTCGGTGGTCGTGGCCGGCACGACGGCGCAGAAGCCGCAGCCCATGTTGAAGACCTCCCACATCTCGGCGTCGGCGACCGCGCCGAGCTCCTTGACCAGCTCGAACACGGGCGGAACCGGCAGCGGGTCGGAGACCTCGAAGCCGATGGCGGGGTTCAGGCGCGTCAGGTTGAGCAGCCCGCCGCCGGTGATGTGGGCGAGGCCGTGCACGCGCAGGCCGGAGCGCAGGAGCTCGAGCGCCGCGCGGACGTAGATCGTGGTCGGCTCGAGCAGGACGTCGGCCACCGTGGCGCCGGCGAGCGCCGGTGGGCGATCGTCCAGTGCGAGCGAGGCGAGCGCGGTGCGGGCGAGCGAGTAGCCGTTGGAGTGCAGGCCGGAAGAGGGGATGCCGATCAGCGCGTCGCCCGGGCGGCAGTCGGCTCCGCTGACGATCTCGTCGAGCGCGACCGTGCCGACGCAGGCGGCCGTCAGATCGAAGCCGCCCGGCGACGGGTGGCCGCGGATCAACTCCGGCAGCACGGCGACCTCGCCGCCCGGGATCTCGACTCCAGCCAGTTCGGCGCCGCGCTTCAGCCCGAGGGCGATCTGACGCATCACCTCCGGGTCGGCGCGCTCGACCGCGAGGTAGTCGAGCACCGCGAGCGGCTGGGCGCCGACGCAGACGACGTCGTTGACGTTCATCGCGATGCAGTCGATGCCGACGGTGTCGTAACGGCCGGTCTGCTCGGCCACGATCAGCTTCGAGCCGACGCCGTCCGTCCCGAGGGCGATCCCAAGGTTGGGCGCGACTTTGATCACGGCGGCGAAGTGGCCCGGCAACGGGACCGTGTGCGACGGCCGCCCGAGGTCGATCGAGCGCAGGACGCCGACGAGCGCGGCGACCCCGCGATCTGCGGCCGCGGTGTCGACGCCGGACTGCGCGTAGGCGTCGGTCATCGCGTCCGATCGTGGCACACGGCGCCGACGATCAGGGCCGGCACCCGACCGGGCGCGCGCAGCACACGGCTCCGACGACCACCGCCGCCGGCCGGCCCGGCCGATCGCGGTGCGCTCACCGATCTCGTCGGCGCCAGGCCGCCATGATCGCGGCAGCGAGCACGGCTCGGTAGGCGGCCCATCCCGCCAGCGGCGCCTCGGCGGCCAGGGCGCGCTCGGCGCGCAGCGCGACTCCGGTCGAGACGGCGGCGGTCGCGGCGCCGGAGGCGAGTGTGCGCCACGTGCTCGCCGTCGGCCGGCGGCGCAGCAGCCGGTAGCCCTTGAGCGCGGCCGCGCCGGCGAGCACGGGGAGCGCGACCTCGCGCGAGAGATCCGCCGCCCCGGGGCGGTCGAAGCCGCGCGCCCGGGCCGCCGTGCGTGTGGCGCCGCTGCGCGAGACGCCGGGGACGAGCGCCAGTGCCTGCGCAAGCCCGAGCCAGGCGCCGTCGACGGCGCCCGCGTCGGCGGCCGCGCGCCGGGCGGGCACGCGGTCGGCCGCCACCATCGCCGCCGCACCCGCGAGCAGTCCGGCGGCCACGGTCGGCGGCGTGCCGAGCCGCGCCTCGATACGCCGTTCGAGGGCGAGTCCGGCGAGCGCGGGCGGCGCTGTGGCGGCCGCCAACAGCGCGAGCCGGGGTGCCGAGCGCAGGCTCAGCGCGAGCGTCAGCGCGGTGCCGAGATGCAGCGCCACCTCGACCTCCTTGCGCGCCGCCGGCAGGAGCGCAGCGTGCCGCCAGCGGAGCGCCCACGGAAGCAGGCCCACGTGCGCCGACGACGACACCGGGAGCAGCTCGGCCGGCCCCTGCAGGAGCCCGAGCGCGACGGTCTCGATCAGCCGCGGCTCCGCCTGAATCCGCCGACTCCCGTGGCTTCGCTGAGCGGCCAGCCGCTCAGCGACTCGCATCCGCGGCCGGCTCGCCGGACGCCTGCACGGGCCCGTTGCGGCGCCGGCGCCAGCGGATGAACAGCCAGATCGCCGCGAGCACGATCATCGCGGCGACCGCGTAGTCCACGTAGTGGAGCTGGTCCCGCCACTCCTCCCACTGGTCGCCGACCTGCTTGCCGATGAAGGTCAGCATGAAGATCCAAGGGATGCAGCCGAGCGTGGTCAGCACCGTGAACCGCCAGAACGGCATCCGCGCCACGCCCGCCGGCAGCGAGATGAAGGTCCGGATGATCGGCAGCATGCGCGAGAAGAAGACCGTCGCGTCGCCGTATCGCTCGAACCAGCGGTCCGCCCACGCCAGGTGCGAGGGCTTGATGTGCAGCTTCCTGCCGTGCTTCTCGAGGATGTCGACACGCCCGAAGTAGCCGACGGCGTAGGCGATCCAGGAGCCGACCACGTTGGCGATCGTCCCCGTGGCGACCACCGCGAACATCGAGTACTCGCCGCGCGAGACGTTGAACCCGGCGAACAGGAACGTGGTCTCGGAGGGGATCGGGATGCAGGCGCTCTCGGCCACCATCAGCAGGAAGATCCCGGGCAGTCCCATCGCGTCGACCACGTCGACGGCGAACTCGACGATCGGGTCGGTCAGGGATGCGAGCACGACAGGAGGCACGGCGGCTCAGGGTAGCCGCCGTGCCACGGTGAATCACTGACCGTTAGAGGAGCAGCGGGCCCCTGAACGCCTCGGTGCCCTGTGCGAGCGTCACATCGGGCCCGCCGTGCGACTCCATGTAGGCGATCATCCGCGAGCGGTGTCGCTGACCCCTGGCCGTGCACTGGCCGCCGCGCCGACGACGACGCAGGCAACGCTGTCCGCGCATCAGAATCCTCCCGCGGAAAGTGGTCATCTGACGCCTGGAACGCAGGTCCGCCTCCGACCTTGCGTCTAGGGTTACCCGCCGCCGATGCCAGTCCCCTTGTTCGACACCCGGACGCCCGTCGCCCCGCTGCGCGAGGAGATCCAGGCCAAGCTCGCCGAGGTGATCGACGGCAGCCGCTTCATCCTCGGTCCCGAGGTCGAGGCCTTCGAGGCCGAGCTGGCCGCCTACCTCGGCGCTCGGCACGCGATCGGGGTCGGCAACGGCACCGACGCGATCACGCTCGCGCTGCGCGCGATGGGCGTGGGGCCCGGCGACGAGGTCGTGGTCCCCTCGTTCACCTTCTACGCGTCGGCGGAGGCGATCCCGCTCACCGGCGCCCGGCCGGTGTTCTGCGACGTCGACCCCGAGACGTTCTGCGTCACGGCCGACACCGTGCGCGGCGCGCTGACCGAGCGCACCAAGGCGGTGGTGGTCGTCCACCTGTTCGGCAACGTCGCGCCCGTGGCCGAGATCGAGGCGCTCGGCGTGCCGGTGCTCGAGGACGCCGCGCAGGCGATCGGCTCGCGCAGCACAGACGGCCGCCCGGGCGCGCTCGGCACGGCGGCCACGTTCTCCTTCTTTCCGTCCAAGAACCTCGGCGCCTTCGGCGACGGCGGCGCCGTCAGCACCAACGACGACGCGATCGCCGAGCGCGTGCGGATGCTGCGTTTCCACGGATCCAAGGACAAGCAGACCTTCGAGCTGATCGGCCACAACTCACGGCTCGACGAGCTGCAGGCGGCGATCCTGCGCGTGCAGCTGCCGCACCTGGACGGCTGGTCCGACGGGCGCCGGCGCGCGGCCGCGCACTACGAGGCGGCCGGGCTCGGCGAGCTGGTCGACCTCCCGCGCGCGCTCGGCGAGCCCGCCTGGCACCTGTACGTGGTCCGCCACGCGCGCGCGGACGAGCTGGCCGCGGCGCTCAAGACGGCCGGCATCGGCCACAAGGCCTACTACCGCGTCCCCACGCACCTGCAGCCGGCGATGCGCGACTTCGCGCCCGGCCATGCCCTGCCCGGCACCGGCGAGGCGGCGCGCACCCACCTCGCGATCCCGATGAGCCCGGTCCTCTCGCACGAGCAGGCCGCCGAGGTCGCCACCGCGATCCGCGATGCGGGTCTGGGTCGACCTCACTAACTCGCCGCACGTGCTGGTCATGCGCCCGATCGTGCGGGCGCTCGAGCAGCGCGGCGCCGAGGTGCTGATCACGGCGCGCGACTTCGCGCAGACGCTCGAGCTGTGCGAGCGCCACGGCCTCGCCTACGAGGCGATCGGCCGCCACCGCGGCGGCCGGCTGGCCGCCAAGGGCCTCGGCCTGCTCTCGCGCTCGACGGCGCTCCTGCGCTGGGCGCGCGGACGGCGGATCGACATCGCCCTCGGCCACGGCTCCAACGACGTCACGGTCGCCTCGCGGCTGCTCGGCATCCCGAGCGCGACGGCCTTCGACTACGAGTGGGCGAAGGTCCAGCACAACGTCAACTGCCGGTTGGTGGGAGCGATCGTCGTGCCCGACGCGATCCCGCTCGAGCGTCTGACCCCGTACGGCGCCACAGCGGCGAAGTACCGCCCGTACCCCGGCCTGAAGGAGGAGTACTACCTGGCCGACTTCGAGCCCGACCCGGCGGTGCTGGAGGAGCTGGGGCTCAACCCCGAGCGTCCGATCGCCCTCGTCCGCACGCCGCCGGCCGTGTCGCTGTACCACCGGTTCGAGAACCCGCTGTTCGCGACCGTGCTCGACCGGCTGCGGCCCGTACAGACCGTGGTGCTCCCGCGCACGCGCGAGCAGCGCGCCGAGCTCGACGGCTTCATCGTCCCCGAGCGCGCGATCGACGCGCAGTCGCTGGTGGCGTTCGCCGACGTCGTCGTGTCGGCGGGCGGGACGATGAACCGCGAGGCCGTCGCGCTCGGCACGCCGGTATGGACCACGTTCGAGGGCCGCCTGGGCGCCGTCGACGAGGCGCTGATCGCGGCCGGCCGGCTGCGCCGGCTCACGCGCGCCGACGAGCTGACGATCGCGAAGCGGACGACGGCGGCCGGCGAGCGGACCCGCCGCGATCCCGCCGTCCTGGCCGATCTGATGCTGTCGCCGATCGGCGGCCTTGCGGCTACCGGCCGCCCGCGCCAATAGAATTGCCGCGATGCGCCGCCGGATCCGCTCCGCGGCCTTGCCCGTCCACCGACACGCCCTACCGCAGGTCGCGCTGGACGCGGGGCTGGTCGCGCTCGCCTACTACCTCGCCTATCGCCTTCGCTTCGACGGTGGCGTCCCCCCGCGCTACCAGGATCTCTTCGAGCGCACGATCACGTTCGCGATCTGCGGCAGCGTCACGACCTTCGCGGTGTTCGGCCTCTACCGGCACTGGATGCGCTACTCGTCGCAGCGCGAGTACCTGCAGATCGCACAGGCCGTGGCCGTCGCCGTGTTCGCGCTGATCGGCTACGTCGCCGTGGTCCAGCCGAAGCTGGTCTCCACGCCCGAGGGCGACGTGTCGGTGACGATCCCCACCGGCGTGCTCGTGCTCTTCGGGCTGCTGATGCTCGTCTTCACCGGCGCCGTGCGGTACGTCACCCACCTCGTCTACGAGCGGCCGCTGCGCGGCTACCGCGCCCGCCGCGACGCGCGCTCGGTGCTGATCGTCGGCGCCGGCGACGGCGGCCGGCTGCTGTTGCGCGAGATCCTGCGCAACCCGGACCTCGGGTTCCGGCCCGTCGGCTTCGTCGACGATGACGAGCGCAAGCAGGGCGTTCGCGTCGACCGCGGGCTGGAGGTGCTCGGCACGAGCTACGAGCTCGGGCGCGTGCTCGACGACGTCGAGCCGGACGAGGTGCTGATCGCGATCCCCTCGGCGCCCGGCACGCTGCGCGCGCGCGTGGTCAGCGCCTGCCGGGCCCGCGGCGTCCCGGTGCGCACGATGCCGACCGTGTTCGAGCTGCTCCAGAACGGCTCCCAGCTCGTCCGCCAGGTGCGCGAGGTGCGCGTCGAGGACGTGCTCGGGCGCGAGCCGGTACGGATGGAGACCGAGCTGACCGGCGGCTACCTGACCGGCCGGTGCGTGCTCGTCACCGGCGCCGGCGGCTCGATCGGCGCCGAGCTGTGCCGCCAGATCTCGCGCGTCGGACCCAGCCGGCTGGTGATGCTCGACCACGCCGAGGACAACCTGTTCGAGATCGAGCGCGAGCTGGTGGACGACCGGCACGCGCGCAACACCGTCGCGGTGCTCGCCGACTGCAAGGAGGAGGAGCGCATGCGGGAGGTGTTCGCCGAGTACCGCCCGACCGTCGTCTTCCACGCCGCGGCGTTCAAGCACGTTGGTCTGATGGAGGCCAACCCGGTGGAGGCGGTGCGCAACAACGCGCTCGCCACGCGCGTGATGGCGCGCGTCGCGGGCGACGTCGGCGTCAAGGTGTTCGTCCTCGTGTCGACCGACAAGGCGGTCGCGCCCGCCACCGTGATGGGCGCGTCGAAGGCGCTCGCCGAGTGGGCGGTCGAGGCCGCCGACCTGCGGTATCCCGAGACCGCCTTCACCGCCGTGCGGTTCGGCAACGTGCTCGGCTCGTCGGGCTCCGTGGTGCCGATCTTCCGCCGCCAGATCGCGGCCGGCGGGCCGGTGACGGTCACCGACCCGGAGATGACGCGCTTCTTCATGACCATCCCCGAGGCGGTCCAGCTCGTCGTCCGCTCCGGGTCGCTCGCCGGGGGCGGCGAGGTCTTCGTGCTCGAGATGGGCGACCCGGTCAAGATCATGGACCTCGCGCGCGACATGATCCGCTTCTCCAAGCTGGAGCCGGACAAGGACATCGCGATCGAGATCGTCGGCCCGCGCCCGGGCGAGAAGCTCCACGAGGAGCTGTTCAATCCGTACGAGCGCCCCGAGCCGACGCCCGCGGCCAAGATCCTGCGCGCCGCCCGCCCGGCGATCGACCCGCGCTGGGTGGAGGACACGTTCGACGAGATCTCCCTGCTCGTTCTGGAGGGCGACGCGGCCACGCTCGCCGCCAAGGTGGCCGAGCTGTCCGCCCTGCGGGCCGCCGCCGCAGCGGCCTCCGTCGCCTCCGAGGTGGCCGCCTCGGATGACGGCGCCGCGCCATCCGAGGCCGCCGAGACGGCTGGCGGCCGGTTGGCGTCATAGAATCGACGCCCGGCTCCATGGTGCTGATCCTCGCGTTCTCGCTCCAGGACCAGGTCGAGAAGTACGGCGCGTACGTGGGACTCGCCGCCTTCATCGGCCTGGCCGTGCTCTCACTGCTCTATTTCGCGCAGGCGCGCGAGCTCAAGCGGCTGCGCGATTGGGCGGGCCGCGCACCCGAGCGCGCGGCGGAGCTGCAGGCGCGCGTGGTGGCCGAGGCCGAGGAGGCGCTGCGCGCCCCCGAGGTCGAGCCGGCGGTCGAGCGATCAGGCACGGTCGGCCCGGCCCAGCCGGTGGTCGCGCCGGGCGGCGGGAACGGGCGCCAGGCCGGCGTGATCCCGATGGGCCCGCGCCCGGCCGTCGCCATGGCCGCCGTCGCGGCCCGCGCCGCCGCGCCGGCGACGACCGTGACGGAGGGAGCGCCGGAGCCCGGCGCCGCCGTCGTTCCTGCCGGCCCGGACGGCGCGCAGCCGCTCGCCGAGGCGCCGCCCGGCGACGATCAGACCGCCCCACCGCCCGGCGACGGGTCGCCGACGCGCCGCCTGGCGACGGTCAGACGGCCCCGGCGCACGGCGACGAGGTCGCCGCCGCGGCGGCGTCCGACGATCAGGCCGCGACGACGCCGCCCGGCGATGAGGTTGCCGGCGACGGCGAGCCGGCCGCCCTGGAGGAGACCGGCGAAGAAGAGGCCGTGCCCCAGGAGACCGGCGAGGAAGCGGCGGTGCAGGCCGAGGAGCCCGCCCGCTCCGGCAACGGCGTCCCGGTGCAGCCGCCGACGGCGACCGACCTCCCGGCGGCCGCCTCGATTCCGCGCGCCACGCCACGGCCCCAGCCGAAGCCGCAGCCCGCAACCCGCTCGCGGCGGCGGCGCCCCTGCGCGCCTCGACCACGCGGTCGACGACGCTCCCGCCGCCACGGCGCACGACCCGCGCCCCGCGCGACGACGGCTCCCGGACCGGGCTCTACACGCTGATCGGCATCGTCGTGCTCGCCGTCGCGATCTTCGTCCCCGTCTACTTCATGGTCCTCTCGGGCGACGAGACCGAGCCGCCGCCGAACCCGATCGCGGAGCCGGGCGGGACGCCCACGTCGGAGGCCGGCGCCGGCGAGCGCGCGGCCGCCGCGCGGCCCGAGAAGGTCGTCGTGGTGCTCAACGGCACGTCGATCGACGGTCTCGCGTCGCGCGAGCGCGACACGCTGATGGAGGCCGGCTACGCGGACGGGATGATCCGGATCGACAACAGTGACGACCAGGCGCGCCAGGACTCGCTCGTCCTCTACTCCGAGGACGAGCGCCGGCAGGCGCGCGATGTGGCGCGGCTGCTCGACATCACTCGCTTCGAGGCCATCGACGAGGAGACCCAGGCCCTCGCGGACAGCTCGGACGAGACGGGCACGCTGCCGGCCGATGTCGTGGTCGTCCTCGGCACGGACAAAGCGCCGTAGGTGACGACCCTCGCGCGAGCGGTCTTCGTGCTGCTCGTCGGCGCGACGTTCGCGGCGTTCTTCGCCGCCCAGCGCATCAAGGGCGAGCCGGCGGTCGCCCAGGTGGTGACCCTCGCGCGCGTCTTCTCCCCCAACGGCGACGGCCGCAAGGAGGTCAACCACTTCGAGGTCGAGCTGCGCGAGCGGAGCGAGATCTCGGTCGACGTCGTCGACAGCGCCGGCGACGCGGTGCGGCGACTCACCGAGAGCGCGACGGTCTCCCCGAACCGACCGCTGCGGCTGGAGTGGGACGGCCGGACCGACGACGGCGAGCGGGTGCGCGACGGCCGCTACCGCGTGCGCGTCACGCTCCGCCGCGAGGGCCGGTCGGTCATCGTGCCGCGCACCACGCTGGTCGACACGCGGGCGCCGCGGCCGCGCATCAAGCGGATCGATCCCGGGCCGATCGTCGGGCCTGAGGCGGTGCCGGTGGAGATCGAGGTCGGCTCGGTCTCGCGCCGCCTGACCAAGCGCGGACGCGTCTGGCGGACCGACGACGGCGAGCCGCGCGTGGTGGCCGAGCTCGGCCCGGTGCAGGACACGCGCACGCTGGTCTGGGACGGCCGCGTCGAGGGCGGCCCCGCGCCGGCCGGCATCTACATGGTGGAGGTCACCGCCCGCGATCGCGCGGGCAACCTCGGAACCGCGCCGCGCGAGGTGCCGCCGAGGCGTCCGCCACGCGGCAGGCCCGGCCTGACGGTTCGCGCGATCGCCGCCGAGGCCCCGCTGCGGCCTGTGACATCCGGCCAGAAGATTCGCGTCAACGTCGACGCGCGCGGGCGCCCGTACCGCTGGCGCCTGCGCCGTGTGGGGCGCGCGAAGCCCGTGGCGTCGGGGCGCGAGACCGCGCGCCGGCCGGTCGAGCTCGCCGCGCCGGGCGGCGACTCGGGCCTGTACGTGCTCGAACTCGCGGCCGGCCGCCACCGGACCGCGGTTCCGGTGATGGTCCAATCGCGCGAGCGCGCGGTCATGCTCGTCGTCGTCCCCGCGCTCACCTGGGCGGCGACGGTGCAGGGCGACCAGGACGCTGACGGGATCGCCGACACGCTCGATGCCGGCGTGCCGGTGAGCTGGCCGCGGGTGTTCGACGACGGCCTTCCGGCGGACCTCTATGAGCGGGTCGCGCCGCTGCTCGTCCAGCTCGACCGCGCGAAGATCCGCTACGACCTCACGAGCGATCTCGACCTCGCGCTCTCGCGCGCGCCGCGCGCGTCGGACCGCAAGGCGGTCATGCTCGTCGGGTCGGAGCGCTGGATCACCCGCGCCTATGGCCGCCGCCTGCGCCGCTACGTCCTCGAAGGCGGGCGGCTGGCGAGCTTCGGCGTGGAGAGCCTGCGGCGCGGCGTCACGATCCAGCGCAATCGCGACAAGACCGCCGGCCGGTTCGTGCGGGCGACTCAGCCGGCGCTCCAGGATCCGTTCGGGACGCGCTTCGAGGACGTCCGCAGCACCGGCGCGCCGGCCGTCCTCACGCAGATCGAGGGTGACCCGGCCTACGACCTGCTCGAAGGCTTCGACGGCGCCCTGGAAGGCTTCAGCGTGCTCGAGGAGAGCGACCTGCCGTCCGGCGGCCGCGGCGAGATCCTCGCCGCGCTCGGCATCGAGACCGCCACCGAGGAGACGCCGGAGGTACCCGACGAGCTGCCGCCGGCGCCACGGCCTGCGCTCGCGGCGACCGAGCTCGGCGACGGGCTGGTGATCCGTGTCGGCCTGCCGCAATGGGCGCAGCGGATCGGCGAGGACCGCCAGGTCCTCCAGCTCACCCGCAACATCGTCGACCTGCTGCGCGGCACCGAGCCGCGTATCCGCAGCGCCTCCAGCGAGTAGCCCCCGGCGAACGTCAACTTCGGCTGGGTAAGGGGGCGGCTGAGCGGGCGGCGCGGGGTGCCTCCGGATTTCACCCCCAGCGGCGGCTGGGGCTGTCTACTCGCGCATACCGCGAGTCAGCAACCCCAAGCGCGGTGGGGTTGCCAATACACGCATACCGTGCACGGATCGCCCCACGGCAGATCGCAGCGCCGACGTCACCGCCCCCATACCCAGCCGAAGTTGACGTTCGCCGCGCCGCCGCCTACTCGCCAAGCGTCTACGTGACGTCGGCACGCTCGGACCCGAGCCGCCCGCTCTCGATCCCCAGCGCCTCCATCCGCTCCCACAGCGGCAAGTTGGCCGTGTGCGCGGGCTCGTCGGCGGGACGGAAATGCAGCACGGCGCGCTCGAGCGCGAGGTCATGCAACGCGCGCTCGCGCCCGCCGGCCGGCACCGCGGTCGGGCCGTACCAGAGCTCGGCGTCGGGGTGGATCGCGGTCAGGGCACGAGCGAGCGGGTACTGCAGCGCATCGAAGACGATCAGCGCGCGCGGGATGCCCGGGAGCGGCATGCGGCGCGCCTGCACCATGGACAGGCCGTCGGCGAAGCCCTCGCCGAGCCGCGCCGCGGCGGTGTAGGAGAGCCGCGGCGGGTCGACGGCGGCCACGCCGGGCGCGGTCAGCAGGTCCTCGGCGCGTTCGCGCAGCTCGAAGGCCTCGAGCGGCGCCGGCAGCAGCAGCAGGCAGAGCGGGCGATCCTGACCCAGCAGCTCCGCCCGCTCGGCCCTTCCCGCCAGGCCGAGCACGCCGCCCCGCCGGCGCGGCAGGTGCCGGCCGCTGCGCCAGCCGTATCCGCCGCCGGGGTCGGTCATGCCCCCATCCGTACCCGCGCGCGGTCCGCGCCGAAGCGCAGCGTCTCGTAGGCGATCAGCGCGGAGACGACGGCGCACGCCACCGCCAGGGCGGCGACCGCGTTCAGCTCCGTCCCGAGCGGCACGCAGGCGACGGCGACGACCGCGGCGATGAGCCGCACGTGGTTCAGGCCGCCGGCGTTCCGGAGCTTGAACGCGACGTGGGCGAGCAGGTAGAGCGCGATGCCGCCGAACAGCGCGGTCGAGGCCTCGAGGACCAGCGCCTCGTCGACGTGGCCGACCACCTGCTCGACCCCGAGCGCGAACAGCTCGATGCCGACGATCATCGGCAGGTGCAGGTAGGCGAACGAGTCGCGCGCGAGCGTGTTGCGGGCGGCGCCCGTCAGCTCGGCGAGGCGCCGGTGGGCCAGCGGCGCCACGACGTCGAAGTACGCCCACCACAGCCCGGCCGACGCCACGAGCGCGAGCACGGCGGCGACGGCGATCGCGGCGTCGAGCGGCTCGTCGCCGGCGCCGACGCCGATCGCCACGATCGACTCGCCGAGCGCGATGATCACGATCAGCGAGAAGCGCTCGGCGAAATGGGCCGGGTGGACGCGGTAGCCGGCCACCCCGGTCACGAGCGGCCCGCCGTAGTCGATCGCCAGCGCCAGCAGCCACAGGACCGTCTGCAGCGGGCCGTCCACGAACGCGGCGGCGACGAGGAGCAGCGGCCCGGCGGTCGCCGACGGCAGCAGCCGGGCGACCGCGACGTGCACGTCGGGCTGATCGCGGCTCGAGACCCAGAAGAGCGCGAGATGGGCCATCCGCATGACGAGGTAGGCGAGCGCGAACAGCAGCGCGTGATCGCCGAACGCCTCCGGCACGGCGAGCGCGACGAGCACCATCGCCCCCATGGCCACGAAGACCACGAGCCGCGCGCGGAAGTCGTCGCCGGCGACGTGGTTCGTCAGCCACGCGTACGCCGACCAGCCCCACCACAGCGCGGCCAGCACGAGCAGGCCCTGGCCGATCGAGGCCCACGACAGGTCATGCGCCATCAGGCTCGTGACGCGCGTGATCGCGAACACGAACACGAGGTCGAAGAACAGCTCGAGCGCGGTGACCCGCTGCTCGCCGGGCTCGGAGCGCCCGCTCATCGGCTCCCGTGGTGGACGGCGCGCGCCTCGGGCACGTACAGCACGCGCCACCCGGCCGCGCGCAGGCGGCGGCAGAAGCGCACCTCGTCGCCGTCGAGCCAGTCGACGCCGGCCGCTGCGTCGCGGCGCACCAGCAGCGCGGTCGCCGGCGCCCAGTCGACCTCGCGGATCCGCCTGCCGCGGCTCTGGACCACGAACCGGCGGCCGAGCCCGACGAGCGACAGCAGGCCCGTCCATGGGGTCGGGAAGCGCCAGGCGGACGGCTGCTGCACGCCGTCCGGGCGCACCAGCGTCGCGCCCGCGGCCGCCGCGCTCTCGGCGCCGGCGAGCGCCGCGTGCAGCGCCGCCGTCGCGCCCGGCTCCAGCTCGGAGTCCTCGTTGAGGATCAGGCAGAAACGGCCGCGCGCCCGCCGCACGAGCTCGGTCGCGTTCTCGCCGCCGCCGCGCCGGCGGTCGAGCTCGATCACCTCGGTCGTGACCGCGTGCGAGCGCGCGGCCTCCGCCGAGCCGTCGAGCGAGGCGTTGTCGAGCACCAGCGTCTCGGTCGCGAACTCCACCGTGGCGCGCTCGCGCGCGATCGCGTCCAGGCAGTAGCTCAGGAGCTGGCGCTGCTCGGTGTTGACGACGCAGTAGGTCAGCTCGACGTCCATCGCGCTCGGATACTGCCAGCGCGCCGGTCAGGAGGCGCCGCGCACATACACCGCGTACACCGGCTCCTCGACACCGCCGCGGGAGGAGCCGACGAGCTGGCCCGTGTCCACGTACCCCGCCTTCTCGGCCACGCGTCGCGAGGGCAGATTGTCCTTGTGCGGGAGGATCTCGATCCGCGTGAGCCCGAGCTCGTCCTGCGCCCAGCGTGTGAGCGTGCGGACGGCGCGGGTGGCGATGCCACGGCCGCGCGCCTCGGCGGCCACCCAGTAGCCGATCTCGCCGTACCCTGGCTCGCGGTCGAGCTCCATCACGCCGAAGGAGCCGAGCAGCCGGCCTGCGGCGTCGACCGCGAGGAAGCCGGCCGACTTCCCGGCCGCCTCCTCCTCGGCGCTGGACGCCAGGAACGCCTCGGCGTCCTCCCGGGTGTAGGGCGACGGCACGAACGTCCAGCGCGGGATCTCGGGGTCCTGGCAGGCGGCGGTGATGGCCTCCGCGTCCTCTGGCCGCTTGGGCCGCAGCACGAGATCGCCGTCGCGGAGGGTCGGCAGCTCCATCGCTTCGAGTGTGACGCACGTCTGCCACCATCCGCCGCCGTGCGCGCCCTGTTCTGGATCCCCGTCGCCCTGCTCGCCTGGGCGCACGCCGGCTACGGCCTGTTCCTGGCCGCGCTGCGGCGCGCGGGCGTGCCCGCATGGACGCCGCCGGGCGGGTGGGACGGTCTCACGCGGCCGCGCGTCACGCTGGTCATCGCCGCCTACAAGGAGGAGTCGGTGATCGCCGCCAAGGTCGCGAATGCGCTGGCGCTCGACTGGCCGCGCGATCGGCTGCAGGTGATCGTGGCGGTCGACGGCGGCGCCGAGCCCGGAGCGGACGCGACGGCCGCCCGCGCCCGCGAGGCGGGCGCCGACCTCGTGCTCGAGCTCGCGCGCGGCGGCAAGTACCGCGCGCAGGCCGTCGCCGTCGGCTATGCGACCGGCGACCTGCTCGCCTTCTCGGACGCGAACTCGACCTGGGAGCCCGACGCGCTGGTCCAGCTGGCGGGCGCGTTCGAGGATCCGGACGTCGGCTACGCCTGTGGCCAGGTCCGGTTCGTGAACGACGCCGGCACGAATCAGGAGGGCCTCTACTGGCGCTACGAGATGTGGCTGCGCGAGCACGAGTCCGCGCTCGCCTCGGTGACGGCCGGCAACGGCGCGATCTATGCGGTGCGGCCGGAGGCGTTCCTGGCGATCGAGGGCCACGACCTCGCGCTGCCGTTCAACGTCGTCAAGGGCGCCCGGCGGGCGGTCTACGTGCCGCTGGCGCGGGCGACCGAGAAGATGGTCCCGACCGTCGAGGGCGAGTGGGCGCGCAAGCGGCGGATGATGAGCTACGCGTGGCCGATCGTCCTGCGCGGCGGGCTGATCGACCCGCGCGGCTACCCGCCGCTGTACGCGCTGATGATGGCCTCGCACCGGCTGCTGCGGTACGGGTCGCCGTTCCTGCACGTGGCCGCCGCGGTCGCGACGCTCGCGCTGCTCGGGCGCGGCCGCGCGTACGTGGCGGCCGCGGCGCTGCAGGCGGCGACGCTGGCGGCCGCCGCCGCGGGCGGCCGCTCGCGCGCCCGCCCGCTGCTGGTCGCCCGCTACTACGTGCTGACGACGGCGGCGCTGGCCGCCGGCCTGTACGACTGGCTGCGCCACGGGACCGCGGTCGGCTGGGAGACGCCGGAAGGCACGCGGTGACCGGCTCGCGCTACCTCGCGTCGCGCCGCAAGCGCGCGCTCGACGTGGTCGTGGGAGCCTGCGCGCTGCTGCTGACCGGGCCGGTGCTCGCCGCCGCCGCGGTCGCGATCCGGATCGAGACGCACGGCCACCCGGTCTATCGCCAGCGGCGAGTCGGCCGCGACGGCCGGCCGTTCGAGCTCTACAAGCTGCGCACGATGGTGAGCGGCGCCGAGCGCATGGGCAAGGGCCTGGCCGTCGACGAGGGCGACGACCGGATCACCCGGCTCGGGACGTGGCTGCGCCGGACCTCGTTCGACGAGCTGCCCAACCTGGTCAACGTGCTGCGCGGGGAGATGTCGCTCGTCGGCCCGCGACCGACCGTGCAGGTCCAGGTCGACCGCTACGACGAGCACCAGCGGCACCGTCTCGACGCCCTGCCCGGCATCACCGGCTGGGCGCAGGTCAACGGCCGCGCGTCGCTCCCCTGGCACGAGCGGATCGAGCTCGACCTCTGGTATGTCGAGCACGCGTCGCTGCGGCTCGACCTGCGGATCCTCACGCGGACGGCGCGGATGGCGGTCACGGGAGCCGGGCTCTACCGCGGCGAGACCGGCGGGTGGCGCGAACCGCCCCCGATCAAGTAGAACGAGAGCGTGGGCAACCGGGTCACGCTGAACACGATCGCCGAGGCGGTCGGCGTCTCGCGCACGACGGTCTCAAACGCCTACAACCGGCCCGACCAGCTCGCCCCCGAGCTGCGCGAGCGGATCCTCGGCACCGCCCACCGGCTCGGCTACTCCGGTCCCGACCCGGCCGCGCGGCGGCTGCGCTCCGGCCGCCGCGACGCCGTCGGCCTGCTGATGGCCGTCAGCGACCCGGCGGCGGTGCTGCTTCTCCAGGGCATCGCGAGCGCGACCGAGGACGCCGGGCTCGCCCTGCTCGTCGTCCCCGAGCGCGGCAACGGCGTGCAGGATGCCGTGGTCGACGCCTTCTGCCTGTACTCGTTGCCGGGCGACCATCCGAACGTCGTGGCCGCGCAGGACCGCGGCATCCCGCTCGTGGTCGTCGACGAGCCACGCCTGCGCGGACACGCCTACGTCGGCAGCGATGACCGGCTCGGCGCGCGGCTGGCCGCCGAGCACCTGCTCGAGCTCGGCCACCGGCACGTCGCCGTGCTGACGGAGCGCAGTGACGGCGACCGCCTGCGCGGCTACCGCGACGCGCTCGCGGCGGCCGGCGCCGCCTGGGTCGAGGTGCCGCGCTTCGAGCCGTCCGCCGACCCGCGGCCGACGGCGGTGATCGCCGCCACCGACCAGCTCGCGCTCGGCGTCGTCGAGGCCGCGCGCGAGGCCGGGCTGCGGGTGCCGGAGGACCTTTCCGTCGTCGGCTTCGACGACATCCCCTCCGCCGCCTGGTCCGGACTGACGACGGTGCGCCAGCCGCTGTTCGACAAGGGCGAGATCGCGGGCCGCATGCTCACCGGCGGCGCGGCCGAGCGCGAGGTGATCCTGCCGGTCGAGCTGATCGTGCGCGGCTCGACCGCTCGGCCCGCGCCGGCGTCCTAGGCGACGTCCTCCGGCCCCTGGTCGATGTACTCGTTGCGGAACGTGCGGATCGCGTCGAACACCTGGTCGTTCATCTCCGGGCAGGTGAGCGAGTGCCCCCAGGCGGTCGCGGCGACCGCCGCGTCCATCCCGGTCGGGTTCTCGAACAGCAGCATGTGGTAGCCGTCGCTCTGCTCGGCCAGGAGCGCCTCCAGCTGCGCGACCGTCTCGGCCGGGGTGCCGGGCTTGTACTGGACGTCGATCCGGCCGTGCTCGAGCGTGTGGACGAGCAGGCCGAGATCGGGGGCGTTGCCCGCGGAGTAGACGCCGTCCTCGGCCGCCGTCGGGAAGTGGTTGCCCGACGTCGGCGGGTTGGTCTTGTAGTCCGCCGCCGTGAACTCGCGCTCCTCGTGCGTGGCGCCCTCGATCTCCGGGTTCGTCAGCTTGCAGCCGGCCGCCTTCGCGGCCTGCTGGAGGTCGCCGATCTCCTGCTCGGGGATCGTGACGTTGGACGCCTGCTCGGGCTGCGCGCCCGCCGTCGTCGCCGTCGCCGCCCCCGCCGAGCGTGCCGGACACGAGCAGGACGACCACGGCGATCGCGGCCACGGCGACCAATCCGCCGAGCGCGAGCTGCATCCGCTGACGGCGCGCGGCCCGCGCCTTCTCGGCCTGCTCGCGGGCCTGGCGCTCCTCGCGGCGGCGCTGCTTTTCCTCCTGCCGGTGCGACACGGCGGAGAAATGTAGCGGGTCCGATTACCCTGGTGGGGTATACTCGGCGCCATGCAGGCCGACACCAAAGCCGTCCACAACCGCCTCCGCCGCATCGAGGGCCAGGTCCGCGGGCTCCAGCGCATGGTCGAAGAGGACGCCTACTGCGTCGACATCCTCACGCAGGTCGCCGCCGTCCAGACGGCGCTCGAGCAGGTCGCCGTCAACGTCCTCGACGCCCATGTGCGGGGCTGCGTCGCCGATGCCGTGGTGGTCGACGGCCCGCAGGCCGACGAGAAGCTCGACGAGCTGATGGCGGCCGTGCGGCGCTTTGCCAAGGTCCGCTAGCCGCTAGACGCGAGCCCGCCGCCGCCCCGCCCCCGCCGCGCGCGGCTTCCAGCATTCGTCGAGGAACGCGGCGATCTCGTCGGTGAGCCGGTCTGGCGCGAGGCGTAGCTCGACGATCGAGTTGGCCTGCAGCAGGCGCCCGTTCGGGAGCTCGTCGGCCAGCATGCCGGCGTCCGAGAACGGGTGGATGATGTCGTACTGGTGGCCGATCACGAGCGTCGGCGCCTCGAAGGTCCGGCGCTCGTCGCGGTGCGGCGCCGTGCGGCCGAAGAACAGGCCCTGGATGACGGCGGCGCTCGGCTCGGGGTCCTGCCGGATCCAGTCGAGGAGGATGTCGACCTGCCAGGGCAGCCGGCGCGCGGGCACGCGGCGCGCCGTGCGGGCGACCGCGCGCATCACCGGCGCGCCGAAGGTCAGCCCCAGCATCAGGGGCGTGAAGGCGACCGCGCAGCCGAGCAGCGCGTGGTCGAGGACGGGCATCTCGATCACCATGCCGCGCAGGCGCTCGGGCGCCAGCGAGGCGACCTCGAGCGTCGTGTTGGCTCCGAGCGAGGTGCCCATCACCGCCGCCTCGGCGACCTCGAGCTCGTCGAGCAGCGCCACGACCTCGCGGCCGAATTCGGTCATCGAGTAGCGCCACATGTCGGTCGGCCGGTCGGACTCGCCGTGCCCGAGCAGATCCAGCGTCAGCACGCGGTGGCCGCGCCCGGCCAGAGCCCGGGCCAGCGCGTCGTGCATGTAGCGGCTGAAGAGCAGGCCGTGCAGCAGCACCACGACCCGCGGGCCGTCGCCGTAGTCGCTGAAGGCCAGCGTGCGCCCGGCGTGGGTGAAGCTGCTGTCGCGCGCGTTCCACGGCGGCGCATTCTAGGGTCCTGGTGGTGCCCGGCCCGTCAGTCCGCCCGCTCCAGGCCGCCGACGTCGACGCGGTCCTCGACATCAGCGTCGAGGCCTTCCAGGACCTCAGCCGCCGCTTCGGCGAGCCGCCCGAGCCGCCCGGCCCGATCCTCGCGGGGCGCGTGCGCGTCCACCATCTGCTCGCCACCGACCCCGGCGGCGCCTGGGTGGCCGAGCGCGGGGGCCGCGTCGTCGGGTGCTCGATGGCGCTGGTGCGCGAGGGGGTCTGGGGCCTGTCGCTGCTCGTGGTCAGCCCCGACGGCCCAGTCGAGCGGCATCGGCCGCGAGCTGCTGGCCCGCGCCCGCGAGCACGGCGACGGCGCCCGCGGCTGGATCGTGCTCGCCTCGCGCGATCCGCGCGCCCTGCGCAGCTACGCGCGGCTCGGCCTGCACCTGCACCCGGCGCTGGCGGCGCGCGGCCGCCCGCGGCGCGTGAAGGCGCCCCCGGACGTCCGCCCCGGCACGCTCTCCGACCTGCCGCTCACCGCCGAGGTCGACCGGATCGTGCGCGGCGCGGCGCACGGCGACGACCTCGCCGCGCTGCTCGAGTCCGGCGGCGACATGCTCGTGCTCCCCGAGCGCGGGTACGCCGTCGTGCGCGACGGCGCGGTCCGCGTGCTCGCCGCCCGCGACGAGGACGCCGCGGCCACCCTCCTGCGCGCCTGCCTGGCCGCCGCGGGAGCGCGTGAAGCGTCGGTCGAGTGGATCACCAGCGCGCAGGGCTGGGCGATCGCTCCGTGCCTGGAGGCCGGCATGGAGCTGCGCATGGACCTCGGCGCCGTCTTCCTCGCCGGCGACGTGGGGCCGTTCGCACCGTACCTGCCAAGCGGGGCCTACCTGTGACCGCGTCGATAACGTTCTCGGGATGGCCAACGAACCACGCTCGCTGACCGGAAGGGTCGTCGCCATCACCGGCGGCGGCCGTGGCATCGGCCGCGCCATCGCGCAGGCGCTGGCGCGCGAGGGCGCCCGCGTGGCCGTGGGCGACCTCGATCGCGAGTCGGCCGAGCAGACGGCGGCGGCGCTCGGCGAGCCCGCGCTCGGGCTCGGGCTCGACGTGACCAATCATGCCGGGCTGATCGCGTTCCTCGACGAGGTCGAGCAGCGCCTGGGTCCGCTCGACGTGCTCGTCAACAACGCGGGGATCATGCCCGTCACGCCGCTCGTCGACGAGAGCGCGGAGAGCATCGCGCGCCAGCTCGACCTCAACCTGCGCGCCGTCATCCACGGCACCCAGGAGGCGATGCGCCGGATGGTCCCGCGCCGGACCGGCCACATCGTCAACGTGTCGTCGGTCGCGGGTCGCAGCGGGTTCCCGTACCTGGCCACGTACTGCGCCACCAAGCACGGCGTCGTCGGCCTGTCGGAGGCCGCGCGCGTCGAGCTGCGCGACACCGGGGTCGAGGTGTCCGTGGTCATGCCGAGCGTGGTGAACACGGAGCTGGCCACCGGTCTGGCCGACTCGCGCGTGAAGTCGGTCGAGCCCGAGGACGTCGCGAACGAGGTCGTCTCCGCGCTGCGCAAGCCGCGCTTCGACGTGTTCGTCCCGCGCTCCAACGGCCCGCTCATCCAGCTCACCAGCCCGCTCCCGCGCACCTGGCGCGAGGCGATCGGCCGCTGGATCAAGGCCGACAGGTCGCTGCTCGACACCGACCGCTCGGCGCGCGCGGAGTACGAGGCGCGCGCGGCGGCCAGCGCCCCGACGGCCGACGACGACCGGACCGCCGTCTAAGCGGCCACGACCACTAAGACTCGAGCCAGTCGGCGACGATCGCGCCGACGTCCTCGCCGCGGTCCTCCTGCAGGAAGTGGCCGGCGCGGTCGAGCACCTGCGGCGCGGGGCGGCCGAGGGCGGCGGCGAAGGCCTCGCCGACGGCGGGCGGCAGCGCCGGGTCCTCGCGCCCCCACAGCATCAGCATCGGCCGCGTGTCCTCGCGCAGGGCGTCGAGCGTGCGCTGCCCCGCCTCCGCCCCCACCATCGCGGGGCCCTGGAGGATCAGCTCCGGGAAGACCCGCGCGCCGGTCTTGGAGGCCTCGTTGGGGAACGGCGCGTCGTAGGCGGCTACCACCTCGTCGCCCGGGTCGACGTGGCAGCCGCGGCGGACGAGGAAGCCGATCGGCAGCTCCTCCACCCGGCGCACGAAGTCCGCGAACTGGTGCCACGCGGCGCTCATCTCCTGGCGGCCGGTGAGCACGCCCGTGTCCATGATCACGAGCCGGTCGACACGCTCGCGGTGCTCGACGGCCAGCCGCAGGCCGATCGGCCCGCCCCAGTCGTGCACCACGAAGGTCGCGCCGCGCAGGTCGAGGTCCTCGAGCAGGGTGGCGGCCATCGCCACGTGGCGGTCGTACGTGTACCAGGCGGGATCGATCGGCTTGTCGGAGCGGCCGAAGCCCGCGTGGTCGGGCAGCACCACGCGGTGACCGGCGGGCAGCAGTGCCGCCGCCACCTTGCGCCACAGGTAGCCCCAGGTCGGCTCGCCGTGCCACATCACCACCGGCGCGCCGTCGCCCTCGTCGACGTGGGCGAGCCGAAGGCCGTCGACCTCGCGGTAGCGGGGCGCCCACGGAAACCCGGGCAGGTCGTCGAGCAGCTCGTCGGGCGTGCGGATCGCGTCGGTCATGGCTCGATGTTCACACGCTCGAGCAGCGGAAGCAGCACCTCGGCGTCCGGACCCGCGGTGATGTGGATCGCCCGCGGCTCGCGCACCCAGGCGATCGCGTTCAGCGACCGCAGCCGGTCGAGCACGAACTGGAAGGCGAGTGCCTGGCGGCGCGAGCTGTAGTCGCGCAGCACGTCGAAGGCCCAGCCGGTGGTGTGGAGCGAGTAGTTGCGCGTCGCCTCGCGGTTGCGGTCGGCCAGCGCGCGCTGGTAGGTCCCGTCGCGCACGGTGGAGGTGACGGTCAGCGGCGCCGGCCCGCCGCTCAGCTCGCGCACCTGCGCTCCGATGTAGAGCGCCATCGCCAGCGCCGACCGCCGCAGGCCCTGGTAGCGCTCGGCCGGCTGGTCGATCCGCCGGGCCAGCTCGCCCATCCGGCGGTCGCGCCGCAGGCCGGTCACGGCCTCCTCCTGCGGGAAGGGCACGATCACGTCCTCGTCCCAGGCCCGCTCCAGCGCCTCCGGCGTCGCGTAGACCTCGGTCTCGTCCGGCGGATGCAGGACCTCCTCGGCGGACGCCTTCGCGGTGTGCAGCGCGGCCAACCGGTCGAGCTGCGGCCGGTCCTCGCGCCACAGCCGCATGATCTCGCGGGCCGCGAGCAGCTTCCACCAGTAGTTGGAGGAGTCGTCGCCGAGCGCCGCCAACCGCCGGTAGGCGCGCGGGTGGCGCCGCGGCGTCGAGTCGAAGTAGAGCTGTACGTACGGCGGTGCGTCCTCGCTCCCGTAGTCGCGCACCACGTCCTCGAGGTTCCCGATGCCCATGTGGTAGGAGACGAAGCGCAGGTCCTGGCGGCCGAAGTGCCCGGCCGCGATCGTCAGGTAGCGTGCGGTGCCGGCCAGCGCGCGCTCGGGATCGAAACGCTCGTCGACTCGCGCGCGGGCCCGACGCAGCGCCTCCGCGCGCCGCTGGAGCCCGCGCCGCTCGGCCCGCTCGAGCCGCTTCGTGTAGCGCTCGCCGGCCGCCGCGTCGACACGCATGCCGAGCAGGTTCGAGCCCGTCTCGGCGAGGATCTGCGTCAGCCCGGCGGCGGCCTCTCCGCCACCGGGTGCGCGGGCGTCGGGCCGGCCGGCGCTCTCCAGGAACACGAGCGCCTCGAGCGTGTCGGCGTCGACGCCGGCGGAGCCCGCGGCGCGCTCCACGAGCGGCCGCCACTGCGCGGTCCGCTCGGCGCTCGCCGCTGCGCCTCCGGGCGACAGCGCGTACAGCAGATGGCTGTTGCCGGCGGTGGCCCGGCGCACGAACTCGTCCGCGCGCTCGGGGTCCCAGGCGTAGGGATCGGGGAGCGGCTCGGCGTCCTCCCCGGCCTCGCCGGGCGGCGTGGGAACCACGGGCACGTCCGGCCGGGAGCGAGTCGGCGCGCGTGAGCAGGCCGACGACGCCGGCGGCGATCAGCACGACGGTCGCCGCGAGCAGGACGAGGCGAGGCACTCCTATGAGGCTAGATGGCTGATTCCACGACCCCCACGACCGCGCGGGCCGCGGAATCAACCATCTAGGCGGCCCAGCTGCTCTCGCGCCCGGCTGCGCACGTCGTCGGTCGGCTCGACGTCCACCAGACGGCGCAGGGCGGCCTCGACGGGCTCGCCCCACTCGGCCGGAGCGGTCTGCGCCAGTGCGCGCAGGGCGCCGTTGCGGATGAACACCACCGGGCTCAGCAGGGCGGCGGCGACGAGCGGCGCCGACCAGCGCCCGGGACCCATCTCCTGGACGACGTGGGAGAGGGCGTGCGCGGCCTCGCGGTCGGTGCCCGTGGGCAGCAGGCGGTCCTCCGGGCCGGCGGCCAGGGCCGCGAGCGGCAGCGCGCCCTCGGCGTGGGCGGTCAGGCGAGCCCAGCGCTCGCCGCTCGGCGTGCGCGCGAGCTGGAGGTACAGCCAGGCGTCGACCGGCGTCGCCTCCAGATGCCGCCAGCCCGCCTCCCAGGGGTCGAGTCCCATGGCCTCGGCGATGCCCCACACCCGCAGCGCCTCATCGGGCCGCTCGAGCCGGGTGGCCACGAAGCGGCGCGCCTCGCCTCGCCCGAGCAGGCGCCCGCAGCGCTCGGCGATCGCCACGTGCTGCTCGTAGTCCTCGGCCCAGTTGCGCAGGTCGACGACGGCCCACATGCGCACGAGGTTCGGGGCGCGGTCGGCCAGCAGGTCGAGCACAGAGGCGGCGACGCGCGGGCCGGCCTCGTAGTCGTCCATGTCCTGCGCCGCGCCGCCGCTCACCAGCGCGCTCAGGATCGCACAGGCGCCGTCGAGCAGCTCGTCGTCGACCAGCCCGTCCAGCGCGGCCTCCAGGCGCCCGCCGCTCGCGCACGCGTAGGCCACGTGGTCCGGGAGCTCGGCGGTGCGGCAGGCGTGCCGCAGCAGCCAGCCGCGTACGTCGCCGGGCAGGTCGTCCGCCATCTCGGCCAGCCGGTCGACGGCCTCGACGCGTCCCCAGCCGGTGGCGCTGCAGCCGACCCGCCACCAGGCCTGGATCGGGTCGTCGAGCACCGTGGCGAGCGCCACGCCGGCGACGAGGCTGAACTCGTCGTGGCGCGCGACGGTCTCGAGCAGCTCCACGTCGCGCTCGTCGCCGGCGCGCCCGAGCAGCGAGATGGCGAGCTTGAGCGGCTCGCGATGGAGCGCCTCGGCGGCCATCCACCGCGCCAGGTCGGCGACCGGCTCCGCCGGGACGCCGGCGCGCGCCAGCGCCTCGAGCGCCTCGTCGAGGGCGAAGACGATGCCCTCGGCGCGCGCGGCGTCGTAGAGCGCGCCGCGCGCCTCGTCATCGCCGCCCGCGGCCATCTCGATCAGCTCCGCCAGCGCGGCGCCACGCTCGGCCTCGACGGTGGCGTCGCCGTGGCGTGCCACCACGCCGTCGAGCGCTCCGGCGGTCCAGCGGATCGTGCGGCCGTCGTCGGGCGGCTCGTCGGGCAGCTCCGGCGGCGGACCGTCGCCCCATGCGGAGATCAACTCGATGATCGGCGGCCGGCGGCGGCGGAAGCGCATCTCGGGCGATGGTATTCCGCGTGCATCGGCGCGTGCGCGGGTAGGCCAAGAGACATGACGCTACGACGCAAGAAGAGCCGCAAGGCCCAGGCCACGGATGCCCTGGGCACCTACCTCAAGTTCAAGGCGGCGGGCAAGGCCGCCAAGGGCGCCAAGAAAGCCGCCAAGGGCACCGCGGCCTACCAGGTCGCCAAGCGCAAGCCGGTCGTCAAGCGCGTGCCGCTGATCGTGGCCGGAACCGCGGCCGCCGTGTTCGTCGCCCTCAAGGTCCGAGGCGGCGAGGACCAGCCCGCCTCCGCCTGATCGTGAGGGCCCCGCCCCGGCGGGGCCCTCGCTGTCTCAGCCGCCGGCGATCAGCCCGAACACGGCGCCCTGCGGGTCGCGCACACGGGCGTAGCGGCCGTAGGGCGAGTCGACGGGCTCGCCGATCAGCTCGCCACCGAGTTCGCGCGCGCGCTCGAACCCCGCGTCGACGTCGTCGTACATGAAGTAGGTCAGCCAGTGCGGCGGGAGGTCGCCGCCCATCCCGGAGATGCCGGCGACGGTGCTGTCGCCGATCTGGGCCGTCTGATACGCGACGCCGGGCGGCGCGTCCGGCAGGTCCTTGAAGGTGTGGCCGAAGACGGCGCCGTAGAAGCGCGTCGCTCCCTCGAGGTCGCGCCCGATCAGCTCGTTCCACGAGAACGCCGCGTGCTCGTTGACGAGCTGGGCGCCGGCATGGGCGCGCGGCTCCCAGATGCCGAACATCGCGCCCGCCGGGTCCTGGGCCACGAGCATGCGGCCCTGGTCCATCACGTCCATCGGGCCGAACGAGACCTGCCCGCTCGCCTCCGTGACCGCCTTCGCATGGGCGTCGACGTCGGAGCCGGCGAAGTACGTGCTCCAGAACGCCATCGGGGCCGACTCGGGCGGGTTCGGGCCGATCCCCGCCACCCGCTTGCCGCGCAGCAGCGCCTGGTGATAGTGGCCCGCCGCCTCGCCGGCGTCCTCGAACTCCCAGCCGAACAGGCCGCCGTAGAAGCGCAGCGCCCCGTCGAGGTCCGGCGTGGTCAGATCGACCCAGGACGGCGTCCCGGGCTCGTAGCTCGTTCGCTCGGCCATCGCGACAACCTAGCGACCCCAACCCTCGACCTCCTTCAAGTAAGGGGGTCTGACCCCCTTACTCGGCCGGCGCCTCTCACCGGCGGTCATCGTCGCCGCCGTGCTCGCCGCCGCCGCCCGAGCGCTCGACCTCGATCGCGACCCAGCGCCCGTCGCGGCGCTTGACGATGGTCTCGACGTTGGTCATGCCGGCGCGCAGGCCGCGAAAGCCGTCGATGCGCTCGAACCGGGTGGTGCGCGTGACCTTGATGCGCTTGATGCCGCGCTCGGAGTCGTCGAGCCGGAAGGTCCGCTTCTCGCGGTTGACGGAGAGGACGGTGCCCTCGAACTCGGCGGCCGCGGCAGCGGCGGGCGCGGCGGCGACGACGGTGGCGATCATGACGGGAACTGCGAGGCGTGAGATCTTCATGCCCACAGCCTGCCCGGCGGCCTTCCAAGCGCCCGCCAACGGCAGGTGAAGAGCCGGCAAAGGAGGACGCGATGAGGATCGGGGTGCTGGGCACCGGGATGGTCGGCCGGGCGATCTCCGGCAAGCTGACCGAGCTCGGCCACGACGTGAAGGTCGGCTCGCGCACGCAGGGCGACGATGCGGTGGTGTTCGCCGACGCCGCCGCCCACGGCGAGCTGGTCTTCAACTGCACCAACGGCGCCGCCTCGCTCGACGCCCTGGCCGCCGCAGGAGCGGACAACCTGGCCGGCAAGCCGCTGGTCGACGTCACGAACGCGCTCGACTTCTCGGGCGGCGGCCCGGCGCTGTTCGTCGACACGAACGAGAGCCTGGCCGAGCGGATCCAGGCGGCGTTCCCGGACGCCCGCGTGGTCAAGACCCTGAACACGATGAACTGCAGCGTGATGGTCGACCCCGCGCGCGTGCCGGGCGATCACGTGGTCTTCGTGTGCGGGAACGACGACGCCGCCAAGGCGCAGGTCGTCGCGCTGCTCGGGGAGATCGGCTGGCCGGAGCCGCGCATCGTCGACCTCGGCGACCTCACCGCCGCCCGCGGCACCGAGATGTACGTGATGCTCTGGGTCCGCCTGTGGCGCGCGCTCGGCGGACCGGACTTCAACATCTCGCTGGCTACTCGCGGATGACGTGCAGCTTCGCGCCCTGCTCGAGCCGGAACTCGTCGCGGCCGGAGAAGTACTCGTCGACCGCCCGGCGGCAGCCTGACCACATGTAGTAGTCGTCGAGCACGATCGTCCCGCCGGACGCCATCAGCGGCGCGATCCGCGTCAGGCACGTCATCGTCGACTCGTACCAGTCGCCGTCGAGGTGGGCGAAGGCGACCGGCTCGTCGAGGTCGATCGTGTCCTCGAACAGCCCCTGCACGAGCTCGACGTTGTGCTCGGCGACGGGCACCCCGAGGCGGCCGAACGAGTCGGCGACCTCGGTGTAGAGGTCGTCGCGGTAGCCGTAGTAGGTGTCGCCGCCGACGCCCGTGGCCTCCCCGGCGGCGATCTTGCGGTAGCGCTCGTGGACGTCCGGGCCGTCGTGCTCGGTCGGCGGCGGGATCATGCCGAAGACGTCGTAGACCTTCATCGGGCGCTCGGGCAGCTTCGCGGCGGCCATCACGATCGCCGACCCGCCGCGCGCCGTGCCCGCCTCGACGATCAGCCCCGGCAGCTCGCGCCGCTCGACGTCGCGCACCGCGGCCGCCAGCGCGCGCAGATGCTCGGTCTTCAGGTACGTCAGGTGCTCGCCGCGCGCCCGCGCGATCGTCTCCTCCACGACCGGCGGCAGGTCATATTCCGCCGCGGCGAGCTGCGCCCGCGCGCGCTTGAGCTTCGCCCGCGTGGCCTTCAGCTCGCGCTCGAGCTCGGGCGCCGCCCAGCGGGCGATCCGGCGCCGCACGCGCCGCACCGCGCTTTGTGGCTTCTGCCCCATCGAGGCGGGCAGTCTAGCCCTGGCCGAGCGCTTCGAGCCGCCGCTCCAGCAGGCGCCGCTCGGCGTCGTCGTGGACGAGCGCGAGTGCCTGTCGGTAGGCCTCGCGCGCCTCGTCCATGCGCCCGAGGCGCCGCAGCAGCTCGCCGCGGGTCGAGTGCAGGTAGTGGTACTCGTCGAGCTCCAGCCGATCGGCGATCGCGAGCCCGGCCTCGGGACCCTCGGCCTCGGCGACCGCGGCGGCGCGGTTGAGCTCGACGACCGGCGAGCCGGTCAGGCGGGAGAGCTCGCCGTAGAGCGCGGCGATCTGGGGCCAGTCGTGCGGCTCGTCCGCATGCAGCGAGGCGATCGCCGCCTGGACGACGTAGGGCCCGCGGCCGTGCAGCGCCAGCGCGCGGTCGAGCGCGTTGCGGCCGGCCGCGAGCTGCGCCCGGTTCCAGAGCGCGCGGTCCTGGTCGGCGAGCAGCACGAGGTCGCCGTCGCGGAAGCGCGCTGCGCGGCGCGAGTCGTGCAGCAGCATCAGCGCGAGCAGGCCGTGCACCTCCGGCTCGTCCGGCATCAGCTCGGCGAGCGCGAGGCCGAGCCGGATCGCCTCCGCCGCCAGGTCGCCGCGGCCGCCGTAGCCCTCGTTGAAGATCAGGTAGACGACGGCGAGCACGGCGGCGAGCCGGTCGGGCAGCAGGTGGTCCGGCGGCACCCGGAACGGGATGCCGGCGGCCTTGATCTTGCGCTTGGCGCGCACCAGGCGCTGGGCCATCGTCGGCTCGGGGACCAGGAAGGCGCGCGCGATCTCGGTCGTGGTCAGCCCGCCCAGCGTCCGCAGCGTGAGCGCGACCTGGGCGTCGGTGGCCAGTGCCGGATGGCAGCACGTGAACATCAGCTCGAGCCGCTCGTCGGGGAATGTCGTCTCGCCCACCTGGTCCTCCGTCGTCTCCTGCACCTCCAGCAGCCGGGTCTTCGCCGCCAGCGTCCGATCGCGGCGGATGCGATCGATCGCCCGGTTGCGCGCCGTGGCCGTGAGCCAGGCGCCGGGGTTGGCGGGCATGCCGTCGCGCGGCCAGCGCTCCGCAGCGGTCGCGAACGCGTCCTGCACGGCCTCCTCGGCGAGGTCGAAATCGCCGAGGAAGCCGATCAGGGCAGCGAGGACGCGGCCCCACTGCGCGCGGAAGGTGCTCTCGAGGGTGGCTACCACTCGACGATCGGGCGCACCTCGATCGCGCCGCCCATGCTCGCGGCTGGGATCCGCGACGCCAGCTCGATCGCGGCGTCGAGGTCGTCGGCCTCGAAGAAGCAGTAGCCACCGAGGGCCTCCTTGACGTCGACGAACGGCCCGTCGGTGGTCAGCGTCCGGCCGTCCTGCACGCGGACGGTGGTGGCCGTCTCGGGGCCCTGCATCTGGAGCCCGGGCGTGACCCCGGGGGTCTCGTTGAGCGCCTTGTAGGCCGCGAAGACGCCGTTCTTCTCGTCCTCGGAGAGCGTCTCCCAGGCCGCGGTGCCCGGCGTCGGGGTGCTGCCCTGGTGGATCAGCAGGATGTACTTCATGGGGCCTCCTTCGTCGTGAATGGTCGTCCATACGACGAACGGGGTGCGGAGAAATCGACAGCTAGCGTCTGACCGCGCCCGGCGGCACTCCGATGACGCGCTTGAACGCGCGCGCGAACGCGGCCTCGGAGCGGTAGCCCAGCCGCTGGGCGAGCTCGCCGACCGTCGCGCCGTCGTCCTTGAGCGCGTTGAGGCCGACGTGCATGCGCCAGCGCGTGACGTACTGCATCGCGGGCTCGCCGACCAGGGCGGTGAAGCGGGCGGCGAACGCCGAGCGGGACATCGCGAGCTCGTCGGCGAGCGAGGCGACGGTCCAGTCGCGCGCGGGGTCGCGGTGGATCAGCGAGATCGCGTGGCCGATCTGGGGGTCCTGGAGGGCGCCGAGCCAACCGGTCCGCGCCTCCGGGTCGCTCTCGATCCAGGCGCGGATCGCCTGGATCACGAGGATGTCGCCGAGACGGGTGATCACGGCCTCGCCGCCGGGACGCAGCTCCCTGGCCTCGACGGCCATCAGCCGCAGCGTGCTCTGGAGCCACTCGGAGGCCGTCGCCGCCTCGACATGGATCGTCGCCGGCAGGATGTCGACGAGGTTGCGGGCGGCCGGATGGTCGAAGCGCACCGCCCCGCAGATGAGCAGCGTGGGCTCGCCGCCGTCGCCGTGGCGCAGGATCTCGTAGCGGTCCGAGATCTGCTCGCGCTCGAGGTCGAGGACGTTCGGGACGGGAGCGTCCGGGTCGCTGCGCACGACGTGGCCCTCGCCCTGCGTCACGAGCGCAAGCTCGCCCGGCTGGAGCCGGCGCGTCTCGAGCAGGCAGCGGCCGGAGGTGACGACGTGGAACCAGAGGTAGCCGGGCATCGCCGGCATCGTCAGCCCCCACGGGGCGGTCAGCTCGGAGCGGCAGTAGAACGCGCCGTTCATGCGCAGGTGGTGCAGGGCCTCGCCGAGGGGGTCCGCGGGCGGAAAGGGATCCACGTGACCGAGTATACGAGTCGTCCAGACGCACTGGACGTTCGAGCATGAATCGACGCGTTCCTGCCATAGACAGTCCCGATCTGAGCGCGAATCATGGACGCATGATCGAACATGAGCATCTCACTCTGGTCCTCGGCGGTACCGGCAAGACCGGCCGCCGAGTGGTCGAGCGCCTCCGGACGCGCGGCCTGCCGGTCCGCGTCGGCTCACGTACCGGCTCGCCGGCCTTCGACTGGGAGGACCGGTCCACGTGGGCGCCCGCGCTCG
Source organism: uncultured Solirubrobacteraceae bacterium (assembly GCA_963830725.1). GTDB lineage: Bacteria > Actinomycetota > Thermoleophilia > Solirubrobacterales > Solirubrobacteraceae > DASSUW01. The sequence continues at coordinate 140,456 of CAWHNO010000012.1, read as the reverse complement.
ACGGCGTCGGAGCCGTGTACCTCACCTACTATCCGGACCTCGCGGTCCCGGGCGCGGTCGAGGCCACGCGCGCGTTCGCCGAGCTGGCCCTCGCGAGCGGAGCCCGCCGGATCGTGCTCCTGTCCGGCCGCGGCGAGCCCGAGGCCGAGCGCGCCGAGCAGGCCGTGCGCGAGACCGGCGCGGACCTGACGATCCTGCGCGCCACGTGGTTCATGCAGAACTTCAGCGAGGACTACCTGCTCGAGCACGTGCGCGGCGGCGAGATCCGCATTCCGGCCGGCGACGTGCCGACGCCCTTCGTCGACGTCGACGACCTCGCGGACATCGCGGTCGAGGCGCTGACCGACGATCGTCACGTGGGTGAGCTGTACGAGCTGACCGGCCCGCAGTCGCTGACCATGGGCGAGGTCGCCATGGAGATCGCCCGCGTGGCCGGCCACGACTTGCGCTACACGCCGATCTCGCTCGAGGAGCACGCGGCCGACGCCGCCGCGCACGGCGTGCCCGAGGAGTTCGTCGAGCTGCTCGCGTACCTGTTCCGCGAGGTGCTCGACGGCCGCAACGCCGACACCACCGACGGGGTCGAGCGGGCGCTCGGCAGGCCACCGCGCGACTTCGCCACGTACGCCCGCGCCGCGGCCGCCGCGGGCGTCTGGAGCACCGTCGAGGTCGCCGGCTGATGTCCGCGCTCACGCTCGTCACCGCGGTCGCCTGCGCGGCGATGGGCGGCGTGTTCTTCGCGTTCTCCGCGTTCGTGATGGGTGCCCTGCGCCGCCTCCCGGCGGCGCAGGGCATCGCCGCGATGCAGTCGATCAACGTCGTGGCCGTCACACCGCTCTTCATGACCGCCCTGTTCGGGACGGCCCTGGCCTGCGTCGCGGTGATCGTCGTCGAAGGCGCGTTCGCCGGGGCCGCGATGTACCTCATCGGCGTGATCGCGGTGACGATCGCCTACAACGTGCCGCGCAACAACGCGCTGGCGGCAACCGAGGCGACCAGCGCCGCGGCGGAGCGGGTGTGGACGCGCTATCTCGTGGAGTGGACCGCCGCGAACCACGTGCGCACCGTCTCGGGCCTGACGGCCGCGGCGCTGCTGCTCGCGCAGGCGTGACGCTACGGCCCGTGGCAGCTCCGCCCCAGGCGCCCGCCACTTGCCCGGGGTGACCGCTTTCGGACTTCGCGGGATTGATGTCGCCGTGACCGGTTCTACGCTGGCCGCAGGCACGGTCTGGCACGGGGAGCTGAGGCCGTCGTCACGGAGAATGCAAGCCGCAGGAGGTGGCTATGAGTACGGCGGAGTCACGGTCGATGAGTCGGCGGCTCGGGTTGACGTTCGTGGGGGCGCTTCTGGCGGCCTCGGCATTTGGCGGCTGCCTGGGCGGGGGCGGGCGCGACGACGTACGTAGTCCCGACGAGCAGGCGGAGCGTGCGGTGAGCTCTGAGCGGCCGGCGGGCAAGTCGCCGGAGCTGCGGCTGGTGGAGCTGGAGCCGTTCAACGGCTCCGGCGTGCGAGCGGTGGCGCGGCTGCTGTTCGACGGCCGGCGGCTCGCCGTTGACTCGATCGCGAGCGGCGCCACGCCCGGGCAGGCGCACATGCAGCACATCCACCTGCCGGACGCAGGCGCCGAGGGCAGGTGCCCCACGCGCAAGCTCGACGCCGACGGCGACGGCTTTGTCAGTCTCGAGGAGAGCGTGAGCGCCTACGGCGCCCCGGCGGTGTCGCTGGAGCCGTTCCCGATGTCCGAGGGACCCGGCTGGGAGTACGAGCAGATCGTCACGGTGCCTAAGGGCGTCGAGCTCGATCGCGGCGTCGTCGTGTTGCACGGGATGCCGGTGCGCGGGAGGTATGACGAGCTGATGCCGATCGCGTGCGGCGTCATCGACGAGGACGCCGTGACGCGCGAGGTGGCGCTCGAGCCGGTCAACGACTCCATCATCGCCGGTACCGCCCGGCTGGCGCTCTCCGGATCCAGGATGTATGCCTGGATATCGCTCGGCGGGTACATCGAGGGCCGGCAGCACATGCAGCACATCCACGTGCCGGAGGGCAACGCCCGCGGCAGCTGCCCGACCCGCGAGCTCGACAGCGACCACGATGGCCTGATCAGCCTCGAGGAGGGAGTTCCCGCGTATGGGGCACCGGCGGTCTCGCTCGAGCCGTTCCCCGCGCCCACCGACGTCACTTTCGAGTACTCGCGCACCCTCCGCGTCCCGCCCACGCTGGCGCTCGACCGCGCGGTGGTCGTCGTGCACGGCATGGACGTCGCGGGCAAGTACGACGAGACGATCCCAGTCGCGTGCGGCGCCATCGACCCGGGCGCCCCGCGCAGTCGGCATCGTCGGCGTCCGGCTCGGTCTCCGGTGGCTCGGCCTCCGGCTACGGATCGCCATGACGTGACCTCGGCCCGATCACCCATCGCGGTCCGCGCGGCAGGTGAGCTCGACGCTGTCAAGCGCGGCGATTCGCTGCGGCGGCTACGTAGCGCCCGCGTATCGCAGCAGGTCGACGAACGTGAACTGGCCGGTGGTCGGCGCAAGCGGTGGCGCGGGCTTCCACGCCGGGTCCAGATACAGGTACGAATTCGGGTCCCGCTGCAAGAGCCCGACGAGGACCTCGGCGACGATCCGGCCGCCCACGGGTCCGAGCCGCTCGGCGTTGTAAGGCGGTAGCTCAGCCTCCTTGAGGATGTAAAACCACAGCGGTGCCTCGCCGCCCCAGCCAGGGTCGCTGCTCAGTCCGAGCACCGCGTTGGTCAGGACGTTGACGCGCATCGTCTTCGCGACCTGCTGCCCTGACGGCAGGCCGACGTGCTTCCCGCGCAGCGTGTTGCGTACGGCCAGGTGGACCGTCGGGTCAGGGGGCGGGACGACGGACCCGGGGAGGGCGGTCAGCGGCAGCGACAGCCTCGTGTCGATCTTGCGCGGCTTGCGGGCCGGGAAGCTCGGATCGACGGGAAGGATGTTCTTCCACTCCATGACCAGGTCGCCAGGGATCGGGCGGCCGCCGTTGAGGTTGAAGCCCCCGTCCGGCACCGAAGACCGGGACGCCGCCGCGGTCCAACGTCGACTGGTTGATGACGTAGAAGGGCCGAATGATGGAGTGCCCGAACCGATAGGCCGCTACGGCGAACTCGACCGGCATGAACGGCCGGCCGTCCTTGTTGGTGGGCCTGTAGTAGTTCAGGGTGATCGTCGGCGGCTTGCCGGCAACCTCCCGGTACACGGTGCCCTTCGGACCGACGAGCTCGTCACCGACGAATCGCGGGAGGAAGTCGTGGGTCACGGCCCACTGGTAGTGCCACCGGGTCAGCCGGCGCGCGGTCTCGAACACCCACTCGCGACGGATCCCCTGCGCCCGGGCGTAATCGACGATCCGGTTGTGGAACTTTGCGACGGCCTTGTGCAGCTGGACGATGATCAGGTTCTCGTCGTTGCGCGGTTCCGGGATGATCGCGCGGCCGTTGGTGTCACGTGGCATGTCCTCGACACCATTGACATTCGGCGTCACCAGCAGCTTGTCCCGGTCGGCCGGATCGTAGAACTGGGGCTCCTCCACCGGCCCGCGCCCGTAGACCGAGTCGAGGTCGTAGCGCGGCGTCCGGAAGTTGACGGTCCCATCCGGGTCCGCCTGCTGGAGAGCCAGCGGCGTGTTGTCGAACGTGATGTCGTGGTCGATGAACTGCCCGATGAACGTGAACCCGGCAAACAGACGCGGACTGGTGTTGAGATGGCTGTCGTCCGGCACCGTCTGGTCCTCGACCATCGTTCTGGCAAGGCCGTCGAGCAGGTCGTCGCGCGGCGCGAAGGCCGGAAGCCGCTTGAACATGACCCCGAAGCGGCCCTCGGCCAGCCGATTCTTGGACGTCAGGTTCATGCCTCGAAGCGGGACCCCGTGTAGGCCGCCGGCGGCTTCGGCCGTCTGCGCGACGGCGGGCACCCGGCCGACCATGCGCGCCGGCCGACACGCCGGCCACCCCAGCGAGGAACCCACGGCGGGAGAAGGCGACGGGCATGCCCGCTCGGCTCTAGACTTCGATCGTCAGCATTCATTGCTCATGCCTCCTTGCGCGCTGTCGCAAGCCATTGCGAAGCGCTAATCGACCGTGAGATTGCCGCTCGATAGCGTGCCGCCCCGGCTGTAGGCCACCAGTGCGGGGTCGAAATAGCTCGTTAGGGCTGTCGCGTTCGACAGCGTGATGTGGAAGTAGTCGCCCGCCGACGGGGCGCGATCCTTGTCGTTGTCGCGCACGATGACCTCGAAACGGCACAACGGCGTGGTCGCTGTTTCATTCGCCGGGCAGTTCGAGGGGAAGCCTGCCGGGGCCGATGACGTCAGCCGGTAGCGCCCCAGGAAGATCAGCTCGTTCCCGCCCGGCGGCGGGTTCTGACCGCTACAGATCTGGGACTCCAGCACCGGATCGATCCTGTCGGCGGTCCCGTGGATCGAGAACGACGAGCCGATGAGGCTGCTGCCATGGTCGGTGTAGGACAGCTGAATGCGAAGTTGACCCGTGGGCGGATTCACGCCGCCCTTGTCCTCGCAACTAAAGCTGAAGCCGAACGATGCGGGTCCGGTGAACCAGAACGCCGTCCGGCGACAATTGTCCGCCGCCACGCCCCGTGCACGCCGTCAGCGCCACAGCCAGGGTGCCGACGACCGCCAGTGACAGAGATCGTCGCAACTGCCGATAGAGGCTGATCCTCATGATGTCCTCCGAAGCCGCCAGTCCCGGCGGGCCGTGTTGACCTGACGCGCGGTGTCGGAGGACGTCCAGTCCAGGCGGTTGCGGCCGATGTGTCTCCCGCAGTGCGGTCCTCCGTTACCACACGATCGGCGATTCCCGGACCTGCCGCACGGCAAACCGCCCAAACGCGCCAGGAACGACGTCGCGGCCTATTCCAGCTACGGCTCGTCGCGCACCGCCGCCGGCTCCGTCTTCTGCCATGACGGTGGTCGCTGTTGGGCTGGTTGTGCTTGCGCGGGGGCGGGTGCGGGCATTAGCCGTGTTGTGAGACTGGTTTGCGTGGGGTTGGTGCTTGTCGTCGTGGCGTTTGCCGGCGCGCCGGCGCAGGCCCAGACGCTGCCGTATCCCTACGACGCGCTGCCGGGTGTTGTCGCGCAGCCCAACCAGACCGACTTCGATCCTGCCGACCCGCACGCCTGCGTGGCCGGCGATGACCGCTGTTTGGCCGCGGTGATCGCCGAGATGCAGCGACGGTTCGCGCGGCTGGCGGCCTCGTGTCGCCACGACGCCGTCTTCGCGCTGGGCTACTTGCGGGTCACCGAGCTCGTTCTGGAGTCCCGCGGGTGGAGTCCGCCGCTGTTCTCAGATCGTCCGTTTATCAACCACGCGGACTTCGTCTTTGCCGACTTTTACTTTCGTGCCCAGGATGCCTGGCGTTACGGGGGCCAGCTGCCGGAGGTCTGGCGTGTCGCCTTCGGCGCGGCGGGCGAGCGCGCCGTGCCCGCTTCGACCAACCTGCTCCTGGGGGCGTTGGCGCACATCAAGCACGACCTTCCGTTCGTGCTTTACAGCGTCGGGCTCACGGACGCGGGCGGCGCCAGCCGCAAAGCGGACTTTGACGCCGTCAATCGCGTGACCTACGCGGCCTCCGGTCCGGTCAGCGCGGAGATCGCACGCCGCTTTGACCCGTCGGTCGCAGAGACTGACGTGCCGGGCACCGAGCTCGATTCCGACGTGCTGTTTCACACGCTCTCGAGCTGGCGCGAGCAGGCGTGGCGCTACGCCGAGCAGCTCGCCGCCGCGCCGACGCCCGCGGCGCGCGCGCTGGTGGCGCGCACGATCAGCGCCGCGGCAGCCAGCGAGGCTCGGGCGCTGCGCGATGCCACGCGCTACCAGACCGCCGACGCAGCGGCAGAACGCGACGCCTTCTGCGCGCAACATCACGACGACGCGTAACACGCGGCCTGCTCTTCCCGCCGTTGGTATGCAACTCGACAGCCCGGTCGCACATCGTCGTCGCCGTGGCGCGCCGCTTGTTCCTCCTCGGAGTAGCACGTGTCGCCTGACGGCTTCCGCGGGGGCGTTAGCGGTTTGAGCGGGTCAGGCTGCGTCCGGGCCGACCACCGGTAGCGCGCCGCAAGCGCCTCGGAGACGGCGCCGCCGGCAATCCGTGCGGACGCGGCGCCTGGTTGCGGACACGCCGTCGCCGGTGCGTCGAGGCGGTATCGAGCGTCCCAGATGCAATCGATTCCGTCGCTGCGCTCCTAGGCCCGATGAGCGTTGCGGCGCGTTGCCCCGCCGGCTGCGGTCGCGGCCTAGTGACGTTCGGCAGGACACTGTTACGAGGGCCGCGACGTCCGGTTGCCAACTCCACTAGCCGCCGCTGCCCACGTGCGCATCTCGCAGCACTGGCGGCTTCTACCCGGTGATGGGTGGGCGGCTGAGCTCGGCTGGCCGGTGCCATGCGCGCGCCGGATCCCAGGAGAGCACCGGCTCAGACCCATGTTGGCGCACCCGCGTTGTCCCGAGGGCGCTCACGTCGCTCCGGCACCGGTTGACGAGGAGGTCCCAGGTCGCCGCCGAGCAGGTCGAGCACGTCCTCCTCGTAGACGGCGCGGTCGGTGCGCAGCATCAGCTGAGCGAGCTCACTCCCGTACGCGGGGCGCCCTTCCAGGCGACGGCCGTCGGCGCGCGCGTGGTCGACCGCGGCGCGGTAGGTGTCCAGGGTGAACCGCCAGGTGTGCGCGCCGTGCACCGCGGCGAGGTGGCGGTGGATGCGCACACCCTCCCAGTCGAAGTCGCCCTGGGCGCGCAGCTCGCAGCCGGTTTGCGAGAGCTGGCGTAGCAGCTTCGCGACCGCCGTGTTCGGCCATCCGCCAGTGCACACCAGGGGAGCCCCGTCCAGCGCGCGCTCCGCGGCGTGGGAGATGACCGCGGGGTTCTCGCACACGAACACCACCGGGGCGCGGACCGTCACAGGGGAGCGCGCGAGCGCGCGCAAGGTCAGCACGTGCGGTTCACCGGCGGCGCACATCACCCGCGCCGCCTCCGCGACCGAGTGCGTGTCGGTGGGCGCGAGCGCGTAGGTGAGCACCGTGCACGACAGTGAGTCGCACAGCACGCCGGCCGCCGCCCACACCGACCGCCACGTGGCGGCGGTGCGCGGCCGGTCGCGACCGACAAGCGCGGCGACGCCGCTGGCGGTTACGTTGCCGGTCGCGGTCCCGAAGTCCAGCGCGTGCGTGTCGCCGGTCATCTCGCTGGCCAGCCGCGAGAGCTCGACGCCATCGCGCGGCAGGGTGTGGAGCACGCTCAGCGCCGCGGTCAGCACGCGCTCGCGGGCGTCAAAGTCGCCGCCGGGGACGGCGCGCGTGATCAGCCCGGTGCGCTGCGCCGCCTCAAGCCACGCCGCCAGCGGCGTCCGCGCGGTCGCCGGGTGCGCGGCCGCCCTCTCCCACATGCCGACGAGCGCCGCCTGCTCGCGGGCGCGTTCCGCGGGCCGGTCGCGCAGCGGCCCACCGGCCCGCTCAAGAACGGCTGTAAGGGTGGTGCCCGGCCCCGTTTGCAGGCGGCGGTCGAGATCTGCGAGCGCGATCGTGAACGTGCCGCAGGGTCTGACGGGCGGGCGGCGCCGGTCCGGGTCGCGCAGCCCGTCGAGCGCACTCGCCTCCTCGGCGGTCAGCGCGGCCACCCGTGCCGTGCCGCGCATTCCGCCATTTCGCTCAAAGCATGCGCGGGCGGCCGCCCACAGGCGCGCGAAGGCCGGCTGGTGCAGGTAGTCGGCGGCGCTCACGCGGCGGCGTCGACCTCGTGCTTGGTGTGCCCGTCCCACAGGAACTGGGCGGCGGCGACGCCGTGCAGCCCCGGCTGGCGGTGCAGGTTGTAGATCGACAGCCGGCGCAGCTCGGGCTCGCAGCACCACAGCTCGTGGCTGGTGAGCAGGAAGTCCAGGTCAAACAGGTCGATCAGGCCGAGCAGCTGCCGGCGCATCGTCCCATCGATCCCGGCGAACGCCTCGTCGAGCATGATGATCCGCGGCGCGTGCGCGGCGGCGGACGCCATCAGCGCCGACGCGGCCGCGAACAGCGGCAGGTGCAGCGCCGCCGACTTCTCGCCGCCCGAGCCCGCCTGGTGGCTGCTCTTGGTCAGCGGCACGCGTCGGCCGTCGCGCTGCTGCATGACCGTGAAGCTGTGCCAGCGCCGGTAGTCGAGCGCCTCCACCAGGTGTTCGGTGACGGTGCCGTCCTCGGTGGTCGCCCGCCCGGCCTCCACGCGGTCGCGGAAGAACTGGACCAGCTCGCCGCGCTGGCCTTCGCCGAGCGCCTGCGGCGCGACGCGCAGCAACTTGAGCGCGCGCGCGAGCAGCGGGTCGTCATGCTCACGATTGGTTCGCCACACCAGGTCGACGCTGATCCCGGAGGAGGTGCGGCACCCGCGGATCGCGTCATTAATCTGCGCCACAAGCTGGTGCGCGTACAGGATCCGTTCGCGCAGGTGCGCGGCCAGGCCGTTGAACAGGAACTCCTCGAATGTGCGCTGCTCCTCCTCCGACAGCAGCCGTTCGTGCGCGTCGATCTCCTCAGCCAGCCGGTCGAGCATCACCCGTACCGGCTCGGTGCCGCCGTCGCGGCGTGCGCTGACGATGAACAAGTCCCCGTCGAGGTCCTTGATCGGCTCGATCCCCAGCGACCCGTCCAGCCGCATGCGAAGATCGATGAACTCCTTGTCGACGCGGGTGGTGAGGGTGTCCGCGGCAGCCCGGGTGCGCAGCATGTCGCGGTGCTCGCGCGCGAGTTCCAGCACCCGGGTGGTGCTGTAATCGGCGAGCTGGTCGGGCGCCGGGGCGTGCTCGGCGAGGGCGAGCGCGAGCAGGTCGTGCGGGCCGAGCGCCTTGAAGAGCTCAAGTGCCGCCCGCTGGTCCTGCTCGGCAGCCGCGACCGCCTCCTTGGCGCCGGTCAGCTTCGACGCGGCCGCCGCCTCGTCGCGGTTGGCGTCGTCCCGCTGCTCCCCGAGCTCGCCGAGCTCTGAGTCGATCTCGGCTGTGCGGCCCCTGATGGCGTCCAGCCGGTCGAGCGTTTGCTGGGCGCTCGCACCGTCGCGCCGGCGCGCCGCCTCAAGCGCGCCCTCGGCCTTGTCCAGGCGCGCCTGCGCGTCGCGGTGGCGGCCGTCGAGCTCGCGTCCGCGGTCGGTGAGCTTGGCGACCGTCTCTGTGGCGCGCTCGTGGCGGGCGAGTTCACGCTGCTCGCTGCGGCGGGCGGCGACCAGAACCGGGAGCGCGCCGACGTACTCGTCGAGCGCGTCCTCGATGACCTCCAGGGGCGGGGTGTGTCCGGGCGCCGGCAGGCGATGCTCGTGCGCGTGCGCGCGACAGTCCGCGGCCGCCCCGGCCGCCGCGCCGTCGGCCTCGCCGGCGAGCCCGAGGGCGTCGGCCGCGCTCTTCTCGGCGTCCGCGTGGCGGCGGGCGACCTCGCGCACGGCGCGGCGGGCGGATATCAAGGCGGCGTCCGCGGGCAGGGCGCCGCGCTCGCGGTCAAGCTGCGCACGCCGGGCTTCGAGCTCGGCCAGTCCGGCGTCCGCGCTCTCGATCTGTTGCTCAAGGTCGGCGATCGCCGCGGTGAGCTCTTCGATCCGCCGCCGGCGCTCCGCCTCGCGCGCGGCGGCGCCGATGAACTGCGCGACCGACTTGGCGTGCCGGCCGATCGCCGGGCCGATCCGGAACGAGCCGTCCAGCGCCACGCACAGCTGGCCGGCCCGGGACCCGGCGTCCTTCTCGGCGCACGGGATCGCGGCGAGGATCCGCTCGACCACGTCCGCGCTGACCGGGATGTCGTCTGCGGGGCGCAGCCGGCGGCGCAGGTCGCCGTCGCCGCCTGCCGCGAGCGCGAACACGTCCCCGTCGACGTCGAGCAGCGTGCCGTCCGCAAGCACCCACGCGTCGAGCAGGCCGCTGGCCTGAAGCGCGCCCTCCAGGGCGCCGCGGTCGCCGTCGGGCAGCTGCCCGTCGAAGTCGAGCAGCCGCCACAGCGGCGCGCCCGGCCGGCCGACCCGGTCGGCGGTCCGGGTCGCCGGCGGCTTGGGCTCGGGGTCGTGCGCGTCCAGCCAGTGCCGGCGCTGCGCGTCCAGCTGCGCGCGGCGGCCGGCGAGCGTCTCGCGCGCGGCGCGCAGGTCGGCGTGCGCGTCGGCGAGCAGCTGGTCGGCGTGCCGGTGCGCGGCCTGAAGCAGAGCGGCGAGTGTGCCGGGCTCGTCGTCGATCTGCGCGACCTGGTCGAGCAGCTGGGCGGCGAGCTCGTCGGAGATCGCAAGCTCGCGCAGGCCGGAAAGCCAGACGCCGACCCGGTCGCTCAGCGCCTCGCGCTGAGCGGCGAGCTCGTCGTCGCACACGGTCTTGCGCTCCGCCAGTGAGCGCGCGGTCTCCTCTGCGCGGTCGGCATCGGCGCGGCGCACCGCGGCGAGCTGCGCGGCCTGCGCGGCGGCCGCTCGCAGATCGCGCTGGGCGGCGATCTGCTCGCGCCGCTGCTTTGCGGCCCGTCGCATCGCGTGCGCGGCGTTGGCGGGGTCGGCGGCAGCCGCGAGCTGCGCTGCCAGCTCGTCGTGCCGGTCAAGGCGCGCGGCGCTCCCGTGCTCGGCCAGCTCGCGGGCGGAGGTGTCGGACTCGGCCACGGCAGCGCGATGGTCGTCGTGCGCGTCGCGCTGCTCGTCACGGGCGAGGCGCAGGTCGTTCTGCACGTCGGTGAGGCCGGCGGCGGCCTGCTGGTGCGCGCGCCCGGCGGTGGCGGCGGTCTCTGACAAGCTGCGCAGCCGCTCGGCGATCTTCATGGCGGGAGAGGCGAGCAGTTCCTGCTCCTGACCGCGCAGCGCGTTCTGCTGGCCGGTGAGCTGGGCGATCCGGCTGTCCACTTCTTCGAGCGCGTCTGCGGCGGTCTGCTGATCTTGGCGGTGGCCGGCCAGCCGGCGGCCGGCGCCGGTCAGGGCGCTGTGCCGGTCGCTGACGGCTTCCAGGCGGCCGAGCGTGACCGCGCGCGCGTAGTCGCGGTAGGTGGCCAGGAACGCCTCGAACTCGGCGTAGGCGGCGCGCACGTCGGCGAGCTCGTCGCGCAGCTGCTCGATCGTGTCGAGCTTGCGGCCGAGGCCGCCGACCAGCTCGTAGTCGATGTCGGGCAGCGACCCCGAAAGGATCTCCGACAGCTGCGCCGGCTCAAGGTCGCGTGAGAGGTGCGGGCGGCGCAGCTGGCGTTGCAGCGCGAGCATCGTCTTGTAGCGCTCGTCGGTCTGAAAGCCGAACAGCAGCTCGTTCACCCTCGAGCGGTACGCGCCGGCGTTATCGAACACCTCCGCGTGATCGCCGAGACGGTCGCGCAGCCCGCGCTTGGCGTAGGGCGCGTTGGTGTCCGGGTTCACCAGCGAGATCGTCTCCCCGAGCCGCGCGCCGCGGATGATCACGAACCAGGTATCGGTCGACTGGCTGTCGGCGGTGGCGCGCAGGCCGACCGCGAGCGTGATCCAGTCGTCGTGTCCTTCGTGACAGAACTCCAGCCACGCGTAGCCTTGACGGGCTTCGTGAGCGCCGTCCATCAGCAGGTTCCACTTCATCGGCCGCGACCGGGTGGCGAACGGGTCGAGCTTCACCGGGTTGGTGTCGCCGTCCAGGACGAACGGCAGCGTGAGCTCCAGCGCCTTGGACTTGCCCGCGCCGTTGTGGCCGCGCAGGAGCAGGTGACCGCCCGCGAACTCGAACGCCTGGTTGCCGTACTCGAACAGGTTGATGAGCCCGGCGCGGGTGATCTGGTATCGCATCAGCTGACCTTCGCGGCGGTGAGCGGATCGTGGATCAGCGGCGCGGAGAACCGTGCCAGCGCCGGCAGCGGCACCACCTGATCGTCCTGGAGGGCGACGAGCTTCATGCGTTCGAGCACGCTGAGCGCCTCGTCGAGCAGGATCGCGACCGACTCGCCGTCGCTGTCGCGACCCCAATGACTCCCGTACCGGTCGAGCAGGCCGCGCACGTGCAGGCGCAGCTGGGCGCGGGTCGGCGGCGGCTCGCCCTCATGGTGCGAAGCGGCGAGCGGGTCGCACAGCAGCAGCGCGGCCTGGCGGTCGGGCACGTCGGCGGGGAAGCGCAGGTCGGTGAGCTGCCGCGACTGGGTGGCGGCGTCGACCATCGCGGTGCCCTCCGCACGTCGTTCGGCGTGCAGGCCGGTGTAGTCGGCGACACGCCGGTCAAGGTGCGGGCGCTGGCTGGACGCGTAGTAGGTGCGCTCGTCGTCGGCCAGCTCGTCCAGGTAGACGACCGGCTCTTCGACGAGCCGGCGCGCGACCCGGTGGCGCAGCCGCCGGTTCTGGCCGTCCTCGGTCGGCGCGTAGTCGTCGGCGGCGGCGACGAGCTCGGCGGCGGTGGAAGCCTCCGACGCGCGCGCGGTCACGAGCAGATCGGAGAGCATGCCGTGCTGGACGTCGTAGAGGCTGATCTCGCCGCGGCCGTCGCCACGCACCCAGCGTTCGGCGTCGCCGTCGACGAGCGCGAGGACGTCGAGCTCGACGAGCACGTCGACGGCCTGTGCGAGGGTGCGCCGGTGGTCACGGTTCTCGAAGTCCAGCGGGATGGTTTCCTCGCGGGCGAGCAGGCGAACGTCGGTGGCGAGCAGGTCGATCGTGGTCTGCGGGCCGGCGCGTTCCAGCGCGGCCAGGCACAGCGCGAACAGCGCGTAGTGGCGGCGGGTGAACGTCGTCCAGCGGTCGCGGGAGCCCTTCTCCTTGCCGCCCGGCACGATCCGCGCCGGGCGCGTGGAGTCGACGCCCACCGGCTGCTTGCGCAGCCGCGCGTGGTCTGAGCGCAGCACGAGGTCGTAGCCGAGCAGGTCGGTAAAGCGGCGCTTGAGCTCCTCGTAGTGGCGGCGCACGAGCGCGTACTCGGGCTGCCGGGCGCTCATCAGCGGCCGCCGCAGCAGCGCGCGGAAGGCCGCGACGCGTTCGTGGCGGACCTGCAGCTCGTGCTCGGTCAGCGCAGCGCTCATGTGGGGGCGATCTCCAGCCGGTAGTCGGGGGTGTGGAAGACACCCGCCGGGGTGGTGAGCGTGACGTTGGGCCGCGGGTCGTCGGGCGCATGCAGCACGATCACGACGAGCCCGTCGACGGACTCCGCGCGGCGTGGCCCGGTGTCGACTTCCGGCGTGGTCTCAAGCGCTCGGCCGAGCCACGCGAGCAGGTGCTCGAACTGGACCTGGTCGAGCTCGCCGATCGCGGACAGGTAAACGGCGCCGGCAGACGCAAAGCGCTGGAGCGCCTGGGCGAGCTGCTCGCGTTCGGCCTCGCGGCGCCGGCGCAGCGCCTCGTGAGCGAGCGTGGTGTCGATGATCTGCGCGCTGCGTCCGAGGCCGGGCGCGCGGCGCTTGGGGTTGCGCAGGTGCGCGGCGACGTCGGCGACCGGCGCCTGCCAGAACGAGGCCTGCGGGCTGGTGAGCTCGTCGTCGTGCTCGGGGACGCCGAAGTGGCGCGGAGCGTGCAACCCGAACCCGGCGTGATAGAGGGCGTGCGCCTCGGCGTCCGTCGCGGTGTGGAACAGCCGCGCGAGGCGGCGGTACTCGACGGACCGGTCTACGCGCTGGGAGCGCCGCTCCTTCAGGCGCCGAACGGCGGACAGGATCCAGCCGATGGCGTCGTCGAGTTTTCGGTCCAACAGCCGGAAGTGCGGCTGGCCGGTGTCCGGACTAAACCAGCCGCGGACGCCGTTCCAGGCGCGGGCGAGCGGCTCGACGGCACGCCGCCGGGCTTCGGCGGCGGAGACGTCGTACTGCGGTGCTTCCTGTATCGAGGCGATCAGGTCGAGCATCCGGTCAAGGCCGGCGGCCTCGACGTAGTCGATCGCGTCGGCGATCTGTGTAGCGTGAACATCGACCTGGCGGCGGAAGCCGTTGAGGTACTCGACGACCTGGTGTTTGTAGGAGGTGAACGAGTCCTCGTCGAGCGCGTCGGTGGAGTGCACGAGCCGGGCAAGGTCGCGCATGAAATCCGACGCGCCGCGGCGCAGCTCGTCCAGGGCGGCGACCAGGTTCGTGAACGCAGCTTGCAGCGCCGCCGGATCCGGGTCCTCGCGGTCGAGCTCGGCGGAGAGCCGACGCAGCTCGGTAAGGATCGCGGGCAGCCGGTGGGCTTGCAGAGACCCGGACTGTTCGCGCAGGTCGTCGATCCGCTCCAAGAACCGTTCGCATACCTCACCGGCGGCGCTGATGTCATAGATGAACTGCTTGCGCACCAGCTCGGAGGCGCGGCGCACACGCGGGGTGTCCTGGCGGGCGGACAGGCTGCCCCAGCGCACCAACTGGTCCAGGTCGGTGGCCAGCGCATCGCCGTCATGGTCTAAGCCGTAGCGCCGGCATAGCTGCTCGGCGACCTCGCCCGGGTTCAAGTGCGGGCCGTACTCCTGGCGGTTCAGGTAGAAAATCCGCATGATCGCGCGGTAGATCGGAGCGCTCGGCGTGGTCGCGTACGCGATCGCCGGTACCGCGGCCGGCGCCGGCAGGACGGTCGGCGGCGCGGCCGCGGCAGACGGATCCAGGGTGTCGTAGATGCCTGTCATCGTGCTTGAGACGAGCGGCGGAACGCTAGCGGCCTCACCGGACGGACTCGCTGCGTGGCTGCGCGAGTGCTCGGCAACCGGCTGCGGCATTCCGGGACAACAGTTCAGGCAAGCCACTCGACAGCCGCCGCGTTCCCTGCCCGAGCACTCCAACGGCGCAGGGGAGAACGCGCTCCGCGGTGCGCTGACGCTCGTCGTCCGACTCAGCGTGCGCCAGGAGGTTGGAGGTGCTGATTGTGTAGCTGATCCAACATAAGCTCGTCGTCGCCTGCGGGTGTGAGTCCCGTCCGGGTAGCTGTCAGGAGGCCCGGTAGCAGGCTGGCGGCTCGGTCTGGAAAGCAGGTCGGGTCGAAGCCCGGCGTCGAAAGCCCTGTTGGGGGAGCGAGTGAGCGGTCCGTAGCGTCAAGCGAAGCCTGCCGCGTCGTTAGGACGCCCGCCCGCGGGCGGGAGAGAGGAGGAGCCGAGCCGCGACTGTCACGGCGAAGGCCACGGAAGGGGTGGAGATCCTGGATTGCAGCCCCGAGGAACCTCCCGGCGTATTGGGCTCGGAACGTTCAGACGGTGACGGCGGGAACCTGGGAGGCCCTCCCCGGCCCGGCGGCCTGCGGATGCGGGTGCGGTCGGAGCGTCGCGTCCTATAACCGGTGTTGAGCCGGGAAGTGGACGGGTGCCGGGTGGGAGTCGGAGGCGGCCGTAGTACCGCTTGAGCCGACGGGACAACAAACCCGCGGTGAGGGAAGGGCCGCTGCTTCGTCCATGCGTCGCGTACAGCGAAGGGCCGGTGAGTGCCTTATGGCTAGGACCGCCGAGCAGGACAAGGTCCGAGAACTGCAACGAACGCTTTACCGGGCGGCCAAGGCCGATCCCGGGCGACGGTTCCACGCGCTCTATGACAAGGTCTCAAGGAGGGACGTGCTGGAGCGGGCGTGGGGGCTGGTGCGCGCCAACAAGGGCGCGGCCGGCATCGACCGCCAAACCATCGCCGACGTCGAGCAGTACGGGGTCTCTCGTCTGCTGGACGAGCTGGCCGCGGATCTGCGGGACGGGAGCTACCGAGCGCTGCCGGCTCGTCGGGTGTTCATACCGAAACCCGGCAGGCCGGATGAGCAACGGCCGCTGTCGATCCCCTCGGTTCGCGACCGCGTTGTTCAGGCCGCCGCCAAGATCGTCATTGAGCCGATCTTCGAGGCGGACATTCTGTCGTGCTCGTTCGGGTTTCGCCCCAAGCGATCGCAGCACGACGCACTCCAGGTCTTGATCGACGAGTCCTGGAGCGGCAGGCGGTGGGCGCTAGAGACGGATGTCGCCAACTGTCTTGAGGCGATTCCACACTCGGAGTTGATGTCGGCGATCGAGGAACGGATCAGTGACCGACATGTCCTGAAGCTGCTGCGCGCGATGTTGCGCGCGGGGTGATGCAGGACGGGGCGGTCCACCGCGACGTGGCCGGTACTCCCCAGGGCGGTGTCGTTTCGCCCGTCCTTGCCAACGTCTATCTGCACCGGCGGACCGGCAGTGGGCGGCACGCGGGAAAGGGGTGCTGACCCGCTTCGCGGATGACCTGGTCGTGTTGTGCCACAGCAAGCGCGAGGCCGAAGACGCCTGGCGGCGCTCACGGCCATCCTGGCCGAGATGGGCCTCGAGCTCAAGCAGGCCAAGACCCGGATCGTGCACCTGCGCGACGGAGGCGAGGGCCTTGATTTCCTCGGCTTCCATCACCGCCGGGTGCGCGAGGAGCGCGGCTACCGGCACCTCAGATTCCTCGCCCGCTGGCCCTCACGAGAGGCGATGCAAAGAGCCCGCGAGCGGATCCGTGAGATCACGGCGCAACGAAGGCTCTTGCAGCCGGTCGAAGTGATCGTGCAGGACCTCAACAACTACCTGCGCGGGTGGGCGAACTACTTCCGATACGGAAACTCTCGCCTGCACTTCACCAAGATCAGAACCTACGCGCTGAAGCGCCTAGCGTCTATTCATGGCCAAACGCCATAAACGGGCGTCGGGCTTCGGCTGGGTGGTCGTGCACTACCGCTCGACCAACCACATGGGACTGATCAACCTCGACGGCGCCGTCGTCACACCCAGCCCCTTCCGGGACTGGCGGGGCAAGCCGAATGCCGGCGATGAAGGGCGTCGGTGAGCCGTGTGCGGGAGAACCGCATGCACGGATCGATGCGGCGGCGGGAGGAACCTGGCGCTCAGTCGGCTATGCCGCGCGAACGCTGGCGCCTCCCGCCGACCCTACAGCGAGCGAACGCTCGAATCGGTGCGCAAAGACAGCTCCTTTGCCGAGAAGCAGCGGCCTCAGCGCGCGCGCCTGCTCCTCGTCCAGGCGAGAGCGCACTCGGGCGAACGGCCGTGCCTGCGCCCGGAGCCCTGTTGGATCAGCGGCCGATCGTGGACATGTTGGCTTCGTCGTGGCGCTCGCCGGTGGCCGGGGCGAGTTCGTTGAGCCGTGTGATCTGCTGCGGGCTGAGCTCGATGT
This sequence comes from uncultured Solirubrobacteraceae bacterium, assembly GCA_963830725.1. Classification (GTDB taxonomy): domain Bacteria; phylum Actinomycetota; class Thermoleophilia; order Solirubrobacterales; family Solirubrobacteraceae; genus DASSUW01. The sequence goes on along the minus strand of CAWHNO010000012.1, from coordinate 123,433 downwards.
GGTCGGCGGCCGTGTTCTCCTCGACGCGGGAGACGCGCTTGGTGCCGGGGATCGGGGCGATGTCGTCGCCTTGGGCGAGCAGCCAGGCCAATGCGACCTGCGCGGGGGTGGCGTCGAGCTCGGAGGCGACGGCCTCGACCTCGTCGACGATGCGCAGGTTCTTCTCGAAGTTGCCTGGGGTAAAGCGCGGGTTGGTCTTGCGCCAGTCGTCGTCGGCGAGCTGGTGGGGGGAGCGGAGCTGTCCGGTGAGGAAGCCGTGTCCGAGCGGCGAGTAGGGCACGAAGCCGATGCCCAGTTCGCGCAGCAGCGGGAGCAGCTCGGCCTCCGGGTCACGGGTCCACAGGGAGTACTCGGTCTGTAGCGCGGCGATCGGGTGCACGGCGTGGGCGCGGCGGATCGTTTCGGGGCCGGGCTTGGACAGGCCGATGTGCAGGACCTTCCCCTCGGCCACCAGCTCGGCCAGGGCGCCGACCGTCTCTTCGACGGGGGTTTTGGGGTCGACCCGGTGCCGGTAGTAGAGGTCGATGCGGTCCGTCTGCAGCCGCTTCAAGGAGCGCTCGACCGCGGTCCGGATGTTCGCCGGGCTGCTGTCGAGCGCTCCGGGGCCTGCGCCGGCGTGCGAGACCAGGCCGAACTTCGTCGCCACCACGACATCGTCGCGGCGTCCCTTGATGGCGCGACCGACGAGTTGCTCGTTGGCGTAGGGCCGTAGATCTCGGCCGTGTCGAGGTGGGTGACGCCCAGCTCCAGCGCCCGCTGGATGGTGCGGCTCGACTCGGCGTCACTGCTGCCCGGATCGAGGTAATAGCCGGACATGGCCATCGTGCCGAGTCCGATGCGCGAGACGTCAAGTCCGCCCAGCGAAATACGCTTCATGAGTCGGTGTCCTCCGCCTCGTCGAGCGCGAGCGAGGACGACAGGTCACGGAAGGCGTCGATCTGTTGCTGGCGTTCGGCGAGCTTGTCCTGGGCCTGCGCGAGCGCGTCGGCGCCGGCGATGAACCGGAACGGCGGCCGCTCTGCGTCGGTGATAGTCAGGAGTGCCTGGGCGAGCTTGGCGGGGTCGCCGCCCTGCGTGCCGTTCATGCCCTCCCAGAACTCGCGCTGGGCGGCGTTGCGCTCGCTGTAGTCCTGGATCGACGCGGGCGCGTAGTTCGTCGAATCCTCGGTGAGCAACTCGGTGCGGAAGAAGCCGGGGTTCACCACGGTGGTGTGGATGCCGAACGGCTCGATCTCGGGGGCGAGCGATTCCATCCAGCCGTCGACGCCGAACTTCGATGCGGCGTAGGCGGTGCCGTACTCAAAGCCCGCGAACCCGGCGGACGATGAAATCGTGATGACGTGGCCGGAGCGCTGCTTGCGCATGACCGGCAGGACGGCGCGGGTGACGTTCATCGGGCCGATCAGGCTCGTGGTGATCTGCCGGTCCATCTGCTCGGGCGTGAGCTCCTCGAAGAAGCCGGCGTAGAAGCTGGCGGCGTTGTTGACGAGCACGTCGATACCGCCGAAGCGCTCGACAGCCGCCTGTACCGCCGCTTCGGCGTCCCCGCTGCTGGTGACGTCGAGCCGGGCGACGAGCAGGGTGTCCGACTGGCCGAGGGCCGCGGTGACGGCGTCGGGGTTACGGCCGGTCGCGACGACGTTGTCGCAGGCCGCGAGGGCGGCGTTGGCGATGTCGAGGCCCATTCCGCGGCCGGCGCCGGTGATCAGCCAGGTCTTCTTCTGGGTGGTCATGGCGTCCAGCAAAGCGCGGATCCGGGAAAGGTGGGAGTCCCTGTTGAGAGAGGTACTGGCAGGGTCCCCCAAGCGCCCGTCGCCGGGTCTACGCTGCGTTTTGTGGAGACCAAGACCGAGATCCGTGAGTTCCTGACCTCGCGCCGCGCCCGCATCACGCCCGAGCAGGCCGGATTGTCGACCTACGGCGCTCGGCGCGTTCCCGGACTGCGCCGCGAGGAGGTCGCGGTCCTGGCCGGCGTGAGCGTGCCGTACTACACGCGCCTGGAACGCGGAGACATGAGCGGCGCCTCCGAGGGCGTGCTTCAGGCACTGGCCCGGGCGCTCCAGCTCGACGACGCCGAGCGCGCCCACCTCCTCGACCTCGCCCGCGCCGCCCAGCCGGCCGGGACGCGCCCGCGCCGACGGCAGGCCAAGCCGCGCATCCGGCCGGAAATCCAGTGGACGCTCGACGCGATCACCGGCGCCGCCGCCTACGTCGGCAATGACCGCCTCGACATCCTCGCCGCCAACCAGCTCGCACGCGCGCTGTTCTCCGAGCTGTACGCCGCACCCGCGCGGCCGGCCAACCACGCGCGGTTCGTCTTCCTCGACCCGCGCGCCGCGGCGTTCTACGCCGACTGGGACCGCGCCGCCCGCGAGACCGCGGCGATCCTGCGCTCGGCCGCCGGCCGCGACCCCTACGACCGCGACCTCTCGAGCTCGTCGGCGAACTCGCGACGCAAAGCGAGGCGTTCCGCACCCACTGGGCCGCACACAACGTCCGCTTCCACGCCACCGCCGTCAAGCACTTCCACCACCCCGTCGTCGGCGAGCTCAGCCTCAACTTCAACCGCCTGGACATCGCCGCCGACCACGGGCTCACGCTCTTCACCTACGCCGCCGAACCCGGCTCCCGCCACGAGGAAACGCTAGGACTGCTCGGAAGCTGGGCAGCGACGCCCGACCAAACCACGGCGCCGGCGCACGAATAGAAGGAGCAGCCATGGAGCATCGTCCGCTGGGACACACCGGTGTCTCGGTCAGCAAGTTCTGCCTCGGCGCGATGATGTTCGGCGCCTGGGGCAACACCGACCACGACGACTCGATCCGGATCATCCACGCGGCGCTCGACGCCGGCATCAACTTCATCGACACCGCCGACGTCGACGGGCACGGCGAGTCCGAGCAGATCGTCGGCAAAGCGCTCGCCGGCGGCCGCCGTGACGACATCATCCTCGCGACCAAGTTCCACAACGCGATGGGCGAGGACCCCAACCAGCGGGGCAACTCGCGCCGCTGGATCATCCGCGCCGTCGAGGACTCGCTGCGGCGGCTGGACACCGACTGGATCGACCTCTACCAGGTCCACCGCCTCGATCCGCGCACGGACATCGAGGAGACGCTGCTGAGTTGGACGAGGACAGCAGTCATGACGCGGGGCTCGGCGCCATAGCGACGCGCGATTGCGCTGTTGGCGCGGATTGCGCGCGCTATCGCGTGCGCCTACGGGTAGTAGGACGTGTCAATCCGCACGAGCTGCTCGTCGCATGCTCCGTGCGCCGCCGGACCGCCGCGTCCAGCGGTCGGACAGCCAGCTCAAAAACCGCGCATCGAGCGTCATGCTCTTCCGTATGGGTTGGCTGCCGGCCGCGATCCCGGGCCCGTCGGCAAACGCCGTGGACGTGGGCCCCTTCACGTTCCACGTCTACGGCCTCTGTTACGCGCTCGCCGTGATCGCGGCGGTCGCGATCACCCGACGCCGCTGGGAAGCCGAGGGCGGCTCGCGCGAGCTCGTCTACGACGTCGCGCTGTGGGGCTTCCCGGCCGGCATCGTCGGCGGACGCCTGTACTTCCTCGCGACCACCCCGGGAGACGCCTTCGAACACTGGTGGGGCCCGTTCGCGATCTGGGAGGGCGGTCTGGGCATCTGGGGCGGGATCGCGCTCGGCACCATCGTCGGCCTCTGGCGCGTACAGCGCGCCGGCGCCGATCTGCCGCGCTTCATGGACGCTGCCGCGCCGGCGCTGCTGGTAGCGCAGGCGATCGGGCGGCTCGGCAACTACTTCAACCAGGAACTCTTCGGGCGCCCGACCGACCTGCCGTGGGCGCTGGAGATCGACCCCGAGCACCGCCCCGACCGCTACGCCACCGAGCCGACCTTCCACCCGACGTTCCTCTACGAGCTGCTGTGGAACCTCGGCCTCGCCGCCGCTCTGGTCTGGCTCGGCCACCACCGTCGCATCCGACCACCTGGCCTGTTCGCCCTGTACGTCGCCGGCTACTGCGCCTTTCGCGCCGTAGAGGAACTGCTGCGCGTCGACCCCGCCGCGCACGTCCTCGGCATGCGATGGAATCTTCTGCTGTCGGTCGCTGGCACGCTGATCGGGCTCGCCTGGTTCGCGCACATCCAGGCCGGCCCGCGGATCCGCCGCCACGCGGGCGCGCGCTGACGGCTGACGACCGCCGCGCGCAAGACACCTTGCCCGGCTCGCCGGCCCGGCCCGGGGCCACCCGCCGCAACGATCGGTTGGAGAACGCGGCCTTCTATTCAGCGCGCTGGCCGACGGCTCATGACCCTGCGGTGCCGACAGCCACGAACGTTGAACCCCGACGCGCGCGCTGCCCATCTCGTGTGATTCCGAGAGCCCTGTCGCATACGCGAGCGCTCCCGCGTCGGACGAGCACCGAGCGCGCGGGTGCAGCGTCACCTGCGCATGCCTTTCCCTGGCGAGAGGCGTATGCGTACTCTCGCTCGTGCTCGCGAGCCTCGTACGACGGAGTGGTCTGCCGCGGGTGAGCCGCCCGCCGAAGCGTGCCGGTGTCGTCGGCAAGGAGCCATCCCGCTCGCCTTGCGGTTCGGCTCGAGCGCGTGCTCACGGGCCGCCGGCGCTTCCCAGGGGGACGAGGCCGAGCCGTCCGCCCGTGGGCGTGATCTGGTAGATGTCGATCCGGTTGGTGCCGCGGCGGAAGGCTCGGGCTGGCAGCATCGTGGAGAAGTTCAGCCGGAGCGGCCCAACGGCGGCGAAACTGTGGCCGGTGCTGACGATGCGGCCATTGACGGCGAAGGCGAGCTCGCGGCCGTTCGGGTCGGCGCCGCTCAGCGTGCCTGCGATGTGCGATGGCGAGTAGCCCGAGTCGGGTTCGACGTGGGCGAGCTGTTGGGCGTCTGCGACCGTCGCGATTAGACGCCCGCGTGGCAGGGCGGGGAGGGTAGCCGCGGCGCGGCCGACCAGCTCGCGGTGTGGACCGATGCGGTAGGCGGTGGACCAGGTATTGCCGAGCAGCGCGACCTGATGGGCCAGCGACTGTGCCTTGCGCCGCTCGAGCGTCGCGCGGTCGATCGTGACCGTGGTGCCGTCGCTGCGGCGAAACCGCAGCGTGGTGGGCACGGGCCGCGGTGAGCGCAGGGAGCGGCCGTCGACGCGGAACGGCAGGCGGATGCCGAGCACGTCGGCGATCGTGGGGAGCAGGTCAATCGTCCGCGCCCACTTGGGGTCGATCTCACCTTTCCGCTGGCGGGGGTACTTCACCAGCAGCGGGACCGCAGCGATGTCGTGGGCGTTCTCGGGCGTCAGGTCACGACGGTAGCCGAGTTTGCCCACGGCGAACGGTGGTGCGGGGGTCCGCTTGACGCGGAAGGAGATGCCGTGGTCGGCGACGACGACCACCATCGCGCGGTCCCAGAGCCCGGTACGGCGCAATTGCGCGATCAACCGGCCGAGCAGCCGATCGACGAAGCCCACTTGCAGCAGTTGGCGCTGCAGGGCCTGGTCGGTGAGAAAGGCGTTGTCGTAGGAGGCCGGTCCGTTGAGGCCCGAGCGGGCAACGGCCTGGTAGCGCTGGCCGGTGGGCAGGTACTCCAGCGGCTCGTGCGGCAGCAGCACGTGCATCAAGTCCAGCGTCGGCCGCCGTCCCGGCAGGATGGCATCGATGGAGGTCTGAAAGCGCCGAGGACGCTCACCGCCGACCAGCCGGGCGATCACCTGGTTGCGCGCGAGTGCCTGCCCGCGCCCTGTGTCGGGGGAGTCGCGGAAGTTGCGCCAACGGTCGTTGATGGGCGGCAGCCGGTCGCGCAGCGCGTCGGGCGCGACCAGGTACCCGTAGACGACGCTGGCGTCGTCGGCCAGCAACGTGAGCCGCGCGGTCGCGCCGCGATCATTGGGCCGCTCACACAGGCGCGCCGGGCACATGTTCGTCGCCTCCTCGGAGACGCGCATCTCGTAGCTGTTGCCGAGCAGCGTGAAGAGGTTCTCGGGATGGTCCTGCACGGTCGGCTCCTGCCCGCCTTCGGGCACCTTGCCGTCGAGCAACGCGGGCACCGCGAACACCGTGTTCTCATGGACCGTCGTCGCGTTCGGATACCACGTGGCACCGCGGGCAAACCGCGCAAAGCTCGGAAAGCGCCGCCCGTTGATCCGCGACTGGTCGTCCATAAGCATCTGCACCGGCAACGCATCCAGTACCACCACCACGACCGGGGCCGCCGACGCGGCGCGCGCGTTCCACAGCCGAGGCTCGCCTGCGGTCACCAGGCTCGACGCCTTCGAGGCGAACAGGAACACGACCCCGATCACGACCGGCGCAAGCCCCAGCACCGAGCAGGCTGAGCGCACCGCCTCCGAGCGCGCATAGGCAGCCGCGAACAGCGCGCCGAGCGCAGCGCTGACGGCAAAGGTCGTCGCCGGCGCCCAGCCAAGCCGCCGCACGAACGTCAGCGCCAACAGCGCGCTCAGGGCGCCGACCCACACAAGGTGCACGACGTACCCCGCGCGCCGGTCGGCGAGCGTGGCGATCGCCTCGATCCCGAGCAGGATCAGGGCGGGTCCCAGCAGCACGACCAACGCGAACGCCACGACCCCCCAGCGCGTGACGTTATGAGCCGCAAAGAACGCCGGGTAGCGGCCCAGGACATCGAGCAGCGGCTGGGCGACCGCCAGCGAGGCAATCGCGATCAGATGCACCCCGGCACGCGGCAGCGCGAGCCGACCGCCCTCACCACGCGCAACCGCCGCGGCCGCGCTCACCGCGACAGCGCGCCGCTTAGCACGCGCGTGCCGCACACCAGGACTACGCGGCGGGCGATCTCCAACACCTCCGACAGCATCCGCCCGAAGGACGCCTCATCGTCGCGTCCAGCGAGTTGCCGGCGACGTCGGCTGGGGCGCGATCCGCGTCCGATCAGGGCGCGGGCCTGGTCGGTCAAGACGCGACGAGCAGGCGGCCGATGCGCGCGACGGTGACGGGAAGTCCCGCAGCAGGGTCTGTCGCGCTGCCGGGGAAACTGCCGGTCAGCCGACCGGTGCGGGTCGAGCCGGAAATAGCGGCGGACGACATCGGGAACGGCGCCGAGCATCGGCACGTCGACAGTCTAGGTCGGGAGTCGGAGCGTCGTTAGACCGTGCGCCACCCCAGGCACGACGATGACGCCGTCCACAGCGTCGGTGGTCCGTTGCAACGCTGCGGCGATCGTCGACCGCGCGCCATTTATCGCCGTATCGAACGTGGTGGTGTCTTCGGCGTTGATCAATGCCGCCCACGTCACGACGCACGTGCACGCACCCATGTAGATCGTGCGCGACGACAAGCGACGCGTCCTCCATCGCTGTCGTCTCTCGGCGGCCCCATGAGCGATCGTACACAGGCACCGGGTCGCGCGGCGATGTCACGGGTTGGGCACCGGCCGGCGATGCCTCGTCGCCAGGCGGCCGCCGTTGCGGCTACTAGCCCAGCCGGGGTTCTGGGAGAACCAGTCGCATGCGGCGGTTGCGTACGGGTGCTCGGGGCTTTTCATCCTGGTCGCAATCCTCCTGATCCTGGTCCTGTAGCGTGCGCCCATGCGAGCCCTTCTTCTTGCGGCGGCTCTACTCGCTGTCGCCGCCCCATCAGCGGTCGCCCGTGACACGGTCCGGTTCGCGACCTTCAACGCCTCCCTGAATCGCAACGCCGAAGGTCAGCTCATCGCGGCACTTTCGAGCGGGACCGACCCGCAGATCCGCAACGTCGCCGAGACCATCCAGCGCGTCCGGCCGGACGTGCTGCTGATCAACGAGTACGACTTCGTCGAAGGCGGCGAGGCGCTGAGGCTGTTCCAGCGCAACTACCTGTCGGTGAGCCAGAACGGCGCCGCTCCGATCGAGTTCCCGCACACCTTCGTCGCGCCGTCGAACACGGGCATCGCCTCCGGCAAGGACCTCAACAACGCCGGCGGCGTGGTCACGACTCCCGGCGCGCTCGGTTACGGCGACGACGCGTTCGGCTTCGGTGCGTTCCCCGGCCAGTTCGGCATGGCCGTGTTCTCCCGGCTGCCGATCGACCGCAGCGGGATCCGCACCTTCCAGCTCTTCCGCTGGAAGGACATGCCGGGGAACCTGATCCCGACGCCGTTCTACTCGCCCGACGAGGTGGAGATCCTCCGGCTCTCCTCCAAGAGCCACTGGGACGTGCCGATCCGCACGCCGGACGGCCGCGACGTCCACTTCCTCGTCAGCCACCCGACGCCGCCGGTGTTCGACGGGCCCGAGGACCGCAACGGGCGCCGGAACTTCGACGAGATCCGGTTCTGGGCGGACTACGTCATGCCGTCGCGCTCTCGGTACATCTACGACGACGAGGGGCGATTCGGTGGACTGCGCCCGGGCGAGCGGTTCGTGATCGCCGGCGACCAGAACTCCGACCCGCTGGACGGCGACAGCATCCCGGGCTCCGCGCAGCTGCTGCTCGAGCACCCGCGGGTGAACACGTCCGTGACGCCGTCGAGCGAGGGCGCCGTGGAGCAGGCGGCGCTGCAGGGCGGCGCGAACGCGACGCACCGCAGCGATCCGGCGTTCGACACGGCGGACTTCGCGGACGGCGCGCCCGGCAACCTGCGCGCCGACTACGTGCTGCCGGAGAAGAACATGAAGATCACGAACGCGTTCGTGTTCTGGCCGCTGTCGACCGACCCGCTGTTCCGCCTGGTCGGCACCTTCCCGTTCCCGTCCTCCGACCACCGGCTGGTGGCCGTCGACGTGGCGATCAACGAGAAGGGGGCTCCGGCGGGCGAAGACGACGACGCAGACGGCGGCCGTGACCACGTGCATGGCCGCCCGCGTCGCCTTCGCCCTGCCTCTGCGTCGAGCGTCGGCGGCGGCCACACGAAGCAACAGGACCACTAGCGGCGCGCCGCCACACGCCGGAGCGCAGATAACGCAGCTTCCGCGTGACGGGAGCAGGGCGTTGGGCGAGGTCACCGCGTGGGCCTCCAGTGTCCAGTCGGATGGGACGCGATATGGATGCCGATGCGAAGTGGTCAAGAGTGAGCCGGACATCGCCACGCTCCCGCCTGGCACGACGAACAGGCTGCCGTCCGCGGCGAGCCAGACGGCCAGCGCGCATTCTTTGCGCCTGCCCGAGGACGAGGTTAGGGTCGGCCGGACACACTGTTCCAGGAGGGCTTGATGGCCGACGAGGCGTTATTCATTGGGTGGGGCGACGTCGTGCGGGGACGCGAGAGCAAGGCCCTCGACGTCTTCAACGAGTCCCTGCAGTACTACGGGCAGCTCCAACAGGACGGAAAGATCGAGAGCGTCGACGCGTGGTTCCTTGCGCCGCACGGAGGTGATCTCGCCGGTTTTATCCTGCTGCGCGGAGACCGAGAGCAGCTCGACGAAGTTCAGCGCAGCGCGGACTTCGAGCTGCTCCAGACGAGGGCGGGGATGATCGTCGATCGCGTCGGGGTGGTGAACGCCTACACCGGCGAGGCGCTCGGTCGACTGGTGGGACAGTTCCAACAGGCGACCGCCGAACTGGGCACCTAGTCACGTCGAGACCGCTGCCTCTCGATCGGGGAGCGGTGTCGCCGCCGCTCCCATCGAAGGGGCGCCGAGGTCGAGCTGCACGGCCGTCGGATCGCCGCGATCGCGCATGACCCGGGCAACGTTCGATGCTTACCCCGGCGCCCCGCACGGCATCACCGACCCGTACAAGGAGCAGCTCAACGAGGACCTGCTGGCCTTTGTCCAAGGAGCGCAGCGGAAGGCGCGAGGTCTTCGTGACCGAAGGGACGGCCTAATGCCAATCAGCCACAGCGCCCGCGTGACCGTGAACGCGCCCAGCGACGAGGTCGACCTGGAAGCCTGGCTGTTCGGGCTCTCTGACGCCGACTACCAGGCTTGCGCCAAGGGCCATCGAGGCGCAGGTGTGTTCAGCGACGAGCAGGGGCGCGGCATGATCAACGTCGAGTCGATCGGCGGCAACCTGATCGTCCAGCACTACCGGTCGGTCCGTGCCGGTCGTGGTCACGTCGAGATGTACTCGCCCGCAAGCCGCATCTACCTCTTTCACCTGGTCCCCGTCGCCGCCGCTGTGCGATGGACGCTCGAGCTGGCACCGCAGGGCGCCACGGCCTCGGAGTTCGCCTGCACCGTCCAGGTCGACCTCCGTCCCGTCCTCGCAGTCCTGGCCCGACTGAGCTTCCTCGGCCACTTCCTCGCACGCCATGTCAACGAGGAAGCCCGCGGCTTCGCCGCCGACATAACCCACAAGCCATTGCAGGAGATCTGATGCTCTACAAGCGGATCGTCAAGAGCAGAATCCGACAAGCCTTCGATCACGTCAACAACCATCGCTGGGATGAGCTGATGCGATCGATCGCACCGAACGTCCATCACCGCTTTGGCGGCAGCCACGCGATCGGCGGCCAGCGCCACGACAGGGATACGCTGCGCCTGTGGTTTGAGCGCCTCGCGCGCGTCCTGCCCAATCTGCATCTCGAGATCAAGACCATCTGGGTCACGGGCTGGCCCTGGCACACGATGGTGTTCGTGCAGTGGGACGGCACCGCAACGCTGCTGGACGGTGGCCCGTACTCCCAACATGCCATTCACGCCATCACCCTGCGGTGGGGCAAGATCCACGAACTCGACGTCTTTGAAGACTCACAAGCAGTCGACCGCGCGCTTAACGCCCAAGCGGCAGCCGGCCTCGACGAAGCTCTTGCCGAACCCATCCTCAGCTAACCCAGGCGCACGGCCGAGCGCGCGTGGAGCTGTCGATCGCCGCCGCCCGACCGGAGTCCTCGCCTTCGTCCCGGACGCCGGGCGCCTGCACGCCGAGCACACGGAGCGCGGACATCACCACCACGACGCAGACGACGCACGCGCAAAATCGGCCCAAATCAGCTCCACCGGCCGCCGAGCCGACCGCACAGAAGCCGACCTAAGCCCCTCGGCGACACCTCCGCGACCGATCGATCGTCCGAAATCACCGTAGATTCCGTCACAAGCGTCGCCAGACGGCCTTGATTTCATCGGTCGTCCGAGACGAGCGTGACGGGCGGTACAACACGCGCTCGCTGCTCTTCGAATGCGCGCGTCGTCTGCCCGATGCCACGCCGGCATAGCGAGATCGCTGACCGTGTTTGTAACCGGCGCCGGCGCGACTGCTTGGCCATGACCAGCGTTGGTTCTCGTTACGGCGCGGAAGCTGTCCCGAGAACCTGGGCGAGCGGTGCGGATCCTTGTTCTGCGTGGGCTCAGGATGGGGCGCATGTCCGGGAAAGGGCATTCCAGGACGTGTCGGGACGACGGATTGCGGTTGCCTGCTCGCTCGTCTACGCATCGCACCCGCCTTCGGCGGGGCGCCCGAAAGGCTGGGCGCGCTGCGCAGTGGCTTGTCGTCGGTCAGATCTCGGGCTCGCGCCGGCGTCGCAGGCGCAGCGTCAGCCACGCGCGCGCCAGCAGCCAGCCGGCGCCCGCTCCGCTCGCCATCACCGGCAGCAGGAGTTCTTCGACGGGAACGCCTGCGACGTGGGCGATCATCGGTCCTTGCCGTACGCGTCGTGGTAGTTCCACCACCCGGGCGGGGTCTGGGGGTAGCCCTCGGGCGAGTCCTCCCACTGCTCCTGGCGTCCGAGCGCGGTGATGTCGAGGTGGCTCCAGGTGCTGCCGATCGCCTCGGCGCCCCGGCCGGTGACGAAGTAGCTGCGGTAGATCTTGTCGCCGTCGCGGATGAAGGCGTTGTGGCCGTGCCAGTCGTCGACCCCGAAGTCCTTATCGAAGTCGTCGGTGATCGTGTACCAGGGGATGAGCTCCCATCCGTGGCGCTCCTTCAGGCCCTGGATGTCGGTCTGGGGGGCGCGGGAGGCGAACGCGAGCGTCGTGTCGCGCGCACGCAGGTGGGCCGGGTGCGCGACCTGGTCGGCGATCATCGAGCAGCCGACGCAGGCCCGCTCCGGGTACGAGCCGCCCGACGCCGGGTAAGTGGTGACGTCGGGCGCGTAGAAGGCGCGGTAGACGATCAGCTGCCGGCGGCCGTCGAACAGGTCGAGCAGGCTCGCCGGGCCGTCCGGGCCCTCGAAGCGGTACTGCTTCTCCACGGCCATCCACGGCATCCGCCGGCGCTCGGCGGCCAGCGCGTCGCCGGCCCGCAAGTGCTCCTTCTCCTTCACCACCAGCTGCTCGCGGGCGGCGATCCAGTCCTGCGGCGACACGATCGGCGGGGTTTTCATTTCCGCTCCTCCTTCAGGTGGTCATCAACGATGTCGAACATGCGCGTCCAGGCGGCGCGCTGGCGATCGATCAGCCGACCGCAACGCCAAGCGCAGCCGGCTCGAGCGAGAGCCGATGCGTCGGCCCCTCGAGCGGTGCGTGCGCGCGGACGCGGGTGCCGCCCCCCGGAGGGCTCTCGATCGACAGCGTGCCGCCGACTGCTTCGAGCCGGTCGGCGAGGCCGCGCAGGCCGGATCCCGCCGTGGTGCGGGCGCCGCCGACGCCGTCGTCGAGAACCTCGGCGACGAGCGCCCCGTCGGCGGCGTCGATCGTGACGCTCGCGCGGGTCGCGTGCGCGTGCTTCGCGATGTTCGTCAGCGCCTCGGCGACGGTGAAGTAGATCGCCGCCTCGACGCTGGGTGCCGCGCGCTCGGGCGACACCCGCAGCTCGACCGCGAGCGGCGAGCGGGCGACGAGGCCAGCGAGCGCCGCCGCGAGCCCGCGCTCGCTCAGCACCGCGGGGTGGATCCCGTGCGCCAGCTCGCGCAGCTCGGACAGCCCCTGCCGCACCTGGTCGAGCGCCTCGGCGACGAGCGGCCCTGCGGGCGTGCCGGTCGCCGGCGCCGCCGCCCGCTCGAGCATCAGGGCAGCGATCACGAAGCGCTGCTGCGCGCCGTCGTGCAGGTCGCGTTCGAGCCTGCGGCGCGCCTCGTCGGCCGCCGCGACGATGCGAGCGCGCGACGCCTCGATCGCGCACGTGCGATGCATTGTGGGCGGCATGTCGCCAGTCCTGCTTCGGGCCAGTATCGAGTTCATCCGGACACGCGATCGGCGGCGTCGATGGTCAGCTGGCTCGCCCCGCCCAGCACTCGAATGCCGGCCAGTCGATCGCCCAGCTGACATTTGGATTGACGGCCTGGGAGAGCGGCCCAGGCCGCGACGAGAACGCTCCGAGTTGGGCGCCGACCGCGCACTCGACCTCGACTCGACCGCCGTATGGTGGGGTCCGCGCCCTCGGCGCGGAGTCCACCCTGCAATGGGCGCCCAGCCGGGGGGTCAGCGCGGATGACAAGCGTCGTCGCCCGCGGTGTGATGCGCAGCGTGCGCGACGCGTGTTGGGTGTTCATCGGTTCCGCCCCTTGATGTAATTCGGACCGACGCTTGGAGGCGTGTCGCCGACCTCGAGCAACAGTTCCGCCGTCAAGGGCGCGTCGCCCGGCAGGCCGGACTGGCAGAGCGCCATGCGCGCATGGCTTCCGTGCTCGGTACCGAACACGTCGATGAGCAGACGTGATGCACCGTCGAGGACGCGCGGGGCCTCGACGAACCCGGGTGCCGCGTTGATGTAGCCGACAAGCCGCACCACCGAGTGAACGCGGTCGAGCGTGCCGAGCACCGCGCGCGCCATCGCCAGCAGGTTCACGGCGACCAGTCGAGCCGATGCTTGACCCCCGGCGACCGTCAGATCGGTTCCCAGCTGGCCGCTGATCGGCAGGGGGTCGGCTCCGCTGCCGTCGTCGGGTTGTGTCCCGTAGGCGCCCGACACGAAGAGCAGATTCCCGGCGGCCTTGGCCGGGGCGAACGCTCCGATCGGCCGCGGGGGCCGCGGCAGCTCGATGCCGAGCCTTCGAAGCCGGTCCTCGACGCCGAGGTTCTCGCGCTCTGGCTCTCTGACACACACGTCGGGGATAATCACGCCGCCAATGGACATCGAAGTCGGCAGCAGCGGAAACCGCGGCCTCGACGCGACGGACGTGCGGATCCTCGAGATCCTCGAGGCAAACGGACGCGCGACATACCAAGAGATGGCCCGCATCGTCAACCTGTCGTCGAACGCCGTCCGCGGGCGCGTCCAAACGCTGATGAGACGCCGCGTGATCCGCGGAATCCACGCCGATGTCGACTGGGCCGGCGGAGGCCCCAAGATCGAAGCGCTGATCGACATCAGGCTCCGACCCGGCGCAAACGACGCCGCGTTCGAGCGGTCAGCGATGACCATGCCCGGCGCGGCCCTGCTCGAGCACCTCGCAGGGCCCATCCACTACCAGTTGCGAGTGGCCCTCACCACGACCGAGGGTCTCGATGAGGTGATTCGCCAGCTCAAGGAGGATCTGCGAGTCGAATCCACGAACACAAAGATCGTCACGCGCGCCGTTCGCGCCGGACTGACCACCCACGGGACAGGCGTGCCCGCAGCCTGACCTTGCCGACCGCCCGACTGCTGATGCCGGTGCGGCACGCGCGAGAGGGCGCCGGTCGACGCAAGCGAGAGCGCCTGTCCCAGCCCCGCAGACGACCGGAGTGGACGACCGACGCGAGCCTGAGATGCCGGCGTGCGGACGCATGCTTTCGTCCGGGCGAAGCGAGCGTCTGGACAGACCTAGCCGAGACGATCGAGCCTCGTCCAAGGCGAGCGCGGAGCACTGACTGAGCACACGCCCGCGTCCTGGCGGAAGCAGGCGTCGCGTTCATGTTGAGAGCGGCACGCCTCGCCGCGGTTGGGGATGCACGTTCGTGAACGGGATACCGATTGACGGCGTGCTCCACCTGGTCACGCGTCGTCAGGAGCGCGTATTCGACAAGCACCGGGGCGGGTTCATGCTCGACCAGAGCAGGAACGCGTCCCGCGTTGTGGGTCCGTCCAGGAGACCCGGCCAGCGTGTCGATTCACGCAAGCGTAGACGCTCGCGCATGAATCTGAGCGTTCTAACCATGGACTATCTCACGGCGATCCGGCTTCCTTTGGACATGACCGCAACCACCTCGACCTCCCGGGCGCGCTGGACGCTTGCCGTCGCCGGCGCCGCTCTGTTCATGACCGCACTCGACCAGCTTGTCGTCGGCGTCGCGCTGCACTCGATCCGCGTCGATCTCGGCGGCTCGATCGAGGGCCTGGAATGGACTGTCAACGCCTACACGCTCGCCTTCGCCGTGCTGCTCATCACCGGCGCGGCGCTCGGCGACCGCTTCGGACGCAAACGCATGTTCGTCGTCGGGGTCGGTGTCTTCACCGCCGCGAGCGCGCTCGCGGCCCTGTCGCCGTCGACAGACGCGCTCGTGGCCGCACGCGCCCTGCAGGGCGTCGGCGCCGCGATCGTCACCCCGCTCACGCTAACTTTGATCAGCGACGCCTACCCGCCCGAGCGCCGCGCCGCCGCCCTCGGCATCTGGGGCGGGATCACCGGGCTCGGCGTCGCCCTGGGCCCGTTCGTCGGCGGCGCGGTCGTCGAAGGCCTCGCGTGGCAGTGGATCTTCTGGGCCAACGTCCCGATCGGCCTGGCGTTGATCCCGCTCGCCCTCCGCAAGCTCGGCGAGTCGTACGGGCCCGACCGCGAGCTGGACCTTCCCGCGCTGGCGCTCGGCAGCGCAGGCCTGTTCGCGCTCACCTTCGCCCTGATCCGCGGCCAGGCGCTCGGCTGGACGAGCGCCCCGGTGCTCGGATCACTCGGCGCCGGGCTGATCCTGCTCGCCGCGTTCGCGCTCTGGGAGCGCCGGGCACCGGCGCCGATGCTCCCGTTGCGGTTCTTCCGCTCGCGTGCCTTCAGCGCCGCCAACGGGCTCTCGTTCGCGATGTTCTTCGGCGCCTTCGGGGCGATCTTCCTCATCAGCCAGTACTTCCAGACCGCCCAAGGCCTCGGCCCACTCGAGGCGGGCGCGCGCACGCTGCCCTGGACCGGGATGCCGATGATCTTCGCTCCGATCGCCGGCGTCCTGGCCACCCGCTTCGGCACCAGGCCGCTGCTGGCAGTCGGTCTGGCGCTGCAGGCCATCGGCCTCGGCTGGATGACGCTCGTCCTCGAGGTCTCGACTCCGTTCGCGGAGTTGATTGCGCCGTTCGCGGTCACCGGCATCGGGATGTCGTTCGTCTTCTCGATGGCACCCGAGGCCGTGCTCGCCTCCGTCCGTCCCGAGGACGCCGGCAAGGCGTCTGGCGCGACCAACGCCATCCGCGAGATCGGCGCGGTGATGGGCGTCGCCGTACTCGCCTCGGTGTTCGCCGCCAACGGCGGCTACGCGACGCCCCAGGCCTTCACCGACGGCCTCGTCGCCGCGCTCCCAATCGCCGTCGTCGTGCTCGCGGCCGGGATGCTGCTGGCGCTGCTCCTCCCCGGCCGGCCGCGCGCCGATCGAGCCCCGGCACACCGGGCGGCCGGCGCGGCCGAGCCCGCCCAAGCCAGATGAGGCCGGAAGGGACAGATGACGCCCTCGCCGGCGCTGCCACAGGGAGACCGGCGACCGCTACACGCTCGACGAGGCCCTGGCGTCGGAGGTCCTCCTGCTCGGGCTTCATCCCGCTCACGGTTCCGCTCCCGATCGAGAGCCTTTCAGGGGGCGAGATTGACGTCGCCAAGCCCTACAACCGCTCGAGGGCGCCATGCAAGACCACCGCAACCTTGCGATCCCCGACACGCCCGCGGACGTCTGCCACCCGATCGGACGAACGTGCAGCACGGACCTGCCACGACTGATGCGATCGCTGCGGCGGTCCGGTCGTACCGAACGACGACCAACCCAGCGAAAAAGGACGAACCATGAAACTGACGACCATGACGCAAGTCACCGTCGATGGAGTGATGCAGGGAAACGGCGGCGCGTCCGATGAGGACCGCAGGAACGGATTCGAGCGCGGCGGATGGGCCATGGGCGTGTTCGACAACGAGACCATGACGTTCATCAACCAGACCTACCAGCGCGCCGACGCGTTCCTGTTCGGCCGGCGGACCTACGAGCTCTTCGCCGGCTACTGGGGCGCAGAAGAGCGGGCTCGCGCCGCGCTGGAAGATCCCGGCAACCACCAGATCGCAGCTGCCTTGAACACGAAGCCCAAATACCTCGCATCGACCACGCTCACCGAACCGCGCTGGGCGAACACGACCGTCCTCTCCGGTGACCTCGCGGCGGCGATCGGCGAGCTGAAAGCCAAGCCGGCGGGTGAACTGCAGGTGCACGGCAGCGCTGCCCTGATCCGATGGCTGCTCGCTAACGACCTCGTCGACGAGATCAACCTGCTCATCGTCCCCGTGCTCCTCGGCCAGGGCACGCGGCTGTTCCCCGACGCCGGCCCGGACATTGCGCTTGACCTGGTCGACTCGCGAGCCGACTCGAAGGGCGTAACGATCCAGGTCTACCGGCCCACCGGGCGCCCGCAGTACGCGACGGCCACGACCCAAACCACGTGACATAGATACCTCATCGAGGGGCCGGACGACCGCAGCGACCGACGGACCCTGTCAAGTGGGGCCGGTGCCGCCATCTCGGCTCAATGAACGATCCTCTCCGAGACACCGCCAGTCTCCCCGCTCGTCAGACGAATGCGGGCGCCCCCTCGGCCGCCAGGCTCTCGCTACAGACGACCGGCACGAGCGCCGGCGGTCCGCGCGTACGCGCCTGCTTTCGCCGGGATACGGTCGCCTCCGGGGGTGGTTGCGAGACGCTCGCTCGCGCGTGCATAGCGAGCGTCTGTCGGATGTCGACCCAGGCGCACGCAAGTCGTCCTGATCGGGCGTCCCGGGGACGCCGGCGCATACGACTGCGTCCAAGACGAACGCGGCAGTCTGCGGTGCCTTACTCGATGCGTCGCTCGCTGCCGGGGCGGCCGAAGCCGGGCCGTCGCGCGCCTGACTTGCAGGAGCGTCGCTCGCTGTTGGTATTCGCGAAGTCGGGAGCGTCGCCGATGGGCGGCTGGAGGCTCACTTGCGCATCGCGTTTCTCAACCCGTGGTTCGGCGTCCGTGCCGCCACCGTCGGCGAGTGCTGCCCCGGCGCGCCCGTTCGGCGCGGCGCAAGCGTGTACAGCGAGTCGTGTCCGACGGCCCCTTCTCTTCGAGCGCGGTGGACGGACGTGCGATGGCGCCGGCCCGAAGCGACCCGCGAGACCCGCTTCTTCGAGCCACGCCCGGCCTGAGGAGACTCGTCGTGATCACAACTGGACGCTGGTGCCGGGTGACGCTGCCGGCCGCGGCCGCCTACCTCGCCCTGCCGGCGCTTGCACCCGCCGCTGGACCGCCGTTGTCCGGCACGACGCTCGTCGCCAAGCTCAACGCCGAACGGGCCCGGCTCGGCGTGTTCGCGGGCGTCACCGAGGTGCCCGAGTGGTCGACCAAGTGCGCCCTCCACAACCGGTGGATGAAGCTCAACAACCGCCTGCAGCATCCTGAGATCTCCGGCACCCGCGGCTACAGCGGCAACCCGTGGCGCAACGCGCCGATCCATGTCGGCCAGGTCTATGACCCATTGCTGCGCCGGGTCGGCACTTCCGACGCGTTCGGCAGGTCGTGCATGACTACCTGGCCGGGCGCGGATGTCTCCGCGACCATGCTGCCGTTTGGCACGCCTCAGAACGACTACGTGTTCACGTTCCCGGTCGACGGCGGCACCGCGCCCTTTGGCCAGCTGGCCGACGAGGTGCCCTACACCCCGCAGGAGAGGGTCGGGATGCGCCGGCGCCAGAAGACCGGCCCCTACCTGTTCGTGTGGTCGCACACCGATGCCTGGCACGAGCCGGGCGGCCCCGCGATCAGGGGCTACGACGAGGAGACCGGGCAGCCCATCATTACGGCGGCCGAGGGCGACAAGGCCCTGCTGGGGCGCCTCGTTGGCGGATCGGTGGTCGCGGAGGGCGGCAGGCCCGTTGCAATCAAGGTGATCGATGCGCGGACGTGGAGTCGACGAAACCGGGTCACCTCGGGCTACGGAACCGGGAGCCTGGCCGGAACGGCAGCCCCAGAGGCTGCCGCGCCGGCTCGGTGACGACCGTCGCGTCCGCCTCGTGCGCGCGCGACCATCTCGGCGACCTCGGCATCGCTGTGCGCGGCGAGGCCGATGACGCACACGCTCTGCCCGCGGGAGCTCCCCGGTGATCGCCGATGACCCAACTGAAGCCGCCGGTGCGGACCAGCATGATCCGAACGCCGTCGTTGAACGCCGACTGCCCTGGCTCCCGGACCGGGGCGCCGGATCGCTCCGTCTGTCTCTGTAGTGTCACAGCCGTGCAAGGGGTGTCACCGGGCGACGTTATCGGCCGGGCGTTCGAGATCTACCGCGACCAGATCGGCGTCCTGCTGCCGGCCGCCCTGCTCGTGTTCGCCCTCGACGCCGTCGTGAGCTGGGTATTTGACGAGGGCCTGCTGAGTCTCGTCGCGATAGTGGTCTCGCTCGTGCTCGCCATCCTCTACGAGGGCATGGTCGTGCAGCTGGTGCGCGACGTGCAGGACGGCAGGCGCGACAACACGATGGGAGAGCTGTTCAGCAGCGTGTCACCGGTCCTGCTGCCGCTGATCGCCGTCTCCATCCTCGCCGGCCTCGGTATCACCATCGGGTTCCTGCTGCTGATCGTCCCGGGCCTGATCCTGCTGACCTTCTGGTCGGTGGCGGCGCCGGTCACGGTGATCGAGCGGCCGGGGGTGTTCAGTGCCTTCGGTCGCAGCTGGGAGCTCGTGCGCGGCTACGGGTGGCCGGTTTTCGGAACGATTGTGCTCGTGTTCCTGCTCGTGATCGCGGCCTCCATCGTGGCAGCGCTGATCGGCCTGGCACTCGGCGACGTCGGCCGCGCCATCCTGAGTTGGATCTTCGACGCGCTCACGCAGCCTGTGGCGGCGCTGACGGCCTCGGTGCTCTACTTCACGCTGCTGCAGGTGCGCGGCGTCGGCGAGACTCCGCAGGCCTAGGTTTAACGTGCACGAGCTGCACGAGACGAGCCTCCCCGGACGCCCGCTTCCGTCCGGGCGAAGCGCTCGTCTCGACGCCGGTCGCCGAGACAAGCGCGCCTCGTCCGCAGGAGGCATCTCGTGGGCGTCCGCGCGGACGACCGCATCCCGAGCGGGGCAGGAGCCCTAATCGCAGCGCGACCGCGTGCCGACGCGATCGAAAGACGGCTAAGAGCTCGCTCCCGCGATTGCGATTGCTGTTGCACGCGATCGCCTCCTCAGGGCCCGCCGATGGCCATGGCGAAGATGTGCAGATTGGGATTGCTCGGGAGCGTCACGAACCGCACCGTCTTGGCCGGGTCCAGCGGGATGGCGGCGTAGAAGACGCCGACCGGATGATCCGGGTCCGGATGTCCCGCCGGCACGTTCCAGGGCACGGTGACCACGAGCTCGGTGCCGGGAAGCGGGTCGCTGAAGAACCAGTCGCGGAAGGCGAGCGGCGCCTGGACGATGCTCCCGTCGTCGTAGGTGATGAACACGGTCCCGGACTGGCCGCCGGCCGCGGCGCAGCACGCCGCTCCGAGGAAGCCGAGCTTGGTGCCGCCGGCGGACGCGGCGATCACCTGGCCGTCCGTCGCCGTATTGTCGGGTTCGCCGGGCGACGTGTCGGGCCAGGTGAAGGTCAACCCACCGTGGGTGACCGTCGCTCCCGGGCCGAACCCGGCCGCGGCCAATCCTTGAGCGGAGTAGCTGGCCTCTCCACCGTCGAAGGCGCCGGCGGTCGGGTTGCTGTCGTCGGTGATGCCCTTGTTGTTGAACGTTGCCGCCAGCGACGGTGCGGCGCCCGGGTACCAGAGGACCTTGAGCTCGAGCGAGCCGGCCCGCGTCATCGGCTGGCCCACGGCGCCGGCCGCGAGGTCAACGCGCGCCGGGCTGGGGCTGGCGCCGCCGGCGTCGGCGGCCGCGGACGCAGTGAGGGTGGCCGACGCCCTGTCACCCGCGGGGACCGTCAGCGTGCCCTGCGCCGGCGCCAGCGCGAAGCCGGGGTTGGCGGTCGGAGGCCGGTTGTAGGTCCAGCCGACCGTCACAGCGCGCGCGGCGCGGTTGGTGATCCGCAGCGTGGCGTCCTCGGACTCGCCCACGTCGAGATCGACCAAGTCGCGATCGAAGCCGGCCTCGAGCGCGGGGCCGAGCGTGGTGCGCGCGAAGCCGCCGGCACGCCCGTCCCGATGGGCGGCGCTGCCCACCAGGTGGTAGCTGCCGGTGGTGGCCGACAGGGGGACGGTCACCCGCCACGCAGCGGATCCCGGCGGACAACCGTCACTTGAGGCGATGCCACGCTCCTATCAAGTCACGCCGGGAGTCCTCGGGGGCGACGGGCGACACAAGCTAGGCCGGTCAGAACAGCACACGACACAGGCGTCTAGAGTCAGCCCGCCGCCAGCCCGAGAACCAACCGCAGCGGCCGGAGGTCACGCCCAGACCCGAGCCACCTTGACGTACGCCGTGATGCGCGGGGCTCGCGACTTGATGATTGCTCGGACGTCGTCGTCGTCGTCGCTCACACCCAGCGGGTCGGAGCCGACCGGCGCTTCTGAGTGTCGGCAGGCCAAGGGTGTTGGAGGAGCCTGGATGCCCGTTCCGCCAGTGGGTAGCCGTCGAGCCGTCATTTGGCGCCGCCCACTGCCGAGATGACCGCCATGTCGCCCGGGATGGGTCGCTCCACGGCGTCGACGCCCACGGCGATTGCCTGATCGAAGGTCAGCGAGTTGCCCGCTGTCCATGCTCGTGCCCAGGCGGCTTCCCCGCCCGGCGCTCGAGCGGGGTCGATGACCTGCTGTCGGAGGCGAAGCTCGAGGACGCCAACAGCCTGAAAGACGCGCTGAGCGTCTGCTGCGCCCGAGAGGCGGGCGGCCAGCTCCATGTCGGCCCGGCGAGCTGCGATTGCTGCAAGTCCGGTGAGCGCGTCGGCGACTGGCAGCGGCTCTCCGGACTCCCGACACAACTGGAGAGCACGGGCGAAGTCGCGGGCGGCCGGGGCGTCTGCGCCCTGGAGAACGCGAAGTAGTCCCCGGTTGACGAGATGGAAGGGAAGGAATCTGCCTTCCTCGAGCTCTTCGGCGATCGCGACCCCCTCGTCGAGATCTGGCGCGGCAGCCGCGTAGTCACCGGCTGCCATGGTGGCATAGCCGAAGTTGCCGAGTGCGACCGAGAGCTGGACGCGATCGCCGCAGCGACGCAGGATGTCGAGGCCTTGCTCCGCGTAGCGACTGTTCTGGTTGAGGCTCTCGCCCGATTGCAGCACCTGTGCTCCTAGCGCACAGGCGATGAGCCACTCATCGCTTGTGGTGCGGGCGAGCTCCAGTGCTTGGCTCGCGAGGTCCGCGGCCCGGTCGCCGTCACCCGCCTGGTCGGTGTCCATGCTGAGTGCGATCAGCGCCTCCGCCGCACCGTGCACATCTGACTGGGCACGGAACAGCTGCAGTCCCTCGCGCACCTGCTCCATGGCGGCTGGACCCCCACCCATGACGAGTCCCAGAGCGAGACGGCCCTTGGCGTGGAGTTGCGGCTCGAGATCGGCCGCTGCATCCAACGTGGCCTCGAGCCAGCCCCGTGTCTCGGTCTGCACACGGCCGGCCTTTGTGAGGGCGGACGCCAGCCGCAGGCCGAGCTCTGGCCGTCCTGCGCGCAGCGACCAGGAGACGGCTGCCCGGAGATTCGCCCGGTCGGCGTCCACGCGACTCATCCAGGCCAACTGCTCCGGTCCCCGAAGCGCGGGTTCAGCGCGTTCGGCGAGGCCCACGTAGTACTCGCAGTGGCGACGGCGGAGATCCTCGGCGTCCGGTCGTTCCTCGAGCCGCTCGACCGCGTATGCGCGCACCGGTTCCAGCATCCGCACGCGCGGCTCGCCGCCGTCATGCGCGGCGGTGACCAGCAGGCTCTTGGCCAGCAGGGCCTCGACGGCGCTCAGGTCGACGCCGGTTACGGCTTCCGCCGCCTCGAGCGTGCAACCGCCAGCGAAGACGGCCAACCCGGCGAAGGTCGCCCGCTCGTCGGTGTCGAGCAGGGCATGGCTCCAATCGAGTGTGGCGCGAAGCGTCTGCTGGCGTGCCGGCGCATCGCGTAGCCCGCCGACCAGGACGGTCAGGGCATCGTCCAAGCGCCTCATCAGGTCCCCTGGAGCGAGCAGCGGGACGTGCCCCGCGGCGAGTTCGATGGCCAATGGCATCCCGTCGACACGGCTGCAGATCTCGGCGATGGAAGTGGCATTGGCTTCGCTGAGCGCGAAGCCAGGGTCGCGCGCCCGACAGCGGTCGGCGAACAGGCGGATCGCCGGGGACCGCTGAATGCTGTCGAGGTCGAGGCGATCCAGTGGCGACGGGAGTGCGAGCGGGCTCACGACGAACAGTTGCTCGCGTGACAGCCGCAGCGGTTCGCGACTGGTGACCAGGATCTGCAGTCCGTCACATGCCTCCAAAAGCTCGCTCACGACCTGCGCTGCAGCCAGGACGTGCTCGAAGTTGTCGAGGACCACGAGCATGTGCTTGTCGCCGATCAGGCGCATGAGCCCGGTGAGCGCGGGCTCGTCCAGAAGGGGAGCGACTCCCATCGAGACCGCCACGGTGTCGGCGACGAGGTCCGGCGAGTCCGTGGTCGCCAACGAAACGAAGCGCGCGCCGTCCGCATAGTCCTCATGAACCGCCCGCGCGAGCTCGATCGCGAGCCGCGTCTTGCCTATGCCCCCGGCTCCCACGAGAGTGAGCAGACGCTCGCCGCGGAGGAGCTCACGCAGACGCGTGAGGTCCTCCGCGCGCCCGACCGTGGGGGTGCGGGAAAGCGGCATCCGCAGCGGCGCTCGAGGTTGACCGGGAACGGGAGAAGAAGCGCGCGTCGGTGGGTCAAGCGAGGCGTCCTGGCGCAAGATCAAGACATGAAGGCGCTGCAACGCGGGGTTCGGCTCGATTCCAAGTTCGTCGACGAGGTCCTCACGGGCGTGACGGAATAGATCGAGCGCCTCCGCTTGGCGGCCTGAGCGGTACAGCGCCAGCATCAGCTGCCCGCGCAGGCGCTCCCTCAGTGGATGCTCCCTGACCAGCGCGTCCAGCTCGCCCGTCAGCTCGGCATGACGACCAGTGGCAAGCTCGGCTTCGATCCGCTGCTCGAGCGCCGCAAGCCGCAACTCCCCGAGACGAGCGATCGGCGCCTGCGCGAATGGCTCATACGCGAGGTCGGCGAGCGGCGGCCCGCGCCACAGCGCGAGCGCCTCGCTCAGCTTCTGCACAGTCATCGCGGGATCGCCGCTGCCGGCCTCGGCGACGAGCCGCTCAAAGCGGGCGACGTCGAGCTCGGACGCGTCGACCCGCAACACGTAGCCGGGCGTGCGGGTCAGGAGCCTGCCGTCGCCGAGCTGTTTGCGCAGCCTGGAAACGTAGACTTGGACGCTCTTTGCGACCGTCGCCGGCGGCGACTCCCCCCACAGCTCGTCGATCAGCCGCTCGTTCGAGACGACATCGTTGGCCTGCAGCAACAAGACGGCGAGCAGCGACCGCTGCTTGCGGCCGCCGAGCTCAAGCGGCCGATCGCGCTCGACCACCTCTAGCGGGCCAAGAACCCGAAATTCCAATCCGCGTTCGATTCCCGACGATACCACCCGCCGGTCGCCGTGAACAACCGCCGTCGGGCCTGCTCCTGGGCACGGATCCTCGGGCGTCTACCGGTCCGCACCGCCGTCGGGCGGCAGCGTCACGAAGCGCCAGCCGGCGTCGCCCGGGTACAGCCACAGCGCGCCGCGCGCCGCGACCGTCGTCGCGGTTGCACGGCGCGCGGCTCAGGACGCCTCGACGGCTCGCTTGATCGCCTGGCCGAAGTCCGGCGCCCCCTTGCGCGCGGCGCGCAGCGCGAGCGGTGCGACGAGCTTGCCGACCCCGCGCCCCTCGAGCACGTTGTAGATCGTCACGCGTGTGCCGCTGCCCTCGGAAGCCAGGTCGTAGCCGCCCTCGGTCGCCATCACGAGGTTCTTGGACAGCTCGGTCCAGCGGATCCGGGTCGGCTGCTCGAACTCGGTGATCCTGAACTCCCGCTTCGTCTTCACGCCGGCGTCCTTCACCGTGCTCGCGTAGACGGTGCCGACGCCCATCGGCCCATCGGTCGTCTTGGCGATCTCGAGCACCCGCGGGCTGAACTTCGGGTCGTTCTCGCCGTTGGCGAGGAACGCGAACACCTCCTCGATCGGACGGTCGATCACCACCGTCGCGTCGAACCGACCTGCCATCGCGGCCTCCTCGTTCGATAGCCCTGTGCCCCCGCATCATCTCAGGGCGGAGCGCTCATCCGCGCTCGCGCACGACCACCTCCCAGCCGCGCGGCGGCAGTTCGGCAAAGCGTGCAGTGAGCGGACCCGCCGGCGGGCCGGCGCGCGGCGACACTTCGCGCCCCATCAGCTGCGCCACGCCCACGCCGTCGAGCTGGCGCGACGGCGTGCCCCTGCTCGCTATCCAACGCCAGCACGGCCACACCAACCCCGGCAACACCGCTGTATATCTGCAGGGGATCGACAACGCCGCGATCATCGACACCGTCCACGCGCGGCGCGCCCCACGGTCCCAATCCACAGCCCGCTCCACCTCTGAGGTAAGCGCAGCCGAGGGATCTGGGAGCCATCGACTGCCCGTCCTCGTCCATCTCATCAGCGAGCGAACGCTCGAACCGGTGCGCCAGGACTGCTCCTTTGCCGAGAAGCAGCAGCCTCGCCCCGCGCGCCTGGTCATCGTCGGAAGCGGGCACCAGATCAGCGGCGACGCTGGCTCGCGCTTGCCGAGGTAAAGCAGGCGCTCGGCGTCCCGGTATGGCGGGCGGCGGGTGCGCGGCAGTTCTTCCCTGCATCGGAGGTCTCAGGCCGTCACCGCGCCACCGTGCCGTTGGAAGCCGCCGGTGACCCAGTCGACGATGAGACGGCCGTACTCGTCGGACGCCTGTTCCCATGCGAAGTGGCCGGCGTCCAGTGGGTGGATTTCGCTGTTGGGGAGCAGGTCGGCGAGGTACTGGTTGTTGGACCACGGCACCAGGTCGTCGTCGCGTCCGGCGATGATCTGAGCCGGCGTGGTGATCGTGGGCAGCAGAGCGCGCAGGACCGGGTTCTGCTCGGGGTAGTGGCGGACGAAGCGGGCGGACTCGGCAAAGCGCCCGAGGTCGTACGCGCTGAGGTAGTCCTCGTGGACGTCGGGTTCGCTGTCGGCGCCGGCCGCGGGCTCGACGGCGAAGCCGATGTTGGTTCGGGCATCCAGCTGGCGGACGACGTCGAGGCCCGGGGCCTCGATGATGTCCTTGAGCGCGCCGCCGGCATCGATGGGAGCACGCACCGCGCCTCCACCGACGGTCAAGCTCGTGACGCGGTCTGGAGCGTTGGCGGCCAGGAACAACGCGGCGGCGGTGCCGACGTCCGGGCCGACCACGTGCGGCGCGCCCAGGCCCCATTCCTCGATCAGGCGCGCGAGGAACGTGCCCATCGCGTCCGGTGCGATCAGCTCCGGGCGGCCGTCTGAGTGGCCGAAGCCCGGCAGGTCGATCGCGACCACGCGCGCCGCCCCCGACACGCGGTCCCAGATCCCTCGGAACGCCCACAGGCTCTCCGGCCACGGGCTCAACATCAACACCGTCACCGCCGACGAGTCCGCTCTGCTGTCGGCAAACCGAATCCGCACCCCGTCGCAGACTCGAAACAGCGGAGCGATCGGCGAATACCCCGCCGCAGTCATCGTTGTTGTCTCCACTGGTGCGCTCCTCGTGGGGTGCTGAATGAATCGGGCTGAGAACAGCCGATGACGACTGTCATCGCAGCGGACGTTATCAGACTCCGATGACGACCGTCATCGCTCCCGGATACGCTGTCCTCGATGGACGCCCGGCAACAGACCTCACGCACGAGGGCAGGCGGCGAGCAGCAGCCGGCCCGTGAGCGCATCGTGCGCAGCGCCGCCGCGCTCGTTCGCGAGCGCGGTGTTCACGGCGTCGGCCTGCGTCAGATCGTTGCCCACGCCGACGGCCCTCGCGGCTCCCTCCAGCGCTACTTCCCGGGCGGCAAGACGCAGCTCATCACCGAGGCCCTCAACCTCGCCGGCGCCGAGGTACTGCACGACACCGAGTCACGGCTCATCGAGGCCGCCACCCTGGCCGATGCGATCGACGCGATCTTTGCCCCCTGGCGCCAAGTACTCGTCGAGAGCAACTTCACGATGGGATGTCCCCTCGCCGCGACCGTCATCGATGCCGGCGGAGACGACCGGCTACGCCAAGAGGCCCGCGCTCTCCTCGACCAGTGGCGCGACTCCGTACACGCCGCCCTGGTCAAATTCGGCGTCCAGGAGTCAACCGCACAGGACGATGCCTCCGTCCTGCTCGCAGCTCTCGAGGGCGCCCTCATCCTGAGCCGAGCAAACCAAAGCACCCAGCCACTCGACACCGTACAGCGCTTCTTCACAACGTCGCTGACGCCGCCCGCAGCCAACCCCGCCGCTCCCGCGCCATAGCCGGATCTATCGCACGGGGCAGCTAACCGGACACCCCTCTCCGTTCGGGAGCCGAAGCCTTGTACCCGAAGGTCGGCGCAGAGATCAGTCCTGCCTTCCGCGCACTGCGCGTCTCG
Source organism: uncultured Solirubrobacteraceae bacterium (assembly GCA_963830725.1). Taxonomy (GTDB): domain Bacteria; phylum Actinomycetota; class Thermoleophilia; order Solirubrobacterales; family Solirubrobacteraceae; genus DASSUW01. The sequence goes on along the minus strand of CAWHNO010000012.1, from coordinate 95,965 downwards.
CGCCGCCGGTCGCGCCGGACCTGCAACGGCGCGGAAGGCAGGACGAGGCGGCGCCTGCTTTGCCTCGGCGAGCGGAAGCCAATGTCGCCGCTGAACTCGTGCGCGCTCCGGACGAGGAGCAGGCGCTCGGCGACGCGCGATCGAAGGCGGTGCCGCTCCTGCATTCGTGAAAAGATGGCATGAACTCGGGCCTCCTCCGCTCGGCGCGAGAGACTCGCGCGTGGTGGCAAGTTGCTGGAGCTGTAGAGGAGGCCCTGATGGCGATCGTAGCCGGGTTTGATGTGCATCGAGCGCAGATCACCTTCGACGCGCTCGACACCGATTCGGGTGAGGTGATGCGGGGCCGGATCGATGCGACGCCGGCAGCGGTGACGCGGTGGACGGGTCGCTTTGCCGGCCGGCGGATCGATGTCGCGGTGGAGGCGTGCACGGGCTGGCTGTTCGTGTGTGACGCGCTCGTGTCCGCCGGTGCGGTTGCGCATCTGGCTGAGCCGGTCGAGACGCGCGCGTTGTGGGGTCGCAAGCGGCGCGCCAAGACGGATCGCGAGGATGCGCGGTGGCTGCGGCAACTGCTCGCCGAGGGCAGGTTGCCGGAGGCGTGGCTCCTGACCCGAGCACGTTCGCCAATGGCGTTCGCGGGCCAGGTTGCGCCACACCCTGGTCGGCGAACGCACCCAGTGGATGCAGCGCATCCAGGCCACGCTCTTTCCAGGAGGCCCGCCCGTTCGAGGATCTTGAGTTCCGCGTTGACGGACGCGACGCCCGGCGGGTCGCCGAGCTGCTCTCTCAGGTCCTTGATGCAGACGAGTCCGTCGCCCTCCGCAAGAGCGCATCCCACCTTGAGCCGAGACTGCGCGCCTCCGAACAGCCTCGCGATATGGCGTTCTCGACCGTCGGATCGTCCTGGAAATGCGCCCAGGTAACGGCAGTTTCGGCACGTTTGGGGCCGTTTCGCGGTCCGCGTAGCCACAACTCGGAAGCTCCAATCGGCGGCCGAAACAGAAGAACCCCCGCGGCTGCAGGGGTTCTCGGGATGGAGCTAGGGGGACTCGAACCCCCGACCTCCTGGGTGCGATCCAGGCGCTCTCCCAACTGAGCTATAGCCCCGGGCAGGCAGGGTTTGCGGCCCACGCCGTGAACGAGCGGATTGTAGCTGCCAGGATGTCGTCTGCAGCGACCCGGTTTGCAGTGCACCCACGATGAGTTCTCTTCAGCTGCGCACCCCGAGCTTCCGGAGCCGTCTCCGGCTCTTCTTCGTGGTCATCGTCGTGGTCCCGATGATCACGATGGCCGTGGTCCTGTTCCAGCTGATCGTGGAATCGGAGCGCAGCCAGACCGATGCCCAGCTCGCTCAGGCGCAGCGCGTCTCGCAGGAGACCCTGCGCGAGCTCGAGACCGAGGCCGGCAAGGTCGCCGACCAGATCGGCAGGGATCAGGGGCTCGCCGACGCGATGGCTCTTGGCGACCGTGCGGTCCAGCGCCGGCTCGACCAGCTGACCGAACAGGCGGAGGCCGAGTACGCCGAGCTGCGCCTCGACGAGACGGGGCGCTTCGAGTCAGGCGAGCTGCCCGCCGTGGCGCCGGCCGAGCGGCGGCTGCTCGACGAGCAGGGGAAGCCGACCGGCCGCCTCACCGTCGCCATGCTCTCGGCCGAGGAGTTCGCGAGTCGGGTCGAGAAGCTGACCGGCGCCGACGTCGTGGTCGAGGACGGCGACACGCGACTGGCCTCGACGGAGGCGTCCGCGCCAGCCGATCTACCCGCGCAGCGGCGCCGCCGAGATCGATGGAACCGACTACCGCGTCCAGACTCTCATCGCGCCCGCGGTCGGCGGCCCGCTTGCGGTCCGGCTGCTGCGGCCCGACCGCGGCAACGCCAGTCCGACGGACGGGGAGTCGGTGGCCGCGGCGGCTGCCTTCGTCGGCTTCCTGGTGCTCGCCTTCATCTTCGCCGTCGCCGTCTCGCGCCGCCTGCAGTCGGAGATCCAGCGTCTGCTCGTGGCCGCCCAGCGCCTCGGCGCCGGAGACTTCTCGGTCACCGTGCCGGCCGAGGGCAACGACGAGTTCGGAGCGCTCGGCAAGGAGTTCAACTCGATGGCGCGCCAGCTCGAGGGTCGGCTGGAGGATCTCCAGCGCGAGCGCGCGCGGCTGCAGGAGGCGATTCGCCGCGTCGGCGAGTCGTTCGCCGCCGGCCTCGACCGCGTCGGGCTGCTGGAGATCGTGGTCCAGACCGCGGTCGACGGCATCGGTGCCTCGGCCGGGCGGGCGACGATGCGTGACTCCGAGGAGCGCCTGAAGGAGGTCGCCCGCGCGGGCGAGCCGGAGGCCTTCGGGCGCGCGCTCCACGCCGCCGAGGCGGCGGTCATCGACGCCGGCCAGATCGCGGAGATCCAGGTCGGCGGGGCGAGCGCGCTGGCCGCGCCGCTCGGTGCCACCGAGGACGGCGACCAGGTGATCGGCATCGTCTCGGTCGCGCGCAGCGACCGTGCCTTCACGCACGGCGAGCGCGAGCTGTTCGCCTACCTCACCAACCAGGCCTCGGTGTCGGTCGAGAACGTCGACCTGCACGAGACCGTGCAGCGCCAGGCGGTCACCGACGAGCTCACCGGGCTCTTCAATCACCGGCGCTTCCAGGAGGTCATGACCGCCGAGGTCGAGCGCGCCCGTCGCTACGGCCACGAGCTGGGCCTGATCATGCTCGACATCGACAACTTCAAGTCGGTGAACGACGCCCACGGCCACCTCCAGGGCGACATGGTGCTGCGCGAGGTCGCACGCGTCCTGCGCCAGTCCTCGCGCGACGTCGACGAGCCCGCGCGCTACGGCGGCGAGGAGATGGCCGTGGCGCTGCCGCTGACCGACCTCGAGGGCGCGTACCAGTTCGCCGAGCGCGTCCGTGGGCGGATCGAGGCACTCGAGCTGCCGCTGGTCGACGGCGACGGGTTCCTGAAGGTCACTGCCTCGTTCGGCGTCGCCTCGCTGGCCACCGCCGACGGCGCCACGAAGGGCTCGCTGGTGGCCGCCGCCGACGGCGCGCTGTACGACGCCAAGCGGTCCGGCAAGAATCGCACGGTGCGAGCGTCGCCCTCCTCCCGAGGTCCGCGCAGCGTTCACGGCGTCGCTTCCGGGGAGTAGCCTTTCGGGCCGGCATGGGATTGCTCGACGACGCCATCCGAGAGCATCTGGAGCTCAAGCGCGCCCGCGGCGCCGACCCCGGCGAGGTGGAGCGCCAGGAGCGCGAGGCGCTGGGCGCGAAGCCCCAGGCCGAGTTCGCGCCCGCCACCGACGAGTCCGAAGAGCCGGATGAGGAGCCGGCCGAGGAGGAGGCGGTCGAGCCGGTCGATGCCGGCGAGGAGCGAGAGCCGTTCGACGTCGAGTCGCTCGAGTCGGCTCCGGCCGAGCCGCCGGCGCCTGAGTCGCCCGCTGCGGAGCCCGATCCGTGGCTTGCGGACGAGCGCGACGAGGTGCCCGCGGAGGAGTCGCTCGCCCACCCGGCGCAGGACGCCGAGGAGCCCGCCGAGGACGTTCTCGAGGACACGCCCGACTTCCTCCAGGAGACGCCCGAGCACGACCGGCTGTGGTTCGAGCAGCGCCCGCCGCGCGACTTCGACTGGGACAAGTAGCGCCCGACACCCGTCCAGCGGCGCTCGGAGGTCCTTGGGCCGCTGCGTGCGCAGGCCGACGCCGACCCCGCTCCAGTTCACGCGCGCGACCAGCTCCGGCGTGTCCTCGCTCGCGCCCGCCACGACGAGCGGCACGCCGTGCGCGAGGGCGAAGTGCAGTCCGCCGTAGCCGCCTTCGTGATCTAGCACGAGGGATGTTGACGGGGGTTGACAAGCGGCGCGGGAGCTAAGAGGGTCGAACCCAACCCTGGGCGGCAAGGAGGGTCAACCCCCACTTTGGAGGGAAGCCATGCGCACCTCTCGTGCCGGCCGAGCGCTGCTCAGAAGCCTCGTGCTCCTCGTCGTGTTGATCGTCCCGGGCTCCGCTCGCGCGGACGCTGTGACGGAGTGGAACGAGATCGCCGCGGATGCACTGCAGGAGCCCGCCGGGGTGGGCGGCGCCGGTCAAGGCGCGCCGTCGACCGTGCACATGGCGATGGTCCACGCCGCCGTCTACGACGCCGTCAACGCGATCACCGGAGATCACGAGCCGTACGCGTCCTCACCGCCCGCCGAGCCCGGGTACTCCCAGCGGGCCGCCGTCGCCACGGCCGCCTACCGCATGCTGACCGCCGCCCCCGCGGGCGTGCCGCCGCTCGGCCTGACCGCGGCGCGACGGCCCGCGGTGGACTCCGCCTACGCCGCCGCGCTCGCCGCCATCGATGACGGGCCGGCCAAGGAGGGCGGCGTGGCCACCGGCGACGCGGCCGCGGCCGCGATCTTCGCGGCCCGCACCGCGGACGGACGGTTCGGGCCCTTCCGCTTCACGATCGGCGCGCTGCCGGGCGAGTGGCGGCCGTTCCCGGTCGGCTCGGCCAACGACCCGGGCGCGTGGCTGAAGGACGTCACGCCGTTCGTCCTGCGCGACCCCGACCTGTTCCGCGGCCGGGCGCCGCACGGGCTCACGACGCGCGCCTACGCCGTCGAGCTCGCGGAGGTCCAGGAAGTCGGATCCGCGACGGCGACGATCGAAGAGCGGTCCCCCGCGCAGACCGCGGCGGCACAGTTCTGGGGCACCACGAACGCAACCGCGACGCTGGCCAGCGCGCTGCGCTCGGTCGCGACCACGCAAGGTGACAGCCTCGCCGAGAACGCGCGCATGTTCGCGAGCGCCTACGCGAACGCCGCGGACGCCCTGATCGTCACCTGGCGCGACAAGGCGCGCTACTCGTGGTGGCGGCCACTGCACGCGATCCGCGAGGCCGGCAGCGACGGCAACGCCGCGACGACGCCCGACGACACCTGGACGCCGCTCATCTCGGCTCCGCCGTACCCCGAGCACCCGTCCGGGGCCTCCGCCTTCGGAGGCGCCCTCGCCCAGTCGCTGCAGGACTTCTACGGCACCGACCGGGTCGCGTTCTCGGCGACCACGCTGGGTGGCGTGACGCGGCAGTTCGGCAGCTTCTCCGCGTTGCGCGACGACATCGTCGACGCGCGCGTCTGGTCCGGCATCCACTTCCGGTTCGGCGACGATGAGGGCGCCAAGATCGGCCGCCGCGTCGCCCACTGGGGCGCCCGGCACGCCTTCCGCTAGCCGAGAGGTCGAGGTCCAGCGGTCGCGCCGCCAGCCAGCCTGGCGGCGCGACCCGTGCCCGGGTGCTTCGCGCTGACCGATGATGGATGGAGGCGAGGGGAATCGAACCCCTACTTCAGCCTTGCAAAGGCCGCGTGCTCCCATTACCACTACGCCCCCGGCGCCTCCAAAGCTTACGCAAGGGGGAGCCGCCGCCCCGGGGGTGACGGGGCGGCGGCAGTGGGTGAGGGGGTCAGTTCTTGGGCGGCCTGCGCAGCTGTCCGCGCACCGCGCCGCCGGGGTAGGCGGCCGTGTGGACGTTCACGTAGAAGCGACGCGGGCGGCGCAGGATCTGGCGGATCAGGCGCTTCGACACGTCCTCCGTGCAGCCCGTGAAGCGGGTCCCGGACTCGGGCGCGGTGATGAGGTCGACCGCGATCCCGCCGTCCACACCGGGACCGCCGCGATGGATGTGCGCGGCGACGACGTCGTCGATCCGGCGGACGGTGATCGTGTAGCAGACACGCTCGCGGTCGCGGTTGAGCCGCAGCTTGGCGGTGCCGCCGCCGTTGGCGTCGGTCGCCGCGCTTCCGCTCAGATTCGCCTCCAGCCGCTTGACGGCGGCGCCGGCGGGAGCGGCGAGCACGAGCATGGCGATGAGCGCCGCGATGGCCGGCAGCGTACGCATGGGACCTCCTCCGGGTCGACGAAGGGGTTAACGCGCGCCGGCGGCGTGCGGTTCGACGCGCCGCCGCTTGGCGTCGTAGAGCGATCGACCAGCGCGACGAGTCACGGCCTGGACGGTCGCCGCGTTGATGTCGACGGTGTCGTTCACATCCTCGGCGTAGCCGCCGGCGAGCACCACGCAGACCGCGGCGCCCGCCTCGCGCAACCGGTCGAGCACCAGCTCGTCGCGCGCCCGCAGGCCCGCCTTGGTCAGCGCGAGCCGCCCGAGCCGGTCGCCATGCCACGGGTCGGCGCCGGCGAGATAGAAGGCCAGCTCGGCCGTCGCTCGCGGCACGGCGTGGTCGAGCGCCTCGGTCAGCGCCTCGAGGTAGCGCTCGTCGCCGGTCCCGGTCTCGAGGTCGACGTCGAGGTCGGAGGGGATGCGCTTGAACGGGTAGTTGCGGGCGCCGTGCAGCGAGAGCGTGAAGGAGTCCGGGTCGCCGGCCAGCAGGTCGGCCGTGCCGTCGCCCTGGTGGACGTCGCAGTCGACCACCAGCGCGCGCCGCACCCGTCCCTCCGCGCGCAGCCGCGCGAGCGCCACGACGACGTCGTTGAACAGGCAGTAGCCGCGCGCGAAGGCGCGGCCCGCGTGATGCGTGCCGCCGCCGAGGTTCATCCCCAGCCCGCGCTCGAGCGCCTGGCCGGCCGCGGCGACCGTGCCCCCGACCGAGCGCCGCCCGCGCTCGACCAGCCCCGGCGACCACGGCAGGCCCAGCGCGCGCTCCTCGCGCACGCTCAGCCCGCCCGTGCGGATGCGTTCGATCAGGGCCGGATCGTGGACCGCCTCCAGCCACGCCCACGGCACCGGCTCGGCCTCGCGGATCTCGACGCCCTCCGACTCGACCCGCTCGCGCAGTAGCGTGTACTTCTCGATCGGGAAGCGGTTGCGCTCGGGCAGCGGAAAGCGCCAGCGGTCATGGGTCCAGACGATCACGCGGCCGCGAGCGCCTCCCGGAACAGCTCGTCGGCCACACGCGCGGAGGCACCGGCGGTGCCGCCGAGCAGCCGCCGCGAGAGCTGCGCGCGCCGGAAGTACAGCGGCGCGTCGTGCTCCCACGTGGCGCCGATGCCGCCGTGCACCGAGATCAGCGCCCGCGTGGCGTGGTCGGCCGCGCCGCCCGCCGCGGTCCGGAAGGCGGCCGTGGCGACCGCCAGCTCGTCCGGCCGGTCCTGCCACGCCCAGCCCGCGTAGAACATCAGCGAGCGGGCGTTCTCGAGCCGCCGGAGGATCTCCACCAACTCGTGCTTGACCGCCTGGTAGGAGCCGATCGCACGGCCGAACGTGTGTCGCTCCTTGGCATAGGAGACCGCGCTCTCGAGCGCGACCTCGACCGCCCCGAGCGACTCGGCGGCGATCAGCGCCTGCGCCAGGTGCCACGCGGCGGCGGCGTCCGCGTCGATCTCGGTCGCCGGCGTGGCGTCGAACCGCACGTGGCCGAGCGACCGCGCGGCGTCATAGCGCCGCACGGCCTCCACCTCGCCACCCTCGGTCACCGCGACGCGGCCATCAGCGCACACGACGACCAGCACGTCGGCGCCGGGAGCGTCGGGCACCCAGGCGACCTCGCCGGTCAGTGTCCCGCCGTCGAGCACGGGCGCGGGCGCGCGGCGGAGGCCCTCGCGCGGGTCGGTCGTCCACGCCGTCGGCTCGGCGGCGACGAACGCCGCGCGGCGGGTGCCATCGGCCAGCGATTCGTCGGCGTAGAGCAGCGTGGCGGGCAGGTGGCCGAGCAGCGGCACCGAGGCGAGCACGCGGCCCAGCTCGGCGAACACCAGCATCGCCTCGATCGCGCCCAGCCCGGCGCCGCCGCGCTCCTCCGAGACCAGCAGGCCGGGCCAGCCGGCCTCGACGGCGATCGGCCACAGGTCGGGCAGCTCGGCCCCGTCGAGTCCCTCGCGCGCGGCCTCAACGGTCTTGACGCGCCCGAGCGCGCCGCGAGCGGCGTCGCGCAGGAACTGCTGCTCGTCGGAGAGCGCGAAGTTCACGACGCCACCCCCTCGCGCTCGCGCGCCCGCAGCTCGCTGAACGGCACGCCCTTGTCGAGCCGCGGCTCGGGCGGGAGGCCCAGCACGCGCTCGCCGACCATCGAGCGCAGGATCTCCTCCGTGCCGCCGGCCGACTTGAGGCCCGGCATGTCCGAGACCAGGGTGGCGAAGCGCTCCTCCGACAGCGCCTCGGGCCCGAGCACGTCGCAGATCAGCTCGCCGGCGGCGATCGCCGCGCGGATCGTCGTCACCTTCGCCAGCGCCGCTTCGGGGCCCGGCACGCGGCCCTGCTGCAGCGTGGTCAGCGTGCGGTAGCCGAGGAAGCGCAGGGCCAGGAACTCGGAGGCGATCTCGCCGAAGCGGTGGCGGACCTCGCGGTCGCGCAGCGCCTCCTCGTCGCCGATCAGGGCGTGCGCGAAGCGGTCGGCGCGCCAGCCGAAGCCCTCGCCGCCGAGCCCGATCGCCACGCGCTCGAACATCAGCGTCGTCATCGCGACGCCCCAGCCGCCGTCGACCGGCCCGACCTCGCTGCCGGACGGCAGCCGCACGTCGTCGAAGAACACCTCGTTGAAGTGCGCCTCGCCGGAGATCTGCCGCAGCGGGCGCACGGTCACGCCCTCGGCGTCCATCGGCACGATGAACATCGTCAGGCCCTTGTGCTTGGGCACGTCGGTGTCGGTGCGGGCGAGCAGCAGGCCGAACGCCGCGTACTGCGCGTTGGTGGTCCACACCTTCTGGCCGGACAGCCGCCAGCCGCCGTCGTCCTCGCGCCGCGCGCGCGACTGGATCCCTGCGAGGTCCGACCCCGCCGCGGGCTCGGAGAACAGCTGGCACCAGACCTCGTCGGCGGCCAGCATCGGGCCGAGGTGGCGCTGCTTCTGCTCCTCGTCGCCGTGGGCGATGATCGTCGGGCCGAGCATGCCGACCCCGATCACGTCGAAGATCCCGGCCACGCTCGCGCGGCCGATCTCCTGGTTGACGACGACCTGGTGCAGCGGGCCCAGGCCCTGCCCGCCGTACTCTGCGGGCCAGGTGACCGCGGCCAGCCCCGCCTCGGCGAGCTTGCGCTGCCATGCCCTGCGCGCCGCGACGTCGTCGGCCGGCGGCGCCTCGGCGGCGTGCTCGTCGAGCCATGAGCGGACGCGCGCGCGGTACTCGGCCAGCTCAGGAGTGTCGTTGAGGTCCATGGGTGAACGCTAGCGTTCTCGCGTGCGCTCGTTTGCCGGGCTACGCCGGCCGCTCGACGACGTTCCGCGGCCACCACGGCGGCTTGCATCCCGACGAGACCGAGACCTGGGTCGGGACGCTCTACTCGTAGACGACCAGCTCGGGCCGCGGCCGCATCCGCAGCACCTGGCGCGCCGTCATGAGGTCGGTGTCCTCCTCGTAGAACAGCTTGAAGCCGTGGTGGAACTCCTTCGCCTCGCGGGCGAAGTTGCGGTACTTGGCGACCTTGATCTCGCGCCCGCCGAAGCCGTCGACGTTGAGCACCATCGCGAGGCCCTCGCGCTGCTTCACCCGCGTGTGGTCGACCATGTCGTCGGTGAACTGGTGGATGACGAACAGCTTCTCCGGCAGGTCGCGCTCCGCGACGAGCTGCGCCAGCCACGCCGACGTCGCGTTGACCTCGCGTGAGGACACGTGGCCGATCACCTGCCCCGGGACCTGACCGTCGCTGACGCGCCACTCGGGATCGAGCGCGAGCCCGACGTCGGGCTCCTTCAGCCACTTCTCGAGCCGCGTGGTCTCGGTGAAGAAGTCGGAGCGGCCCGGCTGGATGTCGAGCAGCAGCAGCGCCTTCGCGCGCCGGGCGGCGCGCAGGTAGCGCTCGATCACCGCGTCGGTCTGGCGTGCGCGGTACATGCCGTCGTCGCCGGGGTCGGCGTTGGCGATCACCGTGATCAGCTCGAGCGCGGGCAGCTCGGCGCGGTCGCCGCGGCGGTACTCGCGCGCCTGGCGCTCCAGCCGTCGGGCGGCGCCGCGCGGCGTGCCGATGCCGAGCGCGCCGAGCTCGCGGCTCTGCGGGGCGCCGTAGAACGCGACCACGCGGTGCTCGGGCAGGACGCTGCGCCCTCCGCGCGGCAGCTCGGGCGGCGTCGGCTCCTGGACCGAGGCGGCGGGCTCGGGTGCCTCGCCGTCGTCGTCGCCGCTGCCGGCCAGCAGCGCGGCCGTCACCAGCGCGGCGGCCAGGCCGCCGAGCGCCGTCAGCCGGCGGCGCCAGTAGATGTGCCGGTGGGCGTTCACGGGACGTCGCGTACCCGCGTCCAGGCGGGGGCAGGCATTATGAGCCGCCGTGGAGCTCGACGGTGACGCACTTGTGAACTTTGTCACAAGCCTGGTCGGCACGCCGAGCCCGTCGGGTGAGGAGGGCGCCGTGGCGGCGCTCGTCCGGGCGGAGATGGAGCGACTCGGCTACGCGGTCGAGGTCGATGCGCTCGGCACCGTGACCGGGACGCTCGACGCGGGCGACGGCCCGTGCGTGTTGCTCGACGCCCACATGGACACCGTCGGCGTCAGCGATCGCGCCGCCTGGTCGGCCGACCCGGCGGGCGAGCTGCGCGACGGGCGGCTCTACGGCCGCGGGTCGGTCGACATGAAGGGCCCGCTGGCGGCGCTCGTGCACGGCGTCGCGGCGGCGGGCCTGCGCCGCGGCCGCGTGGTCGTCTCGGCCTCGATCGCCGAGGAGATGATCGAGGGGTTCGCGACCGTCGAGGTCGCGCGCCGCGTGCGACCCGACGCCGCCGTGATCTGCGAGCCGTCGCATCGCACCGTCGTGGTCGGCCAGCGCGGCCGCGCCGAGCTGATCGTCGACGTGCACGGCCGTGCGTCGCATTCCTCGCGCCCGGACCTCGGCGTCAACGCGGTCGAGGCGATGGCCGACGTGCTGCGCGCCGCGCGCGAGCTCGAGCTGCCGGAGCATCCCGAGCTGGGCCCGGCGATCCTCGTGGTGACCGACGTCGTCAGTCGCCCCTACCCGGCGCTCTCGGTCCTGCCCGACCGCTGCACCGCCACCTTCGACCGGCGCACGCTGCCGGGCGAGAGCGAGGATGGCGTGCTGGCGCAACTGCGCGAGGTGGCCGAGAGCGCTGTCGCTCCGCGCGGCGCCCGCGCCGAGGTGACGATCGGCCTCGACCGCTTCGACGCCTACACGGGCGCCGCCGTCGAGGCGCCGAACTTCGCGCCGGCCTGGTTCACCGGAGCCGACGCCCCCGTGGCGCGCGCGGCGCTCGCGGCCGTCGGCGGCGAGCCCGGCCACTGGCTGTTCTGCACGAACGGCAGCGGGACGGCGGCGCTCGGCATCCCCACGATCGGCTTCGGGCCGGGCGACGAGACGCTCGCTCACCGCGTCGACGAGCACATCGAGCTGGCCGAGCTGCACGCGGGCGCGCGCGACTACGCGAAGCTCGTCGAGGCGCTGACGGCGTGAGCGAGCGCGGCGACGGACCCGTTGGTCGGCGGGCGGGCGCCATGACCGGCGAGCGTCTCATCGCCAACCCGCGCGCCGGCCCGCTCGAGCGCGAGGCCACCGACGCCGTCGCCTTTCATCGCGCGCTGCCCGGCTACGCGCCGACCCCGCTCGTGGACGCGCGCACCGTCGCGGAGGCGCTCCGCGTCGCGCGCGTGTGGGTCAAGGACGAGTCGAGCCGCTTCGGGCTCCCCGCGTTCAAGATCCTCGGCGCCTCGTGGGCGATCCACCGGGCGCTCGAGGAGCGTGGCGACCGGCCGCGGCTCGCCTGCGCGACCGATGGCAACCACGGCCGCGCGGTCGCGCGGGTGGCCCGCCAGCGCGGCCTCGAGGCCACCGTGTTCGTGCCCGCCGGCATGATCGCCGCCCGCCGCGCGGCGATCGCCGCCGAGGGCGCACGCGTCGAGGTCGTCGAAGGGTCCTACGACGAGGCGGTCGAGCGGGCGGGAGCGACCGGCGCGCTGCTGATCCAGGACACCGGGGACGACCAGGTGCCGCGCTGGATCGTCGAGGGCTACGGGACGATCGGCGAGGAGATCGACGTCGAGCCGGACGTGGTGGCGGTGCAGATCGGCGTCGGCTCGTTCGCGGCGGCGATGGTCCATCGCTTCGCGGGCGCCCGGATCATCGGCGTCGAGCCGGCCTCCGCCGCGTGCGCGCTCGCCTCCGTCGCGGCAGGCAAGCCCGTCGAGGTCCCCGGCCCGCACGACTCGGTGATGGCGGGGCTGAACTGTGGCCGCGTCTCGCCTGGCGCCTGGCCGGTCATCAGCCGCGGGATCGAGGCGTTCGCAGCGGTCTCCGACGACCGCGCTCGGGACGCCGTCGCGCTGCTGGCGCGCGACGGCATCACCGCCGGCGAGAGCGGCGCCGCCGGCTTGGCCGGCCTGCTCGCCTTCCGCGACGAGCTCGCGCTGGAACCGGACGACAGCGTGCTCCTGATCAACACCGAAGGCGATACCACCAAGGAGGAAGCATGAGCGATCCCGTCGTCGTCGAGGTCGGGATCGCGGCGAAAGGCGGACGCCGAGGCGCGTGATCGTCAGCGAGTACTCGTGAACGCGCGGTCGAACAGCCGGATCGCCTGCCGGCCCGGATCGGGCGAGTCGAGCAGCACGATGCCGAGCTTCCGGCGCCCGCGCCGCACGGTGGCGACGAGACAGCGCCCGGCGGCCTCGGTGTAGCCGGTCTTGACGCCGGTGGTGCCGCGGTACCCGATCCGCAGCAGCGGGTTGTTGTTGTAGAGGTAGAGCTTGCCGCCCTTGATCGGGAACGGCAGCGCGACCGAGCGGCGGCGCACGATCCGGGCCAGCCGCGGCGCGCGCAGCACCGCCCGCGCCAGCGCCGCGAGGTCCGGCGCGCACGAGTGGTTGCCGGCGTCGCGGATCCCGCTGACCGTCGAGAAGCGGGTGCAGGCCAGGCCCATCGCGCGCGCCCGGGCGTTCATCATCGCGATGAACCGCGGCACCGTGCCCGCCGCCTGCTGTGCGATCGCGATCGCCGCGTCGTTCCCGGACGGCAGCAGCAGGCCGTGGAGCATCGTGTCCACCGGGATCCGCCTGCCGCGCTTGAACATTCCGACACCCGAGCCCGTGTAGTTGAGCGCCTCCCTGGTGATCGTCACCCTGCTGTCGTCCGGCAGCCGGTCGACCGCCACGAGCGCGGTCATCATCTTGGTCAGCGACGCGATCGGGAGCACCCGTTCGGGCCGGTGGCGCCACAGCACGCGGCCGGTGTCGAGGTCGAACAGCAGGCCGGAGCGCGGCGGCTTGTTGAACCGCACGGCGACCACGTCGCGCGGATCGTCGAGCTTGACGGCCAGCGGCGACGGCGCCGTGCCGCCGCCCGCCAGCGGGGCGGTGCCCGAGTCCAGGAGCGGGCCCGGCGCGGGCGGCTCGCTCGCGCGCGGCCGCGGCGGATCGGGATCGCCCGCCCGCCCGGCCCAGAGCAGCGTGACCGCCACGGCCAGCGCCAGCACCGCGGCCACCGGCCTCCAGCGACGGCGCTTGCGCCGGCGCCCTCCCTGCAGCAGCGTGTAGGGCATCAGCGGAACCCCGCCCGCTCGAGCTGGCGTTGCCACCGCTTCTCGCTCGCGAACACCTTGATCAGCAGCAGGCCGAAGACGAAGCCGCCGATGTGCGCGAAGTACGCCACGCCGCCCTCGCCCTGGCCGGCGGGCTGGAAGAGGTCGAGGTAGGCGAATAGACCCTGCTGGAGGATCCAGAAGCCCAGGAAAAGGAGCGCCGGCAGCTCGATGATCGTGAAGAAGAAGATGATGAAGACGACGGTCACGACCCGCGCGCGGGGGAACAGGAGCAGGTAGCCACCCAGTACCCCCGCCACCGCGCCCGACGCGCCGATCGTCGGCACGGTCGAGCTCGTGTCGACAAGGATCTGCGCCGCGTCGGCCGCGAGCCCGCCGAGCACGTAGAAGATGACGAACTTGATCGGACCCATGGAGTCCTCGACGTTGTTGCCGAAGATCCACAGGAACAGCATGTTGCCGCCGAGGTGCAGCAGGCCGCCGTGCATGAACATCGACGTGAAGAGCGTCAGGTACGGCGATGCTTCGAACGTCTGGCAGCCCTGCGCCTGGAGGTCGAAGTCCGGGTCCGTGATCTCGCGCGGGATCACGCCGTACTCGTAGAGGTTGCAGAGGTACTGCGTCGAGTCCGGGCTGCCGAGCGAGATCCCGCCCTGCTGCCAGAAGAAGTACGCCACCACGTTCATGGCGATCAGGACGACCGTGACGACCGGGAAATGCTCGGTCGGGATGTTGTCCCGCAGGGGGAACACGGGCGCTGAACGCTATTTCAGCCGGCGGCGGCCGCGAGCGGGCCGGTTCCCGCACGTTCCTGCTTCACGTGCTCGTCCGCGTGGTACGACGAGCGCACCAGCGGCCCGGCGGCGACGTGCTCGAAGCCGAGCGCGTGGGCGGCGGCCTCGAGCGCGGTGAACTCCTCGGGCTCCCAGTAGCGCACGACCGGGAGGTGCTGCTCGGTCGGCCGCAGGTACTGGCCCACGGTGAGCACCTGGACGCCGTGGTCGCGCAGCTGGCCGAAGGCGTCGACCATCTCCTCGTGGGTCTCGCCGAGGCCGACCATCAGGCCCGACTTGGTCGTCACCTCGCCCTCGCCCATCTCGAGCGCGTTGCGCAGCACGCGCAGCGAGCGCTCCCAGCGTCCGCCCCGGCGGGCGACCGGGTACAGGCGCGGCGCGACCTCGACGTTGTGGTTGAACACGTCCGGCCGCTCGGCGATCACCTTCGCCAGCGGCATCTCCTCGCCGCGGAAGTCGGGCGTCAGGCACTCGATCTTGCACCACGGCGCCTGCATGCGGATCGAGCGGATCGTCCCCACCCACGCCTGCGCGCCGTAGTCGGGCAGGTCGTCGCGGTCGACGCTCGTCACCACCGCGTGCCGGAGCCCCATCCTGGCCACCGAGCGGGCGACGCGCAGCGGCTCGAGCGGGTCGTTGAAGGTCGGCTTGCCCGTCTTGACGTTGCAGAAGCCGCAGCGGCGCGTGCAGGTGTCGCCGAGGATCATGAACGTCGCCGTGCCGCGCTCCCAGCAGTCGCCGACGTTAGGGCAGGCGGCCTCCTGGCAGACCGTGTGCAGGCCCTCGTCGCGGATCATCCGGGCGAGCTCGCGGTAGCGCTCCCCGCCCGGCGCCGGGACCTTGAACCAGCGCGGCTTGCGGCTCCGGAACGGCAGCGTGTCCGGCCCGAGCACCTTCAGGACGTCCATGCCGCCCGGGTTTGCGCGGGAGCGCGTGCTCACGTCTCGAAGGGTATCCAGGAGCGCCAGCGGTCCGGCGCGATGGCGATCACCGGCCCGGCCGGCCGCGCAGCGCGGTACTGCTCGTACTTGGCCGCGAGCGCGTCGATCGCCGCCTCCGAGTCGACCACCTCGGCCGTGCCGTCGGCCCGGACCCACCAGAGACGCGACCAGTCCTCCTCATAGTGGTCGACGAGCAGGCTCGCGCGGCCGGTCGCGCGCACGTTGTCGAGCCTGGCCAGCGCTGCCGTGCGCTTCGGCTTGGCGTCGACGGCCGTGTAGATGCGGCCATCACGCAGGGCGAAGCAGACGGGGACGACGTGCGGCCGCCCCTCGGCCGTCACCGTCGCGAGGCGACCCACGCGGGCGGACGCGAGCCGCTCCTCAGCGATGGCGGGCGGCCAGCTCGGCATACCGCTCGACCAGCGGCAGCACCGTCTCGGCGTCCTCGGACGGGACGTCGAGCAGTGCGCGATCCACCCCGGCCTCGGCCAGGCGCTCGATGAACGCGTCGTCAGGCGGCGCCGCGTAGTAGCTGACCGGGACGTGGCGGCCGGCCCGCTCGCGCAGCTCGGCGATCCGCGGCGCGAGCTCCTCCGGCTCGGCACGGTTGGGCATCCACTCGTCGCCGTACTCGAGCACGCGGTCGAGCACCTTCTCGCCGATGCCGCCCACGAGGACCGGCGGGTGCGGGTCCTGGACCGGCTTCGGCCACGACCAGATCGGGTCGAAGCTCACGTGCTCGCCGCGGAACGACGCCTCGTCGTTCGTCCAGATCTCCTTCATGGCCAGCACGCGCTCGCGCATGATCGAGAAGCGGCGCTTGGGATCGGTGCCGTGGTTGCGCATCTCCTCGCGGTTCCAGCCGCCGCCGACCCCGAAATCGAAGCGCCCGCCCGAGACGAAGTCGAGCGAGGCGACCAGCTTGGCCGTGGTGATCGGGTCGCGCTCGACGACGAGGCAGATGCCTGTGCCGAATCGCAGCCGCTCGGTGGCCTGCGCCACCGTGGCCAGAGCGACGAACGGGTCGTGCGTGTGCCAGTACTTGTCCGGCAGCTCGCCGCCGCGCGGGTTGGGCGTGTCGCGGCGGACCGGGATGTGGGTGTGCTCGGCGAAGAGCAGCGTCTCGAAGCCCGCGTCCTCGGCCGCCCTCCCCAGCTCCGCGGGCGGGATCGAGTAGTCGGTGGGGAAGGTCATCAGACCGAATCTCATGCCAAGGCGCTCGCGCGAGCTTGTGAGTGCGAGTAGGCCGCACTCGATTTCTCCAGCCGGCGCGGCGTGACGATCCGCTGCCGGCGGCCGAAGGCCTGCGCGAAGGCGTGGGCGGCGCGCTTGCGGAAGCAGTCGACGGTGTCGCTCGAGCCCTCCTCGCGCAGCGAGGTCATGCGGACGTCCGGCAGGCCGCAGGCGATCACACCGGTGAACGGCGCCAGGTCGTTGTCGACGTTGACGGCGAAGCCGTGCATCGACACGCGGCGGGACACGTGGATGCCGATCGAGCCGACCTTGCGGTCGCCCACCCAGACGCCGGTGAACTCGCGGCCCTCGCGCGTTCCCGCGGGAACGCCCGCCTCGTTGATGGCCGCCACCAGCGCGCGTTCCATGGTCCCGACGAACTCGCGCACGTTGTCCACGTGCATGATCGGATAGCCGACGAGCTGGCCGGGCCCGTGGTAGGTCAGCTTGCCGCCGCGCTCGGTGTCGACCACCGGGATGTCGTCGCCGATCGGCAGCTCGCCGGGCTCCGAGCGGCGGCCGAGCGTGTACACGCGGCGGGTGCTGGAGCAGCAGCAGCAGGTCGGGCAGCTCGCCGGCCTGCACTCGTGCTCTCAGGCGCTCCTGGAGCGCGACCGCCTCGGTGTACTCGACCAGTCCCAGATGGCAGGTCCAGAGTTCCCGCATGCAAGACATGCTAAGGCGCTCGCACGAGCTTGCGAGTGCGATGTCTGTGGGTCCGACCCGCCCCTGGCCGCTCAGCCGCGACCGGGGGCGGGTGTCCGTCAGACCTGCCCTACGTAGTCGGCCAGTTCTCCAGCTTCTTTCGCAGTCCGCTCAGGAATTGCGCGGCGAGCGCCCCGTCGAGCGCCCGGTGGTCCCACGACATGCACAGGTAGGTCATGGGCCGGATGGCGATCGAGTCGTTGCCGAGCTCGTCCGTGACCACCACCGGTCGCTTGACCACGGCCTCGGTGTCGAGGATCGCGACCTGCGGCTGGTTGATCACCGGGGTGGCGATGATCGAGCCGTAGCCGCCGGGGTTGGTGATCGTGAACGAGCCGCCGCGCACCTCGTCGGGCGTGAGCTGGTTGTCGCGCGCCCGGACGGCGAGGTCCTTGATCCGCTTGGCCAGCCCCTCGACCGAGAGCTCCTGGGCGTCCCGGATCACCGGCACGATCAGGCCGCCCTCGCCGAGCGAGACCGCGATGCCGAGGTGCACGCCCTCGTACGTGGTGAGCGTGCCGTCCTCGAGCGTGGCGTTGAGGGCCGGGAACTCGCGCAGCGTCTCGATCGTCGCGCGGGCGATGTACGGCAGGTACGTGAACCCCGTCTTCGCGCGCGCGGCCTCGATCCGCACCAGGTCCGCCTCGACCACCGTCGTGCACGTCGCCGCGGTCTGGAGCGACTCCAGCATCCGCGCGCCGATCGACTGGCGCATGCGCGAGAGCGGAGCGCTGCCCGCGGCCGCCGGAGCCGGCTCTGCGGCCGGCGCCTCGAAGCGCGGCTTGCGCGTCTTGGCGGGGGCGGGCTCGTCCGGCCGGTAGGGGCTCTCGATGTGCATCGGCGCCTCTTCCGCCGGCCCGCCGTTCTCGATGAACGCCAGCACGTCCTGCTTGCGCACGCGCCCGCCGCGGCCGGTGCCCTCGACCTGGTCGAGGTCGACGCCGTGCTCGGAGGCGATCCTCATCACGACCGGCGAGTAGCGGCGCGAGCCGGAGCGCCTCGCCGCCGCCGAGCCGCGCTGCGCCGTGCCGGCGTGCTCCTGCGCCGTGTCGCCCTGCAGCTCGCCCGCCTCGCCCGGCGCCTCGAGCGCGGCCGCCGCCTCGCTCGTGCCCTGCGACGACGCGGAATCGGCTGGCGCCGATTCCGGGCGGAATCCGCGGCGCGGATTCCGCCGGCGAGTCGTTCTCGCTGCGGTGCGCCTCGCCCGGCTTGGCGTCGGTGGCGATCCGCGCGAGCACGGTCCCGACCTCGACGGTCGCGCCGACCTCGACGATCAGCTCCTGCACGCGGCCGGTGGCCGGCGCCTCGACGTCGGTGTCGATCTTGTCGGTCGAGATCGAGGCGATGATCTCGTCGGCCTCGACCCAGTCGCCGGGCTGCTTCTTCCACTCGACGACGGTGCCCTCGGCGACCGACACGCCCATCTGGGGCATCGTCACGTCGATCAGCGTCTCAGTACTCGAGGAGCTCACGGCACGCCTCCCTGACGTCGTCGACCTGGGGCAGGACGGCCTGCTCGAGCGGCGGCGAGAACGGGATCGGCACGTCCGGCGTGGCAACGCGGACGACCGGCCCGTCGAGGTCCTCCCAGCCCTTCTCGGCGATCACCGCCGCCACCTGCGCGCCTGCCGCGCACGTCATGTTGGCCTCGTCGACGATCACGACCTTCGAGCACTTGCGCACCGACGCGAGGATCGCCTCCTCGTCGAGCGGCACGAGCGAGCGCAGGTCGAGCACCTCGACCGAGGCGCCGTCGAGGTCCTCGGTCGCCTCCAGCGCCGTGTGGACCATGGCGCCGTAGGTGATGACCACGAGATCGGTCCCCTCGCGCGCCACGCGCGCGGTGAACGGCGTCTCGTACGTGCCGTCGGGCACGTCGCCCTTGATACGGCGGTAGAGGTGCTTGTGCTCCATGAACACGACCGGGTTGGGGTCGCGCACCGAGGAGATCAGCAGGCCCTTGGCGTCCTCCGCCGTGGAGGGGGCGACGACCTTCAGGCCCGGGCTGTGCATGAACCACGCCTCGGGGTTCTGCGAGTGGAACGGTCCGCCGCTGAAGCCGCCGCCGGAGGGCAGGCGCACGGTGATGTTCACCGACAGGCCCATCCGGTAGTACGTCTTGCCGGCGACGTTGACGAGCTGGTCGAAGCCGCACGAGATGAAGTCGGCGAACTGCATCTCGGTGATCGGCCGCATGCCCTCGACGGCGGCGCCGATCGCGGTGCCGATGATCCCCGACTCCGCCAGCGGCGTGTCCATCACGCGCAGTGGTCCGAACTCGTCGATGAAGCCGTCGGTGACCTTGAAGGCGCCGCCGAAGACGCCGATGTCCTCGCCCATCACGAAGACGCGCTCGTCGGCGCGCATCTCCTCGCGCATGGCGTCCGAGATCGCCTGCAGATACGTCATGGTCGGCATCTCAGGAGTCCTTGAAGCCGGACCAGGGGGCGTTGCCGTCCTCGAGCAGCGCGGGCTCGTCGGCGAACAGCCGGTCGGTCGCGGTGTCGGGGTCGGGCATCGGCGCCTTGAGCGCCTCATCGACGGCCGCGTCGATCGTCGCCTTGACCTCGTCGCGGACGGCCTGGACGTCGACGTCGATCGCCTCGAGCCGGCGGACCTGGCGGTCGATCGGGTCCTTGGCCCGCCACTCCTCGACCTGCTCCTTGGGCACGTACTTCATGTCGTCGTGCGCGGCGTGGCCGTGCATGCGCATGGTCACGGCCTCGATCAGCGTCGGCCCCTCACCCGCCAGCGCCCGCTCGCGTGCCTTGCGGACGCTCTCGAACATCGCCTCGGCGTCGTTGCCGTCGACCGACTCGCCCGGGAACCCATACGCCGAGGCGCGCTCGATCGGGTTGACCGCGAACTGCTGGCTGGTCGGCGTCGAGTACGCGTACTGGTTGTTCTCGAGGATGAAGATGACCGGCAGCCGCTGCACGCCGGCCCAGTTCATCGCCTCGTGGAAGTCGCCGCGCGAGGTCGAGCCGTCGCCGAACCAGGTCATCGCGACGCGCTGCTCGCCGCGCATCTTGAACGCCATCGCCAGCCCGGTGGCGACGAGCATCATGTCCGGCAGCATCGAGACCATCCCGACGCAGCCGTGCGTGCGATCGCCGAAGTGCACGTTGCCGTCGCGCCCGCGCGTGATGCCGGTCTCACGGCCCATGTACTGCGCGAAGATCCGCGCGGGGTCGACGCCGCGGATGATGTGCGCCGCCAGGTCGCGATGCAGGATGCAGAGCCGGTCGCGCGCGCCCATCGCCCACGTGGCGCCGGCCGAGACGGCCTCCTGGCCGAAGCCGTCGTAGAAGGAGCCCGGGACCTTGCCCTGGCGGTAGAGCGTCATCGCGCGCTCCTCGATGCCGCGCATCATGAGCATCGCGCGCAGGAGCCCGACCCGATCCTCGGTGGTCAGGTGCTCCGTTACGTCCGGGGGTACGGACTGCTGAGCGGTTTCCGTCGCCATCTGGCGTGCTTCACCTTTCCTTGTCGGCGCGACGCCGGGATCGCCGGTCCTGCGCCCTTGGCGCCACCGGCCGGGATCACCGGTCACGGGCGGCGTGAACTCGGCGAAAGGGTACCGGGACAGAGGTACGCTGCGGGCATGGAGGGCGTGGAGCGCGTCTGGCATCGGCGGCTTCGCTGGCGGCTTCGCGGAGCCTGGCAATGGCCCGCCTTCGTGGCGCTCACGCTGCTCGACGGCATCGTGCTGGTCGTGCTCCCGCCGTACGACGGCGCGCCGGAGAACGTGTTCCCCGGCGTGCTGCTCGCGGGCTTCGTGAACCTGCTCGCGGTGATCGTGCTCGCGCCGCCGCTGGGCCGCCTGCTGCGGCGCCGGCGGCCGGACCTCCCGCGGGCGATCGCGTCGAACTACGCGGGGGCGACCGTGGTGGCGGCGATCACGGGGCTGCTGGTCGGCGGCGGGCTGGCCTACCGGTCGGCCGCGCAGGCGGAGGAGGCGCGGCTGCAGACCGTGGCCGCGGCGATGCACGGCTATGTGGTCGAGCAGGCGCCCCGGTACCGGGACTCGCTCGGCGCGGTCGACACGATCCGCATCGACGAGGACTACTACCGCGCCTGCATCCCCGGCGAGGACGCGCGGCACTGGCTCTGCCTGTTCGTCACGACCGACCAGCATCCGCCGGGCGTCACGCGCGACACCGAGGAGGTCTCGAACACCGAGGCCTACCGGCCCTACGGCGGGTTCGACTAGGAGCCCGGCTCGGACCCCGAGGCCTACAGCGCTAGCTGGAGCGGGTTCTCGAGCCGCTCGCGGATGCGGCCGAGGAACTCGGCGGCGTCGGCGCCGTAGAGGATCCGGTGGTCGCAGGCGAGCGTGAGCCGCATGACGTTGCGGACCGCGACCTCCCCGTCGCGCACCACCGGCGTCGGCTGCATCGCGCCGACCGCCAGGATCGCGGCCTGCGGCGGGTTGATGACCGCCACGAAGCTCTGGATCCCGAACATGCCGAGGTTCGACACCGTGAAGGTGCCGGACGAGAGCTCGGGCGGGGTGATCGCCCCGGCGCGGACGCGCTCGGCGAGCGCGCGGCTCTCCCTGGCGATCTGGCCGAGCGACTTGCTGTCGGCGTCGAACACCGTCGGGACCACGAGCGCGTCCTGGCCGGCCACCGCGACGCCCACGTTCACGCGCGAGTAGAGCTCGAACTTGCCGTCGCGGTAGGCGCCGTTGGCGCGCGGGAAGTCGACCAGCGCGAGCGCCGCCGCCTTGACCACGAAGTCGTTGAACGAGGGCACCGGCTGGCCCTCGCCGGCGGCTGCCTTCAGCCGCTTGCGGAGGTCGACCGCCTCCTCCATGTCGACGTCGATGTTCAGGACGAAGTCCGGCGCCGTCGCCTTGGACTCCGCCATCCGGCGCGCCACGGTCTGCTGCAGCCGCGTGAGGTCCTGCGTGGTCGTCTCGCCCTTGCCGGTCTGCGCGTCGCCGGAGACCACGGCCGGCGGGGCCTTCTTCTCCTCCGGCTCGGGCTCGGCCTCGGGTGCCTTCTCCTCGGCCGGCGCCGCCTTCGCGCCGTCGCCCTTGGCGGCCGCCTCGACGTCGGCCTTGACGATGCGCCCGCCCGGGCCGGTGCCCTGGAGCTGGGCGAGCTCGAGCCCGAGCTCGCGCGCCATCCGCCGTGCCACCGGCGACGCCTTGGCGCGGCCTTCGGTCTCGGCGGGCGGACCGCCGTTGCCGCCGCCGGCGGCGGGCTCGGCCTCGGCCGTCGCCGTCGGTGCCGGCGCCTCGTCCGGCTCCGGCTCGGCGGCCTCCGGCTCCGGCTCCTCCGCCTCGGAATCGGCGTCAGCCGATTTCGCAGCGCCGTTGCTGCCGCCGCCGATCGAGGCGATCGTCTCGCCGACCGCCAGCGTGTCGCCCTCCTGGGCGACGATCTTGAGCGTCCCCTGCTGGTCCGCCTCGTAGGTCATGTTGGCCTTGTCGGTCTCGATCTCCACGAGCTCCTCGCCCTTGGAGACCTCGTCTCCGTCGGACTTGAGCCACTTGAGGATCGTGCCCTCCTCCATCGAGTCGGACAGGCGGGGCATCGCGACGTCGGCCATGGGCCGGAATGTACAGATCAGGCCGTCGCCAGGCGGGTGAGGTCGAAGCCCTCCGGAAGCTCGAGGTCGTGCTCCGCGAGCAGGTCCTCATCGGCGAGGATCTCGCCGCAGGGCCCGTCCGCGACGATGCGCCCGGCGGAGAGGATCACCGCGCGCTCGCACAGCCGCGCCGCGAACGGCAGGTCGTGGGTGACGACGAGCATCGTGCGCTCGATCGGGTCGAGGATCTCCAGCAGCTCCCGCCGCGCGCGCGGGTCGAGGTTCGCCGACGGCTCGTCGAGCACCAGGAGTTCCGGCCGCATGGCGAGCACGGTGGCGATCGCCACGCGCCGCCGCTGGCCGAGCGAGAGCTGGTGCGGGGCGCGGTCCGCCACGTGCTCCATCCGCACCGCCGCCAGCGCGCCCGCCACGCGCGAACGCACCCGCTCGGGCGCCAGACCGAGGTTGAGCGGTCCGAAGGCGACGTCCTCGCCGACGGTCGGCATGAAGAGCTGGTCGTCGGGGTCCTGGAACACCAGCCCGACGGCGGCCCGCAGCTCGCGCGAGTCGGTCAGGCCCGCCACGTCGAGCTCGCCCTCCCCCCGTAGCAGGCCGTTGAGGTGCAGCATGAGCGTCGTCTTGCCGGCCCCGTTGGGCCCGAGCACCGCGACGCGCTCGCCATCGGCGACGTCGAGGTCGACGCCGTCGAGGCCCCGCACGCCGTTCGGATAGCGGAACCGCAGGCCGCGGGCGGTGATCATGCCGCCACCACGCGCAGCGGCACGAGCACGAGCGCCAGCGCCGCGAGGAAGACGGTGTCGGCGCGTCCGAAGCTGAGCACCGAGAGGCGCGGCATGGCGCCCGCGTAGCCGCGCGCGAGCATCGCGAGATAGACGCGCTCGCCGCGCTCGTAGCTGCGCAGGAACAGCGCCGTCACCATCCGGCCGAGCGCGGCCACCTGGCCGAGGTGCCGCGGGCGGTAGGCGCGCGCCACCAGCGCGGTCCGCATGCGCCGCGCCTCGTCGGCGATCACGAAGACGTACCGGTACATGAAGCCGGCGATCACGATCAGCAGCCGCGGCGCGCGCATGCGCTCGAGCCCGTGCAGGATGTCCGGGAAGCCCGTGGTCGCACCGAGCAGGACGGCGCCGACGGCGCCGATCGTCGCCTTCGCGCTCACGAGCGCGAACGTCGCCAGCCCGGCCTCCGAGAGGGCCAGCGGGCCGGCCTGCACCGCCGGGCCGCCGCGAACGAACGGCACGAAGGCGCCGACGAACAGGACGAGCGGGAGGATCACCTTCACGCGCGACCACACGGTCCGCGGGCCGACGCGCGCGACGGCCGCGACCGCCGCCAGCGCGAGGGCGCAGGCGGCGAACGCGGGCCAGGCGCGCAGCGGCGTCGACACCGCGATCACGGTGATCCCCGCGAGCCCGACGATCTTGGCCCGGGGGTCGAGGCGATGGACCGGGCTCGTGGGATCGCCGGCGACACCCGTGCGGTGCAGCGCTCCGCTCACGCGGCGACCGTCCTGCGGCGGGCCGCCAGGGAGACGACGTAGCCGAGGCCGAACACGAGCAGCGTGCCGGCGAAGCCCGCGAGGCCGGTCGCCACGCGCTCGTTCCCGACGCCCGGGATGGCGTAGTCGGACAGCGCCGAGGTCTCCTGGGCCTCGCCGCGATCGAGGAACGCCTTGTCGGCGGCGACCTTCTCGAGCCCGTCGGGCGACGAGGAGGCGAACGGCGAGGCGGCGGTGGCGAGGCCGATCGCGACGGCGAGGGCGAGGATCGTGAAGAGCTTCATGAGGTCACCGGGACGAGGGGCGCGGGCGTCGCGGGCACGGGCCCGTGGATCAGGTCGGGGCGCGTCACCAGCACGGCGCTGACGGCGGCGACGGTGATCACCGCCTCGCCGAGGCCGATGACCGCGTGCACGCCGAGCATCGCCGGCAGCACGGTGGCGAGCGGGACGGTGTCCGAGATCGCGAGCTGGACCGCGCAGGCGGCGGAGCCGGCGACCACGGCCAGCCAGGCGCCGCCCGCCGCGACGCCGAGCAGCGCGCCGCGGGTGTTCGGCAGCGCCCTGCGGGCGGCGAGCATGAGCCCGCCGACGAGCACCCCGCCGATGACGCCCATGTTGAAGACGTTCGCGCCCAGCGCCGTGAGGCCGCCGTCGGCGAACACGAACGCCTGGACGACCAGCACGACGGCGAGCACGAGGCTCGCCAGCCACGGCCCGAGCAGGATCGCGGCGAGCGCGGCCCCGAGGAAGTGCCCGCTCGTCCCGCCGGCGACCGGGAAGTTGAGCATCTGCGCGGCGAACACGAACGCGGCGGTCACGCCGAGCAGCGGCACGCGGCGGTCGTCGAGGTCGACCTCGGCGCGGCGCAGGCCGTAGCCGACCGCCGCGATCGCCGGGACCGCGACCGCCACGGCGACCTCGTTGGCGAGGAACCCGTCAGGAATGTGCATCGGCGTGCTCCTCGTGGCAGGCGGCGCAGAGGCCGACGATCGGGAAATGGGAGAACCGGGCCCGGTAGCCGAGCTGGCGCTCGATCTCCTCGCGGACGCGGTCGAGCCGGCCCGGAGCCACGGCCTCCAGGGCGCCGCACCGCTCGCAGGCGACGAACTCGAGCTCGCCCGCGGAGGCGAGCGAGTAGCGGCCGGCGCCGTGGCCGGCATGGAAGTGGCGGACGAGTCCGACCTGCTCGAGCGTGTCGAGGTTCCGGTACACGGAGGCGAGGTCGGAGGCCGGCAGCCAGCCCTCGAGCCCGGCGGCGATCTCCTCGGCCGTGAGCGGACGCTCGGCGGCGAAGAGGGCTTCGATGACGAGCCGCCGCGCCGCCGAGACGCGCAGGCCACGGGCGCGGAGCACGTGGATCGCGGTCTCGACCGAGCTCGCGGCGACGGGTGAGGTGTGGTGTGGGACGGTCACGATGACCGCTTTGCGCAGCGGCCGCAGTCTCGGATCACCGGCAGTTGCGAAAGATTCGCGTCAAGCGACCTGCGGGACCGCCTGGACGGTCAGCACGATGCCGACGGCGACGATCAGCACGGCCGAGACGGTCGGCAGGGCGAGCGTCAGGCGCCCGGGCAGCGGCAGGCGGCCGAGCGCCCGGCCGGCGAACACCACGGCGAGGCCGAGCACCGTCAGCGTGGCCGCCAGCCCGACGCTGAAGGCGACGATCAGCAGCATCCCGAGCGCGATCTCGCCCTGCGCGATGGCGCCGAGCAGGACGACGAGGGCGGACGGGCACGGGATCAGGCCGGCCGACGCGCCCATGGCGATCAGGCCGCGCCACGAGAACCGCTCCGGCGGCGCGTGGCTGTGCGGCTTGCCGCCGCCGTGCGAGTGCACGAGCTCGTGATCGTGCGCGTGGTCGTGATGCGTGATCGGTGGTGATGGTGATCGTGGGGGTGGGCAGCGGCATCGCGCCGCGCGCGCGCCCAGCGGATGCGTGAGCGCAGCACGCCGGCCCCGACGACGAGCACGAGCGCGCCGGAGACGAGGTTGAGCCACGGATACAGGGTCTCGGGGAGGATGTACTGCGACAGCGCCAGCGCGACGGCGCCGAGCGCGAACACGCCGATGGTGTGCGTGACCGTGACGGTCGCGCCGAGCGCGACCGCGTGCCGAGGGGTCCCGCGCGTGCCCACCAGGTAGGCCGCCACCATCGCCTTGCCGTGGCCCGGGGAGAGCGCGTGCAGCGCGCCCCAGGCGAACGCCGACAGCAGCAGCAGGAGCAGGACGCCCTGGCCGGCGGCGGCGTCGCTGAACACGTCGGTGAAGCCGTCGTCGCCACCGCGATGGCCGGCCTCGCCCGTCCGCGTCCCGTCGGGCGCCTGCACCGTGCCCGCGCCCGGGCTCACGCCGAAGCTCGCGCTGCGCAGGTCGGCCGGGCTCTCGAGCAGGCCCTCCGGATAGCGGCGCAGCCCGTTGGTCGGGTCCATCGCCGGGGCGCTCGAACGCACCGCCGTGCCGCGGCCCGGCTCGACCACGATCGCCTTCCAGCCGACGCGGCCGGGGAACGTGCCGTCGCGCAGCTCGACGCGGCGCGGGGCGTCGACGCGCGCGACGAGCGGGAGCTCCACGCGCGTGGTGGCGAGGCCGCCCTGGCCCTCCGGATGCGCGATCGTCGCCCTGCCCGCCGGCTCGAGCGCGACCTGGCGGCCGTCGACCTTGAGCACGAGCCTTCGCTCCACCTCGGCCTGCTTGCGCGCCAGCAGGGCCTCATCCGTCAGCTCGCGCTGCTGGAAGGTCGGGATCTCCGCCTCGTCGAGGATGTACCGCACGTCGACTCGGTCCGCCGACACCGACACCTGGCTCAGGTGGTTGACCGAGAAGTTGCCGAGCGGATGCGCGCTCGCCGCGGCCGGGAGCACGGCCAGCGCGACGACGGCCACCACGAGGGATCGGATCATCGGTCCTCCAGCGCCTTGCGGGCGCGGTTCGCATGCAGAGGGTACGCCTCGAGCCCGTGCCGCAGCGCGAGACGCAGGTTCCGCCGGCCCTCGGGCGTGTCGCCGGCGGCGATGCCGGCGTGGTAGCGGAAGGTCGGGTCGAGCGAGCCGAGGCGCAGCGCCCGGCGCGCCCAGCGCAGGCCGGCCGCCGGGCGGCCGGCGCGGGTCAGCGCCCAGCCGAGCGCGTCGGCCGAGCGCACGCTCGGGGCATCCGCCCACGCCTGCCGCGCCAGCTTCAGCGCTTCCGTCGCGTCGCCGTGGTCGGCCTCGAACCGCGCGAACTCCACGTCGCTGTTCACGCCCGCCTCGGCGAGCAGCGTCCGCTGGGCGTCGACCAGCGCGAGGTCGCGCCGTCCCGCCGCGCGA
Organism: uncultured Solirubrobacteraceae bacterium; assembly: GCA_963830725.1. GTDB lineage: Bacteria > Actinomycetota > Thermoleophilia > Solirubrobacterales > Solirubrobacteraceae > DASSUW01. The sequence continues at coordinate 68,537 of CAWHNO010000012.1, read as the reverse complement.
CGGCCCGCGGCCAGCTCGGCCTCGCCGAGCTCGATCGCGTACTCGGGCAGCGGGAGCAGCGTCGTGACCCTCTTCCAGCCTGCGATCGCGCCCGCGAGGTCGCCGCGGGCGGCGGTCAGGCGCGCCCGCCCGGCGAGGGCGGGGACGTAGTCGGGCACCGAGGCGAGCGCCGCGCCGTATGCGCGGCGGGCCTCGGCGAGCCGGCCGCGGGCGAGCTCGAGGTCGCCCAGCAGCGTCTGCACGTAGGCGACGTTCTCGCGCGCGCCGCCACCGGCCGAGACCGCGCGCGCCATCGCGTCGGCGGCCCCGGCGAGATCGCCGTGCAGCTCGCGGAAGTACGACACGCGGGCGTACGCCGGGAGCGAGGGCTTGAGATCGATCAGCCGCTGGAGCGCCCGCTCGGCCTCGTCGTAGCGGCCGAGCTCGACGAGCGCGTCGACCAGGACCGGGAACGCGGCGATCGAATCCGGCGCGAGCGAGCGTGCGCGCTCGGCGAGCTCGCAGCGCGCCGCCGAAGTCGTGCCGGCCGGCGGCGAGCGTGGCCGCTTCGACCAGCTCGGCCGCATCCTCGGGGCCGCGGGCCAGCGCGCGGGTCAGCACGCCGTCGGCGCGCACGTAGAAGCTGGGGTCGCCGGTCTCGCGAACCTTCTGGAGGTAGGCGCCGGCAAGCTGCGCCTCGAGCGGCGCGCCGCCGCGTACGGCGGCCTGGAGGCGGGCGATCTCGGCGTCGGTGCTCGCGTCCGGGCGGACGACGCCGTCGAAGGTGGTGGGCACCGCCGGGCGCGGCGGGGTGTGCTCGTCGTCGCGGAGCAGCGTGAGGACGGCGAGCGTGCAGGCGAACGCGAGCAGCGTCGTGACCGCGAGGCGCAGCGGGCGGTGGAGGGTGAGGAGATGGGTCATCGGAAGGCCGAGAGCGGGGCCCGCCGAGTGGCGGGCCCCGCAAACGGGATCAGGGGGTCGGAGGCTGCGGCACGGGGGCGTGCGGCGGCTCGGTCCTCTTGAGCGTGCTGTTGAACCCGTCGTTGGCCAGCGCCACGTACGGGAACTGCGCGCGGAACGGCTTGTCGTTCTGGTCGACGCCGTCGCCGAGCGGGACGTTGTTCGCCGGCGACGCGAGCGCGCCCGCGATCGCGCGGAGCTCGATGTCGACCACGTCGTCGGTGAGCCGGCGGCAGTTCGGGAACCCGGCCTGGTCGCCTGCCAGGAGGCCGAAGCGATTCGGGTTCGCCGTCGGCGGCACGCCCAGGTTGCACTTGAGCGTGTCGGCCGCGGCCGGGTTCTTGCCGATCTGCGTCAGCCCGGGCAGGCCGGTCAGCAGCGCCGTGACGAGGTCGCCGCGGTTCGTCTCCGGGGCCCCGATGCCGAACAGCGCGTTCAGGAGGCGCGCCGGCTCAGGGTTGAGTGCGAACTTGCCGAAGTTCTTCGCGTCGTTCGCGGGGGACGTCCGGTTGAACTTGTCCTTCTGGCCGAGCGGGATGATGCACCTCGTTGATCAGCGGGTTGCCGAGGCGCGAGACCTGGACCCACTTGCCACGGCGATTGCCGCGCCGGCCACCCAGCACCTGATCGCTCCGGCGCTCGGTCGTGGACCACACGCCGACCACGGCGTTCTTGGCGTTCATGCCGGAGACCTGCTTGCCGTCACGCGTGACCTCGCGCTCGGGCACCTGCAGGACGAACGACTTGGTGTTGTAGCCCGCGACGTCGTCCTTGCCGCCGCCCTGGTTGCCGAGGCCGATGTTCGGCCGGCCCGGCTTGTCGATGTTGATGCCGTCGAACACCGCGCCGAGGTCCACGAAGAACGCGTCGTCGGCCGGAGCCACGATGGTCTTGCCGCCGCCCTTCAGCGGGGTGACGCCGCCCGCCTCGACCTGGGCGAAGTTCGGCATCGTCTTCGGCCCGATGTTGTCAGGCACCACCGGCGCGTTGTCGGCGATCTTCCGGGTCTTGACCACCCGCCCGCTCGAGTTGTACTCCTCCTTGTAGAGGTCGTACGTCTGGACCAGGTTGAGGTCGGGATCGTTGACCGAGTCGACGGTCGGAGCGGCATAGAGGAACGAGTTCGGGTTGCGGAACCGGGTCGTGAAGTCCCAGCGGTACGCCACGTCCTCTCGGCCGTCGCCCGAGTTGTCGATCTTGACGTAGTACCTGGCGTCCTCGTCCAGCGGGTAGAAGTTCGGGCCGCCGGCCGGATCCGCGAGCGGGATCCAGTTCGAGACGACCGTCAGGCTGCCCGGAGCATCCGGAGCCGTGTACGCGTACACGTCGGTGTTGTCGGCCGTCGGATCCTTGAGGATCTTGGGTGCCTCGCGGTGACTCGAGCCGAAAACGCCCGAGACGGCGAGTGAGCCCGCGACCAGCGCGGCGGCCGATGCCGCGCCGAGGGCCTTGGATCTGCGCATGCGCGCTCCTTGGGAGTGGGGTACGAACGAACCGGTCGCCTCTACGCCCTCCGGCCGCGCCCGGATGCCTCACCTGCTCGCAGATGCAAGCCGTTCGCGATTGATCGTCCTTTCGGACGATGCCCGGTTCACCCCTTCGGCCGATGGACGGGGCCGGGGAGAGGCGGAGCATCGCCCCATGCACCAGCTGCCGCTCGTCTACACGGCTGCCTACGCGGCGTCGGGCGACCAGGCCGTGGCCGAGCAGGTCGCGGAGCGCGTGATGCTCGCGGCGCCGGGCGACGATGCGACGACGCTCGCGGAGCGCGCCGTGCTGCTCGCGCTGCGGGCCGCGCCTGACCGCGCCTTCGTCCGAATGGGCGCCGAGGAGCGCGACGTCGTCGCGCTCGCCCGGCTCACCGGCGCCACCACCGGCAGGGTCGCGACGGTGCTCGGGATCAGCCAGGACGAGGTCAAGACGCGGATGCGCGACGGTCTGCGTGCGGTGCTCAACGGAGGTGGCGCACCGCGAATGCCGCAGCCTCTGCACGGTTCCGGATGCGGAGCTTCTCCAGGACGTGCCTGACGTGCGTCTTGACCGTCGGCTCGCTGATCACCAGTCGCTCGGCGATCTCGCGGTTGCGCAGGCCCTCGGCGAGCAGCGCCAGCACCTCGCGCTCGCGGTCGCTCAGGCGCTCGAGCGGGTCCTCCGGCGGCGCCTCGCCTCGCCCCAGGTCGGCGAGCATGCGGCTCGCCATCGCGGGCGCGATCCGCGGCTCGCCGCGCGCGACGGCCAGTACCGCCTCGATCAGCTCTCCCGGCGGCACGTCCTTCGTCAGGTAGCCCGCCGCCCCGACCCGCAGCGCGGCGTACAGGTCGGGTTCCTCCTCGGAGACGGTGAGCATCAGCACCTCCGGGGCGGGTGGGGATCGCATCTCGCGCAAGCGCGCGCACGCCTCGAGCCCGTCGATGACCGGCATGTTGAGGTCGAGCAGCACGACGTCCGGCCGCCGGCGCTCGGCCAGCGCGAGCGCCTCGCGCCCGTCGCGCGCGAGCCCGACGACCTCGATCCGCTCGTCGGCGCCGAGCAGCGCGGCCGTCCCCTCGCGCATGAGGCGATGGTCGTCGGCCAGGAGCACACGAACTGGCATCGCGAACGCGACGGTACCGTGTGGTCGTGAGCCCCGAGGCCCCGCCCGACGTCCACGGAGCCATCGCTCGCACGGCGCGGGCGCTCGTGAGCGCGGTCACGCTGCCGGAGCTGGCGCAGGGCGCGCTGGAGGAGATGCGCGACGCGCTCGGCCTGGACATCGCGGCGCTCTACGTGCCTCCGGGCAGCCGGCCGGTGCTCGGTTGCGTCGCCGTCGCCACGCGCACACCGCCGCAGGTGCAGGCGCGGGAGCGGCTGGTGTTCGACGAGGAGGCGTGGCGTCTCGCGGTGCAGGGCGCCGCCCCGCTGGTGTTCGCACGACCGTGGTGAGTGGCTGATCGAGCATCCCTTCACGCCGCCCGCAGACGCCTGGCTCGTGCTTCCGCTGGGTACCGGGACGCGCCGGCTCGGCGCCGTGATCGGCGGCGCCGAGTCCCTGCCCGCGGTCGATTCCGGCGCCGCCGCCGTGCTGCGCCTGCTCGGCGACCTGCTCGGCGCCGGCATCGCCGCCGCCCAGCTACGGCAGGAGCTCGAGCGAACCGCGCTCGAACGCGAGCGGATGCGGCTGGCCGCCGAGGTGCACGACGGGCTCGCCCAGGACCTCGCCCTCGCCATGCGCGAGCTGGCGCTGCTCGACTCCGGACCGCCGGCCGACGTCGCCGAGGCGAGCCGGCAGCGGCTGAGCGCCGCCGTCGCCTCCGCCCACGGCACCGTGCGGTCGCGGCTCGCCGGCATGATCGCGTCGCCCGCGCTCGGCGGCCTGCGGCCGGCGCTGGAGGAGCTGTGCGCGCGCTTCTCGCACCGCGGGGTGCGCGTCGTGCTGCGCGGCGATGAGCGGCTGCCCGACGTCTCGCCGGAGGTCGCGGTCGTGGCCCTGCGCGTGCTGACGGAGGCGCTGACCAACGTCGAGCGGCACGCCCGCGCCACGGGGGCCGTGCTCGAGGCGCGCGCGGACGGCAAGCGGCTGCAGCTCGTCGTCGACCGACGACGGGCACGGATTCACCGCGGCGGACGGGCCGTCCGACGGCCACTTCGGCCTGCTCTTGATGCGCGAGCGCGCGCGCTCGGCGGGCGCCGAGCTGGTGGTCGACAGCGCTCCTGGCCGCGGTACTCGCGTCGCGCTCGACCTGCCCGTAGGCTTCCACGGGTGAGCGGCCTGGCGGAGCATCTGGAGGGCGAGGCCTGCCCGCATCTCGCGGTGTTCCTCAACAGCGTGGACGAGCTTCCGGGCGTCCTCGTGAGCTTCTACGCGCTCGGCCTGCGGCGCGGCGGCTGGCTCGCCCACCGCGCGCTGCCGGGCGACGCGGACCGCGAGCGGGCGCTGTTGACCGAGGCGGGGCTCGACGTCGCCGCGCTCGAGACCGACGGCCGGATGGTCGTCGTGGAGATGGACTTCGGTGCCCCGGCCGAGGGATCGGCGGAGCCGTGGCGCGACGCGCTCGACGCGGCCCTCGAGCGCGGCTGCACGGGCCTCTGGTACGCGCGGTCCCCGGTCGGCCCCGAGGCCCTGGACGGCATGCTCGAGGTCGAGCGCGAGTGGCACCGGATGTCGCGCGACCGCCCGGTCGTGACCATCTGCCCCTTCATCGCCGGCGACCCCGCCCAGGTGTCGGAGATGCACACCAGGGTGCTCGTCCCACGCGACGGCGGCTACGACGTCGTGCGCTAGAGGTCGCGGAAGGTCGCGAGCACGGCCTCGACGATCTGGGGCTCGTGCGGGTAGGCGATCTGCTCGAGCGGCTTCGAGTAGGGCATCGGCAGGTCGGCTCCGGTCACGCGCGCGACGGGGGCGTCGAGGTCGTCGAACGCCTGCTCCTGGATGAGCGCCGCGAGGTTGGCACCGACGCCGCCGTGCGGCCAGCCCTCCTCGACGATGACCGCGCGATTGGTCTTGCTGACCGACTCGAGGATCGTGTCGAGGTCGAGCGGGCGCAGGGTGCGCGGGTCGATCACCTCGGCCTCGACCTCGTGCTCCTTGGAGAGGATGTCGGCCGCCTTCTGGGCGGTGACGGCCATCCGCGAGATGCCGACGATCGTCACGTCGGCACCCTCGCGCCGGATCACGGCCTGGCCGAACTGCGTCACGTGGTCCCCGTCGTCGGGGACGTCGCCGCGCTGGCCGTAGAGATACTCGTGCTCGATGAAGACGACCGGGTTGTCGTCGCGGATCGCCGCCTTCAGCAGGCCCTTGGCGTCGGCCGCCGTGGAGGGGACGGCGAGCAGCATCCCCGGCACGTGCAGGTAGAGGGCCTCGAGGCAATGCGAGTGCGTCGGCCCGAGCTGGTGGCCGGCGCCCTGCGGCATCCGCACCACCATCGGCACCTTCGCCTGGCCGCCGAACATGTAGTGGATCGTCGCCATGTGGTTGACGATCTGGTCCATCGCCAGCAGCGAGAAGTTGATCGTCATCAGCTCGACGACCGGGCGCAGACCGGTCATGGCGGCGCCCACGCCCATCCCGACGATCGTGTTCTCGGAGATCGGCGTGTCGCGCACGCGCTTCTCGCCGAACTCCTCCAGCAGGCCGGCGGTGACCTTGAAGGCGCCGTTGAAGACGCCGATGTCCTCGCCCATCAGGAACACGCGCTCGTCCCGCTGCATCTCCTCCCGCAGGGCCTGGTTGAGCGCCTCGCGGTAGCGGACGACGCCCACTACGACTCCTCCTCGGGTCTTCGTCGGTCCTCGCTCGTCGTCGGACTGCGCCTCGTCGGTCGGCTTCTTCTCGCCCACATCCTCGCGCTGAGCGGCCTCGACCGCGTCGTGGTAGGGCTGCTCCGGCCCGCGCTCGGCCTCGGCGAGCGACCGCTCGTCCTCGCCGCGGTGCACGCCGGCCGAGCGCTCGTCGACCGAGTACCACCCCTGCACCTGGTCGCCCAGCACGTAGATGTGGTCGTACAGCGACTCCGGCGCCGGGAAGGCCGCCTTGTCGGCGAACTTCACCGCGTCGTCGACGCGCGCGATCGTCGCCTCGTCCATCTTCTCCGGCTCGCCCTCCCCGAGTACGCCGTCGCTCAGCAGCCGCTCGGCGAAGGCGTTGATCGGGTCGCGCTTGCGCCACTCGGCGACCTGCTCCTTGGTGCGGTACTCCTCGGGGTCGGCCATCGAGTGGCCGCGGAAGCGGTAGGTGACGGCCTCGACGAGGATCGGCTGGCGGTCCTCACGCGCGCGCCGGATCGCCTCGCGCATCACGACGTAGGTCTCGAGCACGTCCATGCCGTCGCAGCGCAGGCCGGGCACGCCGAAGCCCTCGCCGCGCCGGTGCAGGTCGGTCACCGCCGAGTGGCGCTCGATCGCCGTGCCCATGCCGAACTGGTTGTTCGTGACCATGAAGACCACCGGCAGCTTCCACAGCGCGGCGAGGTTGAGCGTCTCGCCGAACGTGCCCTGGTTGGCGGCGCCGTCGCCGAACACGCAGACGGTGACCTCGTCGAGGCCCCGGTAGTCCGATGCGAGCGCCATCCCGGCCGCCAGCGGCAGGTTGCCGCCGACGATCCCGTAGCCGCCCATGAAGCGGTTCCCGAGGTCGAACATGTGCATCGAGCCGCCGCGGCCGTGCGAGACGCCCTCCTCGCGGCCGAACAGCTCGGCCATGACCCGGTCGGGATGTGATCCGCGGGCGAGCGCGTGGCCGTGCGAGCGGTAGGTCGAGATCAGGTAGTCGTCGTCGCGCATCGCGCGGCAGGCGCCGACGATCGTGGCCTCCTCGCCGATCGCCAGGTGCAGGAAGCCGCCGACCTTGGCCTTCGCGTACATCTCCCCCGCGCGCTCCTCGAAGCGGCGGATGAGCATCATCGTTTCCAGCCACTCCCGGGCTGAATCGCGGTCGGGAAGGTCCCGCTGTACGCCCGCCTCCTGGGTGACGTCGGCCACGAGCGGGACAGTAGCGCGACCGCTATTCCGCCGAGTCGTAGCGTCGCCAGCGGGTGATGAACTCGCCCGCCTCCAGGCCCGCGAGGTCGGCCTTCAGCGCGCGCGAGAGGCGGCCGGTCTGGGCCGGGGTCGTGTCCCAGAACAGCACGACCTCGCCGGAGTCGATCTCCACGATCTCGACGAGGTCGACCTCGTCGGCCGACCGCAGGAGCGCCGGCCCGCGCCCCCCGCGGCGGACGATCAGCTCGTAGGCGCGGTTGGCCTTCACGCCGGCACCTCGAGGACCTCGCCGGCTCGCGCTGAGGACGGCGGGGACGTCGCGCACGCCGGCCTCGACGGCCTCCGCGGTCGCCGCCTCGAGCCGCTCGCGCGTGCCGCGCAGCTCGGCGCCCTTGACCACCGCCGCCGGATGCATCTCGCACGCCGCGGCGGCGATCAGCACGTTGTCGCGCTCCGACAGGTCGCGGCCGGCGGCGAACGCCTGCCGGAACGCGGCTTGGCTGAAGGCGACGGCGCGGCCGATCTGCTTGGCGTAGGTCGCCACCAGCATCGCCCACTCGCTGTCGGACGGGAACGGCTCGGGCCACACCAGCGGCTGCACGCCCTGCGCGCGGGCCGCGCGCTCGACGTCCTCGCGGTAGGCGGCGACCTCCTCGGCGCAGCGGAACGGCCCGGGCTCGCCGAGCCGCACCGGCACCCACTCGGGCACCTCGCCGAGCGCGTGGTTCACTCGTTCCGCCGCCAGATAGGCGACCGGCGACGCGAGGTCGAAGAAGAAGCGCGCGCCGCTAACCGTGGATCAGCCAGCCGTCGGCGGCCCTTGCGGCCTCCATCACGGCCTCCGACAGCGTCGGGTGGCCGTGGATGATGCGGGCGACCTCGGGGTAGCCGCCCTCGAGCAGCTTCGCGTTCACGAGCTCCTGGATCAGCTCGGTCGCGCGCGAGCCGATGATGTGCCCGCCCACCATCTCGCCGTACTTCTTGTCGCCGATGATCTTGACCATGCCGCTGCGGTCGCCGTAGACCGTGCCGCCGCCGACCGCGCCGTACTGGACCTTGCCGACCACGACGTCGAGCCCCTGCTCGCGCGCCTGCTCCTCGGTCAGCCCGAACGAGCCGACGTTCGGCGTGCAGAAGGTCGCGCGCGGGATGTCGATGTACTCGATCGGGTGCGTCTCGAGCCCCGCTGCGTCCTCGACGGCGATCACGCCCTCGTCGGAGGCCTTGTGCGCCAGCGCGGGGCCGGGCACGAGGTCGCCGATCGCATAGACGCCCTTGACCGAGGTCCGCAGGGCGCCGTCGACCTGAATGAGGCCCTGGTCGTCGAGCTTCACGCCCGCCTCGTCGAGGCCGAGCCCCTCGATGTCGGGCCCCCGGCCGGCGGCGATGATGAACCACTCCACCTCGTCGCTCTGGTCGCCGAACGAGAACGAGACCTTGTCATCGCCGCCTTGGACGTTCTCCACCAGCGTGCCGGTGTGGATCGTCATGTTCTGCTTGGCGAGCGCGCGCCCGGCGACCTTCGAGATGTCGGCGTCCTCGGTCGGGAGCACGCGGTCGAGCGCCTCGAAGAGCAGGACGTCGGTGCCGAGCCGGCCGTACGCGGACGCGATCTCGGCGCCGGAAGCGCCGGCGCCCACGACCGCGATCTTGCCGGGCTTCTCCTCCAGCGCCCATGCCTCCTCGGTGCCGATCACGCGACCGCCGAACTCCGTGCCGGGGATCGGCTTCGGGACGGAGCCGCACGCCAGCACGACGCACTTCGTCGCCTCGATCTCCGTGCCGTCGAAGTTGCCGCCGACCTTGACGTTGCCTTCACTCGTGACCGAGCCGAAGCCCTCGATGTAGTCGATCTTGTTCTTCTTGAAGAGCCCGCTCACGCCGCCGGTGAGCGTCTTGATGACCTTCTGGCGGCGCTCCATGACCGCGCCGAAGTCGACGCTGCGGTTCTCCACGGAGATCCCGAAGTCGCTTGCCTCGTCGATCTCGGTGAGGATGTCGGCCGTGCGCAGGACCGCCTTCGCCGGGATGCAGGCGTAGTTCAGGCAGCGGCCGCCGACGGTGTCCTTCTCGATCACCGCGGTCTTCATCCCAAGCTGTGCGGCGCGGATCGCCGCCACGTATCCGCCCGGGCCGGAACCGATGACGATGCAGTCGTACGAGGATTCGGGCATGGGCGGCGCAGGCTAGCGGAGCGGCCTACTCAGCGCTCATCGGGCCCCGGCCGCTTCGGCATCTGGATCCGTGCCATCGCTCGCACGAGCTTCCAGAACAATGTGCCCGCGCCGGCGAGGATGAGCACGCAGTAGACGACGGCGAGCACGTTGCCGGCGAACATCAGCGACACGGCGGCGAACACGAGCGTCAGGCCGAGGAAGAACTCGAAGCCCAGCACCGCCCAGTACTGCGCCTTCCACATGCCGATCGCCGCCACGAACATCACCGCGCTGAAGAGCGCGAGGCCGACCGTCGCGTCGTTGCCGTCGGACTCGTCGGCGAGCGCGAGCTGCACGAGCAGCAGGACGCCGAGCAGCGCGGCCACGATCGCCGCCACCGTGACCGCTCGGGGCCGCTCGCCTGGCTTCAGCGGCTCGAGCGAGGCGCGGACCGCGGCGTCGCGCTCGCGTGATCGCGCATAGCCGCGGGTCATCCGGTCATCGTCGGGCGCCAACGGGCTCCTCCAGGCGGTTGCGCAGAGCGCGCGCGGCGGCTTCGGGGTCGTCGGCCTCGGTGATCGCGCGCACGACGACGATCCGCCGCGCGCCTCGCGCAACGACGTCGCCCGCGTTCGTGGCGTCGAGCCCGCCGATGGCGAACCACGGCTTGCCCACCGTGCGCGCCGCGTACTCGACGTAGGCGAGGCCGGCGGCGGGTCTCCCGGGCTTGGTCGGGGTCGCGTGCACGGGCCCGACGGCGAGGTAGTCGACGTCGGGGTCGGCGTCCGCGGCGTCCGCCTGACCGGGGGCGTGCGTGGAGCGTCCGACGATGCGGTCGTCGCCGACGGCCGCGCGGGCGATCGACGGCGGCTCGTCGTCCTGGCCCACGTGGACGCCGTCGGCGCCGCACGCCTCGACCAGGTCCGGGCGGTCGTTGAGGATGAACAGCGCGCCCGCCTCGTCGGCGGCCGCGCGGAACTCGCGCGCGGCGGCCACCAGGCCGGCGTCGTCGAGCGTCTTGTCGCGCAGCTGCACGAGATCGACGCCGCCGCGTATGGCCGCTCGCAGCCACTCGCGCGACCGCGCGTCGCACACGAGGTACAGGCGGGCGGTCGCGAGGCGCTCGCGGGGGCTCATGGAACGTGAGTCTGGCAGCTACCATCTGGGGCATACGGGAGCTCGCGCGATGGGCTGAGAGGGCGGCAATCGGCCGCCGACCGTCGAACCTGATCCGGGTAGTGCCGGCGTAGGGAGGGAATGTCCAGCAGTGACCTCCAGCACGTATGACCTCGCCGTAGCGGGTGGCGGGGCGATCGGCCTGGCCTGCGCGTGGCGCGCGGCCGGTCGCGGGCTGCGCACGGTGGTGCTCGACGCCGGTGATCCTGGCGCCTGGCAGGTGGCCGCCGGCATGCTCGCACCGGTGGCCGAGGCGCAGGTCGGCGACGCCGCGGCGGTGGAGCTCGGGCTGCGCGCCGCGCGCGGCTTCGGCGCCTTCTGCGCCGAGCTGGGCGAGGACGTCGGCCATCGGACGACCGGCACGCTGCTGGTGGCGCGCGACCGCGACGAGGCCGAGGCGCTGGAGCGCGAGCTGGTCTTCCGGCGCGAGCTCGGGCTGGAGGTCGAACGGCTGCGCCCGAGCCAGGCGCGCCGCGCCGAGCCCGCCCTGGCGCCGACCGTGCGCCTCGCCCTCGACGTGCCCGGCGACCACTCGGTGGATCCGCGGCGGATGGTCGCCGCCTTGGCGAATGCATTCGAACGCGCCGGCGGCACGATCCGCCGGGCGCGAGTGGCGGCGGTCGAGATCGCCGGGCGGGACGACACCGTCGCCGGGCGCGACGACTTCGTCGCCGGCGGCCGGGTCGCCGGGCTGCGCCTCGACACCGGCGAGGTCGTCGCGGGCGAACCAGGTCCTGCTCGCCACCGGCTGCGGGCCGGTCGAGGCGCCCGACCGCGTGCCGATCCGCCCGGTCAAGGGCCAGATCATGCGCCTGCGCGACCCGCGCGGGCCTGGCCTGCTCGACCGCACCGTTCGCGGTCCCCAGGCCTACCTCGTCCCCCGCGCCGACGGCGGCTACGTGCTCGGCGCGACGATGGAGGAGCGCGGGGCCGACACGTCGCCGACCGCGGGCGGCGTCTACGAGCTGCTGCGTGACGTGAGCGAGGTCGTCCCCGGCGTGCTCGAGCTCGAGATCGAGGAGCTGCGCGCGGGCCTGCGCCCGGCGACGCCGGACAACCTGCCCGCCATCGGCCCGGGCACCATCGACGGCCTGCTGTGGGCGGCCGGCCACTTCCGCAACGGCATCCTGCTCGCACCGCTCACCGCGGAGCTGATCGTCGCGGCCGCCTGCGGCGAGCCGCTGCCGGAGTGGGCCGCGATCGCCGACCCGCGCCGCTTCGCGGGGGTGCCCGCATGAAGGTGCTGCTCAACGGGAGCGAGGCCGAGCTGGGCGACGGCGCGACGGTGCAGGCGGCGGTCGACTCGCTCGCGCTGCCCGCCTCGGGCCGCGGCGTGGCCGTGGCGGTCGACGCCGAGGTGGTGCCGCGCACGCAATGGGACACGCACGAGCTGCAAGAGGGCGCGCGGATCGAGGTCCTGCGCGCGATCCAGGGGGGTTGAATGGCGACCACGGACGTATCTGCAGATCCCTTTACCATCGCCGGCGCCGAGCTGCGCTCGCGGCTGCTGCTCGGGACCGGCGGCTTCCGCTCGCTCGAGGCTCTGGCCGCGGCCATCGACGCCTCGGGCGCCGAGCTGGTCACCGTCGCGCTGCGCCGGATCGACCCGGGGCAGCGCGGGTCGATCGTCGACGTGCTCGACCACGCGGGCGTGCGTCTGCTGCCGAACACGGCCGGGTGCTTCACGGCGCGCGACGCCGTGCTCACCGCCAAGCTGGCGCGCGAGGCGTTCGAGACCGACTGGGTCAAGCTCGAGGTGATCGGCGACGAGCGCACGCTGCTGCCCGACGCCCCGGCGCTGCTGGAGGCGGCCGAGGAGCTGGTCGACGACGGCTTCACGGTGCTGCCCTACACCAACGACGACCCGATCCTCGCGCGCCGGCTCGAGGACGTCGGCTGCGCCGCGGTGATGCCGCTCGGCTCGCCGATCGGCTCGGGCATGGGGCTGCTGAACACCTACAACCTCCGCCTCATCCGCGAGCGCGCCGAGGTGCCGGTCATCCTCGACGCGGGGGTCGGCACGGCGTCCGACGCGGCGCTGGCCATGGAGCTGGGGTACGACGGCGTGCTGTGTGCCAGCGCGATCTCGCGCGCCGAGGACCCGGTCGGGATGGCCCGCGCGATCCGGCTCGGCACCGAGGGCGGCCGGCTCGCGTTCCGCTCCGGCCGCATCCCGCGCCGCCTGTACGCGCAGGCGTCGACCCCCGAAGAGGGCGTGGCCGAGTTCTGAGTACCGGATCCACCGATGCCCACGCCTAGACATCGACGGGTCGCAGGTGGATCCGGCATGCACCCGTACACGCTGCTCGACGTCTTCACCGACCGTCCGCTGGCCGGCAACGGCCTCGCGGTCGTGCACGAGGCCGACGGCGTGAGCGACGAGGTGATGCTCGCCTTCGCCAAGGAGACGCTGCTGACCGAGACGACCTTCGTGCAGAGCTCCGAGGTCGCCGACTACCGCAACCGGATCTGGACGCCGGCCGAGGAGATCCCGTTCGCCGGCCACCCCTCGCTCGGCACCGCGGTGGCCGTCGCGCTCGAGCGCGGCGAGGACGAGGTCGAGTACCGCCAGCAGACGCACGCGGGCATCCAGCCCGTGCGCGTCGAGCGCGACGGCGACCGCGCCTACGCCTCGGTGCTGCAGGAGCCTGCGCGGTTCGGCGACGAGGTGGATGTCGCGTCCGTGCTCGCCGCCGTCGGGCTGCACCCCGAGGATGGTCATCCCGCGCTGCCGCCGCAGCACGTCAGCACCGGCTTCCCGACGCTGATCGCCCCGCTGGCGAGCGCGGATGCGGTGAGCCGCGCGCGCAAGGAGCAGGCGGCGGTCGCCGCGCTCCGCGCCGGCACGTTCAACCTCTACCTCTGCGCGATCGACGGTGAGACCGCGCGCGCCCGCTCGTTCCCGAGCGAGCTCGAGGGCGAGGATGCCGCCACCGGCTCGGCTGCCGGGCCCCTGCTCGCCTACGCCAACGCGCGGCTCGGCACCGAGCGGCTCGAGGTCACGCAGGGCGTCGAGATGGGCCGGCCGAGCCGGCTCCTGGCGCAGATGGAGGACGGCCGCGCGCGCGTCGGCGGCGACGTCGTCGTGCTCGTCACCGGGACACTGCGGCTGCCGTAGCGCGCAGGTTCCGCACCTCGCGCGAGGTCAGCGCGGCGGCGAGCGCGGCGAGCGCGATCGCGCTGCCGGCGGACAGCACCTCGACGGCGCCGAACTCCTCGCCGAGCGGGCCCGCCAGCACGTAGCCGATCGGCAGCAGCGCGAGCGAGCCCATCCAGTCGTAGGCGGTCACGCGCGAGAGCATGTGCGGCTGCACCCGCTCGGCGAGCGCCGTGTGCCACCAGATGTCGAACAGCGCGATGCCGGTCCCGCTGAGCACGAAGATCGGCAGCAGCACGCCGACCGGCAGCCCCAGCCCGAAGGCGCCGAGCGCGATCGGCAGCGGCAGTGCGATCAGCATGCCGGTGCGCATCGGGAACCGGGGCCGCCAGCGGAAGCCGATCAGCGCGCCGATGATCGTGCCCGCCCCCATCGCGGTCGCGAGGATGCCGTACACCGCGCGCGTGTCGTAGCGCTCGATCGAGATCGTCGGGCCGAGCGTCATCCACGGCCCGAACGCGGTGAGCAGCCCGAGCGAGAAGACCGCGACGATGACCCAGATCCACGTGTGCGAGCGCACCTCGGTCCAGCCGTCGCGCAGCTCGGCGAGAACGGAGGTCCGCACGACGGGCTCCCCGCGCCGGCGCGGTCGCAGGCGCACGAGGAAGACGGCCGAGACGAGGAACGTCGCCGCGTCGAGCGCGAACGCCCACCCCGCCCCGACGCCCAGCACCAGCGCGGTGGCCAGCGCCGGCCCGGCGAACTCGGCGATCGTCTCGACGGTGCCGAACGCGGCGCGCGCGCCCTGGATCTCGTCCTCCGGCACCGTCTGCGGCACCAGGCCCGTGAAGGCGGGCCGGTAGAACGCCTCGGCGGTGCCGAAGGCCGCCTCGATCAGCGCGATGTGCCAGATCTCGACGGCGCCGGTGAAGATGAGCGCCGCCAGCAGGCCGTGGAGGCCGAAGCGGATCAGGTCGGTGGTCACCACGACGAGGTGGCGCGGCAGCCGGTCCGCCCACACGCCGCCGATCAGCAGGAAGCCGACGAGCGGCACCGCGTGGCACGCGAGGACGATGCCGACGTCGCTCGGCGTGCCGATGTCGGTCACGTACAGCGCCAGCGCCACGATCACGATCCGGTCGCCGATCGTGCTCAGGCTCTGCCCGTAGAGCAGGAGCCGGAAGTCGCGATGGCGGAACAGACTGTGCATCACCCGCCATGATGGCCGGGTGAACGTGGACGAGCTGTTCGACGCCTGGGAGCGCGCGTGGTCCGGCCGCGAGCCCGGCGGGTTCGAACCCCTGTGCGCGGAGGAGTTCGCCTACGAGGATCCGCTCACGCCCGAGCCGCTGCGCGGGGCGGGCGCCCTTGCCGCGCACGCGAAGGCGCTGTGGCGCGCGTTCCCCGACGCGCGGGTCAACTCGACGGGGGAACGGCTGAGCGACGGCCGCTACGCGTGCGCGCCGTGCAAGGTGCTCGGCACCCACCAGGGCCGGATCGGCGGCGTCACGCCGACCGGCCGGTTCGTGGTCGTGCACGCGATCGTCTACGCGGAGCTGCAGGGCGAGCGTCTGCTGCGCGCCCGCGCGTTCTTCGACGCCCTCGGGGTCGCCACCGACCTCGGGATCATGCCGAGGCACGGCACGGTGGGCGAGAAGGCGCTGCTGCTGCTGCGCGGCTTCGGGCTGCGGGCCTAGTTGACGTCAGCGTCCCGGTCATGCCGGGGTGCACGGTGCAGACGTAGTCGATCTTGCCCGGCTCGTCGACCGTGGTCGTGAAGGTCTGGCCCTTGCCGAACAGCTCGGACTTGAACGCGCCGCCCTGCTCGTCGACCGCGTTGTGCTCGATCGTGTCCTCGTTGACCCAGCAGATCTCCTGGCCGGCGTCGGCGGTGGCGTCCTCCGGGTCGAACTTGATGTCGACCATCTTGATCTCGACGGAGCCGCTCGGGCAGGCCTCGGACGTGGCGCCCTCCTCGGCGCCGCCGTCGTCACCACCGCAGGCGGCCAGGCCGAGGATCACGAGCGCGAGAGGGAGCAGGCGTCGCATGGAAGCTCGAGATTCAACCTGAATTCACCGATCCCCGCGGCCCCGCCACCGTGGCCGATCGACCCTGACTCGGCCCACGGTGCCGGGGCATCCACGGTCATCGATGAATCCAGGTTGATCAGGCCAGCGTCACGGCCACCGGCGGATGGTCGGAGAGCGGCCCACGGTCGAGCACCTCGCGCTTGCCGGCGGCGGGCCGGCCGTCGGTGAACAGGTGGTCGACGTGGTTGCCGCCGAGATGCACGAGCCCGGGGAAGGCGGGCGGGCGCTTGAGGTTGATGTCGCCGCCGAAGATGAGCGGCGCGCCGTCGCGCCCAGTCGCGAGCCGCCTCGATCGCCTTCCGCGTGTCGGCCAGCGCCAGCGCCTCGGGGTGGTTGTGCGAGTGGACGTTGACGGCCCAGCCGCCGTCGGCGAGCCGCACGCCGTGCACCCAGCGGCCCTCTGGGCGCTGCCGCAGCCGCAGCGACCGGTGCTCGAGGATCCGCCCCCGCACGAGGATCGCGTTCGCGCCGCCGCCGTTGGACTTCAGGAGGTCCGGGTTGCGCTCGGAGATCGCGCGCCGCAGCGGCAGCAGCCAGTTGCGCGAGGTCAGCTGCGTTCGCTCCTCGGCGCCCGCCGCACGCGCGAGCATCGGCGGCCACCACGGCGGCACCTCCTGCAGCATCGCCACGTCCCACGCCCAGCCGTCGAGCGCGGCGGCGAACTCGTTCAGCAGCGAGCGGCCGGAGGGCGGCCGTGACCGGCCGTGATAGACGTTCCACGTGACGACCCGCACCGGCTGACCATATGCACTTTCTCGACGGCACTGAACTCTCGCCCGGCCAGCTCACCTCGCTGCTGGACCGCGCACTTGCGCTCAAGAGCGCGCCGGCGTCGTCGCGAGCGCTCCTGGGCTGCAGCGTGGCGCTGCTCTTCGAGAAGCCCTCGACGCGCACGCGCGTCTCGTTCGAGGCGGGGATCGTCGAGCTCGGCGGCCACCCGATGGTGCTCCGCGCCGGCGAGCTGCAGCTCACGCGCGGCGAGTCGCTGCGCGACACCGCGCTCGTGCTCTCGCGCCACGTCGCGGCGATCGGGGTGCGCACCGGCGACGAGGAGCAACTGCTCGGCCTGGCCGAGCACGCCACCGTGCCGGTGGTGAACATGCTCTCGCCGCTGCACCACCCCTGCCAGGCGCTCGCCGACCTGATGACGCTGCGCGAGGCGTTCGGGGCGATCGAGGGGCGCGTGCTGACCTACGTGGGCGACGGCAACAACGTCGCGCGCTCGCTCGCGCTGGTCGGCGCCCTGGCCGGCGTCGAGGTGCGGGTCGCCGCCCCGGACGGCTTCCAGCTCGAGCCCGAGGCCGGAGCGAAGCTGTTCGACGATCCGCGCGCGGCGGTGGAGGGGGCGGACGCCGTCTACACCGACGTGTGGGTCTCGATGAGCGACGACGAGGCGACGGCCGCGCAGCGCCGTGCGGCGCTCGCGCCCTATCGGCTCGACGAGGCGCTGCTCGAGCACGCCGGCCCGCAGGCGATCGCGCTCCACTGCCTGCCCGCCCATCCCGGTGAGGAGATCACTGAGGGGGTCCTGTACGGCGAGCGCCAGCGGATATGGGATCAGGCGGAGAACCGGCGTCACGCGCAGAAGGCGCTGCTCGAGCTGCTCGTTTCGAGCAGCGGGACGTCGGGGTAGGGGCGTCAGGAGGATGACCCCGCCACGGCGCAGGCGATCGCTCGGCCCGATCGAGGCACTCGTCCTCACGCGCGAGCGCATCCAGGAGGTGCTCGACGACGCTGTCGAGCGCGGGCGCATGACCCGCGACGACGCCGCCGAGCTGCTCGCCGAGCTGGTGCGCCGCGGCCGCCGCCAGACCGACGGCCTGGTCGGCACCGCCCGCCGGGCGACCGGCCTCGGCCCGCCGTTCCCGATCGAGGGCTACGAGGACCTCACCGTCGCAGAGGTCTCCGACCGGCTCGACGGGCTGAGCCGCGAGCAGCTGCGCCAGGTGCGCGACCACGAGCGCCGGAACGCGAACCGCAAGACGGTGCTCTCCGCGGTCGAGCGAAGGCTCGGCTGAGTCCCAGGCGAACGGCAACTGCGCTGGGTGGGGAGGTGGCGAGGTCGGCCGCTGTGCGGGGAATTTCGTGCATCTCGGCGCGATCGCCCATGCCGAGATCCACATTCTTCCTCCAGACGGGGAGTTTCGTGCATCTCGGCGAAACCGAGTTCGTCGAGATTCACGTTTTGATCCCAGACGGATCATTTCGTGCATCTCGGCGCACGCGACCTCACCGAGATGCACGATTCGTGCTCCCGCCGCGGCCGACCCCGCCACCTCCCCACCCAGCGCAGTTGACGTTCTCCCGCCCCTGTCATCCTCAAACGCCGTGACCACCACCCAGCGCACAAGACCCGCGCGCGGCGACGAGCTCGAGCTGACCGTCGACTCGCTCGCCCACGGTGGCAACGGCGTCGCGCGGCGCGACGGCTACGTCGTGTTCGTGGCCGGCGCCGTGCCCGGCGACCGCGTGCGCGCGGTGGTCGGCAAGGCCAAGCGCGCCTACGCCGAGGCGCGCGCAGTCGAGGTGCTCGAGCCGTCGCCGGACCGGATCGCGCCCGCCGCGCCGCACCCGGGCGCGCCGTGGCAGGTGCTGCCCTACGAGCGCCAGCTCGAGGTCAAGGCCCAGCAGGTGCGTGAGGCGCTGACGCGGATCGGCAGGCTCGAGGACTTCGAGCTCGACCCGATCGTGCCGGCCGTCGAGCCGTGGCGCTATCGCAACAAGCTCGAGTACTCGTTCGGGACCGACGCCGCGGGCGAGCTCGTCGTCGGCTTCCACGCGCCCGGCCGCTGGGACGAGATCGTCCCGATGGACGACTGCCTGCTCGCCTCCGAGCGCTCGAACGAGCTGCGCGGGCAGGTGCTGGCCTGGGCACGAGGCCAGGGCCTGAGCGCCTGGGACCGGCGCGAGCAGCGCGGGCTGCTGCGCAACCTGGTGATCCGCGAGGGCCGGCGCACCGGCGAGGTCCAGGTGCGGCTCGTCACCTCGCCGGGGCAGATCGACACCGACTCGCTGATCGACGCGGTGCGCTGCGACGGGCTGTTCTGGACGCGCCAGGAGCAGCTGGGCGAGACCTCGGCGGGCGGCGAGACCGTCCTGCTGTCCGGCACGCCGCAGCTTCGCGAGCGCATCCGCGGACTCGACTTCCTGATCAGCCCGGAGGCGTTCTTCCAGACCAACACCGAGATGGCCGAGCAGCTCTACGAGGTCGCCGCCGAGATGGCGCAGCTGCGCGGCCACGAGCGCGTCTTCGACCTCTACTGCGGCATCGGGACGATCGGCCTGACGCTCGCCGCGCGGGCCCGCGAGGTCGTCGGCGTGGAGATCGTCGAGCCCGCGGTGGCCGACGCGATCGAGAACGCGCGCATCAACGACGTCCTGAACGCCCGCTTCTACGCCGGCGACATCCGGCTCGCGATGCGTGAGCTGGTCGAGCAGGCCGGGCGGCCGGACGTCGCCGTCGTCGACCCCCCGCGAGCCGGGCTGTCGCAGAAGGTGGTGCGCCGGATCCTCGAGGCGCAGCCGTCGCGGATCGTCTACGTCTCCTGCAACCCGACCACGCTGGCCCCGAACGCGGCGCAGATGGTCGAGGCCGGCTACCGGCTCGTCCGCGTCCGCCCCGTGGACATGTTCCCGCAGACGCCGCACATCGAGTCCGTCGCCCTTCTAGAGCGAGATTGACCGAGGGCCCCGCCAACGGGCCCGCAATGCCCCGTTCGGCACCCCCTAACGCCGCGCGAGCGATCGGCTCGTCGAACGCCGCCAGCGCGCGGGCGACCTGCTCGTAGGCGCCGCGGCTGACCGCCATCCCGCAGTGCGAGGCGTGGATCTCGACCAGCTCGTCGGCCGCGCCGTCGAGGCAGGCGCGCCAATCGACGATCCCGTCGCTGCGCGAGTACACCGAGACGTAGCGCACGGCGAGCGGGAAGGGCTGGAGGAGCTCGGATCGGAACGGCTCGCAGCAAGCGCCGCGCAGGCAGCTCATGCTGAACAGGCCCGGCACCCGGCCGGTTCCGAGCGCGCCGACGAGCCCGACCTGCAGCAGCACCAGCGGGTGCACTCGCAGCATCCCCACCGTGGGGGCGCCGAGCGTGACGATGCCCGAGACGAGGTCGGGCCGGCGCGCGGCGACCACGCGGGCCAGCACGCCGCCGCGGCTCTGGCCGATGATCGCGACCCTCTCGCCGGTGCGGGCGGCGAGTGCCTCGAGCCGCTCCTCGATCCGCTCGCACGCGTCCTGAGAGCAGCCGACATTCGCGCGGATGCCCGCCCGCCGCGTCCAGTAGCCGTTCGCGCGCAGCCAGTGGGCCATCGTCGCCAGCGTGCCGTCGCCGGCCATGAAGCCCGGGATGAGCAGGACCGGCCGGCCGTCGCCCGGCGCCACGCCCTCGCCGCGCCAGATCGGGCTGCGCAGCAGCTGCGCCGCCTCGAAGCCGACGCGCGTCTCCCGCCACATGGGCGGCACGTGGGCCGGGAGGCTGGGGCGGGGGACCCCCATTCACTCGTAATACCCCTCTCCCGGACATTCAGCAACGGCCGAATGGGGAGGCTGCGGTGCCGGAGCGACGAGGGGTAGCATCGCGCCGCGATGCGAGCAGCGACGATTCGCGACGGCCAGATCGGCGTCGAAGAGCACCCGGACCCGCGCCCGCAGACCGGCGAGCTGCTGGTGCGCGTCCACGCCGCCGGCCTCAACGGGGCCGACATGATGCAGCTCGCCGGCCGCTACCCCGCTCCTCCCGGCGCTCCGCCGGACATCCCCGGGCTCGAGCTGGCGGGCGATGTGATCGACACCGGCGACGGCGTCGAGCGCTTCGAGCCGGGCGACCGCGTGATGTCGATCGTCGCGGGTGGCGGGCAGGCCGAGCTGGCGGTGGTCAACGAGCGGATCGCGATGCCGGTCCCGGACGAGCTGGACTGGATCGCCGCCGGCGGCACGCCCGAGGTCTTCTTCACCGCCCACGACGCGCTGTTCACCCAGGCGGGACTGATGGTCGGCGAGCGCCTGCTCGTCCACGGCGCGGCCGGCGGCGTGGGGACGGCGGCCGTGCAGCTCGGCACGATGGGTGGCGCGCGCGTGACGGCGACGGTGCGGAACGAGCACTGCCGCGAGCAGGTCCTCGCCCTCGGGGTGAACGCGATCGCGCCCGACGAGTTCGTCGACGCCGGGCCGTTCGACGTCATCCTCGAGCTCGTCGGCGCCCCCAACTGGCCGGGCAACCTCGAGGCGCTGGCGCTGCGCGGCCGGATCGTCGTGATCGGCGTCGGCGCCGGGGCGAGGACCGAGCTCGACCTGCGCATGCTGATGTTCAAGCGGGCGCGGATCATGGCCTCGACCATGCGGTCCCGGCCGCTCGAGGAGAAGGCGATCGCCACGCGACTGGTCGAAAAGGCGGTGCTGCCCGGCTTCGTGTCCGGCGACCTCTCGGTGCCGGTTGCGGCGACCTTCCCGCTCGACGAGGTCGCCGCGGCCTACGAGCGCTTCAAGGCGGGCGGCAAGCTGGGCAAGATCGTGCTCGAGATGTGAGCCAGCTTGTCCGGGTTGACGACGCCCCGGATCGCGTGCACGACGCCGCCTGAGGTCTCGAGCGCCCAGACCACGATCAGCCGCTCGTCCTCGAAGGCGAGCAGGCCGGCCTGGCCGTTGACCTCGGCGGGCTCGACCCTCACGCCGCGCCGTTTCCCCACGCGGCTGAAGCCGGCCAGCATCCGAGCGACGGCCTCGGCGCCGAGCACGGGAGCGCCGACCGCCGGCGCTTTGCCGCCGCCGTCGCCGTAGAAGGCGACATCGTCCGCCAGTAGCGCGACCAGCGGCTCGGTCTCGCCTTCATGGACCGCTGCGATCAAGCGTCGCGCCAGCTCTTCGCGCTGCTCGCGCGAGGGCTCGAAGCGCGGCCTGCGCTCGTCCACGTGACGGCGGGCGCGGGCGGCGAGCTGGCGGCAGTTGTCCTCGCTCTTGCCGACGATCTCCGCGATCTCGTCGTAGCCGTAGTCGAACGCCTCGCGCAGCACGAACACCGCGCGCTCGACGGGCGTCAGGCTCTCGAGCAGCACGAGCACGGCCATCGAGAGCGACTCGGCGCGGACGGCGGCGTCGGGGGCGGGATCGGCGAGCACCGGCTCGGGCAGCCAGGTGCCGGTGTACTGCTCGCGCCGCACGCGCGCCGACCGCAGGTGATCGATCGCCAGCCGCGTGACGACCGTGCTCAGCCACGCCTTGGGCGACTCGACCTCGCCGGCCTCGTGGAGCCGCACGAAGGCCTCCTGGACGATGTCCTCGGCCTCGCTGAAGCTGCCGATCATGCGGTAGGCGATCGACAGCATCAGCGGCCGCAGTTCCTCGGCTGTCACAGCGATCGCACCTGCCTCGTCTTGGACTGCATGAACAGCCTACGCATCTTCATCGCGGGCGCCTCCGGCACGCTCGGCCGCCGCCTGGTGCCGCAACTGGTCGGCCGTGGCCATCACGTGGTCGGAACGACGCGCTCGAACCCCGACCGCGTGCGGGACCTCGGTGCCGAGCCCGTCGCGGTCGACCCGCTCGATCGCGCCGCGCTGGTCGCCGCGGTCGTGGCCGCCGAGCCCGAGGTCGTCGTGCACCAGCTCACGGCGCTGTCCGGCCTCGGCATGGTGCGCAACTTCGACAAGGCGTTCGCGATGACGAACCGCCTGCGCACCGAGGGGACCGACAACCTGATCGCCGCTGCGCGCGCGGCGGGCGCCCGCCGGCTCGTGTGGCAGAGCTACGCCGGCTGGCCGTACGCCCGCGAGGGGGCGGCGGTCAAGAGCGAGGACGAGCCGCTCGACCCCGACCCGCCGGCCGACGTCCGCGAGACGCTGGCCGCCATCCGCCACCTCGAGGCCGCCGTCACCGGCGCCGAGGGGATGGAGGGCGTCGTGCTGCGGTACGGCGGCTTCTACGGGCCCGGGACGTCGATCGACGAAGGCGGCGAGCACATCGAGCTGCTCCGCAAGCGCCGGTTCCCGGTCGGCGGCAGCGGCGCAGGCGTCTGGTCGCTCGTCCATATCGACGATGCCGCGGCGGCGACCGTCGCCGCCATCGAGGGCGGCCCGCCCGGGATCTACAACGTCGTCGACGACGCCCCCGCGCCCGTGTCCGAGTGGCTGCCCGCGCTCGCCGCCTCGGTCGGCGCGCCGCCGCCGCGCCGTCTCCCCGGCTGGCTCGTCCGGCTCGCGGCGGGGCCGCAGGCGCACTCGATGATGACCCGCGTGCGCGGCGCCTCGAACGCCAAGGCGCAAGCCGCGAGCTCGGCTGGGACCCCGCGCCACAACTGGCGCGAAATCTACGAGCCGAAGGCCGGTTAGGCCGCCCTGAAGCGCGGCCGTCACGCGTCAAGGTGCCGGCCTGACCGCCCTTAGGCGCGGCACGCTAATACGGCGGGAAGTCCGAGTACCACTCGCCGAGCACGCGGAAGGCCTTCCAGAACGCGCGCTTGGCCTGCTCCTCGTCCAGCGCCTCGTCGATGCTCGGCGTGTACAGCGCGTCGATCGACGGCGTCAGCGGCTGGATCTCCCCCGGCGTGGCGACCAGCTCGCGCGCCAGGGGGAGCTGGAGCTCGTTGAGCACCTCGAGCGTCTCCGGCCCCATGACCACGACCAGCTTCGGCTGGACGATGGCGATCTCCTCGACCAGCCGCGCGACGCACTCCGGGGCGGCGAGCGCCGTGTCCGTGACCGGGCACTTGACGCACAGCGTCCCGTAAACCGCGAGCGGATCGATGTCGAGCCTTTTGAGCGACTTCATCAGCGCCGTGCCCGCGCGGCCGTAGAAGGCGACTCCCTCCTCGATCTCCGCGGGCGTCGGGTGGTGCTTGAGCAGGAAGACGTCGGCCTGCGGGTGGCCGGAGCCGAGCACGGGCATGAGGCTTCCGCGCGGACAGCGGTCGCAGGCCTGCAGGTCTCGGGTGAAGGTGTTGAGCTCGCGGATGGCGCGCTCGAGGTACTTCTCGCGGATCTCGTCGTCAGTGGCGGGCATCCCGCCGACCGAGTTAGGCGCGCCGCTCTGTTCTCCTTGCCCCTGCATCGGTCATTGCGCGTCGCGGCCCGCGACGGCCCTCCGGACACGGCGGCGCCGGCTGGCGCGCCGCGCGGCCGGCGGGGTGGCCCGGGTCTCGAGGAATTTCAACGCCTGCACCTGGGCATAGCGCAGCGACGACGGGCGGCCGAGGATGTCGGCGTCGCGGAGCGATTCGAGGAACTCCTCGGGGCCGTCGAAGTCGCGCATCCGGATCCGCACGGCGCCCAGACCCTGCGCCACGTGGGCGTCCGAGCCGGCCCCGCCGGGGATGCGGTACTTGCCCGCGAAGCGCACCGCCTCCTCGTTCCACGCGGCGATCGCGATCCGCGGGTTGAACACCTCGATCGCGTCGACGTCGTCGACCACGGCGAGCAGGTGCTCGTAGTCGGGGACGCTGTGCAGGCGGTCGAACGGGTGCGGCACATAGACGAGCCCGCCCTGGCGCCGGATCTCGGCGATCGTCTCCTCCAGGCTCATCCCGCGCGGGATCTTCTCCTCGATGAAGAGGCCGATCACCTCGCCCTGGTCCTTCGTCTTGACCTCCTCGCCGACGATGACCTTGACGCCGTACTCGGCGGCCTTGTCGCGGGCGTCGAGCGCGCCGGAGATCTCGTTGTGGTCGGTCACGGCGATCGCCCCGAGGCCGCGCTCGGCGGCGGTGGCGAGCAGCACCTCGACCGGCGTCACGCAGTCGCTCGAGTGATCGGTGTGCATGTGGATGTCGACGTCGATCATGGGGCGCTTGGCGAGCCGCTCGCGAACCGCCGCCCGCAGCGGCACCGCCGGCCTGCGCAGGGCTGCGAGCTCGCCGTAGATCGCCTCCGCCTCGTCGGCGACGCGGCTCCAGCTGAGGTCGTTGGATGAGGCGCGGTCGCGCAGCTCGGTCACGAGCTCCGGCTCGCGCACGAGCCGCTCGAGCTGTCCGGCCAGCACGTCGACGTCGCCGGGCTCGAACAGCAGGCCGAACTCGCCGTCTCCGACGACCTCCTCGTAGGCGGGCAGCCTGGCGGCCACCGGCACGGCGCCGGCGCCGAGCGCGCGCACGACCAGCCCGGGAGCCGGCGCCTGGCCGAAGCTCGCCGCGACCGCGACATCGGCGTTGCCGAGCACCTCGTTCTCGGTCGTGTCATCGGCCGAGAGCAGGGTCAGCCGGTCGCGCAGACGGCTGCGCAGCGCGCCGGTGGGCGCGGCCCCGGTCGGCGAGAACACGGTGGCGTGCCAGTCGAGGTCATCCGGAAGCCGTCTCAACGCGCGCAGGAAGAGTCGTAACGCCTGGCGTTCCTCCTGCGCGCAGAGCGCGAGGCGCAGCGGGCCCTCGTAGGGCGGCCGCTCGACGCTCGCCGCACCGGGTCGGAGCAGCCGGTAGCTCGCGGGGAAGAAGCGCTCCATCACCTCGCGCGTCGCGCCGAAGGAGGCCGTGCGGGCGTCGAGGCGCCCGAAGAAGAGCTCGACGAAGCGGCGCGCCACCTGCGTCGAGAGCACCCGCTCGGTCGGGGCGTGGAAGGAGCCGACATTCAGCGCCCGGCTGTGTCTCAGCGCCACCGACGACGCGCTCGGCGCGAACGGCTCGTGCACGTGCACGAAGTCGAGCGGCGCCAGCGCCAGCACCTCCTCGATCGTGCGCGCGATGTCGACCGGCGGCGACGGCGCGCCACCGCGCCGCTGCAGCGGCAGCAGCTCGCCGACGCCCAGCACCCGCACCCCGCCGTCGGGATCGAACAGCGCCTCCGGGCTTCTCGCGCGCCGACCGGATCAGCTTGCGCGACTCGCGCACGAGCTGCGGCGACCGCGACGGAGCCAGCACCAGCAGCCGGTGCCCACGCTCCGCGAGCTCGTGGGCCAGCTCCCCGGCGAACGCGTTGACCTCGTGCTCGTCCTCCCACGGGTGGGGGGTGACTTGCGCGATCGCGAACCGCTCGGGCACCGCGCGGAGCTTAGTCGGCGGCTGGTTGCGGGACGAACTTCGGGCAATTGAGGAGAGGGATCGAGGCGGGTGGGGTTGCCAATGCACGCTATGCGTGCACGAGACAACCCCAGCGCCGATCCCGCTCCCCTCAATGCTGCAGTTCGTCGACGTTCAGTCGACGACGGCTGACTTCTCGTCGGCCGCCTTCTCGGCGGCCACCCGCGCTGCCTCGGCCGCGGCCCGCGTGCGGGAGTGGACCGAGATGAAGTCCTCGGTCGCCTCGCGCGCCAGGTGGTCAGGGCGCTGCGTGTACGGGGACTTCATGAGGTAGGAGCTCGGGCCGTCGAGCTGGCCGCCGAGGCCGTGGTTGAGGCCCAGCTTGCAGCAGCGCACGGCGTCGATGACGATGCCGGCCGAGTTGGGCGAGTCCCAGACCTCGAGCTTGAGCTCGGCGGTCAGCGGCACGTCGCCGAACGCCTGGCCCTCGAGCCGGATGTGCGCCCACTTGCGGTCGGTGAGCCACGGCACGTAGTCCGACGGGCCGACGTGGACGTTCTCGGGCTCGAGCTGATCCTCGAGGATCGAGGTGACCGCGTTGGTCTTGGAGATCTTCTTGGACTCCAGCCGCTCGCGCTCGAGCATGTTGAAGAAGTCCATGTTGCCGCCCACGTTGAGCTGCGACGTGCGCTCGAGCTTCACGCCGCGGTCGCCGAACAGGCGCGCCAGCGTGCGGTGGACGATCGTCGCGCCGACCTGCGACTTGATGTCGTCGCCGACGATCGGCAGGCCGGCCTTGACGAAGCGCCGGTTCCAGTAGTCCTCGCGGGCGATGAAGACCGGGATGCAGTTCACCATCGCGCAGCCGGCCTCGAGGATCTGCTCGACGTACCACTTCGTCGCCTGCTCGCTCCCCACCGGCAGATACGACACGACCACGTCGGTCTTCGTGTCCTTCAGGACCTGCGCGATGTCGACCGTCGAGCCCTCGGCCTTCGTGATCCTCTGCTGCAGGTACTTGCCCAGGCCGTCATGCGTCATGCCGCGCTGGACCGGGACGTCCATGAACGGGACGTCCTCCTTGACGAACTTGATCGTGTTGTTCTGGCCCGCCCAGATCGCCTCGGAGAGATCCTTGCCGACCTTCTCGGAGTCGATGTCGAACGCGGCCGAGAACTCGATGTCGCGGACGTGGTAGCCGCCGAGGTCGACGTGCATGAGGCCGGGCACGCGCTCGGCCGGATCGGCGTCGCGGTAGTACTGGACGCCCTGCACGAAGGCACTGGCGCAGTTGCCCACGCCGATGATCGCCACCCGCACCTTCTCGTTCTGGTAACGGCTGCCGCCGTTGGTCGAAGGCTGGGGTCGGATGTTCTCGGTCAAGTGGTTCTTCTCCGGATCGGTTCGGCTAGCTGATTCAACCCCCGCAGACGCAGGGGCGTTACAAGTCCGTTGCCGGGCGTGTCAGTTCCCGGCGGACGTGCCAGATGCGCTGGAAGACGGTGATGGTGGACAGCCCGGCGAGCACGTAGACGGCCGGTGCGAGCGCTCCGAGGTCCGCGAACACGAGGCCCGCGGACAGGATCACGACGCGCACGGTGCGGTCGGCGATCCCCACCTTGCACTCCACGCCCAGCGCCTCGGCGCGGGCACGAGTGTAGGAGACCATCAGCGAGGCGAGGACCGCCAGCACCACCGCGGCCACGGCCAGGTCGTCGCCCTCGCGCGAGAAATGGGCGGCCACGGCGGTCAGGACCACGCCCTCCTCGATGCGGTCGAGCGTCGAATCCAGGAATGCCCCGAACGGGCTGCCCTTGCCCGACATCCGCGAGTAGCGGCCGTCGAGCGTGTCGCAGATCGAGCCGACGATGAACGCGATCCCGCCGACGATGAACCACTCCTCCCAGACCAGCACGGCGGAGACGACGCAGAGGAAGAAGCCGGTGAGCGAGATCGCGTTGGGCGTGAGCCGCGACTCGATCAGGCGGTTGCGCATGAGCGCCTGGTACTCGGCTCGCGTCGGTCGCGGAGGGCGCTCGACCGGTGGGGTCGTCATCTCGGCGAAGACTATGGCAGCGCCGGCCGCGGCGGCACGTTCCACGCCCACACGTCAGGCCGCGCCCGCGCGAACACCCCGTGCGCGCAGATCGCCGCGACGAGCGCCACCACGGCGCCCAGGAAGCCGTCGAGCCACCAGTGGTTGGCGGTCGCGACGACGACGAAGGTGACCACCGGCGCGTACGCCCACCACAGCACCTGCGCCCAGCGGCGGCGCACGATGTGGGCCATCGTCGCCCCGAGCATGAGCGCGAAGGCGACGTGCATCGAGGGGATCGCCGCGTACGGGTTGAAGAGCAGGTCGGCCGAGCCGGAGTCGGCCTTGACGCCGGTGAACGCGGCCACCGAGTCCTGGAACCCCCACTCGGGCATGAAGCGCGGCGGCGCGGTCGGCAGCGCCACATAGCCGACGAGCGCGATGCCCATGGCCACCATGAACATGTTGCGGACGAAGTAGAAGCGCTCGTTGCGGCGCAGATAGATCCAGGCCAGCGTGACCGTCGTGACCGCGAAGTGCGAGTTCAGGTACATCCAGCTCGAGGCGTCGATCAGCAGTGCCTGGCCCGAGGCCCACGCGTGCACCGCGGGCTCGATGAACAGCCCGAGATCCCGCTCGACGTCGATCACCGCACGCGCGTTGTCGAACGCTTCGGCGGCACGCGAGTCGACCAGGCCGCGGGCGATGCGGTAGAGCCAGTAGGCGCCGCAGAAGAGGACGATCTGGCGCAGCAGGTCGACCGGCCCGTTGGGCAGCACGGATCGGGTGCGGGCGAGCACCCGCGTCATGTTATGCAGCGGTGACCGCGTAACCAGGCGGCTGGCCACACCATCAACGCGCCGTCAGGACTTTCGCGCAGTCAGGGCCGTCGCCTGACGGGAAGCCGGCCTGCACGCGCACGTGGCCGCGGCGCACCGGCGTCACGCGCGTCCAGCCGCCCGGCGCGCGGGTCACACACGCGCCCTCGGAGCGCCACCAGCGCGTGTAGCGCTGCCGCACCACGGTCGGCCCGCCGGTCTCGATCTCGAACCCGGCCGGGTCGGCCGCCGTCACGCGCGCTCCGGCGGAGGCCGGCGGGCGCGCGTCCCGCACCTCCCAGATGCGCCAGCCGGGCGACGCGTGCGCGAGCCGCAGGTACGGCGTCCCGCGCTCGAGCAGCCGCGCCTCCGCCTCGGCCGAGTAGTCCAGCGGCGCGTCCGGGAGCGCCACCCAGCGGACCGCCGACTCGTGCAGCCAGCGGTGGTAGCGCGCCGGCGTGAGCGGCCGGTCGTCGTAGAAGAGCGGGTTGGCCTTCTCGTCGAGCTGGCGCTCCCAGCCACGGGCCAGCGGCACGGCGCTCGCGAGATGCGCGGCCTCCCAGTGGTTGTGCGTGAACGCCACCTCGACACGCTCGCCCGGTTCCACCACGCCCTCGAGAAAGGCGCGCGGCTCGGCGAAGAAGGACTCCTCGGTCGACGGGTCGCCGTGCGCCTCGGCCACCGCGCGGACGGCCGGCAGCCACTGCAGGTAGACCAGCGCCACGAGCACGGCGGCGATCGCGGCGAGCGGCACGGTTGCGCGCGGGGCGAGCAGGAGCAGGGCGGGCCCGAGCAGGAGGGGCAGGCGCAGCGCGTTCTGCCCGAACGGCGTCGGGATCACGAAGGCGGCCACGAGGACGGCGAGGTAGAGCACGGCGCCGACCCGCAGCGCGCGCCGGCCGGGCGCCAGCAGCGCCGCGGCGGCCACCGAGACGGCGAGCATCGGCCAGAAGGCGGTCGCCACGAAACGGTCGTCGCCGCCCTCGGGGAACAGCAGCGCCATCGTGGCGCCGCCGACCGCCACCGGCATCGCCAGCGCCGCCGCCTGCCCGAGCGCCGCCCGCCCGGACGCGACCGCGCGTGCCGCCGCGGCGAGCGCGAGGAACGCGCCGGCCACGGGGCTGGCGAGCACGCAGGCGAGCGAGAGCACGACGGCCAGCGCCCGCCACGGCCACGAGGATCGCTCGGCGCACAGCCACGCCGCCACCGCGAGCGCGATGCCGAGCGTGAACGGCATCCGGCCGATGACGACGTTGGCGAGCACGCCGGCGGCGAACAGCCAGGTCGCGGCCGCCGCCGCGCCCGGCGACGGCGCCGCGGCGCGCGCCAGCGGGACGAACGCCGCCGTCGCCGCGACGGCGCTCAGCGCGCCCACCCACGCCGGCCCGGGCCAGGCGGCCAGCGGCGCGAACAGCATCGAGTACCCGAGGACGTGGTGACCGCCGTACCACTGGGCGTTCCAGACCGTCATGCCCTCGCTGTCGAACAGCCAGGCGCGGAACGCGTGGGCGGCCATGTCGGCGGTCGCCGGCTGGATCGCCAGGTACGCGAGCGCGGCGAGCGCGGCGCCCACGACAGGGGCGATCGGATGCGCGAGGGGACGCATTGTCGCCAAACGATGCTAAGGCGCTCGCAGGAGCTTGCGATTGCGAGTAAGCCGCATCGGATGCTAAGGCGCTCGCAGGAGCTTGCGACTGCGAGTAAGCCGCACTCGATTACTTACGCGAGCCGAAGTCGGCGGTGACGACGCAGACCCGGTCGCCGCCGAGGTCGCCGGTCCGCCTGCCGAGCCCGACGCGCCGATACGACGTCGACAGCAGGATCGCGCGGTGGCCGGGGGAGTTCATCCACATGCGCACGACGCGCCTGGCCGCCCTCGGTCCGCAGCGGCCCAGCATGGCGAGGGTCTCTCCGACCGAGCGGTGGTTCGCAAAGCGCCGGATGCGCTCGTCGAACGGCCCGCCGTCGCGCGACTGGTGCGCGAAGTAGTCGGCGTCGAGCATCTCCCACGAGTGGAAGTCGGCCGCCCTCGCGAGCCGGCGGCTCGCGTTCAGCTTCCCCACCCCGTGCTTCGCCCGCTGCCGGTTGATGGCGCGCACCATCGCCCGCTCCCGGCCGTCGAAGCGCGGGTTCGCGGCCGCCGTGGCGATGCCGGGGGCTGCGAACAGCGTCGTCAGCAGGCAACTCGCGGCAAGCGTCAGCGACGCGGCGGTGCGCCTGGAATCCCCCACGACCAGGACAAACTATGACCTCGGGCTGTCACCTGGATGAGCAATTGATGAAATCGTGCACTATCTGCAGGATTTCGGACCGATCCAGCCATGGCCAATGGCCGGCCTCGGGGACGATCTCGACGCTCGTCTCACCGCCCAGCTCGGCTGCGATCCGCTCGGCCCACGCGGGCCCGAGGTAGCGATCGCGCGCCCCCCAGACGACGAGCGCCGGCGCCGTGATGGCGTCGAGCGCGGCGCGGTTCTCGCGCGCGGACCGGTAGAGCTTGAGGATCGCCCGCTGCGTGCCGTGGTCGAAGTACCGCAGGATCGTGTCGGCGTGCTCGCGTGACAGCCCGCCGACGCGCCGCAGCATGGTGCCGCCCGTGAAGCCCATCGCCAGCTCGCCCAGCACGGGGGTGCGCCAGACCCGGGCGATCCACGGCCACCGGTGGCCGGGCAGCAGCGGCAGCACGTCGATGGCCGCGAGCCGCTCGATGCGCTCGCCGAGCGTGAGCGCCACGCCGCCCCAGTCGTGGGCGACGAGCCGCACGCGGTCGATGCCGAGGTGGTCGAGGAAGGCGGGCAGGAAGGCGGCGTAGCCCTCGAGCGAGTACGGCCAGCCGGCGGGCTTGCCGCTCTCCCCGAACCCGGGCAGGTCCACCGCGATCCCGCCCGTGCGCTCCAGGAACGGCGTCCACATGACGGCCGAGTCCGGCACGCCGTGCACGAACAGGACCGGCGGGTCCTCGCACGGGGCGTGCAGCCAGCTCACGAGCGTGCCGTCGACGTCAAGGCGCTCGCGCTCCATTCGGCCAAGTCTTTCCACTTCCGTTCCCGGCCGCTTCCCGGTCGGTCCGCATCCGCGGTGCGTTCTCGCCGCTGGTCGACCTGATCGAGCTCGCCGGGATCCTGCTCGTCGTGCACTTCGGCACGCGGGCGATCGCCGGCGGCGGGCGCCTGAAGCTGATCGACTTCAGCATCGCCCAGCCGCCGGGACCCATCGAGTCCGGGACGGGTACGCGGCGCTGGATGGCCCCCGAACAGGCGCGGGGCGGCCGCGTGAGCGAGACGGCCGACGTGTGGGGCATCGGCGCCGTCCTGCGCTGGGCCGGCCTGGGTCTCGAAGTGGCTGACGACCCCGCGGAGCGCCCGTCGGTCGCGGACGTGATTCGATGGCTCGATGGTCTCCCGAGCCCGCGTCCGGCGCATACGCGACAGGCTGCGTGAGCTCTACGGCCGGCCGGCCGCTCCGCCGCACGGGCACGGGCTCGACGAGCTGATCCTCACCGTCCTCTCGCAGTCGACCAACGACCGCAACCGCGACGTCGCCTTCCTGCGCCTGCGCGCACGCTTCGGGAGCTGGGAGGCGGTTCGCGACGCGCCGAACGAGGAGGTCGAGGAGGCGATCCGGCCAGGCGGGATCTCGAAGGTCAAGTCGGTCCGCATCCAGGAGATCCTGCGAGCGCTCCCGGAGCCGATGGACGGCGATCACCTGCGCGATCAGGACTTCCTCGTCTCGCTCCCGGGGGTCGGGCGCAAGACGGCGGCCTGCGTGCGGCTGTTCGCCTACGGCGAGCGCGACGTGCCTGTCGACACGCACGTCTCGCGTGTCGGCACCCGCCTGGGCCTGTTCCGCGAGGGAGCGCCGTTCCACGAGATGCACGACGAGATGCTCGCCATGACCCCGCGCGGGCAGGAGCTCGAGTTCCACGTCAACCTCCTCCGGCACGGTCGCCGGACGTGCCATGCGCGGCGCCCGCTGTGTGACGAGTGCGCGCTGCTGCGGATGTGCCCGACCGGCTACAATCTGCGTCAAGCAGACTGAGATCTTTATAGAGGAGCAGGCATATGGCCAAGACCATCGGGATCGACCTCGGAACCACGAACTCGTGCATGGCCGTCCTCGAGGGCGGCGAGCCGACGGTCATCGAGAATGCAGAGGGCGGGCGCACGACCCCGTCCGTCGTCGCCTTCACGCAGAGCGGCGAGCGACTGGTCGGCACCGTCGCCAAGCGGCAGGCCGTGACCAACCCCACCAACACCGTCTTCTCGATCAAGCGCTTCATGGGCCGCAAGGAGGCCGAGGTGCGCGAGGAGGAGTCGATCGTGCCGTACGAGGTCGTCTCCGGCTCAGGCGGCGACGCGCGCGTGAAGGCGGGCGGCAAGGAGTACTCGCCGCCCGAGATCTCCGCGATGATCCTGCAGAAGCTGAAGGCCGACGCCGAGGCCTACCTCGGCGAGACCGTCGACTCCGCGGTCATCACCGTCCCGGCCTACTTCAACGACGACCAGCGCCAGGCGACCAAGGACGCCGGCCGCATCGCCGGCCTCGACGTCAAGCGCATCATCAACGAGCCGACGGCCGCCTCGCTGGCCTACGGGCTCGACAAGGAGTCCGACCAGACGATCCTCGTCTTCGACCTCGGCGGCGGCACGTTCGACGTGTCCGTGCTCGAGATCGGCGACGGCGTGTTCGAGGTCAAGTCGACGGCCGGTGACAACCACCTCGGCGGCGACAACTTCGACAAGGCGATCGTCGACTGGCTCGCGGCCGAGTTCAAGCGCGACCAGGGCATCGACCTGACGCAGGACAAGATGGCCCTCCAGCGCCTGTACGAGGCGGCCGAGAAGGCCAAGATCGAGCTCTCCTCCGCGCAGGAGACCCAGATCAACCTGCCGTTCATCACGGCGGACGCCTCGGGCCCGAAGCACCTCGACGTGCGCCTCACGCGCTCCAAGCTCAACGAGCTGGCCTCGCCGCTGATCGAGCGCGTCGTCGCGCCGGTCCGCCAGGCGCTCGACGACGCCAAGGACAAGGGCGTCAAGGAGATCCAGCACGTCGTGCTCGTCGGCGGCATGACCCGCATGCCGGCCGTGCAGGAGAAGGTCAAGGAGCTCACCGGCAAGGAGCCGCACCGCGGCGTCAACCCGGACGAGGTCGTGGCCGTCGGCGCCGCCATCCAGGCGGGCGTGCTGGCCGGCGACGTCAAGGACGTCCTGCTGCTCGACGTCACCCCGCTCACCCTCGGCATCGAGACCAAGGGCGGCGTGATGACGAAGCTGATCGAGCGCAACACCACCATCCCGACCCGCAAGTCCGAGGTCTTCTCGACGGCGGAGGACAACCAGCCGAGCGTGGAGATCCACGTGCTCCAGGGCGAGCGCGAGATGGCGATGTACAACAAGTCGCTCGGCAAGTTCCAGCTCACCGGCATCCCGCCGGCCCCGCGCGGCATCCCGCAGATCGAGGTGGCGTTCGACATCGACGCCAACGGCATCCTGCACGTGTCCGCGAAGGACCTCGGGACCGGCAAGGAGCAGCGGATCGAGATCAAGGCCGGCTCCGGCCTCTCCCCCGACGAGATCAAGCGGATGATGTCCGACGCCGAGGCGCACGCCGAGGAGGACAAGAAGGCGCGCGAGCTGGCCGAGGCCCGCAACGCCGGTGAGTCCGCCGCCTACCAGGCCGAGAAGCAGGTCAAGGACCTCGGCGAGAACCTCGACGAGGCCTCCAAGGCGGAGATCGAGCAGGCCATCAAGGACGTCAACGAGGCCGTCAAGGGCGAGGACGCGGAGGACATCCGCGCCAAGACCGAGCGTCTGCAGACCGCGTTCCACAAGGTCTCCGAGGCCATGTACGAGCGCGCGCAGGCCGCCCAGCAGGAGGCGGCGGAACCCTCGCCCAACGGCTCGGGTTCCGTTGACGAGGAGGTCGTCGACGCCGAGGTCGTCGACGAGCAGAAGTAGCGATGGCCTCCGAGGAGACCAAGACCGAGGAGTTCACCGCCGCCGCGCCGCCCCATCCCGGGGCTTCGGGCACCGGCGAGACGTCGTTTGGTGACGCTGCGGCCCCGGCTGCTGCCGGTGCCTTGGGAGAATCCGCTGGGGCGGATTCTCCCGAGGCGGTGGAGCACGATCTCAAGGAGCTGCTCGCGCGCGCGAAGGAGCGCGACGAGTACCTCGCGCTCGCACAGCGCACGCAGGCCGACTTCGAGAACTACCGCAAGCGGATGGCGCGCGAGAACGCCGCCGCGGTGGATCGCGGCGTCGCGAAGGTGGCCAAGGAGCTGCTGCCGGCGATCGACCACCTCGAGATCGCCTTGAAGGCGGCCGAAGGCCACGAGGACGTGGTCAAGGGCTTCGCGATGGTGGCCGAAGAGCTGCGCACGGCGCTGGCCCGCGTCGGCATCGAGGCGTTCTCGCCGCAGGGCGAGCCGTTCGACCCCAACGAGCACGAGGCGATGGCGTCACAGCCGTCCGAGGACGCCGAGCCGGGGACGGTGATCGAGGTCTACCAGCAGGGCTACCGGCTCAACGGCGCGGTGCTGCGCCCCGCGCGCGTGGTCGTGGCGGCGTAGGGAGGCGGGATGGCGCGCGCCGACGACTACTACAAGACCCTCGGGGTCGACCGGAAGGCCTCGCAGGAGGACATCAAGAAGTCGTACCGCAAGCTCGCGCGCCAATACCACCCGGACACGAACAAGGAGGCCGGCGCGGAGGAGCGCTTCAAGCGGATCTCCGAGGCCTACGACGTGCTCGGAGACCCGGAGAAGCGCAAGAAGTACGACCGCGGCCAGTCCGTGTTCGGCACGCCGTTCGGCGGCGGGCCGGGCGGCGCCGGGAGCGCCGACTTCGGCTCCTTCTCGGACATCCTGTCGAACATCTTCAACACGACCGCGGGCCGTGGCGGCGCGCGCACGCGGCCGGCCGCCGAGCGCGGCCGTGACCTCGAGACGACGGTCTCGCTGTCGTTCGAGCAGGCGGTGGAGGGCGCGCAGGTGCCGGTCTCGGTCGCCACGCACGTGGCCTGCAACACCTGCCGCGGAACGGGCGCCAAGCCGGGGACCTCGCCGATCGTCTGCCCGGTCTGTCAGGGTCGCGGCGTGGAGTCCCAGGGCCAGGGCGTCTTCTCGATCACCCGCCCGTGCTCGCGCTGCGGCGGATCCGGCACCGTGATCGAGGAGCCGTGCCCGACCTGTGCCGGCGCCGGGCGGCTGCGCGAGCTCAAGAAGTACCGCGTCAACATCCCGCCGGGCGTCAAGGACGGCTCGAAGATCCGACTGCCCGGCAAGGGCGAGGCCGGTCTGCGCGGCGGCCCGGCGGGCGACCTCTACGTCGTCTGCCACGTCGCCGAGTCGCCGGTCTTCCGCCGCAAGGGCGACCACTTCGAGGTCGAGGTGCCGATCACGGTCGCCGAGGCGATGCGCGGCGCCGATGTCGAGGTGCCGACGCTGCACGGCACGAAGAAGCTGCGCGTGCCCGGCGGCACGAAGCACGGCACCGTCCAGCGCCTCCGCGGCGAGGGCCCGCCCGGCCTGTCCGGCGGCAAGCGCGGCGACATCCACTACCGCTTCGTGATCGACGTCCCGCGCGACCTCACCGACGAGCAGCGCCAGGCGGTCGAGGCGCTGTCGCAGGCGATGAACGGCAACCCGCGCGAGTCGCTCCTGCGGGAGGCCGCCGGAGGCCGGTCCTGATGGCCTCTCGGCGTACTCGCATCACCGCACGGGTCGCGACCGACCGCGGCGTGTTCATGATCTCGGTCGCCGCCGAGCTTGCCGACATGCACCCGCAGACGCTGCGCATGTACGAGGCGCGCGGCTTGATCGAGCCCAAGCGGTCACCGAAGGGCACGCGCCTGTACTCGCACGATGACGTCGAGCGGCTGCGGCGGATCCAGGAGATGACGACCGAGCTCGGGATGAACCTCGCCGGCGTCGAGCGGGTGTTCGAGCTCGAGGACAAGCTGGGCCGGCTGCAGCGCAAGGTCGACGCCCTGGAGCACCGGGCGGCGACGCTTGCAGGACGAGATCGCCCAGCTCGAGAAGGTCCGCCAGTCGGTTCGGGCCGAGATCGTGCGCTACGAGGCGCCCGGCACGGCGCTCATCCCGATCCGGCACGTGCGGCGCGGGGACTGACCGGCGGCAGCGCGCGCAGGATGCCGAGGTAGAGGATCGGCGTCCCGGTGGCGATCAGCAGGGCGGTCATCCACGGGGTGCCGGCGTCGGAGCCGGAGCCCAGCGTGTGGACCACGCCCAGGACGTAGACGAGCGGCGTGAGCCGGTGCAGATTGCGCCAGCGGCGCGTGCCGATGCGGCGACGGAGGTAGAAGGTCAGCCCGAGGATCGCGGCCAGGTAGCCGCCGATGATCCCGAGCCCGGTGAAGACCGGCTCGTGGTCGATCACGAACGGCACCGCGATGCCCAGGATCCCGGGCGCGAGCCAGTGGTCGCCGAGCAGCGTGATGCCGTGCACGGCGATCGCCACCAGCGCCGCCAGCGCGGCGTGCTCGTGGACCGCGATCAGGATCCGCGGCAGGCCGGGTTTGCGGAGCGCCTTGGCCGCCATCGCGAGCCCGATCGCGACGGAGAGGGCGATGAGGACGAGCGCGACGATGCCGGAGGCGCGGCTCGCGAGCCACCACGCGTACTCCATCGGATCCCTCACGCCTCCACCTCGACCGCGGAGGAATCCGCGCGACGGATCCCTTCCCGGAATCGCCGCCAGGCGATTTCGCCGCCTCGGCGGTCAGCACCGCGCCCTGCGTGGTGATGAGCAGGCCGCCGTACCGGCTGAGGATCGTGCGGCCCGCGTTCGGGCCGGCCAGGATCGCGGCCTTGGCGAGCGCCTCGGCAAGCGCCGCGGTGGGCGCTTTGGCGGTGGCGCTGACGACGCCGGTCCAGGCGGGGCGCTGCGTGGCCGGGTCCAGCAGGTGGTGCGCCGGCCGCTGAGCCGCGTCCCACCACAGCCGCTTGTCGATCCCCGAGGTGGCGACCGCGTCGCCGTCGAGCGCGAGTACCTCGGCCAGCATGCCGGTGACCGGATTGGGGACCAGCACCTCGTGCACGCCGCTCACGCGGAGGTCGCCGCCGAGGTCGGCCGCGCAGGGGCCATGCGGCGCGAGCAGCGCGACGGCGAGGTCGGCGGCGAGCCCTTTCGCGCTCCCCCCCAGGTCGAGGCGGACGCCGGGCGGGCGGACGACCGTCCCGTTCGCGTCGTCGACGTTCACGCGCCGCCAGTCGGCGGCGGGCGACGGCGCGCCCGGCCGCGGCTCGGGGGCGGCCGCGAGCGCCTCGTCCAGGTCGGCGCGCGGGTGGCCGACGAGCGAGCGGTCGTAGCCGGCTCTGACGACCGCGCCGAGCAGCGTCGGGTCGGCCAGGCCGCCGGTCGCGGCGGCGCCCGCGATCGCGGCGCGGATCGCATCTCGCAGGGTCCGCGACGCCGGCACCGTCTCGCGCGGGTCGGCGTTGAGCGTGCTCAGCTCGCTGTGCGGGTCGAAGCGCGTGAGCCGCGCCTCGAGGTCCTCGATCAGGCGCCGCGCGCCGTACAGGGGTGCGCCCGGGGTGGCGAGCAGCCGCACGGCCGTGCCCATCGCGGGGAAGGCGAGCTCGGTGAACGTCATGACGACTGCGTGGTCAGGGGGCGGGCGCGGGGGCCGGCGCGGGGCGGGTGCCGGCGCGGGAGCGGGCGCCGGCGACGTCGTGGACGGCGCCGAGACCTGGAGCGGCCGGCGACGACGACGAGGCCGCCGGCGGGTGGTGGATGACCACCCGCTTGATGACCTTGCGGATCAGGACGCGCCGCGGCGTCGGCTTCTGGACCTGCGCGACCGGCTGGGGCGCGCCGAGCGCCGGGTCCTGCCCCGCGCGGACCTGGAACGCCAGCAGCGTGAGCGCGGCGAAGAACGCGCCGAGCGCGCCGCCGAAGACCCAGCCGGCCGGCGGCTTCGAGGGCCGGCGCGCAGCCGGCGCCGAACCGTCGCGGCCGCGCCGGCCGAGCGGGCTCGCCGCGGGCCGCCGAACCGTCGCGCCGCGCCGACGGTCCTGTCGGTGCGCCCGCGTCAGTCATCGTCGTCGCCGCCGCGGCCGCGCCCGCGGCCCCGGCCGTGACCGCTGTCGTCATCGTCGTCGTCCCACTCGTCGTCCGACTCGTCGTGGTCGTCGTCCCAGTCGTCGTCGTCGTGCGACGGCGCCGTGCCGGGGGCGTCGCCCGGCCCCTGGTCGGCCGTGCCGTCGTCGTCGCCGCTGCTCGACGCGACGCGCACCGGGGCCGGGGCTGACGCCGGCGGGCGGGCGCCGGCGCGGCGGCGGCGGCCTTGGCCTTCGGACGGCGGTGGATCGTGCGGCGGATCACCTTGGTCCGGACCTCGACCGGGGGGTCGGTCTCGGCGGCGGGTGCGGGTGCGGTGGTGGTGGCCGGCTCCTCGGAGCCGGCGGCCAGCGCCACGGCGGCCAGCAGGCCGAGCGCGAAGACGGTGACGGCGGCGGCGATGCTCGAACGGCTGAAGGTCATGGCCCTCACCGTCGTCACCCGCCGCCCAAGGCTCCGGCAACCGAGGGTTAAGGCTCGGGAAAACCCGCGCCGGGGCGACTACAACATGCAGCAGTGCATCCCGCCCGACCGCGCGTCCTGTTCGTCGAGGACGAGCAGAGCATCTACGAGCCGTTCTCGAAGGCCCTCTCCCGCGAGGGCTTCGAGCCCGTCGTCGCCCGCACGGCGGCGCGGGCGCTCGAGCTGGCCGACGGCGACTTCGCGATCGTGCTGCTCGACCTCACGCTGCCCGACGGCGACGGTCGCGACATCTGCCGCGCCATCCGCCGCACGAGCTCGGTGCCGATCCTCATGCTCACCGCGCGCGGGACCGAGGCCGACCGGATCGTCGGTCTCGAGCTGGGCGCCGACGACTACGTCGTCAAGCCGTTCAGCGGCGCCGAGGTGATCGCGCGCATCAGGGCGATCCTGCGTCGCAGCGCCGCGCAGCCCTCCGAGCTCGAGCCGCCGCCGCCCGGGCCGATCCGCGTCGGCGGACTCGAGGTCGACATCGGCGCCCGCCGCGCGCATCTGAACGACACCGAGCTCCAGCTCAGCCGCAAGGAGTTCGACCTGCTCGCCGAGCTGATCCGCAACGCCGGCCGTGTGGTCACCCGCGAGCAGCTGATGGACCGCGTGTGGGACGAGAACTGGTTCGGCTCCACCAAGACGCTCGACGTCCACGTGCGCTGGCTGCGGCAGAAGCTGGGCGACGACCCCGCCAACCCGCGCTTCCTGCACACCGTGCGCGGCGTCGGGTTCCGGTTCACCGCGCCCGAGGAGCTCTCGTGAGCCTCCGTCTCCGCCTCCTCCTCGCGCTCGCGTACGTGCTGGTGCTCGCGGTGATCGCCCTCGAGGTGCCCCTCATCATCAGCATGCGCGACCGCGTCGACGCGGAGGTGGAGTCGCAGGCGCTCAGCCAGGCCGAGATCGTGGCGATCAGCGTCGAGGACGAGCTGGCATCGCCCGAAGGCCTGGAGGATGTCGTCGAGCGCGCGGCGCGGCAGGTGCGGGGGCGCGTGATCGTGGTCGGGCCCGGCGGCCGGCTGCGGGCCGACTCCGCCGGCGAGGAGCGGATCGGCATCGACTATGGCAGCCGGCCCGAGATCGCAAGCGCGCTCGGCGGCGACCCCTACCAGCAGCAGCGCCACAGCGCGACCCTGGACGAAACGATCCTCGCCACCGCGGTGCCCGTCCTGCGCGCCGGCGTGACCGAGCCGGTCGGCGCCGTCCGGATCACCCAGCTCGCCGGCGCCGTCGACCGCGCCACCCGACGGGCGACGCTGGGCCTGGTCGCGATCGGCCTGCTCGTGCTCGTGCTCGGCCTCGTCGCCGGCGCGGTCATCGCGGGCCAGGTCGCCCGGCCGATCGGGCGGCTCGACCAGGCGGCCCGCCGCGTCGCCGAGGGCGACCTGTCGGCGCGCGCGACGGTCGAGGGCAGCGCGGAGCAGCAGCGCCTCGCACGCACGTTCAACGACATGACCGAGCGGCTCGAGCGCCTGCTCGCGAGCCAGCGCGAGTTCGTCGCCGACGCCTCGCACCAGCTGCGCACGCCGCTCAGCGGGCTGCGGCTGCGACTCGAGGAGGCGCGCGCCTCGACCGCCGACGCGGACGCCCACGAGGAGATCGACGCGGGCCTGCGCGAGCTCGACCGGCTGTCCGCGATGGTCTCCGAGCTGCTGGTGCTCTCGCAGGCGGGCGAGGTCGACGCCCCGCCCGAGCGCGTTGACCTCGAGGACGCGGCGCGCCGCGCGGAGGCGCGCTGGGACGGCGCCGAGGGCGGCCGCGTGCGGTCCAACGGCACGCCGGCCGAGGGCTTCGCCCCGTCCGCCGACCTCGACCGGGCGCTCGACGCGCTGATCGAGAACGCGATCCACTACGGCAACGGCGAGGTCGAGGTCCGCTCGCGGCGCGGCGCCGTCGAGGTGCTCGATCGCGGCCCCGGCCTCTCGGACGACGATCTCGCCGCCGTGTTCGAGCGCTTCCACCGCGGTGCGGCGGGTCGCGCGGGGCCGAACGGGCACCGGGCTCGGGCTGCCGATCGCGCGCGAGCTGGCGCGCCGCTGGGGCGGCGACGTGACGCTCGACAACCGCGACGGCGGAGGCGCGCGCGCGATCCTCCAGGTCCCGCCCTTTCCCGGCGCTTAACCACGCCGTGGCTACGGTGTTCGCCATGCGCCGCGCCACGCTGCTCTGGGGCCTGCTCGCCGTCGGCGGTGTGCTGCTCGTCGCCGGCGTCACGCTCGCGGCCTCAAGCCTCTCGACGCAGTCGGTCGGCCTCTCGTCCGAGCCGCTGAGCGCGGGCGACGAGCTCTCGCCGCGGGAGACGGCGACACCGCAGGCGACGGCCGACCCGCAGGCCGCCGCGCGCCGCGAGCGCGCACGCGTGGAACGGGCCCGACGCGCACGCGCGCGGCGCGAGCGCGCACGCCGCGAGTCGCAGCCGGCGGCCACCGCGACCGTCCCGCCGCCGGTGGCGACTGTCGACGACGTCGATGACGACAACTCGGGCTCGGGGTCGGACGACTCCGGCAGCGACGACAGCGGTCAGGGCGGCCGTGGCCGCGGCCGCGGGCGCGGCGGCGACGACGACGATTGACAGGGCGCTAAGATCTTAGTCGAACCGACTGAGATCTAGGACATCCGCCCTGATGCAGCTCGAACGCTTCACCATCAAATCCCAGGAGGCCATCCAGCAGGCGATCCGGCTGGCCGCCGATCGGCGCAACACCGAGACGGCGCCGGAGCACCTGCTGCTCGCCCTGCTCGACCAGGAGGAGGGGATCGTCGGCCCCGTCCTGCGCAAGGTCGGTGCCGATCCGGCCGCCGTCCGCAGCGAGGTCGGCGGCGCGCTGGACCGCCTCCCCACCATCACCGCCGGCGCCCGCGAGCCCGCGACCTCGCGCGAGCTGCTCGACGTCCTGCGCGCCGCCGAGCGCGAGGCCGGCAAGCTCGGCGACGAGTACATCTCCACCGAGCACCTGCTGCTCTCGCTCTCCGAGGCCGTCGACGGCCTGCCGTCGCACGACGACATCCTCAAGGCCGTCGAGCAGGTCCGCGGCCCGCACCGGGTCACCGACATGAACCCGGAGGAGAAGTACCAGGCGCTGCAGAAGTTCGGCCGCGATCTCACGCAGGCCGCCGAGGACGGCAAGCTCGACCCCGTGATCGGGCGCGACGACGAGATCCGCCGCGTGATCCAGGTCCTCTCCCGCCGCACCAAGAACAATCCCGTGCTGATCGGCGAGCCGGGCGTCGGCAAGACCGCGATCGTCGAGGGCCTCGCCCAGCGGATCGTCTCCGGCGACGTCCCCGAGTCGCTGCGCGACCGCCGCGTGATCGCGCTCGACATCGGCGCCATCCTGGCCGGCTCCAAGTACCGCGGCGAGTTCGAGGAGCGCCTGAAGGCGGTCCTCAAGGAGATCCAGGAGTCCGACGGCCAGATCATCCTGTTCATGGACGAGCTGCACACGATCGTGGGTGCCGGCGCCGCCGAGGGCGCCGTCGACGCGGCCAACCTGCTCAAGCCGATGCTCGCCCGCGGCGAGCTGCGCGCCGTCGGCGCCACCACGCTCGACGAGTACAAGAAGCACGTCGAGAAGGACGCGGCGCTCGAGCGGCGCTTCCAGCCGATCTACGTCGGCGAGCCGTCGGTGGAGGACACGATCGCGATCCTGCGCGGCCTCAAGGAGCGCTACGAGGCGCACCACAAGGTCACGATCACCGATGCCGCGCTGATCGCCGCCGCCACCCTCAGCCACCGCTACATCTCCGACCGCTACCTGCCGGACAAGGCGATCGACCTGGTCGACGAGGCCGCCAGCCGCGTGAGCATCGAGCTGTCCTCGGTTCCGACCGAGATCGACGAGGTCGAGCGCCGGATCAAGCAGCTCGAGATCGAGCAGGTGGCCGTGGCCAAGGACGAGACGGCCACCGCGCGCCGCGAGGAGATCGAGCGCGAGCTGGCCGAGCTGCGCGAGCAGGCGTCCGGCATGCGCGCCCAGTGGGAGCGCGAGAAGGAGCAGGCCGAGGGCCACGGCAAGCTGCGCGAGCGGCTCGACCAGGCGCGCGGCGAGCTCGACCGCGCCGAGCGCGAGCTCGACTACCAGCGCGCCGCCGAGCTACGCCATGGCGAGATCCCAGAGCTCGAGGCGCGCCTGGCCGCGGCCGAGGAGTCTCCCGAGGAGCTTGAGCCGGCCGTCTACCTGTCCGAGAAGGTCGACGTCGACGAGATCGCCGAGGTCGTCGGCAAGTGGACGGGCATCCCGGTCACGCGCCTGATGGAGGGCGAGGTCGAGAAGCTGATCCACATGGAGGAGCGCCTCCACCGCCGCGTCGTCGGCCAGGAGGAGGCCGTGCAGGCCGTCTCCGACGCCCTGCGCCGCTCACGCGCCGGCCTGAGCGACCCCGACCGGCCGATCGGCACCTTCCTCTTCCTCGGCCCGACCGGCGTCGGCAAGACCGAGCTGGCGCGCGCGCTGGCGGAGTTCATGTTCGACTCGCAGGACGCGATGGTGCGGATCGACATGTCGGAGTACATGGA
This sequence comes from uncultured Solirubrobacteraceae bacterium, assembly GCA_963830725.1. GTDB lineage: Bacteria > Actinomycetota > Thermoleophilia > Solirubrobacterales > Solirubrobacteraceae > DASSUW01. The sequence continues at coordinate 24,756 of CAWHNO010000012.1, read as the reverse complement.
GAAGCACTCCGTGGCCCGGCTCGTCGGCGCCCCGCCCGGCTACGTCGGCTACGAGGAGGGCGGCCAGCTCACCGAGACCGTCCGCCGGCGCCCGTACTCCGTCGTCCTGCTCGACGAGATCGAGAAGGCCCACACCGACGTCTTCAACGTGCTGCTGCAGGTGATGGACGACGGCAGGCTGACCGACGGCCGAGGCCGCACGGTCGACTTCAAGAACACCGTGCTGATCATGACCTCCAACATCCCGGGCGGCCGCGAGGGCGCCGACGCGACGTTCAAGCCGGAGTTCATCAACAGACTCGACGACATCGTGGAGTTCGAGGCGTTGTCGCGCGAGCAGCTGCGCGAGATCGTCGACCTCCAGGTGGCGCGGCTGATCGGCCGCGTGGCGGAGCGCGGCGTCGAGGTCGCGCTGACCGACGCGGCGCGCGACCTGCTCGGCGACATCGGCTACGACCCGACCTACGGCGCCCGGCCGCTCAAGCGCGTGATCTCCAAGCGGCTGGTCGACCCGCTGGCGCTGGGCCTGCTCAAGGGCGAGTTCGCGCCCGGCGACCGGATCGAGGTCGATGCCGCCGACGGCGAGCTGGTCTTCACGCGCACGCCGGCCGCGACGCCGGCTGCGGTCGTGGCCGCGGCCGAAAGTCCACGCATTCCGGCGGGCCCGGCCCGCGTATGCCGGCACCCGGCATCCGGTCACGTGCCACCAGCATGCTCGCGGATGCCGTGCACCGGCAGACACGGCCCGGACTCCGCCGGGTTATGCGCCGAACTTCGGCCACGACCACTAAGGCTCGAGCGCGATCTCGACGACGTCGATCGGACGCCGGACCCACACCGGGTCCGGCTCCGGCGAGTACGCGCGCTTCTGGTCGACCTGCACGGTCCAGCGCCCGGTGCGCGCGTCCTCGATCGGGATCAGCCGGCGCTTGACGCTGAAGGTCCCGCACGGCGCCGTGGCCCGGCGCGCGAGCCGTACGGTCGTCTGCTCCCTGCCGCCGTACAGGTAATGGGCAAAGACCGGGGCATCGAGGCGCGTGAACCCGCGGCCGCGGAAGCGCACGCGCTTGCGCGGGTTCGCGACGCGGCGCGGCCTCATCGTCATGGCGAGATCGGTGACGTTCGTCGGCTTCGCGACCTCGTTGACGCCGTCCCGCACGGTCACCGTGAGCGGCCGCTCGCCCGCCGGCACGAACGGCGCCGGGAGCCTGAGCTCGAACTCGCCCACCGAGCCGGTCTGCGCGCTGCCCACGCCCACGCCGTCGAACAGCACCTCGACCACCGACATCGCCGTGAAGCCGTCGCCGCGGATGGTGATGGTCTCGCGCTCCGCGTCGGTCTGGCCGGCCGACACGTAGCACGGCTTGAGGTCCTCGACCGTCGCCGCCATGGCAGGGGCCGCCGCGAAGGCGAGCGCGAGGGCGGTGGCGGCGGCGAGGCGGAGCATGGCGGAGCAAGTATCCACTGAGGGAGAACAACACCGCATCCCGTCGCAGGTATCGGATACAACGACCACATCCGACCGGGAGGACTGGCGATGCCGACCTACATCATGCTCTCGACCCTCACGCCGGAGGGCGTGCAGACCGTCAAGAACAATCCCTCGCGCATCCGCGAGGTCAACCAGGAGGTCGAGCAGCTCGGCGCCACCGTCAAGGCGCAGTGGGCCACGCTCGGCCACTTCGACTTCATCAACATCGTCGAGGCGCCGGACGAGAAGACGATGGCGCGCGTGTCGCTCGAGCTCGGCTCGCGCGGCACCGCCCACTACGAGTCGCTCGCCGCGATCCCGATCGACGACTTCATCGCCTCGCTGTGACGAAGGTGCTCGTCCCGTGACCAAGGTCCTCGTCGTCGGCGCCGGGGGGCGCGAGCACGCGATCGTGCGCGCGCTCAAGCGCTCGCCACAGGGCCCGGAGGTGTTCGCCGCGCCGGGCAACGCCGGCATCGCGGGCGACGCGACGCTCGTGCCCGAGGGCGACATCGCGGGCATGGATCTCGTCGTGGTCGGGCCCGAGGTCCCGCTCGTCGCGGGGCTGGCGGACGAGTGTGCCGCGGCGGGGGTTCCCTGCTTCGGGCCCACGGCCGCGGCCGCCCGGCTCGAGGGCTCGAAGGCCTATGCCAAGGAGGTGATGGCGGCGGCCGGCGTGCCGACCGGCGGCTACGCGGTCGTCGAGTCGGTCGACGACGGACTGGCCGCGATCGACGGCTACCCGGCGGTGATCAAGGCCGACGGGCTCGCCGCGGGCAAGGGCGTGGTGATCGCCGAGGACGAGGCCGCGGCACGGGGGGCTCTGGAGGCGATGCTCGTCGAGCGCCGCTTCGGCGAGACGCCGGTCGTCGTCGAGGAGTTCCTTGCCGGCGATGAGCTGTCCCTGCTGGCCATCTGCGACGGCGTCACCGCCCTGCCGCTCGCCCCTGCGCGCGACTACAAGCGCATCGGCGACGGCGACACCGGCCCCAACACCGGCGGGATGGGCTGCTACTCGCCGGTGCCGGAGATCGACGAAGCGTTCGTCGAGCGGATCCGCGCCGAGGTGCACCAGCCGGTCGTGGACGAGCTCGCGCACCGCGGCACGCCGTTCCACGGCGTCCTCTACGCCGGGCTGATGCTGACGGCGAGCGGGGTCAAGGTGCTCGAGTACAACGTGCGCTTCGGCGACCCCGAGACGCAGGCCGTGCTCCCGCGCCTGCGCTCGGACCTGCTGGACCTGCTCGAGCGCGCCACGCGGCCCGGCGGGCTCGCGGGCGCCCGGCTCGCGTGGGACGCGCGCTCGGCCGTCACCGTCGTGCTGGCCTCGCGCGGCTATCCCGCCTCGTCCTCGGCGGGCGACGTGATCACGGGGCTCGACCGCGTGCCGGAGGGCGTCGAGGTCACCCACGCGGGCACGGCGCGGCGCGACGGCGACGTCGTCACGGCGGGCGGCCGCGTACTGAACGTCACCGCGCTCGGCGACGGCACGCAGTCTGCCCGCGAGCACGCGTATGCTGCCGCCGACGTGATCGCCTTCGACGGCCGGCAGCTGCGCCGGGACATCGCGGCATGAAAGCCACGAACCGGTGGTCGAGACCTCGGTCGAGGCCGAGTTCGAGGGCCTGGAGGTCGACACGCCGCAGGTCGGCATCGTCATGGGCTCCAAGAGCGACATGCCGGCGATGGAGGCGGCCGCCGAGGAGCTGCGAAAGCGCGGCATCGGCCACGAGGTGCGCGTGATGTCGGCCCACCGCGAGCCCGACACGGTGGCCGGCTACGCCAAGAACGCCCAGATGCGCGGCCTGCGCGTGATCATCGCCGGCGCCGGGCTGTCGGCCGCGCTGCCGGGCGTGGTCGCCGCCCACACCGAGCTGCCGGTGATCGGGGTCCCGCTCACGTCGTCGAAGTCGATCGCCGGCGGGCTCGACGCGCTGCTCTCGATCGCCCAGATGCCGCCCGGCGTGCCCGTGGCCTGCGTCGGCGTCGACAACGCGCGCAACGCCGCCGTGCTCGCGGCGCGCATACTGGACGCGTGATCGCCCGCTACACGCGCGCCGAGCTCGGCGCGATCTGGACCGACGAGGCGCGGATGACCGCCTGGCGCGACGTCGAGGTCGCGGCCGCGGAGGCGCTCGACGGTCCCACGGATGAGGATCTCGAGGCGATCCGCGGCGCCACCTTCACCGTCGAGGCGGTGAAGGAGCGCGAGGCCGTCACCGACCACGACGTGGCGGCCTTCGTCGACGTCCTCTCGGCCTCCGCGGGCCCGGCCGGCCGCTGGATCCACTTCGGTCTCACCTCCTCCGACGTGCTCGACACCGCGCTCGCGCTGCAGCTGCGCCGTGCGGGCGAGGCGATCGTGCCGCGCGCACGCGAGCTCGCCGCGGCGCTGGCCGAGCGGGCGCGCGAGCACGCGGACACGCTGTGCGTCGGCCGCACCCACGGCGTCCACGCCGAGCCGACCTCGTTCGGCCTCAAGCTCGCCGGCTTCGCCCTGGAGGCGCATCGCAACGCCGAGCGGCTCGAGCGCGCGTTCGCGCAGGCCGCGACCGGGGCGATCTCGGGCGCCGTCGGCACCTACGCGTCGCTGGGCCCCGACTACGAGGCGCGGGTGCTCGACCGGCTGGGGCTGCCGGCGGAGCCGGTCTCGACCCAGGTCGTGCCGCGCGACCGCCACGCCGAGCTGCTGAGTGCGATCGCGCTCGCCGGGGCCGGGCTGGAGCGCTTCGCGCAGGAGATCCGCCACCTGCAGCGCACCGAGGTGCGCGAGGTCGAGGAGCCGTTCCGCGCCGGCCAGAAGGGCTCGAGCGCGATGCCGCACAAGCGCAACCCGATCACCACGGAGCGGATCTGCGGGCTGGCGCGCGTGCTGCGCGGCTACGCGCAGACCGGGCTCGAGAACGTGGCGCTGTGGCACGAGCGCGACATCTCCCACTCGGGCGCGGAGCGGGTCGTGCTGCCCGACGCGACGATCCTGCTCGACTACATGCAGCACCTCGCGCTGCGGGTCGCCCGCGGGATGGTCGTGCACGCCGGCCGGATGGCCGCCAACCTCGAGCTGACGAGCGGCGCGCTGTTCTCCCAGCGCGTGCTGCTCGCCCTCGTCGAGCAAGGCGCCCAGCGCGACGACGCCTACCGGCTGGTGCAGCGGCTGGCGCAGCAGGCATGGGACACTTCGACTCCGTTGCGGACATTGCTGGAACGGGAGCCCGGCGTGGATCTCGACCTCGATGCGGTGTTCGACTACAGCCACTACATCCGGCACGTGCCGGAAGTCATGGGGCGTCTTGACGTAACGTCGTCCGGAGGGACGAGCTTGCGAGGACCGGAGGACGAAACATGACATCCGACAATCTGCTGATCTACGGGGCGCCCGATCTGTCGGCGGACCTCTTCCACGCGATCCCGGTCGGGATCATCGACCCGTTCCTCTACGTCGAGACGAACGGCAGGCGCGCGGCCACCGTGACCGTGCTCGACGCCGACAAGGTCGCGCCGATGGGAATCGAGATCCTCGACCCCTACGACCTCGGCGCCGACGAGCTGTTCTCGCGCGGCATCAGCCGCCACGAGGTTGAGCTCGAGCTGTCGCGCCGCGCGTGCGAGCAGATGGGCGTCGGGCGTGCGCTCGTGCCGCCCGAGTTCCCCGTCGGCCATGCCGACCACCTGCGCGCGAGCGGGATCGAGCTGTTCGTCGACCCCGAGCCGTTCGTCAACAAGCGGCGGGTCAAGACCGAGGCCGAGATCGAGGGCATCCGCCGCGCACAGCGCGCGGCCGACGCGGCGATGAGCGTCGCCGCCCGGCTGATCCGGGAGCTGCGCCCCGGGCTGACCAGCGAGGAGGTCCGCGCCGAGATGCAGGCCGTCTCGGACTCGCACGGCTGCGATCTCGCCGACGACGTGATCGTCTCGCACGGCCCGCAGTCCGCGGTCGGCCACGAGCCCGGCCACGGCCCGATCGGCGAGGGCGAGGTCGTGATCGTCGACATCTGGCCGCGCGACCGCGTCTCACGCTGCTGGGCGGACATGACGCGCACGTTCATCGCCGGCGGCGGCGAGCCGATCGAGGAGCTGGCCGAGTTCTGGCGACTCACGCGCGAGTCGCTCGACCGCTCGTTCGCGGAGGTCCGCGCGGGCGCCGACTGCCGGCAGATCTACGGCATCTCCTGCGAGCCGTACGAGAACGCGGGGCACCAGACGCAGCGCAGCAAGCCGGCGGGGATGAAGCTCGACGAGGGCTACTACCACTCGCTCGGCCACGGCGTCGGGCTCGAGGTGCACGAACGCCCGAACCTCGGCCGCACGCCCGACACGCTGATGGCGGGCGACGTCATCACGCTGGAGCCCGGCTGCTACAGCAAGGCGTTCGGCGGCGTGCGGCTCGAAGACCTCGTGCTCGTGCACGAGGACGGCGCCGAGCTGCTCACGGACTTCCCCTACGACCTCTAACAAAGGTTCTGATCGGCCACGACCGTGAGGGTCACGGCGTTGCTCGGGTCCGAGGTGTTGCCCGAGCGATCGACCGCCTTCACCGTCCACGTCTGGGTCCCTGGCTCGGTGTAGATGCCGATGGCCGACGTGCCGGGCGGCGTCAGCTGGAAGAAATGGCCGTTCAGGTAGAGCTCGTACTCGATCTGCGGGTCGGCGTCGGTCGACGGCGTCCACCTGAGGATCAGACTGCCGCAGTTGTCGTTGAGGTCCTCGACCTCCAGGTTCGACGGCGCGGTCGGCGGCGTCGCGTCCCCGGTCGACGGCAGCTCCACCGTCACGCCGTTGCTCGTGCCGGAGATGTTCCCGGCGAAGTCGCGCGCGCGGACCGTGAACGTGTGTGGCCCGCCGAGCGGGATCTTGCGCAGCGTGGTGAACGGCGTCCCGACGAACGGATGCGCCGCGGAGGCGAAGACCTGGCCGTCCATCAGCACCTCGTAGCTGAACGACCACTTGTCGGTCGACCGATCCCAGGCGAGCGAGACGGTCGAGGTGCCGGTGCCGGTCGGGCGCAGGTTGGCCGGCGTGGTCGGCGCCGTGACGTCGGGCGCCGTGGTCCCGGTGATCGGCGCGCTGTGGCCGGACATGTTGCCGGAGGGGTCGATCGCCTGGACCTGGAACGACCGCGTGTAGCTGGGCACCAGCCCGGTGAAGGTCTTGGTGGTGCTGTTGCCGGGGTGGTAGATGCCGCCGGCGACGTAGGCGTGGATCCGTCCGGAGTCGTCCTTCGACGCGGTCCACGAGATCGTGATCGAGTCGTCTGTGACCGCGACCACGCGCACGTCGGTCGGCGTCGACGGCGGGGTGCGGTCCCTCGAGGCGGCCGGCGCGGCTGGGGCCAGCGCGGCGAACACGGCGAGCACGGCACAGCAGGCGAGACCGACCTTCATGACAACTTCCCCCGGGCAGCGGATTTTGTCCGGTATACGCGGGGTTACCGGCTGCGGTTCTGGCGGGTCGCTGATCTAGCCTGTGGTGCGTGACCGGCCTCACCCTGCTGGCCTCCGGCAAGGTCCGCGAGCTCTACGAGCTCGGCGACGACCTGCTGATGGTGGCCTCCGACCGCATCTCCACCTACGACGTCGTGCACCCGACTCCGATCCCGGACAAGGGGAGGGTGCTGACGGCGCTGTCCGTGCTGTGGTTCGACCTCACGCGTGACGCGATCCCCAACCACCTGCTGTCGACCACCGAGGGCGTGCCGGACGAGTTCCGCGGGCGCGGCATGCGCGTCAAGCGGCTGCGGATGCTGCCGGTCGAGTGCGTCGTCCGCGGGTACCTGTCCGGCTCGGGATGGAAGGACTACCTGGCGACCGGCCGCGTCTCCGGCATCGAGCTCCCGCCCGGGCTGAGCGAGTCCGAGCAGCTCGCCGAGCCGATCTTCACGCCCTCCACCAAGGCCGACGAGGGGCACGATGAGGCGATCGACTTCGAGCAGGCCGCCGAGCTGGCCGGCTCGCGCGACCTGGCCGCCAGGCTGCGCGACGCGTCGCTGGAGGTCTACGGCCGCATCGCCGCCCACGCGCGCGAGCGCGGGATCATCCTGGCCGACACCAAGTTCGAGTTCGGCCTCGACGAGGACGGCGAGCTCACACTCGGCGACGAGGTCTGTACGCCGGACTCGTCGCGCTTCTGGCCGGCCGACCGCTACGAGATCGGGCGCGGCCAGCCGAGCTTCGACAAGCAGTACGTGCGCGACTGGGCGTCCGGCACGGGCTGGGACAAGACGCCGCCGGCGCCGGCGATCCCGGACGACGTGGTGGAGCAGACCCGCGAGCGCTACGTGACCGCGTACGAGCGGCTGTCCGGGGAGCCCTTCTCGGCCTGGCTGGAGCGCACGGCGCCTTGAGGGTGCGGGTCCTGATCCGGCCCAAGGCCGGGATCCTCGACCCGCAGGGCCAGGCCGTCGAGCGCGCGCTGCCGGCGCTCGGCTTCGAGGGGGTGCGCAACGTGCACGTCGGGCGGCTGGTCGAGCTCGACGTCGAGGACCCGGCGCGTGTGGGCGAGATGTGCGAGCGCCTGCTCGCCAACCCGCTGATCGAGGACTTCGAAATCGAGCGCCCGGAAGGCGATCGTTCGTCTCAGACCGCAGGGCCGGACGCCCTGCGGGGGTAGACCCGCTCGTGAGGTTCGGCGTCGTCCAGTTCCCCGGCTCGTGCGACGAGCGCGACGCGCTGGCCGCGGCGCGGCGGGTCGGCGAGGCCGAGCTGCTGTGGCACGCCGAGGCGGACCTCCGTGGGGCCGACGCCGTGATCATCCCCGGCGGCTTCTCGTACGGCGACTACCTGCGGGTCGGCGCGATCGCACGGTTCTCGCCGGTCATGGGCGAGGTGGAGCGCTTCGCCCGTGACGGCGGCCTCGTGCTCGGCATCTGCAACGGCTTCCAGGTCCTGTGCGAGGCCGGCCTGCTGCCCGGCGCGCTCCTGCCCAACACGTCGCTGCGCTTCGTCTGCCGGCAGGTCGACGTCGAGGTGGTCAACACCGCGATCCCGTGGACGCGCGGGTGCGAGCCGGGCCAGGTCCTCTCGATCCCCGCCAAGCACACCACCGGCCGCTACTGGGCGGCCGAGCTGCCCGAGGAGCAGGTCGTGCTGCGCTACGCGCCCGGGCACAACTTCAACGGCTCGATGGGCGACATCGCGGGCGTCTGCAACGAGGCCGGCAACGTGCTCGGGCTGATGCCGCACCCCGAGCACGCGGTCGATGTCCTGACCGGCTCGGTCGACGGGCTCGCCCTGATCGGGGCGCCGGCATGATCGCGACACGTCACCGCGAGCTCGGGCTCACCGACGCCGAGTACGACCTGATCGTCGAGAAGATGGGGCGCGAGCCGAACGAGGTCGAGCTCGCGGTCTTCAGCCTGATGTGGTCCGAGCACTGCGGCTACAAGCACTCGCGCCGGCTGCTCAAGACGCTGCCGGTCGAGGGCGGCCGGCTCGTGCTCGGCCCGGGCGAGAACGCGGGCGCGGTCGACGTCGGCAACGGGCTGGCGTGCGCGTTCAAGGTCGAGTCGCACAACCACCCGAGCGCCGTCGAGCCGTTCCAGGGCGCCGCCACCGGCGTCGGCGGCATCCTGCGCGACGTCTTCGCGATCGGCGCGCGGCCGATCGCGATCCTCGACTCGTTGCGGTTCGGCGAGCCGGCCGGCTCCGCGCGCTCGCGCTACCTGCTCGAGCACGCCGTCGCCGGCATCGGCCACTACGGCAACTCGATCGGCGTCGCCACGGTCGGCGGCGAGATCTACTTCGAGGCCCCGTACGAGCAGAACTGCCTGATCAACGCGATGTGCGTCGGCCTGATCGAGACCGACAAGCTGATCCGGAGCGCCGCGGCCGGAGTCGGCAACGTGGTGGTGCTCTTCGGCGCCCGCACGGGCCGCGACGGGATCGGCGGGGCGTCGGTACTCGCCAGCGCCGAGCTCGGCGACGAGGACGGCGCCAAGCGCCCGACCGTGCAGATCGGCGATCCGTTCGAGGAGAGCAAGCTGCTCGAGTGCTCGCTCGAGCTGCTCGACGCCGGGCTGCTGGTCGCGCTCCAGGACCTCGGCGCCGCGGGTCTGACCTCGTCCTCGTCCGAGATGGCGGCCAAGGGCGGCGTGGGAATCGATCTCGACGTCCGGCGCGTGCCGCTGCGCGAGACCGGCATGGAGCCGTTCGAGATCATGATCTCCGAATCGCAGGAGCGGATGTTGTGCGTGGTCGAGCCGTCGAAGGTCGACGACGTGCTGGCCGTCTGCGCGCGCTGGGAGGTCAACGCGACGGCGATCGGCGAGGTCACCGGCAGCGGGCGGCTGCGCGTGTTCGACGGCGAGGCGCTGGTCGGCGACCTGCCGGTCGGCGCGCTGGTCGACGAGTGCCCGGCCTACGACCTCGAGCCCCACGAGGCCACGCGGCCGGTCTACCCGGCGCCCGAGCGCGTGCTCGAGGACGGGCTCGACGCCGCCGGTGCGCTGCTCGGCCTGCTCGGCAGCGCCAACCTCGCCTCGCGGCGGTGGGCGTTCGAGCAGTACGACTGCCTGGTCGGCTCGCGCACCGTGCGCCGGCCCGAGCAGGCCGACGCCGCGGTGCTGACGCTCGAGCACGGCGGCGCGATCGCCGTGTCGATCGACGGCAACGGCCGTCGCGTGGCCGTCGATCCCTACCGCGGTGCGGTCGAGGCCGTGCTCGAGTGCTCGGCCAACCTCGCGTGCGTCGGCGCCGAGCCGCTCGGGCTCACGAACTGCCTGAACTTCGGCAACCCCGAGAAGCCGCACATCGCGTGGCAGCTCACGCGCGCCGTGGCCGGCCTCGGGGATGCCTGCCGCGCGCTCGGCGTCCCGGTCGTGGGCGGCAACGTCTCGCTCTACAACGAGGGCGGCGGGGGCCCGATCTACCCGACGCCGGTCGTCGGCATGGTCGGCGAGCTGCCCGACCCGGCGCGGGCCGGCCGGCTGGGCTGGGCGGGCGAGGGCGATGCGGTCGCGCTCATCACGACCTCGTGGCAGCCGTCCGAGGTCGGCTCCGAGCTGGCCAAGCTGCGCGGTGAGCCGCTCGAGGGGGCGCTGCCGGCCGCCGACCTCGGCGCGGTCAAGGCACTGCACGCGGCGGTGCGCCAGGGCGTGCGATCCGGCGCCCTGCGCTCGGCCCACGACGTCGCCGAGGGCGGCGTCGCGGTCGCGCTCGCGGAGTGCTGCATCGCCGGCGGGCTGGGCGCCCGCGTGGCGCTCGACGGCGTGCCGCTGTTCGGCGAGGGGCCGGGCGCGTTCGTGGTCTCCGGCCCGCAGGAGGCGCTCGCGCGGTTCGGGGCCGCGGCGCGCGTGATCGGCGAAGCCGGCGGCGACGCGCTCGTCATCGAGCGCGAGCTCGAGCTCTCCGTCGCCGAGCTCGAGCGCGTGCACCGCGACGGGCTCGTCTCGCTGCTGGCTTAGTGACACGCGGGAGTCTCATCACCATCGGCGGGGTATGTGGGGCTGATGCCGACCGTCCTGCTGATCGGAGAGGGTGACCTCGCCGAGGAGACGCGCCAGGCGCTCGACGCCGCAGGCGCCGAGGTCCACCGCCTGAAGGCGCCCGAGGAGCGGGAGGTCGTGCACGCGCTCGACGGCGACGGCATCGACCGCGTGGTCGTCGTCTCGCGAGACGACGCGGCGGCGCTGCGCACGGCGCTGATGGTCCGCAACGTCGACGAGGACGTGCCGATGCTCGTCACGATCTTCGACCCGACGATGGCCTCGCGGGTCGACGCCGAGCTCGAGCACTGCGAGGTCACGTCGATGGCCGACATCGTCGCTCCCTCACTCGCGGGGCCCTGCCTGGCCGACGACCTGATCGCGGTGCGCGAGGACCGTGATCCGCCGGTCGGTGTCCGCGAGACGCCGGACGGCGTCGACGAGGTGCCGATCGAGGTCCCGAAGCGCAAGCGGGCGGCGGCGCTCGCGCGGAACCTGTTGATGCCGTACGACAAGAGCGCGGCGCTGCTCCTGTGGGGCGCGCTCGGGCTCGTGGTGATCCTCGTGCTGGAGACGATCGCCTGCATGGCCGTGCTGGGCCAGGGCGTGATCGATGCCTCCTACGGCGCCGCCAAGACGCTGGTCACGGTCGACCCCAACGACGAGGTCGCCGACGGTCCCGGGGCGCTGAAGACCTTCCTGACCGTCTCGATGCTGGCCGCGCTCGTCTTCGAGGCCTCGTTCACGGCGGGCCTCGTCAACCGGCTGATCGACCGCCGCCTCACGGGGCTCTTCGGCCGCCGCGCCGTGCCGCGGCGCGACCATGTCGTGGTGGTCGGCATGGGCCAGGTGGGGCTGCGGCTGTGCCTGCTGCTGCGCCGCTGCGGGATCGGCATCGTCGCGCTCGACGACCGCGAGGCGGGCGAGAACGTCGGCCTCGCGCGCGAGTTCGGGTTCCCGGTCGTGATCGGCCGCGGCGCCGACCCGTCGCTGCTGCGCCGGCTGTCGCTCGACCGCGCCTGGGCGCTCGCCGCGGTCACCGACGACGACCTCGAGAACATCTCGATCGCGATGGCGGCGAAGTCGGTCAACGCCGACCTGCGCGTGGTGCTGCGGGCGGGCGACGGGCGGGTGGCGAACGAGACGCGGTCGCTGTTGCGGATCGGCCTCGTGCGCGACGCGCACCGGATCGCGGCCGCCCTGCTCGCCGCGCGCGCGACGGGCTCGACCGCGGTGCGCGTCGTCTGCGTCGGCGACGACGCGCACCTGCTTCACGAGGACGGTCGCCTCGAGGCGGCGGCCGTCTCCGCGGTCAACTGAGCAGCTCGTCGGCCATCGCCTCGAACACCTGGACGTACGCGTCGACCGACGCGTCGTCGTGGGTGACCGAGAGCGTCCACTCCTCCTCACGGCCCGGCGTCATGAAGATGCCGCGGTTCATGTTGAAGAGCCAGGCGAGCTCGGCCATGTCGGCGTCCTGGTTGGCCTTGAAGGTCTCGTAGTCGACGATCTCGACGGGCGAGAACGTCACGCAGCCCTTGGAGCCGACGCCGACCGAGTAGCCGGGCAGGTTGTGCTTGTCGATCACGCCCTGGCAGCCGGTGAGGATGCGGTCGTTGAGGTGATCGAGGTGCTTGTAGGCCTCCGGCGTGAGCACTTCGAGCAGGTTCGCGCGCGTGGCGGCCATCCCGAGCGGGTTCCCGTTGTAGGTGCCGACCTGGAAGACGGAGCCGTCCTCGACGGTCGTCATCGCCTCCTCGGTGCCGCCGATCGCGCCGGTCGGCACGCCGCCGCCGAGCGCCTTGGCCAGCGTGACCATGTCCGGCTTGACGCCCCAGCGCTCGGTGGCGCCACCGGCGGCGATGCAGAGGCCCGTCTTGACCTCGTCGAAGATGAGCACGATGCCGTGCCGGCGGGTGATCTCGCGGACGGCCTCGAGGTAGCCGGGCTGGGGCAGGACGACCCCGAGGTTCATCATCGCCGGCTCCATGATCACGCAGGCGGGCAGGCGGCCCTCGTCGGCGAGGCGCTCGATCCGGCGCTCCATCGCGGCCGCGTCGTTGAACGGGACGGCGACGGTGTTGTCGACGGTCGCCTGCGGGATGCCGGCGCCGTAGGGGAGCGAGGCGAGGTTGTCGCGGTCGCCGATCTTGTCGTACTCGACGCCGATCGAGACCATCACCGTGTCGTGGTGGCCGTGGTAGGAGCCGAAGATCTTCATCACGACGTCGCGCCGCGTATGGGCGCGAGCGATCCGGATCGCGTCCATCGTGGCCTCTGATCCGGAGTTCACGTAGCGCCAGCGGGCCAGGCCCCAGCGGCGGGCGAGCTCCTCGGCGACCACGATGGCGTCCTCGGTGGGGGCGGCGAAGTGGGTGCCGCTGTCGTAGCGATCGCGGATCGCCTTGCCGATCGCCGGGTGGGCGTGGCCCTGGACCATGGCGCCGAAGCCGTTGTGGAAGTCCCACATCTCGTTGCCGTCGACGTCCCACACCTTCGGGCCGCTGCCGCGCTCGAGGTAGATCGGCCACGGGTCGCGCAGCTGATACGACGACGCGACGCCGCCGGACAGCACGGCGTGCGCGCGCTTGTACATCTCCTCCGACTTGCGCGTGGCCTCGTTGAGCGCCTTCTCCTCGCGCTCGATCAGCTCTCTGATGCGCTGACGGTCGATCTGGGCGGGGGCGTGGGTCGCCATGTCTCTCTCCTGGAACGCTTGGCCGGGGAGGTTACCCGGGCGCCTGCCGCCGAGGCGGAGCAGCGACCGGGCGCCCGTTCGCCCCAGCGGCGCGCGCCGGGGCCGTTGCTACGCTGCGGCTCCGGGTCGTTCCCCTTGTCCTCAGTCCTCCCCGACTTCCGCGACGGACCGCGCGACGAGTGCGGCGTCTTCGGCGTCTGCGCTCCAGAGAGCGACGTCGCCCGCCTCGCCTACTTCGCGTTGTACGCGCTCCAGCACCGCGGCCAGGAGTCCGCCGGCATCGCGACCTCCCAGGGCGGCCACATCATGGCGATGCGCGACCAGGGGCTCGTGAACCAGGTCTTCGACGAGCAGCGCCTGCGGGCGCTGCAGGGCGATATGGCGGTCGGCCACGTCCGCTACTCGACGACGGGCGCGTCGTCGTGGGAGAACTCGCAGCCCGTCTGGCGGGCGGATCGGCGCGAGATCGCGCTGGCGCACAACGGCAACCTCATCAACGCCGTCGAGCTGCACGGCGAGCTGCGCTCGCGGGGGGTGGCGTTCCGCTCGACGTCGGACTCGGAGATCATCGCCGCCCTGGTGTCGACGCACGAAGCCGACTCGATCGAGGACGCGCTCGCGGACGTCATGCGGCGGATCGAGGGCGCGTACTCGACGGTCGTGATGTCGAAGGACCGGGTGGTGGCGTTCCGTGACGCCGCGGGCCTGCGCCCGCTGTCGCTGGGCATGATCGGCGATTCCTACTGCGTCGCCTCGGAGACCTGCGCGTTCGACATCATCGGCGGCACCTTCCTGCGTGACGTGCAGCCGGGCGAGATCGTGTCGCTGACGCCTTCGGGGTTGCAGACGCGCATGGGCGTGTCCAGTTCGCGGCAGGCCCTGTGCGTGTTCGAGCACATCTACTTCGCGCGGCCCGATTCTCGTCTTGGTGGACAGGTGCTGCAGGTGGCGCGCGGGCGGATGGGTGAGATTCTCGCGCGCGAGGCGCCGGTCTCCGGGGACCTCGTGATCCCGGTGCCGGACTCCGGCAACCCGGCGGCGCGCGGCTTCGCCCGGGCTTCGGGGCTGCCGCAGGACGACGGGCTGATCAAGAACCGCTACGTGGCGCGCACGTTCATCCAGCCGGGCCAGGAGCTGCGCCGCCACGGCCTGCGGATGAAGTTCAACCCGCTGCCCGACGTGGTGGCGGGTCGCCGGCTGGTGGTGGTCGACGACTCGATCGTGCGCGGGAACACCACGCGCCAGATCGTGCAGATGCTGCGGGACGCGGGCGCCGCCGAGGTGCACATGCGGATCAGCGCGCCGCCGATCCGCCACCCGTGCCACTACGGGATCGACATGTCGACGCGCGAGGAGATGATCGCCCACAACCGCACCGAGGCCCAGGTGGCGGCGGAGCTGGGGGCCGACTCGCTCGCCTACCTGTCGCTGGAGGGCATCTACGAGGCGATCCAGGGCTCGCGGGAGACCCACTGCGACGCCTGCTTCTCGGGCGAGTACCCGCTCGCCGGCACCGCCGACGCGCAGCGCAAGGACGCGTTCGAGCTGCCGTTGGTCCGGGCGTAGCCGCGGTTACGAACTTCTTGCATTGAGGGAGGCAGGGTCGGCCGATCCCGGCGCCTCGACGGGCCGTTGGCGACTTTACCGGCGATATAGCGCCGGTCGAAGTCGCCATGCGCCCTCGCCGCGGCATCGATTCGCCGCCTCCTCACCCAGCCGCAGTTGACGTTCGCGACGCGCAACCGCTTCGTCACAAGTCTGCGACAAACCCGCGCAATCGCCGCTTTTGCCCTCCGGAGCCGGCGGTATGGTCGCCCGTCCATGTCGCTGGCCGTCGAGAACGTCGCACTGCCGGGGCTCGGCCCGCCGCCGCCCGCGCCGGTCGCGCGCTCGCGCGACCCCGAGGGAGCGCTGCACGAGCTCTTCGGCTTCGAAGGGTTCCGGCGAGGCCAGCGGGAGGCGGTCGAGGCCGCGGTCGCCGGCCGCGACGTGCTGGTGGTGATGCCGACCGGCTCGGGCAAGTCGCTCTGCTACCAGCTGCCGGCGCTGATGCGGGCGGACCTCACGGTCGTCGTCTCGCCGCTCGTCTCGCTGATGCAGGACCAGGTGGAGGCGGTCGAGCGGGTGGCGCCCGGTTTCGTCGGGCTCGTCAACGCGCAGCAGGACTCGTCGGTCAACCGGCGGGTCATCGAGCGCGCCGCGCGCGGCGACCTGCGGCTGCTCTACGTGGCTCCGGAGCGGTTCTCGTCGCCGGGTTTCCTCGACCGCATCCGGCACGCCCGCATCGGGCTGTTCGTGGTCGACGAGGCGCACTGCGTGTCCCAGTGGGGGCACGACTTCCGGCCCGACTACTTCCGCCTCGCCGACGCGGCGCGCTGGCTCGGCGCGCAGGCGATCCTCGCCTCGACGGCGACCGCGACACCGCAGGTGGCGGCGGACATCGTGGGCCGGCTCGGCCTGCGCGACGCGGTCCGCGTCGCCACGGGGTTCGACCGCCCCAACCTGTCCTTCGCGGTGGTCAGGTGCGCGAACAAGCAGGCCGCCCACCGCGGGATCGCGGCCGCGCTGGCCGAGCCCGGCGCGCTGCCGGGGATCGTCTACGCCGGCACCCGCGCGGACTGCGAGCGGCTGGCGGGCCGGCTCGGCTCCGAGCTCGGGGTCGAGGTCATCGCCTACCACGCCGGCCTGCACCGCGAGGCCCGGGCCGAGGCCCAGCGTCGCTTCATGGCCGGCGAGGCGCCGGTCGTCGTGGCCACGAACGCGTTCGGCATGGGCGTCGACAAGGCCGACGTGCGCACGGTCTGCCACGAGAGCGTCCCGAGCTCGCTCGAGGCCTACTACCAGGAGGCCGGCCGAGCCGGCCGCGACGGCAGGCCCGCCCGCTGCCTGCTGTTCGCCACGGGCAAGGACAAGGGGCTGCACGTCTTCTTCATCGAGCGGTCGACGGTCGAGGACGGCGCGCTGCGATCCGTCGCCCGCCGGATCGAGACCACGGCCCAGGCCAACGAGGGTCGCTATGACATCCCGATCGAAGCCCTGGAAGGGGATGAGGAGGTCGTGCGCGCGATCGTCGGCCATCTCGCCCGCGCCGGCGTCGTCCAGCCCTCCCCGTCGGCGCCGGATCGCGTGGCCGGCCGCCTCGTCGGCCCGTGGGACGGCCGCGCGCTCGCGCTCTGCCGCTCGTCGGCCCAGGAGGGCACGCGCGTGCGCTGGCGCCAGTACCGCTCAGTCTGGGCCTGGGTCGAGGGATCGCGTTGCCGGCGTGAGGGGATCCTGCGCCACTTCGGCGACCGCGCGGCCCCCGCCCCGACCGGGCCGTGCTGCGACGTCTGCGACCCCGCGCTGGCGCCCGCGCCGCCCCCGCCACCCCGGCGCCGGCCCGCGGAGCGGCCCGCGCAGCTCGCGCACCGGCCCATCGACGGTGACGCGCTCGACGAGGCGATCCTCGACGTCGTGGCCGGCGCGCAGCCGGAGGTCGGCCGCACGCGCGCGGTCGAGATCCTGCGCGGCGGCCGCTCGAAGGTCGTCGTCAAGTACTCCTACGACGGCCTTCCGCACTACGGCGCGTGGTCGCACCTTGCGGCGCCCGCCGTGCTCGAGCGGGTCGACGCCCTGCTCGCGGCCGGCACCCTGCGCTCGACCGGCGGGCGCTTCCCGAAGCTGGAGGTGGCATGAAGGTCGGCGTCCTGGCCTCGGGCGCCGGCACCAACCTCCAGGCCATACTCGACCGCGTGCAGGGCCGCCACGGCGTCGAGGTCGTCGCCGTGGGCACCGACCAACCGGGCGCCGCCGCGCTCGAGCGTGCCGCGCGGGCGGGCGTGGAGACCGCCGAGTTCCCGCTCTCCGGCCATGCCGACCGTGCGGCGCGCGACGCGGCGATCGCGGACTGGCTCGCCGCCCGCGAGGTCGAGCTCGTCGTCCTGGCCGGCTACATGGCGCTCGTCGACCCGGCCTTCCTCGCCCGCTTCCCGCAGCGCGTGATCAACGTGCACCCCGCCCTGCTGCCGGCCTTCCCCGGCGTGCGGGCGATCGAGCAGGCGCTCGCCTACGGGGTCAAGGTGTTCGGCGTCACCGTCCACTTCGTCGACGAGGGGGTCGACACCGGCCCGGTGATCGCCCAGCGCGCGCTCGAGCTGCCGGACGCGAGCGATCCCGCGGCGGTGCGCGACCGGCTGCGGCCGCTCGAGCACGACCTGCTGTGCGAGGCCGTCGAGCTGATCGCCCGCGGCGCCGTGTCGTTCGATCCCGAGCAGCCCAGGAGGGTGATGGTCAGGCGGTGAGCAGCCCCCCACAGGTATCGTCCCCACCCCATGGAGGGAGGCCGATGACGCAGCCGGGGGAGGTTCTGATCCGGCGCGCGGTCCTGTCGGTCTCCGACAAGACGGCCATCGTCGAGTTCGCCCGCGGCCTCGCCGAGCTGGACGTCGAGCTGGTGTCCACCGGCGGCACGGCGACGACCCTGCGGGAGGTGGGCCTGACCGTCCGCGACGTCCGAGACCTCACGGGCTTCCCGGAGATCATGGGGGGCCGCGTCAAGACGCTGCACCCGAAGCTCTACGCCGGCGTGCTCGCCCTGCGCGACGACCCCGTCCACATGGCCGCCGCCGACGAGCACGAGGTCGAGTTCGTCGACCTCGTGTGCGTGAACCTGTACCCGTTCGAGGCGTGGGCCGGCCGCCGGGGCGTGACCGAGCACGAGGTGCTCGAGCACATCGACATCGGCGGCCCGACGATGATCCGCGCCGCCGCCAAGAACCATGCGTTCACGGCCGTCGTGGTCAAGCCGGAGAGCTACGACGCCGTGCTGCAGGAGCTGCGCGACGGCGAAGGCAAGCTCTCGGTGCCCACACGCGAGAGCCTGGCGGCCGAGGCGTTCGCCTACACGGCTCGCTACGACACCGCGATCTCGCGCTGGTTCGCCGAGAAGCAGGGCGCGTTCCCGGAGCTGATGATGTCGGCCTACGAGAAGGTCACCGACCTCTCGTACGGCGAGAACCCGCACCAGCGCGCCGCCTACTACGCGCAGGTCGGCGCCCGCATGCACGTGCTCTCGCATGTGCGCCAGCTCGGCGGCAAGGAGCTGTCGTTCAACAACGTGCTCGACATCAACTCCGGCCGGCTGCTGGTGCAGGAGTTCGAGGTCCCGGCGTGCGCGATCATCAAGCACAACAACCCGTGCGGCGTCGCGGTCGGCAGCTCGGCCGTCGAGGCCTACCGGCGCGCCTTCGCGTGCGACCCGCAGTCGGCGTTCGGGGGCGTCATCTGCATCAACCGGCCGGTCGACGCTGCGCTCGCCCAGGCGCTGACGGGCCAGTTCGCCGAGGTGGTCATCGCGCCGGAGTTCAGCGACGACGCGGTCGACGTGCTGGGCAGCAAGCCGAACCTGCGCATCCTCGAGGACGGTGAGCGCCGCCGCGTGAACGTCTCGGAGTGGGACGTCAAGCGCGTGATCGGCGGCCTGCTGGTGCAGGACCGCGACCTCGACCTCGAGGATCGCTCGGAGATGGAGGTGGTGACCGAGCGCAAGCCGTCCGAGCGCGAGTGGGGCGAGATGCTGTTCGCCTGGCGCGTGTGCAAGCACGTGCGCTCGAACGCGATCGTGCTCGCGCGCGACCTCGCGTCGGTCGGGATCGGGGCCGGGCAGATGAGCCGCGTCGACTCGGTCCGCCTGGCGATCGAGAAGGCGCGCGCCACGGACACCGACCTGACCGGCGGCGCGCTGGCCTCCGACGCCTTCTTCCCGTTCTCGGACGGTCCCCGGCTGGCGGTCGACGCCGGGGTGACCGCCATCATCCAGCCCGGCGGCTCGGTGCGCGACCACGAGGTCGTCGACGCCGCCGACGCCGCCGGCATCTCGATGGTCTTCACCCACCGCCGGCACTTCCGGCACTGAGGCGCTAATTCGGCTCGGCGGCCCCGTAGAGGACGCGCGTCCAGATCGTCGTCAGCGCGTCGGCCACGGCCTCGCGCGGCGTCTGCGGCTCGCGGCCGAGGCTGAGATTCAGGTAGCGCTCCATCATCCACACCAGGGCGCGCGCGGTCTCACGAGCGTCGAGCGGGAGGATCCGCCCGGCGGCGATCTCCTTCTCGATGTGCCGCGCGGTGGCGTCGACGAAGGCCTGCACGATCGCGGTGTACGCCTGCTCGACGCCGGGGTCGTCGGCAGCCGCGTCGGCCAGCGCGCGCATCACGGGCCCGTGGCCGGCGTAGACGTCGACGATGCCCTCGAGCGCCTCGCGCGCGAGCTCCGGCCCCGGCCCGGTCCCGCGGAGCCAGCGGTCGGACATCGCGAACAGCTGCGCGCCGAGGTGCTCGACCACACGCAGGACGAGCTGATGACGGTCGGTGAAGTAGACGTAGAACGACGGTCGGGAGAGCTCGGTCCGCCGCATCACCTCGTCGACGGTGAGCTCACGGAAGGGACGCTCGCGCAAGAATGCCTCGGCGGCTGCGATGATCTCTCGCTCCGCGATCTCCGGGGTCCTCCTGCGCCGCCGTGCGGGAGCCTTCCGACCCTCATCCCGGGGGTGCACGGAGTCAGCTTAGCCCGGCGATTTACCATCTTGGAGCCCTCGTAGCTCAGCGGTTAGAGCGGCGGACTTTTAATCCGCGCGACGCAGGTTCGATTCCTGCCGGGGGCATGACATGGCAGAGCTGATCTGGAGCATCATCGGCGTGCTCGGCGGGATCGTGCTGATCGTCGTGATCCTGTGGTCGCTGGCGACGGGCCGCGGCGACCGCGACCGCGAGGAGGCCGCGCGCGAGTTCTACGACGAGCACGGCCACTGGCCAGACGAGCCCGCGTGAACGGCGCCTACACTCAGGAACTCGCGCCCCCATGGTGTAGCGGTTAGCACGACGCCCTTTCACGGCGTTAGCGCGAGTTCGACTCTCGCTGGGGGTACTACGAGACGCTTCGCGTCAGCCCGCCGTCGACGAGCAGCGACGTACCGGTGATGTAGCCCGCCTGCACGGAGCACAGGAAGACCGCCGCGGCGGCCAGCTCCTCGACGGTGCCGAGCCGCCCGGCGGGCACGTTCTGGCGCGCCCGCTCCTGAGCCGCCTCGAGCGAGCCGGCGGTGCCGATCATGCGGTCGGTGGCGATCTGGCCTGGGTGGACGTGGTTGAGCGTGACGCCGTCGGGCGCGCACTGGCGCGCCAGCACCTTGAAGGCGGCGACGAGACCCGGGCGGTGGGCGTTCGAGAGCTGCAGGTTGTCGATCGGCTCGCTGACCGCCATCGAGCCGATCGCCACCACACGGCCGAAGCCGCGCTCGCGCATCCCGGGCAGCAGGCGCTCGAGGAACGCCATCGGCGTCAGCACCAGCGAGCGGTGGGCGGCCTGCCATTGCTCGCGCGTGAATGCGAGCGGGTCCGGGCCGGCGGGCGGGCCTCCGGTGTTGGCGATGTAGATGTCGATCGGGCCGAGGTCCGCTTGCACCTGCTCGAGCAGCCCCGGCACCGCGTCCGGGCCGTCGGCATCGAACACGTAGCCGCGGGCGCCGATGTCCGCCGCCGCGGCCTCGATGCGCTCGGCGGAGCGCGAGGCGATCGCCACCTGCCCGCCCTCGGCGACCAGGCCGGCGGCGATGCCGCGGCCGATCCCCTTGGAGGCGCCGGTGACGAGCGCGACGCGGTCGCGGAGCCCGAGATCCATCAGGTCGCCACCACCGCCAAGCGGCGGCCGGCGAGCCGGCCGCACCAGAGGCCGAAGACGGCGAGCCCGAGCGGCGCGCCGAGCCAGTGCACGCCGACCGCGACGCCGATCAGCATCGGCAGCCCCGACAGCCCGGCGCCGACGAGCACCATGCCGAGCGGCAGCCGCAGCCACGCCCCGGCCGCGAGCGCGCAGCCGCCCCAGGCCGCCGGGCCGGCGAGCCATCCCCAGTCCTCGAAGAACGATCGCGGCAGCGCGACGGCGAGGGCGACGGCCACGGCGGTCACCAGCAGCGCCTGCAGCAGCGCCGCCCGCCAGGCGACGGAGCGATCCATCCGCGGCATGATGCCAGGATGCCGGTCCGTCGCTGCGCGCTCGTCATCCCCGCGGCCCGTCGCCGGCTGCGGTCTCCGCGACCTCGGCCTCGTCGCGCTCCCGCCGGTGCGCATCCGCCAACCGGCGCCGCCGGCCGCGCGCGCGAAGCGGGTCCGCGCCAGCGTCTTCGTCGTCCACGGCCGCAACGACTGGAACGTCAGGCCGAAGGCGTTCGCCGCCTGGTGGTCGCGCCTGGTCGTGCCGCGCAAGCTGTGGCTCCACAACGGCGGGCACGGCGGCCCCGGCGGCGCGGCCTACCGGCGCGCCGAGCACCGCTGGTTCGACCGCTGGCTGTTCGGCGTCCCCAACGGGATCGACAGCGAGCCGCGGCTCGCGATCCAGCGCGAGGACGGCAGCTATCACGACGAGGCCGACTGGCCCGCGCCCGGCACGACCACCGCGCGGCTGTACCCGAGCGCCGACAGGTCGCTCGCCACACAGCCCGCGGCCGGCCTTCGGCAGTCATTCGTGGATCGCGGCCGTCGGCGTGACACCGACCGTGAGCTGATCGCCCGGCCCGGGCGCGACGACCCGAACCGGCTGCTGTACGTCTCGTCCGCGCTCCGCCGACGTGCGGCTGAGCGGCACGCCGTGGGTCGCCCTGCGGATGTCGATCGCCAACCGACGCGCGGCGAACCTCACCGCGGTGCTCGTCGACTACGGCGCCGGCAGGCCCGTGATGGTCACGCGCGGCTGGCTCGACCCGCGCAACCGCGACGGGATCGCCCGCAGCCGGCCCCTGCGCCTCGGGCGCGAGTACCGGCTGCGCTGGGACCTGCAGCCCGACGACTACGTCTGGCGCGCGGGGCACCGGATCGGCCTCGTGGTCGTCTCGACCGACCACGACTACACGCTGCGCCCGCGGCCGGGCACGCGGCTGACGCTCAACCCGAGCGGGAGCGAGCTCGAGCTGCCGGTCGTCGGCGGTGTCGCGGTGCCGGCTCGACGTTCGCGAAGCGGCTGAGCCCGAGCGTCGACAGCGTCTGCACGAGCTCGCTCGGGCCCTGGACCGCGATCAGCCCCTCGTGCATCGCCTGCCCGAGCGAGATCCGGCCCATGTGCCACTTCGCCAGCCACTCGGAGGTCGTGGTCACGACCAGGTCCTCGTCGTATCCCGGCGGCTTCACGCACACCTCGGAGTCGGGTGGGCAGAGGACGACCCAGATGCGCCGCTTGTCGCCGTCGCGCAGCTCGAAGCGGATCACCAGCCTGCGCCCGGGCAGGTCGGCGGGAGCGGTCAGGCGGCAGAGCGACCACAACACCGTGTGGGAGTCGAAGTGCGCGGGCGCCGCCTCGAGCCAGCGCGCGCCCCAGGTTCCCATCGCGTCGATCACGGACTCCAGCTCGCGGCCGGCCTCGGTCAGCAGGTAGCGCGAGCCGCGGCCGCTGGGCCGGCGCTCGACCACTCCATACTGCTCCAGCAGCTCGAGCCGCCGGCTGAGCAGCGTGCGCGGGATGCCGGGCGCGCCATCCATCAGCTCGCTGAAGGTCTCGCAGCCGAGCAGCATGTTGCGCACGATGATCGGCGTCCAGCGCATGGCCAGGATCTCGGTCGCCCGCGCGACGGGGCAGTACTGGCCGTAGCTGCGGACCTCCACGAGTTCAGTCTCCCACCGTGACGGCTCCGTGACAGTCCACAAGATGGACTTGCCCGGCCGTCGCGACCCTGGGACCGTGAACACATGGCGACCGCGACCTTCCACGGCGAGCTGCTGCGCCCCGGCGACGAGCCGTACGACGAGGCGCGCCGGGTCTGGAACGGCGCGATCGACCGGCGCCCTGCGCTGATCGCGCGCTGCGGCGGCGCGGCCGACGTGGCGGCCGCCCTCGAGCTCGCCCGCGAGCGCGAGCTGCAGGTGGCCGTGCGCGGCGGCGGCCACAGCATCGCCGGCTGGTCGGTGTGCGACGACGGCCTCGTGATCGACCTGTCGCCGCTGCGCGCGATCGAGGTCGACGCCGACGCCCGGACGGCGCGCGCGGGGGGCGGCGTCCTGTGGGGCGAGCTCGACGCCGCCACCCAGGCCCACGGCCTGGCCACTGTCGGCGGCATCGTCACGCACACCGGCATCGCCGGGCTCACGCTGGGCGGCGGGATCGGCTGGCTGATGCGCCGCCACGGCGCGACGGTCGACAACCTGCTCGCCGCCGAGGTCGTGACCGCCGACGGAGACGTCCTGCGCGCGAGCGAGCACGAGCATGCGGACCTGTTCTGGGGTCTGCGCGGGGGCGGCGGCAACTTCGGCATCGTCACCTCGTTCGAGTACCGCCTGCACGAGGTGGGTCCGACCGTGCTGGCCGGCCCGATCTACTACGCGCTCGAGGACGGTCCGGAGGTCCTGCGCCACTACCGCGACGTGATCGCCGAGGCGCCCGACGAGCTGACGACGATCCTCAATCTGCGGATGGCGCCGCCGCTGCCGTTCATCCCCGCGGAGTTCCACGGCCGTCCTGTCGTGACGGTGGCCGTCTGCTACGCCGGCGACCTCGAGCGCGGCGAGGCCGTGCTCGCCCCGCTGCGCAGCTTCGGATCACCGCTCGTCGACGCCGTCGGAGCGCGTCCCTACCTCGAGCTCCAGCGGCTCTTCGACCCGAGCGTCCCGCACGGCTGGCACTACCACTGGCGCTCGTGGGAGCTGCCACCGCTCACCGACGCCGCGATCGACACGCTCGTGGACCAGGCGGCGAGGATCACCTCGCCGCGCTCCTACATCATCGTCTTCCAGCTCGGCGGCGCCGTCGCCCGCGTGGGCGAGGACGAGACCGCGTACAGCCAGCGCGACGCGGCCCACAACGTGAACATCAACGCGGTCTGGCTCGAGGACGACCCCGAGGCCGACCGCCACGTGCGCTGGGTCCACGAGTGCTACGCCGCGCTCGAGCCCCACGCCGGCGGCCGTGCCTACGTCAACTTCCTCGCCGACGAGGGCGCCGATCGCGTGCGCGCTGCCTACGGCGCCGCCAAGCACGACCGCCTCGTCGCCCTCAAGCGCCGCTACGACCCGGCCAACGTCCTGCGCGGCAACCAGAACATCCACCCGTAGCATCTACGATCCATCGCGCCCGGGCGGTTAGCTCAGCTGGTCAGAGCGCCTGCCTTACAAGCAGGAGGTCGCGCGTTCGAGCCGCGCACCGCCCAC
>CAWHNO010000011.1:0-223093 GCA_963830725.1 uncultured Solirubrobacteraceae bacterium | reverse complement strand
TGGCAGGAGCGAAGTCGGTCGCAACGAGCCCGCCGGGCCGGCTGGTTGGATGGCGCCACGGCTTGGGCCTGCCCGCTCAGCGAGATCGAGAGCTGCTTCGGATGCGGTTCGGTGTTGCGCTGCGACGAGAAGCCTGAACACGCGGAGGTGTCGAGCTTCTCGATCGTCGATGGCTAATCGACGCCGCGCCGGCGGGGGTCGCGGCGGAGGCGCCGGCGAGCGCGTAGGCAGTCAAGCCGGCCGGTCCGGCGGCCGCGGGGAGCGCGGCCGCCGGACGCGGAACTCAGCTGCCGCGGCGAGACCAGGCCGAGCGGAGTGGCCGGATCTCGAGGGACTCGACCTCCGCGCTCCCGCCGTCGGCGAACAGCTGCACTTGCTCGCTCGAGGGTCGCGGGAACACCTGGTCGGTGATGGTCACCTGACCGCGGTCGGCGAACACCTCCACCGAGGACCAGTCAACGAGGATCCGCAGTTTGATGTCTCCGTGCCGGTCGAGCGGGAGCGGCGCCCGGTGCACTCCGGGGAAGCTCGGGCTGAACCCAACATCGCCCGAGCGCGTGCGATCGATGTAGAGCTCCTCGGTCTCGGCGTCGTAGCCGATCACGGTCTCCTCGCCGTCGCCGACCCGTACCTTCAGGCCGAGCCGGTCGGCCGCCCGTGGGTCCAGCTCGGCGCGGATTTCCAGCGTCTTGCCGCGCGCTCCCTTGCCCTTGAGCGTGTGCGTGCCCTGCGAGAGCCGCTTGCGCTTGAGGCGGTAGGCGGGCTCGCCGCGGAGCCGGCGCAGTTCACGCACCGGCTGCTGGACGAGCCGGACGTCCCCGTCGACGGTCTCCAGGCTGACCTCGCGCGGCACGCTCATCGCGCTGCGCCACGGTGACGTCGGGATCTGGTTGGCGTACTGCCAGTTGTTCATCCAGCCGATCATCAGCCGCCGGCCGTCGGGGACGTCGTTCCACGAGACCGCCGCGTAGTAGTCCTTGCCGAAGTCCAGCCAGCTCGAGCGCTCCTCGGTCGATTGCGCCGGCGCGTCGGCGAATGTGATCTCGTCGGCGAGGATGTGGCCCCAGCCGCCGCTGTTGCGGTCGACGATCTGGATCCGGGCGTCCCGGCCGACGAGGTCTTCGACGTTCCAGGCGACCCAGTCGAGCGCCTCGCTCTCCTTCCCGGCGGCCGTACGCACGACCTCGCCGTCTACCAGCAGGTTGACCGACGTCTCGTCCGACCGGATCCGTGCGGGCGCGTCCGCCACCATGAAGTGGTCGGCGAGGATGTGACCCCAGCCACCGGTGTTGAGGTCGACGATCTCGATCCGCGCACGCTTGCCGACGAGGTCCTCGACGTTCCACGCGACCCAGTTGAGGTTGCCGGTCTCGCGACCCCCAGCGCTGCGCACGACCTGTCCGTCGACGACCAGGTCGACCGACGTGCGCGTC
The DNA here is from genome assembly GCA_963830725.1 of uncultured Solirubrobacteraceae bacterium. Classification (GTDB taxonomy): domain Bacteria; phylum Actinomycetota; class Thermoleophilia; order Solirubrobacterales; family Solirubrobacteraceae; genus DASSUW01. Next base: position 221,660 of record CAWHNO010000011.1, on the reverse strand, counting down.
TCGCCCGTGTGGCGTCCGCCCGCGACCATGAAGTTGACGTAGTCGCGGGTGATCTCGAACTCCGGCGAGACGATCTTGCCCGTGAGCGGATCGCCGTTCGACGCGGCCCCGAAGAACGTGTCGACGCTCTGCTCGCCCATCCGCCCCTCGCCGCCACGGAACGGCTGCGTGCCGGCGAAGTCGCCGGTCGGCTGCCAGCCCTCGGCTTCATAGGTGCTCTCGAAGCCACCCAATAGTTCGCCGGGCGGCGGTGTGCCGTCGCCGGCCTCGGGGTTGTGCGCGTGCGCGCCGCCGCCCACGAGCAGGTTGATGTAGTCGCGCGTGATCTGGAACGGCGGTGAGGTCAGCGTCCCCTGCGAGGAGTCGAAGTCGATGAAGCTGTTGACCAGCCGATCGCCCTCGAATCCGGACACGGTCTGCTGGCCGGGGAGCGTGCCGGTCGCGGGCCCGCTGCCGAACGCCGTGCCCGTGGTGGTCCAGTCGCCGTAGTCGGCGCCCTCGAAGTCCTCATAGACCTCGCCCGCCGGGGGCGTGTATGGCTGGACGTTGTCGGCCGTGAACGTCGTGCCGTCGAAGTCGCCGACGAAGTACTGCGTGCCCGAGCCGCCGGCGATCGCGCCGGGGTTGAGGCTGACGATCATCACCCACTTGTGCCGCTTGCGCTTGCCGTCGACCGGCAGCGGGAACAGGTCTGGGCACTCCCAGACGCCGCCGACGGCGTTGGCGGGCCCGAAGTCGCTGAGGTGCTCCCACTCCTTCAGGTCGTCGGAGCGATAGATCGCGACCTTGCGCTGGACGGCCTTGACCACGACCATCCGCCACTCGTCCGCGGGCTCGTACCAGAACACCTTCGGATCGCGGAACTCGCGATCGGGGTCGTCGAGCACGGGGTTGCCCTCGTACTTGGTCCAGGTCCGCCCGCGGTCGGTGCTGTAGGCCAGCGACTGCTCCTGATCGTCGGGATACGCGCTCGTGTAGATCGCCACCATGGCCGGGTTCCGGCGCGTGCCGAAGCCGGTGGTGTTCCTGTGGTCGACGACCGCGCTGCCCGAGAAGATCGCCTCGTCGCCTTCCTCGGGGATGGCGACGGGCAGGTGCTCCCAGTGCACGAGGTCGCGGCTGACCGCGTGGCCCCAGGACATGTGGCCCCACGTGTTCGCCGAACGGGTTGTGCTGGTAGAAGAGGTGGTACTCGCCCTTGTAGTAGACGAGCCCGTTCGGGTCGTTCATCCAGTTCTTGGCCGGCGTGAAGTGGAACTGCGGGCGATAGAGCTCCTGATAGCTCGTGCCGGCCGGCGGCGCGGCGTGCGCCACGGCGCCCGTCAGCGCGGTCATGGTGACCGCGAGCGCGATGGCGGCGCCGCGGCGCAGCCAGCCTCGCCGTCCGACGCAGGGTTGACGGTCGTGCATCGTCACTCTCCTCTCGAACTCGCCCGCCGCAGGCCCCTTACCCGCGACGAGGCATTTCTCTAGTGTTCAGAGAACGTTTTCTCAACCTATCATGCAGGGTGATCGAGCGCAAGAGGCGGCTGATGATCTGTTCGGCCGAGTGTCAGAAAACCTTCTCTGACGCTCTGATGCCCGCCTCGTTGTGCGTCGGCGGGCCACGTGGCGGTCGCCGCCGGGCTCGCGCGAAGTCGTGCTGTGCCGTTGACCTTCGGGTCGGTCCGCGGGCTATCGCGCGCTGGGTGGGATCTCGCCCGAGCCTCGGGCGATCAAGGTCGTCGGCAGGACCTCACGCCGCGAGGGCCCGCGATAGCCGTCGAGGCGCGAGAAGAGGAGCTCGGCGGCGTGCTTGCCGAGCGCGTAGGGATCCTGCGCGACGACGGTCACGCCGGGCTGCAGGAGGGCAGCGAGCGGGATGTCGTCGAAGCCGATGAGCGCGACCCGGTCGCTGGAGCCCGAGCTCGTGCAGCGTGCGCAGCGCGCCGAGCGTGATCAGGTTCTGGGCCGTGAACAGCGCCGTGGGCGGGTGCTCGCTCTCGAGCAGCTCGCGCACGGTGGCGTCAACGTCGGCGGCGCGGAACGCCGGGTGGCGCACCACCGCGTCGTCCTGCTCGCCCCCGTGTTGGGCGAGCGCTTCGCGGTAGCCGCGCTGCCGCTCGGCGGCCGTGAAGATGTCGGGCTTGTCGCCGAGGAACGCGATCCGGCGATGGCCGGCCGCGGCCAGGTGCGCGACCGCCGTGCGGGCGCCGCCGACGTTGTCGCTCACCACGGCGTCGGCGTCCATGAAGCGCGGCGGGCGGTCGACGAAGACGAGCGCCATGCCGGCCGCGACGTCGCGCGCCAGGTAGCTGTGATCGGCCGACGCCGGCGCTATGACGAGGCCGTCGACGCGGCGCCCGAGGAACGCCTCCACGAGCTCGCGCTCGCGCGCCGGATCCTCGTCCGAGCTGCCGGCGAAGGTGAGCACCGACCGCTTCCGCGCCACGTCCTCGACGCCGCGGTGGACGGCCGAGAAGAACGGGTTCGAGACGTCCTCGAAGACGAGCCCGATGCTGGCCGAGAGCCCGTCGGCGCGGCGCAGGTTGCCGGCCGCCAGGTTGTGGCGATAGCCCAGCATCTCGACCGCCTTCTCGACCTTGACCGCGAGCTCGGGGTCGACCTGCTGGCTGCCGCTCACGACCCGCGACACGGTGCTCAGGCTCACGCCGGCCAGCGCCGCCACGTCGCGCATCGTCGGCCGGCGCGGAGCCTGCTGGGGGAGCATCGCCGGGACCGTACCCGACGCGATCGGGCGCGGCGACGATTCGCCGCGCCCGATCGCGCTCACTCCTCGTAGCCCTTCAGGGCCTTGGCCGTCTCCGACGCGTCGTGCCCGCCCTCGGCGGCCTGGACGACCTGGTCGTAGCCCGCCGCGCCGGGCTCGGTGGCCCCGGTCATGATCGCCACCGCCTCGTTCATGGTGTGCGACTTCGGGGTGATGACCGCGACCCGGCGCCCGAGGCGCTGGATGTGGATCCGGTCGGCGACCTCGAACACGTGCGGCATGTTGTGGCTGATCAGGATCACCGGCAGGCCGTTCCCGCGCACGCGCTGGATCAGCTCGAGCACCTTGGCCGACTCCTTGACGCCGAGCGCCGCCGTCGGCTCGTCCATGATCACCACGTGCCGCGCGAACGCCGCGGCGCGCGCGACGGCCACGCCCTGGCGCTGGCCGCCGGACAGCGACTCGACCTGCTGGCCGATGTTCTGGATCGTGAGGATGCCCAGCTCGTTCATGTGGCGGCGGGCCTCTTCGCGCATCTTCTTCTTGTCCAGCGTGCGGAAGATGCGCCCGATCGGGTCGGTGCGCCGCGGCTCGCGGCCCAGGAACAGGTTGCTGGCGATGTCCAGCGCCGGCGAGACCGCGAGGTTCTGGTAGACGGTCTCGATGCCGGCCTCGCGCGCCTCCAGCGGGCTCCTGAACGTCACCGGCTTGCCGTCGAGCAGCACCTCGCCCTCGTCCGGGATCGTGGCGCCCGACAGGCACTTGATCAGCGACGACTTGCCGGCGCCGTTGTCGCCGATCACCGCCAGGATCTCGCCCGGCAGCAGCTCGAAGTCCGCGCCGTTGACCGCGACCACGTGGCCGTAGCGCTTGACCAGGCCCTTCGCCTGCAGGACCGGTGTCACCTCCGCGGTCATGTCTTCACCTTCCTGATCCACTGGTCGATCGCCACGGCGACGATCACGAGGATGCCGACGGCGAAGTCCTGCCAGAGCACGTCGACGCCGCCGAGCGTCAACCCGTTACGCAGCACGCCGACGATCAGCGCCCCGAACAGGGTCCCGATCACCAGGCCGCGACCGCCGAACAGGCTGGTCCCGCCGATCACCACGGCGGTGATCGAGTCCAGGTTCGCGAGCCCGCCGGCCTGCGGGCTGGCGGAGGCGATGCGGCCGATCAGGAGCCAGCCGGCGATCGCGCAGACCAGGCCGGCCAGCACGTACACGCTGAGCAGCACGCGGTTCGTGCGCACGCCGGAGAGGCGCGCCGACTCGAGGTCGTCACCCGTCGAGTACACGTGCTTGCCCCAGGCGGTCGAGCCGAGCGCGTAGGCCGCCACCCCGAACAACCCGAGCATCAGTAGCGAGCCGTAGGTGATCCGCGTGTCCCCGATGTCGAAGGTGTTGCCGGTCCACAGCAGCAGGCTCGACATGTCGGCGCCGCGGATCGTGGCGCTCTCCGAGTAGTAGAGGACGAGCGCGGTGAAGATCTGGAACGTGCCGAGCGTGACGATGAACGGCGGCAGCTTGACGCGCGAGACGAGCAGGCCGTTGATGCAGCCCGCACGACCGTGCCGACGCCGAAGCCGATCAGCAGCGCCAGCAGGCCCGGCACGCCGGACTCGGCCGACAGCTTGGCCATCACGATCGAGGACAGGACCATGATCGCGCCGACCGACAGGTCGATGCCGGCGGTGAGGATCACGAGCGTCTGGGCGATGCCCAGCGTGCCGACGACCATCACCTGCTGGACGATCAGCGACAGGTTGGCCGGCTCGAGGAACCGGTCCGTGGTGGCCGCGAAGATCAGCACCGCGAGCAGCAGGACGATCGCGGGCCCGAGCGTCGCGTTCGAGTGCAGGATGTCGTGGATGCGGACGCCGAGCCCGGCCGGGCGGCTCTCGGCGCTCCCGGGGCCCAGCGAGGCTGGGCCCTCGGTCGCGGTCGCCGGGGTCAGCCGGCGCAGTGGGTTCTTGGCCATGAGCTCTAGCCCCAGCAGTTCTCGAGGCCGAACGCGGTGTCCTCGGACTCCACGCCGTCCTGCGGATCGTCGGTGATCAGCGTCACGCCGGTGTCCGTGAAGTCCTTGCCCTCGGTCGGCTCGGGCTTCTTGGACTCGTCCTTCGGAGTAGTCGACGATCGCCTGCACGCCCATCTCGGCCATCTTCAGCGGGTACTGCTGCGAGGTCGCGCCGATGACGCCCTTCTTGACGTTCTCGACGCCCGGGCAGCCGCCGTCGACCGAGACGATCGTGACGTCCTTCTCCTTGCCGGCGGCCTTGATCGCCTCGTAGGCGCCCGCCGCGGCCGGCTCGTTGATGGTGTAGACGAGGTTGATTCCCGGGTCCTTCTGGAGCAGGTTCTCCATCGCCGTGCGGCCGCCCTCCTCGGCGCCGTCGGTGACGTCGTGGCCGACGATCCGCGGCGTCGCTCTCGTCGCCGATCTTGTTCTCGTCGCCGACGTCGATGCCGAAGCCGGTCAGGAAGCCCTGGTCGCGCTGGACGTCGACCGTCACCTGCTCGGCGTTGAGGTCGAGCATGGCGATCTTGGCGTCCTTGCCGTCGGCCTCGAACTTGGCCTTCGCCCACTGGCCGATCAGCTCGCCGGCCTTGAAGTTGTCGGTCGCGAAGGTGGCGTCGGCGGCGTCGGCCGGGTCGAGCTCGGTGTCGAGCGCGATGACCAGGAGACCCGGCCTGGCGCGCCTTGTCGATCGACGGGACGATCGCGCTCGAGTTGTTCGGCGTGATCAGGATGCCCTGCGCGCCGGCGCCGATCAGGCTCTCGACGGCGGCGACCTGGCTCTCGTTGTCGCCGTCCTTCTTGCCGGCGAACGACTGCACCTCGGCGCCGAGCTCGGACGCCTTGCTCTCCGCGCCCTCCTTCATCTTCACGAAGAACGGGTTCGTCTCGGTCTTGGTGATGAGGCCGATCTTGACGTCGTCCCCACCACCACCGCCGGCGGCGCCCACCGCCGCCTTCGTCGTCATCGCTGCCGCAGGCGACTGCACCGAGCGCGAGCGCCGCAGCGGCACCGAGTGCCGCGATCCGCAGGTACTTGGACTGCATCGAGTCCCTCCTCCTCCATACGAGGTTCTGGTTGCCCGCCACGGCTCCCTCAAGTCACGGCGAGTGTTCAGCGAACGTTTTCTCAGAATAGTCACCAGAATTGCCGATTGTCAAGTCCGAATCGCGATTTCGCTGGATATTCGCGATCCGAAGAAGAGCCCAACCGCTTGACAGCGATCGCTGGCGACCGTTCTCTAAAGGAAGATCGCCGCGAGCGCGCGGCGCATCACTGCGGGGTCGACGTCGACCCCCGTCCAGTGGCCGATGCCGGCCACACCCTGCTGGACGAGCATGCCGATGCCATCGAGCGTGGTCGCTCCGCGCGCCTCGGCGTCGCGGATCAGGCGCGTCCGCGGCGGATTGGGGATCACGTCGGCGACCACCATGCCCTCCCGCAGGTCGCCGGCCTCGAGCTCGAGCCGCGCGTCGACATCGGGGAACAGGCCGACGGAGGTCGCGTTGACCACGATGTCGGTGCCATCGGGCACGCGCTGAACACCGTCCCAGACGACGAGCTCGGCCTGCGCGGGCGTTCGCTCGTTCAGCAGCGCTACGAGCTCCGCGCCGCGCGAGCGATCGCGGTTGACGACGGTGATCCGCGCCGCGCCCGCGAGTGCCGCCTCGACGGCGATCGCGCGCGCGGCGCCGCCGGCGCCGAGCAGGAGCAGCGAGCGCCCGCGCGGTTCGGCGACCGTTCGCAGGGAAGCGAGGAAGCCGATCCCGTCGGTGTTCTCGCCGATCAGGCGCTCCCCGCGGCGTACGACGCAATTGACCGCGCCGATCACCGCGGCCGACTCCCCGAGGCTGTCGAGATGCTCGATCACCGAGACCTTGTGCGGGATCGAGCAGTTGAAGCCCGCCCAGCCCATGGCCCGCGCTCCGCGCACGGCGTCGCCGAGCGCGTCGGGCGCGACCTCGCAATTGATGTAGCGCGCGTCGATGCCGTGATGCTGGTAGGCCGCCTCGACCATTGCCACGGTCGGATTCTCGGCCGCCGGCATCGCAAACGAGCCCGTGAGGATGCTGAGGAAACTCACCTAGAGCTCGTTCCGGTACGGCGGCGACGCGCCTGGCCGCGAGCACGTGCGCGCGGCGACCAGGCAGGCGAAGCGCGTCGCCTCCACCACCAGGTCGATCTTGGCGAGCGCGTCCGCGCCGAGCCCGCGCTCGCTCCACCAGCCCACGAATCCGCCGCCGAACGCATCGCCGGCGCCGATCGTGTCGACCACCTTGGCGCGCGGAGCCGGCACAGCGACCTCCGCGGTGCGCGTGACTACCAGCGCGCCGTTCGGACCCCGCGTGAGCAGGCCCACGGTCGGTCCCTGCTCGAGCAGCTCGCGCACGCCCACCACGGCGGGCAGGTCGGGCTCGAGGTAGCCGAGGTCCTCCTCGCTGACCTTGAGCACATGGCTGTGCGAGAGCACTCGCCGCAGGCGGGCCCGGTACGCCTCGTGGTCGTCGACCACCCACGGCCGGCAGTTCGGGTCGACGGCGATCAGGGCGCGGTCGGCGAGCCGCTCGACGACCGCCTCGAGCGCGGTCGCGATCGGCTCGAGCGCCAGCCCGAGCGTGCCGACGTGAAGGAACCGCACGTTCTCCGGCAGCGTGGCGAGCGCCGCCTCGGTCGTCAGCCCGGGCGCCGACGTCGCCCGCTCGTAGAAGCGGTAGCGGGCGACGCCCTCATGGTCGACCTCGGCGAGCGCGAGCGTGGTGGGATCGTTGGTGTGCACGACGCAGCCAAGGTCGACGCCGTCCTCGCGCAGCATGTCCTCCAGGCGACGGCCAAAGCGGTCCATCGAAAGCCGTCCAAGGTAGGAGACACGCTGGTCGAGGCGGCCGATCGTCCGCGCGGTGTTGAACGGCCCGCCGCCCGGATGGCCACGCAGCTCCTCGAGGCTGTCTTCGAGCACGAGGTCGTAGAGAGCCTCGCCGCCGACCAGGATCATCGGCGCAGCTCCCCGCTCCCGCGCACGACCAACGTGGTCGGGACGACGACGCGGCGCGCCGCGCCGCGGTCGCCGTCGAGCCGGGCGAACAGCAGCTCGGCGGCCGCCCGCCCGAGTCGATCGCCGTCCTGCGCGACCACCGTCAGTGCTGGGTCGACGGCGTCGGCGAGCACGAGATCGTCGAAGCCGACAAGCGCGACCGTGCTGCGCAGGTCGAGCGTGCGCAGCCGGTCGACGGTGCCGATCGTGATCACGTCCTGGGCGCTGACCAGCGCGGTCGGGGCGGCCTCGCCGGCCAGCAGGTCGCCGGCTGCTTCGGAGGCCGCACGGCTGCCGTGCAGACCCATCCGCACGAGCGCCGGATCGAACGGCAGCCGGTTGGCCTCCAGCGCCCGGCGATAGCCGCGCAGCCGCTCGCGGGCGGTGAAAATGGTCTCGCGGCCGCCGAGGAAGCCGACGCGGCGGTGGCCTGCGGCCAGCAGATGTGCCGCGGCCGCGAAGGCGCCGCCGGCGTTGTCGCTCAGCGCGCAGTCCGCGTCGATGTGGGCCGGCGGGCGGTCGACGAACACTACGGCCACACCGGCATCGCGCTCCGGCTGCAGGTAGGAATGATCGCGGCCCGACGGCACGACGACCAGACCGTCGACCCGACGCGCGAGGAATGCCTCCGCGAGTTCGCGCTCGCGCGCGCCATCCTCGTCCGAGCTACCCACAAGCGGCAGCACGCCGCGTCGCCGGGCGACGGTCTCGATGCCGCGCAGCACGGCCGCGTGGAACGGGTCCGAGACGTCCTCGAAGACGACCCCGATGCTCGCCGAGTGACGGTCCGCGCGGCGCAGGTTGGTGGCCGTCAGGTCGCGCCGGTAGCCAAGCAGGACGACCGCCGCGCGGACCTTGTCGGCGAGCTCGGGGCGCACGCTGTCCTCGCCGTTCACGACTCGTGACACGGTCGCGAGGCTCACACCGGCCACCGCGCCGACGTCCTTCATCGTCGGCTGTCGAACGTTACGTGCGGAGCTGAGAGCACGCTGACCGCGGCATGCAGGCATCACGACTGTACAGGAGGAGTTGAGAATCGTACTCTGGTAATTCCAAGACTCGCCGGCGATACCGTTGCAGCATTTCTGGCGACACGCGCGCGCTGTCGCGGCCGGCCGCCCAGACGACCGTCGAGGTACTTGTCGCCTACCGCGTCGACGTGGTCGTCGACCCCCACGCCGGCCCACGCCGACGCCGGTGATCTCGTACACGATCCTCGAGTACAACCGCGGCGTCGGGCGCGGGTCGGCCAACGGGATCGTGGTCACGCCCTCGCACAACCCGCCCGGCGACGGCGGCTTCAAGTACAACTACCGTGCACCGGCGCGACTACGTGCACGCGCACGTCGACGCCCTGGTGATCAATCTCGAGGTGATCCGCTCCTCGGCCTGGGGCTCGGCGTCGACCGCTCGGCGGCGCCAGCGCCGCGTCCCTCGACCGGCTCGGCCGAGGGGATGGTTGATCGGCTGAAGCGCACGTGCCGCTCGCCGGCATGTGTGGGAAATGCCCATTCCCCGCATCAAGAACGCGCACGGGATCGAACTCCGCACGGCCCGCCGCGGCAGATTCTCGGGACATGTTCGCGCCGTAAGGGAAAACGTACGCCGGGCGCGGCCGGACAGTTGCGTTTGACGCCAACACCCGGTTACTGACGCGTTCAGCGACATCGCGACACTTGTGTGCATCCGGCCGGCGACGCCTGCATTGCTGAAGTAGCGAGCGCAACGTGCTGCACTGCTGCCGCGCTCGCCTTGGACGACACGGAGCAGCGCCATAGCTGCCGGCGTCTGATGCGGCGCCACTGCTTCTATGCAGTAGCGTCTCGAAGACGCGTCGTCGCGCGCCCCCGTGGGACGATCAGCGGCCGTCTCGGGCACCGCCGTGCAGACTCCCGCAATCGCCGTAGTGCGAGCGCGCCTGCTCGTGGAGCGCGGTGCTGTCGCACCGGACGGTGTAGCGACAGCCCACGTGCGCTCGCGACTCGTGCGCGCATCCGAGCCGATGTGAGCGCTCGATGACCCATCGCGGGGCCTAACTCAACGGTATTGCGTCTACGCCTCGTTGCGTCGTCGCAGGTCCTCGAGCAGCGTGCTCGCCGCCCAGTCCAAGGCGGCCACGATCTCGTCGCCGTCGAGGCCGTAGTGGTCGTGCAGCAGGAGCCATGCGCGCCCGGAGCGGATGTGGGCGAGGATCGCCTCGGCGCGCCGCGCCTCGTCCGCCGGCAGGTTGCCCGACACCTCCGCCACCGCCGCGGCGACCGCGGCGCGGCGCGGCTCCTCGAGCTCGTGGTCGGCCAGCGCCCGGAACACGTTGGTGTGCTCGTCGAAGAGACGGCCCAGCTGGGGCGACGCGCCCGCCATGTCGCGCACCGTGCGCGGGTCGTCCCACTGCAGGCCGTCCGTGAACTCGCGGAACCAGGCGGCCGCGCTCTGGAGCAGGTCGGTGCGGGTCGGGAAGTAGCGATACACGGTCCGCAGCGAGACGCCGGCCGCTTCCGCCACCTGCGGAAACGTGATCGCGTCCGGGTGGTCGTTCTGGAGCAAGCCCTGGAACGCGCGCATGATCAGGTCGCGCGTGAGGTCGACCTGCTGGTCGCGCAGCGATGACCGGTTCTCACTCATCGGCCCGCAGTATGACATGGCCTTGACGTCATGACATCTCCATGTCACGATGACACTTGCATGTCACGATCGACGCTCTGGAAGACCGAGGACGCGACGTCTCAGGCGCCGCTTGCCGGCCTGCGCGTCGTCGACATGGCCGACGAGAAGGGCGAGACGTGTGGTCGCTTCCTCGCCGACCTCGGCGCCGACGTCATCCGCGTCGAGCCGCCCGGCGGCGCCCGCTCGCGCCGCGTGCCCCTCTCGTTCGCCGTCCGCAACGCGAACAAGCGCGGCGTCACGATCGACCTCGAGACCGAGCGCGAGCGGCTGCTGTCGCTGCTCGAGTCGGCGGACGTCTGGATCGAGACGACGCGGCCCGGCACGCTCGCCGCGCTCGGGCTCGGGCCTGACGACGTGCTGGCCCGCAACCCGGAGCTCGTGATCACCTCGATCACCGACTTCGGCCAGACCGGCGACTACCGCCACTGGCAGGGCAACGACTCCATCCACGCGGCGATGAGCGGCATCCTGAGCCGCTCCGGGCTGGCCGGGCGCGACCCCCTCCCCGCCCCGCACGGGATGGCGACGGAGACGACGGCGATCCAGGCGGCGTGGGCGACGCTCGTCGCCTACTGGAACCGGCTCGAGACCGGCCGCGGGGATCACGTCGACTTCTCGATCCTCGAGGCGGCGACGCAGACCATGGACCCCGCCTACGGCACCGCCTCGGTCAGCCGCGCGTCCGCCTTCCCCTCGACCCGCGGGCGTCCAGAGGCAGGTCTCTACCCGATCTTCCCGTGCGCCGATGGCCACGTGCGCGTGGTCGTGCTCGCGCCGCGCCAGTGGCGGGCGATGCGCGCCTGGCTCGGCGAGCCCGCCGCCTTCCAGGACGAGCGGTTCGACGCGATCCCGGCGCGGCTCGAGGCGTCGGCCGAGCTGCACGAGCTCTACGCCGCGCTGTTCGCCGGCATGACGAAGGACGCGATCGCGGCCGAGGGCCAGGCCCGCGGCGTCCCGGTCGCGCCCGTCCTCGAGGTCGTCTGAGGTACTGGCCAGCCCGCACTTCGCAGCGCGCGACGCGTTCGTCGACGCCGAGGTCGCGCCGGGGATGCACGGCCGGCTGCCGAGCGGGTTCGTCGAGATCGACGGAGAGCGGGCTCGGCTTCCGCCACCGCGCGCCTGAGCCCGGCGAGCACAACGACGATCTCCTGGGGGAACCGGGCGGTCGGCCGGCGCGGCCGTCGTCGAACGGCGCCGCGCCGCGCCGGCCGCTCGCCGGGCTGCGCGTCGTCGACTTCGGGATCATCGTCATCGGCAACGAGATCGGGCGCCTGCTCGCCGACCAGGGCGCCGACGTGATCAAGATCGAGAACCGCGCCTTCCCCGACGCGGCGCGCGTGGGCTACGGCGGCAAGCTGTCGCACAGCTTCGTCGCGGGCAGCCGCAACAAGCGCAGCTTCGGCGTGAACCTGCGCACGCCGGAGGGCGTCGCCCTGCTCAAGCGGCTCGTCGCCGGGGCCGACGTCGTGCTCGAGAACTTCAAGCCGGGGACGCTCGAGAAGCTCGGGCTCGGCTACGAGTCGCTGCGCGCCGTCAAGCCCGACCTCGTGATGCTGAGCACCAACGCCCTCGGCTCGACCGGGCCGTGGAGCCGCTGGCTCGGCTACGGCCCGATCGTGCGCTGCGTCTCGGGGGTCGCGAGCCTGTGGCGCTATCCGGACGACGAGCTCGGGTTCGGCGAGCCGACCACGATCTACCCGGACCACTACGGCGCGCGCGTGTGCGCCACGGCGGTGCTGGCGGCGCTGATCCGGCGCCGCCGGACGGCGGCCGGCGCCTACCTCGAGAGCGCGCAGGCCGAGATCATCGTCAACCAGCTCGCCGACGTCTTCCTGGCCGCCTCGCTCGGCGCCGAGCAGGACGAGCTCGGCGCGCCGTGGGGCATCTACCCGTGCGCCGGCGACGACGAGTGGTGCGTCATCACGGTCTCGGGCGACGAGCAGTGGCGGGCCCTGCGGTGGGCGCTCGGCGCCCCGGAATGGGCCGCCGCCGGCGCGTTCGACAGCGCGGCCGAGCGCATCGCCAACCGCGAGCTGCTCGACCGCCACCTGGCCGAATGGACCCGCACGCTCCCGCCGCGTGCGGTGATGGAGCGGCTCCAGGCGGCGGGCATACCGGCGGCGATGATGATGCGGCCGGACGACCACGAGAGCGACCCGCATCTGCTCTCGCGCGGCGTTTCCCGCGAGCTGCACCAGCCCGGCCTCGGCGACGTGCGCCTGGAGGACGGCCCGTTCCGCTCGCGCAACATCCCGCCGATCCGGGTCAGCCCGGCGCCGGAACACGGCGAGCACACGCGCGAGATCTGCGCCGCGGAGCTGGGCCTGTCGCCGGCGGAGATCGAGGCGCTGCTCGCGGGCGGCGTGATCGAGGAGCCGCTGCTCACGGGAGCGCTGGCGGCATGAAGGGCCAGACCGCCATCGCCGGGCTCGGCATGACCGAGATGGGCAAGGTCTACGGCCGCACCGCGACGGACTTCGCCGCCGAGGCCCTCGCGCTCGCGCTCGACGACGCAGGGCTGGCCAAGGCCGACGTCGACGGGCTGCTGATCAACAGCAACCACTCGGCCGAGATGGCGCCGATGCTGCAGATGTCGCTCGGCCTCGAGGACCTGACGCTCGTCAATGCGATGAGCGCCTACGGCTCCAGCGCCGGCACGATGCTGCAGTACGCCGCGCACGCGATCACGGCGGGGCAGGCGAACGTCGTCGCCTGCCTGTACGCCGACGCGCCTCTGGCTGAAGGCGGCTCGGCCTCGCAGTCGTACAGCGGGCGCGGGATCGGGTCCGACACCGGCTTCTCCAGTCTGCGCTTCGCCTACGGCGACTACGGGCCGGCGAACACGAGCTACGCGCTCGCATGCCGCCGGCACATGCACCTTTACGGCACGACGCACGACCAGCTCGGCACGATCGCCGTCGGCCAGCGTGCGTGGGCGCAGCTGAACCCGCGGGCGCAGATGTACGGCAGGCCGATGACGCTGGACGACTACCACGAGTCGCGGTGGATCGTCGAGCCGCTGCACCTGCTCGACTGCTGCCTGGTCTCGAACGGCGCCGTTGCCGTGATCGTCACGTCGGCCGAGCACGCGCGCGACCTGCGGCAGCCGCCGGTGTACCTGCTCGGCTTCGGTCAAGCCGCACCTGGTGACAACCAGCGTGCCGGCCGCGAGCCGGCCGTCCACACCGGCGCCAAGCGCTCCGGCGAGCTCGCGCTGCGCATGGCGGACGTCACGCTCGAGGACATCGACGTGCTCGAGCTCTACGACTGCTACACGTACACGGTCCTCGTCACGCTCGAGGACTACGGCTTCTGCGAGAAGGGCGAAGGCGGCGCCTTCGTGGCGGACGGCAAGCTGGGCCCGGGCGGCTCGCTGCCCACCAACACCGGTGGCGGCCAGCTGTCGTCGTTCTACATGTGGGGCTTCACGCCGCTCTCCGAGGGCGTGATCCAAGCGCGCGGCCAGGGCGGCGAGCGCCAGGTCCCCAAGCACGACGTCGTGCTCGTGAGCGGCAACGGCGGCGTGCTCAACTGGCACTCGACCACGGTCCTGGCGGCATGATCGTCGCGACGTCGTCGAAGCCCGTCCCGGTCCCGGACGAGGAGAGCCGCCCGTTCTTCGACGGCGCGCGCGAGGGCGTGCTGCTGCTGCGGCGCTGTCGCGACTGCGGCACGTTCATGTCGCCGACGGGCGGGATCGGCACGCCGCTGCGGCCGCGCTGCGTGACGTGCTTCTCCGCCGACCTCGAGTGGGCGCCCGCGACGGGCCGCGGCACGCTCTACAGCTTCGCGCTCATGCACCAGGTCTACGACCCCGCCTTCGCGGACGAGGTCCCGTACAACATCGCCGTCGTCGAGCTCGACGAGGGCGTGCGCATGACGACGAACGTCGTCGGCTGCGCGAACGAGGAGCTGCAGATCGGGATGCCGCTCGAGGTCACCTTCGAGCGCGTGTCCGAGGACGTCGCCATCCCCAAGATTCAGGAGCGTGTGACCGATGCTTGACGAGCCGAGCGCGACGTTCCTCGCTTCGATGGCGGAGAGCGGGCTGCCGCCGCTGCACGAGCTGACCCCGCGAGCGGCGCGCGAGGCGGGCGCCCGGATGGCCGAGCTCTACGGCCGCGGGCCGGAGATGGCGCGCGTGGCGGACGTCGAGCTCGGGCGGCTCTTCGTCCCGAACGGGCGCGCACGTGGCGTGATCGTCTACTACCACGGCGGCGGGTGGGTGCTCGGTACGCCGGACCAGTTCGACGCGCTCGCCCGCCGGCTCGCCGCCGGGACCGGATGCGCCGTCGTCCTGGTCGACTACCGCCTCGCCCCCGAGCATCGCTACCCCACGGCGGTCGAGGACGCATGGACGGCGCTCGAGTGGACGGCGGCGAACGTCGAGCAGATCGCAGGCGGTCCGGTGCCGCTGATCGTCGCCGGCGACAGCGCCGGCGGCTGCCTCGCTGCGGTCGTCGCGCAGCGGGCCCGCGAGGCCGGGCCCGAGATCGCGCTGCAGGTGCTCGTGTATCCGGTCACCGACTGCGACCTCGACACGGACTCCTACCTCGATCCCGCCAACCAGCTGATCGTGGGCCGCGACACGATGGCGTGGTTCTGGGATCACTACGCGCCCGACGCGTCGGTGCGCACAAGCCCGGACGCCTCGCCGCTGCGCGCCGACACCCTCGCCGGCCTGCCGCCCGCCGTGGTGCTCACGGCCGAGCACGACCCGCTGCGCGACGAGGGCGAGGCCTACGCCGAGCGGCTGGCGCAGGACGGCGTCCGCGTCGAGCACCGGCGCTTCGACGGTCAGATGCACGGCTTCTTCATGATGGGCGACCTCCTGCCGGGCAGTGCCGCGGGCCTGGACTTCATCGTGGGAGCGATCGACCGCGAGCTGGTGCCCGTCCATCTCGACGCGGTCGTCGTCGGCGCCGGCTTCGCCGGCCTCTATGCGCTGTACCGCCTGCGGAGCCTCGGCCTCAGCGTGCGCGTCCTCGAGCAGGGCGAGGCGATCGGCGGCACGTGGTACTGGAACCGCTATCCCGGCGCCCGCTGCGACATCGAGTCGATGGACTACTCCTACTCGTTCTCGGAGGAGCTCGAGCAGGAGTGGGAGTGGACCGAGCGGTATCCGGCGCAGCCGGAGATCCTGCGCTACCTGAACCACGTCGCCGACCGCTTCGACCTTCGCCGCGACATCGAGCTGGGCACGCGCGTCGTGGCAGCGCGCTACCTCGACGAGCGCTGGGAGGTCACGACGGAGGACGGCACCGAGTACTCAGCGACCTACTGCGTCATGGCCTCCGGCTGCCTGTCGTCGGTGCACCGCCCGCGATCGAGGGGCTCGACGACTTCGAGGGCGACTGGTACCACAGCGCGCGCTGGCCGGAGGAGGGCGTCGAGCTCGCCGGCAAGCGCGTGGGCGTGATCGGCACCGGCTCGACCGGCATCCAGCTGGTCCCGCAGCTCGCCAAGCAGGCCGAGCACCTGTACGTCTTCCAGCGGACCGCGAACTTCAGCATGCCCGCGCACAACCGGCCGCTCGAGCCCGAGGTCCGGCGCGCGATCAAGGCCGGCTACCGCGAGCGGCGGCGGCGGTCGCGTGAGTCTCTGAGCGGGGCCCCGACGTCGCATCCCGACGTGCTGCCGCAGCGCTCGGCGCTCGAGGTGACGCCCGAGGAGCGCGAGCGCGCCTACGAGCGAGGCTGGGCGCAGGGCGGGATCGGGGGGTCACGCTGGCGTTCAACGACGTCATCGTGAACGCCGAGGCGAACGCCACGGCTGCCGACTTCGTGCGCGACAAGATCCGCGCGACCGTCCGCGACCCCGCCACCGCGGAGGCCCTGTGCCCGACCAGCCACCCGGTCGGGACCAAGCGCATCTGCGTCGACATCGACTACTACGAGACCTACAACCGCGACAACGTCACGCTGGTCGACGTCCGCGAAGCTCCGATCGTGCGGCTCACGCCGCGGGGGCTCCAGACGGCGAGCGGCGTGTACGAGCTCGACGTGATCGTCTTCGCGACCGGCTTCGACGCCATGACCGGCGCGTTGCTGGACATCGACATCCGCGGCCGCGAGGGCCGCTCGCTCAAGGACAAGTGGGCCGGCGGGCCGCGCACCTACCTCGGCCTGGCGACCGCCGGCTTCCCCAACCTGTTCCTCGTCACGGGCCCGGGAAGCCCGTCCGTGCTGAGCAACATGGTGCTGTCGATCGAGCAGCACGTCGACTGGATCGCGGACTGCATCGGCCACCTGCGCGAGCGTGCGCTCGACACGATCGAGGCGACGCCCGACGCCGAGGACGGCTGGGTGACGCACGTCAACGAGGTCGCCGAGGCCACGCTGTTCCCGCAGGCTGCGTCCTGGTACCTCGGCGCGAACATCCCCGGCAAGCCGCGGGTGTTCATGCCCTACCTTGGCGGCGTCGGCGCCTACCGGACGCACTGCGACGGCGTCGCCGCGAACGGCTACGCGGGGTTCGCGGTGCGATGACGGCGATCGTGGAGCAGACGCGCCTGTACATCGGCGGCGAGTGGGTCGAGCCGACCGGCGGCCGCTCTGTGGACGTCATCAACCCGACGACCGAGGAGCCGATCGGCCGCGTCGACCTGGCGGGCGCGCCGGACATGGACCGCGCCGTCCAGGCCGCGCGAGCGGCGTTCGACTCGGGCCCATGGGCCGCATCCACGCCTGCCGAGCGGGCGGTGACCATGGCCCGGGCCGGGGAGCTGATCGCCGAGCGCGCGGAGGCCTTCACGCGGACGATCACCCTCGAGGTCGGCTCTCCGCTGGCCCTCGCCGCCTGGCAGCCGGTGGCCGCCAAGCTGTACCTCGACTGGCATGCCGCGCAGGCCGAGACCTTCCCGTGGGAGGAGGAGCGCGAGGGCATCCGGGGCCCGATGCTGGTGCGCCGTGGGCCCGTCGGTGTGGTGGGCGCCATCGTTCCGTGGAACTTCCCGCTCGCGCTGTCGTTCCCGAAGCTCGCTCCGGCGCTGCTGACCGGCTGTTCCGTGATTCTCAAGCCGCCGACGCAGACGCCGCTGTTCGGCTTCCTGCTGGCGGAGGCGTTCGAGGAGGCCGGCCTGCCGCCGGGCGTGCTCAACGTCGTGCCCGCCGGTCGCGAGGTCGGCGAGCAGCTGGTCAGCCACCCGCTGGTCGACAAGATCAGCTTCACCGGCAGCACGAGCGCCGGGCGCCGGATCGGGGCGCTGTGCGGGGAGCAGATCAAGCGCTGCAGCCTCGAGCTGGGCGGCAAGTCGGCCGCGATCGTGCTGCCCGACGCGGGCCTCGACGCCATCATCCCGGCGCTGGCGCCGAACACGATGCGCAACAACGGCCAGACGTGCACGAACGCGACGCGCGTGCTCGCCCCCCGGGAGCGCCATGACGAGGTCGTCGAGGCGCTGCGCGAGCAGATCGGCGCCTACCCGGTCGGCGATCCCGCGGACCCTGACGTCGCCGTCGGCCCGCTGGTCAGCGCCGTGCAGCGCGAGCGCGTGGAGCGCTACATCGCCGCCGGCCGGGACGAGGGAGCGCGGCTCGTGCTCGGCGGCGGCCGCCCGCGACCGCGATCGCGGCTACTTCGTCGAGCCGACGATCTTCGCCGACGTCGACAACGCGATGACGATCGCGCAGGAGGAGATCTTCGGTCCGGTGGTGTGCGTGATCCCCTACGACGACACCGATCACGCGGTCGCGATCGCCAACGACTCCGCCTACGGGCTCTCGGGCAGCGTGTGGGGACCGGACGCCGAGCACGCCAAGGACGTCGCGCGACGGATCCGCAGCGGCAACGTCGCGGTCAACCAGCACACCCTCGACCCGGCGGGCCCGTTCGGCGGCTTCAAGCAGTCCGGGCTCGGGCGCGAGAACGGCGTCGAGGGGATCGCGGCGTACACCGAGCTTCAGACCATCCCGTACGTGCGATGAGGATCCAGGCCGCCATCTCGGCAAGCGCCGACGCGCCGTTCGAGATCGCCGACGTCGAGCTCGACGACCCGCGCCGCGACGAGGTGCTCGTCGAGCTGCGCGCCGTCGGCGTCTGCCACAGCGACCTGACGATGAAGGCGGTCTGGCCGGAGGCGATCTCGCCGATCGTGCTCGGCCACGAGGGCGCCGGCGTCGTCGCCGCCGTCGGCGCGGACGTGACGGGCGTGCGCCCCGGTGACCACGTCGTGCTCAGCTACCGCAGCTGCGGCGCCTGCCCGCAGTGCGCGGCGGGGCACCCGCCGTACTGCCGGGACTTCCGCACGCTGAACGGGATCGGCTCGCGGCCCGACGGCTCCGCGACGATGCGGCGGAACGGTTCGCGGCTGTACGGGTCGTACTTCGGGCAGTCGAGCTTCGCGTCGCACGCGCTCGCGTATGAGTCGAACGTAGTCGTGGTCGGCGAGGAGATCGATCTCGGTGTCGCCGCTCCGCTGGGCTGCGGCGTGCAGACCGGTGCGGGGACCGTGCTCAACGTGCTCGCGCCTCCGCCGGAGGCCTCGCTGATCGTGTTCGGCGCCGGCGGCGTGGGACTGTCGGCCGTGATGGCCGCCACCGCCTCCGGCGTCGGCACGATCATCGCCGTCGATCCGGTCACGAGCCGTCGTCGGCTCGCCGCGGAGCTCGGCGCGAGCGCGACGATCGACCCTTCCGCCGACGTGGTCGCCGAGATCCGCGCGCTCACCGGCGCGGGCGCCTCGCACGCCATCGACACGACCGCCAAGGGCGCGGTCATCAACCAGGCGATCGAGGCGCTGGCTCCGCTCGGCACGCTCGCGCTCGTGGGGATCCACGTGCCCGAGTTCGCCCTGAACGTCCAGAGCGTCATGAGCGGCGGGAAGACCATCCGCGGCGTGATCGAGGGAGACGCGGTGCCCCGCGACCTCATCCCGCGCCTGGTCGCGCTCCACGCCGAGGGCCGTCTTCCGGTCGAGAAGCTGATCCGCCGATACGACTTCGAGGACATCGATGTCGCGTTCGCCGATGCGGCGAGCGGGAAGACGGTCAAACCGGTCCTCGAATTTGACCTGAACTCAGTTTGAGTGTAACCTTCAGCTATGAGTGACGCGATCGTGGTCGGAGTGAGGGACGACGTGCTCGAGGGTGGTCGCGTGGTCGTCGACGTCGACGGTCTCGAGATCGGGATCTTCCGGCTTGAAGGGCGGCTGTACGCGTGGGAGAACCGCTGCGTCCACGCGGGCGGACCGGTCTGCCAGGGCAAGCTGACGAACCGGGTCGTGGAGCGGCTTGATCCCGTGATGCGAAGCCTCGGTGACGACTTCTCCGACGAGCTGCACATCGTGTGCCCGTGGCACGGCTACGAGTACGACGTGCGGACGGGCGAGCATCCGGCCGACTCGCGGCTCCGGCTGCGTCAGATCGAGGTGGAGGAGCGCGAAGGTGAGATCCTTGTCCGCCTCTGAGACGCTGGCCGACGCGGTCAAGCGCTACGCGTCGCTCTCCGACCCGTACGGCGACGAGGCGCTGGCCGGCCTCGCCGTCACCACCACCGAGGCGTGCACCGCGGCGACGGCGCTGCTCCGCGCCCAGGGCCTGACCCCCTTCGAGTTCGCTGTCTGGTTCTCCAGCAGCGGGAGGTGAAGCGCAATGCCCGTCGATCCGCGCGTGAAGGCGCTCACCCCGATGCACGATCACTTCACCTCCGAGCGCGAGATGCTGGCGCACGCGCGCAAGGAGGCCGACGAGCTGGGGCTCGACGACTACTTCGTCGTCGACGTCGACTCGCATCGCGATCCGGGCTCCGTGTGGCCGGCCGTGCTCGAGTACATGGAGAACCCGGTCATGCGCCGCAACTCGCAGCACGACCTCGAGGTCATGGGGGTCACGCAGTACGTTCCGACGCCGGGCGGCAGAGGCTTCCAGTTCCAGGCCATGCACGGCCGGATCCCGCACCAGGAGCTGACGCGCGAGGACCTGGGCCCGATCGACATCCCGCGCGACGTGGAGCTCTGCCGCCGCGCGATGGACGCGATGAGCATCGACGTGCAGGTCGTGTTCCCGACCTCGCTGCTGTCGCTCGGGATGTCGCCGATGCCGATCGGCGAGTCGCAGGTCGCCTATGCCTACGACCGCTGGATGATCGAGGAGTTCTGCAGCCAGGACGACCGGCTCAAGTTCCTCCCCTACCTCCCGCTCAACGACCCGGACATGTGCCTGCGCATGATCCGCGAGTTCGCCGGCCGGCCGGGAGTGTGCGGCTTCCTGGTGACGAGCGTCCGCCACGACCCGGTGCACGACAACAAGTACATGCCGATCTACGCGGCGATCGAGGAGACCGGGCTGCCGCTCGCCTTCCACGCGGGTCCCACGTGGGAGGACGAGTGGATGAAGACGATGAACCGCTTCATCTCCATGCACGCGATCTCGTTCGTGCACTGCAACATCGTGCACATGACGAACTGGCTGATCAACGGACTGCCTGAGCGCTTCCCGCGGCTCAAGGTGATCTGGGTCGAGAGCGGGCTGGCGTGGGTGCCGTTCCTGATGCAGCGGCTCGACCACGAGTACCTGAAGCGCACGTCGGAGGCGCCGCTGCTCAAGCGCCCGCCGAGCGAGTACATGCGCGAGATGTACTACACGTCGCAGCCGATGGAGATGGACAATCTCGGGCTGCTCGAGTCGACGCTCGGGGCGATCGACGCCGAGACCCAGCTCGTCTACGCGTCGGACTGGCCGCACTGGGACTTCGACCTCCCCAGCATCTTCATGCACCTTCCGTTCCTGGGCGAGCAGGCGAAGCGGAACATCCTCGGCCTCAACGCCGCCCGCCTCTTCAACCTCGACGTGCCAGCCAATGATCTGAATTCAGTTGGGAGAGCGACGTGACCGACATGGCGATCAATCACGAGGCGGTCGGGCGCGAGCTGGGCGGCTGCCCGGTCATGCACCGCGACTTCGCGCCCGAGCAGGCGGCGGGCTGGCACTGGGAGCTGGGCGACGAGCTTCGCGAGACGGCCCCGGTCTACTTCAACACCTTCGCGCAGGGCTACTGGGTCTTCACGCGCCACGACGCGGTGCGCGACATCTACAAGACGCCGGAGCTCTTCTCCAGCGAGTCGATCACGCCGTGGCAGCCCGACCCGATCTACCGCTTCGTGCCGACGCAGATCGACGCGCCCGACCACATCAAGTACCGCCGGATCGTCAACCCGTGGTTCTCGCCGCGGGCGATGGAGGCCGCCGAGCCGGCGATGCGAGCCCTCTGCCGGCAGCTCGTTGAGGACGTTGCTCCGACGGGCGAATGCAACTTCGTCGCCGAGTTCGGGCTGCGCTTCCCGACGGAGGCGTTCCTGAGCGTGGCCGGCATCGACACCGCCGACGCGGACCACTTCGTCGGATGGGTCGAGGACTTCTTCAGCGGCTTCGGCGGCGACCCCGCCGGCCTGGAGGCGATGACGAACGCGCTCACCGCGATCCGCGAGTACTGGGTCGCCGCGCTCGACGAGCGCCGCGGGGAGCCGGCGCCGCGCGAGGGCGACCTCGCCTCGCATCTGCTGCATTCCACGTTCGACGACCGCCCGCTCACGGACGCCGAGCTGCTCGACATGCTCACCGTGCTCGTGCTGGCTGGCCTCGACACGACACGCGCCACGCTCGGCTACATCTTCTGGCATCTCGCGATGCATCCCGAGCAGCGGCGGCGACTGGTCGACGAGCCGGAGCTGACTCCGGCGTTCGTCGAGGAGGCGCTGCGCTACTACCCGATCGTCTACGGCGACGGGCGCAAGGTGACGCGCGACGCCGAGTTCTACGGCGTGCAGCTCAAGCAGGGCGACATGGTCTACGCGCTGGTCTCGGGAGCCAACCGCGACCCGCGCGCGTACGAGCGCGCGGACGAGTTTGTCCTCGACCGCCAGCGCAACAACCACATGGGCTTCGCCAACGGCCCGCATCGCTGCCTGGGCATGCACCTGGCGCGGCGCGAGCTGCAGATCGCGGTCCAGGAGTGGCTGCGCGTGATCCCCGACTTCCGCATCGCCACCGACGAGGAGCTGCGCGAGCGCGGCGGCGGCTCGATGATGACGCTCACGCAGCTCCCGCTCGTGTGGGAGGTGGCGTCGTGAGGCTCACGGTCGACGGGAAGGGCTGCATGGGGCACGGCCGCTGCTACCTGCTGGCGCCCGACCTGCTCACGGACGACGACGAGGGCTTCGTCACGATCCGCGACCAGACGATCGACGTGCCGGCCGACCAGGTGGAGGCCGCCGAGGAGGCCGCCGGCACCTGCCCCGAACAGGCCATCACTCTGGTCCGATGAGCGCTCGCGCCGCCGTCGTCGGGGCCGGCCCGTCCGGCTTCTACACCGCCGATCACCTGCTCCGGCACGGGGTCGCCGTCGACCTGTTCGATGCGCTGCCGACGCCCTACGGGCTCGTCCGCGCCGGCGTCGCGCCCGACCACCCGAAGATCAAGTCGGTGACGCGCATCTACGAGAAGACCGCGCAGCACGCGGACTTCCGCTTCTTCGGCGGTGTCGAGGTCGGCGCCGACGTGACGTCCGCGGAGCTGCTCGGAGCGCTACCACGCGGTCGTGTACGCCGTCGGCACGCCCGCCGACAACCGGCTCGGGATCCCCGGCGACGATCGCCCGGGGTCGGTCGCCGCCACCGAGTTCGTCGCCTGGTACAACGGCCACCCCGCCTACGCGGACGAGGCGTTCGACCTGTCGTGTGAGCGCGCCGTCGTGATCGGCAACGGGAACGTCGCCCTCGACGTCGCCCGCATGCTGGTGCTCGACCCGGACGAGCTCCGAGCCACCGACACCGCCGACCATGCCATCGAGGCCTTCGCCGGCGCCTCGGTCAGCGAGGTGGTCGTCCTCGGGCGCCGGGGTCCGGCGCAGGCCGCGTTCACCAACCCGGAGCTGCGCGAGCTCGGCGAGCTGACGGGCGTCGACGTCGTCGTCGATCCGGCCGAGGTCGACGTCGAGGTTCCCGACGACCTCGAGCCCACCGTACGCCGCAACGTGGACATCCTGCGGAGCTACGCTGAGCGCCCGGCCGGCACCGCCGGCCGGCGGATCTTGCTGAGGTTCCTGCGTTCGCCGGTCGAGCTCCTCGGCGACGGCCTGCATGGCCCCGTGACCGGGGTTCGCGTGGTCCACAACCGGCTCGAGGACGGTCGCGCGGTAGCGACCGGTGAGGAGGAGGTCATCGCGTGCGGGCTCGTGATCCGCTCCATCGGCCATCTCGGACGTCCGCTGCCCGGAGTGCCGTTCGACGAGCGCCGCGGCCTGATCCGCAACGACGGCGGCCGGGTCTGCGAGGAGGACGGCACGCCACGTACGGGCGAGTACGCGGTCGGCTGGATCAAGCGCGGGCCGTCGGGAGTGATCGGCACGAACAAGAAGTGCGCCGCCGACACCGTCGCGCGGTTGCTCGAAGACCTTGCCGGCGGCCGGCTGGCGGACCCGTCATCGGCCGCCGACGAGGCGTGGCTGCGGACGCGGGTGCCGGAGCTCGTGGCGTGGAGCGGCTGGGAGGCGATCGACGAGCACGAGCGGGGCCTCGGCGCTGCGGCGGGCCGGCCGCGGATCAAGCTGGTCCGTGTTCCCGAGATGCTGGCCGTGGCCGGTCAGAACACCGGCGTCTCGGTGTAGCTGCCCCACACGTCCTGGAGCGCCTCGACGATCTCGCCCTCCGCGGCATGTACGCGCGCGCAGTCGAGCAGCAGCGGCATCAGGTTCGATCCTCGGTGGCGGCCGCCTCGCGCAGCGCGGCGAGCGCGGCCTCGACCGGCTCGCTCGTCGCGGCGCGCGCGGACGGCCTGCACGCGGCCGATCTGCTTGCGCTCGAGCTCGGGATCGATGCGCAGGATCTCGAGCTCGGCGTCGTCACCCTCGCGGTAGTCGTTGACTCCGACCACGATCCGCTCGCCGCGGTCGATCTGGCGCTGGAGCTCGTACGCCGCGTCGGCGATCTCGCGCTGCGGGAAGCCGCGCTTGACCGCCTCGACCATGCCGCCCAGCTCGTCGATCTTGCGGAAGTACTCGTACGCGCGCGCCTCGAGCTCGTCGGTCAGCGCCTCGACGAAGTAGGCGCCGCCGAGCGGGTCGACGGTGTTCGTCACGCCGGTCTCGTGGGCGATCACCTGCTGCGTGCGCAGCGCGATCCGGACCGCCTCCTCGCTCGGCAGCGCCAGCGCCTCGTCGTAGGAGTTGGTGTGCAGCGACTGCGTGCCGCCGAGCACGCCGGCGAGCGCCTCGATCGCCGTGCGGACGATGTTGTTGAGCGGCTGCTGGGCGGTCAGGCTGACGCCGGCGGTCTGGGTGTGGAAGCGCATCAGCCACGAGCGCGGGCTGCGGGCGCCGAACGTCTCGCGCAGCTCGCGCGCCCAGATCCGGCGCGCCGCGCGGTACTTGGCGATCTCCTCGAAGAAGTCGATGTGCGCGTTGAAGAAGAAGCTCAAGCCGCGGCGCGAAGTCGTCCACGTCGAGCCCGCGGGCGACGAGCTGCTCGACGTAGGTCAGGCCGTCCTTGAGCGTGAAGGCGAGCTCCTGCGCGGCGGTCGAGCCCGCCTCGCGGATGTGGTAGCCGCTGATAGAGACCGGGTGCCAGCGCGGCATCTCGCGCGCGCGACCACTCCATCATGTCGCCCAGCAGGCGCATCGCCGGATCGACCGGGAAGCACCACTCCTTCTGGGCGATGTACTCCTTGAGGATGTCGGCCTGGATCGTGCCGCCGAGGCGCGCGCGCGGCACGCCCGCCTCCTCGGCCGCCACCACGTAGAAGGCCATCATGATCGCCGCCGGCGCGTTGATGGTCATCGACACCGTGACCTCGCCGAGGTCGATGCCGGCGAACAGCGTCTGCATGTCATCGAGCGTGTCGATGGCCACGCCCTCGCGGCCCACCTCGCCGAGCGAGCGCATGTGGTCGGAGTCGTGGCCCATCAGGCTCGGCATGTCGAACGCGGTCGACAGCCCGGTCTGGCCGTGGTCGAGCAGGTAGCGGAAGCGCTCGTTGGTCTCCTCGGCGGTGCCGAAGCCGGCGAACTGGCGCATCGTCCACAGCCGCCCGCGGTACATGCTCGGATAGACGCCACGGGTGAACGGATACTCGCCCGGGAAGCCGATCCGCTCCTCGAACGGCCCGACGTCCTCAGGCGTGTAGAGCGGCCGGATCGGCTCACCCGACATCGTGCGTGAAGTCGTCGCGGCGCTCAGGCGTGGCCGAGTAGCGCTCCCGGTACCAGCGCTCAGTCGCCCCAGTATCCGTAGACTGAACTGACATCGGCTAAGAATACATAGGCGCGCACGGGTGGCGAGCATGTCATGCTGTCGGCCTGCGTTGATGCACGATGACGTCATCGTCAGGCTCGCCGGCCTGGTGCAGGCGTGCCGCGAGGCTGCCGCGTCCGGGCACGATCTCGCCAACCGGTACATGGCCATGCGAGCCGAGGCCATGACGCTCAACGAGCAGTACGGCTGGGCGACGTCGGAAGAGTTTGCCGCGCAGATTCCCAGCCTCGAGTCGTTGCTCGAGACCGAGTCGCTGGATCGGGCGTTCGGCGAGACCGCCGGTCCAGGGCTCCCCGTCGAACGCGGCGCAGCGGCACGTCTGGGCGAGGCGTTGACCGAGCTCGCAGCCTGGGCGACCGGACTGCGCCTGGCGTACGAGACGCTGCGAGAGATGGACTCCGGGTAGCGGTGAGGGAGCCGCCTCAGATCGCTTCGCCGGGGCGCTGGAAGACGATCTCGGGGATCACGCAGTTCGGCGACAGTCGCAGTACGAATCGCAGAGCCTCCGCGACATCGCTCGTCCGCAGCATCTCCTCGGCCGGGATCGACGCCTTGACGAACTCGCTCATGTCGGTGTCGACGAATCCGGGGCAGAAGGCGACCGACTTCACGCCCGCCGCGTTGAGCTCCTTGTTCATCGCGGTCGTGTACGCGACGACGGCGGCCTTGGTGGCCGAGTAGACCGACAGCCACGGCTGCGGCGCCTTGCCGGCCATCGAAGCCATGTTGACCACCAGCGCGTTGCGATGCTCGGCTCCCGCGGCCCGCAGCAGCTCCGCGCACTCGCGGTAGAAGAGCACGATCGCGCGGATGTTGACGTCGAGCTGCATGTCGACGTACTTGGTCCGGTGCTCGTCGACCGCGGCGCCGATCCCCACGCCGGCGTTGTTGACGAGGAGGTCCATCGGCCGAAGGTCTCGCGGTGGCGGGCCACGACGGCGTGCACCGCGTCCTCGTCCGCGAGGTTCGCCGCGACGTGCTCGACCTCCGCACCTCGAGCGCGCAGGGCGTTCGCCGCTCGCTCCAGCGTGTCCGGCTTGCGGGCGGTCATGGTGACCCCATAGCCCTCGTCCGCCAGGACCTCGGCGAGCGCAAGCCCGATGCCTCGCGAGGCTCCCGTGACGATCGCGGCGCGCTCTGCCATCGGTCGCGCAACTTTGCCAGACCCCGGAGCTTCGCGCCCTTGACACGAGAAGGAAGGTCAGGAATATGATTTGACTTCAGTTCAGTTTCAATGCGTCAAGGGAGCCTCGGATGACCAGCAAGCGCAACGTCGTCACAGATCGTCGGACTCGTCCGATCGGCGAGCACGCGTACGTGCTCCCGGTGGTGCGCGAGATTCCGCCCGATCCTCCGGATCCCGTCGGTGCGCAGTCGCTCTGGTGAGAAGGATCGAGATGCAGTCGCGAATCGAGGCGGACTGGGTGGTCGTCGGCGGCGGCAGCGCCGGCTGCGTGCTCGCCGCACGCCTGAGCGAGGATCCCGCGCGCGAGGTCGTGCTCCTGGAAGCCGGGCCGGACTGGCGGGCGAGCGACGCGCCGCCGCAGCTGCGCAGCCTCAACGGATGGCGGGCGCTGGACGAGTCGGCGTGCGCGCCGTTCCAGTGGCGAGGGCTCGAGTCGCGGCGTACGCGGGCCCAGGATCCGCGGCCGCATGTGCGAGGGCGGGGCCTCGGCGGCGGTTCGACCGTGAACGGGATGATGGCCCTACGCGCGGTGCCCGACGACTACGATCGCTGGGCCGCCTTCGGGTGCCCCGGTTGGGCCTATGCCGACATGCTCCCGTACCTGCGGCGGATGGAGAGCGACGCCGACTTCGGCGACCGGCCCTACCACGGGGCAGACGGGCCGATCCCGGTCCAGCGCCTGCCGCGCGAGGCGTGGGGGCCGGCCGACAACGCGCTCGCGGATGCTGCCCTCGGGCTCGGGCATCCATGGTCCGAGGACCACAACGCGCCCACGGCCACCGGCGTCTCGCCGTTCGGCCTCAACGCGCGTGACGGCGCGCGCGTGACGACCAACGACGCGTACCTGGAGCCCGCACGCGAGCGGCCGAATCTGCGCGTCATCGGCGGCGCCACCGTCGAACGCGTGCTCATCGAAGCCGGCCGCGCGGTCGGCGTTCGGGTCCGTGTCGGCAGCGACTGGATCGAGGTGCGGGCCGAGGGCATCGTGCTGTGCGCCGGCGCGATCCACTCGCCGGCGGTCCTGTTGCGCTCGGGCATCGGCCCCGACGGGCCCGTCGTGCGGCTGCCCGTGGGACACGGGATGCAGGAGCATCCGCTCGCGCTGTTCTGGCTCTTCCCGCGCCCGGACGCGCGGCCCGACGTCGACGCGAGGCAGGCCAACTGCCTCGTGCGCTATTCGTCCGAGCTCGAGGACGCGGGCTCCAACGACATGATGATCGCGTCGGTCAACCAGACGCCGGCCCTGCCGGACGACGCTCCGTCGCACCTCGTCATGGACCGCGAGAGCGGGACGTGGGGCGGTGCCGGCGGCGGCCAGGCGGCCGGCGGCCCCGGGCTCCTGTGCGTGTGGGCGAACCAGCAGCGGGGGCGGGGGTGGCTGGGCCTGACGTCGCCCGACCCCGATGTCGGGCCGCGGATCGAGCAGCAGCTCCTCGACGACGCCGGCGACCTGCGGCGCGTGCGCGACGGCGTCAAGCGATGCCTGCAGCTCGTGGCCACGGGCGCGTTCGATGTGGCCTTCCAGCACATCGGCATCGACCCGACCGGCACCGGCCTCGAGACGCTCTCCGACGACGCGGCGATCGACGCGTGGCTGATGGCGACGGTCGGCGACACCGGTCACATCTGCGGCACCTGCCGCATGGGCGCGCCCGACGACCCACGGACGGTCGTCGACCCCTCGGGCCGAGTGCTCGGAGTCGACGGCCTGTGGGTGGCCGACGCCTCGGTGTTCCCGGAGGTGCCGCGCGCGAACACCAACCTGCCGACGATCGCAGCCGCCGAGCGGCTGTCGGACCTCATCCGGGGCGTCCCGGCGGCGGCGGCGGGGGCGGCGACCGAGGGTGTCGCCGCGTAGGGGCATCGACGCGTGCGCGCCTACCGGCTGATCGGCGCCGGCCGCGCGGAGCTCGTCGACCTGCCGGTGCCGGAGCCGGGTCCGGGCGAGGTCCTGCTTCGGGTACTGGCCGCGGGCGTCTGCCGGACCGACGTCGCCCTGCTGCGGACCGGCGGCGACGGGCTCGCGCTGCCGGTGACGCTCGGCCACGAGATCGTGGGCGAGGTGCTGGCGCTGGGCGAGGGCGTGACGTCCCCCGGTCGCGGGGCCGTCGTGGCGGTCTACGAGCTGCTCGGCTGCGGCCGGTGCGCCGCGTGCGCCCGCGGACACGACAACGTGTGCCGGGAGCTCGTCCCGGGAGCCATCGGCATCACGCGCGACGGCGGCATGGCCGACCACGTCGTCGTCCCGGCGCGCAACCTCGTGGCCCTGGGCGACGTCGATCCGGTCCACGCCGCGCCGCTGACCGACGCCGGGATGACGGCGCTGCACGCCGTCGAGCGCGCTCGGCCGCTGCTCGAGCCCGGAGCGACGGCCGTCGTCGTCGGAATCGGCGGCCTCGGCCACCTCGCGGTGCAGTTCCTGCGCGCCACGGCCGAGGTCCGCGTTCTCGCCGTGGACGTCGACCGCGCGCGCCTGGACTTCGCCGCCGAGATCGGCGCCGACGACGGCGTCCTGACGGGACCAGACGCCGCAGACGGCATCGTCGCGGCGAACGCCGGTCGCAAGGTCGATGTCGTCTATGACTTCGTCGGCGCCCAGCAGACCCTGGATCTCGCCGCGGCGGTCACGGGGCGGGGGGTGCGGTCGTCGTCACCGGTGGCGGCGGCGGCAGGCTGTCCATCGACGCGAGGATGGGGGCCGGAGGCGCGCCCGACCGTGAGGTCGCGATGGTGCACACGTTCGGCGGGACCCGCGACGATCTACTGCGAGCGCTCGCGCTCGCCGAGGCCGGCCGGGTTCGCACACATGTCGAGCCCTTCGACCTGACGGCGGCCGGCCGGGTGCTGGCCGACCTGGAGGCCGGACAGGTACGCGGACGGGCCGTCCTGGTGGCCTGACGCGCTCTGTACTCGCTTGGGGGCAGGCCGGGGGACATAAGTGGGGGACACATCTGCCGCGGTAACGAGTGCGTGCGGGCAGGCGACCTGCGCTCGTCCGTCATCGAACGCGAACCGCGGCCTGGCTCGATAGTCGTCGTCCGAGCGGTCGCGGGTTTGAATCCCGTGACTGCCGGCCCCCAGGCCGCTGTCGAGAACCGACTCGCGAGTCCCGGCCCACGGGCTGCGTCGTGGGCGGCTCAGTACCACTTGCCTTTTGCGAAGCCGCCGAAGGCGATGAGGCCCACAAGCGTGACGATGAGCCCCACCCAGAAGCTCCACACGATCATCAGGACGATGCCGACGATGACAAGGATGCCACCGACACCAATTCCCCCTGTGTTGCCGCCTGTACCACGCTCTGCCGCCATCAACTGCCCCCTCGACGAGGTGATTCCGTCCCCGCGCCGCGCGCTTGTGTGCGCGCCCGGGCCCAAGCATCCTCTCACTTCCCTCCAGAGGCCCCTTTCCCTCTGCGACCGCGCGGTGGCCGAATGTCGCATGGGCGCGGCGGGTTTCGAACCTGCGACCTCTCGCGTGTGAAGCGAGCGCTCTCCCACTGAGCTACGCGCCCTGAAGGCTGCCAGTGTACCCGTCCTCGCCGTCCGGGCCGGGTGCAGGAACCGGGGTGGAATCGAGACGAATGCCGGGGCGTCTGCTCTTTTCGGAGCTACGTCGAAAGCGCGCTATCGTTTCGCGCGGACCGTGCTAGGCGGGGAGGTAGCGGCGCCCTGTATCCGCAATCCGCTCTAGCGGGGCCGAATCCCCTCCCGAGGGGCGCGGCCCCTGGGCCAGCGCGTCGATCGCCGGCGTTGATGGTCGGGTCCCGCGCGATGAAGGCCCGCGAACCAGGTCAGATCCGGAAGGAAGCAGCCTTAAGCGGTCACCTCCAGGCGCTGCGGGGTCGCTCGATCCGGAGCCGGTGACCGACGGACAGCCCCCAGGGACGGCTTCGACGGAGGGTGCACGGTCCACTCTCTAGACTCGGCGCTCGTGCCCCAGGCCCCCGCCTCGCTGTACCGTCGCCACCGACCGCGGACGTTCGACGACGTGGTCGGCCAGGACCATGTCGTCCGCACGCTCCGCAACGCGATCGAGCGGGACCGCGTCCATCACGCGTACCTGTTCGTCGGCTCGCGCGGAACCGGCAAGACCTCGATGGCGAAGATCCTCGCCGCCTCGCTGAACTGCGTCCGCGGGCCGACCGTCGACCCGTGCGGCGAGTGCGAGTCGTGCCGCGCGATCGCGAGTGCGACCTCGCTCGACGTCATCGAGATGGACGCCGCCTCCAACAACTCGGTCGACGACATCCGCGACCTGCGCGAGCGCGTCGGCTTCGCCCCCGTGTCCGGGCGCCACAAGGTCTACATCCTGGACGAGGCGCACATGCTGTCCACGGCGGCGTGGAACGCGTTCCTGAAGACGCTGGAGGAGCCGCCGCCGCACACGATCTTCGTGCTCGCGACGACCGAGGCGAACAAGGTGCTGCCGACCGTGGTCGACCGCTGCCACCGCTTCGACTTCGCACGCCCCAGCGTCCCGCAGATCGCCGGCGTGCTCGACCGCGTGGCGGCCGCCGAGCAGATCGAGATCGCGCCCGAGGCGACCGCGCTGATCGCCCGCGCGGCGACCGGCTCGTTCCGCGACGCGCTCGGCACGCTCGAGCAGCTGGTGGCCTACTCCGGCCGGTCGATCGCGCTCGCGGACGTGCTCGCCGTGCTCGGCGCGGCGGATGCCGACCACCTGTTCGGGACGGTCGACGCGGTCGCCGCCGGCGACGCCCGCGAGGCGCTGCTCGCGACGGCGCGGCTCGCCGACTCCGGGCGCGACCTCGGCCGCTTCTTCGGCGACCTCGAGGCGCACGCCCGGGCCCTGATGGTCGTCCAGACGCTGGGGGACGTGCCGGCCGAGCTGAAGGTCACGCCCGAGCACGACGAGCGCCTCGCCGCGCAGGCCGCGGCGGTCGCGCCCGCGGACGTCGTCCGCCTGCTCGAGCTGATCGCCGCAGCGCTCCGCGCGCTGAAGGACGGGGCCGACGCGCGCACGCAGCTCGAGCTGGCGCTCGTGAAGGCTGCCGAGCCCGCGTACGACGCGTCCGTCAAGGCGCTGCTCGCGCGCGTCGAGCGGCTCGAGGGCCGCGCCGGGCGGCCGCCGGCCTCGCGCGCGCCGTCGGAGCCCGCCACTGCCGCCGGCCGCACGCAGGTCGCGATCAAGGCGCAGGTCGAGGACCAGCCGCCCGTGGCGGCGTCGACGACGCTGCCGGGTGCGCCCGAAGGCGGCGCGCCGGAGGCACAGGCCGCAGCCGAGGAGGTCGCGGCGGCGGTCTCGCAGGAGCTCGCGACCGAGGCCGATCCGGCGCCCTCGGTAACGGCGGTGGCCGTCGTCAAGCCCGACGCGCCCGCCGCCGAGCCTTCGCTGGAGGCCGGGGTCGGGCTCTCGCTCGACGCGTTCACCGAGCTGTGGCCCGCCGTGCTCGAGACGCTCGCGAGCGAGTCGCCGATGCTGGCCGCCATGCTGCGCGAGGCCCAGCCCGCCGCGCTCGCCGGCGAGGGGCTGACGCTGGCGTGGCCCGAGTCGGCGGCGTTCTCGAAGCGCACGGCGGAGGCCCCCGCCAAGCGCGAGCAGATCGCGAAGTCGATCCGCGCCGTCACCGGCGCGTCGCTGCGGCTCGCGCATGAGCTGCGGGCGGACGCCGAGCTGGCGCCGGCGGCCCATGCCCGGCTCAGCGACGACGAGCTGGTGGCCCGCTTCAAGGCCGAGTTCGACGCCGAGGAGCTTCCGCCCCCCACGGAGGAGACCTGATGCCGCAACCACCGAACCTCCAGAACATGCTGCGCCAGGCGCAGGAGATGATGGCCGCCCAGCAGCAGGCGCAGGAGGCGCTCAAGTCCGAGCGCGTCGAGGCCAGCGCCGGTGGCGGCATGGTCAAGGTCGTGATAACGGGCGACCTGCACCTGGAGACGATCGCGATCGATCCCGACGCGGTCGACCCCGAGGACGTCGAGATGCTGCAGGACATGGTCGTCGCGGCGGTCAACGAAGCGTTGCGGTCCGCCCAGGAGCTGCAGGAGTCCAAGCTCGGCGGTCTCGGCGAGGGGTTCGACCCGATGGGCGCTCTGGATGCGCTCGGCATGGGCGGCCTCGGGGGCGGCGGCGTGCCCGGTGGGCAGCCCAACCGCGCAGCACGCCGCAAGAAGAAGTAGTGGCCCACGATCGGAACCACTAATTGCTCGCACCTCCGCTCCAGCGACTCGTCACCGAGCTGGCGAAGCTGCCCGGGATCGGGCAGCGGACGGCGCAGCGCCTCGCGTTCCACATCCTGCGCGCGTCGGGCGAGGACGCCGCGGCGCTGGCCGAGGCGATCCGCGACGTCAAGGAGAAGATCACGCCCTGCGAGATCTGCTTCAACCTCGCGGAAGGCCCGCGCTGCGCGATCTGCCTCGACGAACGGCGCGACGCCGAGCTCATCTGCGTGGTCGAGGAGCCGGGCGACGTGATCCCGATCGAGCGCACGCACGAGTACCGCGGCCGCTACCACGTGCTCGGCGGAGCGCTGTCGCCGATCGACGGCGTCGAGCCCGAGGACCTCAAGCTGGCCCAGCTCTACAGTCGCATCGACGCCGGGGTGCGCGAGGTGATCCTCGCGACGAACCCGACCACGACCGGCGAGGCGACCGCGCTGCACGTCGCGGCCGTGCTCCACGAGCGAGCGCCCGGCGTGGCCGTCACCCGGCTCGCCTCAGGGCTGCCGGTCGGAGGCGACCTCGAGTACGCCGACGAGGTCACGCTCGGCCGCGCGTTCGCGGGCCGCCGGGCGGTCTGACACGCGGCTGAAAGTTGCGTGTACTAGGCGCGCCAGCGGTCGCGGCGGAGCTCCGTCGGCGACCGGCCGGTCTGCTCTTTCACGCGCCGCGAGAAGTGGTACACGGACTTGAAGCCCGAGCGGGCGGCGACGTCTCCGACCGGCAGTCCGGTGTGCTCGAGCAGATCGACGCCAGTCGCGACCCGGCGCTGGCGGCCGCCGCGCTGCGCGCTACGCGGGCGAGGCCGACTCGCGGGTGCGCCTCGAGCCCGGCGACGCGGTCTTCTTCGGCGGTCACGTGCTGCACCGGTCGCACGCCAACCGCAGCGCGACCCGCAGCCGCCGCGCGTTCGTCGCGCACTACTGCGACGCCCGCTCGTACGTGCCGTGGGACGTTGAGCCGCTCGGGGCCGGGGAGATGGCCAACGACCGCCACATCCTCGCGCGCGGCTCGACGCACCTGCCGCACGCGCGGCCGCGGTTCGCCTGAGGCGGCAGGTTCGAATCCGGCCTGCCTCGCCTAGACTGCGGCGTCCGTGCCCGGAACCGTGGTCATGAAGTTCGGCGGCACCTCGGTCGCCGACGCCGAGCGCATCAAGCGCGCCGCACGCCGCATCGTCGCCGCGTGCGAGCAGGGTCAGCGCGTCGTTGCCGTCCTCTCCGCGCGCGGGAAGACGACCGACGAGCTGATCTCGATGGCCGAGGAGGTCTCCACCGCCCCGGACCCGCGCGAGATGGACATGCTGCTCTCGACCGGCGAGCGCATCTCCTGCGCCCTCTGCGCGATGGCGATCAACGACCTCGGGCACAAGGCGATCAGCCTCACCGGCTCGCAGGCCGGCATCGTCACCGACACCAGCCACACCAAGGCGCGGATCCTCGATGTGCGGGCGGACCGGATCCGCTCGGCGCTCGACGACCAGCTCGTGGTGCTCGTGGCCGGCTTCCAGGGCGTCTCCACCGCCAAGGACGTCACCACCCTGGGCCGCGGCGGCAGCGACACCACGGCCGTCGCCCTCGCCG
Organism: uncultured Solirubrobacteraceae bacterium; assembly: GCA_963830725.1. GTDB lineage: Bacteria > Actinomycetota > Thermoleophilia > Solirubrobacterales > Solirubrobacteraceae > DASSUW01. The sequence continues at coordinate 187,043 of CAWHNO010000011.1, read as the reverse complement.
CCGCCGTGCAGGCCGAGGTGTGCGAGATCTACACCGACGTCGCCGGGGTGTTCTCAGCCGACCCGCGGATCGTGCCCGACGCCCGCAAGCTCCCGGTCGTCAGCTTCGAGGAGATGCTGGAGATGTCGGCATCCGGAGCCGGCGTGCTGCAGCTGCGCAGCGTCGAGTACGCGCGCAATCACGGCGTGCGGATCCACTGCCGTTCGAGCTTCACCGAGGAGCCCGGTACCTTCGTGGTCGGAGAAGAGGAGACGATGGAACGCCCGCTGATCACCGCCGTCACCCACTCGCGCGACGAGGCGCGGGTCACGCTGCTCGGCGTTCCCGACCATCCGGGCGTGGCCGGCAGCATCTTCATCGCGCTGGCCGACGCGAACGTCAACGTCGACATGATCATCCAGAACGAGCCAGTGTCCGAGGGCGCGTCGGCCGACATGTCGTTCACGGTGCCCGCGCAGCGACCTGCGCGAGGCCCGCGCGGCGCTCGAGCCCGTCGTCTCCGAGCACGGCATCCGCGCCGTCGCCGAGGACCCCGAGATGGGGAAGGTGTCGGTCGTGGGAGCCGGAATGAAGACCCATCCCGGCGTCGCCGCCAAGGTGTTCTCCACCCTCGGCGACGAGGAGATCAACATCGAGATGATCTCGACCTCCCCGATCAAGATCTCGTGCGTGGTGGCCGGCGAAGCCGTCGACCGGGCCGTCCGCGCCCTTCACACCGCGTTCGAGCTCGGCGCCGACCAGGTCGAGGCCGAGAACCCCTTCGGAGCCGCCAGATGAGCCATCGAATCGCCGTCGTCGGAGCGACCGGTGCCGTCGGCACCGTCATGCGCGCCAAGCTGCGCGAGCGCCGCTTCCCCGCCTCCGAGATCGTCCCGTTCGCCTCCGAGCGCTCGGCCGGCCGCGAGCTCGACGGCGCGATCGTCCAGCCGCTCAACGACGAGACGATCCAGGGCTTCGACCTCGCCATCTTCAGCGCCGGCGGCAGCACGTCCGGCGAGTGGGCGCCACGCTTCGTCGACGCCGGCGCCGTCGTGGTCGACAACTCCTCCAAGTGGCGGCGCGACCCCGAGGTGCCGCTGGTCGTGGCCGAGGTCAACCCCGACGCGCTCGAGGACCACAAAGGCCTGATCGCGAACCCCAACTGCTCGACGATGCAGCTGATGGTCGCCCTCAAGCCGATCCACGAGGCGGCCGGGATCGAGCGGCTGATCGTCTCGACCTACCAGTCGGTCTCCGGGACGGGCGTCAAGGCCGTCGAGGAGCTCGAGACCCAGACCCATGCGGTCCTGCACGGCCAGGAGCCCCCGGCGCCGCAGGTCTACCCGCACCCGATCGCCTTCAACGTGCTCGGCGGCGCCGGCAACTTCGCCGACGGCGACGACCACACCGACGAAGAGCGCAAGATGATGTTCGAGACGCGCAAGATCCTCGGCGACGAGTCGATCGCGATCAACGTCACCTGCGCGCGCGTGCCGGTCCGCAACTCGCACTCGGAGTCGGTGACGTTGGAGACCCGCGAGCCGCTCTCCGTCGAGGAGGCGCGCGAGCTGCTTTCCAGCATGCCGGGCCTGACGATGGTCGACGACCCCGCGACCCACGGCTACCCGACGGCGCTGGGCGCCGCCGGACACGACGACGTCTTCGTCGGCCGCCTGAGGCGCGACCCCTCGCACGAGCGAGGGCTGTGCCTGTGGGTCGTCTCGGACAACCTGCTCAAGGGCGCGGCCACCAACGCGATCCAGATCGCCGAGGTCCTGCACGAGCGGAACCTCATCCGCGTCCCGTCGCGCGTCTGATCGACGCACTGTTACCGAATGAACATCACCGCGTCCGCCGTCTCTCGGTAAAGAAGAGAAGGTTTTCAACGGCGGCGACCCGGGCATCCCAACCCTCGCGAGTTTGCTGGGGCGGACTGGGGTACGCCGACGAAACGAGCGAAGAGGGTCCGGTAGGGCCCTCTTTCTCGTCCTACGCCGCGACGCCTCCGACCACGGAGGTCGACCAATCGATGACCGACGTCGGCTTCACGACGTGCTTGCTCATGCCCAGCTCCTTGGGCTCGAGCCCGAAGGCGAGGCCGACGAGCTGCGGCAGGTGCAGGACCGGCATCCCCAGCTCGCGCCCGACGATCCGCTCGGCCCCCGGCTGCTGCAGATCCAGGTTCAGATGGCACAGCGGGCACGGCGTGACCAGGCAGTCGGCGTCGGCGTCGAGCGCGTCGCCGAGGTGGCGCCCCGCCTGCTTCAGCGAGGCTTCCTTGTTCATCGTGATGATCGGGAAGCCGCAGCACTTGTACTGGCCGGCGTAATCGACCACCGTGCCGCCGAGCGCCTCGATCAGCTGGTGCAGGTACGTGTCGCGCGGGGTGTCGCGCGAGATGCCCAGGCGGTCGGTCGGCCGCACGATGTAGCAGCCGTAGAACGGGCCCACCCGCAGGTCGGTCAGCGGTCGCGTGACCTTGGCGCGCACCGCGTCGAGCCCGATCTCCTCGACCATCAGCCACAGGAAGTGCTTGTTGACGATGCCCTTCTCGTAGCTCAGGCTCTCGCTCGCCAGCGTCTGGTTGACGTGCTCGCGGTACTCGCTGTTGGCGTCCAGCCGCTCCTGGCACTCGCTCTGCGCGCCCTGGCACGTCGAGCAGATGTTCATCATCAGGTCGGCGCCCTCGACCTGCTGGGCGAGCGCGAAGGTGCGGGCGTTGAGCGTGTCGGCCAGCTCCTGGTTGTGCTCGGCGATCACGCCGGCGCCGCAGCACGCGGCGCGATCGAGCTCCACGAGCTCGATGTCGAGCAGCGGGGCGACCTTGGCCATCGAGCCGTGCAACTCGGGAGTGAAGCCGCGGCTCACGCAGCCGGGCCAGTACGCGACCTTCACTCGGTGCTCCTCTCTCCTCCGCGTCCTCCTCGTAGCCGACGACGTAGAGATTGAGCTCGTAGCGCTCGGACTTCTCGTGGATCTGCTCGAAGATGCGCTTGACGTCCTTCGGCGCCTTGTGCTCGTGCAGGAGCGCCTTCTTCGGCGTCACCTTGCCGCGCCGCACCGCCTGGAGGATCACGGGCAGCGAGTCGAGCAGCTCCGGGACCGCGCGCGGGTGGAACTTGCCGCCGTAGGAGTCGGGCAGCAGGTCGGCCTCGTGCAGGAGGCCGTTTCGCGCGATGTTCTTGACGAACGCCTTCTCGTGCCGGTGCCCGTTGTTGCGGTCCTCGATCTCGTGGTCGGCGCCGGCGATCCGGCGCAGCCGCATGATCTGGCTCATCGGCGCGACGCCCTTCGGGCAGGCCTCGATGCAGTTGAAGCAGTGCGTGCAGTCGTAGATGCCGTGCGGGTCCTCGGACAGGTCCTTGAGCCGCTCGTACTGCTGCCCGTCGCGCGGGTCGCCGACGAAGCGGTAGGCCTTGGCGAGCGCCGCCGGCCCGATGAACAGCGGGTCGACCTCCATCGACAGGCAGTCCGACACGCAGGCGCCGCACTGGATGCAGGCCATCGTCTGCGTGACGTCGATCATCGACTCGGCGGGCACGATGTACTCGCGCTCGGGCGGGTCGCCCTCGGGGATCAGCCACGGCGTGACGCGCTGCATCTTCTTCCAGTGGACCGCGTCCATGTCCACGATCAGGTCCTTGAGGACGGGCATGTTGCCCATCGGCTCGACCACGATCGCGTCGTCGGCGGCCGTCTCGGCGGCGTGGTCGAGGTGGGTGTGGCAGGCGAGCGTCGGCTTGCCGTTGATCCGCACCCCGCACGAGCCGCAGATCGCGGCGCGGCACGAGCAGCGGATGCCGATCGAGCCGTCGTGGCGGTCGCGCGCCTGCAGGATGCCGTCGAGCACCGAGCGGTGGCCGTCGAGGTCGATCGTGAAGTCGTCCCAGTAGGCCGGCTCCCCGGACTCCGGCGAATAGCGGCGGATTCTCAGCGTGTATTCGGGCATGTCAGTACGTCCGCTCCTGGGGCTCCCACTTCGTGAGGGTCACGGGCGAATAGGCCACGGAGGGCGGCCCGCCGCCGTTGACGGAGAGGGTGATGTGCTTGAGCCACTCGTCGTCGTTGCGCTTGGGATAGTCGAGGCGGAACTGGGCGCCGCGCGACTCCTTGCGCTCGAGCGCCGCGATCACGATGCACTCCGCGCAGTCGAGCATGTAGCCGAGCTCGATCGCCCCGAGGACGTCCTGGTTGAAGACCGTGCCGCGGTCGTCGATGCAGGCGTCGTCCGCCTCCTCCTTGAGGCGGCGCACGATCTCGAGCGCCTCGGTGAGGCCCGCCTCATCGCGGAACACGGCGCACTTCTCGTTCATCATCGAGCCGAGCTCGTCCTTGATCTCCGAGATCCGGCGCCCTCCGGACTCGGCCCGGCGCAGGATCGTGTCGATCGCCTGCTGCTCGGCGGCGAGGGAGTCGTCCGCGGGTGCGGGCATGGCCATGCCGAGTGCCCGCTGGGCCGCGTGCTCGCCGGAGCGGCGGCCGAAGATCAGCGTGTCGAGCAGCGAGTTGGCGCCCAGGCGGTTGCCGCCGTGGACGGAGACGCAGGCCACCTCGCCGGCGGCGTACAGGCCGGGGATCGGCGTCGCCCCCCAGATGTCGGTCTTGACGCCGCCCATGATGTAGTGGCAGCCCGGCCGGATGTGGATCGGCTCGCGCGTGATGTCGACGCCCGCGAAGTCGCGCCCGATGTTGACGATCTCGCGCAGCGCCTCGAGCGTGCGCTTGCGCGGCACCTTGGTGATGTCGAGCGCGACGGTCCCGTCGGGATATCCGCGACCCTCGTTGATCTCGGTCTGCTCGGCGCGCGAGACCACGTCGCGCGAGGCCAGCTCCATCTTGTTGGGCGCGTACTTCTCCATGAAGCGCTCGCCCACGGCGTTGTAGAGGTGCGCGCCCTCGCCGCGGGCGCCCTCGGTGATGAGGATCCCGTTCCCGGCCAGCGTGGTCGGGTGGTACTGGATCATCTCCATGTCCATCAGCGGGGCGCCGATGCGGTAGCTCTGGGCGATGCCGTCGCCGGTGCAGATGAGCGCGTTGGTGGTCGGCTTGAAGCACTGGCCGGCGCCGCCGGAGGCCTGGATGGTGGCCTTGGCGGCGAACAGCTCCATCGCGCCGTCGCGGATGTTGCGCGCCACCGCCCCGCAGCAGTTGCCGTCGTCGTCCTGCACGAGCGCGGTGACGAACCACTCCTCGTAGCGGTCGATCTGCTCGTGGTGCTTCATGAGCTGCTCGTAGAGCACGTGCAGCAGCGCCTGGCCGGTGATGTCGGCGACGTAGTAGGTGCGCGCGGCTGACGCGCCGCCGAAGGCGCGCGTGCCGAGGTGCCCGGTCTCGCTGCGGTGGAAGGTCACGCCCGAGTGCTCGAGCCAGAGCACCTCGTCGGGCGCCTCGCGGCACATGATCTCGATCGCGTCCTGGTCGCCGAGGTAGTCCGAGCCCTTGACCGTGTCGAAGGCGTGCGACTCCCACGAGTCGTCGGGGTTCAGGGCCGCGTTGATGCCGCCGGCCGCAGCGTTGGAGTGCGAGCGGACCGGATGGACCTTGGACATGATGGCCACCGTCGCGCCCTCGCGCGCCGCCGCCAGTGCAGCGCGCTGGCCGGCCAGGCCGGCACCGATGATCACCACGTCGTGTGCGGGCATGACGGCGGAGTCTATGACCCTCGACCGCTGCAGGTGTCCCGAACGTCAACTGCGCTGGGTAGGGGTGCGGTGGAGCCGGCCGCGCCGTGGGCTTCAAGCGGATGGCGCCTTGACCGGAATATGTCCGGTCAACGCGCCAAGCACCGACAGCGCGGTCGGCACACCCTGCTCCCTCACCCAGCGCAGTTGACGTTCGCCGGCGCCGGCTAGGCGGTCGAAAGCCGCGCCTGCAGCGCGCGCGTGACCTGTTCCACGGTCACGACGCCCCGCAGCCGCCCCTCGGCGTCGACGGCCATCAGCGCGCCCACGCGGCGCAGCGCCTCGGATCCGATCAGCACCTCGAGCGGCGCGTCGTCGCGCACGAGGTCGTCGCGGCCGGCGGCGATCTCGCGCACCGGCTGCTCGCCGGACTCGGCGTAGGCGGCGTGCTCGACCGCGGCGCGGTGGGCGAGGCCGGCGTAGCGGCCGTCGGGCTCGACCACGGCGAACCACGGCCAGCCCTGGTAGCGCAGGAAATAGTCCTCCCACGCCTGCGTGGCCGGCAGGTCGGCCGGGATCACGACGGGGTCGGCATCCATGATGTCGGCCACCGTGACGCCCTTGAGCCGCTCGGTGAAAGCGGAGTGGGCGATCGCGGCGCGGGCGGACGACCCGAGCAGGTAGCCGAGCACGATCGCCCACAGGCCGCCGACGGTGTCGCGGTCGGCGACGAGGACGTAGATGCCCCAGCCGATCAGCAGCGCCGCGAACGCCTGGCCCAGGTACGCGGACAGCCGCGTCGCCTTGCCGCGGTCCCCGGTCACCTTCCAGGCCGCGGCGCGGGCGATCCGCCCGCCGTCGAGCGGGAACGCGGGCACGAGGTTGAACAGCAGCAGCAGGACGTTGGCCGAGACCATGAAGCTGAGCCACAGCTCGAACGCCCCGGGCGCCTGCGCGCGGTCGAGACGCGCGGCGTCCCAGAAGCCGCCGGCACCGAGCAGGGCCATCGAGGCGACCGCGCCGACCACCACGAGCAGCAGCGTCACCAGCGGACCGGCGACCGCGACCCGGAACTCCTGCCCCGGGGTTGTGGTCTCGCGGCTCATCTTCATCACGCCGCCGAAGAAGAAGAGGTCGATCCCGTTCACCTCGATGCCGTCACGGCGCGCGGCGACCGCGTGCCCGAGCTCGTGCAACAGGATCGATCCGAAGAACCCGAAGGCGGTCAGGACGGCCACGATGAAGCCCTGCTGTTCGTCCCCGAGCTCCTCGGCGAACGGTTCCTGGAGCCAGAAGATGGCCAGGAAGAGGATCAGGAACCACGAGACGTTGACCCCGACGCGGATCCCGAAGATCGTCGCCAGGCGGATGGAGCTGCCACCGAGCACTGAGCGTCAATGGTGGCATAGCCTTGCCCGATGGCTTACGACGTGACACTCATCCCCGGGGATGGCACCGGCCCTGAGCTGGCCGAGGCGACCCGCCGGGTTCTGGAAGCGACAGGGGTCGGTTTCAACTGGGACGAGCACCCCGCGGGCGAGGACGTCTACCGCGAGGAGGGCAACCCCTTCCCGGACCGCACGCTCGAGTCGATCAAGCGCAACGGGGTGGGGATCAAGGGCCCGACGACCACGCCGGTCGGCTCTGGCTTCCGCTCGGTCAACGTGCTGCTGCGCAAGGAGCTCGACCTCTACGCGTGCATCCGGCCCTGCAAGGCATACAAGGGCGTGCGCACGCGCTTCCCGGAGACCGACATCGTGATCGTGCGCGAGAACACCGAGGACCTCTACGCCGGCATCGAGTTCGAGAAGGATTCCGAGCAGGCGGAGAAGCTGCGTGCGTTCATCGGCGATCTCGACGGCTCGAAGATCCGCGAGCACTCCGGCATCTCGGTCAAGCCGATCTCCGTGTTCGGCTCCGAGCGGATCGTGCGGGCGGCGTTCGACTACGCGCGCGAGAACGGCCGCCGCAAGGTGACGGCGGCTCACAAGGCCAACATCATGAAGTTCTCCGACGGGCTGTACCTCGAGGTCGCGCGCAAGGTCGCGGAGGACTACGACGACATCGAGTTCGAGGACCGGATCATCGACAATCTGTGCAACCAGCTCGTGTCGCGGCCCGAGGAGTACGACGTGATCGTGCTCCCCAACCTGTACGGCGACATCGTCTCCGACCTCGGCGCGGGCATGATCGGCGGGCTCGGACTGGCGCCGGGCGGCAACATCGGCACCGACGCGGCGATGTTCGAGGCCACCCACGGTTCGGCGCCCAAGTACAAGGGGCAGAACAAGGTCAACCCGACGGCGCTGATGCTGTCGGGCGTGCTGATGCTCCGTCATCTCGGCGAGCGCGAGGCGGGCGACCGGCTCGAGTCCGCGATCGCCGCAGTGATCGAGGAGGGCGAGAAGGTCACCTACGACCTCAAGCCCACGCGCGACGACCCCACGGCGGTCGGCACCTCCGAGTTCGCCGACGCCGTTATCGAGGAGATGAACGCATGACCACTGTGACGGTTACGGGGGCGGCCGGTCAGATCGGCTATGCGCTGCTGTTCCGGATCGCGTCGGGTCAGATGCTCGGGCCCGACGCGCCCGTTCACCTCAAGCTGCTCGAGATCCCTGACGCCGTGAAGGCGGCCGAGGGCACGGCGCTGGAGCTGTTCGACTGCGCGTTCCCGCTGCTGACCGGCATCGACGTGACCGACGATGCGGCGCAGGCCTTCGACGGGTGCAACATCGCGCTGCTGGTCGGTGCGCGGCCGCGCACCAAGGGCATGGAGCGGGCCGATCTGCTGGAGGCCAACGGCGGCATCTTCAAGCCGCAGGGCGAGGCGATCGCCGGCCACGCGGCGAGCGACGTCAAGGTGCTGGTGGTCGGCAACCCGGCCAACACGAACGCCCTGATCGCAATGAGCAACGCCGACGGCGTGCCGCAGGAGCGCTTCACGGCCATGACGCGTCTCGATCACAACCGAGCGGTCGCCCAGCTCGCCGACAAGACGGGCGCGCGTGTGTCGGAGATCACGTCACATGGCGGTGTGGGGCAACCACTCGCCGACCATGTACCCCGACCTGTTCAACGCCAAGGTGCGCGGTGAGCGGGCGTGGGACGCGGTCGGCGACGAGGCGTGGGTGGCGGACGAGTTCATCCCGCGCGTCGGCAAGCGCGGCGCCGAGATCATCGAGGCCCGCGGCGCCTCGTCGGCGGCCTCGGCGGCGAACGCCGCGATCGACCATGTGCGCGACTGGGTGAGCGGCACGGAGGGCGATGACTGGGTCTCGATGGCCGTGCCGTCGCCGGGTGCCTACGGCGTGGAGGAGGGGATCATCTCCTCGTTCCCGTGCCGCACGAGCAACGGTGCGTGGGAGATCGTGGAAGGGCTCGACGTGCCGGACTTCTCGCGCGAGCGGATCGATCGCACGCTGAACGAGCTCAAGGAGGAGCGGGACGCCGTCAGGCAGCTCGGCCTAGTTGCGTAGGTGCCAACCCCGACCTGACTTAACCACCTTCCCCTCCTCGGCGAGGCCCGGCATCACCCGGTAGAGGTAGTTCTGCTTGATCCCCATGGCCTCGGCCAGCGCGGGGATGGTGATGCCGGGGTTCTCCTCGACCAGCTGCAGCGCCTGCGCGGCGCGTGTGCCGGAGCCGCGCGGCCGGCCGCGGCGGCCGTTGGAGGAGGATGACCGGCGGCGGCGCGCGGGCGCCGAGGCGGGCTTGGCCTCCATGCCTGAGAGCGCGCGCTCGGCGGCCTCGAGCCGGTGGAACTCGTCCACCAGCGGCCGCAGCTCCTTGAGCCGGTCTTGGATCTCCTTGCGCTTCTCGTCCAGGAAGTCAGCCACCGTGTGCCCTTTCACTTTGACGGTGACAACTTACCAGTAAATGTCGCCTTGCCCGGCCCTTCCCGCAAGAACGATTGCGCCGCATTCATGGAGTCCTCGGTCTCGAACAGGTGTGACGTCAGCTCCGCGGTGCACTCGTCGGCGCCGCGAGTGCTGTGGTCGGCCTGGGCGCGGACGATCGCCTTCGTGGCCGCGTGCGCGATCGCGGATCGTGAACCGCGCCATGTCGCACCTGCGCCTATTCCTCCTCGGGCGCCGTCAGCGTCACCCGCGGGGCGGGGGTGTCGCCGTCGAGCGCCGGTCCAGACCACCCGCGTGTACTGCTCGTCGACCTGAACCCGCCGCCGATTACGTGAGTCAGCGGCCGTCCTCGAGGAGGCTCTTGAGCCGCTCGAGCGACCGCTGCGCCTCGCGCTTGGGCACGCCGCCGATCAGCATCCGGCTGGCGGCCGCGCCGAGGACGCCGCCCGGTGCCTTGAACTCGTTCTCGTACTCGAACCGCGTGCCACCGCCGTTCGCGTGGCGCAGCACGTACGCGGTGCGCGCGTAGGAGTGGGCGGGGCCACGGCCCTCCCAGGTGGCGCGGTCGGGCCGGTCGGCCTCGGTCAGCGTCCAGTGGACCTTGAAGTTGGCGCCGCGCAGGTGGAGCGTCTGGTCCATCTCGTAGCCCTCGCGCGGCGGGCCGGCGTCGCGCGAGTTGATACGGCGGTGGATGGTCACCCACTCGTCGAGCCGCGCCGGGTCGAGCATGAGGTCGTAGACCTGCTCGCGGGGCGCGTCGATCTCGATCGACGCCCTGACCAGCGTCACTTGGCGGCCACCTCCTCGGTCGTCTCCCAGTCGCGCAGGGCGCGCTCGACGGCTGCGTCGAACGAGTGCAACCTAACGCCGAACGCGTCGGCGGCGTCGTCGTGGCGCGGCAGGAGGTCGTGCTCGAGCGACTCCATCAGCGGCGTGATGAAGCCCGGGTCCTCCGTGGCCACCGCGGCGGCGACGACCGACGCCACCGGCGTGAGTGAGAAGTTGAGCGAGATCGCAGGGCGGTCGACGAGCATGTGGCCGGCGATCCGCTCGATCAGCTCCTGGTAGCTCATCGCGTCGGGACCCGCGAGGTCCCACGAGCGGCCGGCCAGCGCGGCGGGCGCGTCCGCGGCGCGGACGAGGAACTCGAGCACGTCGCGGCCGTCGATCGGCTGCGTGCGGTTCGTGCGCCAGCCGGGCAGAGCGAGCACCGGCAGGCGCTCGATCAGCCGCACGAGGAAGCGGAACGAGCGTGAGCGGGCGCCGATCACGATCGAGGCGCGCAGCGCGATCGGCTCGGCCGCCGCCTCGAGCAGCGCCTGCTCGACGGCCAGCCGCGAGGCGAGGTGGCGCGAGGCGACGCCGTCCTGCGGCACGAGCCCGCCGAGGTAGACGACGCGGCGCACGCCCGCGGCAACGGCTGCCGTGGCGAACCGCTCGGCGGCGCGCCGCTCCTGGTCCGGGAAGCCGCTGTTGTCGAGGCCCTCCATCGAGTGGATCAGGTAGTAGGCAGCATCGACGCCGTCGAGCGCGCGGCCGAGCCCGGCGCCGCTGATCGCGTCGCCGATGACCACGTCGTCGAGCAGCACGCCGGCCGTCGCGACCCGCTCGTGCGAGCGCGCGAAGCCGCGCACCTCGTGCCCGGCCTCCTGCAGCCGCCCCGCCAATGCGGCGCCGACGTAGCCCGAGACTCCTGTGACCAGCAGTCGCATCCGTCACGCGCTCCCCGGTGGGCCGGGAGGAAAAACCCCGTCAGAGCGGGGTCGGCATGTCGCAGGCAAGGAATTTTTCATCCGTTTGGAGGGTATTTGCGGGATAGAGAGGAAGTCCATGCGTTTTGCGGGGAAGCCGCTTGCGCCCGGCCGCGGGAGTGGTTTGCTGCGTCTGTCCTGTGACGGATCGGTGAACGGAAGGCCTGGGGTGGTGGACGCACGCGGTAAGGGTCGCAAGGTGACCTGCGACGATTGCTTCTTCGGCAGGAACGGGTTGTGCGCGCTGGCGCTCGACCAGCCATGTGCGACGTTCCGGCCGGACACTCCCGAAGGCCTTCGCCCGCCGAGCCAGATGCGCTTCGTGTTCCGGCAGGAGCGACGCCGCCAGGCGGCATGGCAGTTCCCGACCGCGCAGGAGCAGGCGGCGCTACACGCAGGGTAACGTCGCACGATCACCGTCGCCACGGTCGGTGCCGCCCGGCGCTTCCGAACCGTGGGCGACGGGGAGCGGGCGAAACCCGTATCCGGTTACGCTGGGTCAGTGGAGCTGAGGGTGCTCGGGAAGTCCCCTGCCTGGCAGGACGCCGGCGGGGCATGCAGCGGTTATCTCGTTTCGGCGGGCGAGACGCGGCTGCTGGTCGACTGCGGGAGCGGCGTGTTCGGCAAGCTGCGCTCGGTCGTCGACTACGCGGAGGTCGACGCGGTGGTGGTGTCGCACCTCCACGCGGACCACATCCTCGACCTCATCCCCTTCGCGTCGGGCCTGATCTACGCGCCGCGCCACCAGCCGGTGCCGGTCGCCGGCCACCCCGGCACCGAGTTCCCGCCGCGGCCGCGCCTCCTCGCGCCGCCCGGCGCGCGCGACGCCTTCCGGCGCCTGTGTGCGGCGTCCGGCATGCGCGAGGAGCACATCGAGACCGCGTTCGCGCTCGAGGAGTACGACCCCGGCCGGGCGGTACAGCTCGGCGAGCTCGAGGTCAGCTTCCAGCCCGTCCCGCACTTCCTCCCGACCCAGGCGGTCGCCATCGCGGCCGACAGCCGGCGGCTGACGTACAGCGCCGACTCCTCGCCCAGCGACGAGCTGTGCACGTTTGCGCAGGACACGGATCTGTTGCTGATCGAGGCCACCCTCCCGCGACCCGAGCGCGCGGGCCCGCGCGGGCACCTCACCCCGGCGGAGGCCGGCGAGCACGGGCGCCGGGCGGGCGCGCGCCGGCTCGTGCTCACCCACATCTCCGACGAGCTGGACGCCGACTGGGCCCGGCGCGAGGCGGAGCGCAGCTTCGGCGGGCCGGTCGAGATCGCCCGCGAGGGCGCGGTCTACCGCGTGTAAATAGCCAAGCGCCGGCGGTTGAGGCCGATTCCCCTGATGGATGACCGGCGCCGAGGCAACCGCGATCGACGGCGTGCGACTGCTGTCCGGCATTGAGCGAGAGGGTTCGGCCGGGTGTGCTGACTTAGGCTGAATATGTCAGCCAAACCCAGCACACCCGTCGATCTGCCACCTCCCCAGCCAGCCGCAGATCGTCTGATATCCTGATAGCTATGAGTAGTCGCACGCCTCTTTACGTCCGCCTTCCCTCCGAAGAGGCCGAGAAGCTCGACCGCGCCGCGTTCGAGCTCAAGACCCCGAAGCAGGACCTCGTGGCGGACATGATCCGCCGCTTCACCGTCGAGACCACCGACGACGGCATGGCGGTCGGGCACGCCGCGTTCCGGCCCTTCAGCCCACCCGACGTGCTGACCGTGGCCGAGCTGGCGAGCTGGCTCCAGGTCGGCGAGGAGGCCGTCGCCGAGCTCGCCGAGCAGGGCGACCTTCCCGGCCGCAAGCTTGCCGGCGAGTGGCGCTTCGCGCGCGAGGCCGTGCTGGACTGGCTCGCCCGTCGATAGCCTTTCCGCTCGTGGCCAACGAGCGGGACCTGTTCGCCAACTTCGAGCGCATGCGGCGCGAGATGGACGAGCTGTTCGGCGACGTCTTCGACCGCCGGCTCGCGCCCGCGCGCCGCGGCGGGTTCTCGCCCGCGGTCGACGTCTACTACACGGCGGATCCGCCGCGCGCGGTGGTGCGGGCCGACCTGGCCGGCATCGACCCGTCGGAGATCGAGCTCCAGATCCGCGGCCGCGAGCTGGTGCTCGCCGGCCACCGCAAGCCCGAGGGCGGCCAGGAGCGCGTCTACCAGCAGCTCGAGATCGAGCACGGCGCGTTCCGGCGCGTGATCGCGCTCGGCGTCGACGTCGAGGCCGACGCCGCACAGGCCTCCTACGAGGACGGGATCCTCACCGTCGAGCTGCCGCTCGCCAGCCCGTCGGAGGCGCGCACGGTCCCGATCCAGCAGCGCAGCGAGGGCGAGTGATCGAGGTCCTCGGCGGCGAGGGCGAGCCGCCCGCGGAGGCCGTGGCGCTTCCCGACGAGCTGCCGGTCCTGCCGCTGCGCGACTCGGTCACCTTCCCCGACACGCTGACCCCGCTGGCCGTCGGCCAGGACCGCTCCGTCCGGCTCGTCAACGACGTGCTGGTCGGCAACCGGATGCTGGTGATGCTGGCCAGCAGGGAGCCCGAGGTCGACGCGCCGAGCCCGGAGCAGCTCTACGACGTCGGCGTGGCCGGCACCGTCGCGCGCATGCTCAAGGTGCCCGACGGCTCGCTGCGGATCCTCGTCCAGGGCGGCCAGCGCGTGAAGGTGGAGGAGTGGGTCGGCACCGAGCCCTACCTGAGCGCGCGCGTGAGCGAGCTGCCCGACGTGCTGAAGGAGGGCCCCGAGCTGACCGCGCTGGCGCGCAACGTCCAGGAGACGTTCAGCCAGATCATCGAGGAGGTTCCCTACCTCCCCGAGGAGCTCCAGATGGCGGTCGTCAACCTCGAGGACCCGTCGGCCCTCAGCCACCTGATCGCGGGCGCCCTGCGGATCGGCAGCGAGGAGCGCCAGGCGCTGCTCGAGGAGGTCGACGTCGGCAGGCGCCTGCGCCGGCTGTCCGAGATCCTCGCGCGCGAGCTCGACATCGTCGCCATCGGCTCGAAGATCCAGAGCCAGGTCAACGCCGAGATGGAGAAGGGCCAGCGCGAGTGGGTGCTGCGCCAGCAGCTGAAGGCGATCCAGGAGGAGCTCGGCGAGCAGGACCCCGCCGAGGCCGAGGTCGACGAGCTGCGCTCCACGCTCAAGGAGCTCGAGCTCCCCGAGCAGATCCGCACGGTGGTCGACCGCGAGCTCGGCCGGCTCGAGAAGATCCCGCAGGCGGCGGCCGAGCACGGCGTCATCCGCACCTACCTGGAGTGGATGGCCTCGCTGCCGTGGGGCAAGGGGACCGAGGACAACCTCGACCTGAAGCACGCGCGCGCGGTGCTCGACGAGGACCACTACGACATCGACAAGGTCAAGGACCGGATCCTCGAGTTCCTCGCCGTGCGCAAGCTCAAGCCGGACGCACGCGGCTCGATCCTCTGCCTCGCCGGCCCACCCGGGGTCGGCAAGACGTCGCTCGGCCAGTCGGTCGCCCGCGCGCTCGGGCGCAAGTTCGAGCGCATCAGTGTCGGCGGCGTACGCGACGAGTCCGAGATCCGCGGCCATCGCCGGACCTACATCGGCGCGATGCCCGGCACGATCATCCGCGCGCTGCGCGACGCCGAGTCCCACAACCCGGTGTTCATGATCGACGAGATCGACAAGATGGGTGCCGATTACCGCGGCGACCCGGCGAGCGCGATGCTCGAGGTGCTCGACCCCGAGCAGAACTCGACGTTCCGCGACCACTACCTCGACGTGGCGTTCGACCTGTCGCGCACGATGTTCATCTGCACCGCGAACGACATGGACCGCGTGCCCGGCCCGCTGCGCGACCGGATGGAGGTCATCGCGCTCGCCGGCTACACCGAGGAGGAGAAGCTCCAGATCGCCAAGCGGTACCTCGTCCCGCGCCAGATCGAGCGCAACGGGCTCAAGAAGTCGCAGGTCGGCTTCTCCGACGCCGGCCTGCGGGAGATCATCGGCGCGTACACGCGCGAGGCCGGCGTGCGCAACCTCGAGCGCGAGATCGGCTCGGCCTGTCGCAAGGTCGCGCTCGAAGTCGCCATGGGCACGCTCGAGCGCAAGCTGTCGGTGACCGCGCCGCGGGTGCGCGCACTGCTCGGCCGCCCGCGCTTCCAGCCCGATGTCCGGCGCCGGACCGCCGAGGCCGGCGTCGCCACCGGGCTGGCGTGGACGCCGGTGGGCGGCGACGTCCTGTTCGTCGAGGCGAGCGCGATGCCCGGCAAGGGCAAGCTGACCATCACCGGCCAGCTCGGCGACGTCATGCGCGAGTCGGCCGAGGCGGCGCTCTCGTACGTGCGCGGCCACGCCGACCTGCCCCCGGACTGGTTCTCCAAGCACGACGTGCACGTCCACGTGCCCGCCGGGGCGATCCCCAAGGACGGCCCGAGCGCCGGCATCACCATGGCCACCGCGCTGATGTCGCTCGTCTCCGGCCGCCCGGTCCGCGACGACACGGCGATGACCGGCGAGCTGACGCTGACGGGCCAGGTGCTGCCGATCGGGGGCCTGAAGGAGAAGGCGCTCGCCGCCCAGCGCGCGGGCATCCACCGCATCCTCGCGCCGCGCCGCAACGAGGGCGATCTCGAGGATCTGCCGGAGCCGCTGCGCGAGGACGTCGACTTCGTCTGGGTGGGCGACATCGACGAAGTCTTCACCGCCGCGCTCACCGACGGCGCCCGCCGTCGCTGACACCCGCGGATCGCGGGTATGCTCGTCCCAAAGCGACGCGGAGAGGTGGTATGGCAAAAGCCAAGAACAAGGCCAAGTCGGCGGCCGAGAAGGCGCGCACGAACCCGTACCTGCGGCAAGTGGTCGAGGACGAGGACCTGCGGAAGAACATCGCAGACGCCTACGAGTCCGCCCGCAAGGCCTACGCGCGCCTGAGCAACGGCAAGTCCCCTTCCTCGCAGATCTTCGACGACAAGAAGCTGCAGAAGGAGATCAAGAACGCCGCCGAGTCGATCAAGGACGCCAGTGTCGCGCTGCGCGAGGCGCCCAAGAAGAAGAAGAAGCGCAAGGGCGGCTTCGGCAAGATCCTGCTGATCGGCGTCGCTTCCGCCGGCGTGGCGCTCGCCGTGAGCGAGAACCTGCGCAAGAAGGTGCTCGACGGACTGTTCGGCGCCGAGGAGGAGTTCGAGTACAGCTCCACCACCACCGCGTCGACCCCCTCCAACGAGGCAGCCGGAACCACGACCTGAGCACCCCAGATAGAGGGCGAAGCCCGGTTACGGACGCCATGGATGGCGTCCGTTTCTGTCAGAACGCCGGCTGGATGCCCGGCGGAGCAACTACTTGTCCGGTAGGACAGGAATGTCCCACCAGAGGACCGCGAGCACGCACGCGGCGATCGCCAGGACGGTCGCGATCGCCAGCAGGATGCGCTCCGTGCGCGTCGTCTGCACCGCCTTCTCCTGGGCGGCCTGCGCCTGCTCGAGCGATTTCTCGAGCAGCCGCTCGGCCCACACGAACTCGAGCGAGAGCATGGCGAGGCCGATCGGGATCAGCACGAACGCCGGGCCGGGGGTGACCAGCATCACCACGCCGCCGAGCAGGATCGCGGCGCCGACGACGGCGAAGCCGATCGCGGTAGAAGCGGCTTCGGTCGCGGTGCGTGGCCCGCCGCGCCTCGAGGCTCTCGATCAGCTTGGGGCGCGG
Organism: uncultured Solirubrobacteraceae bacterium; assembly: GCA_963830725.1. GTDB lineage: Bacteria > Actinomycetota > Thermoleophilia > Solirubrobacterales > Solirubrobacteraceae > DASSUW01. Next base: position 170,191 of record CAWHNO010000011.1, on the reverse strand, counting down.
GCGCCGCTGCCGTTCCTCCATCGGGCAACAGTGTGCCAAACCGTACCGAAACCGCCGGGGGCCTCTACTAGCTTGGCTCGCATGACCGATGATGCGATCGTCGTCGAGGGGCTCGAGAAGTCGTACGGCTCGGTGCACGCCCTCCGCGGCATCGATTTCGCCGCGCGCACGGGCAGTGTGCTCGGCCTGCTGGGCCCCAACGGCGCCGGCAAGACAACCGCGGTGCGGATCCTCACCACCCTGCTCGAGGCCGACGCGGGAACGGCCCGAGTGGCCGGGCTCGACGTGAAGCGTGACGCCGCCGAGCTGCGGGCGAAGATCGGCCTGGCCGGCCAGTACGCGGCCGTGGACGAGAACCTCACCGGGTTCGAGAACCTGGAGATGGTCGGCCGGCTCTACCACCTCGGCAAGGAGCAGTCGCGCGAGCGGGCGGGCGAGCTGCTCGAGCGCTTCGAGCTCACCGAGGCGGCCAAACGGCCCGCCAAGACCTACTCCGGCGGCATGCGGCGCCGGCTCGACCTCGCCGCGGCGCTCGTGGCCCGCCCGCCGGTGCTGTTCCTGGACGAGCCCACCACGGGCCTCGACCCGCGCAGCCGCCTCGGCATGTGGGAGACGATCGAGTCGCGCGCGGCGGCTGGCGCGACGGTGCTACTGACCACCCAGTACCTCGACGAGGCCGACCGGCTGGCCGACCGGATCGTGGTGATCGACCACGGCCGGGTGATCGCCGAGGGCACCTCGGACGAGCTGAAGGCCCAGATCGGCGGCGACCGGCTCGACGTCAAGCTCGAGGACGCCGCCGACGCGGATGCCGCGATCGCCGCGCTGGCCGAGATGTGCCTGGACCGCGCGACGGCCGACGGACTCGTCGTCCACGCCCCGGTGCGACCGCGCCACGGGGTCATCCCCGAGGCCATCCGCAAGCTCGACGTCGGTCGGCATCGTGGTCGACGACATCGCGCTGCACCGGCCGACGCTCGACGACGTGTTCATCGCCCTCACGGGCCACGCCGCCGAGGACACGACAGGGGCCCCCGACGAGGAGCAGGAGGTTGCGGCCGTATGAGCGTCTCCACCACCGTCGAGGACACGACGGTCCTCGCCAAGCGCAACCTGATGCGGATCCCGCGCCAGCCCGACCTGCTGATCGCGTACACGGTCCAGCCGGTGATGTTCGTGCTGCTGTTCGTCTACGTGTTCGGCGGCGCGATCCAGACGCCGGGCTTCGACTACGTCGACTTCCTGATGCCGGGCATCATCGTCCAGTCGATCGCGTTCGGCGGGTTCGTGACGGCGCTCGGCCTCTCCGAGGACGTCAAGAAGGGCCTGATCGACCGCTTCCGCTCGCTGCCGATGTCGCGCGCGGCGGTGCTGACGGCGCGCACGTCGTCCGACGTCGTCCTCAACTGCCTGTCACTCGTCGTGCTGTTCGCGGTCGGCTTCGCCGCCGGCTTCAACTTCATCGACGCGACGGTGGGCGAGATCGCGCTCGGAATCGTGCTGCTGCTGTTCCTCGGCTATGCGTTCTCGTGGATCTTCGCGCTCGTCGGGCTGTACTCGTCCTCGCCGGAGACGGCGAACTCGATCGGCTTCACGCTGATCTTCCCGCTCACGTTCGCCTCCTCGGTGTTCGTGCCGGCGGAGTCGATGCCCGACGGGCTCCGCCAGTTCGCGGAGGCGAACCCGTTCACCACGGTCTCGGACGCCGTCCGCTCGTTGTGGCTGAACACGCCGGCCAACAGCGACATCTGGATGTCGTTCATCTGGTGCGCCGTCCTGACGGCGATCTTCGCGCCCCTGGCAGTGGCCAGGTATCGGACGGTCGCAGCGAAATAGCCCGGGGTTTCATCACACGTGTGCGTCCCGCCGCCGCGGCCAGGAGGCGGCGGGAGCCCATGTGCCGGAATATACGAAGCATGGAGGCCGCGAGCTCGAGGATCATCGACGCGATGCGCCGCTCGGTGGCGGCCCGCGGAGCCGCGGGCGCGACCTTCGACCACGTCGCGCGCGAGGCCGGCGTCTCGCGCGGCCTGCTGCACTACCACTTCGGCACCAAGGAGAAGCTGCTCGCCGAGGTCGTCCGCCGCGACGCCGACATCCGCATGGAGCGGCTCGACCGGGCGCTCGAGGACGCCCACTCGGCGGACGAGGTCATCGAAGTGCTCGTGCACTCGCTCGAGGACCTCGTGGAGCGCGACCCCGGCTTCGTGGCGCTGATGTTCGAGCTGTTCACGTCGGGCCGTCGCAACCCTGAGATCGCCGCCGAGTTCGCCGAGCTCCAGCGCGCCACCCGGACCCGCCTGGCCGAGCTGCTGACCGCCCGCCAGGAGCAGGGCGCCGTGCGGCTGAGCGACGATCCGGAGGCGGTCGCCGCCGTGCTGCTCTCGCTCGCCGACGGGTTCGCTCTGCGCCTGCTGGGGGAGCCGGGCAACGACCACCGGCCGGCCCTGCGCGCCGCCACCGCGGCGGCCCGGACGCTGTTGATGGACTCGAACCAGGGATATCCCTGATCAAGGACTCGCGGCGGTCCGCCAGGCGGGCGGGAATGACGATGACCCTCAAGGTCAAGACGCGCTGAACAGCCTGCGCGCGCGCCACAGCGCCCGCGGCTTCGCGCGCGGCCGCAGCCGGCCGGTGGCGACCGCCCTGCGCGCATCGAGCCGCCCGGCCACCACGTCGACCCAGTCGTCGAAGCTGCAGCGGAGCTCGAGGTCGACGTCCGGCGCTCGCCCCGGCGCCGCGGCGGTCGACCCGTTGTCGAGCCGGACGTGCCAGGGCTCGGCGTCGGGGAAGTCCCACTGGAGCACGAACGGCCCGTCTGGCGCACGCCGCAGGTCGACGTTGCGGCGGACGCTGTCGAACAGCATCGCCATCGCCTCGGGGTCGCGCGCCGGCGGCCCGTCGGGCGCGCCGAGGTAGCCGGCGCGCAGCATGTCGAGCCCGCGGCGGGCGCGGTCGGCCGGCGGCAGGTCCATCGGCATGATCTGCGGGCCGGGCAGCTCCTCGATCGGCAGACCGGCGGCGCGGAACTTGGCCTCGAACGAGCGGGCGCCCTCCTCGTAGATCTGCTCGAGCGTGAAGCCGAAGCACTCGACGTAGCTCGTGTCCCAGCCGGGTGGGACGAAGACGGCGAGCGAGACCGGCGTGACGGCGCGCAGCTGCTCGGCCACGGCGTCGGGCACCTCCGGGTCCTCGAGCGCCAGGTCGCGCAGCAGCTTGACGCCGAACCCGATGTGGCGCTGCTCGTCGAGCGCGACGTTGTGCATGCCGGCGCGGAAGCCGGGCAGGAGGCCGCGCTCGTGCGAGGTAGTCGGAGATGAAGTGCTGCCCGGGCTGGGCGAGCGTGGCCTCGACGACGAAGTGGTACATCGTCACCGCCTGCGCGAGCTTGGTGCGCGAGCGGTCGCGGCGCAGCTCGTCGACCACGCGGTGGAGCATCTCGAACGTCTTCACGAAGCCCCACGTGAGCTCCGGCCGCGTCGCCTCCAGCGCGCTCGCGATAGTGCCGTCGCCGCGCTCGACCACCTCGTGCATGAAGCGGTTGAAGAACACCGCGTGGCGCGCCTCGTCGACCTGCTGGGTGGCGAGGAAGTACTTCTGCTCCTCGCGCGGGGCGGCGTCGATGAACGGCGACAGGTCGTCGGCGACGGCGTCCTCGCCGTGGAAGAACATCGCGTAGTTCCAGAGGGCGGCGCGGCGCTCGTGCGCCGAGAAGCGCTCCTGCCACTGCGCGCGGTCCTCGGAGAAGTCGATCTCCGTGGCCCGCCAGTTGGCCGCCTCCCAGCGCCGGTAGAGGTCCTCGTAGCTGACCTGGTCTGCGGCGACCGACATCGCCAACCGACGTTAGCGAACGGCGGCGTTCACACGCGCCACCAGCTCGTCGGCCGGCACGCGGTCCTGGGTGAGCGTGTCGCGCTCGCGCAGCGTCACGGTGCCGTCCTCGAGCGTCTGGTGGTCGATCGTGACGGCGAACGGCGTGCCGATCTCGTCCTGACGCCGGTAGCGCTTGCCGATGTGGCCGCCCTCGTCGTACTCGGCGCTCACGTGCGTGCGCAGCTCCTCGTAGATCGCTCGCGCGCGCTCGGGATGCCCGTCCTTGCGCAGCAGCGGGAGCACCGCGACCTTGACCGGCGCCATCCTCGGGTGCAGCCGCAGCACGGTGCGCTTCTCGCCGCCGATCTCGTCCTCGTCGTAGGCGTCGCACAACAGTGCCAGCACGGTGCGGCCGACGCCGGCGGCCGGCTCGATCACGTGCGGGACGTAGCGCTCGCGCGTCTGCGGGTCGAAGTACTCGAGCTTCTCGCCCGAGAACTCTGCGTGCTGGGTGAGGTCGAAGTCGCCGCGGTTGGCGACGCCCTCCAGCTCCGACCAGCCGATCGGATACAGGTACTCGACGTCGGCGGTGGCGGAGGAGTAGTGCGACAGCTCGTCCTCGTCGTGGTCGCGCAGCCGCAGGCGCTCGCGGTCGATCCCGAGCGAGACGTACCAGTCCAGCCGCGCCTGGCGCCAGTAGTCGTACCAGCGCCCGGCCTCGTCGGGCGGCACGAAGAACTCCATCTCCATCTGCTCGAACTCGAGCGTGCGGAAGATGAAGTTGCCGGGCGTGATCTCGTTGCGGAACGACTTGCCGACCTGCGCGATCCCGAACGGCGGCTTGCGACGGGCGAAGCCGAGCGTGGTCTTGAAGTCGAGGAAGATGCCCTGCGCCGTCTCAGGGCGCAGGTAGACCGTCGAGCCGGCCTCCTTCACCGGGCCGACCGTCGTCTCGAACATGAGGTTGAAGGCGCGCGGCTCGGTCAGCTCGCCGCCGCAGACAGGACAGCGCAGCTCGCCCTCCCCCTGCGCCTCGCGCAGGTGGTCCTCGCGGAACCGCTGCTTGCACTTGCCCAGGCACTGGACGAGCGGATCGGCGAAGCCCGCGAGATGGCCCGACGCCTCCCACGTGCGCGGGTGCTGGATGATGGCCGAGTCGAGCGCCACGATGTCGTCGCGCTCCTGGATCATCGACTTCCACCAGGCGTCGACGACGTTCTTCTTGAGCAGGACGCCGTAGTGCCCGTAGTCGTAGGTGTTGTGGATCCCGCCGTAGATCTCGGAGGCGGGGAAGATCAGCCCCCGCCGCTTGCAGAGCGCGACCACGGCGTCCATGGTCGGAGCGGCCATGGGCTCAGCCTATACTCGGCCGCCGCGATGCCGATCTACGAGTACCGCTGCGAGAACGGCCACCTCTTCGAGGTCATGCAGAAGATCACCGACGATCCGGTGACGCACTGCCAGGAGTGCGAGGCCATCGTGCAGCGCGTGTTCCATCCGATCGCTGTGCACTTCAAGGGGTCGGGCTTCTACAACACCGACTACGGCACGTCGAAGCGCAAGCGCGAGCGCGAGAAGTCCGCGTCCGAAGGCGCCGACAAGCACGACGCGAAGAAGGACAAGAGCGAGTCCAAGCCGGCCTCGTCTTCCGGCTCGGGCAAATCTGACTGATCCGTCGGTCGCGCGCGTCGATAAGCACGGCTTATCCCTTACAGGCAGAATCGTCATTTCCGCTGAAGCCGTTCCGCTGCCACACTGGTGGTCATGTCGCCGCGCCAGTTCGGATTGCTCGCCGCGCTGTCCGCCATCTGGGGCGGCTCCTATCTGCTGATCAAGTACGCGCTCGAGGACTTCAGCGCGCCGATGATCGTGTGGATGCGCACGGCGCTCGCCGCGCTGGTGCTGGCGATCGCGCTGCGCGGCGCCGTCCGCGGCGCGCTCGCCGACATGCGCCGGCGGCCCGGCTGGGCGGCGACGCTGGGCTTCGTGGCGGTGGCGGCTCCGTTCACCCTGATCACCTTCGGCGAGCACGAGGTGCCGTCCGGCCTGACCGCCGTCCTGATCTCGCCGGCGGCGCTGTTCGTGGCCCTGTTCGCGCCGTTCATCGATCCGTCCGAGCGGATCGACCGCCGCCAGGGGATCGGCATGCTCGCCGGCCTGGCGGGCGTGGCGCTGGTGGTCGGCGTCGAGTCGATCTCCACGCTCGCCCAGTTCCTCGGCGCGATGGCGATGGTCGGCGCGGCCGCCTTCTACGCGCTCGGCGGCTTCGTGGTCAAGCGCCGCTACGGCCGGCTGACCTCGGTCCAGGCCTCGTTCGTCTCGATCTCGGCCGCCTCGCTGTGGACGCTGCCGGCCGCCGTCGCCACCGCGCCGAGCGAGGCGCCCGGCCTCGGCGCCGTCGCCTCGGTCCTCGCGCTCGGCGCCATCGGTACCGCGCTCGCCTTCGTGATCTTCTACAAGCTGATCGCCGAGGTCGGGGCCGGGCGCGCCTCGCTGGTCAGCTACCTGGCGCCCGGCGTGGCGCTCTTCTACGGTGGCGTGTTCCTCGAGGAGCCGATCACCGTGGCGGGTCTCGGGGGCCTGGCGCTGATCCTCGGCGGGGTCGCGCTCGCCTCCGGTCCCCGGCGCGAGCAGGTGCCGGAGCCGGTAGCGTGCCCGGACCATGGACCTGAGCCTGTCGCCGGCCGAGCGTGAGTTCCGTGACGCCGTCCGCGGCTGGATAGAGGCCAACCACCCCGGCCGCGAGCCGGACTCCGACCCCGAGCTGTTCGAGTTCCGCCGTGCCTGGCAGCAGGCGCTCAACGAGCGCGGCTGGGCCGGGCTGACGTGGCCGACCGAGTACGGCGGCGCCGGCGCCACGCAGGTCGAGCAGGCGATCTTCTTCGAGGAGGTCGCGCGCGCCGGGGCGCCCTCGATGGCCAACGTGCTCGGGCTGGCCATGGGCGGCCCGACGGTCATCGCCCACGGCACCGAGGAGCAGAAGCAGCGCTACCTGCAGCCGATCCTGTCGGCCGACGAGATCTGGTGCCAGGGGTTCTCGGAGCCCGAGTCGGGCTCCGACCTCGCGTCACTGAAGACACGCGCCGTGCGCAAGGGCGACGAGTGGATCGTCACCGGCCAGAAGGTCTGGACCACGTACGCGCACGAGGCGAAGTGGTGCATGCTCGTCGCCCGCACCGACCCCGAGGCGCCCAAGCATCGCGGGCTCACCTACTTCCTGCTCGACATGGAGCAGGACGCCGTCGAGGTGCGGCCGCTCGTCCAGATCACCGGCGAGTCCGAGTTCAACGAGCTGTTCCTCGAGGAGGCGCGGATCCCGCACGAGAACATCGTCGGCGGTGAGGGCAACGGCTGGCCGGTGGCCATCACCACGCTGATGCACGAGCGCGCCGGGCTCGCCTTCGCGCTCCAGGTCCGCGTGCAGGTCGCGCTGCGCGAGCTGCGCGACGAGATCCGCGAGCTCGGCCTGGAGGATGACCCGCTGATCCGCCAGCGCTTCGGCCAGCTCTACGCGGAGGCGCAGGTGCTGCGGCTCAACGCCTACCGCGGCCTGACCCGCCCGCCCGGCCCCGGGGGCTCGCTCGGCAAGTGGCACTGGGCCGAGGTGAACCAGGGGCTGACCGAGCTGGCGATGGACGTCGCCGGCTCGCGCGCGCTGCAGGCCGAGGGCTCGTGGCCGTATCGCTTCCTGCGCGCCCGCGCCAACTCGATCGAGGGCGGCACGACCGAGATCCTCAAGAACATCGTCGCCGAGCGCGTGCTCGGTCTCCCGCGGGCCTCGTGACCACGTGAACTTCGACCTCTCGGAGGACCAGCGGACGATCAAGTCCACGGCGCGCGAGTTCCTGGCCGCGCGCTACCCGCTCGCCGAGGTGCGCCGGCTCGCGCTCGACGACGAGCGCGGCTTCACCGACGCGCAGTGGAGCGAGATGGTCGAGCTCGGCTGGCCGGAGATCGCCGAGATCGGGACCGTCGAGATGATCGTGGTGGCCGAGGAGCTCGGCTACGCGCTGGCGCCGACGCCGCTCCAGTCGACGTGGGCCGCCGGCCTGCTCGGCGCGGACGTCGGCGGCGGGCGGCGCGGCGCCGTCGTCGTCGACGGGCTGGCGTTCGACGCGGGGGCGGCCGACGTGCTGGTCGACTGGGACGGCGCGCAGGTGACGGGCGCCGCCGTCGAGCCCGTGCCCGCGCTCGATCCGACACGGAGGCTGTTCCGGGTCAGCGGCGGCGAGCGCGCGGGCGGCGGCGACGTCGAGCGCGGGCGGCTGCAGGCGACCGTGATGAACGCCGCTGAGTCGGTCGGCGTGGCCGAGCGGGCGATGGAGATGGCGGTCGCGTACGCCAAGGAGCGCAAGCAGTTCGGGCGCGCGATCGGCACCTACCAGGCCGTCTCGCACGCCTGCGCGCAGATGCTGCTCGAGGTCGAGGGCGCCCGCGCGGCCGTCTACTGGGCGGCATGGGCGCTCGACCACGAGCCGGAGACGGCGGCGCTCGCCGCCGCCTGCGCGAAGGCCTATGCGGGCGACTGCGGGCGCCGCGTGCCGCGCTCCGCGCTGCAGGTCCACGGCGGCATCGGCTTCACCTGGGAGCACGACCTGCACTTCTTCCTCAAGCGCGGCGAGGCCAACGCGCACGCGTACGGGGAGGGCAGCGAGCACCGCGAGCGGATCGCCGAGCTCGCCTGGCTCTGAACCTCGGGCGCCGCGCTCGCGTATCACCCAGGTCCACATCCGACCTGAGGGGGTAAGGGTGAACCGACGCAGGCTCAAGCTTGTGCTGGCCATCGGCGTGCTGTCGCTGCTCGGTGCCGTGGGGGTGGCCGTCGCCACCGGCAGTAACAACTTCCGGGAGCGGCTCAGCGGCTACGAGGAGACGCCGCAGGCGCTCTCCACGCCGGCCAACGGCGAGTTCAAGCTCACGCATCAACCGGTTCTCTAACACGCTCGAGTACCGAGCTCTCGTACCGGGGCTTCGAGACGCCGGTGCTGCAGGCGCACATCCACTTCGGTGCGCGCGCCACCACCGGCGGCATCAGTGTGTTCCTGTGCACCAACCTCGGCAACGGCTCGGCTGACACGCCGACGTGCCCGTCGCCGGAGGGCACGGTCAGCGGGACCCTCGATGCGGCTGACGTGATCGGGCCAGCGGGCCAGGGCATCGGGCCGGCGAGTTCGATGAGCTCCTCGACGCGATCCGTGCGGCTACACGTACGCGAACGTGCACAGCACGGCGCGCCCGGCAGGCGAGATCCGCGCACAGATCGAGAACGGCGAAGGCGACGATTAGTGAGTCAAGGCTTCCCGGGCGCCCCTCCCGACGGGGCGTCCGGGGAGGCTCACCCCTCCAGGAACTGCTCGACGGTCTGCTGCTTCTCGGCCTCGTCGACCGTCAGGCCGGCCCCGCCGTCGGGCAGCGTCGTGGTGCCCGACGGCTCGAGCAGGTACTTCTTGCTCTCGCCGCCGATCAGCTCGGCGCCGATCAGGCCGAGCAGTGTCAGCCCGGACATGTCGGAGCGGATGGCCTGGGGCGCCGCCCACGCGACCCACGGCAGGCGGACGAAGGTCTCGAACGAGATCACCTGGTCCTTGATCGCGTTGATGATCTTCTGCTGGCGGATGGCGCGCGAGCGGTCGTCCTCCTGCGGCCGGCAGTCGTTCTTGCGCGTGCGCGCGAGCGCGAGCGCCTCCTCGCCGGTGAGCTCGTTGGTGCCGGCCTTCAGGCGCAGCGTGTAGCCGCCGTTGCGCAGGCCGCCGTTGATCTTCGAGATCACGCAGTTGCCGGTGTAGGTGATGCCGCCGAGTGAGTTGATCAGCTCTGGGAAGTTCTCGAAGTTGACCTCGACGAGGTGGTTGACCGGGATGTCGAGGTAGTCCTCGACGGTCTCGATGGCGAGCGCCGCGCCGCCGAGTGCGTACGCGGCGTTGATCTTGTTCTGGCCGTGGCCCGGGATGTCGACCACCGTGTCGCGCAGGATCGAGAGCTGGGCGTTGGCGCCGCCGCCGATGCGCAGGAGCATGATCGAGTCCGACCGGCTGGGCTGGCCGATCGTCTGCGCGCCGGGCTCGGCGCCGCTGCGGGTGCGCGCGTCGGAGCCGAGCACGAGGATCGTGTTCGGCGTGGTCAGCGGGAAGCCGCCGCCGCTGAGGCGGGCGTCGGCCGCGTCGGAGATCTTCGCCGACTGGATCTGGGCGCTGATCAGGAAGACCACGAGCGAGACCAGCAGCCACGCGGCGACGGCCATGGCCAGGTAGGCGATCACGCGGCCGACGGTCAGCCGGCGACGGCGCCGCGGCTCGCGGGTGCGGCGGCGGAACGGCCACCGGCGGCGTCCGGGCTTCGGCTCGCGCGGCTCGCCGCTGCTCAGGTCGTCATCGCGCTCCCATGGCATGCGGGGGCGCGAGCGGTACTTGGTGTACCGGGGCGAGTCGTGGCGGTCGTCGGCCATGGGTGGGAGCGGGTATGGTGGCCGCGTGGTCGAGCGAGGCGTCATAGGCGTCGACCTCGGCGGCACGAAGCTCCTGGCCGGCGCGGTCGACGCCGACCTGGGCATCCATCACCGTACCAACCGTCTGATCTACGGACTGGATCAGGACGGCCTCGTGCAGATGGTCGCCGACGCGGTCGAGGAGATCAGGACCGCCGTGGGAGGCGAGGTCGAGGCCGTCGGCTTCGGCATCCCGTGCACGTTCGACTCGCGGACCGGGATGGCGGTCCAGGCGGCCAACGCGCCGCTCGCCGACATCCGCTTCCACGAGGTGATGGCCGAGCGGCTCGGGCTGCCCGTCGTCGTCGACAACGACGGCAACTGCGCCGCGCTGTGCGAGGCCCGCGTGGGCGCCGGCGCGGGCTGCAGCGAGATGATCCTGCTCACCATCGGGACCGGGATCGGCGGCGGGCTCGTGCTCGGCGGCGAGGTCTTCCGGGGCTGGATCGGCGGTGGCGCCGAGATGGGCCACATGGTGGTCGACATCGACGGTCCGCCGTGCCAGTCCGACTGCCCGAACTACGGCTGCCTGGAGACCTTCTGCTCGGGCACGACGCTGGTGCGGCTCGCCTCGGTGGCGGTGGCCAGGCGGCCCGACACGGCCCTCGGCCACGCGCTCGAGGAGGGCCGTGAGCTGACCGGGCCGCTGATCACCGAGCTCGCGCGCGAGGGCGACCCGGTGGCGTCCGATGCGATCGCGCTGATCGGGGAGCGGCTGGGGGTCGGCCTCGTGTCGCTGGTCAACATCTTCAACCCGGAGGTGGCGGTGATCGGCGGCGGCGTCAGCGAGGCGGGGGAGCTGCTGCTCGAGCCGGCGCGGCGGATCGTCCGCAAGCGCGCCCTGGCCCCGGGCCGCGATGCGGTGCGGATCGAGAAGGCGGCCTTCGGGTCCGACGCCGGTCTCGTGGGAGCGGCGCTGGCGGCGCGCGAGGGCGGCGGCCTCCTGCGGGCGGGGTATCCATGAGCGGCCGGCTCGTCGTCTGCCCGACGCCGATCGGGAACCTCGAGGACGTCACGCTGCGGGTGCTGTCCGCGCTGCGCGACGCCGACGTGGTGGCGTGCGAGGACACGCGCCGCACGCGCGTGCTGCTCGAGCGCTACGGCGTGCAGGCGTCGCTGATCTCGTATCACGAGCACAACGAGCGCGAGCGGGCCGCCGACCTGGTCGAGCGCATGCGCGGCGGGGCGGTGGTGGCGCTGGTGTCGGACGCGGGGATGCCCTTGGTGTCCGATCCCGGCTACGTGCTCGTGCAGGGCTGCGTGGCCGCGGGCCTGGAGGTCGAGGTGCTGCCGGGGCCGTCGGCCGCGCTGGCGGCGCTGGTGGCCTCGGCGCTGCCGTCCGATGCGTGGCGCTTCGCCGGCTTCCTGCCGCGCAAGCGGTCGGCGCTGATCGAGGTGCTGGGCTCGCCGGAGACGGTGGTCGCCTTCGAGTCGCCCAAGCGGGTGGCGGCGACGCTGGAGGTGCTGGCGGCGGTCGACGGCGAGCGGCCGGTGGCCGTCTGCCGCGAGCTGACCAAGGTGCACGAGGAGGTGGTGCGCGGGACGGCGGCCGAGCTCGCCGCGCGCTACGCCTCAGGCCCGCCGAAGGGCGAGGTCGTGCTCGTCATCGGCGGCGCGCCGCCGCGCACCGGGCTTGACCCGGCCGCCGTGGACGCCGCGCGCCGGCTGGTGGAGGCGGGCGCCCGCCCGCGGGTCGCCGCGAGCGTGGTGGCCGAGCTCACGGGGACGCCGGCGAACGCGCTGTATCGGGAGGTCGCGGAGCGGCGCTAGCCCCGTTGTCGCCGCTCGCCTGCGCGATCACGTCCTGCGCGAAGCGCTCGCTGAAGCCCGACAGGAAGCCCAGCGCCGCGTAGAAGGCGAGGTTCGCGCCGCCGTCGGGCGGTGACACGACCTGGACGATGCCGCCGTCGAGGAACAGGTAGACGACGGCGCCGAACGTGGCGCCGATCACCGGACGCATGAAGCCGAGCGCGCGGATCGTCTTCCTGCCCCCCTCGGGCCGCACCACCAGGCTGCCGCCGGTCATGCGGTTCATCACGCTGACGACGGCGCCGGCGGCGCCGCCGAGGACGCTGACCGTGGCCGCCTCGTCGAGCAGGGGGGTGAAGAGCGCGATCGCCGCGGTGCCCAGCACCGCCAGCACCAGGAACATCACCATGCCGACCAGGTACTCGAGCTGCGCCTGTCGCTGGGCCGAGGCCTCGTAGTAGGCCTGCGCCTGCCTGAGCTCGCGCTCGAGCGTCTCCACCTCGGCGGCGTTCGAGCCGAAGGGGGTGCTCTCGATGTTGCCGGCGTCGCGCTCGAGCTGCCGGTGGTCGAGCGTTCCGAGCAGCGTGGTGATCACGCCGAAGATCATCCGCAGGCAGATCTTGCGTGGCTGCGGGGCGAGGAACTCGAGCGCCTTGTAGTGCAGGTGCAGGCACTGGAAGAGGATCTCCTTCGCCTTCCAGTCCTCGGGGTCGCCGAACGTCGGCTCGATGTGGATCGCCGAGCTGGCCGCCGGCGCCGGGTCGAAGACGCGCGGGCCGCCGGGCAGCAGGCGGCGCCAGAACGAGACCTCGTACTCGCGCGCGCGCCGGACGCGCCAGCGGTGGGAGCGTGGCGCGCGGGTCGCCGTGGCCGTTGCTCTCGGCCTCGACCGCGGCCGCATGGTCGAGCAGGGGGACGATGCCGGCGGGCGGCGGGCCCTTGAGCTCGGCCTCGGGCACGCCCTCGGGCGCGCCGGCGGCGTGGCCGATGTCGGTCAGCGCGGCGGCGACGCGGATATGGCGGCAGAAATACGCGGTGATGATCCCCTTGCGAGGCTCGGCGAAGGCGTCGAGCAGGCCGGGGAACAGGTTCTTGAACTCCAGACGCAGCTCGGGCGGGAGGTTGGGGTCGGACATGTGGAACCACGAGGCGGCGACGTCGTGGAACGTCACCGTGCCGCGCCAGTGGGCGTAGCGGAACGCCTCGAGGTCGCTTTCGGCCGCCATCGCCACACGGCGGCGCGTCTCGGGGTCGGCGATCAGCTTGAGTTCCGGCGATGGAGGCGAGCCTTCCGTGGTTCGCATGACAGCCGACACTCCCATGACCGGTCAAGCTGCGTCAACCGAATCGGTCCGATGCAGCACCGCTTGCAAACGGAACCGTTCCGACTTCGTGCCGATTCTGTTGCGCGCGGGGGCTGGTGCGCGGGGCGGACGTAGCCTCGCCGCATGCTTCTGGTCCTGCTCGCGCTGGTGGCTCCGGTCCCGGGGGACGTGACCCGCGGGTTCGATCCGGGGCGGCCGTTCGAGGCCGGCCGCCACCGCGGCGTCGATCTCGCGGCCGCGCCCGGCGCTCCTGTGCGCGCCGCGTGCACGGGACCGGTGGCGTTCGCCGGCCGGATCGGGTCGAGCGGCGGGGTGGTCACGCTCCGCTGCGGGCCATGGCGGGTGACGCATATGCCGCTGGCCACGATCACCGCCCGGACCGGCCGCGAGGTCTCGCGCGGCGCGATCGTCGGGGCGCTGGCCGCCTCGTCCACGCACGAAGGCCTGCATCTCGGCATGCGTCGCGACGGCACGAGGTTCGACTACGTGGACCCGCTGCGCTTCCTCGCCCGGCGATCTCCGCCGGTTCCGCTCGGCCGCGCCCCACGAGCCGCGCCGCCGCGCCGCGCGCCGCCACGGTCGGGCCCGCCACGAGTCGTCCGTCCGGCGCCTCGACCCGTGTCGTCGCCGCTCGCACCGTGGCCGGCGTGGGCGGGGCTGGCGCTCGTGCTGGCGGGCGCCGGCGTCCGCTACCGGGCGCGCCGCCGGGCGTATTCGAACCCGATGGTCAGCGCGGCCGAGCGCTAGCGTGAGCGCCATGACCGCGCCCTTCTCGTCGGCTTCGGTGCTCGGCAGCCTCACGTGGATGGCGATCCTCGCCGGCGGCGTCTCGATCACCCGCCGCTGGGTCGGCCCGCGCTGCTGCGCACGGTCGACGGCGTCGCGGGCGCGGGTGTGCTGGGCTTCGGTGGCCTGCTCGCGTACCGCACCCTGCGCGATTAGACGTCCAAAGGAGCCGCCGTGCCGATCGTCACCGTCCAGCAGTCGCCGCGCGACCTCGAGCTCAAGCGCCGCCTCGTGGCCGGCATCACGCAGGCGTTCGTCGACGCCTACGAGGTCAAGCCCGAGACCGTCCAGATCTTCATCCACGAGGTCGACCACGAGAACTGGGCGAAGGCGGGGAAGCTGGCCGCCGACCGCCAGCTAGCCTCTGACGCCGCGCATGGCCTACTACGTCACCACGCCGATCTACTACGTCAACGCGGCGCCGCACCTCGGCCACGCGTACACGACGATCGGCGCCGACATCCTCGCCCGCCACATGCGCCAGCGTGGCGAGGAGGTCTTCTTCCTCACCGGCACCGACGAGCACGGCGAGCCGGTCGCCCAGGCGGCCGAGCGCGAGGGCGTGACTCCGAAGGAGCTCGCCGACCGCAACGCCGAGCGCTTCCAGGCGCTGCTGCCGCGCATCAACGCGTCGAACGACTTCTTCATCCGCACCTCCGACCCGCGCCACCACGAGCGCGTCCAGGAGGTCATGCAGCGCATCCACGACAACGGGCACGCCTACAAGGGCCTGTACGAGGGCTGGTACTGCCCCCGCTGCGCGGACTTCAAGACCGAGAACGAGATCGGGCCCGACCAGACGTGCCCGATCCACAAGACCCCGCTCGACCGCGAGCGCGAGGAGAACTGGTTCTTCCGCCTGAGCGCCTTCCAGGAGCGGCTCGAGAAGCTGTATGCCGACCGGCCCGACTTCGTGGCCCCCCGCCACCGCTACAACGAGGCGCGCGCCTTCATCACCGGCGGCCTCAACGACGTCTCGCTCAGCCGCTCGAAGACGAAGCTCTCCTGGGGCGTGCAGGTCCCGTGGGACCCCGACCACGTCTTCTACGTCTGGTTCGACGCGCTGCTCAACTACTACACCGCGCTCGGCTTCGCCCGCGACGGCGAGGACCTCACCGGCACCTTCTGGCCCACCACGTACCACGTGATGGCGAAGGACATCCTCAAGTTCCACGCCGTCTTCTGGCCGGCCATGCTGATGGCGGCCGAGATCGAGCTGCCCGACCACCTGTTCATCCACGGCTACCTGCTGATGAAGGACGCCTCGGGCGCCGAGCACAAGATGTCCAAGTCGCTCGGCAACGTGCTCGACCCGTTCGAGGTGATGGACACCTTCGGCACCGACGCGCTGCGCTACTACTGCTTCCGCGAGGTCTCGTTCGGCCAGGACGGCGGCGTCTCCACGATCACCTTCGGCGAGCGCTACGAGAGCGAGCTGGCCAACGAATACGGCAACCTCGCCAGCCGCACGCTGGCGATGATCGACCGCTACCGCGACGCGGTCGTGCCCGAGGTCGACGTCGATCCCGTCCTGAAGGCCGACTTCGACGGGCTGCGCGAGGAGGTGTCCGAGCTGCTCGACCGGGCGGAGATCACCCAGGCGCTCGAGCGCATCTGGCAGCGCGTGCGCCGACTCAACCGCTACGTCGAAGAGCGCGCCCCCTGGCAGCTCGCCAAGGACGAGGCCAAGGCCGGCGAGCTCGACGTCACCCTGCGCTCGCTCGCCGAGGGCCTGCGCGTGGTGACCGTGCTGCTCGACCCGTACATCCCCGAGACGGCCGCAAAGCTGCTGCGCGCGCTCGGCAGCGACGACCTCTCGCTCGACGGCGCCGTCTTCGGCGCGCGACCGGGCGGCGCGCGCGTGGAGAAGCTGCCGCCGCTGTTCCCCAAGCCGTGATGGACCCGTCCGCGAGTACGACCGGTTCTGCGGTACCCACGAACGGATCCATCGATGATCGACAGCCACACCCATCTCGACCGCGGGCCGGCGCCCGAGGCCGAGCTGGTGCAGTCCGCGCGCGACGCGGGCGTCCGCCGCATCCTCACGATCGGGATCGACGAGGGCTCTCGCCGCGCGGCGCTCAAGGCGGCCGAGACCCATGACGAGGTGTTCGCTGCGATCGGCCATCACCCCAACAACGCGACCGGCTACAGCGACGCGATCACCGCCGAGCTGCGTGAGCTGGCCGCTCATCCGCGCTGCCTGGCGATCGGCGAGACCGGGCTCGACGACTACCGCGACTACGCGCCGCGTCCCGACCAGGAGCGCGCGTTCCGCGCCCAGATCGAGCTCGCGCGCGAGCTGAGCAAGCCGCTCGTGATCCACACCCGCGCCGCCGAGGACGACACGATCGCCACGCTCGCCGAGCAGGCCGACGGACTCGAGGTGATCCTGCACTGCTTCTCGATGCCCGGCCGGCTCGAGGAGTGCCTCGACCGCGGCTGGTGGATCTCGTTCGCCGGCAACGTCACCTACCCGAAGGCGGAGGATCTGGCCGAAGCGGCGGAGCACGTGCCGCTCGACCGGCTGCTGGTCGAGACCGACGCGCCGTACCTCACGCCCCAGCCGGTCCGCAAGCACCGCAACCAGCCCGCCTACGTGGTCCACACCGCCCAGTTCCTCGCCGAGCGGCGCGGCATCGCCTACGACGAGCTCGAGGCGGCCGTCGAGGCCAACGCCGCGCGGCTGCTGGGCTGGTGAGCGAGCTCCCCGCGCAGCCGAGCCTGCGCCGCATGCGCCAGTTCGGCGTCAGGCCCAACCGCGAGCTGGGCCAGAACTTCCTCATCGACTCCAACATCCTCGACGTCATCGGCCGCGCCGCCGAGCTCGAGCCCGCCGACGTGGTGCTCGAGGTCGGCGGCGGGCTCGGCGTGCTGTCGGAGTATCTCGCCGAGCGCACCGCCCACGTGCACGTCGTCGAGCTCGACCGCCGGCTCGAGCCGGCGCTGCGCGACGCGCTCGACCCGCACGCCAACGCCACGCTCCACCTCGCCGACGCGGTCAAGCTCGACCTCGCCGCGCTCGACCCCGAGCCCACCAAGGTGGTCGCCAACCTGCCCTACGGCGTCGCCGCCGGGGTGATCCTGCGTACGATCGAGCAGCTCCCGCGCGCCTCGACCTGGGTCGCGATGCTGCAGAAGGAGGTGGGCGAGCGGTTCGCGGCGAAGCCCGGAACGCCCGCCTACGGCGTGCCGTCCGTGCTCGCCCAGCTCGCCTGCGAGGTCAAGGTCCTGCGCCCGATCGCGCGCACGGTCTTCCATCCCGTCCCCAACGTCGACTCCGTGCTCGTCCGCCTCACCCGCCACGGCCCCACGCCCGAGCCCGCCCTGCGCACCCTGATCCAGCAGGGCTTCGCCCACCGGCGCAAGGCGCTCGCCCGCTCGATCGCGCTGCGGCGGGGGCGACCGTGACCGTGTCCGGGCCGCGCTCGAGGCCATGGGCCGCCCGGCCGACGCACGAGCGGAGACGCTGTCGCCCGACGACTGGCGCGAGCTGCACCGGAGCCTGACCTCGTGAGGCTCGTCGCGCGCGCGCCCGGCAAGGTCAACCTCTCGCTGCTCGTCGGCGCCCCGCGCACCGACGGCCTGCACCCGCTCGTCTCCGTCGTCCAGGCGGTCTCGCTGGCTGACGAGCTCACGATGCACCCCCGCGGCGACCACGACGAGGTCGTATGCCCGGGCGTCGAGGGCGAGAATCTCGCCGCTCGCGCGCTCGCGCTGTTCCGAGAGGCGACGGGCTGGGACGGCCCACCACAGCGGCTCCACATCCACAAGCGCGTTCCGGTCGCGGCCGGCATGGGTGGCGGCTCGGGTGACGCGGCGGCGGCGCTGCGGCTCGCCGCGCATGCCGCCGGCGGCGCCCCGGCCGGTCTGCTGCACGAGCTGGCGGTCGAGCTCGGCGCCGACGTGCCGAGCCAGCTCGACCCTGGGCGCGTGCTGATGCACGGCGCCGGCGAGAACGTCGACCGACTGCCCGACCCCGAGCCGTTCGGGCTCGTGATCGTCCCGTTGCCGCACACCCTCTCGACCCCGGAGGTCTACGCGGCGTTCGACCGGCTCGCGACGCCCCGCACTCCTGAGGAGCTCGAGCGCGCCGCCACGGCGGCGCTCGCCGGCGAGCCGCCGCCCCCGGTCAACGACCTCCAGGACGCTGCCCGCGCGCTGTGCCCGGCGATCGACGAGGCGCTGTTCCCCGGCGCGATGGTCTCGGGCTCGGGGCCGACCGTGTTCGGGCTCTTCGCCGCGCCGGAGACCGCGCGCGAGGCGGCGCGCGCCATCCCCGGCGCGATCGCGGCCGAGCCCGTCGGCGCCGACTTCGCCCGGGTGCGTGGAGCATGAAGTGGGGCTGGCTGCTCGGCGCGCTGGCGCTCGCGGCGTTCCTGCTCGCCCGCCGCCGCAAGCTCGGCCGCTGGACCCAGGCCGGCGGCTGGATCGGGGTGGCGGGCGCCGCGCTGATCGGCGTCGGGGTGATCCCGCTGCCCAACCTCGAGGAGCTGATGCTCGACGTCGGCCGCGCGCTCGGCCCCTGGACCTACCTGGTGGTCGGGATCCTCGCCTTCCTCGAGACCGGCGCGTTCGTCGGGCTGATCGCGCCCGGCGAGACGACGGTGATCGTCGGCGGCGTGATCGCCGGCCAGGGCGAGATCTCGCTGTGGGTGCTGATCACGATCGACCTGGGTCTGCGCCGTGGCGGGCGACCTCGCCTCCTACACGGCGGGCCGCAAGCTCGGGCGAGCGTGGCTGCTCCGCCACGGCGAGCGGCTGAAGATCACCGAGGACCGGCTCGAGCAGGTCGAGCGCTTCTTCGCAAAGCGCGGCGGCATCACGATCCTGATCGGCCGCTTCATCGGCTTCGTCCGGGCGCTCGCGCCCTTCATCGCCGGCACCAGCCGGATGCCGCTGCGCCGCTTCCTGCCCTACGACGTGCTCGGCGCCGGCGCCTGGGCCGCGACCTTCGCGACGCTCGGCTTCGTCTTCTGGCACTCGTTCGACCAGCTGACCACCTACGTCTCGCGCGGCCTGTTCGCGTTCGCGACCGTGGTGGTGGTCGTCGGAGCGCTGGTCGGCCTCGTCCAGCTGCGGCGCGACCCGGAGAAGCGCCGCCAGGTGCGCGCCTACCTGCACGAGCGGCGCGATCGCCCGGGCTGGCGCTGGCTCGTCCGCCTCGCCGGCCCGGCGTGGCGGCTGGTCGGCAAGCCGGCCTCGGCCGGGGCCGACCTCGCCGCCCGCTTCGGCGCCGGACGCCTCACGCCGGGTGGGCTCGGGCTCGAATTCACCACCCTGCTCGCGCTCGGCGTCGTCGGCGCTTACTCGTTCTTCTTCATCGGCGGCATCGCCTCCCAGCCGGGCCTGCCGCGGATCGACGAGATGGCCGCCGACCTCGCGCGCGAGCTCGCGGTCGACCCGCTGACCGAGGTCGCCAAGGTCGTCACCCAGATCGGCTCTTTCCCCGTCGTGGCGGCGGCGGCGCTCGCCACCGTGGTGTGGGCGCTGGTCCGGCGGCGCTGGATCGACGCCGCCGCGCTCGTCATCGGAGTCGCGCTGTCGCCGCTGCTGGTCCACGTGGCCAAGGCGGCCTATGGCCGCGATCGCCCCGAAGGCGGGCTCATCGATGTCGACGATGCCGCGTACCCGTCCGGCCACACCGCCTACTCGGTGGCGCTGGTCGCCTGCGCCACCGTGCTCGTTCGCGCGGGGATGGGCTGGGCGGTGCGCTTCGCCGCCGTCTCGGTCGCGATCGGGCTCGTCGTGGTCGTCGGCCTGACGCGCGTGTACCTGCAAGTCCACTATCTCACCGACGTGCTCGGGGGCGCCGCCCTGGGCGTCGCGCTGTGGGCGCTGGTGGGCACGCTCGCCCTTGTCGCCGGGCACGTGCGCCACAATGGTGCCCCAGATCGATGAACGACGTCCTCGACGACCGGGTCTCGCTGATCGTGATCGGCGTGGCGATCGCCATTTCGCTGGCAGGCTGGATCGCCTTCGTCGCCGTGCCCGCGTGGCGTTCGTACTGGCGCATGCGCGAGCGCGTGCTCGCGCTCGTCATGAGCGTCTACGTCCTCGCCGCCTTCGTGCTCGCGGGCGCGCTGGCCGGCGGCGTGGTGCTCTGGTACTACGACCGGCTCTAGATGCCCGAGCCGATCCCGATCAGGCGCGACAGGCCGCCGCCGCAGGACCTCGACGCGCTGGCCGAGATCAGCGACGCCGTCGAGTCCGGGCTGGGGCTGCCCGAGGTGGTCCGCGCCGCGGCGCGCGCGCTCGACGCCTCGCTGGTGCTGATCGACCACTCGAGCGCCGTGCTGGCGGTGGCCGCGCGCTCGACGGCCGACGAGCGGATGCTGATGTCGGACGCCGAGGGTGTCATCGCGCACGACCTGCGCGTAGGCGACACGGTGGTCGGCCGGCTGCGGCTACGGCGCCGCTCCGGCGAGCCGCCGGCCGCCCTGCTGCGGGTGGTGACGACCCTGATCGCCTCCGAGGTCGAGCGCGTGCGCGCACCCGAGCGCGCGACCGAAGCCGCGCAGGCGGGGTTCCTGACCGCGGTGCTGCGGCGCGAGGTGACCGACCGCGGCGACATCGTCGCGCACGCGGCCGAGCTGGGCATCGACGTCACGCCGGGCTCGGCGCTGATCGTCGTCCGCACGCACCACTACGCCCCGGCCGACGAGGACTGGCGCGGCCGCGTGCTCGCGGCCGCCGAGCGAGCCGCCCGCGCGAGCGCGCCCGGCTCGCTGGCCGCTGTCGTCGACCCGTTGGGCGACGGGGCCGGCCATGTCGTCGTCCTGCTGCCCGCGACGTCCGACGCCGAGGTGCGGCGCGTGGCCGAGGCGGTCGCGCTCGAGCTGCGCTCGAGCCTGCACGGCTTCACCTTCGCGGTCGGGCACTCGCGACTGGCCGCCGACCCGGTCGACCTCTACCGCGCCGGCAACGAGGCGCTGCTGGCGGCGAACGTCGCCGAGGCCGGTGAGTCGGACACGGTGCTGGCCTTCGAGGAGACGGGCGCCTACCGGCTGCTGCTGCCGGCGATGAGCGAGGACCCGGCCGAGCTGCAGCGCTTCTACGCCGAGACGGTCGAGCCGCTGGTCACCTACGACGAGCAGTACGCGACAGACCTGGTGCAGACGCTCGAGATCGTTCCTCGACGCCGACGCCAACGTCGCCGGCACCGCGTCGCGCCTGTTCACGCACCGGCACACGATCCGCTACCGGCTCGAGCGCGTGCGCGACCTCACCGGGCTCGACGTGTCGTCCACCGACGGCCGCGAGAAGCTCGGCCTCGGCCTGAAGGCGATGCGCGTGCTCGGCATCGCCGCGCCGCGCGGCCCGGCGAGCGAGCTCGGCGCCGAGGCCGGCCGCGTGCGGCGCGAGCCGCGCGACCGCTAGCGGCCGCGGTCCTCTACGCCGGGAGGCTGAAGCGGACGCGGGTGCCGACGGCGGCGTCCTCGAGCCAGATCCGGCCGCCGTGGGCCTCGACGATCGCGCGCGAGATCGCCAGGCCGAGCCCGGCGCCGGCGTCGTGGCGGGCCTCGTCGCCGCGGAAGAACGGCTCGAAGACGCGGTCGCGCTGGTCGGCCGGAACGCCGTCGCCGGTGTCCGCGACCTCGACCTCGATCGCGCCGTTCACGGCCACCGCGGTGACCGTCACGCTGCCGTCCGCCGGCGTGTGGCGGATCGCGTTCTGGATCAGGTTGAAGAGCACCCGCTGGAGCTGCTCGGGATTCGCTCTCGCGGCGCCCAGCGGTGAGCCGAGCCGCGCGCTGACCGAGACCGCGCCGGCCTCCGCCGCCGGCCGCATCGCGTCCACCGCCTCCTCCAGCAGCAGGGCGACGCTCACCTGCTCCATCGTCCACTCGAGCTCGCCGGTCTGGAGCCGGGTCAGCTCGAACAGGTCGTCGATCAGCGTCCCGAGGGCGTGCACGTGCGTGCCCATGCGGGCGACGTACTCGCGCCGCTGCTCGCCGTCGACCACCACGTCGTCGTCGAGCGCGCCGGCGAGCAGGCGCAGCGCGGTGACGGGCGTGCGCAGATCGTGCGAGACGGCGGCGAACAGCGTCCGGCGCATGCGCTCCTCGTGGTCCAGCCGCGCGACCATGGCGTCGACGTCGGCGGCGACGCGCGCGATCTCGTCCGTGCCCGTCGACGCCGGTGCGCACGTCGCGGCGGCCCTCGGCGACGGCCGCCAGCGTGGCGCGCACGCGGTCGAGGTCGTCCATCGCGCCGCGGCCGACGCGCGCCGCCGTCCACCACGCCAGCGCCGCCGCGTAGGCGGCGAGCAGGACGGTCATGAACGCGTCGTGGCTCGAGACGAACATCAGCGCCACGAACAGGCCGACGGCGGCCGCCAGCAGCGCCGCGCTGACCGCCGCGACGGCGGCGAAACGGCGCCGCAGGCCGCCGCGGCGGCGC
The DNA here is from genome assembly GCA_963830725.1 of uncultured Solirubrobacteraceae bacterium. Classification (GTDB taxonomy): domain Bacteria; phylum Actinomycetota; class Thermoleophilia; order Solirubrobacterales; family Solirubrobacteraceae; genus DASSUW01. The sequence goes on along the minus strand of CAWHNO010000011.1, from coordinate 147,631 downwards.
ACGATCAGCCGGTCGGTGGCGAGCACGGTCAGCCAGCCCAGCGGGGCGACGATGGCGAACGTGACCCACGCGGCATGGCCGCCGTAGCCGATCAGCGCGGCCACCGCCACCAGCGCGGCCACGGCGGTGGCGAAGACGAGCCCCGACCTCATGGCGCGAAGCGGTAACCGACGCCCCACACGGTCTCGATCCAGCGCGGCGCCGAGGCGTCGCGCTCGATCTTGGCCCGCAGCCGCCGGATGTGCACGGTGACGGTCGAGGTGTCGGTGTAGAACGCGTACTGCCAGACCGAGTCCATCAGCTGGTTGCGCGTGAAGGCGCGGCCGGGATGGCGCGCGAGGAACCGCAGCAGCTCGTACTCGCGCATCGTCAGCGCGACCTCCTCGCCCGCGACCGTGACGCGGTGCGCGCTCGGCTCGATCACCAGCTCGCCGAAGCGCTGTGGCGGCTCGTCCTCGGCCACGGTGTCGACGCGCCGCAGCACGGCGTCGACGCGCGCGACCAGCTCGCCGGGGGAGAACGGCTTGACCACGTAGTCGTCGGCGCCCAGCCGGAGGCCGACGATGCGGTCGTTCTCCTCGCCCTTGGCCGTCAGCAGGATGATCGCCGCGGCACGGTCGCCGTCGCGCACGCGCCGCATGACCTCGAGGCCGTCGATGCCGGGCAGCATCAGGTCGAGCACGATCAGGTCGGGCGTGCGCTCCTCGACGGCCTTGAGCGCGGCCGCGCCGTCACCCGCCACGCGCGTCTCGTAACCGGCGCGGTCGAGGTAGCGCGACACCACCTCGCGGATCGTCGGCTCGTCGTCGACGACGAGCACCGAGCCTCGAACGTGGCCGTCCATCACACCGATTGTCGCACCGGCGCACGGCGCCGAAGGCGCGTCGTTCAAGAGGTTCTGTCGAAGACGCACTAGAAGATCTCGGGGCACCACGGCGCCCGGTCGCCCGCGAACGCGCGGCTCGCGGCGGCGAGAGCGCCGCTGCGCAGCTCGCGCACGCGCCCGGCGCGGGCCAGCACGCCGAGCCGCGTGCCACCGAGGTAGGCGGCGCCCAGCTCGGCCGCGCCGAGCTCGAGCCCGGCCGCCACGGCGGTCCTCGCGCAGGTGGCCGTCGTGCCGTCCCAGCGCAGCGCCCAGCGGCCTGCGTTCCACGGGCACACCTCGTCGGCGACCTCGAGCACCACCTCGCACGGCTCGGCGTACGAGCGCTCGGCCAACGCCCGGCCGACGTCCACGAGTCGAACCCACAGCGCATAGCCCTCGGTCATGCGGACGTCCTCGGCGTTGGTGACCATGTGCAGCAGCGGGTGGTCGGATGGTCCGAGATCCCAGGTCACCCGGCGCGTGAGGTCGAGCCCGAGCAGGAAGCTCCAGATCGCGTTCTCGCCCTCCGCGCTCGTGGCGAGCGCTTCCGTCACGACGACCTCGCCGGCCGGGCCGTCCGCGTCCCACTTCCGCTTGACCGCGTACAGCGCGTAGGCGTCCTCGGTCACGGCCGCGCGCAACGGCCCGGCGCCTTCGCGGTCCTCCTCGGGGTCCTCGATGCGGTCCTCCCACCAGGGCCCGTCGCGGTCGAGCATCCCGGGGATCGTGGGCCACAGGGCCGCGTGCACCTCGCGCATCGCGGGCAGCGCGTCGGCCGGGGTGAGCAGGTCGACCCGGGCGTCGGACGTCCGGCGCAGGCGCACGTTGCGGCGGGCGACGTCGAGCGTGGTGGCGATCGTCGCCAGCCCGTAGCCGAAGCGCCCGTAGATCACCGCCTCGGACGCCCACAGGATCGCCAGCGCCTCACGGCCGGCCTCGTGCACGTCCGCGAGCTGGCGCCGCATCAGCGCGCTCATCAGGCCGCGCCGGCGATGCGTGGGCCGAACGCCGACGAGCGTGACCGCCGCCGCCGGCACGACCCCGCCGGGCACGGCGAGGCGGCGCGAGAAGATGCCGGTCCCGGCGACGATCCGGCCGCGGTCGCGCAGCGCCAGCGTCCGCTCGGGCTCGAGCACGCGCTCCCAGCGGTCGAGTTCGGCGGCCGTCATGTCGCCGTGGAACGCCGTCCACACGGAGGAGGCGAACTCGCGGACCTCGTCGGGCCGGACCGGTGCGGGCTCCATGGCCGGTCAGCTTATGGGGATACTCCCGCGCGATGCCGATCGCGATCATCACCGGATCCGGCACGTACGCGCTGCCCGGGTTCGAATCCGAGGGCCCGGAGCTGGTGACGACCGACTGGGGCGACGCGCTGGTCTCGCGCGGCGCCTTCGCCGGCACCGAGGTGCTGCACGTCTCGCGCCACGGCGAGGGGCATCGCCGCCTCTCGAACCTCGTCGACCACCGCGCCAACATCGCCGCGCTGGCCAACGCGGGCGCCGATGCCGTGATCGGCCTCACCGTGTGCGGAGCGGTCGAGCCGACGATCGAGCTGGGCTCGCTCGCGTGCTTCGACGACCTGCACTTCCTCGCCAACCGGCTCGGCGACGGCTCGCTGTGCACCTTCTACTCCGAGCCTGGCGACCGGCGCCGCGGGCACTGGATCTTCGAGCGGCCCTTCTCGGAGCCTCTGCGGCGAGTGCTGCTCGACGCGGGCGGCGAGGCCGGTGTGGCGATCCGGGACGGCGGCTGCTACGGCCATGTCGACGGGCCGCGCTTCAACACCCGCGCCGAGATCCGCGGCCTCGCGGCGTGCGGCGTCACGCACGTGTCGCAGACCGGCGGCCCGGAGGCGGTGCTGTGCGGCGAGGCGGAGCTCCCGTACGCGCTGCTCGGCTACGCGACCGACTATGCCAACGGCGTGACCGAGGAGGCGACGCCCGTGCAGACGCTGCTGGACATGATGGCGGCGAGCACGGCGACGTTCGCGTCCGTGCTGACGGCCGCGGTTCCGCGCGCCGCCGGCGCCGAGCTGGCGCCGGCCGGCACGGTCTACCGCTTCGAGGGCTAGATGGCTGATTCCACGGCCCGCCGCGGAATCAACCATCTAGCGCCGGCGGACGCGCACCGAGGTGCCGGCGCGGCCGACGACCAGCATGTCCTCGTCGCGGAAGGCGCGCTTCGTCGTCCCGCCCATCCGCAGCTCGACGCCGTCCCAGCGGCCGAGCGAGCTGATGCTCTCGATCAGGTCGTTCAGCCGCGCGGGGCCCTGCGCCTCGCCGTCGTCCTCCTCGGACTCGAGGCCGAACAGCTCGGCCAGCAGATCCTCCTCTTCGAGGTCCTGCTCGCCGCCGCTCAGCCTCAGCGTCCGCCGGCCGGGCTTGAGCCCACCCGGGAGGTTCACGCGGTAGCGCCTCGTGAAGGTGCCGCCGCGCAGGCGCTGCATCGTCACCCGCAGCGTGATCCTCTGGCCGGACCGGACCTGCCGCGGCGCGCGGACCCGCCGCAGGAACGCGACCCGCTCGCCGCGCCGGATCTCGACCTCGGAGTGCACGTTCGAGACGTGCGGCGTGGGCCCCGTGAAGAGCTCGATCAGGCTGAAGGCGGTCGAGGCGTCCATCGCCGCGTTGAACGCGATCGGGTTGCCGAGCGCGCCTGCGAACGGGTCGAAGATCCCCGAGGACACGTAGCGGTTGCAGTAGCGCGCCGGCCGGTTGGGCCGCTCGGCGAACGTGATCCGCAGGCACATCCGCCCGGTCAGCCGCCCCGGGGCGCTCTTCATCGTGCCGCCCGCGGCCTGCGCGATCGCCAGCGGGCCGATCGCCCCGAGCGGCGAGAAGCCGGTCGGGTTGTCGACGTCGGCCTCGTCGGCGACGTTGGTGAGGACCTGCTTCGTGGCGCCGGTGTCGTGGTCGATCCCGACCGCCCGCACGGTCGTGGCGCGCGGGAGGGCGCCGACCGTGCCGACCACCGCCGAGAAGGCGTCATTGGAGAGCGTGCCGACGTCGTGGCCGGCGGCCGCCAGCTTGTACGAGCCGCCGGTGAGCGCCGCGTTCGGATCGTTGATGACGCGGTAGACGTAGGCGTCCTGAAGCAGCAGGTTGCGCGCGCCGGCGCTCTCGAACGAGTGACCGAACGACCACACGCGACCGGCATCCGTGTACGCGACCGTGCCGATGCCGCCGAGCCGCAGGTCGCCGCCGGAGTAGCCGACGGCCATCGCCGATCCCGGGCGCAGCTCCTGCACCGGGAAGCTCCCGAGCGGCCCCGCGGGGGCGGCGATGATCTGACGGCCGTACTTGCGCCCGGTGGCCTCGATCGCGCGGCCGAGCTCCGTCGACACGCCGCTGATGGTCAGCGGCGCCATCAGGTCCCTGGTGCCGGCCCGGTGCATGCGCCGGATCGCCGCCGCGGCGCGCGGCGAGGCGGCGCGGCCGCCCGCGGGCCGCGCGACCGGCGGGTCGGTCGGGTTGGCGAGGATCGACTCGATCGGGGTCGCGAGCCCGACCTTGCCGCCGTACGCGCCGATCGACTGCGAGATGGCGCCGATGTTCCGGCTCACCCCCGCGCCGTCGGGGCAGTAGATCGGCGAGCCCGAGAAGCCCGGCCCGACGCCCGTCTCGTCGACCGCGGGACCGGAGACCTCGAACAGGATCTTCGGCCCGTCGGATGCCGGATCGCCGTCGACGACGTCGAGCACCTCGACGTTGAAGGACGAGATCGTCGTGCCCTGCACCACCGAGTAGGCGGTGCACTGCATGCCCGCGGCGACCTGTCCCAGCGGCATGATCGGGTCGCCCGCGGCGGCGGGCGAGGCGGAGAGCAGGCAGGCCGCGACCGTGCCGGCGGCGAGGAGTCGGAGGCGCATGGAGGCGCCAGCCTAGTGACGAGGACCCGGAACGGAAACCCACTCCGGCCATGTGGCCGGAAATCCGACCGCACCCGGTCGGATCTCTCGATCGGTGATGCGGTCTCGTCCGTTGAGCTGGGGGGCCCGGACTCGAACCGGGATCGCTAGGACCAAAACCTAGAGTGCTGCCGATTGCACCACCCCCCAGTAATTGACGCACCTCCGTTCGGAGACACAAACGGCCCGAACACGTCGATGCGCGAAGCCGATACTACGATGCCCGCGTGTCTGAACCCACCGTCGTGATCCTCGCCGCCGGCGAGGGCACCCGCATGCGCTCCGCCGTCCCCAAGGTCCTGCACCCGCTGTGCGGGCGGCCGCTGATCGCGTGGCCGGTCGCGGCCGCGCGCGACGCCGGCGCCGGCCGGGTGATCGTGGTCGACAACCCGAAGCGGAGGCTGGAGGAGCATCTGCCGGAGGGTGTCGAGGTCGCCGTGCAGGCCGAGCCTCGGGGGACCGGCGACGCCGTGGCGGCGGCCGCGTCGCTGCTCGACGCGTCGGCCACGGTGGTGGTCATCAACGGCGACGTCGCGCTGCTGACCGCCGAGGCGATCCGCGAGCTGGTCGAGGCGCACGAGGCCGAGGGGGCGGCGGCGACGATGGCGACGATGGAGCTCGACGAGCCCGGCACGTACGGGCGCGTGATCCGCGGCGAGGACGGTTCGGTCCTGCGCGTGGCCGAGGCCAAGACGGCCGGCGACGCGACCGAGGAGGAGCTGGCGATCCGCGAGGTCAACACCGGCGTCTACGCGTTCGACGGCGGCGCGCTGGCCGCCGCGCTGCAGACGCTTGACACGGACAACGCCCAGGGCGAGCTCTACCTGCCCGACGTGCTGCCCGCGGTGCGCGCGGCCGGGGGCAAGGTGGCGGCGCACATCATCGGCGACCCCGATCTCACCCACGGCGTCGACGACCGGGTCGACCTCGCCTACGCCCAGCGGGTCGCGCAGCGGCGGATCCACGAGCGGCTGATGCGCGACGGCGTGACGATCGTCGACCCCGCCTCCACGCGCATCGACGCCACGGTCGCGATCGGTCGCGACACCACGGTCGAGCCGTTCGCCCAGCTCAAGGGCGCCACCGCCATCGGCGCCGGCAGCCACATCGGCGCCATGAGCACGCTGATCGACACCCAGGTCGGCGACGGCGTCACGATCCTGCAGTCGCACCTCACCGGCGCGCGGGTCGACGACGGCGCCCTCGTCGGCCCGTTCGCGTACCTGCGCCCCGACGCGCACCTGCACCCGAAGGCCAAGGCCGGCACCTTCGTGGAGATCAAGAACTCCGAGATCGGTCCCGGCACCAAGGTCCCGCACCTCTCCTACATCGGCGACGCCGACATCGGCGAGGGGACCAACATCGGCGCGGGCAACGTCACCGCCAACTACGACGGGCGCAACAAGCACCGGACCACGATCGGCGCGGGCGTCAAGACCAGCGTCGACACCACCTTCGTCGCCCCGGTCACGGTGGGCGACAGGGCGTACACGGGGGCCGGGACGGTGGTCACGCTCAACGTGCCGCCCGGCGCTCTCGCCATCTCGCGCGGGCGCCAGAAGAACATCGAGGGCTACGCGGATCGCAAGGAGTGATGAGCGGGGCGACGACGTCCCCCGCGAGTCGTACACTCCGAGGCGTCGTGAGCGCGCTGGAACCCCGGATCGCCCACCTCGGCTCGTCGCTCGCCGTCGAGTACGACAAGCGCTTGATGGTGGTCTCGGGGCGGGCCAACCCGGCGCTCGCGGACCGCATCGCCGAGAAGCTCGGCGTCTCGCTCGGCGGCGTCACCACCCGCACCTTCTCCAACGGCGAGGTCTACTGCCGCTTCGAGGAGTCGATCCGCGGGTCGGACCTCTTCATCGTCCAGCCCACGTGCGGCAACCCGGAGACGGGGATCACGGCGAACGACGCGGTGATGGAGCTGCTGCTGATGGTCGACGCCGCGGTCGGCGCGTCCGCCCACCGCGTGATCGCCGTCAGCCCGTGGTACGGCTACTCGCGGCAGGACAAGAAGTCGATGGGCCGCGAGCCGATCTCCGCCCGTCTCGTCGCCCGCATGCTCGAGACCGCGGGGGCCGACCGGGTGCTGACCATGGACCTGCACGCCGGTCAGATCCAGGGCTTCTTCTCCAAGCCCGTCGACCACATGACGGCGATGTTCATGCTCACCCAGTACTTCCGCGACATGCAGCTCGACGACCTGGTCATCGTGTCGCCGGACGCCGGCCGCGTGAAGCTCGCCAAGAAGTTCGCCGAGAAGGTGGGCGCCGAGCTGGCGATCCTCAACAAGGAGCGGCCCGCCCAGCAGGTCGCCGAGATCGCCTACGTGATCGGCGACGTCAAGGACAAGACGGCCGTGATCCTCGACGACATCATCGATACGGCGGGCACGCTGCGCGCGGCCGCCGAGACCGTCAAGGACGAGGGCGCCAAGTGCGTCTTCGCCGCCGCCACGCACGCGGTGCTGTCCGGCAACGCGTTCGAGAACCTCGACGCCGCGGGCTTCGAGCAGGTCGTGGTGACCGACACGATCCCGCTGCGCCAGGGCGCCCCCGGCAACATCAAGGTGCTGTCGGTGGCCGACATCCTCACCGACACGATCCGCCGCATCTTCACCGACGACTCGGTCTCCGAGGTGTTCGGCGGAGAGAACCAGCTGTTCTGAGCGTCGGCACCCTGGTGTCCGGGCAGCGCGCGAGCACGCGCGCCATCTGGTCGCGCTCGGCGGCGGTCACCCAGGCCCCGTAGCGGCGTTTCACCGCGATCTGGCGGGCGACGTAGTCGCAGCGAAACCGCTTGTTCGGCGGCAGCCAGCTCGCGGCGTCCGAATCGCCCTTGGAGCGGTTGGCCGACGCCTCCGAGGCGAGCAGGTTCAGCGGGTCGTTGGCGAAGCTCACGCGGCGCCGGTCGCTCCACTGCTGCGCGCCCTTCTGCCAGGCGTCGCCGAGCGCGACGACGTGATCGACGTCGACCTCGCTCGCGCCGCCGCGGTGGAAGATGATCGTCTGCGCGGTGTAGCGGTCGTCGAGGATGCCGCTCGAGACCTCGCAGTCCGAGCCGGCCTCGTAGATGATGCGGCGCAGGTCGCGCCGGAGGATTCGCTGACGCATGTCGCAGCCGTCGATCGACGCCCAATCGCCCCCGAACTGCTCGCGGTCGTAGCCGGTCTTCGGCGCGCGGCCCTTGACGGTCAGCGCGCCGAGGGCGGCGAGCGCGGTTCCGCCGGGTGGGCGGCCCCGCTTGGGGCGCTCAGCGGCGCCGGCGGCGGGCGTGCCGGCCTTGTCGCTCCTGCCGGCGGCGTCGGGGATGGGCTGTTGCGGCGCGTCGCCGCAGGCTGGGAGCGCGAGACCGGCCGCCGCGGCAAGAACCGCCAGCTTCGCGCCGACGTGCGGTCTGGCCGGCACGAGCCGTCACGATACGGTGTCAGGCATGCCGGCCGCGCAGCTCCAGGATCTGCTCGGCCTCTCCGACGAGGAGCTGCTCACGATCCTCGACGCCGACCCGCTCGAGGTCGTCGCGGGCGATCTCGATCACAAGCCGGAGCTGCCGATCCTGCTCGACCTGATCGCCGATCACGACGAGAGCGCGCTCAAGCGTTGGTTACGAACCGATGGGCCAGTCGGCCGGCCGATCGACCTGCTCCTCGCCCGCGACTTCGCCGCCTTCGAAGGTGCGCTGCAGGTCTTCCGCGAGCGTGGCTTTGTCATCAGGAAACGATGAGTGCGGCTTACTCGCACTCGCAAGCTCGCGCGAGCGCCTTGATTACTCGGGGTCGGGGCGCTTCTCCCCCGGCCACGTCCCCGTGAGATAGCGCCAGCCGATCGCGCCGTAGCGGTCGACGGCGACGCGGGTGGCGCGGAAGATCACGCCCTGGAGCGCGGCGACGGCCAGGACACGCAGCCAGGACGCCTCCTCGGTCGTCGGCTCGGGCGGCTCCTCGTCGTCGATCTTCTCCCAGACCACGGTGAACAGCGCGCTTGCCGACCATGCCGGCGAGGATGCCGAGCACGATCCCGAACGGCTTGTAGAGCAGCCCCATGGCGCCGCACTCTACCCGCGGTCGATGCGACCCAGTCGAACGGTCGGTGTTGCAATCTCCGGCGTGCGGTAAATATGTCGATAACCAAGTCACATGGACCACCACGAGCACGCCGACGATCTCCTTCGGCGGGCCCTCTTGGACAAGGAGGCCACCGCCGCGGTCGCCCTGCGCGTCGCCGGCCTTCCGCTGTGCGAGGAGCTGACCGTGGTCTTCCATGGCCGCCGTGACCTCGGGACGATCCAGACCTACGTGACCAACGGCGGCCGCGGCGCCGGCTCGGCCGTGGCCCCCGACGAGCTGCTGCGCGTGCCGTGCGACCTCGACCTCGCCGCCGCCGAGGATCGTGAGGAGGCCGAGCACCTGTATGCCGAGCAGGCCGCCGCGATGCGCGACGCGCTGGTCGGCGCCGACACCGTGCTCGACATCTGGCGCGAGCCGCTCTGCGATCTGGCGCACAGCCACGTGGAGGTCGACCGGCGGATCGCCCTCGACGTCGACCTTCCGGCCCACCGCCTCCTGCCCGCGGCGCTGGTGGCTCCCGAGCGCCAGATCGTTGTGACCGCCGTCTGCAGCGCGCGGCCGCTGGCCGAGGGGCGGCCGCCGATGGGCATCGTCTGCGTGCAGCAGGACGTCGCGCGCGTATATCCGCTGCCCGACGATCCGGAGCGCTGCCTCGAGGACTTCCTCGACGCCGCCTCCGAGCACGCACGGCGGATGGCCGAGCAGCTCAGCCATCAGGAGGCGAGCGTGCAGCGCTTCCTGGAGCTGTCCGGCGACGACTTCATGGAAGCGGGCTGGCCTCTAGCCTGGCGCGCCGAATGCGGCGCGGGCGCACCCTCATCCTCATCGGCTTCGCGGCCTTCCTGTTCCTGGGCTTCTCGGCGCTCCTCGCGCGCGCCCTGACCGGGGCCGGGGACGAACGCTCGCGCGTGCTCGCGCTGCTCGAGGCGCAGGCGGCGGGCGATACCGCCGGCGTGCTGGCCGAGCTGCCCGCCTGCCGTGCCGAGCCAGCCTGCGCAGAGGTCACCCGCACGCGCGTGGCGGAGCTCGAGCGGCCCGGCCGGGTCGAGATCCTCAACTACACGCCGTCCGTGCAGGTGGCGCTGACGCGCGGCACCGGAGTCGGGCGCGTCGCGTGGCGGGCGGGCGACTCCCAGCCCGTGGTCCAGTGCGTGCGCGTACGGCGCGACGGCCCGCTGACCGGCGCCGATGTCGAGCTGCTGTCGATCTCGGCCCCCATCGGGGGCGACGAGGGCTGCGCCTAATATGCCCGCGATGCGGCTCGCCCTCGGACTCCTGCTGCTCGCTCTCGCCGCTCCGGCGGCCGCGCAGGCGGCGGACACGCCGACCGCCAGGACGCTCTCGCAGGACGGACCGGAGGGCCGCTACCTGATGGAGGGCGACTGGCTGTTCCGGCTCGACGCCGCCGACCGTGGTGTGCGCCGGCGCTACCACCGGCAGCGCAGCACCGCCGGCTGGACCACCGTCCGGGTGCCGCACGCCTGGAACGTCGGCGACCACTCCGTGGCCTCGATGAACGGCTCGGTCGGCTGGTACCGCAAGGACTTCGAGCTGCCGAGCGCCGGCGCCGCGCTCGACTGGGCGGTGCGCTTCGAGTCGGTCAACTACCGCTCGCGCGTGTGGCTCAACGGCCGAGCGGTCGGCTCGCACGCGGGCGCGTACCTGCCCTTCACCGTGCTGCTCGAGGGCCTGAATCGCCGCGGCGTCAATCGGCTCGTCGTGCGCGTCGACTCGCGCCGCACGGCGACCGACCTCCCGCCCGGGCGCATCAGCCCGCGCACACGGCTGCCCACCGGCGGCTGGTGGAACTACGGCGGCATCCTGCGCGAGGTCTACCTTCAGCGGCTGACCTCGCTCCAGATCCAGTCGGCGCTCGTCACCCCGCGCCTGCGCTGCGCGACCTGCGATGCCACCGCCGTGCTGCAGGCGCGCGTGCGGAACGTGAGCTCCGGCCGCCGGCGCGCCACGGTCAGCGGCACGTTCGGCGATCAGAGCGTGCGACTCGGCACGAGCTCGCTCCGACCGGGCGAGAGCGCCGGCTTCCGCGGCTCGCTGACCCTGCGCGACCCGCACCTGTGGTCGCCGCGCGACCCGTACCTGTACCCGGCGGCGATCGAGGTCCGCGTCGGCGGGCGGCTCGCCGGCCGCTGGAACGTGCACACGGGCGTGCGCTCGGTCGACGTGTCAGGAGGCCGCTTGACGCTCAACGGCCGGCCGGTGCAGCTGCGCGGCGTCGGCCTGCACGAGGACAGTGCCTCGCAGGGCTTCGCGGTCGACAACACGTGGCGGCGCTGGCTGCTCGACCGGGCGAAGGAGCTCGGCGCGACGATGCTGCGCACCCACTACCCGATGCACCCCTACATCCACGAGGTCGCCGACCGCGAGGGGCTGCTGATCTGGTCCGAGATCCCGGTCTACGCGCACAAGAGCTCGCTGATCGACGACATCACGCCGCGCGCGGTGGCCGAGCTGCGCCACAACATCGAGACCAACGGCAGCCACCCGTCGGTCCTGATCTGGTCGATCGCCAACGAGCTGTCGTCGAAGCCGGGACCGACCCAGGGCACCTACATCAGGCGGGCGGCGCGCGCCGCCCGCGACCTGGACCCGACCCGGCCGGTCGGCCTGGCCGTGGCCGGATACCCGGGCGCCGGTTGCCAGGCCCGCTACCGCCCGCTCGACGTGATCGGCATCAACGACTACTTCGGCTGGTACCCCGGCCCGCAGGGCTCGCTGTTCGACCGCGACAAGCTCTCCCCGTATCTGGACTCGCTCCGCCGCTGCTATCCGAGCGACGCTCTGATGGTCACCGAGTTCGGCGCCGAGGCCAACCGCGACGGCTCCGTCGAGGACAAGGGCACCTACGCCTTCCAGCAGGACTTCGCGAACTTCCACCTGGGCGTGTTCGCCACCAAGCCGTGGCTCAGCGGCGCGCTCTACTGGGCGATCAACGAGTTCCGCGTGCGGCCCGAATGGGACGGCGGCAACCCGTTCCCGGCGTCGCCGATCCACCAGAAGGCGCTGCTGCACTACGACGGCACGCCGAAGCCCGCCTGGGCCGACGTCCAGCGGTGGTACCGAGCCACGCCGCAGTTCCCTTAAACGAGGCCACGCGAGTAGGCGTAGACGACCGCCTGCGCGCGATCGCGCACCCCGGCCTTGGCGAAGATGTGGTTGACGTGCGACTTGACCGTCGCAGCGCTCACCACGAGCCGCTCGGCGATCTCAGTGTTCGTCAAGCCCTCGGCGATCAACCGCAGCACCTCGACCTCGCGGGGGGTCAGTCCGTCCGGCAGCTCCGAGGCGGGCTCGGTGAGCGCCGCCAGGACGTGATGCTGGACCGCCGGGTCGAGCGCCGCCTCGCCGCGCGCCACCGCCTGCACGGCGGCGCGGATCTGCTCGGCGCCGGCGTCCTTGGTCAGGTAGCCGCGAGCGCCCGCCCGCAGCGCGCCCAGCACCGACGCGTCGTCGGCATAGGTGGTGAGCGCGATCGCGCGCGGGCGCTCGCCGCGCGCGGCCAGCCGCCGGATCGCCTCGACGCCGTCGACGCGCGGCATCCGCAGGTCCATCAGCACGACATCGGGATCGTGCCGGGCCGCCAGCGCCACCGCCTCCTCACCGTCGGCGGCCGTGCCGACCAGCTCGATGCCGTCGAGCAGCCCGAGCAGCGTGCCGAGCCCCTCGCGCACGACGCGCTGGTCGTCGGCGAGCAGGACGCGGATCACCCCGGCAGCCACAGCTCCACGCGGAACCCGTCCGCCGTCGGCTCCGTGGTCAGCCGCCCGCCGAGCAGCTCGGCGCGCTCGCGCATCCCTGTCAGCCCGTAGCCGGCGTCGGGGCCGCCGACCGCCACCGGGGCGCCCGGCCCGTGGTCCTGCACCACCAGCCGCGTCGAGGCGGCCTCGTAGGCGAGCGCGATCTCGACGCGGTCGGCGGCGCTGTGGCGCAGCACGTTGGTGAGCGCCTCCTGCGCCGTGCGGTAGACGGCCAACCGCGCCTCGGAGGACAGCTCGCGCGGCGTACCGGTGACGGTGACGCGGCCGTCTCCCGGGTAGGCCTCGGCGAGCTGCTGGAGCCGCTCAGGCCCGGGCAGCTCGTCGCCGCGCAGCGCGCCGATGGCGGCCCGCGCCTCGGCCAGGCCCTCGGCGGCCAGGTGGTGGGCGCGCTCGACGGCCTCGACCACCTCGGGATCGGCTCCGCGCTCGCGCGCCAGCAGCCGCGTGCCCTCGAGCTGGAGCGCGAGCGCCGACAGCGAGTGGGCGAGCACGTCGTGCATATCGCGCGCCACGCGGCCGCGCTCGGCGGCGGCTGCCGACTCGGCGTGCGCGGCGCGCGACTCGCGCAGCTCCTCGACCAGCCGCTCGGCGCGGGCCCGGCCCTCGAACATCTCGCCCAGCAGCCGGATCACCAGGAACCACGGGATCACCGACAGGACGATCGAGATCACCGCCCCCGTCGGGTCGTCGGCCTCCTGCGCCAGCATGGCGGCACCCGCCGCCACCGCCGTGCCGCTGACCGCCAGCGCCGGCACGAGGTCGAGCCGCAGCGCCGACATGATCACCACGTAGTAGAGCGCCCCGAAGGCGATGCCCTCCGGCTGGACGCGGATCAGCAGGCACGCGCCGGCGGCGACGAGCGCCAGCCCGGTGATGCGGCGCCAGTCCGGGATCCCGGACCGCGGCAGGCTCATGAAGATGCCGACGAGCATCGCCGCCACGCCGAGCGCCACCCAGAGCTCGTCGCCGCTCAACCCGGGGCGCGGCTCGGTCACGAGCGACACCACGACGATCAGCGTGATCGCCAGCGTGCCGAAGATCGACAGCGGCTCGCGCGGCCAGGTCATTGCCCTCAACGGTAGGGCTCGCGCCCGCGAACGTCATCGGCGCGCGGGTGGAACGCCCTCCACCCGTGGGTGGACGGCGAAGTTCGACCCCGGCGCCGATGACGCGGGACGCGCCGGCGGCCATCGTGTCGGTCATGCTCACGAACTCGCTCGAAGCCGCCGTTGCGGCGCGATCCGCGGCCCCGGCGCCGGCGATCGAGGTCCGCGGCGTCCGCAAGTCCTATGACGGCGTTACCGCGCTCGACGGCGTCGACCTCACCGTCCGCCGCGGCGAGGTGCTCGCCCTGCTCGGACCCAACGGCGCCGGAAAGACGACGCTGGTCGAGATCCTCGAGGGTCACCGGAGCGCGGACGCCGGCACCGTCGACGTCCTCGGCTTCGATCCGGCCCGGCGCGAGCGCGCCCTCCGCGAGCGGATCGGCATCGTCCTCCAGGACGCCGCGCTCGAGCAGGAGCTGACCGTGCGCGAGGCGATCGCGCTGTTCGCCGCGTCCTACCCGGACCCGCTCCCGGCCGACGAGGTTGCCGAGCTCGTCGGCCTCGGCGCGAAGCTGGACGCCCGCACGCGCACGCTGTCGGGCGGCCAGCGGCGGCGGCTCGACGTCGCCGTCGGCATCGCCGGCGACCCGGAGCTGATCTTCCTCGACGAGCCGACCACCGGCTTCGATCCCGCCGCGCGCCGCCAGGCCTGGGAGCTCGTGGAGGAGCTGCGCGCCCGCGGCCGGACGATCCTGCTGACCACCCACTACATGGAGGAGGCGCAGCGGCTCGCCGACCGCGTGGCCGTGCTGGCCGACGGCCGCTTGATCGCGGTCGCCGCGCCCGACGAGCTGGGGGGCGAGGAGGCGGCGCTCGTGAGCTTCCGGCTGCCCGACGGCGTCGAGCCCGCCGATCTGCCCGTGGAGGTCTACGGGCGCGGGCCCGAGGTCGGCTTCCGCACCGCCACGCCGACCCGCGACCTCGCGCCGCTGCTCTCGTGGGCCGCGGTGCGCGGCTACGAGCTCGAGGGACTGACCGTCAGCCGGCCGAGCCTCGAGGACGTCTATCTGAAGCTGACCGAGGAGGCCGCATGACCCGCACCGACCGCTCGCTGCTGCTGCTCTGGATCCGCGCGCGCGTCGTGCTGATGCTGCGCAACCCGCGCGTGACCTTCTTCACCTTCGCCTTCCCGCTGATGTTCCTCGTGATCTTCAGCGCCATCAACGGCAACGTGATGGTGCCCGCCGCCGGCACGGCCGGCGGCGAGGTCCGCTTCGCCCAGTTCTATGCGCCGTCGATCGGCATCTTCGGCCTCACCCTCGCCTGCTACTCGAACGTGATCTTCGGGATCTCCAATGCGCGCGACGCCGGTCTGCTCAAGCGCGTGCGCGGGACGCCGCTGCCGATGCCGGCCTATCTCGTCTCGTGGCTGACCGGCGCGGCGGCGCTCGGGATCGCCAGCGTGATCCTGATGTTCGTGGTCGCGATCCCCGCCTTCGGCGTCGACATCTACCCGGAGAACCTGCCCGCCGCCGCCGTGACGCTCGTCCTCGGGGCGGCCTCGCTGGCGGCACTCGGCCTCGCGGTGTCGACGCTGGTGCGGAACGCCGACCAGGCCGGCCCGGTGGCGCAGCTCACGCTGCTGCCGCTGTCGTTCATCTCCGGCATCTGGTGGCCGCTCGACGGCGCGCCGGACTGGATCTCGGCGATCGCCCACGTGTTCCCGCTCTACCACCTCGTCGAGGCGTTCGACGCCTGCTTCGTCCCGCAGACGACGGATGGCGGCTGGGCGCCCGGCCACCTGGCCGTGATCGCAGCCTGGGGGGTGGCAGGAGTGCTCGTGGCCGTCGCGCGCTTCCAGGCGGAGCCGCACGAGGGCGAGCGCGGGCGCCTGCGGGCCCGGCTAGCTCGCGACGCGGCGGCGTGAGGGCCGCGCCGGGTCCGACACCCGCCTGCGCGTGTAGCGGCGGGCGGTGTCTGCCAGCCGCTCGTGGGAGCGCAGCCGCTGCGATGACGGCTCGGCGTCGGGGAGCGGGATGCCGCCCGACGGCGAGTTCTTCGGCTTGTCCCCGATGCGATCGTTGCCGCCCCCGCCGCCCTCGTCTTCGTCCGGCGGCTTGAAGCCGGAGCGGTCGGAGCGCAGGAACATGACGAAGAGCGTGAGGCCGAGAACGAGCGCCACCAGGTGGAGCGCTCCGAAGATGACCATGAGCTCCTGATCAGGACTCATGAACGCGAGGGTACCCCTGAGAGCCGTTCTGCAGACCACGCTTTCGCTACCATCGTCGCCGCCTCATGGCCACGACCGACCCATCTCCGCTCGCGCTCAGCGCCCGTGATCCGGAGGGCTCGCGCTCGGCGCGGCGCCTGCGCCGGCAGGGCCTCGTCCCCGGCGTGGTCTACGGCGGCGGCGAGGACCCGCAGCACTTCGCGGTCGACGCGCGCATCCTGCGCAACACGCTCGCGCATGCGGGCCAGGTGATCGAGATCAGCGTGGACGGCGGCGCCACCGGCAACGTCCTGATAAAGGACGTCCAGCGCCATCCCGTGCGCGGCGAGGCGACGCACGTCGACCTCCTGCGCGTCCGCATGGACGTCGCGATCCACGCGACCGTCCCGATCGAGTTCACCGGCTCCGAGCAGGCGCCCGGCGTGGTCGAGGGCGGCATCTTCAACCAGGAGCTGCGCGAGGTCAACATCGAGGCGCTGCCCGGCGACATCCCGGACTCGATCGCCCACGACGTGTCCGCGCTCGAGATGAACGCCACCGTCACGCTCGAGGTGCTCACGGCGCCGGCGGGCGTCACGCTGCTCGACGACGTCGAGACGGTCATCGCCACGATCACGCCGCCGACGCTCGAGCCGGTCGAGGAGGAGATCGAGACCGAGACCGAGCTCGTCGGCGAGGACGGCGAGCCCGTCGAGGGCGAAGCGGCGGCGGGTGAGGGCGCCGAGGAGGCGGCCCAACCCGAATCGGACGAGAGCTGAAGCTCTTCTCGTCCACGCCCGTCGACTGGCTGATCGTCGGCCTGGGCAACCCCGGTCCGGGCTACGCCGACAGCCCGCACAACGTCGGCTTCCGCGTCGCCGAGGCGCTGGCGCAGCGGTGGGAGCTTCCCAAGGCGAAGAAGAAGTTCGCCGGCGAGCTGACCGAGGGCCGTACCGGGCCCGGCGGGCCGCGGGTCGCTGTCCTGCGCCCGCAGACGTACATGAACGAGTCAGGCCGCTCGGTCGGTCCGGCGCGGGGCTCGTACAAGCTGGATCTCGATCGTCTGGTGGTCATCCACGACGAGATCGACCTGCCGTTCGGCGAGGTGCGCGTCCGGCTCGGGGGCGGGCTGGCCGGCCACAACGGCCTGAAGTCGCTCCGCCGCGACCTCGGCGGGCCGGACTTCCACCGCGTGCGGGTCGGCGTCGGCCGGCCGGACTCGACCGACCCCGACATCGTCGCCGCCCACGTCCTCGGCAGGTGGCGACAGCCTGCCGCCGAGGTCGCCGCGCTGGTCGATCTCGCGGCCGACGAGGCCGAGCGCCTCGTGCTCGGCGGTTGAGGCAACGTGTCAGGAATCGAGAAGCGCCGGTCACCAGCCGCACCTAGCATGACCGCCGTGGACATCACGACGACTTCAGGAGTGAGCATGGCCACGAGCACGGACACGCAGTCGCCCGCGCTGCACGCTGCCGACAGCCACGATCTGATCAGCGTGCACGGCGCGCGCGTGAACAACCTCAAGGACATCAGCATCGAGATCCCGAAGCGCCGGCTGACGGTGTTCACCGGCGTCTCCGGCTCGGGCAAGAGCTCGCTGGTGTTCGGCACGATCGCCGCGGAGTCGCAGCGGCTGATCAACGAGACCTACAGCGCCTTCGTGCAGGGCTTCATGCCGACGCTGGCGCGGCCCGACGTCGACGTGCTCGACGGGATCACGACGGCGATCAGCGTCGACCAGGAGCGGATGGGGTCCAACCCCCGCTCGACGGTCGGCACCGCGACCGACGCCGACGCGATGCTGCGCATCCTCTTCAGCCGGCTCGCGAAGCCGCACATCGGCTCGCCCGGCGCGTACTCCTTCAACGTCGCCTCCGCCCACGGGAGCGGCGGGATCACGGTCGAGCGCGGCGACAAGACCATCACCAAGAGTGCAAGCTTCAGCCGCACCGGCGGCATGTGCCCGCGCTGCGAGGGCCGCGGCTCGGTCAACGACTTCGACCTGTCCGCGCTCTACGACGACGGCAAGTCGCTCAACGAGGGGGCGCTCACGATCCCCGGCTACAGCATGGAGGGCTGGTACGGCCGGATCTTCCGCGGCTGCGGCTACTTCGACCCGGACAAGCCGATCAAGAAGTTCAACAAGCGCGAGCTCCACGACCTGCTCTACAAGGAGCCGACCAAGATCAAGGTCGAGGGGATCAACCTGACCTACGCGGGACTGATCCCGTCCATCCAGCGGTCGATGCTGTCCAAGGACGTCGACGCGATGCAGCCGCACATCCGCGCCTTCGTGGAGCGGGCGGTGGTGTTCACCACCTGCGCCGACTGCGACGGCACCCGCCTCAGCGAGGCGGCTCGATCGTCGAAGATCGACGGCGTCAGCATCGCCGACGTCTCCGCGATGCAGATCTCGGATCTCGCCGAGTGGGTCCGCGGCCTCGACGAGCCGTCGGTGGCCCCGCTGCTCGAGGCGCTGGGGGAAGCCTTGGACTCGTTCGTGGAGATCGGGCTGGGCTACCTCTCGCTCAACCGGCCGTCGGGCACGCTGTCGGGCGGCGAGGCGCAGCGCACCAAGATGATCCGCCACCTCGGCTCCTCGCTGACCGACGTCACCTACGTCTTCGACGAGCCGACCATCGGGCTGCACCCCCACGACGTCCAGCGGATGAACGACCTGCTGCTGGATCTGCGCGACAAGGGCAACACGGTGCTCGTCGTGGAGCACGAGCCGGAGACGATCGCGATCGCCGACCACGTCGTCGACCTCGGCCCCGGCGCCGGCATGGCGGGCGGGACCGTCTGCTTCGAGGGCACCGTCGAGCGCCTGCGAGACAGCGACACCATCACCGGCCGCCATCTCGACGACCGGGCCGTCCTCAAGGAGACGGTGCGGACGCCCAGCCGGCACGCTGGAGATCCGCGGCGCGACCACGAACAACCTGCGCAAGGTCGACGTCGACATCCCGCTCGGGGTGCTCGTCGTCGTCACCGGCGTCGCCGGCTCCGGCAAGAGCTCGCTCGTGCACGGTTCGATCCCCGCCGGCGCGGGCGTGGTGTCGATCGACCAGGGTGCGATCCGCGGCTCGCGACGCAGCAACCCGGCGACGTACACCGGACTGCTCGACCCGATCCGCAAGGCGTTCGCGAAGGCCAACGGCGTCAAGCCGGCGCTGTTCAGCGCCAACTCCGAGGGCGCCTGCCCCAACTGCAACGGCGCCGGCGTCATCTACACCGAGCTGGGGGTGATGGCCACCGTCGCCACCACCTGCGAGGAGTGCGAGGGGAAGCGGTTCGACGCATCGGTGCTGGAGTACCAACTCGGCGGCCGCGACATCAGCGAGGTGCTCGCGATGTCGGTGGCCGAGGCCGAGGAGTTCTTCGGCGCCGGCGAGGCGAAGGTGCCGGCCGCGCACAAGATCCTCGAGCGGCTCGCCGCCGTCGGGCTCGGCTACCTCACCATCGGCCAGCCGCTCACCACGCTGTCCGGCGGCGAGCGGCAGCGGCTGAAGCTGGCCACCCACATGGGGAAACCACCCCACCCACCCGGCGTCTACGTCCTCGACGAGCCGACCACCGGCCTCCACCTCGCCGACGTCGAACAGCTGCTCGGCCTGCTCGACCGGCTCGTCGACTCCGGCAAGTCGGTCATCGTCGTCGAGCACCACCAAGGGGTCATGGCGCACGCCGACTGGATCATCGACCTCGGCCCCGGCGCCGGTCAGGACGGCGGCCGGATCGTCTTCGAGGGCACACCCGCCGACCTCGTCGCCGCGCGCCCCACCCTCACCGGCGAGCACCTCGCGGACTACGTCGGCACCTGACCAGCGACCCGGTGCGACGTGGCATGATCTCTCGGTGGCCGGCGGACCCGTCGCGGCGCAGCACCTGCGCGACCTCGCGCTGCTGCGGCGCGTCCGCGACCGGATCGACCGGGAGTACGCGCAGCCGCTGGACGTCGAGGCGCTCGCCCGCGGCGCGCACATGTCGGCCGGGCACCTCAGCCGCCAGTTCCGGCTCGCCTACGGCGAGTCGCCGTACAGCTACCTCATGACGCGCCGCATCGAGCGCGCGATGGCGCTGCTGCGCCGTGGCGACCTCAGCGTCACCGAAGTCTGTTTCGAGGTCGGCTGCTCGTCGCTGGGCACCTTCAGCACTCGCTTCACCGAACTCGTCGGCATGCCGCCCAGCGCCTACCGGCGGCACGCGGCGGGCGCGATGTCGGGGATGCCGCCGTGCGTCGCGAAGCAGGTGACGAGACCGATCAGGAATCGAGAAGCGCCGTCACCGAGCCGCGCCTAGAGTGACCGCCATGGACATCACGATTCACCAGAGCTTCCTCCCGCACGACGACCCGGACGCATCCCTGGCCTTCTATCGCGACAGCCTCGGCTTCGAGGTCCGCAACGACGTCGAATACGGCGGGATGCACTGGATCACCGTCGGTCCCCCCGACCAGCCCGACACGTCCATTGTCCTGTACCCGCCGGCCGCCACCCCCGGCATGACCGACGACGAGCGCCGCACCATCGCCGAGATGATGGCCAAGGGAACCTTCGCCAGCATCAACCTGGCCACCAAGGACCTCGACGGTGCCTTCGAGCGGCTCCAGGCGAGCGACAGCGCCGAGGTCGTCCAGGAGCCGACCGAGCAGCCGTACGGGGTTCGTGACTGCGCCTTGCGCGATCCCGCGGGCAACCTGATCCGCCTCCAGGAGCTGCGCTGAGCCGTCCGCCGGCGTCGTCCTCTGGACCTTAGAACCAGGCGCGGGCGAGCAGCGCGTCGATCGCGGCGGCCGCCTGCTCGACCCGCGACTCGTGGTCGCCGGTCAGCACGAGGTGCGGCTCGGGACGCTCGGCCAGCCGCTCCGCGAACCGGCCGGTCATCCACTCGCGCAGGTGCTCGCCGTCGCGCAGCCCGTCCTGCACGAACGGCGCGTCGTCGGCGGTGAGGAGGTAGAGGTCGTAACGGCGCGCCGCCGCCAGCGCCTCGACGGCGGGCGTGCTGCGGCCGAGGTAGCGCTCCTGCCAGACGCAGGTGGCGAGGGCGTCGGTGTCGCAGAACAACACCGGGCCTGCGCGGCGGGCGGCCACGTCCTCGTCGGCCTGCTGGCGCGCCGCTATGGCTTCGAAGTCCGCGTCGTCCCACCGGCCGAAGGTGCCGGCGGCGGCGCGCTGCTCGGAGATCGCGCGCCCCACCTCCGGCACCCAGGCCGTGTGGTAGCGCTCGGCGAGGGTGCGCGCCACCGTCGTGGTGCCGGTCGACTCGGCGCCGACGACCGCGATCCGGCGCGTCAGGTAGGCACGGACGGCGGGCTCGAGCCAGGGCATCCGCCCGGGCAGTATAGGTCAACGTGACCAAATATTCTCGCACGGTCACGCTGTTCGCGATAACGTACAGTCGTATGCCGCCCCGTGACTGGAACGCGACGTCCTACGAGCGGATGTCGGCGCCGCTCGAAGCGATGGGACGCGAGGTGCTCGACCGGCTCGACCTCCGCGGCGACGAGCGTGTTCTCGACGCCGGCTGCGGCACCGGACGGGTGACCGCCGCGCTGCTCGAGCGCCTGCCGCGCGGCGAGGTGGTGGCGGTCGACGGCTCGCCGGCGATGGTCGAGGCCGCGCGCGAGCGGCTGGGCGACGCCGCCGAGCTGCGCGTCGCCGATCTGCTGGAGCTTGAGCTCGACCGGCCGGTCGACGCGATCCTCTCGACCGCGACCTTCCACTGGATCGCCGACCACGAGCGGCTGTTCGCGCGGTTGCTCGACCTGCTCGTGCCCGGCGGCCGCCTCGTCGCCCAGTGCGGCGGCGCCGGCAACATCGCCGCGCTGAAGGCAGCGGCCGAGCTGGTGGGGGAGCGGGAGCCGTTCGCGGCGGCGCTGGCCGGCTGGCCCGGGCCGTGGAACTTCGCCGGCACGCAGGAGACCGCGGAGCGGCTCGCCCGCAGCGGCTGGGTCGACGTCTGGACCTGGCTCCAGCAGGTGCGGGTCGAGCCCGACGACCCGCACGAGTACCTGGGTACGGTCGCCCTCGGCGAGCACCTCGAGCGGCTCGACGAGTCGCTCCGAGCGCGCGTTCGTCGACGAGGTGCTCGAGCACCTCGACGAGCCCGTCGTCGAGTACACGCGCCTGAACATCCTGGCTCGCCGCCCGGCCCAGCCCGCTTCGTAGACTCGCTGGCGGCTTCTGGCGCTCCGCAGCTTCCTCAACCATCTCGACCACGATCCCGCGGCGGCCAGGCTGGCCGACGAGGGCGGCTCGGCGTTCGTCTCGCAGTCACTGCGGCCGTTCGTGATCGCCGCCCTCGCCGATCGCGACGTGCGGCGGCCGACGGTGGTGGTCGCCGGCGACGACCGCTCGGCGCGCGACCTCGCGCAGGACCTCCGCGCGTGGCTGCGCCCGCGGGCCGTGCGCTACTACCCCAGCCGCGGCGTCACCTACGAGTCGCACCTGACGCCGCCGCCGCACCTGGTCGGGCTGCGGGTCGCGGCGCTGGATTCGCTACGTCACGTCGCCGAGGTAGAGCGCGACGAAGGAGCGGCTCGCCTGGCAGGCGAAACCGATCTCGGCGGGTCGGAGCAGCCGGTGGTGATCGTCTCGGCCGTCGCGCTGAGCGAGAAGGTCCCCGACGCCGAGCTGCGCCCGCACGGCTTCACATTGCGCAAGGGCGACCTGCTCGACCTCGACGAGGTCGCGAACGACCTCGTGGGCGCGGGCTACCTGCGCGTCGACCAGGTCGAGGAGCGCGGCCAGTTCGCGATCCGCGGCGGCCTGCTCGACGTCTACCCGGCCACCGAGGAGCGCGCCGTCCGCGTCGACCTGTTCGACGTCGAGATCGACTCGCTGCGCTGGTTCAGCACCTTCACGCAGCGCAGCCTCGGGGAGGCGGAGGAGGTCGAGATCGCGCCCGCCGCCGAGCTGGCGCCGGAGCACCGCGAGCTGGCGGAAATCGCGGCCGGGGACGAGGAGCGGCCGGACATCGCCGAGCTGCTGCCCGTCGACCGCTTCCGCGAGCTGCTCGACCTGGTCCCGGAGACCGCGCAGGTCGTGGTCGCCGCCGACGAGGATGTGGAGCCGAGCCTGCGTGACCACTGGGCCGACGTCTGCGTCGCCTTCCACGACGAGGACGCCCACCACCTTTACGTCAAGCCCGACCGCATCCTGGCCACCCTCCAAGACCGCGCCGCCATCCGGCTGTCGTCGATCAGCGCCGACCAGCCGACCGAGATCCGCGCCCAGTCGGCCGACTTCGCCGCCCGTTCGCTCAAGGAGGCCGAGGCCGAGCTCGAGAAGCTCACGCGCTCTGGCTACACGACGGTAGTCGCGTGGCCGCAGCGCGGCGCCGCCGAGCGCGCCGCCTACAACCTCGCGCGGCTGCGCGCCGACCTCAACGGGGGGTCCTCCGGACTCATCTTCACGGAGGCGAACCTCAGAGACGGCTTCGTGGCGCCGGGCCTCAAGCTCGCCGCCTTCCCAGAACACCGGCTGATCCACCGCCGCAAGACGTCCACGCGGCCCACTCGCAAGGGCCGCGGCCTGCTGCGCAGCTTCGCCGACCTGCGCACCGGCGACATCGTCGTCCACGAGGACCACGGAATCGCGCGCTTCGCCGGCTTCGACACCAAGACCGTCTCCGGCGTCACGCGCGACTACCTCAACCTCGAGTACCAGGGCGACGACAAGGTCTTCCTGCCGGTCGACCAGCTCGCGAAGATCTCGCGCTACGTCGGCGCCGACGGCTCGCACCCGCCGCTGAGCAAGCTCGGTGGCAGCCGCTGGGACCGCATGAAGGCGCGCGCCCGCCGCGCCGCGCAGGAGCTGGCCGGCGAGCTGCTCAACCTCTACGCCGAGCGCAAGCGGCGCCGCGGCCACGCCTTCCCCGAGTTCTCCGACGAGCTGCGCGAGCTCGAGGCCGCGTTCCCGTACCGCGAGACGCCCGACCAGCGCGACGCGATCGAGAGCGTGATCGAGGACATGGAGACCGACCGGCCGATGGACCGCCTGATCTGCGGTGACGTCGGCTACGGCAAGACCGAGGTTGCGCTGAGAGCGGCCGTGAAGGCCGCCTCAGCGGGCAAGCAGGTCCTGATGCTGGTCCCCACCACGATCCTCGCCCAGCAGCACTACGGCACCTTCACGGAGCGCCTGCGCGACCACCCGTTCATCATCGAGCAGGTCAGCCGCTTCCGGCCGCCGGCGGAGCAGCGCGAGGCCGTCAAGCGCTTCAGCGAGGGGAAGGTCGACATCCTGATCGGCACCCACCGCGTGCTCAGCCGCGACGTCCGCGCCAAGGACCTCGGGCTGCTGATCGTCGACGAGGAGCAGCGCTTCGGCGTCAAGCAGAAGGAGCTGCTGCGCCAGCTCAAGCTCAAGGTCGACGTCATCTCGATGAGCGCCACGCCGATCCCGCGCACGCTCCAGATGAGCCTCGCCGGCCTCAGGGACATCAGCGTGATCGAGACCCCGCCCGAGGGCCGCCGGCCGGTCAAGACCTACGTCGGCGAGTACGACGAGCAGCTCGTCAAGCAGGCGCTCGAGCGCGAGCACGCGCGCGGCGGCCAGGCGTTCTTCCTCCACAACCGCGTCGAGGACATCGACGAGATGGCCGAGCGCCTGCGCGCCCTCTGCCCGAAGCTGCGCTTCACCGTCGCGCACGGGCAGATGGACGAGAAGGTGCTCGAGGAGCGCATGCTCGCCTTCCTGCGCGGTGATGCCGACGTCCTGGTCAGCACCTCGATCATCGAGTCGGGGATCGACATCCCGCAGGCCAACACGCTGATCGTCGATCGCGCCGACCTGTTCGGCCTCAGCCAGCTGTACCAGATCCGCGGGCGCGTCGGCCGCAGCCGCGAGCGCGCGTACGCCTACCTGCTGTATCCGAGCGCGGCGGCCCTGACGCAGGAGGCGGCCGACCGGCTGTCCGCGCTCAGCGATTACACCGAGCTCGGCGCCGGCTTCAAGGTCGCGATGCGCGACCTCGAGCTGCGCGGCGCCGGCAACCTGCTCGGCGACGAGCAGTCCGGCCACGTGGCGGCGCTCGGCTTCGAGCTCTACATGCAGATGCTCGACGAGGCGGTGCGCTCGATGGACCCGGAAGAGGACGGCGCCGAGCCGGCCGAGCCCGTGCGCCTCGACGTCAACGTCGACGCCTACGTGCCGCCCGACTACATCCCCTACGAGCAGGCGAAGGTCGACGTGCACCGCCGGATCGCGGGCGCGCGCGAGGTCGCCGAACTGCTCGAGCTGCGCAACGAACTCACCGATCGGTTCGGAGAGCTCCCGGACCCGCTGATCAACCTGATCGCCCTCCAGCAGGCGCGCATCAAGCTGGGCGAGGCGGGCGCCCGCGTCGTCAGCTTCCGCGGCGGCCGTCTGGCCGTGACGCCGATCGAGCTGGACAGCGTGCGCGCCCGTGCGCTGCGGGAGGCGCTGCCCGGCGCGATCTACGAATCCGGGCGCTCGCAGCTCTCCGTCCGTGTGCCCGAAGACCCCGGCCAGCGCTTCCCGGCGGTGGTCAACGCCGCGGACGTACTTCTGTCCGTGGTCCGCGCGGCCGCCTAAAGACTCGCTGAAACCTACGGGAAAGCCCGGAGAGGGCCGCTACCATGGCTCGGCCGAGGAGGGCTCCCATACCCCAGCCGCTGCGCAGGCGCGCGGCTGATCCCGTAATCGTCCCCCCTCCCAACTCTTTCTCATGATCAAGTTCGCTCGACTTCTTCTGGCGCTGTGCGCCCTCGCCGCTACCGCCGCGGTCGCCGCTGGGTGCGGCGGCGTACCAGGCAACGCCGTCGCCTCCGTGGACGGCGAGCCGATCGAGAAGGAGGACTTCGAGCACTGGCTGAGCGTCGTCTCCAAGTCGAGCGGCCAACCCGGCGCCACGGTCCCCGACGCGCCGGAGTTCACCAAGTGCGTCGCGAACAAGAAGAAGACCGCTCCCAAGCCGGCCAAGGGCCAGCCCGCGACGACGGACAAGCAGTACAAGGACCAGTGCAAGCAGGAGTACGAGCAGATGCGTGACCAGGTCGTCTCGCTCCTGACCTCGTTCGTGTGGATCGAGGGCGAGGCCGAGGAGATGGGCATCAAGGTCAGCGACGCCGAGGTCAAGAAGTCCTTCGACCAGCAGAAGAAGCAGAGCTTCCCGAAGGACGCCGACTACCAGAAGTTCCTCAAGGACTACGGCCAGACCGAGCAGGACGTCATGCAGCGCGTCAAGCTCGACCTGCTCTCGAACAAGATCCGCGACAAGGTGATCAAGGGCAAGGACAAGGTCACCGACGAGCAGATCAAGGACTTCTACGAGAAGAACAAGGAGCGCTTCGCCCAGCCCGAGCGGCGCGACCTGCGGATCGTCCTGACCAAGGGCGCGGCGAAGGCCGAGGCGGCCAAGGCGGCGCTCGAGAGCGGCGAGTCCTGGAAGGACGTGGCGAAGCAGTACTCGATCGACGAGGCCTCCAAGTCGCAGGGCGGCAAGCTGCCGGCGCAGGCGCAGGGCACGCTCGAGAAGGCGCTGGACGAGGCGGTCTTCAAGGCCAAGAAGGGCGAGATCGAGGGCCCGGTGAAGACGCAGTTCGGCAACTACGTCTTCGAGGTCGAGAAGGTCCAGAAGGCCTCGCAGCAGACGCTCGAGCAGGCCAAGGAGACCATCCGCCAGACGCTGCAGTCGCAGAACCAGCAGAAGGCGCTGGACAAGTTCGTGGCCGACTTCCAGAAGAAGTGGAAGGAGCGCACCGAGTGCCGCGAGGGCTACGTGACGCAGCAGTGCAAGAACGCTCCGAAGCCCACGCCGACGCCGAGCGCGGCCACCCCGCAGCAGCCGACCCAGCCGGCGCCCGCTGAGCCCGAGAACCGATGAGAACGCCGAGGCGCTCCGGCGCCTCGACGAGCTGACCCGGCGGCTGCGGCGCGAGTGCCCCTGGGACCGCGAGCAGGACGAGCGCACGATCGTCCCGCACACGGTCGAGGAGGCCTACGAGCTGGCCGCGGCCGCCAACACGGGCGATGACGCCAAGCTGCTGGACGAGCTCGGCGACGTGCTCTTCCAGGTCCATTTCCTGTCGCTGCTGCTCGAGGAGCGCGGCGCCGGCTCGCTGGCCGACGTCGCCGAGCACTGCCGCCAGAAGCTGATCCGCCGCCATCCCCATGTCTTCGGTGAGGTGGAGGCCGAGGACGGCCGGCGAGGTGCTGCGCAACTGGGATGCCATCAAGGCCGGCGAGCCGGGCCGCGAGCCCGGCATCTTCGGCGAGGTCCCCGAGAACCTGCCCGGACCGCTGTACGCGCGCAAGGTGCAACGGCGCGCCGCGACCAGCGGCTTCGACTTCGACCACGTCCCCTACGAGACGGTCGAGGCGGAGCTCGAGGAGCTGAAGGCGGCCGAGGGCCGCGACGAGGCGTTCCACGAGATCGGCGACGTGCTGTTCGCCGCTGTGAACCTGGCGCGCAAGCTCAAGGTCGATCCTGAGCTCGCGCTGCGCGGCGCCGCCGACCGTTTCCGGGGCCGCGTGGAGCAGGCGGCGGACCTGGCCGCAGGCGACGGCGCCGATTGGCAGGATCTGGGGCCCGAGGCGCAGCTCGCGTACTACGCGCGGGCGCGGCTCGCTGAACCCGACTGAATCGGAGCGCTCGCGTGTCGCAGATCGAAACCGTCCACGCCCGCCAGATCCTCGACTCGCGCGGCAACCCGACCGTCGAGGTCGAGCTCGTCCTGCGCTCGGGCGCGGCCGGCCGCGCCGCCGTGCCGTCGGGTGCATCGACCGGCGAGTTCGAGGCCACCGAGCTGCGCGACGGCGGCGACGCCTGGGGCGGCAAGGGCGTCACCAAGGCGGTGGCGAACGTCAACGGCGAGATCGCGGACGCCGTCGCCGGCGCCGACGCGCTCGACCAGGAAGCGCTCGACCGAAGGCTGATCGAGCTCGACGGCACGCCGAACAAGGCGCGGCTCGGCGCCAACGCCATCCTCGGCGTCTCGCTCGCCGCCGCGCGCGCTGCGGCGGCCGAGGAGAACCAGCCGCTGTGGCGCTACCTCGGCGGTGAGTCGGCACGCGTGCTGCCGGTGCCGATGATGAACGTCCTCAACGGCGGCGCCCACGCCGACAACTCGGTCGACTTCCAGGAGTTCATGGTCGTGCCGGTCGGTGCCGGCTCGTTCGCGCAGGCGCTGCAGACCGGCGCCGAGGTCTTCCACGCGCTCAAGCAGACCCTGAAGGCGCGCGGGCTCAACACGGCGGTCGGCGACGAGGGCGGCTTCGCGCCCGACCTCGAGTCCAACGAGGCGGCGCTGCAGGCGCTGATCGAGGGCATCGAGGCGGCCGGCCACACGCCCGGCGACGACGTGGCGATCGCGCTCGACCCCGCGACCAGCGAGATCTTCGAGGGCGGGTCGTACGACCTCGCCAGCGAGGGCCGCAAGCTGTCGGCCGCGGAGATGGCCGCCTACTGGGCCGACGTGGCGGAGCGCTACCCGATCCTCTCGATCGAGGACGGCATGGACGAGGAGGACTGGGACGGCTGGCGCGCCCTGACCGAGCGGATCGGCGACCGCGTCCAGCTCGTCGGCGACGACCTCTTCGTCACCAACACCGAGCGGCTCAAGCGGGGGATCGACGCCGGGGTCGGCAACTCGATCCTGATCAAGGTCAACCAGATCGGCACGCTGACCGAGACGCTGGCCGCCATCGACATGGCGCGCGGCGCCGGGTACACGGCGGTCATGTCGCACCGCTCGGGCGAGACCGAGGACACCACGATCGCCGACCTCGCCGTGGCCACCGGCTGCGGGCAGATCAAGACCGGCGCGCCGTCGCGCTCGCGATCGCGTGGCCAAGTACAACCAGCTGCTGCGGATCGAGGAGGCGCTCGGCGGCGACGCCGAGTATCCCGGCGGCGCTCCGGTATTCGCGCTGCCCTGGAGACGATAGCCGCATGTTCAAAGGAAGGGCGGCGGCGGCGTCGAACGAAGGCGCAAGGCATGGAGCGCCGTACCCGCATCCGCTGGGACCGGCTGGGCCGCTGGGCCCTGATCGCGGTCCTCGGCCTCGTCCTCTACCTCTACATCGGCCCGGCCGCCAGCTGGGTGTCCGCCTACCGCGAGGCCGGCCGCAAGCGCGCCGAGGTCGCCGCTCTGAAGGCCGAGAACGCCCGCCTGCGCGAGCGCCGGCGCGAGCTCAAGGACCCGGCGGCGCTCGCGCGCGAGGCGCGCCGGCTCGGGATGGTCAAGGCAGGCGAACGCAGCTACGTCATCGAGGGCCTGCCGCGTCGCTAGCCTAGGGCGGCGTGTCCTTCGAGACCGCGCTGATGCAGTGGCAGGACGGGCTCCGGCGCCTCGACGAGGCGCCGGCCGGGGAACGCCGCATGCTCGAGCGGGTGACGCGGGCGATCGAGGCCGAGCTGCGGCGGCGGCTCGGCGGCTCGTTCACGTCCGACGAGCTTGCCGATCTCTACGACCGGGGGACGGACTGGGCGAGCGACCTCGCCGTGTCGGTCGCCCCCGAGGATCCGTATGCATGGGACGTCCGCACGGTCGCCGACGCCGCCTTCGGCCGCTACCTGCGCGGCGCGAGCGACTTCGCCGGCGGCCGGCGGCTCCCCATCGACTGATATTCGTACGCGGGCTCGCCCGCGACGGCCTCCTGGCGCTCCTTCTGCGCGAGCGCTCGTCGCCATCAGCCGAGCGTCGTCGACGGCCTGCGCGTGAACTCGTACTGGATCCAGACGGGCCGGAAGCCGAGGCGCTGGTAGAGCCGCTTGGGATCGCCCTCGTCGTCGGCGACGATGAACGTCTCGCTCGCGCCGCCCGCGCGCGCCGCCGCCGCGACGAGCGCGCCTCCGGTCCCGCGGCCGCGCAGCGCCGGCTGCACGTACGCCTGCTCGACCTCCGCGGTCGCGCCGTCGGTGAGGAACAGCGCGTAGCCGGTCGGCTCGCCGTCCGCGCCACGCTGCACCAGCGCGCGGACGCCGCGCCGACGCGCCACGTCCTCCTCGGCGTCGGCCTGACGCTGGAACTCGCGCTCCGAGATCTCCAGACCCTCCGAGCGCGCCCAGTCGAGGCGCAGGGCACGGGTGACCTCGACCGGCACCTCCTTGAAGTCCGGGCCGGCCGGCGGCTCGGCCAGGGCGAGCCAGACCAACCGCGTCGTCGTCCACCCGAGGTCCTTGAAGCCGGGTCGCAGCCGCGTGCCGGCTGCCTCGTCCTCGATCTCGATGCGCCGGTGGCGCAGGCCGTCCTGCAGGCCGTCGGCGATGCGCCGCGAGCTCGCCGGCGCTCACGCCGGGGTCGGGGCCCTCGAGGCGGAGGCTGTTGTAGTCCCAGAACCCCGGGTGGGCGGTGCAGCGGACCGCGG
Organism: uncultured Solirubrobacteraceae bacterium; assembly: GCA_963830725.1. Classification (GTDB taxonomy): domain Bacteria; phylum Actinomycetota; class Thermoleophilia; order Solirubrobacterales; family Solirubrobacteraceae; genus DASSUW01. Next base: position 117,426 of record CAWHNO010000011.1, on the reverse strand, counting down.
TGCCGTGCTCCCACGGCTCGACGACGTCGCAGACCAGCGCGTGCGAGCGGTGCCGCCAGGCGATCGCCCGGGCGGGCTCAGTCCTCGTCGTCGTCCTCGCCTCCGCCGGCGCGGCGGATCACGATCTGGTCCTCCTCGATCGTGATCTCGACGGGCCGGTGGCCCGCCCAGTGCTCGGCGTAGACGGGGTCGTCCTGCACGGCGGGGTCGAGCCACAGGCCGTAGCCCTCCTCGCCGTGGTCGAAGGTGCCCTCGAGCGGGCCGGCGGAGCGACGGCGCGTGCGGCCGCCGCGGGTGCGGCGGGCGCGCTTGGCGGGCTTCTCCTCGTCCTCCTCGGCCTCGGCCTCGGCGGCCTTCGCTGCGGCCTCCTCGGCCTTGCGGCCTCCTCCTCGGCCTTGCGAGCCTCCTCCTCGGCCAGGCGGGCCTCCTCCTCGGCGCGCCGCTTGGCCTCCTCCTCGAGCTCGGCCGCGATCGCGGCGTCGTCCTCGGCCCGGAGATCGACCTCTTCGGCCACCGCGGGGTCGCTCCCGTCGGTCTCCAGATCCTGCTCTCGCTTGAACGCCTGGATCTGCTGGACCGTCACGTCGAGCTGGTGCGCGATCCACGCATCTGTGCGCCCCTGTCGCACCCACCCACGGATCTGGTTAAGCTGAGGACGCAGGGACCGGCGACTCATGAGAGGCCGGTAGGCTAGCGCAAGAGGGGTAAGGGGCTTCGGGTGCAGGCCCCATTGGAGACACGCCGAATGAGCACTAACCTCGCCCGAGCCTCGAGACACGCCAGGGAGGCGGCGCCATGCTGGTACTGACACGCAAGTCCAACCAGTCGATCATGATCGGCGACGACATCGAGGTCTCGGTGCTCTCCATCATGGGAGAGAAAGTACGCATCGGGATCCAGGCCCCGCGGGACATTCCTGTGTTCCGCAAGGAGGTCTACCTCGAGATCCAGCAGGAGAACGTCGCTGCAGGCGCGTCGGCTCGTGCTGAGGTCGATGATGCGCTCAAGCGGCTTTCTAGCCGCCCTTAGCGCATCACTATGTAAAGCGTCTGGAACATCACGACCGTCACGATGACGGCGGTCGCGAGCAGGGTCAGCAGCACGAAGGCGAACCGCATCGAGCCGGCACGGTGCGTCTTGACGGCTCGCCGGCGGCGCGAGCGCTGCTCGGCGTGACGCCGTAGCCGCTCCTGGCGCTCGCGGTCCTCCTCGATCTCCTCGAAGAAGGCCTCTTCGATCTCGGCGATGCTCTGCCGCATCCGCATGACGGCCGAAACATTAGCGGCCGGCGCTCCATAAACCCCTAGACGCGAGCGCCCGCCTCCGCGTCGTCGTAGACCTTGATGAAGCGCTGGTAGTTGTCGGCGATGTGCTCGGACGCCGCCTCGCGCTCGAGGTCGCCGCCGAGGAAGCCCTTCAGGGCGTCCCACCAGATCGAGCGGCCGATCGCGAAGCCGACCATGCCCTCGACGGGCGCGGCCTGGCGCAGCCAGTGGTCGACCTTCTCGTCGCTCGCCCCGCGGCCGAGGAGCACGGAGACGACGCCCTCGCGGCCCTCGCCCGTGCGCGTCTGGGCGATGAGCATCTCCACGTCCTCCTGCGTGTCGACGCCCTCGATCTTCCAGATGTCGACCTCGATCCCGAAGTTCTGGATGTTCTCGATCGACTGGCGCATGAGCTCCGGGCGCAGCTCGGCGTCATAGCGGTCGGTGTCGCCGCCGACCGAATCGAGCTGGGCGCCCTCGGCCGGGACCAGCAGCTCGAACAGGAACTTGCGGTCGTTGGCGTGCAGCCAGTCCGCCAGCTCCTTGAGACGGCCGAGCTGGCGCTCGTTCATCTCCGCCTCGCCCGCCGGGTTGTAGCGGACGAGGACCTTCGTGAAGTCGGGGTCGAACTTGAGGATGTGATCCCCGAACTGGCTCCCGTACTGGAAATCGAACTCGTCCTGGCCCGACTTCTCGGCCGGCATCGACAGCTTGAGGCCGTGCTCACGCGCCAACTTCGGCACGTCGCCGCCGAACTGCTCGTCGACCAGCACGCCGGCCGTCGAGGCGTCGAGACCGCGCTCGACCGCCTTCTCCATGCCCTCGAAGATCAGCCGCTTGGCGTCGGTGATCGTCTCGGTCTCGTCGGGCGTCGGGTCGCCCTCGATCCCGAACATCTTCTTCTGGAACGACCCCCGGTGGTCGAAAGCCAGGATGTACAGCTTGCCGTCGTAGCCGAGCGCCATGGTGCGCCACCCCTGTTCTCAAATCGTTTCGCGTGAAGGGCTCGTACTCTACGCGGCCGATGGAGCCGAAGTTCACCGGCCCCAGCTTCACGATCGGGATCGAGGAGGAGCTGATGATCCTCGACTCCGAGAGCCTGGCGCTGGCCAACGCGATCGAGGCCGTGCTCGAGGAGCACGGTGAGGACGAGCACGTCAAGCCCGAGCTGCTCGAGCCGGTGCTGGAGATCGCCACCGCGCCGCATCCCGACACGCGGGCGGCGGGGGAGGAGCTGCGCGCGCTGCGCACCTCGGTCAGCGAGGCGGCGCGGCGGCGCGGCCTGTGCATCGGCTCCGCCGGCACGCACCCGTTCGCGATGTGGGAGGACCAGCGGGTGTCCTCGCGGCCGCGCTACCGCGAGCTGATCGCCGCCCTGCGCTTCGTGGCGCGGCAGGAGATCATCTTCGGCCTGCACGTGCACGTCGGAATCGACGACCCCGAGAAGGCGATCCACGTGGCCAACGGCATGCGCGTGCACGTGCCGATCCTCTTCGCGCTGGCGGCCAACTCGCCCTACTGGCGCGCCGACGACACGGGCTTCGCCTCGACCCGGATGCCGATCTTCCGCGCGTTCCCGCGCGTCGGCATCCCGCCCTACTACGAGGACTGGGCCGACTTCGAGCGCCGGATCGGCTTCATGCTCGACTCCGAGGTGATCGAGGACTACACCTACCTCTGGTACGACGTGCGGCCGCACCCGAACTTCGGCACCGTCGAGATCCGCGCGATGGACGCCCAGACGCGGGTGGAGCACACGCTGGCGCTGGCGGCGCTGATCCAGGCCATGGTCAAGGAGCTGTCCGAGCACTACGAGGCCGGCAAGCAGCTCGCTCGCTACCCGTACGAGATGCTCGACGAGAACAAGTGGCTCGCCGCGCGGCACGGGATGGACGGCGAGCTGGTCGACCTGCCCGAGCGCCGGCGGGTCCCGGCGAAGGAGCTGGCGAAGCGGCTCTACGACCGCCTGTATGACCACGCGCAGGACCTCGGATCGGCCGCCGAGCTCGAGGCGATCACGGACATCCTGCATCACGGGAACGGCGCTCAGCGCCAGCGCGTGGTCTACGAGGCCAACCACGACTACGGGGAAGTGATGAAAGAGATCGTGGAGACAACAAGCGCCGCGTAGAATCGAACGTCCATGGCCAGCGGCCCGGACCTGTTCGTCGTCTGCAAGAAGTGCGGGTCGGAGGTGTCCCCGTACATCACGGAGTGCCCGTACTGCGGTACGCGGCTTCGCAAGCGCGCGCCGAAGCTCGAGCGCGGCGGGGTTCCGAAGGAGCCCAAGGCGCAGCGCAGGCGCCGCCCGACGCTCGGACGGCTCAAGCCGGGCGAGATGCCCGGGATCCGCGGCGACCGGCGGCCGTACGCCACGATCGTGCTGGTCCTGGCCTCGATCCTGGTCTCGCTGGCGATCCGCATCGAGCCGTCGTGGGCGCTCGATCTGGTCCTCGTCTCCAACGTCACCGACGAGTACTACCGGACCGTCACCACGCTGTTCGTCTACAACGCGACGGGCTACGAGGTCGTCGCGCTCGGCGCGATCTTCCTGTTCGGCTGGCTGCTCGAGCGCCGCCACGGGGCGTGGGCGACGCTGCTGGTCTTCTTCGCCGGCGGCGTCGGCGGGATGTTCCTGGCCATCGCAGGCGACGACGTCGTGGTCGCCACGGGCGGCAACGGCGCCGCGCTCGCCCTGCTGGCGGCATGGGCGATGCGCGACGTGCTCGGCCGCCGGCGCGGCGTGGAGGACGACTCCGACCTGCTCGGCGCGCTGGCGATCGCGGCGGTGCTGATCCTGCTGCCGCTGGCCACCGAGGAGGCCAGCGCGCTCGCCGGGCTCGGCGGCGGGATCGTCGGGGTGATCCTGGGCGTCGCTCCTCGCTCGCGTGCCCGAGCGCTGAGCGAACGTCAACGGCGCCGGGTGGGGAAGGTGGCGGATTCCGGCCACGCCGAGGGCGCATGGCGCGTTAACCGGCATATGTCCGGTCAAGGCGCCATGGACCACCGCGCGGCAGGCTCACCCGCCTCCTTTCCCGGCCGGAGTTTCGTGCCGCCATTACGACGCGATCGTCCCCGGCTCGCCGGCGACCAGCCGGCCGATCACCGCGCCGTCGACCTCGGCCGCGCGGCCGGCGGGCACGGCCGCGAGCAGCCCGCCCGACGTCATCGCGTCCGTCAGCAGCCGCCGGCGCGGCTCGGCGACGTCGCCCCACACGGTGAACGTCTCCGCGTCGGCGCGGTTGCGGCGCGAGCCGCCCGCCACGGCCCGGTCGTCTGCCAGCAGCTCGAGCGCGCCGTCGATCGCCGGGACCGCCTCCGCATCCAGCTCGGCGGCGACCCCGCTCGCGGCCGCCAGCTCGTGCAGGTGGCCGAGCAGGCCGAAGCCACTGACGTCGGTGAGTGCGCGGGCGCCCGCGGCGCGGGCCTGCTCCGCTGCCCGGTCGTTGAGCGTCGTCATGACCGTGGTGGCTCGCTCGACCAGCCCGTCGGTCGCCAGGCCGCGCTTGATCGCGGTGGCGACGGCGCCGGCGCCCAGCGGCTTCGTGAGCACGAGCGCGTCGCCAGCCCGCCCGCCGGCGTTGGTGAGCACGGCGTCGGGCGCGACCACGCCGGTCACCGCCATGCCGTACTTCGGCTCGGGGTCGTCGATCGAGTGGCCGCCGACCACGGCGGCGCCGGCGGCGGCGACGGCGTCGGAGCCGCCGCGCAGGATCTCCCGCAGCACGTCCGGGCCGAGCGTCTCGAGCGGATAGGCGACGAGGTTCAAGGCCGACACGGGGCGGGCGCCCATGGCGTAGATGTCGGACAGCGCGTTGGTGGCCGCGATGCGCCCGAAGGCGTACGGGTCGTCGACGATCGGCGTGAAGAAGTCGGCGGTCTGGACGATCGCCAGCTCGGGCGTCAGCTGCACGACGGCGGCATCGTCGGCGGTCTCGGCGGCGACCAGCACGCGCGGGTCGGACGTGCGCGGCAGCGAGGCGAGGATCGGCCGCAGGTCGGCCGCGGACAGCTTGCAGCCGCACCCGCCCCCGTGGGACAGCGACGTCAGAGGGGTCGCCGGGAGCGCGGGCATCGGCTCCTATGATGCCGGTCCCGTGCCCGAGCGCCACTCCGACGAGGACATCGACCGCGCGATCGAGGCCCTGAGCGATCCTGGGCGCCTGGAGGAGGCGCAGCGGCTGGTGGCGGCCAAGGCGCCGCAGCTGCAGCGGATCCTCGACGAGGCGCTCTCGTCGGCGGGCTGGTTCGGCCAGGCGCACCAGGCCGAGGTGCTCAAGGCGGCCGGCCGGCCGGATCCTGAGGAGCGCGTGACCGCGGTGCGCACGCTGATCGCCGAGGAGACGCGCGTGAGCATGCTCGTCGGGGTAGCCGTGGGGTACGAGCTGGCGCAGATGCTGACGAGAGGAGATCCCTGATGGCAGTGGACATCCGGTTCCTGGGGCAGTCGTGCTTCGAACTCAAGGCCGGCGGGGCGACGGTGGTGACCGACCCGTTCCTGACCGGCAACCCGCTCGCCGCGGCGGCGGCCGACGAGATCGAGGCCGACCAGATCCTGCTCACGCACGGACACGGCGACCACCTCGGCGACACCGTCGACATCGCCAAGCGCACGGGCGCCACCGTGCTCGCGATCGTGGAGCTGGCGAACGAGATCGGCGGCCAGGGCGTCGACGTGGTCGACCCGAACCTCGGCGGCACGATCCAGTTCGACTGGGGCTGGGTCAAGCTCGTGCCGGCCTGGCACACGGCCGTGTCGCCCAGCGGCACGCCGCACACGCCCGCCGGGCTCCTGATCCACATCGGCGATCGCCTGATCTACCACCTCGGCGACACCTGCCTGTTCAGCGACATGCAGCTGATCGCGCGGCGCGGCGACAAGGTCGACCTCGCGCTGGTGCCGATCGGCGGCCACTACACGATGGACCGCTTCGACGCGGTGAGCGCGGTCGAGTTCATCCAGCCGCAGCAGGTCATCCCCTGCCACTACAACACGTTCCCGCCGATCGAGGCCGACGCGGAGGCCTTCAAGTCCGACGTCCAGAACGCGGGCTTCTCCGAGGTCGTCGTGCTCGAGCCGGGCGGGACGCACACGCTCAAGTGACCCACGCGATCGTGCTCATCGAAGCCGAGCGCTCCGCGATGGAGAAGCTCGGCGGCGCGCTGGCCGACATCGAGGGCGTGGCCGAGGCGTACTCCGTCACCGGCGAGTGGGACTTCGTGGCGATGCTGCGGGTGCGTGAGCCGCAGGAGGTCGCCGACGTCGTCACCCATCGCTTCGCGGCGCTGGAGGGCATCAAGCGCACGCACACGATGGTCGCCTTCGAGGTCTTCTCGCAGCACGACCTCGAGGCGCTGTTCTCGATCGGGAACTGAGTGCGGCGCCGGTCGCCGGTCGCGCTGCTCGTCGTCGCCGTTCTGACCGGGTGCGGCGACGACGAGGTCACGACGTCGTCGCCCACGCCGGAGGCGACCGCGGTCGTGACCGAGGAGCCGACCCCGTCGCCGACCGCGACCGACACGCCGGCCCCGACCGCCACCGAGCAGCCGGCGCCCGAGGAGCAGGAGGGCGGCGCCGGCGACGAGGAGGCCGCGCGGGTGCCGGCGCGCTTCACGGTCGGCGCCGACGGCGTCAAGCCGCCGCAGGTCTCGGTGCCCGCGTTCCTCGCGATCGAGCTGATCGTCGCCAACGACCTCGACGAGGCGGTCACGGCCCGGCTCGAGGGAGCCGAGCCGCTCGCCGTCGATCCGGGGAGCAGCGCGCGGGCACGGCTCGAGGGTCGCCGGCCCGGCCGCTACGTGATCGACTTCGGGGACGGCCGCCAGGCCCTGCTCGTCACCGGCGCCGAGCCCGGGCCCTAGCTGCCGCATCGTCACGTATCCGCGGTCGCGTGACCGGATGCTCGTACCAAGGCTGGCCGGCCAGCCAGTCGAGGAGTACCCTCGCCGGTCATGAGCGAGCGGACGGAGCGGATCGACTTCCAGGCCACCAGCGACCCGGCGCTGCTCGCGTCGGCGGACCGCGGCGAGTCGCACCTGTTGAGCTACCGGCAGCTCTACGAGCTGTGGGAGCGCCAGCAATGGGCGACGCAGGACATCGACTTCACGCAGGACCGCATCGACTGGCACGAGCGGATCGACGCGGACGAGCGCTTCCAGCGCATGTACGGCCTGTCGTCGTTCTTCATCGGCGAGCAGCGCGTGGCCGCCGAGCTGGGGCCGATGATGCGCGCGGCGCCGGACGAGGAGATGCGGCTGTTCCTGTGCACGCAGATCGCGGACGAGGCGCGCCACATGGCGTTCTTCGACCGCTTCTACGGCGAGGTCGGGGTGCTCGAGTCGGACAACCTCGAGGACCGCCTGGAGGAGACCTCCGAGCACCTGAACAGCGAGTTCGGCGTGCTCTTCGACGAGATGCTGCGCTCGCGCGTCGACCGCCTGGCGACCGAGCCGGAGGACCTCGAGACGCTGGTCGAGGCCGTGACGATCTACCACATGGTCATCGAGGGGATGCTGGCCCTCACCGGGCAGCACTTCATCATGGACTTCAACGAGCGCCAGGGCACGCTGCCGGGCTTCGTCCAGGGGTTCACGCTGGTGGCGCGCGACGAGCACCGCCATGTCGCCTTCGGCGCCCGCTTCCTGCGCGACATGGCGCGCCGCGATCCGCGCTACGTGGAGGCGATCCAACGCACGCTGGTCGAGGTCGGCCCGGTGGCCGACGGCGTGCTCAGGCCGAGCTGGATGGAGGGCGGCGACGACGAGATGACGCTGTTCGGCGTCACCGTCGCCGAGACGCGCGCCTTCGCCATGAAGGCGCTCGAGCGCCGGATGAAGGTGATCGGCCTGCTCCAGGCCGCCTAGTGGATCCTCGCGCCCAGCGGGACGTCGCTGTCGGGCGCGAGCAGGATCACGCGGCCCTCGGTGTCGGAGGCGCCCAGCGTGAGCACCTCTGAGCGGACGGGGCCGATCTGGCGTGGCGGGAAGTTGACGACGGCCACGACCAGGCGGCCCTCGAGCTCCTCGCGCTGGTAGTTGGTGACCTGCGCCGACGAGCGCTTGACGCCGATCTCGTCGCCGAAGTCGATCGTCAGCTTCCAGGCCGGCTTGCGGGCCTCAGGGAAGTCGGCCACCTCGATCACGCGCCCGACGCGCATGTCGACCTTGAGGAAGTCGTCGAACTCGATCATGGGCGCGGCAGACTAGCTGCCGTGCGGACTACGGCGCCGGCGGCGGGGTGGGCGCCGGGGCCGGCTCGGGCGTCGGCGTCGGCTCGGGCGTCGGAGTCGGCTCCGGGCCGGAGTCGGCTCCGGGGTGGGCATCGGCGCCGGCTCGGTGGGCGGCGGCGTCGGCGCGGGCTGCGGCTCAGTGCCGGGGTACGTGGGCTGCGGGGGCGAGGGCACGGGGGAGACGGCCAGGGCGGTCGAATCGGACGGCGGCACGACGACCTCGCCGGGCAGCTCGGTCGTCTTGCTCTCGTGCTGCTCGGTGATGACCGGCTCCTCGGCCTTGGCCTCGGCGTCGGCCGGCGCCTTCGCGACGGCCTGGGCCTTCGCGGCCTTCGGCGCGTCGGCGCGCTTCTTGGCGTGCCGCTTGTAGCGGTCGCCCTCGGAGGCCGGCTGCGTGTCGGCGGGCGCGGCGGCGGCGGGGGCCGGAGCCACGGCCGGCGCGGCGACGGCCATGACGGTCGCCGTGCGCTCGCGCGGCTTGCTCCTGACGTGCTGGACCTCGACGGCGCCGGCGGTGACGATCGCTGCCGCCGCGATGCCCGCGACCGTCTTGGTGGCCAGCGTGCTGATGCCGGCCTGCGCGGCGGCCGCACCGGCCGCCGCGGCGCCGCCCGAGGCGGCCGCGCCGCCGCCGCCGGCCGCGGCGGAGGTGCCGAGGTGGGCGAGCAGTGTCTTCTTGAGCAGGAGCAGCGGGCCGACCGGGAACAGGGCGGCGAGGGCCTTGTTCGTCTCGCGGAGCTGCTTGCGGAACGTCGCGCAGCGCTCGCAGGTCCGCAGGTGGCGGCGCACCGGGGCGGTCGTGCGCGTCAGGCCCTCGGCGACCTCGCCGAGCTCCTCGCGGACCTCCTCGCACGTCAGCAGCCGGGCCTCGGCGGCCTCGGCCAGCGACACGCGGGCGCGCACGAGCAGCGACTTGACCGAGGGGACCGTGGTCTCCATCGCCTCGGCGATCTGGTCGTAGGACAGCGCGTCGATCTCGCGCAGCAGGAGCGCGGTGCGCTGCGTCTCGGGAAGCTCCTGGACATCGGCGATCAGGAGCCTGAAGTCCTCGCGGCGGTGGACCTTGTCGGCGGTCGTCTGGCCGTGCTCGGACAGATGGATGTCCATCGAGTCGACGCCGACGGCCTGCGTGCGCCGCAGGTGGTTGAGCGAGCGGTTGCGGGCGATCCGGTACAGCCACGGCCGCACGTTGATCGCGCGCTCGTCGGCCAGGATCGCGTTGAAGGCGGCGGCGAAGACCTCCTGCAGCACGTCCTCCGCGTCCTCCTTGGAGGACAGCATGTGCCGGCAGAAGGCGAGCAGCCGCGCCTGGTAGCGGGCGACGAGCGCCTCGAAGGCGTGATGGTTGCCGCGCCGCACGAGCGCGATCAGGCGGTCGTCGGACTGCAGGCGCAGCAGCGGCGAACGCCCGTGCATGCCGGCTACGCCGGCTGGGTGATGGAGTGCGGAAGCTTCCACGACAGAGGGACCCGCCGGAAACAACTCCATCGCGACGGGAAAGTTGCGTCCGTTCGAGGGTAGCGAGCGCCGGCACGTGCGGTTTGCAACGCACAAGTACGATCAGGACGCGCCCGGGTGGCGGAACTGGAATACGCAATCGGCTTAAAACCGATGGCCCTTGCGGGCGTGTGGGTTCGAGTCCCACCCCGGGCACTTGAACGATTTGACCTCAGACCGCACGCTGCTCCCAGGACGGGATCTTCACGAAGTACCTGCTCCGAGCGACAAATTTGTCGCCTTGACGACGACAGAAGTTGCATTCTCCGCGACGGCGCGCAATGGTTGAACCTCGTGGATGCGGTCAGATGCCTTGAGTGCGGTGCGACGCGCTGGACGATGTCCGGCGCCACTTTGGAGCACCTGCTCGACGAGCCGTGCGAGGTGTGCGGCGGTGAGACCGTCGTCGAGCGCCGGCGGCCGGGGACCGGCGCCGCGCGGCCGTTCATGGAGCGGCGCGACCTCGAGGAACACGCGCGGGAACGCGTCTGAGCGCCGAGCTGCGGGTCCGGCTCCAGCCTCGCGCGCGCCGTGACGAGATCGCGGGCGAGCGCGGCGGTTCGGTGCTGATCCGCGTCACGGCTCCGCCGGTCGACGGCAAGGCCAACGACGCGCTGTGCCGGCTGGTGGCCAAGGCCGCCGGGGTCGCGCCGTCGCGCGTGAGCGTCGTGCGCGGCCATGCGGCGCGCGACAAGCTGCTGCGGGTCGAGGGCGTCGAACCGCAGGCGCTGCGCGCCGCGCTCGGCCTGCCCAGCTGAGCCCGTTTCGCAGGTTTCGCCTTCTGGGTCGCGTCGGCGCAGCGCATGGCCACGCAGCTGTTCTCCAGCTCCGACGCCCACGGCACCTTCCGCCCGGTCACGGTCGGGGCGCCCTGCGCGACGATCGCACAGCTCGTCAAGGAGCAGCCGGAGCTGGAGTTGCTCTCGACGCTGACCCCGATCCTCACCGACTCCCGGGCCTGCAACACCGGCGATGAGCACGTCCGCCCCCTCGCTTCCCAAGGTCCTCACGATGGTCGTCTTCGCGCTGTCGTGCTTACGGGGCGGCGGCGCTGTGCCGACACGACGACCTCGCCGGGCGGCGGCGTCGGCCACTACCTGCGCCAGCCCGGCCCGCTGGCGCCGAGAGCGCGGCGATCCACCCCGAGTGGATGAGCACCAACCGCGGCTCGACCTGCCTCGGCCCTGAGCACCTGTTCGGGCCCGGGGCGAACCGCTTCCTCATCAGTCCGTCGTCGGACTGCCGCAACGCGGGTGGGGAAACGGAGCCGCTCGGACGGCCCGCCCGGCTGCTGGAAGGCCCCCGGGATCGAGTTCGGCGGCCGCCTGCAGGGCGACTTCCCGCACGTCGAGGCGGCGGACTACTAAGCAGCGGCGCGGCGTGCGGCCGCGGCGGTGAAGCCGGCGAGGATCTCGTCGGCCAGCCCGCGATTGCCGTCGAAGGACAGCTCGTCGGACGAGCCTTCCGGCCCGAGCGCGCGCACCCACGCCTCGCGGCTCCCACGCACGACGGCGGCCGCCGAGGCGTCGGACTCGGCCTCCGAGATGTCGACCCGGCCTCTGGATGCCGTGAGCCGGTAGTGGCGCTCAGGCTGCGCGTCGCCGTCGGCCTCGACGATCAGCTCGACCGTGCCCTCCACGCCGCGTGGCGGCTCGATCATGCCGGGGGCGAGGCGGAAGATGGCGCCGACGTTGATGTCCTCGCCCGGGCGCGGTGCGGTCCACGTCCAGTCATAGCCCCAGCGGGCGAGCGCGCCGACGACCGGCATCAGCTCGCGCGAGCGCTCGGTGAGCTCGTAGTCGACCCGCGGCGGCACCTCGCGGTAACGCTGGCGGGTGAGAAGGCCGTCGGCCACCATCCTGTTCAGCCGCGAGCGGAGCTGTTCGGTCGAGATCCCGGGCAGGACGCGCTGGAGTTCGACGAACCGCCGCGGCCCGGCGGCGAGGTCGCGGATGATCAGCAGCGTCCACTTGTCGCCCACCAGATCGAGCGCGCGCGCGTCCGGCGCCCACTGGTCGTACGGATGCCGCTTAGGGGGAGGGACGGTCGGTATCTGGGGCCTCGAGAGGTGAAGTTTTCCGGAGCATACTCGCCGCGCCGGTCAACCGGTTTGATGGGGTGGACATTCGGACTGGGTCCGCGCCCGGACCGGGAATCGTGCGCACGGACGCAAGTTTTCGCGCGAGCGGTCGTTCATACCGGGAGCGGGGATCAAACGCGAGACTTCCGGCGGACTCCGGCACAGGACACAAGCGACATGGGCGAGCTCATCAGACTCGCGGACCGCCGGCAGGCGCGACGCGACCGGCCGCGGCAGCGGCCGGCGTCGCTGCGCGCCGAGTTCCTGTTCGACCTCGCCTGCCCGTTCACGTACCTCGCCGCCGAGCGGGTCGAGCGTGCCTTCGACGACGTGACCTGGACACCGGCGTCGACCACCGCGCTGCGCCGCGGCTCGCTGGCCTCCGACGAGGTCGCCCTGGCCGCCATGCGCGCCGCCGCCGAGAAGCGCGCCGCGATGCTGCGGCTGCCGCTGGTATGGCCCGAGAACTGGCCCGCCGAGGTGCCCGCCGCCATGCGCGTCGCCGCCCACGCGGCCGAGGCCGGCCGCGCCGCGGCGTTCGCGCTCGCTGCCGGCCGGCTCGCGTTCTGCGGCGGCTTCGACCTCGACGACCCCGAGATCATCGCCGAGGCGGCCGCGGCCGCCGGGCTCGGGCTCGAAGCCTGCCTGCACTCCGCGGGCGATCGGCGCCGCGACGGCGTCATCGAGGCGGCGGGGCGCCGCCTGCTCGCGGCGGGCGCCGACCGGCTGCCCGCTCTGCGCATCGGGCGCGCCCTCTACTGGGGCGAGCCGCAGGTCGCCGACGCGGCCGGCACCGCGCGGCTGCACGCCGCCGCGGCTGTACCTCGCTAGCGCGCCGCTGGACGTACCCGCATTGAGGGGTGACAAGGGAGGGGTGTGCTGACTTATGCTGACTATGTCAGCACTGGGGAGCACACGCCTCGGTCCGAAACGCGGATGACCGGCTCCCGTACCCGGCGGATTGACGTTCGCCGACGGAAGTCAGTAGGGCGTGACGAGCCCGGCGAGGATCTGCTCGTCGATCTCCTCGCGCGGCTCCTGAGTCGCCTCGGGCCGGCGCGGGAAAACGAGGAACGGCTCCTCGCGATCGGACTCCGCCAAGAGCAGCTCGAGGTCGGCGTCGCAGATCTTGCTCTCGTTCTCCATGTCATCGAAACTAACCCGCAGGCGGCGCGAGTTGACAGCGCGACCGGCGTCCAACCCCCCGGCCGGGGGGTAGATTGCGGCGCCATGACGGTGGAAACGACCACGCTCCACGGCGGACGGCTGGTGGCCCGCCGTCTCAAGGCCCACGGCGTGAGCAAGCTGTTCACGCTGTCCGGCGGGCACCTGTTCTCGATCTACGACGGCTGCCGCGCCGAGGGCATCGACATCGTGGACGTGCGGCACGAGGCATCGGCCACCTTCGCCGCCGAGGGCTGGGCCAAGGTCACGCGCGAGCCCGGGGTCGCGGCGCTCACCGCCGGCCCGGGCGTGACCAACGGGATGAGCGCGATCGCCTCCGCCCAGCAGAACCACTCGCCGCTGCTCGTGCTCGGCGGGCGCGCTCCCGCGATGCGCTGGGGTCAGGGCTCGCTGCAGGAGGTCGACCACGTGCCGTTCGTGCGGCCGCTCGTGAAGCTGGCGGCGACCGCCGGGGCGACGGCCGAGATCCAGGGTCTGATCGACGACGCCTGGACGGTGATGCGGCGCGACCACCCCGGCCCCGCGTTCCTGGACTTCCCGCTCGACGTGGTGTTCATGGAGGCGGAGGAGTCGCCGCCGGCGGAGGACCGGCCGGCGGCTCGCCCGCAGGCCGAGGCCGCCGCCGTCGATCGCGCCGCCGCGCTCCTGCGCGACGCCGACCGCCCGGTGATCATGGCCGGCACGAACCTCTACTGGGGCCATGGCGAGGACGCGTTGCGCGCGCTGGCCGAGGCGGCCGGCGTGCCGGTGTTCCTCAACGGGCTCGCACGCGGCTGCCTGCCCGCCGACCATCCGAACTTCTTCTCGCGGGCGCGAAGCGCGGCGCTCAAGGGCGCCGACGTCGCGCTCGTGGTCGGCGTGCCGATGGACTTCCGGCTCGGCTTCGGCGGCGCCTTCGGGGAGGAGACCGAGATCGTCGCCATCGACCTCGCCGAGCCCGAGCGCGACCACCCGCGCGCGGTGGCGGCCGAGTGCTACGGCGATATCTCCGAGACGCTCGGCGCGCTGGCGGGCGGCGGCGCCGACACGAGCGGCTGGCTCGAGCACCTGCGCGGCGTGGAGACCGAGAAGCGCGAGGCCGAGCGCGAGCAGTTCAGCGACGACCGCTCCCCGCTGCACCCGATGCGGGTCTACGGCGAGCTGGCACAGGTGCTCGACCGCGACGCGATCGTGGTCGGCGACGGCGGCGACTTCGTCTCCTACGCCGGGCGCGTGGTGTCGTCCTACGAGCCGGGCTGCTGGCTCGACCCCGGTCCGTTCGGCTGCCTCGGCTGCGGCCCCGGGTACGCGCTGGCGGCGAAGCTCGCCCACCCCGAGCGCCAGGTCGTGCTGCTGCTCGGCGACGGCGCCTTCGGCTTCTCGGGCATGGAGTTCGACACGCTCGCCCGCCACGGGGTCAGCGTGGTCGGCGTGATGGGCAACAACGGCATCTGGGCGCTGGAGAAGCACCCGATGGAGTTCCTCTACGGCTACTCCGTGGCGGCCGAGCTGACGCCGGAGACGCGCTACGACCAGATGGTCGAGGCGCTCGGCGGCCACGGCGCGCTGGTGCGGTCGCCCGGTGAGCTGCGGCCGGCTTTGGAGCGGGCGTTCGAAGCTTCCGGCCCGACGTTGATCAACGTGTTGACCGACCCGTCGGTCGCCTATCCGCGCTCGGCGAACCTCGCGTAGGGACGAACTTCGGCTGGGTAGGGGTGGCCTCGAGATCGCACGAAATGATCCGTCTGGGATCGCAACGTGCGATGCGGCGCGACCGGCGTGCCCCGAGTTGCACGAAACGTGCTCGCGGCGACGCCTCCCCACCCCGCTGCAGTTAGATGTTCGCCGCGCAACTACCGGCCCTACACAGAGAAGCCGCCACGCGGCGGGGGCGTGGCGGCTTCAAGTTGGCCCCGTCAGGACGGGCAGGGGTACGTGCCTTAGGGGGCCTATTGGGTGGCCCGGACGGCGGGAGGCGCCGATGATGCGGCATCGCCCGGACCTATGCGTCGTTGGGACGGCGGCGGGAGGCACGACCGCCCTTTCCGACGCGATGAAGTATCTCGCCCGCAAATCAACCGGGGCAATCGAACAAGCGTCCAGGGGAAAATCAGCGCCGCTTCATGCCACATTTCGGCTATCCAGCGCGACACCCCACAAAATGTCGCGCTCGGACGCCTCGAAACCGTCGAGCGCGAACGCGCCCAGAACCTCGCGCAGGATCACCGCGCCGGCCACGATCGTCGGCGCGCGGGCGGGATCGAGGCCCCTGACCTCGCGCCGCTCGGCCAGCGGCAGCGCGGCCAGCCGGTCGCGCAGCTCCTCCAGCCGCTCGCGCGAGATCGCGTGGCCCTCGACCCGGTCGCGGTCGTGCTCGCCCAGGCCGAGATCGATCGAGGCGAGCTGCGTCGCCGTGCCGCCGACCCCGATGGCCACCGCCGGCCGCTCCCGCACGTCGCCGGGCACCGCGGCCTCGATCGCGGCGCGCGCGTCGTCGGTCAGTGCGGCCAGCTCGGCGGCCGTCGGCGGGTCGGAGTGCAGGTGGCGCTCGCTGTGCCGCACGACGCCGACCTGCGTCGACGATGTGGAAGACGAGCTCGGCGCCGCTGCCGACGACCAGCTCGGTCGAGCCGCCGCCGATGTCGATCACGAGCACGGTCTCGCCGCCGTCACGCGTGGCCGTCGCGCCGAGCGAAGTCAGCCGCGCCTCCTCGTCGCCCGAGAGCGTCGCCCCCACGAGCCCGTAGCGGTCGCGCACGATGGCCGCGAACTCGGCGCCGTTGGCGGCATCGCGGACGGCGGAGGTCATGACCGCGGTGCGGATCGTGGCGTCGTGGCGCTCGATCTGCTCGGCGAAGCGGTCGAGCGCGGCGAACACGCGCGCCTGCGGCTCGTCGCCGAGCCGGCCGGTGGCGTCGACGCCCTCGCCGAGCCGCGTCACGATCGAGTCGCGCGCCAGCTCGCGCAGCGCATCGCCGTCCACCTCCGCGACGAGCAGCCGCGTCGAGTTGGTGCCGATGTCGACGACGGCGACCCGCGTCACGCGACCGGGTACGGCATCGGGCGGCCGTCGAGCGCCGCGAGCAGGTTGTCGACCGCCATCGCCGCCATCTTCGCACGGGTGCGCACGGTGGCCGAGCCCACGTGCGGCACGACCAGCAGGTTCGGCGCGTCCAGCAGCGGGTCGTCGGCGGGCAGCGGCTCGGGCTCGGTGACGTCGAGCGCCGCGCCGGCGATCGTCCCCTCGTGCAGCGCCGTCCGCAGCGCGTCCTGGTCGACCACGCCCCCGCGCGCGGTGTTGACGAGCAGCGCGGTCGGCTTCATCCGCGCCAGCGCGCCGGCGTCGATCAGATGCCGCGTCTCGGGCGTGAGCGGCGTGTGCACCGAGACGAAGTCGGCCCGCTCGAGCAGCTCGGCGAGCGGCAGGCCGGACGAGCGCGAGCTGTGGACGACCTCCAGGCCGAAGCCCTCGGCGCGGCGCGCCACCGCCTGCCCGATCCGCCCCCAGCCGATGATGCCGAGCGTGGCCCCGGCGAGGTCGGCCCCGAGGTCGGCGGCCGGCTCCCATGTGCGCCAGGCACCCGAGCGCACCATCTCGCGCCCCCGGCACGATCTTCCGCGCCAGCGCGAGCAGCAGCGCGAAGGCGAGGTCGGCCGTGGCGTCGGTCAGCACGTCGGGCGTGTTGCCGACCGGTATGCCGCGCTCGGCGGCGGCCTCGACGTCGATGTTGTCGGTCCCCACGGCCATGTTGGCGATCGCCTTCAGCCCCGGCGCGGCGTCCAGCAGCCCGGCGTCGACGCGATCGGTGACGAGCGTCAGCAGGGCGTCGGCCTCGCGCGCGCGGGCTCGCATCTCCTCCGCTCCTGGCGGCAGGTCGCCCGGCCACTCGTCGACCTCATGCACTTCGCGCAGCCGGTCGAGCGCCGGGAAGGGGAGCGCCCGCGTCACGAATACCCTGGCCATCCCGGGGCATTCTGCTGGCATGGGACGGATCCGCGTCGGCTGCTCCGGCTGGCAGTACGCCGACTGGCGCGAGCGCTTCTACCCGAAGGGCCTGCCGCAGCGGCGCTGGCTCGAGCACTACGCGTCGGTGTTCGACACCGTCGAGGTCAACTCGACCTTCTACCGGCTGGCCAAGCCGGCGGCCGTCGCTGCCTGGGTCGAGCAGACGCCGCCGGACTTCGTCTTCGCGGCCAAGGCGAGCCGGTACCTGACCCACATGAAGCGGCTGGGCGACATCGAAGCAGGCATCGGCCGCTACTACGATGCCATCGCCCCGCTGGCCGCCTCGCCGAAGCTCGGCCCCGTGCTCTGGCAGCTGCCCGAGCGCTTCGTGCGCGATCTGCCGCGGCTGGCCGGCGCGCTCGACCGGCTCCCGCCCGGCCGCCACGCGGTCGAGTTCCGCCATCCGAGCTGGTTCGACGGCGATGAGGCGCTCGACCTCCTGCGCCGGCACGGCGTGGCGCTGGCCGTCGGCGACCATCCGGAGCGGCCGTGGCAGCCGTGGGTGACCACGACCGATTGGACCTTCGTGCGCTTCCACTTCGGCCGCCGCGGCCGGCGCGGCAACTACAGCGAGGCCGAGCTGCGCGAGCTGGCGCCGCGCGTCGCCGCGCTGGCCGGCGACGGGTACGCCTACTTCAACAACGACTGGGAGGGCTTCGCTGTCAAGAACGCCCTGCGGATGCGAGCATTGCTGTCGTGACGGCGCTCCATGAGGACGCCATGCGCGAGGCCATCGCCGCGGACGGCGAGGCCCAGCGCGCGATGCTGGCCGGCGAGGACGCGCGCGACGCGCTGCGGCACGCGGCCACGGCGTACCGCCGGTCGTGGGAAGCGGCGCCGCCGCGCAGCTTCGGCCGCCTCGTCGGCTACGCGAAGGCATCGATCCTCGCCGGCGAGAACCCGGCGCCGTACGTCCGCGAGCAGCTGCATAACGAGGGCGACTCGCCCCCCGCCTGCTGGGCGCTCGCGCTGGCCGCGCTGGCCGACGGCGACGACGACGCCGCCCGCCGCGCGGCCGACGGGATGCTCCCCGGCTCGGAGGCCTTCGGCCGCGCCGCCGGCGCCGTGGCCGCGCTCGCAAGTCGCGATCGCGCGGCGTACGCCGCTGCGATCGCGGCCATCGTCGCCGACTTCGAGGCGCGCGAGGAGCACCTCACCGGCGTCCCGATCGCCGACACCGCGCTCGTGCTCGACCGCCTCGCCGAACGCCGCGGCATGGCCGTGCACCCGCGCTCGCCGTTGCTGCCCGAGGTCGACGACGTGCGCGCGATCCTGACCGGCACGCGGGTGTGGGCGGTGGTCGGCTGCTCGCCCGACCCGAACCGCGACTCGCACCGCATCGCCGCCATGCTCAAGCGGCGCGGCTACGCGATGATCCCGGTCAACCCGATGGCGACCGAGGTGCTCGGCGAGCGCAGCTACCCGACGCTGACCGCCATCCCGGCCGACATGGGCGTCGAGGTCGTCGACATCTTCCGTCGCGCCACGGCCGCGGGGGCGCACGTCGACGAGGCGGTGCAGATCGGCGCGCGGGCCGTCTGGATGCAGCTCGGCGTGATCGACGAGGCGGCCGCCGAGCGCGGTCGCGCCGCCGGACTACGGGTGGTCATGGACCGATGCCCGGCGATCGAGCTGCCGCGCCTGGGGTTGTGAGAAGCCATCGAGGAGGAGACAGATGCAGGGCCTGATGTCGAGCTATCCGCTGACGCTGACGCACCTCTTCGAGCGAGCGGAGCGGCTGTTCGGCGACAAGACGCTGACCACGCTGACCGCGACGGGCAAGGAGCGCACGACCTACACGGAGTGGGCCGACCGCACGCGCCGGCTCGCGAACGCGCTGGACCGGCTCGGCATCTCCGCCGACGGGCGGGTGGCGACCTTCGCCTGGAACAGCGCCCGCCACCTCGAGCTCTACTTCGCGGCGCCGTGCAGCGGGCGCGTCCTGCACACGCTCAACATCCGCCTCTTCCCCGAGCAGATCAGCTACGTCGTCGACCACGCCGAGGACGAGGTGGTGTTCGTCGACCGCTCGCTCGTGGCCGGCCTCTGGCCGCTCGTCGACGGCTTCAAGACCGTCCGCCACAT
Source organism: uncultured Solirubrobacteraceae bacterium (assembly GCA_963830725.1). Taxonomy (GTDB): domain Bacteria; phylum Actinomycetota; class Thermoleophilia; order Solirubrobacterales; family Solirubrobacteraceae; genus DASSUW01. Next base: position 98,100 of record CAWHNO010000011.1, on the reverse strand, counting down.
CGTGGTGATGGACGACGGCGCCGGCGACGTGCCCGACGACGACCGCATCCTTGCCTTCGAGGAGTTGCTGGACGGCGCCGAGCCGGCCGAGTTCGCGGTCTCCGACGAGAACCAGGCCGCCGCCATGTGCTACACGAGCGGCACCACCGGGCATCCGAAGGGCGTCGTCTACTCGCACCGCTCGAGCGTGCTGCACGCGATCGGGGCGATGCTGGCGGACACCGTCGGGGTCAGCGAGCGCGACGTGGTGCTGCCGGTGGTCCCGATGTTCCACGCCAACTCGTGGGGGCTCTCGCACGCCGGCGTGGCGGCCGGCAGCTCGTTCGCGTTCCCGGGGCCGCAGATGACACCGAAGGCGATCGCCCAGCTGATGGAGGAGGAGAAGGTGACGCTGGCCGCCGGCGTGCCCACGATCTGGATCGGCGCGCTCGACGAGCTCGACGGCCGCGACGTGTCCTCCCTACGGGCGATCCTGTGCGGCGGCTCGGCGGTCCCGAAGGCGCTGTCGGAGGCCTATCGCGAGAAGATCGGGCAGCCGATCCTGCACGCCTGGGGGATGACCGAGACGAGTCCGCTCGGGTCGGTCTGCCGGATCAAGAGCACGCTGGCGCACCTCCCCGAGGAGGAGCTGGCCGACGTCCGCGCGACCCAGGGCATCATCACGCCGCTGGTCGAGTGCCGGATCGTCGAGCCCGGCACCGCCGACGAGCTGCCGTGGGACGGCGAGGCACGCGGCGAGCTGCAGGTGGCCGGGCCCTGGGTTGCGGCCGGCTACTACCGCGACGAGGAGGGCACCCGGGCGCAGTTCACCGATGACGGCTGGCTGCGCACCGGCGACGTGGCGACGATCTCGCGCGCGGGCTACATCCGCCTCGTCGATCGCACCAAGGACCTCGTCAAGTCGGGCGGCGAGTGGATCTCCTCGGTCGAGCTCGAGAACGAGATCATGGCCCACCCGTCGGTGCGCGAGGCGGCGGTCATCGGTGTGCCCGACGAGAAGTGGGGCGAGCGGCCGCTGGCGTGCGTGGTGGCCGAGGACGGCGAGCAGCTCGACGCCGACGCGCTGCGCCGGTTCCTCTCCGACCGCGTGGCCAAGTGGTGGATCCCCGAGCGCGTCGAGTTCATCGACGAGGTGCCCAAGACCTCGGTCGGAAAGTTCTCCAAGAAGACGCTGCGTGAGCGATTTTCCGGCACTTGATGACCGGATGTGAATTGCTAGGATGTGTGGTCGCGTCGCGGGGTGGAGCAGCCAGGTAGCTCGTCGGGCTCATAACCCGAAGGTCGCGGGTTCGAATCCCGCCCCCGCTACTCACGAAGGCCCTGCTAACGCGGGGCTTTCGTCGTTCTCGGGCGTCGTGCGCCAGGCGCAGAGTGGCAACAGAATTGGCAATCGAGCGCTTCCGATGAACGTGCGTTGCCGGAGCGCCGCCGGCGCGACGCGCCGGTCGACCGCCGCGGACCTCGGGCCGACGCAGGCGCCGGCGCTCTCGGCGGGGAGCACTCGGCTGCGACTCCGACAACGCGCGACGTCCGGCGCCGCAGCGGCGGACGTCGCATCGAGTCCGAGCGCCTGGCGAGGCCTGCTGCGCCACCCCTGCGCGTCGCGGAAGGGTTCTCACCGACGACCAGAGCGCACTGGTCCACGTCAGCCGGATCGCTTCGAGCCATCAGCTCGCCGGCTCCATGGCCGAGCACATGCCGACACGCACTCTGCTCGACGTCATCGAGCACGCGCCTGCCCTGGACCTCGCCGTGGCGCTCGACGCCGTGATGCCGAGCAGGCCGAGAAGCGATCGAGTTGCGATGCTCTTCCGAGTCGCCAAGCCCGCTCCTGGCCGCCTGACACTTCAGAGCAGCTGCTGCACAGTGGGACCGTCGGCCGCATGGCGCCCCGACCATGCCGGCATGACTCCCTGGCGTGTCGGCTGACCGCTGGTCGGGCTACCCCGAGCCTGACGGTCACGAACACGTCGTCCGAACGCAGGGTTCGACCCGCGTCAACGACGCCGCCGCGGACCTCGATCTCCGTAGCGACAGGCGTGGCCCGCCGGGGCGAGTGACTACCCGTTAGCGCGCAGCAGTTGAGCGTTCCGCCGACTCCGCCGTATGGTGATGCGTCCTGGCGTGTTCTCGCAAGGACGGCAGCCACCCGTGGGCACCCTGCGATACCTGGACGGACGCCCTGGTTGCTGGGCTTCCGTTCTGCGTACTCGCAGTAGACTCGATCGCATGCCTCGGCGCCATCGTCCTTGTGGATCAGCGAGCCTCGGGCTCGACCGTTGGCGTTGCCTGGGTTCGGCTGCGAGATGCACCGCCGCGCTCCACGTAGTCGTCACCGTTCGCATGGACGCCTGTGCGGCCGGAGAACGAGGCGAAGACGGCGCTGCCGTTCGTATCCGGCCTGGGCGAAGTCGAAGCTGCGCCCGCGTGTTGAACCGAATTGCCGCCCGACGGCGACCTTGCCTGCGAGCAGACGACCGTCGCGTGTTGCCACGCCGTACGTCGGTACATCGAAGGTCGCAACTTCGTAGCCGGTCACCCACGGTCCCGTCGGGCCCAGCGAGACCCTGCGGTCCTGCGCGGTCCCTGCGGCGCCTTGCGGTCCCGCAGGCCCTCGCCTGCGCTTCACGGGCCACAGCGCGAGCTTGAGTGGCTTCTGCCCCTTGGCACATTGGCTCCTCAGGCGAATGTTCAGATCACCCTTGGAAGCATTTGCCCCCGTGCCTCTGGACGCATACGGGGGCGAAGTTCCGGTTCTTCGCCTGAGCGACAGCGCCCGCCGATTCGTCCGGCGACTGCGCGAACCCGCCAGTCACCAAGATGCTCAAACCGACGACCGTCGCGATGCTCGCCCCGAGAACGAGCGGCGTTGCTCGCATGAGAACGACGCTGCACGGCCACATGCGCGCGGATCGAACCACGCCATGGCCACTCCTCCGATCCTATCGGACCAGGAGCGCGCACCGGACCAGCCCACCCGACACTGCCCACATCCGAGTCCGGTGGCCGTGCTCCTCGGCACCTGCCGAGCGAACCTACGCTCTGCCCACAGCGAGTGTCAACGCGGGGCAAGCGATCTGACAGCGTGCTGACCCGCCGACCCGACGACCCGACGACCCGACGACCTGGCCCCTCGAAAGCGGCAAGCAGGTGGCGATAAGCGTCGGCTCGACGTTGATGCGATCGTCTGATCGGGGCGGCGCGGAAACCGTCCCGGCCCGTACCGCGCAGGCCACGGCTAGGTGGCCGTCGGAAGCTCGGGCCTCTTGAGGCGTCCGCGTCGGTTGTACTGCGACGCGTGACGGATCGCGAAGCAGACCCGCTCGTACTGCCGCGGTTCGGGTTGTAGCCGTAGCCCCACCATACGGTGCGGGCGAAGGCGGCGTCGTGATAGTGCGGGTACATCGCGCAGAACGCGTATGCCATGGCGAATTGCTCATACCGAGACCACCACCCCGTCCAGCGCCTGCCCATAGCGCGGACGAACGCGCGCCGATAGCCCTTCGAGCCGGGGCACGCAAGATCAAATACGTGACCGATCTCGTGGAGGAATGTCAGCCGTGTGGTCAGGCGGTCGCACTCCGAATAGAGATCCGCCAGCCCCCATAGATAGGCCGAGTTGTTGCCGGTCCACACGCGGGTCGGATTGCTCTCGGGGTCCATGCACCAATACGCGTCGTGCGCGATTTCAGGCGGGCACCGCTCCTGGATGACTTCGATCGGGACGTTCGGCAACTGCACGAGCGGTGCAGCGGCGTCCACCCACGACTGGAACATCGGCGTCTCGTCGTCATGGCCGGTGATGGTCGCGGCGTTCGCCGTCGTGGCGGAAACGACCGCAACGGTGATCGCCGTGCTCAGCAGCAGCGTTATCCGTGTCCATCGACTACGCATCACCTCCTTTCATCAGCCGGAAGTCTCCGAGACTGAGGCCGGTGAGCCAGGGACGTCACGCCTGTTCCGTCCACGCGCTGTCCCTCATCGTGGCCCTGCTCCGTTCGAGCCCGTTCCCGTCGCGGTCGTGATCCAGTGCGTGAGGCACGCTACGCACGCGCGCCAGCCTGAACGTGGCAAGCGGGTGGCAACAAAGTGGCAATGAACGGGCAGGAACTGCGCCGACCACCGCGATCGCCAGATCGCGCTCCAGAGCCGAAAGTGGTAACGTCGCGACCCTTAGCGGCACGGCAAGAACGGGCTCATAACCCGAAGGTCGCGGGTTCGAATCCCGCCCCCGCTATCCGCCGACGATGGTGGTGACAGCCCACCGCCGACGGCCGAAAGCCCCGCTCAAGCGGGGCTTTCTGGTTCTAAGGAGGCATCCATCGAGAGCCCCAGGATGCCGACGGGGCGGCCGGCGTCGTCCTTCATCAGCGCGTCGCGCACGTGGGCGAGCATCAGGCTGCCGTCCTTGCAGCGGACCTCGGCGAGCTGCCGGTCGTCCAGCGTGACCATGAACTCGAGGATCGGCAGCCCGATCGCCTCCTCGCCGGACCAGCCGTAGAGCCGCTCGGCCGTGGCGCTCCAGTGCGTGATGACGCCATCGAGATCGGTGGCGATGACGGCCGCGCCGCCCTTGACGAGCTGGTCCTCGAGCTCGGACAGGGTGGCTTCTGGGGACGTGCGGGACATGGGCGATCCCCTGCCGCCACGACCGTACCGCGTTTTCGCACTGCAGATCAGCGGGCGCCGCGCAGGAACGGGACGACCGTCTTCACGAACGCGTTCTTCGCCGGCACGGCGGAGAGCGGGCCGAGGTGGTCGTACGTCGTGTGGCGGTCGACGAGCGTGACCATGCGGCGGGCATCCCCACCAGGGTCGACAATGTGAGCAGCCGTCGCTACCTTCGCACGAGCCCCCTGTTACAGGTTCGCCGGATGTTACATACGCGCCCAACCGCTCTCGACGCCTTCCTGCGCGCGCGCAAGCGGTTCCTGGCCTGCGAGCGCGTCGACATGAGCAGCCTCGCCGAGGAGCTCGGCGTGAGCCGCGTGACGCTCTACCGCTGGGTCGGCTCGCGCGAGACGCTGCTGGTCGAGGTCATCTGGTCGCTCGCCAGGCGCACGCTCGACAACATCGAGGACGAGGTGACGGCGACGGGCCCGGAGCGGCTCGTCCAGATCGTCACGCGCTTCCTCGACGACGTGATCACGAACCCCGGCATGAAGCGCTGGCTCGGCGAGGAGGGGGAGTCGGCCATGCGGCTCCTCACGCGCCATGAGACCGGCTTCCAGCCGCGCCTGATCGACGCCATGTACGACCTGCTGCGCGAGGAGACCGATGCCGGCCGGCTCGAACTGTCCGTCGACCTGCGAGAGGTCGCCTACGTGATCGTGCGGCTGATCGAGTCCTACACCTACCTCGACCTGATCACCGGCGAGCAGCCCGACGCGCAGCGGGCCGAGCCGATCCTGCGCCTGCTGCTGCGCGCCTAAAGCGCGGCCGCGAGCACTTCGCGGGCGACCGGCGCGGCGGCGGTGCCGCCGAACCCCGCGCCGACCAGCATCACGGCGACGGCCACGCGCGGGCGGTCGGCGGGGGCGAAGGCGACGAACCAGGCGTTCGCGTCGTTCGGGTCGGTCGAGTTCGGCACCAGCTCCGCGGTGCCCGTCTTGCCCGCCACCTGCACGCCGGGCAGGGCAGCGGCGGTGCCGGTGCCCGACTGCACGACGCCGATCATCATGTCGCGCACGTCGTGCGCCGCGCGCGAGGAGACGACGCGCTTGCGCCGGAGGCGCTCGAGCGTGGTGATGCGCGGCCGCGCGCGCCGGCCGCCGTAGGCGATCGTGGCGCCGACGCTGGCCATCGCGAGCGGCGTCGCCAGGTCGCGGTCCTGGCCGATCGCGGCCGCGCCGACGGCGAGGTCGTCGCGCAGCTCGGACGGCGGCGAGATCGTGCTCGGCTTCGCCGACGGGATCGCGGGCCGCTCGCCGAAGCCGAACTCGCGCGCGGCGGCCACCAGCCGGCGCGCGCCCAGCTTGGCCCCGAGCGGCGCGAACACCGAGTTGCAGGAGTGCACGAACGAGTTGGTCAGCGTCCCGCCGCACGACTCGCCGCCCGCGTTGCGCAGCGTGACACCCGACAGGGTCGCCGCCGTCTGGACCGGGTAGGTCGTCTCCGGCCGGACGATCCGCGCGTCGAGCGCGGCGGCCGCCGTGATGATCTTGAAGACCGACCCGGGCGGCTGCGGGGCCGACACCGCGAGGCCGGCGAGCGCGCGCACCGCGCCGTCGCGCGGCCGGACGACGGCCACGCCGCCGAGCCGGTCGCCGAGCGCCGCCGCGGCCGCGCGCGTCAGCGCCGGATCGATCGTGGTGCGCACCGGGCGGCCCCGGCGGGCGCGCGTGCGCGCGATCACCCGCTCGCCGAACAGCAGCCGAGCGGCCGGGTGGCCGGACAGGCGGTCGTCGTACCTGCGCTCCAGTCCGCCGGCCAGGGCCGGCAGGTCGAGCCGCGAGCCGTCGGCGGCCAGCACCGCTCCACGCCGCGGTGCGCGGCCCGCCTGCCGGATCACCGCCTCGTCCCGGCGCAGTCCTGGCAGCCGCATCGAGAAGTCCCAGCCGACGCCCGCGTCGTCCCCTCGCCCGGAGACGGGCAGCACGATCGTCCCGCGCAGGGTGCCGAAGATGTCGGTCTCGACCGCGACCGGCACGGCGACCCGGCCGTCGCGCTCCGGCCCGAGCCGGCCGACCCGGACCTTGCGCACGCCCGCCTCGCGGTCGGCGTTGCGGTAGGCGGTCACGAACCGGCGCTCGGGCGTGGTCTGGCGGGCGCGCACGGTCAGCTCGCGCCACATCGCGCCGTGATCGTCGCGCGCCCAGGCGGCGGCGAAGCGCTCCGCCGCCTCGTGCCGGGCGTCGCCGGCCTCGGCCTGCGAGCGCCAGGCGTAGGCGCCGCCGGCGATCGCCGCCAGGATGGCCAGCGCGACCAGCCAGCGGCCGATGCGCGGCCGCCGCCGGGGGCGCCGGGCCGGGCTGTCGAGGAGCACGGATCCCGCCCGGGGACCGGGCGAGGCGTAGCGGCGGCGACGGCGGGCCACCCCATCGTTCTAGCGGGTCGTTACGACATCTCCTCGGGCGTGGTGTCGTGCTTCCAGTAGTCCGACGGTTCGTGTTAGGGAACCCTAACTCGTTGCGTCGGCCAAGCTGCCAGCCATGGTCGACGCCGCACGCGCCGTGCAGGGCCTCCGGGAGCTGGCCCGCCTCACCTCTGACGAGCGCGGCGCCCAGCGCGTGGCGTGGACCGACACCTGGATCGTGGCCCGCGACTGGCTGCGCGCCGAGCTGGCCGCCATCCCCGCCGTCGACGTCGAGCGCGACGCGGCGGGCAACACCTGGGCCACGCTGCCCGGCGACTCCGAGCGCTTCGTGATCGTCGGCAGCCACCTGGACTCGGTGCCCGACGGCGGCTGGCTTGACGGGACGCTCGGCGTCGTGGCTGCGCTGGAGATCGTTCGCGCCCTGGCCGTCGGGCGCCGGCCGCTGACCGTCAAGCTCGTCGATTGGGCCGACGAGGAGGGCGCGCGCTTCGGCCGCAGCCTGCTCGGCTCGAGCGCCTGCGCGGGCACGCTCGATCCCGGCGCGGTGCGCGGCCTGACCGACCGCGACGGCATCGCCCTCCCCGCCGCGCTGGCCGCGCACGGCGTCGATCTCGACCGCGCCGGCGCGGCCCGCGAGCGGCTCGCCGGCGCCGTCGCCTACCTCGAGCTGCACATCGAGCAGGGCCCGGTGCTGGAGCGGCTCGGGCTGCCGCTCGGGGTCGTCCTCGGCAGCTTCGGCGTGCAGCGCCACCGGCTGCGCTTCACCGGCGCGCATGCGCACTCGGGCGCCTCGCCGATGGACGACCGGCGCGACGCCTTCCTGGCCGCGGCCCGCAGCGCGCTGGCCTTTCGTGACGACGCGGCGCGGCGGGTCGACGTGCGCGCCACGACCGGCGTCGTGCAGGTGGCTCCCGGCATCCCGACCGCCTTCAACGGCCGCTGCGAGCTCACGCTCGACCAGCGCGCGCTCGACCCGCGGGCGCTCGCCGACATGCTCGCCGTCGCGCGGGGCGAGGCCGCTCGGATCGCCGGCGAGGAGGGCTGCGACGTCGTCTGGGAGCCGGTGTTCGCGATCGAGCCGATCCCGTTCGATCGCGAGCTGATCGCGCTCGCCGAGGATGTCGTCTCGAGCCTGGCCGGAACCTGCCACTCGCTGCCCAGCGGCCCGCTGCACGACGCGTCGGAGATGGCGCGCGTGATGCCGGCGGTGATGCTCTTCGTCCGCAGCCTCGGCGGCGTCAGCCACACCAGCGCCGAGGACAGCCGCGTCGAGGACGTCGAGCTCGGCGTGCGCGCGCTCTACGAGCTCACCCTGCGGGTGTGCGCGTGATGTGCCGACGCCGGTTTGCCAGAAAAGCGGCGGAGATGTTGACCGAGGTCCGCTCTCGTAGGACACTAGGACGGACACGCCGGAACGAGGGGATGGGGGATGTCCGGTCGTGGCTGATGAACGGCAGGGACCACACCGCCCGTCAGCCCGTGCCCGACTTCTACGGCGTTACGCGCTACACAAGGGGGAGTTCACGTGTTCAAACCCAGGCGGCTCCTGCTGCTCGTCGTACCCCTCGCGGTCGCGGCCCTGATGCCGGCCGCCGCGCAGGCGGTACCTCCGAACGTCGCCGAGGCGACCAGTACGTTCGAGTACACGCAGAACATGCATCCGCTGGGATTCTCCGAGCGAGCGGTCCCGCTCGACAACACCGTGCCGGGATCGGGGGTCTTCAACTCCGACCTCGCGTTCTGGGGAGACATGGCGGTCCAGGGCACGTACGGCGGCTTCCGGCTCGTCGACGTTTCCTCGCCGACCAACCCGAGGGAGATCGTCAACTGGACCGAGTGCGCAGCAACACGAACACGGTCGGCAACCAGGGCGACGTCATCGTCTGGGAGCGACCTGATCTTCCGCTCGTGGAACTCGGGACCCGGCACCCCGCTACCCGGACGGGACCACCATCCCGGTCACCGATCCTGCCCGGTTCACGACTCCGGGCGCGTTCTGCGGTGATTGGCCGATGTTCCGCAGCCTGCGGCCGCTCCGCTCCCTGAGCGGGGCCAGGAGGGCGTCCACATCATCGACATCAGCGACCCGACCAACCCCGGACGTGATCGGGTTCGTCGACACGCCGTGTGGGTCGCACACCGAGACGCTGGTGCCGGACCTGGAGAACGACCGGCTGCTCGATCTACAGCAACTCGTCGGCGAACACGACTTCGGCGACCCCGGCGCCGGCCGAGATCCCCGCGCGACTGTCGCGGCATCGACATCATCGAGGTGCCGCTGGACGATCCGGCCGCCGCTTCGTACCTGCGCTTCGAGCCGGCCGGCGACCACGACGAGGACCGTCGAGCACCTGCACTCCTGCCACGACACCGGCGTGATCCTCGGTGACGCCAATCTCGTCGCCTGCGCCGGCAGCGAGCGGCACCGGCGGCAACGGCGTCACGCGTGTTCAGCATCGACCCGGCCGACGGCGGCTCGAAGGAAGACCCGATGTGGCTCTACCACAAGATCACCGGCGGCATCTCGCTCGGCCACTCGGCGTCCTTCACGCTGGGACGGCGAGGTGCTCATCGTCGGCCACGAGCCCGGCGGCGGTAGCGGCGCCGAGCTGCGAGGCGACGGACGATCCGCTGCGAGCGGACGTTCTTCTTCCTCGACGCGAGACCGGCGATTCGATCGGCCAGTTCACGATCCCGCGGCCGCAGACCAACGTCGAGAACTGCACGACGCACAACTACAACGTCGTGCCGACCGACAAGCGCTACGTCATGGTCTCCGGCAACTACCAGTCGGGGATCAGCGTGATCGACTTCACCGATCACGAGAACGCGCGCGAGATCGCGTACGCGGACCCGGCGCCGCTCGTCGACCCGAACCCGCCCGTGGGCATCGAGCTCGGCGGCGACTGGTCGACGTACTGGTACGACGGCCGGATCTACGAGTCCGACATCACGCGCGGCCTCCTGATCTGGAAGCTGAGCGACCCCGCCGTGGCAGGCGCGAGGAAGCTCGGCCACCTCAACCCGCAGACCCAGGAGTTCACGTTCCCGTTCAAGGGAACGGCGTTCGGGCGCGGGTAGCGAGAGGCGCGACCGCACCTGAGTGCGGGAGGGCGGCGGCGGGCCGCCCTCCCGCTCAGGGTCGTCAGTCGCAGTGGTCGGGGGCGCGGCCCACCGGCTCGAAGCAGAGCGCGTCGCCCTGGTTCGAGTTCCCCTCCAGGAACCCGATGTGCTCGATCTCGTTCTCGAACCGGCCCTCGTACTCGAGGACGTACAGGCCGTTGCGCAGGTCGATGACGTAGATCAGACCGTCCTTGACGATCGGATAGCTCCACATCACGACCTTCTCGTTGCGCCCCGTGTCCGGGTCCGAGGAGAGCCGCGGGTCCTCGAGCATGACCTCGCCCAGCGGTTCCGGGAAGAACTCGGCCAGCTGATACGGCGCCCACGGCTTCTGGATGTTGATCGCCTGGAACCCGCCGGAGTGCCATGTGGTCAAGGCGATCCTCGGGGTCAACGTCGGGTTGTGGGCCGAGTACGAGGTCCGCGGCGGGTTCCAGTCGTCGCACGTGGACGGATCGTTCTCGGGCAGCCGGTACTCCGCCTCGACGGTCGGCCGCTGCGGGTCGGAGATGTCGACCATCCGCGCCCAGCCCCACGGGCAGCCATGCCCGGAGCCGGTGGCCGTTCCGTACACCTCGTCGGAGACGTACACCCAGTCCTTCTCCCAGAGCTTGATCGCGCTGTGGGCCCCTGGCCCCGGCCACACCGGCCGGGCCTCGTTGAGGGTGATCGGACGCGGCTGGGGCATCGGGGCGCCCTCGGCGAAGTCGGACACGTCGACGACCGCGAACCCGCCGGTCAGCAGCGCGAAGAAGGCCCGGCTGCCGTCGTTGCTGACCGACAGCGAGTGCAGACCTCCGGTCGGCTTCTGCACCGGCGCGGGAAACGGCGGGAATCGGGTGTAGCCGTGCAGGCCGCTGAACAGCGTGACCGGCGCCTGCCCCATGCGGACCGGGGAGATGTCCCACACTCGAGAACGGGCAGCTGGGTGAGCCGCCGCTGGTCCCGCACGTCGAGCCGGCGTTGCCGCGCGAAGATCAGCGCGCGCTCGGGGTCGTTCCGGATCCTCCCACAGGAAGAACTCGTGGGTGTTCACGTCGAACTGGCGAGGAGTTGCGGGTCGCTCGCGTTCGCTCCCGAGATGTCGTAGAAGCGGAAGTTGCTGATCGACGGCTGCGGTGCAGTGATGCAGCTCGTCACCGACGCCGCAGTTCGTGTTCAGGACGATCAGGATCGTCCTGCGAGCGCCAGACGCGCAGCTCTCGCGACGACTCGCCGGGCATCGCATCGAACGGCGGGCCGAGCAGCGTGGGATCCGACGGATCGGAGATGTCCACCACCATCATCGCCGCCGTGCGGCATGTCTTCGTGGCCGCCGTCGGTGCGGCTGCCGATGTACGCGTAGTCCCCCTGGATCGCCATCGCCGCATTCATGCCGCGGTTCATCAGCGGGTCGTGCCCGACCTGCGTGATGGAGCCGGTCTTCGGCGGCGGCTTGGCCGCCGCGCCGTCGCCGGCAAGATGAGCGTGAGCGCCGCAATTGCCACTAGCGCTCTGGACGGGGCTGACATTCGCATGTCCCCTCCCGGTCGTGATGCTGCGAGAGCGCGGGCCCCTTCCCCTCCGTGCAACGTGGGCCGCCCGAATTCCGCACCGCTCTCCGGAGGGCGTATGTCCGCGGATGCGGCCCCTAAAACCTCGCACCTCCACTGAACGCGATCACGGCCTCCGGCCCGAGCCCCGCTACTGGGACGTTGGAGGCAGGGCGGGGCCGCCGCGGCGGCCCCGCCCTGGATCCTGGTTACCTTCGGCCGCGCCCTCCGGACACGTCGAAGTCCATCGTCTGCGGGTTCAGGTGGTCGATCACGTTCGCCTTGCCGGGCTTCGGCAGGATCGCCCGGTACGCCACCATGCCCTCAGAGAGGCCGTTGCTGGTGACGCCGTCCGAGGCGTAGACCGGGATCCCCGGCCCCGACTTGAACAGCGGTCCCGTGTACGGGTACGCGGACCACGTGCCGCCCGGCGCCACGCGGTCGTAGAACGCGACCTCCTTCAGGCGCGTCGGCTGGGTGAAGTCGATCACGTTGACCCCGCCCGTGTACCAGGCGTTGACCAGCAGGTCACGCGTCCGGTCGATGGTCGTCATGCCCATGTGCGCCGAGCAGTACTCGCCCGCCGCAGCGCTCGGCCGCTGATCACCGACGTGGAACTCGCTCAGGAACTCACCGCTCTCCAGGTCCGAGAAGAACATCCTCCCGGTCTTGTGGCGGCCTCCGGCCGGGTTCCAGGGCCGGGGGTTGTAGTTCGTGAACGTCGGGCAGCCGGTGCCGAACGACTCGTCGACCCAGTTCACGACCTCGCCGGCGTTGTCGAACATCACCGAGTGGAAGAAGTCGACCGCCCCCGGGATGTCGCCCGTGCCGCCCGAGCTGACCTCGTCGTCGCCGACCATCATCGGGTCCAGCGTGTCCGGGAGCCCGGTGCTGGGATCGATCTCCCACACCTGGCCCTGCTCGGCGCAGGCCGCGCCGGCCATGTTGTGCTCCATGTGGACCGCGATGTCGTGGCAGGCGACCGCCGCCGGCTCGAAGCCCGTGCAGAGACCCTTCTCGCACCATTCCATCCTGCCGTCGGGATCGCCCGGATAGGCGAGCCGCGGCGAGGCGATCTCCGTCGTGGCCGCCGGGTTGTTGAGCGGCACCGAGAGGACCTGGATCACGCCGTGCAGCGGGCCGGTGGGCGGATCCTCGTCGTATGGGTTGGCGGTGTTCGCGAACTCCGTGTCACCGCAGGTCGGGCCGGCCCCCAACGGGTACGACGCGATGTAGACGATCAGGCGCGGGTTCGTCGCATTCTCCGCGAACCCGGTCCACGCCGTGATCGTATGGGCGCCGCAGTCGGCGTACTGCATGTCCACCGGCGTGATCGTCTGGAACGGATTCGCCGGGTTGTCGCTCATCGTGAAGACGCGGACGCCCTCCCAGCCGGTCGGAGTGCCGCCGGCCACCCGTGCGGCCCCGCAGTTCGGCGCGGCCATGGTGGTGTCGACCGCCAGCAACAGCAGATCGGGCACCCCGTTGCCGTTGCGGTCCCACAGGATCGGGTCGTTCTGCGCGCCGTCACACGCGAAGTCCCGGACCAGGCTCGGGCTGGCAGGATCCGAGATGTCGAAGATCCGCACGCCGCCGCGTGACCCGGTCCCGGCCGGGAACCCGGCGGCGCCGGTGTAGTAGCCGACGAACGCGTAGTCGCCCCAGAACGCCAGGTCCGAGTTCGTCGCCTGGTTGCCGGACGTGAACAGCTTGTCCATCTTGAACGCTTCGTCCTGAGCCGCGGCGGGCGCCGCCATCACGCCCGCGGTCACCAGGGCGAGCGCAAGGCTGCGACAGAATCGACGCATCACCGCTGCCCTCCCTTGCCCAAGGCGTGCAACACCGATCGCCGGCGATCCGGGCACAGACAACATGAGCCATCTCATGGCTCTACCTCCCCCTCCGCCGGTTGCTGTTGGCCGGGAGTCTTCTACCCCGCCGCCGGATGGTCAAGCGGGAACGGACGCGCCTATCCAGTTCACCGTCTGATCAACGCACAACGCCACAGGCGATGCGGGTCAGCCCGTGTTGAGCGTCTCCTGGTCCGGCCCGCCGTAGCGTGCGGGGATGTTCGCGAAGTTGTCGGGCCCGGAGTGGACCATCGACTGCGCGTGCCGCGGTGACGCGCCCACTTCGCCCGAGTGGAATCATGGGTGCGATGGCAGGACGTCGGCCCCTGTGGTTGCTGTCGCTGCCGCTGGCGGCGGCCGGCTGGCTTGCTGCGCACTCCCTGGCATATACGCTCGTCGCGCCGCACGATCATCACGGTGGCCTGGCCGCCGCACCGATCCTCATCGCCTGCGCCATCACGGTCCTGCTTGCGGTGGCGATCCACGACGGGGTCCGGCGCGCGGCGCCTGCGCACATGCCGGCCTGGCCGGTCGCACTGCTGCCCCCAGTCGGCTTCGCGGTGCAGGAGCACGTCGAGCGCTTGATCGAGCTGAACGCGCTTCCGCTGGGAACCGTTCTCGAGCCGGTGTTCCTCGTCGGAATGGCGCTGCAGCTCCCGGTCGCGCTCGTCGTGCTGGCGCTAACGCGCGCCGTGCTCGCGATCGGGTATGCGCTCGGGTGGGAGCTCGGCGTCGCGCGGGCCCCGCGGCCACGTAGCTGCGCCGCAGCGCCGCCGCTCCCCGCGCCCACGGCTCCCGAGATCGCACGCCCCCCGGTCCTCGCCACCGGGCACGGTGGCCGCGCCCCGCCCGCGCTCGCCGTCACGTAGGCGTACCGGTCCACGGCGAGTGGACGTGAAGAGGGAGGGAAGTTTGAAACGGCTGTTGACGCGTCCGCGGAGGGCGTGCGGGGCGGTGCTGGCGATCGCGATCGCCGCGCTGGTCCCGGCTACGCCCGCCTTGGCGCATTCGACGCTGATAGCGACAGAGCCACGGCGTGGCGCCGTCGTCGGGCATCCGCCCGACCGTGTGCTCCTGCGCTTCGACGAGCCGGTGGAGACGGCGCTCGGGTCCATCAGCGTGTACGACGGAGACGGACGGCGAGTCGACGCGAGGGAGATCGTGCGGCCCTCGCCGGAGTCGGTCGCGGTCGCGATCGACGGCGAGCTCGCGCGAGGGACCTACACCGTCGCCTGGCGGGTGATCTCCGCCGACTCGGACCCGATCAACGGCGCCTGGGTGTTCCATGTCGAGGCGCCCGGCCCGCAGCCGAGTGGGATCGCTGCCGAGGTGCTCGAGGGCGCCGACTTCAGCGTGTCCGCGTTCTATCTCGGCGGGCGCTTCCTCGACTTCCTTCTCGTTCTGCTGTGCGTCGGCGGGATCGCGGCGCTGGTGCTCGCCCTCGGAGCGGCCGCCGCCGAGGTCCGGCGGCGGCTGCTGAAGGCGCTCGCCGGTTGCGCGATCGCCCTCGCGATCGTCGCGCTGCTCGGCCTCGCCTTCCAGGGGGCCGCAGCCGGCGGCCTCGGCCTGGGACAGGCGTTCTCGTGGGACGTGGTCACATCCGTGGCCGAGACCCGGTTCGGGCGGCTCTCGCTGATCCGCGCCGCGATCGCCGTAGTGATCGCCGTGATCGTCCTGCTGGTGCTGCGGGCAGGGGGGCGGATGAGTCGCCCCGTGACCGTAGCGGCGGTCCTGCTTGGACTTGGCCTCGTGGTGACGCCCGGGTTCTCCGGACACGCGAGCGTCAGCGGGCCCGTGGCGCTGGTCGCGGACGCCGCGCATGTCCAGGCGGCCGCGGTCTGGGTCGGCGGCCTCGCGTTCGTCGTCGCGGCGCTCGTGCTCTCCAGTGAGGGACGGTGGCGGCTCGCGGCCTCGAGCGTGCCGCGGTTCTCGACGATGGCCGTCGTGTCGGTGGCGATCCTGCTCGTGGCGGGCACGGTCAACGGGTACCTCCAGGTGCGCGCCTGGCGCGGGCTGTGGGAGACCCAGTACGGCGTGCTGCTGCTCGTCAAAGTCGGTCTCGTCGTCCCGCTCCTCGCGCTCGGCGCCTACAACAACCGGTACGCCGTCCCGCGCCTGCGCGCGGACATCGCGTCGGCGATCGAGCGGCGGCGGTTCCTGCGCTTCGCGGGCGCCGAACTCGTCGTCATGGTCGCCGTCGTCGGGGTCACCGCAGGGCTCGTCAACGCGCCGCCTGCTCGTACCGAGGTAGCGATGCACGGGCCGTACGAGCAGGAGGTCGAGCTGGGGCCGTTCATGACCCACGTGACGGTCATGCCGGCGATGCCCGGCACCAACGAGATCCACCTGGAGTTCGAGGAGGAGCGGCCGGACGCCGTCCGCGTCCTGGCGTCGCTGCCGGCACGCGGCATCGGACCCCTGCGCTCGAAGCAGAGCGCGTCGCCCTGGTTCGAGTTGCCCTCCAGGAACCCGATGTGCTCGATCTCGTTCTCGAACCGGCCCTCGTACTTCGAGGACGTACAGGCCGTTGCGCAGGTCGATGACGTAGATCAGACCGTCCTTGACGATCGGATAGCTCCACATCACGACCTTCTCGTTGCGCCCCGTGTCCGGGATCGTCGGAGAGCCGCGGATCCTCGAGCATGACCTCGTCCAGCGGGTCCGGGAAGAACTCGGCCAGCTGGTACGGCGCCCACGGCTGCTGGATGTTGATCGCCTGGAAGCCGCCGGAGTGCCATGTGGTCAAGGCGATCCTGCGGCGTCAACGTCGGGTTGTGGGCCGAGTACGACGTCCGCGGCGGGTTCCACGCCGCGCACGTGGACTCGAAGTTCTCCGGCAGCCGGTACTCGGCCTCCACGGTGGGCGCCAGCGGATCGGAGATGTCGACCATCCGCGCCCAGCCCCACGGACAGCCGTGGCCGGTGCCGGTCGCCGTGCCGTACACCTCGTCGGAGACGTACACCCAGTCCTTCTCCCACAGCTTGACCGCGCTGTGGGCCCCCGGTCCCGACCACACCGGCCGGCTCTCGTTCATCGTGATCGGGACGCGGCTGGGGCAGTGGCCTGGCCCTCGGCGAAGTCGGACACGTCGACGACCGCGAACCCGCCGGTCAGCAGCGCGAAGTAGGCCCGCGTGCCGTCGTTGCTGACCGAAGCGAGTGCAGCGCTCCCGTCGGGATCTGCACCGGCGCGGGCGCGGCCGGGAACCGGGTGTAGCCGTGCATGCCGCTGAACAGGACGGCGGGCGCCTGCCCGTCGAGCAGCGGGGAGATGTCCCACACGCGGAAGGCGCACGTCATCGCCGTGGGGCTCGGGCACGTAGAGCCGGCGCTGCCGCCGAACATCAGCGCCCGCTCGGGGATTCCTCGGGTCCTCCCAGAGGAAGAACTCGTGGGTGTTCTGCGTCCAGCTCGGCGATCAGCCGCGGGCTGGTCGCGTTCTCGCCCGAGATGTCGTAAAAGCGGAAGCTGTTCTGCGAGGGCCCGGTGCAGTGATGCAGCCGCGACTCCGCCGCAGTTGGTGTTGAGGACGATCAGGATCTCCTGCGACTGCCACACCCGCAGCTCGCGCGACGACTCGCCCACGGCCGCATAGAGCGGTTCTTCGGTCGACCAGCTCCGGATCGGATGGATCCGATATGTCGACCACCATGATCCCGCCGTGCGGCATGTCCTCGTGGGCGCCGTCGGTGCGGCTGCCGATGTACGCATAGTCCCCCTGGATCGCCATCGCCGCATTCATGCCGCGGTTCATCAGCGGGTCGTGCCCGACCTGCGTGATGGAGCCGGTCTTCGGCGGCGGCTTGGCCGCCGCCGCCGTCGCCGGCAAGATGAGCGTGAGCGCCGCGATTGCCACTAGCGCTCTGGACGGGGCTGACAATTGCATGTCCCCTCCCGGTCGTGATGCTGCGAGAGCGCGGGCCCATTCCTCTCCGTGCAACCTGGGCCGCCCGAATTCCGCACCGCTCTCCGGTGAGCGTATGTCCGCGGATGCGGCCCCTAAAACCTCGCACCTCCACTGAACGCGATCACGGCCTCCGGCCCGAGCCCGCGCTACTGGCGACGTTGGAGGCAGGGCGGGGCCGCCGCGGCGGCCCCGCCCTGGATCCTGGTTACCTTCGGCCGCGCCCTCCGGACACGTCGAAGTCCATCGTCTGCGGGTTCAGGTGGTCGATCACGTGCGCCTTGCCGGGCTTCGGCAGGATCGCCCGGTACGCCACCATGCCCTCCGAGAGGCCGTTGCTGGTGACGCCGTCCGAGGCGTAGACCGGGATCCCCGGCCCCGTCTTGAACAGCGGGCCCGTGTACGGGTACGCGGACCACGTGCCGCCGGGCGCCACGCGGTCGTAGTACGCGACCTCCTTCAGGCGCGTCGGCTGGGTGAAGTCGATCACGTTGACCCCGCCCGTGTACCAGGCGTTGACCAGCAGGTCACGCGTCGCGGTCGATGGTCGTCATGCCCATGTGCGCCGAGCAGTACTCGCCCGCCGCGGCGCTCGGCCGCAGGTCACCGACGTGGAACTCGCTCAGGAACTCGCCGCTCTCGAGGTCCGAGAAGAACATCCTCCCGGTCTTGTGGCGGCCTCCCGACGGGTTCCAGGGCCGGGGGTTGTAGTTCGTGAACGTCGGGCAACCGGTGCCGAACGACTCGTCGACCCAGTTCACGACCTCACCGGCTTGTCGAACATCACCGAGTGGAAGAAGTCGACCGCCCCGGGGATGTCGCCCGTGCCGCCCGAGCTGACCTCGTCGTCACCGACCATCATCGGGTTCAGCGTGTCCGGGATCCCGGTGCTGGGGTCGATCTCCCACACCTGGCCCTGCTCCGCGCAGGCGGCGCCGGCCATGTTGTGCTCCATGTGGACCGCGATGTCGTGGCAGGCGACCGCCGCCGGCTCGACGCCCGTGCAGAGGCCCTTCTCGCACCACTCCATCCTGCCGTCGGGATCGCCCGGATAGGCGAGCCGCGGCGAGGCGATCTCCGTGTGGCCGCCGGGTCGTTCAGCGGCACCTCGAGGACCTGGATCACGCTGTGCAGCGGGCCGGTGGGCGGGTCCTCGTCGTACGGGTTGGCGGTGTTCGCGAACTCCGTGTCACCGCAGGTCGGTCCCGCCCCCAACGGGTACGACGAGATGTAGACGATCAGGCGCGGGTTCGTCGCATTCTCCGCGAACCCGGTCCACGCCGTGATCGTGTGGGCGCCGCAGTCGGCGTACTGCATGTCCACCGGCGTGATCGTCTGGAACGGATTCGCCGGGTCGTCGCTCATCGTGAAGACCCGGACGCCCTCCCAGCCGGTCGGGGTGCCAGCAGGCCGCCCGTGCGGCTCCGCAATCCGGACTGGCCATCGTGCTGTCGACCGCCAGCAGGAGCAGGTCGGGCACGCCGTTGCCGTTGCGGTCCCACAGGATCGGGTCGTTCTGCGCGCCGTCGCACGCGAAGTCCCGCACCAGCTGCGGACTCGGCAGGGTCCGAGATGTCGAAGATCCGCACGCCGCCGCGTGACCCGCTGCCGGGCGGGAACCCGGTGGCGCCGGTGTAGTAGCCGACGAACGCGTAATCGCCCCAGAAGGCGAGGTCCGAGTTCGTCGCCTGGTTGCCCGACGTGAACAGCTTGTCCATCTTGAACGACGGATCCTGGGCGGCGGCGGGCGCCGCCATCACGCCCGCGGTCACCAGGGCGAGCGCAAGGCTGCGACAGAACCGACGCATCACCGCTCCCCTCCCTTGCCCAAGGCGTGCAATACCGATCGCCGGCGATCCGGGCACAGACAACATGAGCCATCTCATGGCTCTACCTCCCCCTCCGCGCGGTTGCTGTTGGCCGGGAGTCTTCTACCCCGCCGCCGGATGGTCAAGCGGGAGCGCGAGGGCCACCTCCATCGCCCGTCATCGCGACCTATCCAGTCTCACCGCTCTGACCAACGCACAACGCCACCGGCTAGAGGTTCGCCCGACCGGTGACGTCCAGCGGTCGTGTCTCCGGCTTCAGCCCGGGGGTGGTTCCACATGCGTGCGAGTGTTGAGGCGCGCGATGCGCGAGTCATGTGGTGACGCGCCCACTTCGCCCGAGTGGAATCATGGGTGCCGATGGCAGGACGTCGGCCCCTGTGGTTGCTGTCGCTGCCGCTGGCAGCGGCCGGCTGGCTTGCTGCGCATTCCCTGGCATATACGCTCGTCGCGCCGCACGAGCATCACGGTGGCCTGGCCGCCGCACCGATCCTCATCGCCTGCGCCATCACGGTCCTGCTTGCGGTGGCGATCCACGACGGGGTCCGGCGCGCGGCGCCTGCGCACATGCCGGCCTGGCCGGTCGCACTGCTGCCCCCAGTCGGCTTCGCGGTGCAGGAGCACGTCGAGCGCTTGATCGAGCTGAACGCGCTTCCGCTGGGAACCGTTCTCGAGCCGGTGTTCCTCGTCGGAATGGCGCTGCAGCTCCCGGTCGCGCTCGTCGTGCTTGCGCTAACGCGCGTCGTGCTCGCGATCGGGTATGCGCTCGGGTGGGAGCTCGGCGTCGCGCGGGCCCCGCGGCCACGTAGCTGCGCCGCAGCGCCGCCGCTCCCCGCGCCCTCGGCTCCCGAGATCGCACGCCCGCCGGTCCTCGCCACCGGGCACGGTGGCCGCGCCCCGCCCGCGCTCGCCGTCACGTAGGCGTACCGGTCCACGGCGAGTGGACGTGAAGAGGGAGGGAAGTTTGAAACGGCTGTTGACGCGTCCGCGGAGGGCGTGCTGGGCGGTGCTGGCGATCGCGATCGCCGCGCTGGTCCCGGCTGCGCCCGCCTTGGCGCATTCGACGCTGATAGCGACAGAGCCACGGCGTGACGCCGTCGTCGGGCATTCGCCCGACCGTGTGCTCCTGCGCTTTGACGAGCCGGTGGAGACGGCGCTCGGGTCCATCAGCGTGTACGACGGAGACGGACGGCGGGTCGACGCCGGGGAGATCGTGCGGCCCTCGCCGGTGTCGGTCGCGGTCGCGATCGACGGCGAGCTCGCGCGAGGGACCTACACCGTCGCCTGGCGGGTGATCTCCGCCGACTCGGATCCGATCAACGGCGCCTGGGTGTTCCATGTCGAGGCGCCCGGCCCGCAGCCGAGTGGGATCGCTGCCGAGGTGCTCGAGGGCGCCGACTTCAGCGTGTCCGCGTTCTATCTCGGCGGGCGCTTCCTCGACTTCCTTCTCGTTCTGCTGTGCGTCGGCGGGATCGCGGCGCTGGTGCTCGCCCTCGGAGCGGCCGCCGCCGAGGTCCGGCGGCGGCTGCTGAAGGCACTCGCCGGTTGCGCGATCGCCCTCGCGATCGTCGCGCTGCTCGGCCTCGCCTTCCAGGGGGCCGCAGCCGGCGGCCTCGGCCTGGGACAGGCGTTCTCGTGGGACGTGGTCACATCCGTGGCCGAGACCCGGTTCGGGCGGCTCTCGCTGATCCGCGCCGCGATCGCCGTAGTGATCGCCGTGATCGTCCTGCTGGTGCTGCGGGCAGGGGGGCGGATGAGTCGCCCTGTGACCGTGGCGGCGGTCCTGCTCGGACTTGGCCTCGTGGTGACGCCCGGGTTCTCCGGCCACGCGAGCGTCAGCGGGCCCGTGGCGCTGGTCGCGGACGCCGCGCACGTCCAGGCGGCCGCGGTCTGGGTCGGCGGCCTCGCGTTCGTCGTCGCGGCGCTCGTGCTCTCCAGTGAGGGACGGTGGCGGCTCGCGGCCTCGAGCGTGCCGCGGTTCTCGACGATGGCCGTCGTGTCGGTGGCCATCCTGCTCGTGGCGGGCACGGTCAACGGGTACCTCCAGGTGCGCGCCTGGCGCGGGCTGTGGGAGACCCAGTACGGCGTGCTGCTGCTCGTCAAAGTCGGCCTCGTCGTCCCGCTCCTCGCGCTTGGCGCCTACAACAACCGGTACGCCGTCCCGCGCCTGCGCGCGGACATCGCGTCGGCGATCGAGCGGCGGCGGTTCCTGCGCTTCGCGGGCGCCGAACTCGTCGTCATGGTCGCCGTCGTCGGGGTCACTGCAGGGCTCGTCAACGCGCCGCCTGCTCGTACCGAGGTAGCGATGCACGGGCCGTACGAGCAGGAGGTCGAGCTGGGGCCGTTCATGACCCACGTGACGGTCATGCCGGCGATGCCCGGCACCAACGAGATCCACCTGGAGTTCGAGGAGGAGCGGCCGGACGCCGTCCGCGTCCTGGCGTCGCTGCCGGCACGCGGCATCGGACCCCTGCGCTACCGCGCCAAACGGGGTGACGAGCCCCGGGCTCTCGTCGTCGAGGCCGCGAATCTGTCGGTCGCCGGCGACTGGCAGCTTCGGATCGAGGCCCGACGCGGGGAGTTCGACCTGTTCACCGAGACCATCACCGTACCGATCGAAGAGGAGTAGATGAACATGAAGATCCGTGCAGCACCGATCGCCGCCGCGCTGGCCGCGCTGCTCGTAGCGGCGCCCGTCGCGGCGGCCCACGTCACGTTGAACCCGCGCGAGTGGGAGGCGGGCGGATTCGCCAAGTTCGATATGCGCGTGCCGAACGAGAACGAGGCGGGAGACACGACGAAAGTCGTCTTGAAGTTCCCAGAGGAGGTGATCTCGGCCAGCTTCCAGCCGGTCGAGGGCTGGGAGCGGACGGTGAAGATGGCCCAGCTCGACGAGCCGATCGACGACGAGGGCGAGCAGATCACCGAGCGGATCGACACCGTGACGTGGACCGGCGGGCGCATCCGTCCCGGCGAGTTCCAGGAGTTCGGGGTGTCGTTCCAGGTGCCCGAGGTCGAGCCCGGGACCGCGCTGGCGTTCCCGGCCGTGCAGACCTACACCAACCCAGACGAAACCCGGCGCTGGATCGGCCCGGAGGACGCCGACTCGCCGGCACCGACGGTCACGGTGCTCGAGGCGCCGCCCGAGGAGGGGGCGGCGGAGGAGGCGACGCCCGAACCCGCGCCGGCGGAGACCACCGGCGGTGGCGAGCAGGACGAGGAGAGCGACACCCTCTCCATCGTCGCGCTCGCGGTCGGCATCGCGGCTCTCGCCGCGGGGCTCGCGGCGTTGTTCCTCGTCGGTCGGCGTCAGAAGGCGGCCGTCCGGTGAGCGACGCTCCGTAGGCGGGCCTTCCCGGACGTATCAGCTGCTGAGGGCGGCCGCATCGGCCGCCCTCAGTCAGCTAGGTCTTCTCCGCTCAGTGCGGACGCCGGCGACGGTCAGTCGTCGTCGCCACCGCGGCGGCCCGAGCCGCGATCATCGTCAGTCGCGGCCCTTGCCGCGGCCCTTGCCGCGATCGTCGTCGCGGTCCTTGCCGCGAGCCTTGCCCTGGCCCTTTCCGCGGCCCTTGCCCATGGACATCTCGTGGTCCATGGTCTGCGGGTTCAGGTGGTCGACCAGACCCTTGCGACCCGGCCTCGGGACCTTGTTGCTGCGGTACACGACCATCCCTTGGGCGATCGCGTTGTTCTCGACGCCGTCCGTCGCGTAGATCGGGACCTTCCCGGGCCCGCGCTTGAACAGCGGACCGGCGTATGGGTATGCCGACCAGGTGCCCGAATTGCGCACCGGGTCGTAGTACGCGATCTCCTTCAGGCGCCTGCGGCTTGCTGAAGTCGATCACGTCGACGCCGCCCGTGTACCAGGCGTTGACCAGCAGGTCCCGCTTGATGCCCATGACGGCCATGCCCATGTGCGCCGAGCAGTACTCGCCCGCGCCGGGTTGGGCCGCAGGTCACCGACGTGGAACTCGCTCAGGAACTCGCCTTCCATGTCGGAGAAGAACATCTTCGACCGGTCTTGTGGCGTCCCCCTGACGGGTTCCAGGGTCGTGGCTGGTACGTCGTCATGTTCGGGCAGCCGCCGGTGCCGGGCGGCCGCGGGTTGGGCTGCTGGAAGTCGAACGACTCGTCGACCCAGTTCACCACCGTGCCGGCGTTGTTGAACATCACCGAGTGGAAGAAGTCGACCGCTCCGGGGAACTGGCCCGTGCCGCCCGAGGTGACCTCGTCGTCGCCGATCATCATCGGGTCCTCGGTATTCGGGATCCCGGTGCTCGGGTCGATCTCCCACACCTGGCCCTGCTCGGCGCACGCGCCACCGGCCATGTTGTGCTCCATGTGCACCACGATGTCGTGGCACGCGACCGCCGCCGGCTCGAGCCCGGTGAAGTTCGCGCTCGGTCCAGTCGATCCTGCCCGTCGGGATCGCCCGGGTAGCTGATCCGCGGCGCGGCGATCTCGGTCGTGGCCGCCGGGTTGTTCAGCGGCACCGAGAGGACCTGGATCTGGCGGTGCAGCGGGTCGTTGACGACCTTGTCCTCGTCGTACGGGTTGGCGACGTTGTTGAAGTTGGCCTGACCGCAGGTCGGCCCCGCGCGCAGCGGATACGACGCCACGTAGACGATCAGCCGCGGGTTCGTCGCGTCCTCCGCGAACCCGGTCCACGCGGTGATCGTGTGGGCGCCGCAGTCGGTGTACTGCATCTTCAGCGGCGTGATGGTCTGGAACGGATTCGCCGGGTTGTCGCTCATCTCGAAGATCCGGACGCCTTCCCAGCCGTTCCGGTCGTCATGAGCCGACCGTGGCGCACCGCAGTTCGGATTCGCCATCGTCCGGTCCACGGCCAAGAGCAGCAGATCGGCGACGCCGTTCCCGTTGCGGTCCCAGACGATCGGATCGTTCTGGTTGGCGTCGCACGCGAAGTCCCTGCACCAGCCGCGGGCTGGCTGGATTCGAGATGTCGAAGATCCGCACCCCGCCCCGCGACCCGCTACCCGCAGGGAACCCGGTATCACCGGTGTAGTAGCCGACGAACGCGTGCTTGCCCCAGAACGCCAGGTCCGAGTTCGTCGCCTGGTTGGGAGACGTGAAGATCTCCGACATCTTCCGGCTCTGGTCCACGGTGATCTGGGCGGACGCAGGCCCCGCGAGGACCCCGAACGCGACCGCCGCCACCAGCAGGACACGGAAACCCTCTCATGACCGTCCCCCTCTCAAGGTCGACCCCGCGAGCGCGACTACCTCTCGTCTTCGCATGCCTACCTCCCCCTCTGGTGAGCGCTCTCTTCTGGACGCACCTCGTACCCCTGGGTGGGGTCGGGCAAGCCACTGATCCTCACAATTATGGATGGTATGGCCGCTCCGCGCAGTCACCCGTGGAGACGTCTACGCACCGGTTGACACCGGCGCACCGGCCGGAGAGACTCGCCGCGGTCCCCTCCAGCGGGCCGCGCCCATGGCGGCGGTGACGCTCTACTCAGCTCGCTGGCGCTGCGAGGCGCTCATCGGAGTGCTCGCTCTGGATATGCAGCGAGATTCTGAACCGGCCTCGACGACGCTCGGAGCGGGCAGTTCGCCGGCGCGCGATGAGCAGCCGGCGACCCGGACACGCCCCCGACCCGGCGATAGGCTGCTGAGCATGAGATGGCGGCCGTTCGCCGCAGTCGCCACAGCGGTGCTCGTCGTCGGATGCGGTGAGGCGACCGAGCCGCCCTCGCCCGTGACGCCCAGCGATCCCGGCGTCATCCACATCCACGGGCTCGGCCGCAACCCGGCCGACGGCGCCCTCTTCATCGCGACGCACACCGGCCTGTTCCGGATGGGCCCGAGCGACCGGTCCGCAGAGCGCGTCGCGGAGCTCTACCAGGACACGATGGGGTTCACGGTCGTCGGCCGCGATCGCTTCCTGGGCTCAGGCCACCCGGGAAGCATCGAGAACGATCCGCCGTTTCTGGGGTTGATCGAGTCTCGCGACGCCGGCGCCAGCTGGCGTCCGATCTCCTTGCGGGGACAGGTCGATTTCCACGTGCTGGAAGCGCAGGACGAGACCGTGTACGGGTTTGGCAGCGATTGGAACACACGCGAGGCGAGATTCCTACGCAGCGATGACCGGGGCCGCACGTGGACCCGACTCACGCCGCCCGAGGAGCTTCTCGGGCTGGCCATCGACCCTGAGGACGCACGCGTGAGTGTCGCGCTCGGCCAGGAACGCGGCTGGCTGTCCCGCGACGGTGGCGCAACGTGGCGCCCGCTCCCCATCCCGGGCGGACTGGTGACCTGGAGCGCGGAACTTGGACTGATCGCCGTCGACCTCGACGGCGTCGTCCGCAGCGCGGCCGAGCCGACCGGCGGCTGGGACGAGGTCGGACGGCTCCCTGGGACAGCGGCCGCACTGGAAGCCGTGGGCGATGAGCTGCTCGCGGCTACCCACGAGCCGCAGGTCGTCTCGTCGCGCGACGCTGGCAAGACTTGGCGCGAGCTCCTGTAGCCGGCGATCGCGGTACCCGCGAGGGCCGATCAGCAGCGGCCAGCCGCGCGAACGTGTGCTGCCGACTCGCTATATATGCTCGGTCGCGACGCCGGCCCGGCGAGCACCATTTGGGCAACGCCGTGAAAGTGTGTGCGGACGTGCTGGCGACGGGCGTCACGATCACGCCGCGTCGCCGCCGCTCTGCTGCTGAGGAACTCGCGCGCGAGTGGAACGCAGACCGACGAGGATTATCAGGGAGATGACCAGGGCCCTCAAGCTGATCGGCCCGGTGGCGCTGATCCTGGCACTCCACCTGGCGGGCTGCGGCGAGGAGGACACCACGACGCCCGCTTCCAAGCCCGACGACGCCACGACCGAGAAGCGTGCGATCGCCGGCAACGGCATCGACCGCGCGTTCGTCACGGAGATGGTGCCCCACCACCGGTCTGCGGTCGAGATGGCCGAGCTGGCAAAGCGCCACAGCAACCGCACGGAGGTCAAGCAATTGGCCGATGCGATCATTGCGACGCAAGACGCGGAGATTCGCCAGATGCAGAGGCTCGATCGCCGCTTCGCCGACGCCGGCGTCACCAGGCGCAGCCTCGACTTGAGCATGCACGAGATGGGCATGCACATGGACCCGGCCGTACTGAAGAGAGCCCGACCGTTCGATCGCGCCTTCCTCGACGTCATGATCCCGCACCACGAAGGAGCGATTCGGATGGCGCAGGTCCAGCTCGCGCGGGGCAAGAACCGGACGGTCAAGCGCATGGCCCGCGCGATCGTCCACGCCCAGACGGCAGAGATCGATCAGATGCATCAGTGGCGCATCCAGTGGTTCGGCGTCTCTGGCCACGAGCACCATTGACGCGCGCTGTCATGGATGACCAGTGAGCTAGCCGGTGGCGGCGGGCTCGGTGGCCACGAGCACCGCGGTCACGCCGAGCACGATCATGGCGAAGCCGACCTCGAGCGTCACCGACCGGCGCAGCACTGTCGCCGCCCGGCCCGGCGGCTCCCCGCGAAGGGCAAGCGCGCGCAGCTGGGGCAGCATCCGCCGCTGGTTGAAGGCGCCCAATGCGACCAGCGCGCTGAACAGCCCGATCTTGGCCAGCACGAGCCGTCCGTAGGCGGTCTCGACCAGCGCGTCGAACGACGCTACGAGGACCACCGAGTTCAGGATCCCACTCACCAACAGCAACGTGACGGCGAGCACCGCCATGCGCGAGAACCGGCCCACGACCGTCGCCAGCAGCGGCGTGGTTTCCGTGGTCATCAGCGCCCGCGCCGCGAACGGCACGGCGAGCAGGAGCATCACCAGGCCGCCAAGCCACGCACACATGCACAGCACGTGCACCACGTCGGACGCGACCAGCAACCCGCGCGGGGAGTGCGAACCGGCGTGGCCGGCCAGCGGCGCGGTCATCGCCAGCGCCAGCACCGCCGCGAACAGTAGGAGCGTCTGCGCCCGCGACGGGCCCGCCCCCAACGCGGTTCCGTCGGCCCCCAGCGCAGCCCGCCGCAGGACCGGCATCCGGCTCGGCCGCATGATCGCGACCACGAGCACGCCGAGCACGAGCCAGATCACCAGGCGCGCGCTCCATGCCTGCACAACGCGCGTCTCGGACACCACCTCGAGCACGTCGGGATCGAGCGCTGCCCAGAACGAGATACCCGCGGCCGTGGCGCCCTCGAGCACGATCGCCAACGCCGTGGCGACGACGCCAAGCACCGTCGCGCCGAGCACGATCGAGCGCACCCGGCGCGCGAAGCGCCCCGAGAGCGCGACCCACTCGCCGCCGGCACCGGCCGCGCGGGCAAGCGCCGGCAGCCACACAACGAGCAGGAACGCGATGGCGCCAACGGCGAGCGCCATCGCCAGGTACCCAACCCCGCGCGCCGTCGCGAACGCCGCGCTCGTGACGCGCCGCTCTCGCTCCCCTCGTGAGCAGGAGTGCCCTCGCCCGCCGCCGGCGGCATCGTCGCGCCCTCATCCTGCGCGGGCGGCGGCATCGCTCCCTCGTCCTGCTCGCGCCTGTCGTCGACCGGCGCCGGGGGCCGCACCCGGAAGGCGATCCGCCTGGTGACGGGATGGCCGTCCGCCGAGATGACCCGGTAGCTCGCGAAGTAGCGCCCGCCAAGTCCCGGCTGCAGCCGCACCGCCAGCTGCTCCTCGCGGCCTGCCGGGTGGTACGGCGCGCCGCTATCGACCCGGCGTCCGCCGTCGTCCTGCACCCGCAGCCGCACGAACGCCGCCTCGATGCCCTCGTCGAAGAGCAGCACCACCGCGCGCGGCGACCGCTCGAGCGTCTGGCCGTCGCGCGGCGAGGAGCGCAGCAGCTCGGCATGCGCGAACGCCGCGGACGCAAGCGTCAGCAAGGCGAGCGCCGCCGCCGCCGCTGCAACCGCAACCCGGATAGCCGCCCGGATCATTGCCAACGTCCCCCTCGGTGTTCGGCCGGTACGTCGCCCTGGTTCACGGTATCCCCTCGGATAATGACTAAACAAGAACCTCCGCAAACATGGGCGTCACACTGGCGACGACGGGCCTTGCCACGAGCATAGAACCGTGGTTGGCTGACGGGCAACAAATCGGTCACCGGCGCTGGGGGAGCCGGACCTCCAACCTGCGCTGGGGCCGGCGTCCTCAGGCTGGAGGTCGAGGTGCCTGCATCAAGGCTCGTAACGCGCGCCGTGCTCGTAGCCGGCGCGGCGCTGCTGCTCGCCGTCGCGACGGGCAGCGCATCGGCTCAACGCGGGGAGTCCCAGCGCTCGGCCGCGACTGACGTTGCCGTGCCCGGGCACGGCAACCCGTTCATGTCGACGTCGGCGCGCAGGCTCCTGGCCGACGGGAGCGGATTCGCGGCTGCGCTCGACATGAGCAAGCAACACGGGAGCCCGGTCGGGCACCTGCCGTCGGCCCGCGAGAACGTCGAGCTCGTCGGCAAGCTCGAGCCGACGCGGCAGTTCGGTTCGATCGTGCCCGAGCAGATCGCCGACCTGACCGTGCACGAGGGCTTCGCGTACCTGAACTCGTGGGCCGAGCCGACCTGCTCCAAGGGCGGCGTCTACGTCGTCGACATCCGCAACCCGGCCACCCCGCTCGAGGTCGGGTTCATCCCCGCGCTCCCGGGCTCGTACCACGGCGAGGGCGCCCAGGTACTCTCGCTCGACACTCCTGCGTTCCAAGGCGACGTGCTCGCGGTCAACAACGAGGCGTGCGAGGATGACGACGCCGGCGGCTTCGACCTCTATGACGTCAGCGATCCGCGCAATCCACGGATCCTCGTACAGGGCTTCGGCGACGGCGAGCCGAACGAGGGCACGCTGACGGGCAGCACCGACACGTCGAACCATTACCACAACATCCGCATGTGGGCGTTCGGCGGCAAGGTGTACATCGTCGGCGTCGACAACTTCGAGTTCCACGACGTCGACATCTTCGACATCACGAACCCGCGCGCGCCGGTGCCGGTGGCCGAGTTCGACCTGCTCGAGGCGTTCCCGCAGATCACGGACAACCTCGCCAACGGCAACCTGGTCCTCAACCACGACGACGTGATCAAGATCGTCGGCGGGCGGCCGACGATGCTGCTGTCGTACTGGGACGCCGGCTACGTCAAGCTCGACGTCAGCGATCCCGCCAACCCGGTCTACATCGGCGACACGAGCTTCGACGGCCCCGACCCGCTTGTGCCGGGGATCGAGCCGCCCGAGGGCAACGCCCACCAGGTCGAGTTCAGCGCCGACAACGGGTACCTCCTCGCGGCGGACGAGGACTTCTCGCCGTACCGGGCGGACGAGTTCTCGATCACCACCGGCCCGTTCGCGGGCGTGTATCCGTCGCAGGTCGTACAGGGCGGCGCCTCGCCCGCGCTGCTCCCGGACCTGACGATGAACGGCCCGACCGTCTACGGCGGCTACGGCTGCGACGCGTCGCCGCCGATCCCGCTGCGCGCGAGACGTGTTCCCGGACGAGCTCCCGGGCCTCGAGGAGGCGATCGTCGTCCTCCAGCGCGGGCCGGCGGGCGACCCGCAGAACCCCGAGGAGGCGTGCTTCCCGGGCGAGAAGGCGGCCAACGCGGCGGAGGCGGGGTATGACGCGGTGCTGCTCGTCAACCGGCATCTCGGCAGCGCGGACCTCGACGAGCCGTTCTGCGGCTCCGGCGGGTTCTCGACCGTGACGGTGACGATGTGCACGACGCACGAGGCGTTCCACCACATCTTCCGCGCGGAACCGCCGCAGTATCAGTTGCCGGTGCCCGCCACCGGCGAGCCGGCGATCGGCGACCTCGGCGAGGACGTCGAGGCGACATCGGTGTTCGACGGCTGGGGCTACGCGCACCTGTACGAGAACGGGTCGGGCAAGCTCCGGCGGATCGACTCGTTCGCGATCGAGGAGGCGCTCGACGAGCGCTACGCATTCGGGTTCGGTGACCTTTCGATTCACGAGTGGGCGACGGACCCGACCGAGCGCCTCGCGTACTCGTCCTACTACGCGGGCGGCTTCCGGGTCGCCTCGTTCGGGCCGGACGGCATCGAGGAGGTCGGCAAGTTCATCGACAGGGGCGGCAACAACTTCTGGGGCGTCGAGCAGTTCACGACGCCGCAGGGCGAGCGCCTTGTGGGAGCGTCCGACCGCGACTTCGGGCTCTACATCTTCCGCTACACCGGACCCGGTGCGGCGGTGGCGCCTGAGTGCGAGGATGTGGCGGTCTCGACCGCGGCCGGCACGCCGGTGACGGTGCCGCTCACGTGCACGGACGACAACGGCAACGTGCTCACGCTGTCGATCGCCTCCGGGCCGGCCAACGGCACTCTCGGGCCGGTCAACCAGAGCCAGGGTGCGGTCACGTACACGCCGAACGCCGGCTTCACCGGCACCGATTCGTTCGAGTTCCTCGCCAGTGACGGCGCGGCGAACAGCGATAGCGCGACCGCGACGATCACCGTCACGCCGGCCGGAGGCGGAGGCGGAGGCGGTCAGGAGTCCTGCTCCAACCCGATCGTCGGCACGCGCGACAGCGATGTGCTGAACGGCACGTCCGGCGGCGACCTGATCCTCGGCCGGCGCGGCAACGACCGGATCTTCGGCCGCGCGGGCGACGACTGCCTCGAGGGCGAAGGCGGCCGCGACCGGATGTCCGGCGGATCGGGGCACGACGAGCTCGACGGCGGGCCCGCTGACGACAAGCTGTCCGGCGACGGCGGCAAGGACCGCATCGACGGCGGCGGCGGCGACGACGAGATAGACGCCCGCAGCGGCTCGGACCGCGTCTTCGGCGGCCGTGGCGACGACGACATCGACGCCGACGACGGCACGCGCGACCGGATCGACTGCGGGCGCGGCTTCGATCGCGTCGATGCCGACCGCAAGGACCGGCTGACCGACTGCGAGCGGAGGCGCGACCGCAAGAACAAGCACCGGCGCTAGCGCCACACAGCGCACCGGCGGGCGCCCCGCGGCGCCCGCCGACGCCGCTTGAGTAAGGGGATAGCTCGACCGCGTGGCGATTCGTGAACGCCCCGATTCCGACCGCCGGGCGGTGGGACGGGTTCCGGCCGGCTGACAACCTGTCGGCAGCGAGTGGGAACGGCGGCGCGCATATCGCATCTCTCCTCCTGCGAACCTGCGCCGTCACCCGCTCGCGGATCTGCCTAGACGGGCCGGTGCCGGCGAGGTCGAGGGGACCCCCACGCCGGCGCCGGCCCGAGTCCTAGCTGAGATGCGCGGCGAACGCCCCGTAGGGCGCGAGCGCGGCGGCCACGACGGCGAGCTCCGCCTCGATCGCCGCAGCCGATGCCGTGTCGGTCGGGTGCCCGGCGGCGTGCGTGAAGTACCCGTGCTCGAGCCGGGCTTCGCGCCGCCGAGGATCACGCGTGTCACTCGCGCGCGCGAGATTGAGCAGGATCCTGCAAGGAACGCGAAGGGCGGCCGGGAGGCCGCCCTTCGCTCGACTGCTTACGGGCTACAGCTCGTCGGACAGGTCGTCCAGCCCACCGCGGAGCTCATCGAAGTCCGCGTTGCCCTTCAACTGCTGCGAGAGGGCGTGGAGCTGAGCACTCGCCGCGCTCGACTTCCCGCGGTCCTCGAACGCCTCGGCGCGGTCGACGAACTTGTCCACCTGCGCGAGCGTCGCCGCGTCGATGTTCCCCTCCCGCTCGAGTTGGTCGCGGTAGGAGCGCACGACGTTGAAGCTCGGCTCCCAGGTGATCTCCTTCTGCGTCTGCACGTTCAGGCGATCCCACTCGACCTCGCGCGCCGCCGCGATCTCGTTGGCCGAGACCTCGGAGGTCGGCGTGAGCGCCATCACGTCGAAGTTGCGAGCGAGCTCGCTGCCGTACGTGACGCCGTTGTACCAGTAGGTCGACCAGAAGCCGCCGAACACGAGGCTCGTCGAGCTCACCGGGCCGCGATCGAAGTAACCGATCTCACGCGGGTTCTCCGCATCCTCGAAGTCGACCAGCGACGCGCCGCCCTGGTAGAAGGCCTGGACGAAGACGTCGCGACCCGGGATCGGGACCAGTGACGGAATGTGGCTGACGCAGTTCTCCTGGAGGGTCTGCGCCACCGGCAGCTTGTAGTAGCTGCGGCGCACGAGCTTGTCGTCGACGATCTCGTAGATCGCGTCGCCGCCCCACTTCCGGTCGTCGGTCGCGCGGCAGCGCGGGGCCGTGCCGCCGCCCCACTCGTCCGTGAAGATGACATACCGGCCGTCGTTGCTGAACGTCGCGCCGTGCCAGTAGGCCCAGAGCGGGTCCGCGACCGCGTCGATCCTGCGCGGGTTGGCCGGGTTGCTGATGTCGATCAGCAGGCCATTGCCCTCACAGGCGCCCGCGGCGATGTCGAGCTCCTCGTACACCGTGATGTCGTGGCACGCGTCGGTGATCGGGTGCGGCGACCACGTCGCGCACCCGTGGCCCCGGTGCCGGCCCGCACCGGCGTGGCGACGCCGGGGTGGTTCGGGGTCGGCACCGCGTTCTGGAGGCCGTTGACGGCACCGGCGTCGTTGGCGAACAGGCGCGGCTCGTTGACGATCGCCGCGTTCTGCGGGGCCGCCAGCGGCACGCGGATGACCTCGATCCGCCACTTCGTCGGGTTGGTCGCCGGTGGGCGTGTTCGTGTTGTTGCCGTCGCAGCCGGCCATCTGTGCCGGGGTGCGCACGGTCGACGTGCCGGAGACGTAGATGTAGACGCGTCGACGGATCGGAGTCGTCCTCGACGAGCGTGTGCGTGTGCGAGCCGCGGCACGTCTGCACGCCGGCGACCTGCACGGGGTTCGCGGGGTTGCTGATGTCGAAGATCCGGACGCCCCTGAACTGCGGCGACGCCGGGTTCGTCGAGCAGTCGGTCTTGGCGTTGGCGTCCTCGACCGACATGAACAGCAGGTTCCCGAACACCGACATGTCGCCCTGGAAGCCGGGGCAGATCACGGTGGCCACGCGCGTCGGGTTCGCCGGGTTGGCGATGTTGTAGATGTTGAAGCCGTTGAAGCTGCCGACGAACGCGTGGTCGCCCTGGAACGCCATGTCGGACGTCAGGAACAGGAAGTTGCCCAGGTTGGTCGGGTCGAACATGCCCGGCGACTTCGGCCGGTTGGCCAGGTGATCGAGGCCGAGCTCAGCCCTGGCCGCGTCGTCGACTGCCGGTGATGTTCCCGCCGCCAGCGTTGGCGCGCGGATCGCTCGTACTCGGGAGCTGCGCTGATGCCGGAGCAGCGGCAATCAGGACGACGACGACCGCCGCTAAGAGAACCTTCCCCATCCCCAATCCCCCTCTATTGATGTAGGTAGTGCCCTCCGGCGATCCTACACTCCGGGAGAATGAGCGCGCGGAACCAAGGATGGCGCTGGGCCGCGATCGTGCCCGTGGCAGCGGTGCTGCTCGCGGGCTGCGGGGGCGACTCGGAGCAGCCCAAACCGACGCCCGTGGGCAACGTGGTGCAGCCGGGGGCGCCGGGCGAGCCCTCGCGCAAGCTCACCGCGGAGGAAGTAGCGGAGATCGAGCAGACGAAGCACACCAAGGCCGACGTGCGCTTCATGCAGGACATGATCCACCACCATGGCCAGGCGATCCTGATGACCAAGTGGGTCCCCAGGCGCACCGATAGCCGGGACGTCCGCCTGCTCGCCCGCCGGATGGAGCTCTCGCAGGAGACGGAGATCGAGCAGATCCAAGGGTGGCTGAGGGCGCGCGACGCGAAACCGCGCGACCCCGGCGACCACGAGAGCCACGACCACGGCTCCGGCGAGGACCTGCCCCCCGGCATGCTCACCTCACGCCAGCTCGGGCGCCTCTATAACGCCGACGGGCGGAGCTTCGACCGCCTGTTCCTCCGTTACATGACCTTCCACCACCTGGGCGCGCTCACGATGGTCGATGACCTCCGCGAGGCGGGCGGCGGCGCCGAAACGGAGATCGGCGTGTTCACCAACCACGTCGAGGCGGACCAGGGAATCGAGATCGCGCGCATGCGTGAGCTCTACGCCGGCCTCCGCTGAACCCGGCGACCGGCAGTCAGCTACAGCGCCGCCCGGAACTCAGCCTTGAGCCGCAGCTGGTCGGCCAGCTTCTCCATGTCGCGGGCGTGCTCGCGGCCGAAGAAGGTGATGCCGACTCCGCTGCGGCCGGCGCGGCCGGTGCGGCCGACGCGGTGGACGTAGCCCTCGCGGTCGGCGGGCGGGTCGAAGTTGATGACGTGCGAGATGCCGTTGACGTCGATGCCGCGGGCGGCGACGTCGGTGGCCACCAGCGTGTCGACGCGGCCGGCCTCGAAGGCCGCGAGCGCGCGCTCGCGCTGGTTCTGCGACTTGTCGCCGTGCATGGCGACGGCCTGGACGCCCTCGCGGGCGAGGCGCTTGACCAGGCGGTCGGCGCCGCGCTTGGTGCGGACGAACACGAGCGCCATGTCGGACTCGTCGAGCTCGTCGACCAGGGCGTCGAGCCGGTCGTCGCGCTCGACGGCCAGGAAGCGGTGCTCGATGTCGGCGCGGCGCTGCCGCGGCGGCGTGTGCTCGTGCCGCGCAGCGTCGTGCGTGTACGCCTTCGCGACGCGGCCGGCCTCGCCGTCGAGCGTGGCCGAGAAGAACAGCGTCTGCCGCCTGCCCGGGCACTTGGCGACGATCCGGTCGACGGCCGGGCGGAAGCCCATGTCGAGCATCCGGTCGCCCTCGTCGAGCACCAGCGTGCGCACGTGGGCGAGCGTGAACGTGCCGCGGGCGAGCAGGTCCTCGAGCCGGCCGGGGGTGGCGACGAGGATGTGGGCGCGTCGCGCGTCGCGTGTCTGCTTCTCGAAGCCGACGCCGCCGTAGACGGCGGCCACGCTGAGGTTGCGGGCGCGCGCCAGCGGGCGCAGCTCGTCGACGATCTGGCCGGCCAGCTCGCGCGTCGGCGCGAGGACGAGCGCGGCCGGGCGCCGCGCGTCGGCCGCGATGCGGTCGATCAGCGGGACGCCGAAGGCGAGCGTCTTGCCGGAGCCGGTCGGCGACTTGGCGAGCACGTCGCGGCCGGCGAGCACGTCGGCGATGACGAGCTCCTGGATGGGGAACGGGGTGTGGACGCCGCGGTCGCGCAGGGCGGCGGCGACCGCACGGGATACGCCGAGATCGGCGAATGACTTGGACATGAGAACTTCCTGCGGCAAGGGGCCGCGAACGATTCGGGAGGCGACTGCTGACCCGAACCGCCACAGGCGGGACCCAAGCAAGCGAACTGCCTCGCGGCCGGCGAAGTGCCGACCACTACCTCTCAGGATAGCGGGCGGCTGCAGCGCACCTGGAAGACCGACGTGAAGCCGGTCTCGAAGCCCTGCCGCGCGGCGCGCAGGTAGAGGCGCCAGACCCGCAGCCGCTCCGGGCCGGCGATCCGCTCGGCCTCGACGAGGTTCTCGTCCAGCCTCCGCGCCCAGTGACGCAGCGTCTCGGCGTAGTCGAGGCGGAAGTCCTCGACGTGGTGGGTCTCCAGCCCGGCGCGCTCGATCGCCGTCTGGATCCGCGAGAGGTGCAGCGGCGCGGCGTCCGGGAACACGTAGCGCTCCGAGAACGGGCCCGCCTCCGGCTCGCCCACGCGCAGCCGGCCGATGCCGTGGTTGAGAAGCTGCGCGCCCGGCTTCAGCACCCGGGCCAGCACGGCCATGTACTCGTCGATCCGGTTGGAGCCGACGTGCTCGACCATGCCGATGCTGGCGATCGCGTCGAACGGCTCGTCGCGCAGCTCGCGGTAGTCCTGCAGGCGGATCTCGATCCGGTCGGCCAGCCCCGCCTCGGCGACCCGCCGGCGGGCGAGCTCGGCCTGGCCCTCGGAAAGCGTGATGCCGGTCACCTGCACGCCGTGCTCGCGCGCGGCATGCAGCGCGAAGCTGCCCCAGCCGCAGCCGACGTCGAGCACGCGCATGCCCTCCTCGAGGGCGAGCTTCGTGCACACGAGCTCGAGCTTGGCGAACTGCGCGGCCTCGAGGCTCGAGTCGTCGAGCGAGAAGAACGCGCAGCTGTAGGTCAGCGACTCGTCGAGGAAGAGCTTGAAGAACTCGTTCGAGACGTCGTAGTGGAACTGGACCGACCGCCGGTCGCGCTCCGGGCTGTGCCGCTTGCCGCGCGGGCGCTGCTCGACCTTGGGCACGGGCGGCGGGAGCATCGGCCCCGTCGCCCGCGCGGCGGCGACCGCGAGCCGCAGCTGCGCGGCCCGGTCGAGCGGCGGCGGCTCGTAGCTGCGAAGCATGAGCAGGAACGCGTCGAGGTCATCGGGCTCGATCTCCCCCGTCGCGTACGCGCGGCCGATCCCCAGCTGGCCCGGCGCGCGCAGCGCGTGCGCGAGCGCGCGGGGGGAGCGCACCTGCAGCGTGGGCGCGCCGCCGCCGTTGGTCGAAGGCAGCTCGCTGCCGTCCCAGAACGTGACCCGGAACGGGCGGTCCGGGAGCGCCGACTCGAGCTCCCGCCGAAGCGGCTCGGTGGTGCGCAGAGCCGCCATCGGCTACGTCTGGATGGCCTTGCGGGCCTGCTTCTCGGGACTGACGCGCACGACGTCCCATGCTAGGCCCAACTTCTCCAGTGTCCAGATCACCCCGGCCGAGATGTCGAGCTGCCAGAACTTGAGCCCGTGGCGGTACGAGGTCGGGAACGCGTGGTGGTTGTTGTGCCAGGACTCGCCGAAGGTGAACGGAGAGAGCCACAGGAGGTTGCGCGACTCGTCGCCGGTGTCGAAGTCCTTGCGCCCGAAGAAGTGGCAGAGCGAGTTGATGCTGTAGGTCACGTGATGGACGACCAGCATGCGCACGAGGCCGCCCCACAGCAGGCCGGTGAGCGCCGACTCCCAGGACCCGCCGATCAGGTAGCCCAAGCCGGCCGGGACGAGCAGGCCGATCGTCACCCACAACACGAACAGCCGGTCGATCCGGCTGATCAGAGGGTCCTTGATCAGGTCGGGCGCGTAGCGCTGCTTGTTGCCGCGGTGGGTGTGGATGAAGAGCCAGCCCCAGTGGGCGTGCCAGAGGCCACGGAAGGCGCCCGCCCAGCCGTGACCGTGGTCGACGTGCGGGCTGTGCGGGTCACCCTCGATATCGGAGAACGCGTGGTGCTTGCGATGGTCGGCGACCCAGGCGACGATCGGCCCCTCGATCGCGGCGGAGCCGAGGATGGCCAGGGTCCCGCGCACCCATTGCTTGGCCTTGAACGCCCGGTGGGTGAAGAGCCGGTGGAAGCCGACCGTGACGCCGAGCGCGGTCGCGGCGTAACAGATGAAGAACACGACGACGTCGCTCCAGCGAAGCGCCTCGTTCCAGACCTGCCAGCAGACGATGCCGAGCCCCACGAACGGGAGCACGGTGATCGTGCCCGTGATGAAGCGGTCGCGCGTCTCGTTGGCGACCGGCTCGACATCGTCCGTTGTCGGCGCGTACGTCGTCACGGCGCGGAACCCTACTGCGTTCGCTCCCCTGCTACCTTGTCGCTCGTTCGAACCGGGCATATGCCCGGAAAAAGCAGTGCACGCGCCCGCAGTTGTCATGCCACGGCATCATCGGCGTTCGCAGCACACGTCCGCCGTGGAGGTAAATACATGGCGACCGGTACCGTGAAGTGGTTCAGCGACGACAAGGGCTTCGGGTTCATCACGCCCGACGAGCCCGGCAAGGACCTCTTCGTCCATTTCTCCGGCATCGCGGGTGACGGGTTCCGCACCCTCGCGGAGGGCGCTCGGGTCGAGTACGAGGCGGAGCAGGGCCCCAAGGGCCCGGCGGCCGTCAACGTCACCACGATCTAGGCCGTTGATGGAGCGCGGCCCGCTCGCCGACGACGGTGTAGCGGGTCGCGTCCTCATCCCCCGCCGCTTCAACGGCCCTCCGGCCAGCGCGAACGGCGGCTACGCCGCGGGCCTGATCGCCCGCTACATCCGCGGTCCCGCGGAGGTCTCGCTGCGCCTGCCGCCTCCGCTCGACACCGCGCTGCAGCTCAGGCGCTCCGGCGACCGCGTGCTGCTCTGCCACCGCGAGCAGCTGGTGGGCGAGGGTGGCCCGGCCGGGACGCCGGACGTCGACCCGCCGGTGAAACCGACCGTCGCCCAGGCGCGCGAGGCGCTGCGCCGGCATCCGTGGCGCGGCGCGCGGCACCCGTTCAGCGACTGCTACGTCTGCGGGATCGGCCGCCACGACGGCCTCGGGCTGCATTTCGGCGACCTGCCGGGCGAGCCGTCCATGACCGCCGCGCTGCTGGTCGCCGACGCCACGATCCCGCACGACGATCGCGGGATCCTGCCCGAGATCGCCTGGGCCGCGCTCGACTGCCCGAGCTACGTGCCGGCGCTGTGGTCGGCCGACGTGCCGAGCCTGCTGGCGTGGATGCAGGCCGAGCTGCACGAGCCGATCCCGCTCGGCGAGCCGATCGTGGCCTGCGGCTGGCCGCTCGAGGAGGACGGCCGCAAGCAGTTCACCGCCTCGGCGCTGCTGACCGCCGACGGGCGCATCCTGGCGCGCGCGAAGCACCTCTGGGTGCAGCCGCGACCTAGCTCAGCCTGAGCCTGAATCCACCGATCCCCGCGACGTCGAGTCATCCACGGGTCGTCGGTGGACCCAGCCTGAGCGCGGCCATGCCGCTCGCCGGGTCGGGGTGGATCGCCAGCCATTCGCCGGCGCCGACCACCTCCAGCAGCCGCGCAACGTCACCGGACGGCGGGCATACGATCGCGAAGCGGCCGCCGTGGGCGCGGACCTCGGAGGCGGCGCCGAGCAGCGCGCGCAGACCGGTCGAGTCGCAGAAGTCGACGTCGGTGAGATCGACGAGCAGGCGCGGGCGCCGGCCGGTGCGCGTCGAGTCGAGCCGGGCGCACAGCCGCGGCGCGGTTGCGATGTCGAGCTCACCGGCGACGGCGATGACCTTGACGCCGGCCTCCTCGTGCTCGTCGACCGAGAACGGATCCGTGTTCACGGTTCAACCGTCTCGGGTTCCCGACGCGGCGTCAACCTCGTCTTCGACTTCTTCTTCGGCTTCGGCTTGGGCGCCGCGACGCGGAACGTCTGCGCCTTCACGCCGACCGGACCGCTCGGCCCCTGGGCCTCGATCCGCAGCTTGAAGCGACCGCGCGAGGGCGGGGTCCAGCCGAGCTGATGGCGACCGTAGGGGAGTGTGAGGTCGCGGCTGTAGGTGAGTCCCTCGCGGCCGTAGAGCCGCACCTTGACCGTCGAGACCTTCGAGATCGAGAAGCGCACGGACGTCGCGTGCCTGGCCTTCAGCCGGCGCAGCGGCGCGATCCCGATCCGCGTCGGCTCGCGCTCGTAGCGGGCGAAGCGACGCTGGGCGTCGCAGTAGGTCCGGCGGTCGGTGCGCGCGCACATGTCGCCGAGGAACTCCTCGATCAGCCGGTGGTAGTCGAGCGTCGCCTCGCGGCCGGCGAACGAGTACAGCGACCAGGCGCCGGTGTCGGAGGCCGCCACCATCGCGCGCGCGCCGCGCTCGCCGCGGCGGAACAGCCGGCGGGCGCGGCGATCGGGGTACAGCGCGGCGAGCTCGCCGATGCCGCTGACCGCCTGAAGCTCGCCGTTGAAGATCCGCAGGCCGGGCGAGAACGAGTACATGAGGAAGTGGTCGCCGCCGTCGACGCCGAGCGGCGGAGCGGCGTCGAACGCCCCGAGCGCCCGGTGCGCGGCCTTGCGCCAGCGCGGCTCGTCGAGCGCGCGCGCCGCCCGTGCGAGCGCGGAGACGGCGGTGGCCTGGGTCATGCCGCTGATCCACGGCGGCGTTCCCCCGCCCCACTGGAAGTAGTGCTCCCAGGCGAGGAAGTCGCCGCGGTGGGCGGCCAGGGCGAGCAGGCCGTCGACGCTTCGCCGCAGCTCGCGCACCGGGCAGGCCGCGCGGCGGCGCGCGAGCGTGCGGTCGCGCAGGCAGGTGCGGGCGAGCCAGTTGACCTTGCCCCAGCTCGCCAGTGGCTGGAGCTGCATCCCGCGGCCGGGGTAGTACTGGAAGACCGCCGGGCCCGTAGCTCACGCGGTGAGCGGCCGCGGGGAACGCCGCGCGCGTCCAGAACTCCGTGTTGCGCCGCAGCACGAGGAACGCCGGGCGCAGCCGGCTGGCCTCGAGCAGGTGCTGGGAGGCGAGCGCGTTGACGGTGGCGAGGACCGAGCCGAGCTCGGCCGCGCGGGCGCCGTCCAGCCGTCGCACGGCGGCGACGGCGGCGTTGTACTCGCGCGTGTAGCGCGCGTGGTCGGCGGGGCTGATGCGGCGGGTGAGCCGCGCGAGCCGCAGGGCGCCGGTGACCGTGCGCGAGGCGCGGGCGCGCCGGATCGCGATCCGCAGGCGCCGCAGCCGCTCGGCCTCGGCGGCGGCCGCCGCGCGCCAGGAGGCGGCCTTCAGCGCGCCCTGGTTCTCGGTGCCGCGGAGCTCGGGCGGCGGCGACGGGCGGGGAGCCGGCTCGGGCACGGCGCCGCAGCCGGCGGCGAGCCCGGCCAGGAAAAGCAGCAGGAGCGCGGTCCGTCGCCGGGCCATGCGACAGCATCGTCCACGCGGTCAGCGAGCTTGACCGGCAGTGTCCGCAACCCGACCCGATCGGGCGGGGCGATTCTGTTCGATCATCCAGGCGCCATGCGCTAGGTTGGCCGCCGATGGCCGTCCCCCGTCTGCGCGTCCCCGCCTCCATTCCCGGTGGGTCGCTGCGGCAGGCGGCCGGGCTCGTCTCGGACGAGGTCGAGCTCTACCACCGCACGTACACCACGCTGCTGCGCTCGTCGGGCGAGACGCTGCTGCGCGTGCTCGAGCCGTCGCACCGGTCGATGAACTCGAGCCTGCACCCGCTCGCCTCGACCAACGAGGTCGACCTCGGCGCCTTCATGTACGCGATGCGGCGCCTGCCGGCGGGTGTCTGGCAGACCGCGGTGATCGTGATGGGCCAGGAGGCGCAGGTCTTCGAGCGCGCGGGGTTCGGGCGGATCGAGGACTGGGACGCGGTCGAGGCGCCGGCCCGCCGGCGGCGCTGGTTCGACAGCCACGACGGCACGATGGCCGTGCTGCTGGCCTCCACCTCCGACCTCGACGACCTGATCCCGACGCTGGTCGCCTACCAGGTCGAGTGGAACAAGCTGCAACGCCGTCTTGCGCTCCTCGGACTCGCCGCCGGGCGATGAGCCCGACCCGGCGGACTGCGCCGAGGCCTACGGCGGCGCCGCCGACGACTGGATCCGCATCCGCGAGGCGTGGGGCGACCTCTCGACCTTCCTCGACGAGGTCCGCTCGCGCAAGCTCAACCTCCGGATCCGCATGCTCGGCGGCTCACAGGCCGGCTACGCGCGGATGACGCGGCGCTGGTGGCGGCCGGTGCGCAGCGCCATGGAGGAGCAGGGCCTCGGCGACCGGCCGATGTACTTCGTCTCCTCCAACCCGCACTCGATGGTCAATCTCGTCACGCCGACGGCGCGCGCCGGCGAGGCGGAGATCGTGCGGTTCGTCGAGCAGCACGGGCCCGACTATCTGCTCGAGGAGCTCGAGCGCTTCCGCGAGGGGCGGGCCGAGGGCTCGTGGGAGAACTTCCTCTACTTCGGTGCGCGGCTGCTCTGGGAGTCGCTGCCCGAGGACGGCGAGGAGTGGCGGGTGCGCCGGGAGGCCGAGCACCGGCTCGGCGTCTCGCACATCTCCAGTCGCGCGGCGCTGCGGGTGTCGGCGCAGATCATGGCGCTCGACAGGCTCGACCCCGCCGGGCTCGACCCGCGCCTCGGACACGTCGACGGGGGCGCCCTCGCAGCCTCGAACGCGGTGATCGTCAACATCGAGTATCCGCTCGGGCTCGCCTCGTACAACATCCTGCGCGAGCTCACGACCTCGATCGACGACGTGCGCGGCGTGTACGTGCTCGGCAAGGCCGCGACGCTGAACGCCGACGTCGGCGACGTGCTGATCTCGGGCGTCATCCACGACGAGCACTCGGGCTCGACCTACTGGCTCGACAACGCGTTCTCGTTCGACGACATCGCGCCGTTCCTGCGCTTCGGGAGCGGGCTCGACAACCAGCGCGCCGTCACGGTCAAGAGCACGTTCCTGCAGAACCGCGAGTACCTCGACTTCTACTACCGCGAGGCCTACACGGTGGTGGAGATGGAGGCCGGGCCGTTCTGCAACGCGGTCTATGAGATCGCCGACGCCGACCGCTACCCGGTCGGGGAAGCCGTCAACTTCTCGAAGCTGCCGATCGACTTCGGGATCATCCACTACGCCTCTGACACGCCGTACACGCAGGCGCGCACGCTCGGTGCCCGCGGGCTGTCCTACTACGGCATGGACTCGACCTACGCGAGCTCGCTGGCGATCCTGCGGCGGATCTTCAAGCTCGAGGGCGTGCTCGAAGCCTAGTCACGGCGGCCTCGATGCGGCGGCGGCGCGTGGCGCGGCTGTCGGCCTCCTCGATGCCGAGCACGTACGACAGCTGCTGGAGGTCGGGCAGGCACTCGAAGCGGTGCAGCGCATCGGGTGCGGCGCGGAGGGCGGCGGCGAAATCTGTCGGGATCATGAACGGTAAGACGGTCCGCGGAGCGCTGGCTCATCGGTCCGGAGCACATGCGAACATGTGTTCGTGAGTAGGGAGGCCACGATCCTGCATGCCGATCTGGACGCGTTCTACGCGTCGGTCGAGCAGCGGGACGATCCGCGGCTGCGCGGGCGGCCGGTCATCGTGGGCGGTGGGGTGGTGCTGGCGGCCAGCTACGAGGCGAAGGCGCGCGGGGTGCGGACGGCGATGGGCGGGCGGCGGGCGCTTGCGCTGTGTCCGGAAGCGGTGGTGGTCCCATGCCGGTTCGAGGCGTACTCGGAGGCGAGCAAGGCGGTGTTCGAGATCTTCCGCGACACGACGCCGCTGGTCGAGGGGCTGTCGATCGACGAGGCGTTCCTGGACGTGCGCGGCATGCGCCGGATCGCGGGCACGCCGCGCGAGATCGCCGTCCGGCTGAAGCGCCGCGTGCTCGACGAAGTCGGGCTGCCGATCACGGTCGGCATCGCGACGACGAAGTTCCTGGCCAAGGTGGCGAGCGCGGTGGCGAAGCCCGACGGGCTGCTCGAGGTCCCGGCCGGCGGCGAGCTCGCCTTCCTGCACCCGCTGCCGGTCGAGCGGCTGTGGGGCGTCGGCCCGGTGACGGCGGGGAAGCTGCACGCGCACGGGATCACCACCGTGGAGCAGGTGTCGCGGATCAGCGAGAACGCGCTCGTCTCGCTGCTCGGCCGCGCGGCCGGCCGCCAGCTGCACGCGCTCTCGCGCAACCGCGATCCGAGGCGGGTACGGGTCGGCCGCCGGCGGAGCTCGATCGGGGCGCAGTGCGCGATCGGCTGGCGGCCGAAGTCGTGGGCGGCGGTCGACGCCGTGCTCGTGGGGCTCGTCGACCGGCTGTCGCGGCGTCTGCGGCGCGGTCGCCGGATCGGCCGCACGGTCACGCTGCGGCTGCGCTTCGAGGACTTCTCGCGCGCGACCCGGTCGCACACGCTGCCCGAGCCGACCGCGGAGACGCGCACCATCCTCATGACGGCGCGCGGCCTGCTGGCCTCCGCGACGCCGCTGATCGAGGCCAAGGGGCTGACGCTCGTGGGCGTCACCCTCGCCAACCTCGAGCCGTACGACGCGCAGCTGCACCTACCCGTCGAGCGCCGGCGCGCGGGCGCGCTCGACGCCGCGCTCGACGACGTGCGCGAGCGCTTCGGGTCCGACGCCATCGTTCGGGCCGTGCTGCTCGGCCGCGAC
Source organism: uncultured Solirubrobacteraceae bacterium (assembly GCA_963830725.1). Classification (GTDB taxonomy): domain Bacteria; phylum Actinomycetota; class Thermoleophilia; order Solirubrobacterales; family Solirubrobacteraceae; genus DASSUW01. The sequence goes on along the minus strand of CAWHNO010000011.1, from coordinate 54,158 downwards.
CGCGGCCTGGAGATGCCACTGCTGCCGGACCTGGAGTGACGATACGGTCCGGCGATGGACTACAAGCTCGAGCTCGTCGCCGTCCCCGTCTCCGACGTGGACCGCGCCAAGGCCTTCTACGAGCACGTCGGCTTCAACGCCGACCACGATCACCGGGTGAGCGACGAGATGCGCTTCGTGCAGCTGACGCCACCCGGATCCGGATGCTCGATCGCGATCGGCAGCGGGATCATGACCACCGAGCCCGGCTCGGTCCAGGGCCTGCAGCTCGTGGTCGCGGACATCGAGGCCGCGCACGCGGACCTCTCCGGCCGCGGGGTCGAGGTCAGCGATGTCCAGGACTTCCCGTGGGGACGGTTCGTGTTCTTCACGGACCCGGACGGGAACGGCTGGGCGGTCCAGCAGATCCCGCCGCGCGACTGACGAGCTCCAGGATCACCACCTCGGGCGGGGCGAGCAGGCGCAGGGGCAGGCCGCTCGTCCCGAGCCCCGAGGACACGTAGAGGTGCCGGTCGTCCTCGACGACGTGCCCGCGCGCGAAGCGCTCGCCGTAGCGCGACGGGATCGCCGGGCGCCGCAGGACCGGGATCGCGACCTGGCCGCCGTGGAGGTGTCCGGAGAGCGTCAGGGCGACGCGGTCGGGCACGTACGGGAAGACGTCGGGATCGTGCGAGAGCAGGATCACCGGCGCCTCGGGCGGGACGCCGGCGAGCGCGCTCGGGAGGTCGGGCCGGCGGAGGCGCAGGTCGGCGAGGCCGGCGACGTGGAAGCCGCCGGCCGGCATCGCCCGGTTCTCCAGCACCTCGATCCCGGCGTTGGCCAGCGCGCGCCACATCCGGTCACCCGTCTGCTTCCAGTCGTGGTTGCCGAGGACGGCGAAGACGCCGCTCGGAGCACGCAGCGCGGCGAGCTCGCGCGCGATCTGCTCGGGCGTGACGCGGCCGCCCCACAGCGGATGGGCGTCGATGTGGTCGCCGAGCAGCACGATCACGTCGGGCGCCTCGCCGTTGAGGCGCTCGACCGCGCGGGCGATCGCCTTCGGCCCGGCGTGCGGCGCGCCGGCGTGGATGTCGGAGAGGACGCCGAGGCGCACGCCGTCGAGCTCCGGCGGCCAGCGCGGCAGCTCGAGCGTGCGGCGGACGGTGACGAGCCGCCGCGGCTCGATCCATCCCGCCCAGGCGAGCGCCGCCGCCCCCGCGAGCGCGGCGACCGCCCTCATAGCGCCGCGAGCACGTCGTCGCGGCGCGGCATCCCGGCCCGCGCGCCGGCGGCCCGCGTGGAGAGCGCGGCGGCGACCATCGCGAAGCGCGCCGCCTCGCGCAGCGTGCGCCCGGCGGCAAGCTCGGCGGCGAGCGCGCCGTTGACCGCATCGCCCGCGCCGGTCGTGTCCACGACGTCGACGGCGGGGGCGGGCAGCCGCTCGACCTCGCCGCTCAGCAACAGCGCGCCGTCCGCGCCGAGCGTGACGAGCACGGGCGCGCCCGTGCGCGCGGCCAGCGCGCGAGCGGCGGCCTCGACGTCCTGCTCGCCGGCCAGCGTCCGCGCCTCGCCGGCGTTGGGCGTGAGGATGACGTCGTCGAGCTCGTCCGGCAGCGCCCGCGCCGGCGCCGGGTTGAGCACGGCGCGCCAGCCGGCGGCTCGCGCCGCTCGGATACCGGCGACCACCGCCGCCTCCGGCACCTCTTGTGCGAGCAGCACGACGCCCGCCGTGCCCGGGATCAGCAGCGTCGGTACCGCCTCCTCGACCATCGTTCCGTCTAGCCGGGCGTTGGCGCCGGAGGCGACGGCGATCTGGTTCTCGCCGCGCTCGTCGACCACGATCGCCGCCACGCCCGTGGCGACCTCGTCGAGCCGCGTAACCGCAGCCACGTCGATCCCCTCCGCGGCCAGCTCGCGCAGCGCCTCGTCGCCGAGGTCGTCAGCGCCGACGGCGCCCACGATCGCCACGCTCGCTCCGGCGCGGGCGGCCGCGACTGCCTGGTTCGCGCTCTTGCCGCCGCCGTGGCGGGCGAAGGTGCCGCCGGTCACGGTCTCGCCGGCTCGCGGCAGGGCCTTGACCGAGACCACGAGGTCGGCGTTGATCGACCCGACGACGACCACCGTGGGCTTCATGGTCGGCGAGGGTACGGGGCGAACGTCAACTGCGGCTGGGTGGGGAGGTGGCGGGGCCGGCGTGCATTTCGTCACACTCGGCCGGGCTCGGGCCGGGGAGTGTTGATTTCCGCACGGCAGCGGTGCCGTTCGTAACGCTCGATTCCGCGCGGCGCTCGAGAGTGACGAAATGCACCGGCGATCGAGCCCGCCTCCCTCAATGCCGGGGTTGAAGTTCGTCAGAGCAGCAGAGCGACAATGGCGCACCCGGCGGCGAGCAGCGCGGCAAACGCGAGGTGCCTCGGCTCGCGGGCCGCGAGGCCGACCGCGGCGACGAGCAGACCGGAGGCGACCCCGAACGGATCCGGGCGGTGCACGACGAGCAGCGTCGCGATCACGACGAACGGCGAGCATCGAGCGCTCGCGGGCCAGGCGCGTGCGCTCGACCCACTGCGTCTGGTCAGGCATCGAGCGCGCCCACCAGGACCAGCACGGCGACGAGCACGGCGAGCGCTGCGATGGCGGGCGGGACGAAGCGCGGCGGGCCGATGACCGGCAGCGGCTCGCGCAGCCGCATCGCGCGCTCGTTCGCCTCCCAGCGGCGGTAGCTGGTCACCGCCAGCACGCCGCCGAGCACGACCGGCGGCAGCGCGACGAGCAGCCGCACGACCTCCGAGTCGAAGTCGAGCAGCTGGCCGGCCGCCAGGCCGCCGCCGATGAGCGCGAGCGCCGTGCGGTTCCACGCCAGGAACGTCCGCTCGTTGGCGAACGTGAAGCGCGGATCCGGATCCTCTCCGACGTCGCGCAGCGTCATGACGGGTGATTATCGTCGCCCGGCCATGCTGCGCCTCTCCGCCACCGCAGCGCGAAGGCTCGCGATCCGCGCGCAGCGGCTCGGCGGTCCCGCGCCGCGGCGCCGGCCCGACCGCGAGGCCATCCTCGACACGTGCCGCGCGCTCCGCTGCCTCCAGCTCGATCCCACCAACGTGGTCGCGCGCAACCACCTGCTCGTCCTCTTCAGTCGCCTCGGCCGCTTCGACCCCGCGCTGCTCGAGCAGCTCACGTACGCCGACCGCGAGCTGTTCGAGTACTGGGCGCACGAGGCCTCGCTCGTCCTCAGCGAGGACCTGCCGCTGCACCGCTGGGCGATGCAGACGTGGCATCGGGGCGCCGGCGTGTGGCAGCGGCGCGCTCGCGCCTGGTGGGATCTCAACGAGGCCTTCCGCGCCTACATCGTCGACCGCCTGCGCGCCGACGGGCCGCTGCCGCTGCGCGAGATCGAGGACCGCAGCGTGGCGCCGTGGCTGTCGACCGGCTGGACCCACCAGCGCAACGTCTCGCGGATGCTCGACCTGATGTGGGTCCGCGGCCACGTCGGGATCGGCGGGCGGGCCGGCGGCCAGCGGCTGTGGGACCTGATGGAGCGCTGCCTGCCGCCGGGCGCGTCGCAAGCGGTCCCGGACGAGAGGGAAGTGACGAGGCAGGCGGCCCTGCTCGCCCTCACGGCGCTCGGGGTCGCTCGTGCGCCGCACATCCGCGCGCACTTCACGCGCGGCCGCTACCCGGGCCTGCCCGAGGCGCTGGCCGAGTTGCACGAGCGCGGGGCGATCGTTCCCGTCGCCGTCGATGGGCTGGGCGACGACTGGTGGATGCGCGCCGAGGACGCCGAAGCCAACGGCGACTGGCGCGGCCGCACGGCGCTGCTGTCGCCGTTCGACAACCTGCTGTGCGACCGGGCCAGGACCGAGCGGCTGTTCGGCTTCTCGCACCGGCTCGAGATCTACACGCCCAAGGCCAAGCGGCGCTGGGGCTACTTCGTGCTGCCGATCCTGCACGACGACCGGCTGATCGGCCGCGCCGACCTCGCGATCGACCGCGAGCGCGGCCGGCTCGTCGCCCACGCGATCCACCGCGAGCCGGACGCGCCGCGCGGCAAGGCGGTTGCCCGCGCGATCACGCGCGAGCTGGAGCGGCTCGCCACGTGGCAGGGCGCCGACGACCTCGAGCTGCGCGAGGTCCCCGCCGCCTGGCCGCTGGGCTAGACGATCGTCCCACTCACCTCGCCGAGCGAGATCTCGCGCTCCCCGGCCCAGCCGCGCAGGACGACCGTGTCGCCGTCCTCCAGGAAGGTGCGCTCGCTGCCGTCGGCGAGCGTGAGCGGGTCCCGCCCGCCCCACGTGAGCTCGATCAGGCTGCCCATCGCGCCCGGCTCGGCGCCCGAGATCGTGCCGGAGGCGTAGAGGTCGCCGGGGCGGGACGATGCCCCGTTGACCGTCGCGTGCGCGAGCTGCTGCGGGAACGTCCAGTAGAGCCCGCGCGCGTTGGTGTGCGAGACGATCGTGCCGTTCAGCTCGACCTCGAGCGCGATGTCGAGCGCCCAGTCGCCCGTCGGTGCGCAGGTACTCGAGCGGCTCGGGATCCTGCGCGGGAGCAGGCACGCGGAAGCGGTCGAGCGCCGCCAGCGGCACGATCCAGGGCGCGATCGAGGTGGCGAACGACTTGCCCAGGAAGGGGCCGAGCGGCTGGTACTCCCAGCGCTGGATGTCGCGCGCGCTCCAGTCGTTGACGAGCACGAAGCCGAAGACGTGGTCCGGCGCCGCCGCGGTGGGGATCCTCGCTCCCGGCGGGCCGGTCACGAAGCCGAGCTCGAGCTCGATGTCGAGCCGGCGGCTGGGCCCGAACGTCGGCGCGGCCGTCCGACGGAAGCTGCCCGCGCGGGCGTGGGATCGGCGTGCCCGACACGACGACCGTCCCGGCGCGGCCGTGATAGCCGACCGGCAGCTCGCGCCAGTTCGGCAGCAGCGGCTCGGAGTCGGGCCGGAAGATGCGCCCGAGGTTGCTCGCGTGCTCGAGCGACGAGTAGAAGTCGACGTAGTCGCCGATCGCGAGCGGCAGGCGGGGCTCGACCCCGGCCAGCGGGATCAGCTCCGGCGGGTCGGCGAGCCGCTCCTGCAGCGTGCCGCGCAGCGCCGCCCAGGCGTCGGGCCCGAGCGCGAGCAACGGGTTGAGCACGGGACCGGAGAGCGTCCCCTCGGGCAGCCCTGCTGCGCGCTCGAAGGGGGCGAGCGGCGCGGCGTGGTCGCCGAGCCGGGTCACCAGCTCGGGTGGGCGGCCGGGCCGCGCGATCGCGCCGTACGGGAGGTTGTCGAGACCGAACACGCCGGGAGATCCTACGAGTGGACGTGACCGGTCGCGGTGCTGCGCAGCAGCGTCCGCGCGTCGCCGACCGGCAGCTCGACGTCGATCTCCATCGTCCCGCCGCCGATGTCGCGCACGTGGACGCGGCCGAGCCGCTCGAACAGGTGCAGCATGCTGCGGTTCTCGGTCAGCAGTGAGGCGGTGAAGGTGGTGATGCCGCTCGCCGTCGCGCGGTTGGTGAGTCGCCGGAGCAGAAGGCTGCCGAGCCCGCGGCCCTGCCACTCGTCGATGACCGCCACCGCCGCCTCGGCCGCGTCGGGCCGCTCCGGGTGGCGCAGGTAGCGCGCGACCCCGAGCCCGGCGCCGGTGCGCGGGTCGACCGCCCCGATCGCCTCGTGATCGACATGGTCGACCTCGGTGAGGTACTCGAGGTCGTGCAGGCTGAGGTGCTGCTTGGGCATCATGAAGCGCCGGTAGCGCGACGTCTCGCCGAAGGCCTCCCAGGCGGCGGCGAACAGCGGCTTGTCGTCGGCTGCGACGGGGCGGAGCCGGACCTCGGACCCGTCGGGGAGGTCGACCAGCTCGCCGTGGCCTCGCTCGGCGAGCCCGCGGCGGTACGCCACGACGCGCGCCTCGGCTTCCTCGAGCGTGTCGTGGTGCGAGAGCGGCGCCGGGCTGCCCGCCATGCGCACGTGGTAGCCGCCGGCCGGGCTCGGTTCGACCGTGAAGCTCATCTGGCGGGTATGTCCCCGTCCATGAACGAGATTCAACCCGGCCTGCTGCACTGGACCGCGCTACCACCCGCGTATCCGCCAGGACGTGCACTCGTACTTCCACGTGCCCTCGGGCACGCTCTTCGATCCGATGGAGCCGCCCGAGGGTCTTGAGGCGCTCGGCGGCCGTCCGCAGCGGATCGTGCTCACCAACCGCCACCACTACCGCCACAGCGATCGCTTCGTGTCGGAGTTCGACTGCCCGGTGCTGTGTCACGAGGCCGGGCTGCACGAGTTCTCCGGCGGCGTGGACGGCTTCGCGTGGGGCGACGAGCTGGCGCCGGGCGTGACGGCCCACGAGGTCGGCGTGCTGTGCCCGGAGGAGACCGCCGTAGGGGTCGGCGACGCGCTCGCGTTCGCCGACGCGCTGATCCGCGGTCCCCACGGCGAGCTGGGATTCGTGCCCGACTGGCTGCTGGGCGACGATCCCGACGCCATCCGCCACGGCCTGCGCGAGCGCTTCCGCGCCCTCGCGGAGGAGGTCGAGTTCGACGCGCTGCTGCTCGCACACGGCGATCCGGTGTCGACGGGCGGGCGGACGGCGCTGCGTACGTTCGCCGACGCGCCGACGGCGGGCGCACCACCCGGTTGAACGTACGTCCAGGTTCCGTTGACACGGCTCGCCGGGGTGGGCGAGGATCGGCGAAGCCGTGCCTGGCCAGTCTGGAATCCGGTGCCGGGGGCACGTCGCGATGCTGGTGCTGGCGGCGGCAATGCTGCTCGCGCTCGCGCGTCCGGGTGCGGCGTGGGCACAGCTCGAGGTCACGACGACCGCGGACGACGGGGATGGGACGTGCGACGCGACCTGCACCCTGCGCGACGCGACGATCGAAGCCGCATTGCTCCCCGGCAATCCCGCGGTCCGCCTGAAAGCCGAGACATACTCGCTCACGCGGGGCCAGCTGGTGCTCGACGGCGTGTTCACGATCGATGGTGTCGGGTCGCGTGACACGACGATCGACTCGAATGGCGAAGGTCGCGTCGCCGACGTCGCGGCGGGCGCCCAGATCACGGTCAACGCCCTCACCGTCACCGACGGTCGTGCGTTCGGCGCGGGTCAGGACGGCCTCGGCGGCGGCTTCCGCGTCGCAGTGGACGCCAAGCTCGTGCTGAACCGCGCGACCGTCACCGGCAACTTCGCCGCGCTGGGCGGCGGCGGCATCTCGAGCGCGGGCACGGTCAACGTGTTCGAGTCGACGATCAGCCGGAACGTCGCCGGCGACGGCTCGGATCCCGGTGGGCGCGGGGGTGGCATTCACGTCGACACCGGCGGCGTGGCTCAGCTGCAGAACGCGACCGTGAGCGGCAACAGCGCCGTCTTGGATGCCGACAACCAACCCTCGCAGGGAGGCGGCATCTACACCCTGGGCTTGCTCTCGCTGGAGCACGTCACGATCGCGGAGAACGCCGCCTCGGAGGGCGCCGGCCTCTACCAGGCGAGCCCCGCCGATGGCGCGACTTCAATGTGGAACACGCTGTTGGCCTTCAACTTCGAGGAGGCGTGTGCGGGCCTGGTCGGCAGCATCGAGGAGAGCCACAACCTGGCGGACGACCGGACGTGTCTGCTCGATCAGGAAGGCGATCTCGAAGTCGCCGACGCGGGGATCCTGCCGCTCGACGATCACGGCGGCCCGACCGACACGCACGCGCTCGACGTGGCGAGCCTCGCGGTCGATGCGGCCACGGCGGACCACTGCCCGGCGGCCGACCAACGCACGTTCGCCAGGCCTGCGTTCCTCGCGTGCGACATCGGCGCAGTGGAACGGCGTCCGTCCCCCGTCGTCAATACCACCGTCGACGGCAACGATGGCGCGTGCGATGAGAAGACGGGGGACTGCACGCTGCGGGAGGCGCTCGAGGATTCCGAGCGCGATTCGCAGATCTTCCTGGGCGACGGCGACTACAAGGTGACGCTCGGCGAGCTGCAACTGCGCGGGAACCGGAGCATCATCGGTCAGATCGCCCGCGGGACGACGATCAGCGCGAGCGGCGACCATCGCGTGCTGTCCGTGCTCGACGGCACATCCACGGTGGCCGGCGTGCGGATCACCGGCGGCGTCGCGGCAAGCCAAGCTCTCGGCGGCGGCATCCTCGTCGCGCGCGAGGCGTTTCTCAGCCTCGACGACAGCGCCGTCGAGGGCAACAGCGCCCCCGGCGGGGGCGGCGTCGCGAACATGGGCCAGCTGTTCGTCACGTCAAGCACTATCGCCTCCAACAACGCGAACGCAGGCCCTGGCGGCGGCCTGTTGATGGGCCTCGAGGCGGGGTCGCTCCTCATCAACTCGACGGTGAGCGGCAACACCGCTAAGAGCGCGGGCGGCGGGGTCGCCAACCTCGGGAGCCATCTCGACACGTGGAACGTCACGATCGCCGATAACCGGGCGCCGGCGGGCGGTGGCGTATACGGCGATGCCGAACAGATCGACGCGAACCTCTGGGTCGGTGAGACGGAGATGACCAACACGATCGTCGCAACCAACACAGGCGGTGCGTGCTTATGGGCAACGGCTCAGCACGACCGCTTCTCCAACCACAGCCTCGCTGACGACGGGAGCTGCCACGAGGCGGGCCAGCGTGGGAACCTCGTCGTGGCAGATCCTCGCCTCGGCCCGCTCGACAGCAGCTTCGGCTCGACCGACGTGCACGCGCTCTTCGCCGGCAGTCCGGCGACCGATGCCGGCGTGGGCGAGGCTTGCCCGGGCATCGACCAGCGCGGTGCGGCGCGGCCCCAAGGTCCCCACTGCGACATCGGCGCTTTCGAGCTCATCCCGCTGCCTCCGTCGTCGCCGCCTGGTGGTGGTGGCGGCGGTGGGGGCGGTGGCGGCGGCGGTACGCCGCAGCCGCCGCCCGGCGATGAGCAGGAAGAGTTGCCGCCACCCGTGGCGGGCGAGGAGGTCAACGCGCTGCCCAAGAGCGGCACCGTGCGAGTCAAGTTGGCGGGCTCGAACCGGTTCGTCGAGCTCGTCGAAGGTCAGCAGATCCCGATCGGGACGGTGGTCGACACGACCAAGGGCCGGGTGACGATCGTGGCCGCGGGCGGCCAGAGCGCGGATTTCTATGACGGGATCTTCCGGGTGGACCAGACGAAGGGTGCCAAGCCGTCGACGACGCTGACGCTGGTGGAGAAGCTCAGCTGCCCGAAGGCCGGCAAGGCGATCGCGGCCGCCAAGAAGAAGAAGCGGCGCCTGTGGGGCGATGGGAGCGGCAAGTTCCGCACCCAGGGCAAGCACAGCGCGGCGACGGTCGTGGGCACGAAGTGGCTCGTGGAGGATCGCTGCACCAACACGCTGACGAAGGTGACCCGCGGCAAGGTTTCGGTGCGTGACTTCGTGAAGAAGAAGACGGTGACGGTGCGCGCCGGCAAGCAGTACGTCGCGCGCGCCAAGCGCTGACCGTTCGTCCGGTTGACGGCGGGTCGCGGCTCGGCGAGGATGGTGCCGCGTGCCCCGTCGGAACGGAATCCGGTTCGGAATCCTGCTAGGGCTTGTGCTGGCCACCGTGGTGGCCGGACCAGCCTCCGCGCAGAGCCTCGTCGCTCCGTTCGCCAGCTCCTACACGGTGCACGACCTGGGCACTCCGCCGGGTGTCCCGGAACGGCTCGGCGGTCTCACGCTGAAGGCGGGCACGATCGACCGGCTGCTGATCGGCGGTTTCGCGAACGATGCGACCGGTGCGCTCTACGAGATCGGCGTGGTGCGCGACGGCGCCGGGCACATCGCCGGCTTCAGCGGATCCGCCACGCGCGTGGCCGACGCGGCCTACAACGACGGTGGCGTCACCTACGGCCCCGGCGGGGTGCTCTTCCTCGCCCGCTGGCCGCAGAACGAGCTCGGCCAGATCAGGCCGGGCAGCGCCGTCACCGACAAGGTGATCCCGCTCACGCCGCTCGGCATCGAGTCCTCGCTCGCCTCGCTTCTGTTCGTGCCGCCGGGGCAGCCGGGCGCCGGCAGCCTCAAGCTGGCCAGCTACCGCGGCGGCGCATGGTACGACGCCGACGTCACCGCCGACGGCTCCGGCACCTACGACCTCGCCAACGTGCGCGAGATCCCGGACTCGAGGATCGTCGGCGGCCCCGAGGGCTTCGTCTATGTGCCGTCCGGCTCCCCCCAGTTCGGCAACCCGAGCCTGCTCGTCTCCGAGTACGGCGTCGACGAGATCGCCGCATACCAGGTCAACAGCAACGGCGACCCGGTCATCGCCAGCCGCCGCGCGTTCATCACCGGCCTCGACGGGGCGGAGGGCGCGCTCCTCGACCCGGTCACCGGCGACTACCTGTTCTCGACCTTCGGCGGCGGCAGCCGCGTGATCGTCGTGCGCGGGTTCCGAGCGCCGCCGCCGCAGCTCCCGCCGCCGCAGGCCGGCAAGACCGTCAACGCCTTCACGGTGCGCGGGAAGGTTCGCATCAAACTCCGCGGCAGCAAGAAGTTCGTCGAGCTCGGCCCGGGCCAGCAGATCCCGGTCGGGAGCGTGGTCGACACCACCAAGGGGCGCGTCACGATCGTGGCGGCGGGCAACCAGACCGCGGACTTCTACGACGGCATCTTCCGTCTCACTCAGACAAGCGCCGCGACGCCGCTGACCACGCTCACGCTCGTTGAGAAGCTGCGCTGCCCGCGGGTGGGCCGGGCGAACATGGCAGCGAAGCGCAAGAAGTCGCGCAAGCTGTGGGGGAACGGCAGCGGCAACTTCAAGACCCAGGGCAAGCACAGCGCGGCGACCGTCGTCGGGACCCAATGGCTGGTCCAGGACAAGTGCAGGAGCACGCTGACCCGGGTCGTCAGCGGCGCCGTCTCGGTACGCGATTTCGGCAAGCGCAAGACGATTCGGGTGCGCGCCGGCAAGAAGTACGTGGCGAAACCCACGCGCTGAAGGCTAGCTAACCTAGCTAGGCCCCTGGTACCATAGGCCCATGGCTCAGTTCGGCATGCACGAGGCCAAGACGAAGCTCTCGCAGCTGGTCGAGCGCGCCGAGGCCGGCGAGGAGGTCGTCATCGCTCGCAACGGTAAGCCCGTCGCGCGCCTGGTCCCCGTCGCTCGCCCAGGCTCCTTTGCCTCGATACGCGGGAGCCTGAGAGGTCAAATCCACATCGCCGACGACTTCGACGAGTTGCCTGACGACATCGCCGAGGCGTTCGGCGCTCGTTGAGACTCCTGCTTGACACTCACGCTGCGCTGTGGTGGCTCGCTGACGACGAACGCATGGGCGAGGAGGGGGCGAGCCACCTCGCAGATGAGACGAATCAGGTGCTGCTCAGCGCAGCAGTCGTATGGGAGGTCGCGGTCAAGCGCTCGTTGGGCAAGCTCGAAGTGACAGAGAAGTATCTGTCGCTCTTGCTTGGCGCAGGCGCGCAGCCACTGCCGGTCAGCATCGATCACGCCGCCGCGGTCGAGCAGCTCCCGTGGCACCACCGCGATCCGTTCGACCGACTCCTCGTCGCCCAGGCCGGCATCGAACGGGCGTCGATCGTGTCGCGCGACGACGCGCTTCGCCCGTACGGCGTCCCGATTGTCTGGTGAGTGGCGGTTGACATCTGCGGCCTCGCTCGGCGACTATCGCAAGTCTGCGCCATTGGAACGGAGTCCGGATCGGGCTTCTCGGCGTGGCGGCCGCCGTACTGCTGGTGTGCGCACTTCCGGCGGCGGCCGGTGCCCAGGTGGCGGTCGTCAACGTCCTGGACGATCGCGCCCCGGACGGCAGCTGCGACCCGGCACCCGGCGACTGCACGCTGCGCGAGGCCGTTGAGCAGAGCACGGCGACGGACGTCCAGCTTCCGGGCGGGCCGTACATCGCTCACCAGCGGCGACCTGCTGGTCGCGAGAGACGTGACGATCCGCGGGACGGGCGGCGGGCCTGGCGACGATCGCGCCGCACGTGGAGTTCCCGAGCCGCGTCTTCCGGATCGCGAGCGAGTTCGCGGTCGAGATCTCGCACGTGCGCATCTCCAACGGCGATTCACCCAGTGACAACGGCGGCGGCATCCTCATCGACTCCTTCGGCGCGTTGCTGATCTCCGACAGCGAGGTCTCCAGCAACTCCGCGGCGGTCGGAGGCGGGATCTGGACCGACGGAGAGCTCAGGGTCCGCAACTCGCTGATCGTCTTCAACCGAGCCGAGACTGGCACCGCAGCGGGCTGGGGCGGCGGCGTCGGGATCGGCCCCGGCAACGGCGAGCCGGCCACGCTGGTCAACACGACGCTGAGCGACAACCATGCCGACGGCCTCGGCGGCGGCATCTTCACGCAACGATCGATGTCGCTCACCAACGTGTCGATCATCGAGAACGAGGCGCCCCCGCGCGGGAGCGAGAACATCGGCAAGGGAGGCGGGCTCTACCAGGACTTCGCCAACGCCCCCAGCGCGGTCACTACCGCCATCAACGTGATCGTCGCGCGAAACGTGAACGGCAGCTGCGGCGGGACGCTCAACGATCCGATCGACTCCACGAAGGGCCTCAGTGACGAGCCGTCTCCGGCGACGACGTGCAACACGGTGGACTCGGACCCGGCGAACAACTTCAGCGTCGCCGACCCGAGGATCGGACCGCTCGTCGACAACGGTGGCCTGACGCGGACGCATGCGCTCCTCGCCGACAGCCCGGCGGTCAACGCAGGTGCGGCCAGCTGTCCCGCAGATGACCAGCGTGGCGTGACCCGACCGCAGGGCAGCGCCTGCGACATCGGCGCGTACGAGTACGTGCCGCCGGCGTCGCCGTCAGGTGGCGGCGGAGCCCCGCAGCCGCCACCGCCGCCGCCCGACGACAGCGAGGAGCTGCCGCCGCCCGAGCCGGGCGAGACCGTGAACGCGCTCCCGGCGCGGGGAACGGTCAAGATCCGCCTGCCTGGGACCAACCGGTTCGTCGAGCTCGAGGAGGGCCGGCAGATCCCGGTCGGCACCGTGGTCGACACCCTGAAGGGCCGAGTCACGCTGGTGGCGGCCGGCGGCCAGCAGGCGTCGTTCTACGACGGCATCTTCAAGATCGGCCAGGGCAAGGGCGCCAAGCCGTTGACCACGCTGACGCTGGTGGAGAAGCTCACCTGCCCGAAAAGGGCCGGCAGCGCGATCGCCGCGGCCAAGAAGAAGAAACGGCGGCTGTGGGGCGACGGAAGCGGCAGGTTCCGGACCAAGGGCAAGCACAGCGCGGCGACCGTGGTCGGCACGAGGTGGCTGGTCGAGGACCGCTGCACGTCGACGCTGACCCGCGTGGTCCGCGGGCGGGTGTCAGTGCGAGACTTCGTCAAGAAGAAGACCGTGATCGTGCGCGCCGGCAAGAAGTACCTCGCCAGAGCCAAGAAGAAGTGAGCTGGGTCTCAGTCCTGGCGGGCTTCTTCGTCGCCCACATGGTGGGCGACTACCTGCTGCAGACGGACTGGCAGGCGCGGCACAAGGCCGGCGGCCTCGGGCGAGACGCCGTCGCACGCCGCGCCCTGCTGGCCCACGTCGCCACCTACACGCTCGCGTTCGTCCCGGCGCTGATCTGGATCGGCGATGAGCTAGGCGTCGGCTGGGCGCTGCTGGCTGGCGCGTTGGTCGCCCTCCCGCACCTCGTGATCGACGACGGCCGGATCGTCGCCCTGTATCTCACGCGCGTGAAGCATGCCGAAATGGATCCCCGCATCGCCGCCCCGGTCGACCAGGCGTTCCACGCCCTCTCCCTCTGCGTCGTCGCACTGCTCGTCGGCGCCGCCTGAAACCCCGTCCAAGTGTCCAGATCGAGTTGACACCGCAACCTCCGTTAGACGACGATCGCTGCTTCGTGCGCGGCAGACGACGCATCGGGCTCGGGATCGCGGCTGTCGTTGCGCTGTTGACGCTGGCCGCGCCCGGGGTCGCGGCCGGACAGGGGATCACCATCACGCCGACACGGTTCGACGATCCCTCTCCCGGGCCGGTCGGGTGTCTTCCGACCAACTGCTCACTTCGTCAGGCGGTGGCTGCCGTCGGGGCCAGCACGCCCGTGACGATCGCGTTGCAGACCGGCCGATACGAGCTTACGCAGGGCGTACCGCTGCTTCTTCAGAGCGCCGATGTGCTCACGATCAACGGCGCGGGCGCCCGGGCGACAACGATCGACGGCAACAACCTCGGCAGCGTCTTCGACCTCGAAGAGGGATCGGACACGGCGATCAACGATGTCACGATCACCGGGGGAAACTCCGCGACCGGCCAGTTTCCGGACATCCAGGGTGGCGCGGTACGGCTCGCTGAGGCCGGCCGCTTGGAGGTCAACCGGAGCGCGATCATCGGCAACCGGGCGAGTGTGCAGGGCGGTGGCATCGCCAGCTACTTGAACAGCCCCGTTGAGATATCCGACTCGGTGATCGCCGGCAACGTCGCCGGCGCTGTCGAGTTGAGCGGCTTAGGCGGAGGCATCTTCTCGACGTCTCAGCTGACGCTGCGCAACACGACGATCAGCGGCAACCAGCTGCTCGGATCCACGACCCTCGGCGCGGGCGTCTACGTGACGTCCTCAATCGAAATGGTGCACGTGACGATCGCCGGCAACTCAGCCCCGGCGGCAAGAGGCACGAGCTTTCAGGTCCAGTCGGCCCAACCCCCACCCCCCACCTCCATCTGGAACACGATCGTGACCGCGGATGTCGGAGCGGCGTGCGCCATCAACCGACCCACGACAGGCGACCACAACCTCGACGGCGACGGCACATGCGCCTTCATACGACCCGGCGATAAACCCGGCGTGAATCCACTCCTCGGTCCACTCGCCAACAACGGCGGCCCGACCGACACGCGCGCGCTCACGGCAGGCAGCCCGGCGATCAACGCCGCCGACGTGGCGCACTGTCGGCTGACCGATCAGCGCGGAGTCGCGCGCCCGCAGCAGGGAGCGTGCGACATCGGCGCCTTCGAGTACGTCCCGCCGGTCCCGCCACCGCCGCTGCCGCCGCCCCCGGCGAACGAACAGTTGCCTCCGCCGGTCGCCGGCAAGTCCGTGAACGTCCTCCCGAAGAGCGGGACGGTGCGGATCAGGCGGCCCGGCGCCAGCCGGTTCACCCGGCTGACCGAGGGCCAGCAGGTGCCGGTGGGGACGACGGTCGACACGCTCAAGGGTCGCGTCACGCTCGTGGCGGCGGCCAACAAGCAGGGCAAGACGGCGACGGCGGACTTCTACGACGGGATCTTCAAGATCAGCCAGGGCAAGGGCAGCAGGCCGATCACGACACTGACCCTGGTCGAGAAGCTCAGCTGCCCGAAGAAGGCCGGGAGCGCGATCGCGGCGGCCAAGAAGAAGAAGCGGCGGCTGTGGGGCGACGGGAGCGGCAGGTTCCGCACCAAGGGCAAGCACAGCGCGGCGACGGTCGTGGGCACGAAGTGGCTGGTCGAGGACCGCTGCAAGTCGCACGCTCACGCGCGTGGTCCGCGGCCGGGTGTCCGTCCGCGACTTCGTCAAGAAGAAGACGGTCATCGTCCGCAAGGGCAAGCGCTACATCGCGCGGGCCCGGCAAAAGTGACCCGTCCAAGCGTCCAGGCCTACTTGACGCGGGATCGCCGCTCCAAGACGATCGCTCCTAGCTTGGACGCGCGATCAGCTATCCGACTGGGTGTCGCGGCGGCCGTGGCGGCCCTGATCGCGCTCGCGGCACCGGCCGCTGCCCCGGCTCAGACGTTCGGCGTCTTCACGGTCGACAAGACCGCGGACGAGTTCGACGGCGAGTGCACCGCCGACTGCACGCTGCGCGAGGCGGTCACGCTGGCCGCGCAGACCACGGGCGGCGGGACGCCGTCGATCAGCGTTCCCGCGGGCGTGTACCGCCTGACCCGCGGTGCGCTGCAGGTGCGGACGGTCCTGATCCTCGGCGCCGGCACCGCCGGCGGCCAGGGCGCGGGTGCGCGGACGACGATCATCGACGCCCGTGGGCAGAGCCGCGTCGTCGAAGTCCTCAACGAGAGCAGCGCGATCCTCGCCGGCATGACCTTGCGCGGCGGCCGGGCGACGGACGGTGGCGGCGTACACATCGCCGCGGGCGCCAGCCTGAACCTCTACAACGTCCACGTCGAGGACAACGCCGCCGTGACCAGGGGTGGTGGCATCCATGCCGTCGGCACGATCGCCCTGTTGAACTCGACCATCTCCGGCAACCGCGTGACGAGCGGGAGCGGCGGCGGCATCGCCGCTGACTCCGGCGGCGGCGTCTCCCTCCTGCGCTCGACGGTCAGCGGGAACACCGCCACGGCCAACGGCGGCGGCATCACGGCGGCCGGCTCGGTCTCGATCATCGGCTCGACGATCGCCGCCAACAGCGCGACGGCCGGCGGCGGCATCTTCAGGGAGGCCGTCGCGAGCTCCTTCATCAGCATGTCGGGCACGATCGTCGCCGCCAATCCGTCAGGCGGTGCGTGCGGATCGATCGGGAGCGCGAGCGGCCAGAACTTCACCAGCAACCTCTCCGATGACGCAACCTGCGGGTTCACCGGCTCCGGGGGCCAGCAGGGCGTCGACCCGCGGCTGCAGCCGCTGCGCAACAACGGCGGGCCGACCGACACGCACGCTCTCGGGGCGGGGAGCCCCGCGATCGACGCGGTCGACGTGTCGATCTGCGGCGGCAACGACCAGCGCTTCGCCGCGCCGGTCGGGGCCTGCGACATCGGCGCGTTCGAGTTCGGCGGCCAGCCGCCCGAACCCCAGCTCCCGCCTCCGGTCCCCGGCGAGACCGTCAACGTCAACCGGTCGAGGGGCATCGTGAGGGTCAAGCTGCCGGGCAGCGACGAGTTCTTCAATCTCGAGGATGCCCAGCAGGTCCCGGTCGGCACGACCTTCGACACCAGCAAGGGCCGCGTGAATCTCGTAGCCGCGGGGCAGCAGAAGTCGTGGTTCTACGACGGCGTCTTCAAGTTCAAGCAGACGAAGAGCGCCCGGCCGCTGACGACGCTGACGCTGACCGGCGCCCTGAGCTGCGGCAAGAGCGCGAACATCGCGGCCAAGAGGAAGCGCCGGCTCTGGGGCGACGGCAAGGGCAAGTTCCGCACGAAGGGCAGGCACAGTGCGGCTACGGTCGTCGGCACCAAGTGGCTCGTCGAGGACCGCTGCAACGGAACCCTCACGAAGGTCGCCAAGGGCCGGGTCAGGGTGCGCGCGGGACGCCGCACGGTCGTGCTCACGAAGGGCGAGCAGTTCTTCGCGCGCGCCCGGTGAACTGGGTCTCCGTCTTCACCGCGTTCCTCGTGGCCCACATGGTCGGTGACTACCTCTTCCAGACCGACTGGCAGGCGCGCCACAAGCGTGGTGGACTGAGCGGCGACGCCGTGGCCTTCCGCGCGCTATTCAGTCACGTGACGACCTACACGCTGGCCTTCGTCCCCGCCCTCGTCTGGATCGCGGAGGAGGAGAGCGTGGGCTGGGCGCTGCTGGCCGCGGCGCTGATCTTCCTGCCCCACCTCGTGCTCGACGACGGCCGCTTCGTGCGCGCGTACCTGGCCAACGTCAAGCGCGCCCCGGGCTTCGACGTCGGGCTCGCCGCGTCGGTCGACCAGTCGTTCCACGTCCTGTGCCTGTTCCTCGTCGCGCTGCTGGTGGGGACGGCGTGAACACGAGAACCCGTCGCGTGCGCACCTGGCTCCTGCTCGGAGTGGCGCTCCTGTGCGCGGGCGCCGGCGCTGGCGCTCCAGGCGACCGACGCGCTGCGCCGGCTCGACCTGTCGAGCGTCGACGCGCGATTCGACGTGCGCGGTCCCCGCGCCGACGCCGGACGACGTCGTGATCGTCGGAATCGACGACAAGACGCTCAACACAGCCGGACATCATCTATCCGTTCAGCCGCAAGCTCCACGCCAAGGTCATCCGCAACCTCGCGAAGGCCGGCGCGAAGGTGATCGCCTACGACATCCAGTTCAGCCAGGAGAGCGGGAGCATCGAGGCCGACAACGCGCTGATCCTGGCCGTGCGCTCCGGCAAGGGGCGCGTCGTCTTGGCCGCCGACGGCGGTCGGCGCCGGCGGCGTGACGCAGATCTTCGGCGGCGGGCGCGGCCTGAGGTTCAGCCGCGCGCAGGCCCGCGTTCTCGTCGTTACGAGAAGGACGACGGACGGAGTCCAGCGCCGGATGCTCTACAGCGAGAGCGACCTGAAGGCGTTCCCGATCGCCTCCGCCCAGATCTTCACGGGCCGCAAGATCGCCCCGCCGCCGGAGGGCGCGGACTGGATCGACTTCGAGGGCGGCCCGGAGACGTTCGAGCACCTCAGCTTCATCGACGTCGAGGAGGGCAACTTCGATCCCGAGGACGTCCGCGGCAAGGTCGTCGTCGTCGGCGCGACGGCGACCGTCGAGCAGGACATCCGCGAGACGTCGACGACGAACCAGCAGGCGATGGCCGGGCCCGAGGTCCACGCCAACGCGATCACGACGGCGCTCGCCGGATTCCCGCTGCGCAGCGCGCCCGACTGGGTCGACACGCTGCTCGTCATCCTGCTCGGCGTCCTCGCCCCGCTCGCCGCGATCCGGCTGCGGATGCTGTTCGTCGTCCCGCTCGGCATCCTGGCGATCGCCGGGCTCCTGATCGGCGCCCAGCTGGCGTTCGAGGACAAGCTGATCGTCACCTTCGTCTACGCGCTCATCGCGGGCGTGGCGGCGCTGCTGCTGACCGGCGCCATCCACGGCATCACCGTCGCCTTCGAGCGCGCCCACACGCGCGAGGCGTTCGCCCGCTTCGTCCCCGAGTCGGTGGTCGAGGAGGTGCTGCGCAGCGCCGACGGCCTGCGCCTCGGCGGCGTTCAGCGCGAGGCCACCGTCATGTTCAGCGACCTCCGCGGCTTCACCTCGTTCGCCGAGACCCTCCAGCCGGCCCAGGTCATCGACGCCCTCAACCGCTACCTGACCGAGATGAGCGAGGCGATCCTCGACCACGGCGGCACGCTCGTCGCCTACATGGGCGACGGCATCATGGCCGTCTTCGGCGCGCCGCTCCAGCAGCCCGACCACGCCGACCGCGCGCTGGCCGCCTCGCGCGACATGCTCGATCGCCTCGAGGGCTTCAACCAGTGGCTGCGCGACACCGACATGCACGACGGCTTCAAGATGGGCATCGGTCTCAACACCGGCTCCGTGATGTCCGGCCACGTCGGCTCCGAGCGCCGGCTCGAGTACACCGCGCTCGGCGACACCACCAACACCGCGGCGCGGCTCGAGGGGATGACCAAGGGCACGCCCTACCAGCTCTATGTCGCCGACTCGACCCGCGCCGCGCTCCGCACCCCGGCCGGCGACCTGGTCGAGGTCGGCGAGTTCGAGGTTCGCGGCCGCAAGGCCACGATCAAGCTGTGGTCGCTCGCCGAGGCGGCCGAGCCGGCCGAGGCCGAGCCCGCCCCGGCGAAGGCGGAGGCGTGACCCCGCCGACCGGCCAGGCGACGGCCCTTGCGCCGCATGCCGCCCCCTGTTTACGGTTGCAACACACGGCACGAGGCCGGGCGCCGGACGTGCACGGGAACAGTTCGTGACCACAGAGAGGACGATGTCGTGAGCCAGGTGCTCGAGCCGACCGGGGACGCCGGCAAGACCTACACCCTCGCCAGCTGGCTGCCGACCGTGAGGGTCAGCGGCAACCCCCGACCTCAGACGACGCTGAGGGAGGACGCGATCACCGCCGTCCTGGGCGCTTACACGCTCGTGGCGCTGTTCTGGGACGGGCTGCGGCACAACAACCTCACTGGGGTCGACAACTTCTTCTCGCCCCCGCACATCGCGATGTACCTGGGCTTGATCGGCCTCGGCGTGTGGATCGCGATCGTCCTGCTGCGCTACCAGAAAGGTCTCGACGTCCTCGACTGGTCCGCCGTGCCGCGCGGCTACCGGCTCGCCTTCGCCGCGCTGCCGCTGGCGGCGATCGCCGGCCCGCTCGACTTCATCTGGCACGAGGCGTACGGCTTCGAGAACCAGATCGACTCGACGTTCAGCCCGCCCCACCAGGGCCTCTTCTACTCCGGCGCGATGCTGGCAGCGATCCCCGCCGCCTCGGCCTGGCAGCGGCGCGAGGCGGCGCCCTCGCTCCGCGAGTTCCTGCCGGTGGTCTTCTCGGTGACCTCCGTGGTAGCGGCGATGCTGTTCGTCATCCACCAGATGCTGCCGTTCTACGGCGGCGGCGTGGTGGCCACGCAGGCGTTCCAGGACGACATCGCCGGCCGCGCCGAGGCGTTCTCGCCGGGCGCCGACGCCGTCCACACCGAGGGGCTCGCGCGCGCGCTCACGCACTACGGCGACGAGGCGTTCCCGTACTACTTCTTCGCCACCCACACCGCCGTCGCCGGCATCCTGCTGTTCACGATCGCGCTGATGGGGGCGATCCTGCTGATGCGCCGCCGCTGGCGGATCCCGGCCGGCTCGCTGACGATCATGGGCACGTTCCTGGCGCTGCTGTGGCCGATGCTCAGCGAGTACCGCGAGGCCGAGCTGATCCCCGCCCTCGTGCTCGCCGGCGTGATGGGCGACCTGATGGTCGCGCGGGTGAGGCGCGTGAGGCTGTTCGCTCTGCTCATGCCGCCCGCGCTGTGGGCCGTCTTCTTCCTCTGCGTCGAGCTCTTCCAGGACGGGCTCGGCTGGGAGCCGACCCTGTGGGTCGGCCTGCTCGGCACCACCGCCGGCCTCGGCTACGCGATGTCGCTGCTCGTGTTCCCGCCGTACAACACCGTCGAAAAGGACGTCGCCTGATGGCTGAGAAGCGAAAGCTCAAGACCGCGTCGACGACGTGGCGGCGGAAGATCGAGAGCCACGAGACGTTCTCGCACGACAGCATCGAGAGCCTGGGGTACGACTGGGAGCGGATCGGCAACCCGAAGATCGAGCCCAAGTTCCCGTTCAAGGTCTACCTGCCGCGCAAGACCGAGGACGTGGCCGCGGCCGTGAAGGAGTGCAAGGAGCTCGACCAGGAGCTGCGGATCCGCAGCAAGGGCCACTCGAGCAACGACCTCGTGCTCAACCCCGGCGGCGCGGTGATGCTGATGCAGGGGATGGACCAGATCCTCGACGTCGACCAGGACAACCTCACGGCCACGGTGCAGGGCGGCGCGATCAGCGCGCTGATCGACGACCACCTCGCGCCGCGCGGCCTCGGCCTGCCGGTGATCGGCGACCACCGCGACATCACGGTCGGCGGCTTCGCCTCGGTCGGCGGCATCAGCCCCGCCTCGCACCGCTTCGGCATGTTCATCGACAACGTGCTGGCGCTCGAGTTCGTCGACTGGAACGGCGAGATCAAGCGCTGCAGCCGCGAGGACAACGCGGAGGACTTCTACAGCCTGCTCGCCGGCCTCGGGCGCCACGGCGTCATCACCGAGGTCACGCTGCGCCTGATCGAGATCGACAAGTACCGGACGATCTGGGAGAACCACCAGTCGCACTACCGCTCGATGGACGACTTCATCGCCGGGACGAAGCCGATCATCGAGGAGCCCGGCGACGTGATGATGGAGCGCGGCGTCTGGGTCGAGTTCAAGTTCCCGGGCGGCAAGAAGCTCGGGATCGGGCAGTTCTCGGAGTACCGCGAGACGTCCCAGACCGTCGTCCACAAGGCGCGCAACAGCGGCTCCTACGGGGCGCTGCACGGCATCGGCCGCGTGGCCGGCAACCTGCCGGAGAAGCTCGACATCGCGCTCAAGTACGTCGGCATGGGCGGCGTGATGCTCAGCCCCAAGTACGCGTCGATCAAGAACATCGAGTTCTTCACCGACAAGGTGCTCGACTCGACGGTCGGCGACCCGACGCGGATGCTGATCGTGCTCGGCCCGCTCGACCGCTACGAGGAGCTCTTCCGGCGGCTGTGGAGCCTGCTCGACGGCTATCGCGACAGCCACGGCTGCTTCACGTTCCTGTCGGTCTACGTCAAGAGCATCCGCTCCGACTACCTCGCCCGCGACGGCCAGGACCGCTTCTGCGAGCTCATGTTCTACACGGGCGTGCACCCCGACAAGATGACCAGCGAGCTGCTGGACGAGATCGTCGAGCAGTTCGACGACGTCGTGATCGAGAACAACGCCTACAAGTACATGCACACGCGCACGACCAAGAACCCCGAGAAGCGGGCGAAGGTCGACCCCAACGCGCGCCACGCCGAGCGCCGGCGGGCGGCCGACAACGGCGCAGCGCCGATCGCGGCCCTGCAGGAGAGCAAGTCATGAAGCGCGAGATCCCGCTCTACACGCTGGAGGGCGTGACCGGAGCGGAGATCACCACGCACTACTTCTCGACCGAGGACGGGCTGGGCCTCAGCATGCTGCGGTTCAACCGCGACCCGGGCAACGAGGCGCGCGAGTCCGTGATGATCGTCCACGGCCTGACGACGTCGACGGACATGTTCATCATGCCCGAGCACTACAACCTCGTCAGCTACCTGCTCGACAACGGCTACACGGACGTGTGGTGCCTGGACATGCGGATGTCCAACCGGCACTCGTACAACCTGTTCGCGCACCGGTACTCGTTCGACGACATCGCGCTGTACGACTATCCGCCGGCGATCCGGATCATCCGCGAGCACATCGGGGCGCGGCCGCTGCACGTGATCGCGCACTGCCTCGGCTCGGTCACGTTCATGATGAGCCTGTTCGGCAAGGCGGTCGGCGGCATCACGAGCCTGGTCGCCAACAGCGTCGGCCTCACGCCGCGCGTGCCGTTCTGGTCGAGGATGAAGCTCCGCAACGCGCCGGGCATCATCGAGCACGTCCTCGGCTTCCCGAACCTCAACCCGCGCTGGGCCGACGACCCGACGCTGACGCGCGGCAAGCTGTTCTCGAAGGGCGTCTCGTTCTTCCACCGCGAGTGCGACGTCCCCGCCTGCCACATGCTCAGCCTGATGTGGGGGACGGGCTGGCCCGCGCTCTACAGCCACGAGAACCTGGCCGACGTGACGCACCGGCGCGGCGGCGACCTCTACGGCGCCACGAGCATGCACTACTACCGGCACGTCAACAAGATGCTCGCCGCGGGCAGCCGGCCGGTGAAGTACGAGATGGGCAAGCCCGAGCATGCGGCGCTGCCGGACGACTACTTCGCCTATGCGCGCGAGATCGAGACGCCGGTGCTGCTCACCACGGGAGCCGACAACAAGGTGTTCGCGGACTCGAACATCGTCTGCCACGAGCGCCTGCAGGCGCTCGGGTGCCACCAGCACGAGCTGAAGATCTTCCCCGGCTACGGCCACCAGGACGTCTTCATGGGCGAGCACGTCGCGCGCGACTGCTTCCCCGCCATGCTCGACTTCATCCGCCGCCACGGCGAGCCTGCGGCGGAGCAGACGGCGGAGCAGTGGGCAGCCGTCTGATCAAGACGGAGACGCTCATCAGGGCCCCCGCCGACCGCGTGTGGACCGAGATGACCGACTTCGCGTCGTTCCCCGACTGGAACCCCTTCGTGCGCGAGGCGCAGGGGCGGCTCGAGCCGGGCGAGCGGCTGAAGATCCGCCTGCGGCTGGACCACGGGCTGAAGATGACGTTCCGCCCGCGGGTCACCGTGGTGGAGCCCGGCCGCGAGCTGCGCTGGCTCGCGACGCTCGGGCGACCAGGCGTGTTCGACGTCGACCGCGCCTTCCAGATCACGCCCCATGACGGCGGCGTGATGTTCGTCATGTCGGAAGAGTGCACCGGCTGGTTGACCCCGGTCATGTTCGCCACGAATCTCGAGGCGCAGCTGTACCGCGGTTACGACGCCTTCAACGAAGCGCTGCGCAGGCGCGTGGAAGAGGCTGGGAGATGAAGGGATGCTGAAGACGATCGCCGGGTGGGCGAGCGGGCGCCGGACCAAGTGGTACGTCGTCGGCTTCTGGGTGCTTCTTCTCGCCGTCAGCACGCTGCCGGGCCAGCTCACCGAGGTGACAGAGGACCGGATCTCGAGCTTCCTTCCCGACGATTCGGAAGCGATCGTGGCCGACAAGGTCATCGAGGAGCGCTTCCCGGGAGGCCAGACGACCTCGTCGGTGATCGTCTACCACCGTGACGGCGGCCTGACCGACGAAGACCAGCAGACGATCGCCACCGAGGCCGAGGAGGTCGCCGGGGTCGAGTTCGTGCTGCCGCCGGTCGTGCCGTTCAGCGCCGACGCGCCCGAGGGCCTCGTCTCAGAGGACGGCTCGACCGCCTTCACCGTCGTCCCGATCAACGCCTCGCGCCAGCAGGACATCAATACGCTCGTCGAGGAGGTCCGCGAGATCGCCACCGGCGGCTCCGGGCTGACCGCGGAGGTCACCGGCCCGGCGGCGCTCGAGACCGACCTGCGGCACGCCTTCGAGTCCGCCGACGTGATGCTGCTGCTCGTCACCGGCCTACTCGTGCTCGTGCTGCTGCTGTTGATCTACCGCTCGCCTTTGCTCGCCCTGATCCCGCTGGTGGTGGTGATCGTCGCGTACATGATCGCGAGCGGCGTGATCAAGGTGTTCGCCGACTCCGGCATGCAGGTCACGAGCATCTCCACCTCGCTGCTGCTGGTGCTGATGTTCGGCGCGGGCACGGACTACTGCCTGCTGCTCACGGCGAGATACGTCGAGGAGCTGCACACCAACGAGGACAAGCACGACGCGCTCAAGCTCGCGATCCCGCGCGCCGCACCGGCCATCATGGCCAGCGCCGGCACCGTGATCGCCGCGATGCTCGTGCTGATCGTCGCCGAGCTGGCCTCGACGCGGACGGTCGGCCCGGTCAACGCGATCGGCATCTTCATCGTGATGGCCGCCAGCCTGACGCTGCTCCCGGCCATCCTCGCGATCGCCGGCCGCCGCGGCTTCTGGCCGAGCAAGCGGGCGGTCTACGACCCGAGCTACGTGCCGGAGGAGGCGCCCGAGGAGGGCGACTCGCGGTGGGCGCGGCTGGGCCGACGGGTCACCCGCCGGCCCGTGTTCACCATCGCCGCCGTCGTCGGCGTCGTTCCTCGTCGGCTCGCTCGGGCCTGTCCGCAGTACGAGGGGGAGGCGACCGTGCTCGGCGCCTTCCGCAACGCCACCGAGGGCACCGACGGCTACGACACGCTGAAGGCGAGCTTCCCCGAGGGCGCGCTGGGCCCGGCGACCGTCGTCATCGACCGCCAGGACGGCGCGATCACCGAGGACGACGTCGCGGCCGCCCAGGACGCGCTGCGCGAGGTGCCGGACATCGGCACCATCACCGAGCCGACCGGCCAGTCGGAGGACGGGCAGGCGGTGGCCTTCAACGTCGCCTTCCCGGACGACCCGTACAGCAACGCGGCGCTCGATCGCACCGACGAGATGCGCGAGGCCCTCGCCTCGCTCGAGCCCGAGCTCCAGGGCTACGTCGGCGGTCTGTCGGCGACCATGGCCGACTACCGCGACGGCGCGCAGCGCGACGCCCAGCTGATCG
The DNA here is from genome assembly GCA_963830725.1 of uncultured Solirubrobacteraceae bacterium. GTDB lineage: Bacteria > Actinomycetota > Thermoleophilia > Solirubrobacterales > Solirubrobacteraceae > DASSUW01. The sequence goes on along the minus strand of CAWHNO010000011.1, from coordinate 28,851 downwards.
TGCCGCTGGTGCTGCTCGTGATCTTCCTGACGCTGATCGCGCTGCTGCGGGCGATCGTCGCGCCGCTCTACCTGATCGGCTCGGTGATCCTGTCGTTCTTCGGCATCTTCGGCGTCTGCCTCGTCTTCTTCACGCAGGTGCTCGACGAGACGGGCTTCGACCCGAGCCTGCCCATCTTCAGCTTCATCTTCCTGGTGGCGCTGGGGGTCGACTACAACATCTTCCTCATGGACCGGGTCCGCGAGGAGGCGAAGCGGATCGGGACGAGGCGCGGCGCGCTGCGCGCGCTCGTGGCCACCGGGCCGGTGATCACCAGCGCGGGCATCATCCTGGCCGGCACCTTCGCGGTGCTCGCCATGCTGCCGATCGACATCCTGCTCGAGATCGGCACGGTGGTCGCGTTCGGCGTGCTCGTCGACACGTTCGTCGTGCGCAGCATGCTCGTGCCGGCGATCGTGACCGTGGTCGGCGACAAGAGCTGGTGGCCGTCGGCGCTGGCGAAGTCCGCGTCGACGGAGGAGGTGGCGACGGAGACGCGGGCGAAGGAGACGGTGTAGCCCGCGGGATCAGCCGGCGGACGGCTGGTCGAGCAGCTCGCCGGACCGGATCCGGGCGGCCATCTCCTGGGACTCGGCGCGGTAGACGCTCCCGTCCTCGAACTCGATCACGGGGTACTTGCGCTGGCCGCTGAGGCGCTCGAGGTCGTCGCGCTTGCCCGGGCGCAGCGGCCCCTTCACGATCTCGTACTCGACGCCCTGCTCGTCGAGCGCCTTCTGCACGCGCCAGCAGGGGTGCCCTCCGAGCTTGACCCAGACGTTGGGGCAGCGGTGGAGCTTGACGGCCACGCCCGCATCGTAGCCCTCAGGTGCGGTTGCGCGACGACGGCGCCGGCATCTCTGAGGTACTGATGCACGAAGGCGATGGCCATGCTGCCCTCGCCGACGGCGGCGGCGACCCGCTTGACCGGGCCGAACCGCACGTCACCGCAGGCGAAGATGCCGGGCACGCTCGTCTCCAGCAGGTAGGGATCGCGGTCGAGCGTCCAGCGCCCGCCGGCGCGCATGTCCGGGCCGGTGAGGACGTAACCGTGGTGGTCGAGCGCGATCTCGGGCGGGAGCCATGAGGTCTGCGCGTCCGCGCCGATGAAGATGTACAGCCCGCCTGTCGCGTGGCGCGTCGTCTCGCCCGCGAGAGCTGCGGACGTCGATCGCCTCGAGCGACGCGTCGCCGTGGACGGCCGCCACCTCGGACCCGAACACGGTGCGGATGTTCGATCGCGCTGCGAGCTGGTCGATGAGATAGCGCGACATGCTCTTCTCGAGCGTCTCGCTGCGCGAGAGGATCGTCACGCTGCGCGCGTGCGTGGAGAAGTTCAGGGCCGCCTGCCCGGCGGAGTTGCCGGCGCCGACGATGTGGACGTCGAGGCCGTGGGTGTTCGGCGCCTCGCTGCGCGCGGCGCCGTACGAGATGCCCTTCCCGGCGAGCCGGTCGAACCCGTCCATCGCGAGCCGTCGCCACGCGACTCCGCAGGCCAGGATGATCGTCCGCGCGCGCAGGACGTCACCGCCGTCGAGGTGCAGCTGACCGGTCGCGGCGTCCAATCGCTCGATCGTCCGGGTCACGAGGATCTCGGCGCCGAGCCGCGCGCCTGCTTGAGTGCCCGGCTCGCCAGCGCATCGCCTGACACACCCGAGGGGAAGCCGAGGTAGTTGTCGATCTGCGCGGAGGCGCCGGCCTGGCCGCCCGGCGCTTCGCGCTCCACGACGATCGTACGCAGGCCCTCCGACGCTCCGTACACGGCGGCCGCCAGGCCCGCGGGCCCTGCGCCGACGATCACCGTGTCGTACTCGGCCGCGTCGGCCTCGGTACCGAGGCCGAGCAGCTCGGCCACCCTCCGCAGGCGCGGTCGCACGACCGTCTTGCCGTCGATCACGCGGATCGCCGGCAGGTCTCCGTCGGCGGGCAGCGGGCCACCCCACCCGTCCGCCGCGTCCGGCGCCTCGGGCGTGAGCCACTTGAACGTGACCTGGTTGCGATCCAGGAAGCGCCGCAGCTCGGTGCAGGACGGATCCCAGCGATGCCCGACGACGATCGCCCGCGGTGGCGGCGGCGCGGCCGCGAGGCCCTGCAGCCCGCGCGATCCGCCCATCCGGTGCGCCGCCAGCCTGCCGACCTCGGCGGCGACGTCGGGCGCCACGGCCGCGAGGGCGTGGTAGTCGTGCGGCTCGAGGCGCATGATGCGCGACCGCTCCGCGGCGCGAAAGCCCACCGGGAACACCGTCCCGAGCGCGATCGGCACCTCGCCGAAGATGTCGCCCGGAGACCGGTCACCGACGACGCGCTCGATCCCGTCGACGAGCTTGACCGCTTCGATGTGCCCCTCGAGCACGGCGAAGAGCGCGCGCTCGGCGCCCTCGTGCGCCGCGAACTCGCCCGGAACGAGGCTGACGTCGGCCGCCACGCGGGAGAGCCGCTCGCGCTCAGCGGCGTCGAGAACCGCGAAGACCTCGATCCGGCCGATCTCCTCCGTCGTGACCACAGGCTCAACCTAAAGGCTCGGACCGTCGCTTCGACGCGAGCCAGCCGGCGCAGGCCGGTCATGCTCGGCCGGAACAGGTATTCGCCGCCGCGCATGGTGACGAAGCGCGGCTGCGGCTTGATGAAGAACGGCGGGCGGCCCTGGATGGTCATCTTGCCCTCGGTGCCGTGCGGCTCGCCGACGAGGAAGTCCTTGTCGGCGCCGAGGCCGAACGGGTCGCCGTCGTCGATCCACAGCGCCTGGACGGTCTCGAACTGGCGCCAGATGCTCGCGTTGAAGCAGACGAAGACGAGGCCGCGGTCGACGCCGTCGTCCTCGGTGGCGGCGGGCGGGAGCGGCGGCCCGTAGGAGCGGCCGCGGCGGATGATGCGGTGGCGGCTCGAGAGCCGCCCGCCGAAGAAGCCCGGTGCGTCGCGCGGGTTGGCGCGGCGGATGTGGGCGCCGAGCGGGCAGCGCAGGCCGTCGGGGTCGCTCGCGTACGAGAAGTCGTTGATCGCGGTCGACTCCACGAGCGGCGTGCCGTCGGGCCGGCGGCCGACGAGCTTGGCCGCCAGCAGGTCCGGGCCGCCCGGGAACTCGCGGCCGACGTCGGCCACGAAGCGCCGGAAGGCCGCCACGTCCATGTGCAGCTTGCGGTAGACCGCGAACGTGCCGTTGCGGTGCAGCGGCGCACCGGGGGCGGCGGGCAGCAGCCCGTCCTCGTCCTCGTAGCCGTGCAGGAACTCGCCGGTGCGAACGGGGCGCCAGCCGCCGCGCCCGTCCGGCTGGCCGTCGCCGGGGCGCGGCGCCACGCCGCTGCCCTTGATCGCCGGCTGGGCGATCCCGTCGGCGAAGCCGAAGTGGTCCCGCGACTGGTCGAGCGCCGCGGCGCGCTGCTCGTGGACGATCTTGATCGCGCCCGCGGCGCCGACCCCGCGCAGCGCCTCGCGCGCCTGCTGGAGTCGCTCCTCGTCGACGCCGTAGAGCGTGACCAGCACGTGCGCCTCGCCGGTGCCGAGGCCGGCTTCCCAGTGCTCCGGCGCGCTCGGCCCGCGGTCGCCGAGCCGCTCGGCGCGCGCCGCCATGCCCTCGCGGAACTCGTCGGGGAACGTGGCCAGCAGCGCCTCCGGCAGCTCGAGCGCGGCGAGGCCGGCGTAGGTGAAGGCGAGGTGCAGGGCGGTCGGCGGCGGTCCGCCCGGCCACGGCTCGGCGGTGCTCACCTGCGGCAGCATCCGCCGCATGAGCGCCCGCGCGCGTTCGGCGTCGACGATCCGCAGGAACAGGTACGCAGCCGACGGGTACGTGTAGCCGCGCAGGACGTCGCCCTGGATGTCGGCGAGGTCGATCTCGGCGGTGGTCGAGCCGCGCTTCATGCGAACTCGGCGCGGAAGCGGCGCTGGAGCTCGCCGGGCTCGAGCCCGCGGGCGGCGATCGCGAAGTCGACGATCCGCTCGCGCAGGGCGAGGCTCTCGAGGACGCCGGGCACGGTGGCGTCGGGGTGGGCGGAGGCGAACAGGCTGCTGTCGATCTGGTGCGCGCGCACCCAGCGCCCGAACTGATCGCTCGCGCTGCCGGGATAGCCCTCGCAGAAGCGCCACCACGTGTCGGCGCAGCGACCGCAGCGCTTCGAGATACGGGTCGAGCTCGCCGTCGAACGTGCTCGTGAAGACGAGCTGGCTCGCCCGCAGCTCGTCCCGCTACCGCTGCTGCGGCCCCTGGAAGACCAGCTCCGAGACGACGTGGACGCGCGAGAAGTGCAGGCCGTCGAGCTTCGCGAGCGGGCTCTCGCGCCCGACCGGCAGCGCCTCGATCGCCTCGCGCGCCGCCTGTTCCGAGCCGGCGACGATCGGCGCGACGACCGTCAGCGAATACGCGACCCCGACCTCGTTCACAGCTGCCCCTGCGACTCCACGAGGAAGCGCTCGTAGGCGGCCGCGAACGCCTCCGGATCCAGGCGGGCCGAGTCCTCGACCAGCCGCTCGAACCGCTCGCGGACCGCCAGCGCTCCCTTGACCATCCGCGTGCTCGCCTCGGGATAGGCGCAGTAGTAGTGGCCGCCCTCGAGGCTGTTCATGGCGATCCACGCCTTCAGCGGCTCGGCCGGCGGCGGGCCGGGGAACGACGGCCCGCGCCCCCACGTCAGCCGGATCCACTTCGGCACCACGTACGCGAAGGCGTCGATGTAGTGCTGCCACGGCCCGTCGAAGTTGCTCTCGAAGAACAGGTAGCGGTAGCGCAGCTTCTCGCCCGGCAGCTCGTGCACGATCGCCCAGCGGACGTAGTGGATGAAGTCGAACTGCAGGATCGCGTTCTGCGCGGCCGGGAAGAAGCGGCCGCCGAAGAAGCCGAGCCGCAGGAACCACAGCCACTGCGGCCGGATCGGCGTGAGCATGGTCAGGCCGGTCATGCGGCCGGTCGTGTTGCCCATCAGCGGCCCCAGATCTCCCGGCCCTCGGCGGCGCGGCGCGCGAAGCCGGGATCGGCGAAGCGCTCGTAGTACTCGACCTCCAGGTGCGAGAACTGCACCCAGATGCCGGGCAGGTGGAAGGCGTCGGTGTGGGCCGGGAAGCGGCCGTAGGTCTCGACGAGGTAGCGGCAGATCTCCTTCGTGTAGGCGATCGCCTCGGGCGGGTGCGGCCGCGCGCGCGCCCGGTAGGCCTCGGCGCTCTCGCGGTCGCGGTAGGCCTGCCCGAAGACCTCCGGCGAGCCGTACGGCCCGCTCAGCTTCTCCTCGATCACCTGGTCGACCGCCGCGTCCATGTCGGTCACGTACGGCGGGCAGAGGCCCTTCCAGCACGCCGTCGATGCCGACGAAGTTGGGCTGCGAGGCCGGCACCGGCGGCCAGCGGCGCCAGCGTCCGGGCGCCGGCTTGGCCAGGTGCTCGCGGAAGCCGAGCCCGAGCCGTCCCGGCTCGCGGTGCCAGATGCCCGGGATCAGGGGCGTCCCGTGGACCCAGCCGCCGAGCCGCAGCGCCTCGCCCATCAGCATCAGGTTCTGGAGCAGGAAGAACGGCTCGGGATCGGTGCGCGCATCGCCGAACACGGCGCCGAGCGGAAGCGGCGCGTCGGGCGTCGCGAACCCGCCGCGGGCGCGCGCGAGGCCGCCGATCGGCTGGTACGGGATCGGGTCCACGAGCCCGACCTTCGCCGCCAGCCACGCCACCCACTCGACCGCGCCGCGCGGCCGGAACGGCCGCCACTCGTCGAGGAACAGCGGCACCTTGCCGTGCGGCTCCGACAAGAGGATCAGCAGTCCGTTGATGTACTGGCGCGTGTGGTCCACGACCGGCAGGAAGCAGGTCGTGCCCGGCGCGTTGGAGTGCTGGGCGTTCCAGCCGAGGTAGTACGGCCACTCGCGCGGGAACTCGAAGCCGCCCGTCGTGGACCTTGCGCTTGACCGCGTTCGCGTAGGCGAGCCAGTCGGCCTCCGTGCGGTCCTCCCAGCGCGGCGGGATGTCGCGGAAGAGGTCGATCGCCGCCTGCTCCCGCGGGCGCTCGAGCAGCCAGATCGCCTCGTCGTTGATCATGAACAGCGAGGTCGCCTGGCAGTTGTCGGCGCTCGGCGCCGCCCGGCCGGTCACGTGCAGGAACGGCGTGCCCAGCTCCGGCGTGCCGTCCGGCTTGTCGAGCGGGCCGTCGTGCATGACGGCGCCGGTCGGCCCGGTGGAGGCGATCAGGATCGCCTCCTCGAGCGGCGTCAGCGGCGACGGCGGGTTGGCGCTCTCGTAGAAGCCCGCGGATCGAGACGCCCTGCGCCACCCGGCGCGTGCGCCGGTCCTGCAGGCACGCCGCTGACCGGATAGGAGAAGAGGTCCGCCAGCCCCGCGTGCGCGGCGTCACCGGTTGTGGCGCTCGAGCTCGCCGAGGACGATCGGGAACACGTCGCGCGGGGCCTCGCGGCCGAGCCACAGGTCGAGGTGCGCGTAGCCGGGGACGACGTGGCGCGTGTAGAGCTCGGGCCCGTTGGCGGACCGCAGCAGGTCGTGCGTGGCCTCGAGCCCGCGCGGCAGGAACATCCGGTTGTGCTCGCCGGTGAGGAAGGAGATCGGCATCCGATAGCGGTCGGTGTTGGCGAGGTAGACGTCGCGGCCGCGGACGTCGACCGCGCGGCCGCCCTTGCGGACCATCACGCCCATGTGCTCGAAGAACGTCATGTTGCTGTTGCCGAAGAAGCTCGGCACGGACTCCGCCATCACCGTCTCGTCGATCCGCGAGTGGTCGAACACGTCGCCGTAGATGAAGTAGATGCGGCGGCCGACCGGGCTGTCGTGCATGCGCCTGATCGGCAGCGCCCGCATCACGCGCTCGAGCGCCCGGTCCTGCCGTGAGTCGGGCCGGTAGTCGGTGCTGATGGCGGGCATCCCGGCCCGGCGCGAGCACGGTCGGCACCCGCGCGTGGGCGCGGAGCCGGTTGGCGGGTGTCGGGATCGGGTGCCCGGCGAGCGCCGAGAACGTCGCCGAGCGCACGCCCTCGAGCCCGCCGCCGATCGCCATGAAGAGGGTCAGGCCGCCGATGCAGTGGGCGACCGCCTGGACCGACTCGGCGCCGGTCTCGCGGCGCACGTGGGCGATCGCCGCCGGCCAGTCGCGCATCGCGATGTCGTCGACCGTGAACTGCGTGGCGCTGGCGGGCAGGTCGGGGCTCGCGCGGTAGTCGAACAGCCACACGTCGTAGCCGTGCTCGCCCAGGTACTCGGTGAAGCTCTTGGGCACGGTGTCGAGCGCGAAGACGCGCGCCGCGTTGCCGTAGCCGGGCGCGAGGACGACCGGACCCTTGGTACCCGTCGCGTAGTGCGTGAGCCGGACCTCCGTGCCGTCCGAGGTCGTGACGTCGTGCACCGCGGGTTGGAGGGCGGTCTCCATCGTGCGTTTCTATTCGACGCGGCGCGCAGCGTCCAGTATTGATTCACCCATGCAGAGGGCCATGGACCGGCTGTCGGGATTCGTCCGCCGGCGCCGCAGGCTCGTCCTGGCTCTCTGGGGAGTCGTGCTGCTGGCGTCGCTGCCGTTCGCGGCGCGCCAGACCAGAGAACCTCACGGGCGGGGGCTTCGAGGTCCCGGGGACCGGCTCGGTGGCGGTCGAGGAGCAGATCGATCGCTTCGAGGGCGCGAGCTCGGAGTCGCTCGCTGTCGTGCTCGAGGGGCCCGAGGCGCCGCGCGGCCGTCGGCCGGGTCCAGGAGGCCGTCGCGGCCGTCGACGGGGTCGCGCTGCCCGGCGACGTCACCGCGACCGGGAGCCCGTTCGTCGTGCCGCTGGTGTTCGAGGGCAGCCGCGACGAGGCGCTCGACGCCGCCAAGGAGCTACGGGAGGAGCTCCGGGTCGGCGAGACGGTCGACGGCGCCCAGGCGTACCTCGTCGGCCAGTCCGCGCTGTGGGCGGGCATGCAGGAGCTCCAGCAGGAGGATCTCGAGAAGGCCGAGGCGACGGGCTTCCCGGCCATCCTGATCGTGCTCCTGGTGGTCTTCGGCTCGCTGCTGGCCGCGCTGCTGCCGGTCGGCCTCGGCGTGGCCGCGGTGCTCGTCACCGGCGCCGCCATCTACTTCCTGGCGCTGGCCACGACGATGTCGGTCTTCGTGACCAACGTCGCGTCGATGCTCGGCATCGGCGTGGCGGTCGACTACTCGCTGTTCCTGCTCTCGCGCTACCGCGAGGAGATCCAGCGCGGGCGTGACCGGGCGGAGGCGCTCGACGTCGCCATGCGGACCTCCGGGTCCACCGTCGTCTTCTCGGGCGTGACGGTCCTGATCTCGATGGCCGGGCTGTTCCTGCTCAACTCGACGGTCATGCGGTCGCTGGCCATCGGCGCGATCGTCGTGGTGGCGATCGCCGTGCTCGGGGCGATCACGCTGCTGCCGGCGCTGATCGCCGTGTTCGGCCGGCGCGCGGACGAGCCGGGCCGCGTGGTGAGCGCGACCGGCGCGCTCGCCCGCCGGGTGCACCGCCCGAGAGGCGGCTTCTGGGCGCGCTGGACGGCGCGCGTGATGCGCCGGCCGTGGCTCTCTGCAGCCGGGGCGGCGGCGCTCCTGCTGGTGCTGGCGATCCCGGCGCTCTCGCTCGACTACGGCAACGGCGCGTTGCGGATGTTCCCGGCCGAGCACGAGACGCGGCGCGGCGCTGAGCTCGCCGCGCAGGTCACCGGTCCCGGGAGCCGCATCGCCGGTCCTGATCGTGGCGGAGGATCTGCCCGACGGCTATTTCGAGCAGCTTTCCGGAACGCCCGGCGTGGCGGAGGTGTCCGGGCCGCAGCCCTCGGAGGACGGCGACGCGGTGCTCCTCCGCGTGGTGCTCGACACCGATCCCGAGAGCCCCGAGGCGCTCGCGCTCGTCGAGCGCCTCCGCGAGGAGAGCCCGCCCGGCGTCGACATCGGCGGCGCGTCGGCCCAGGCGCTGGACCTCAACGAGCTGATCTCCGGCGGGATCTGGAAGGTCTTCCTGTTCGTGATGGTGTGCAGCTACCTCGTGCTGCTCGTGGTGCTGCGCTCGGTGCTGCTGCCGCTGAAGGCGGTGCTGATGAACCTGCTGTCGGTCGGCGCCGCCTACGGCGTGCTCGTCGCGGTCTTCCAGTACGGCTGGCTGGATGGCATCACCGGCTACGACTCGCTCGGCTACATCAACACCGTCACGCCGCCGCTGCTGCTGGCGATCGTCTTCGGGCTCTCGATGGACTACGAGGTGTTCCTGCTGTCGCGGATCCGCGAGCGCTACCTGGCCACCGGCGACAACCGCCTGGCCGTCGCCGAGGGGCTGGAGGCGAGCGCCAAGGTGATCACCAGCGCGGCGCTGATCATGGTCGTCGTCTTCGGCACCTTCGCGCTGACGGGCGTGCCGCAGATCAAGGAGATCGGGGTCGGCCTCGCGGTCGCGATCGCGCTCGACGCCACGCTCGTGCGGCTGCTGCTCGTGCCGGCCGCGATGGAGCTCATGGGCGACTGGAACTGGTGGCTGCCGGACGCAGCCTCGACCGCATCCTGCCGCACGCCGACTTCGAGTCCGACGCGTTCAAGGTGCCCGTCTAGAAGCCGGGCGGGCGGCGGTCCGCCCACGGGCGCGCGGCCTCGATCTGCGCGGCGAGGGAGAGCAGGGTCGCCTCGTCGCGCGGCCGGCCGACGAGCTGGACGGCGAGCGGGAGACCCGTGCTCGAGAAGCCGGCCGGCACCGAGGCGGCCGGCTGCCCGGTCGAGTTCCAGAGGACGTTGAACGGGACCCAGCCGGTCTCCCACTGGTAGGTCGCGGTCGCGCCGCGGCCCTCCATGATCCCGGCCGGGACGGCGGGCTCGGACATCACCGGCATGAGCACCACGTCGTGGGCGGCGAACAATCGGCCGACGCGCTCGGCCAGGCGCCGCTCGGCGGCGAGCAGCTTCTCGACCATGCGGTCGGAGACCAGCGCGCCCGGCCGGGCGAGCGCGCGGGTGCGCCGCTCGAGCCGCTGCGGACGCTCGATCTCCTCCACGATGTCATGGATACCGCGGAACAACAGGCCGACGATCACGGCGCCGTCGCGCAGCCCGAGGTCGACCTCGGCCTCGACGACCTCGTGGCCGATCTCGCGCAGGAGGTCCGCGGTACCGCGGAGCGCGGCGGCGACCTCGTCGGTGAGCGAGCCGCGGGTCCCGGCCGGGAAGGCGGTCGAGACCGCGATGCGCAGCCGCCCCGGCGGCGTCCGCGCAGCCTCCGCGAAGCCGCCGGCGTCGTCGGCGATCACGTCGAGCATCACCGCGCTGTCGAGCACCGAGCGGGTCAGCGCGCCGAAGCAGATCCAGTGGCTGCCGTCGCGATCGTGCGGCGCTCTCGGGACGCGGCCGACGTGGGGCTTGAGGCCGAACAGCCCGCAGCACGCGGCCGGGATGCGGATCGATCCGGCCCCGTCGGCGGCCAGCGCCCCCGGCACGAGGCCGCCGGCGACGGCGGCGGCCGATCCCCCGCTCGAGCCGCCGGGCGTGCGCTCGAGATCCCAGGGGTTGCGCGTCACGCCCCACGTGATCGACTCGGTGAACGGCCACAGCCCGAGCTCCGGCATCGTCGTCTTGCCGACCACGACCGCGCCCGCCTCGCGCAGCCGCCGCACCACCTCGGCGTCCGCGGGCGCCCGCTCACGGATCGCGCCGGTGCCGCGGCTGGTCACCTCGCCGGCGAGGTCGATCTCATCCTTGACCGCCACGGGGACGCCCAGCAGCGACCCGCTCTCGCCCCGGGCCCGGCGCTCGTCCGCCCGCTCGGCCTCGGCCAGCGCCCGCTCGGGATAGACGGCCCCGAAGGCGTTCAGCTCGCCGTCGAGCCGGTCGATGCGCTCCAGCGCCGCCTCGGTCAGCTCGCGCGACGACGCCTCGCCGCGGCGAACCAGTTCGGCCTGGGCGGCCACGCCGTCCCAGTGCATGACCGCTAGAGCCCGATGCCGGGCTCGCCGCCGCCGCCGGGGATCATCTGCAGGTCGTCCCAGGCCTTCGCGGCCAGCTCCCAGTCGGTCTCGCTGTCCTGCCCCTCGGTGGTCCGCAGCATCCGGATCAGGTAGGCGAGCGCGGCCAGCATCGCCATCGCCGCGAAGACGATCTGCACGCTGAGCACGCCCTCCTCGGTCCAGTAGACGTCCTCGAGCTCGAGCAGCAGTGCCGACTCGTCGAGCACGAGCGCGACGCCGATGCCGAACGGGAGCGCCAGGTACTTGTCCGCGTCCGAGCCGTTCATGCCGATCGCCACTCCGCCGGCGGTGAGGGCGATGATCCCGCCCGGCAGGAAGTGGTGGATGTGGCGCTTGCCGACGACGACGTTCTGGATCGGCCCGAGGCCGCCGTGCTCGCGGATGTACCAGGTGATGCCGCGCGTGATGCCGAACGTCACCGAGAACGAGGCGAGCATGTTGAACAGCGAGTTCTCGCGCGTGCGGCTGACCGCGTAGCCCTCGCGGATGACCATCACGGAGCGCCGCAGCGGGCTGATGTGCTCGTGCGAGGCCGCCTCCTCGCGGCTGACGGGCAGCATGCCGAGCCGCCAGACGCGCGCCACCTCGGCGCCGAAGACCGTCAGCACGGCGCCCCCGGCGAGCGCGCCGAGCAGGCGCGTGCGACCGGACGGCTTGCGCCCGGCCTCGCTGGCCTCCTTCAGCCGCTTCCCCTTACGCCGCGGCATGCGCGCGCCGTCCCTTCTTCAGGTAGGCCTCGGCGAGCTGGCCGAGGAAGATCGTCATGAACTTGAGCAGCGGGCCGACCTTGCCGCGGAACGTCGTGAGCTGGCGCGCGAAGTCCCGGATCCGGATGCGCAGCACGCCCGAGGCGACGATCTCCGCGGCCGCCTCGCCCGACTCGTCGACGTGCCCGCGCAGCACGCGCGTGAACAGCGTCGTGGTGTCGCGCCAGACGTCGAACCCGGCGTTGTCCTCGATCAGCTTGTAGCCGCTGAGGGTGAGCGGGTGGCCGGCGCCGTCGCGGAAGAAGAGCCGGTAGAGCATGCGCTTGACGCCCGGCTCGGTGTCGACGAACAGGTTGAACCATCCCCGCTCGACCGGCAGCCGGCCGCCGAGCGCGTCGCACACCAGGTAGCCGTGCGCGCCGGCGTTGCGCTGCGGGTCCGAGCCGAAGCGGTCGATGTCGTCGACCACGATCGTGAGGTGGAACTTCAGCGCCCCCGCGCCGTCGCGCTCGGGTGCGGCGCCGCGCAGGAAGTCCTCCTCTCCGAACGTGACGTGGCCGAGCATCTCCTCGGTGAAGCGCACGCTGGCGGGCAGGGTCATGTGGCGGCGGCCTCCGCGGCGGGGGTGGGTTCGAGGATGCGGTCGGCGAAGCGGTCGGCGAGCGCGGCGATCGTGAAGCTCGGGTTCGGGCCGACGGGCCCGGGCATCACCGAGCCGTCGGCGACGTAGAGCCCCGGATAGCCGAACACGTTGCCGTAGGGGTCGACCACGCCCTCGCTCGGGAAGCGGCCCATCGGGGCGCCCCCGAGCGGGTGCACGGTGATCACGCGCCGCAGGAACCAGATCGGGTTGTCGGCGAACCTGGCGCCGAGCGTGCGGGCGACGCCGCGCGAGGTCGTGCGCAGGCGCTCGAAGTAGGCGTTCGACTTCTCGGTCTTCCAGTCGAGGTCGAGCTTGCCCTTGCGCAGGTACATGCGGCCGTCCGGGACGTCGCGGCCCATCCCGAGCAGCGGCAGGCCGCCGGCTGAGAGCTCGGCCGACTCCAGCAGGTCGGCGATGTGGCCGGTGACGTCGGTGTCGGGCGACCCGCGCAGCCAGTTCTTGACGAGGTACAGGCCGTGCGAGCGCCAGTGCCAGAGCGTCTGCGGCGCGGCCAGCACGTGCAGGATCCAGGCGAGGTGCTGGGGGTAGCCGGCGTCCTGCAGGTAGAAGCCGCGGCCCTCGGCGCCGTCGAGCGCGTCCGGCACTCGCGCGGTGCTGGTGATCACCGGCCCGTAGCCGGGATCGACGACGCGCGGCACGCGCACGCCGTCGACCTCCTCGGCGCAGTTGAGCGCGAGCGTCAGCAGGTCGCCGTTGCCGCAGAAGCGGGTGCCGAGCTTGCGGCTCATGCGCGGGAACGCGCTGCGGTTGCGCAGCAGCAGGTCGGTGGTCCCCAGCGTGCCGGCGCTGAGCACGAGCGTGTCGCAGGTCAGGGTGCTCAGCGGGACCGGGCGGCCGTTGCCGCGAGGCGGGGCCGTCCTCGGCCGCCAGGTCCGCGAAGCCGACCTGATAGCCGCCGCCCTCGCGCGGCTCGATCGTGCGCACGTCGCACAGCGTGCGGATCTCGGCGCCGTGGTGCTTGGCGTGCGTGAGGTAGTTGTAGTCGAGCGTGTTCTTGGCGCCGAAGTTGCAGCCGACGTCGCACTCGCCGCAGAGCTGGCACGTCACGCGGTCGCGGTCGTGCAGGTTGCGCAGCTTCTCCTCGATCTTCTGGCCCGGGCCGCGGGGCCTCGCCCTCGTTGGCGAAGGTGACCGCGAGCGGCGGCAGGAACCACTCGAGGCCGTTCGCCTCGGCGGCGTACTTGAAGGCGTTGGTCTTCGGCGTGCGCGAGTACGGCTCGTGCTCGAACGGATAGCGCTGGAGGCCGATCATCTCCTCGACGCGGTCGTAGTGCGGGTCGAGGTCCGCGCGCGTGACCGGCCAGTACTCGTAGCCGCCGTCGTTGACGTCCTCCTCCACGAACCACTTCTCGTCCTTGCGCAGGAAGACGTTGGCGTAGATGAGCGAGCCGCCGCCGAGCCCGGACGAGACCAGCGCGTCGATCCCCTTGAACGACCAGTAGTGGTACATGCCGGTCAGGCCGCGCTTGGGGTCCCAGAAGCTCTCGCGCGCGCGGTACGGGCTGCGCGTGAACGAGCCGGGCGGGTACGGGCGCCCGCGCTCGAGGACGCAGACGCGCCGGCCGGCCTCCGCGAGTCGATAGGCCATGACCGAGCCTCCGAACCCGGAGCCCACGACGATCGCGTCGAAGTGCGTCATGCCGGTCAAACCTAACCGCTACTGCCGCGTCCGGCCACCGGTGGTCGAGAGCGGGAACGTGTCGAGGTCGAGCGCCACGACGGCGAGGTCGGCGAACAGCGCGGCACGGGCCAGGTCCTCGTGGCGGTACGGGCCGCCGTCGCGGCGGTCGAGCAGCGCCAGCACGCCGATCGTCTTGCCCTCGCGGGTCAGCGGGGTGGTGAGCATCGTGTACGGCACGTAGCCGGTCTTGGCGGCGACCTGCTTGGCGAAGCGCGGGTCGGTGCGGCACTCGGGCACGGCGACGGCCTCGCCGCTCTGGGCGACCGACCCGGCGATCCCGGCGCCGGGCGGCAGCCGCATGCCGACGACCTCGGAGGCGCCGGCGCCCCACGCGGCCTCGTAGACCAGCTCGCCGCTGACCGGGTCGGTGAGCGCGATCGAGGCGGCGGCCGCCTCGAACATGCCGGCCGCGGTGCGGACGATCGCCTCGATGACGCGCCGGTGCACGGGCGCGCGGCCGAGGCTCTGGGCGAGCGACTCGCCGCCGCGGTCCGAGATCGGCACGCCGATCGCCTCCGCGAACGCCAGCGCGGACGAGATCCGCATCTCGGGCAGCATCTCCAGGCCGCCGGCGAGCGCCTCGCGCAGCTCCGGCGGCAGCTCGGGCGCGACCTTCTCGATCTTCAGCACGTCGCCGTAGCGCGGCGGCGCGCCGACCATCAGCGTCCACAGCGTGGCGGCGAGGCTGAAGATGTCGCTGGCCGACGACACGGTGCCGCCGGCGAACACCTCCGGCGCCATGTAGCGCGGCGTGCCGACCGCGATCGTGCCGACCGTCTCGTCGCTGCCGATCGCGCGCGCGACGCCGAAGTCCACCAGCGTCACGCCGTTGTCGGCCAGGATCAGGTTCTGCGGCTTGACGTCGCGGTGCACGATCTGCTGGTCGTGCACGTACTGGAGCGCCTCGCAGGCGTGGCGGGCGTACTCGATCGCCTCCTGCGGCGGCAGGCCGGGCTGGCCGCGCTCCTTGAGCTGGGCGCCGAGGTCGGTGCCGCGCACGAGCTCCATGACGATGTAGAGGCCCTCGGCGTCGCCGGCGTGGTCGATCACCTTCACCACGCGCGGGTGGTTCAGGCTCGAGAGCAGCCGCGCCTCGATCTCGAAGCGCGCGGCGTGCTTGACGTCGAGCAGCCGCTTGATCGCCACCTCGTTGCCGGTCTCGCGGTCGACCGCGCGGTAGACGGCGCCCATGGCGCCGCTGGAGATCGGCGCCACGACCTCGTAGCGCTCGTTGAAGACGGCGCCGCCTGGGGACGTGGAGTCGCCGGCCGCCACGGGGTCTCCCGAGCTCTCAGACGGCCGGGACAAGGCGGGCCGGGACCGGCCGGCCGAGCGCACGGAGCATGTCCGTCAGCAGGGCGCGGGCCGTCGAGGGCCGATCGTCCGGGTCCTTGGCCATACCGGCCGCGATCACGTCGTCGAGCGCCGCCGGGAGCTCGGGCCGCCGCTCCCTCAGGCTCGGCGGCGGGTCGACGACATGGGCATACATCACGGCGGCGTCGGTGCCGCGGGGGAACGGGACCTCGCCGGTCAGCGTCTCGACCGCGAGGCACGTGAAGGCGTAGATGTCGGCCTGCGTGCCGACCCCCTCGGCCTCCAGGTGCTCCGGCGACATGTAGTCGAGCGTGCCGAGGATCTGGCCCGGGACGGTCAGCATCGCGCCGTGGGGGTCGCGCGCGAGGCCGAAGTCGCCCAGGAAGACCTGCGGGCCGTCGGCTCCGGGGTCGACGAGCACGTTGGCGGGCTTGATGTCGCGGTGCACGATGCCGGCCTCGTGGGCGGCGTCGATCGCCTCGGCGACGGCCGTGAGGATCGTCAGCGCGTCGTCGAGCCCGAGCTCGTCGCTGAGGATCAGTCCCTTGAGGTTGCCGGAGACGAGCCGGGCCGCGATGTAGAGCTCGCCGTCGATCTCGCCCATGCCGTAGATGGGCATGACGTGCGGGTGCTGGAGCGCGGCCAGCAGCGATCCCTCGCGCCGGAAGCGCTCGCGGTAGACGGGGTCGATGCTCACGTCCTCCCGCAGCACCTTCAGCGCGACGGCACGGCCGTCGCGGGAATCCGTGGCCAGGTACACGATCCCCGTGCGCCCGCAGCCGACGATCCCCTCGATCCTGTAATAGCCGAGCTCTGGCCTTTCCATGACGAGATCAGAGGGAAGTCTCCTGGCTGGGCGGCGGCGGCGCAAGTGGATGACTGTCCAGAAGTCGTGGGGCCGGCCGTCCAACCTGGGTCAGGTTGATGTGGGCCGGATATGCTTCGCGGCCCTCGGATGCCCGAGATCGCGCTTGAGCCCAGACCGGGCGATTCCCTCGGTCCCTACCGGATCACCCGGGTCATCGGGCGCGGCCGCATGGGGATCGTGTTCGAGGGCACCGCAGACGGCGAGGACCCGGTCGCCCTGAAGGTGGTGACGACCGAGCTCTCGCAGGACGAGGTGTTCCTGCGGCGCTTCCGGCGCGAGGTCAAGGCCGCGCAGAAGATCAACCACCCCAACGTGGTGCCCGTGCTCGCACACGGCGAGGAGGGCGGGCTCCCGTATCTCGTCCAGCGGCTGATCCCGGGCGGTTCCCTGGCCGATCGGATCGCGGTCCGGGGACGGCTCGACCTGCCGTACGCGGTCTCGCTGCTCGGCGGCGCGGCCGAGGGGCTCGACGCGTTGCACGCCGCCGGGCTCGTGCACCGCGACATCAAGCCGGCGAACATCCTGCTGGAGGGGGACACGCCGTACGTGTCCGACTTCGGGCTGGCCAAGGACAGTCAGGCGTCGAACCTGACGCGGCCGGGCCAGGCGCTCGGATCGCTCGACTACATGTCGCCGGAGCAGATCCGCGGCGAGGACGTGAGCCCCGCGACCGACGTCTACGCGCTCGGCTGCGTCATGTGGGAGTGCCTGACCGGCGCGCCGCCGTTCGGTGGCCGTCCGAGCATGCGCGTGCTGTTCGCGCACCTGCAGGAGGCGCCGCCGGACCTCTCGGCCGTGCGCCCGGAGATCTCGGCGGCGGCGGCCCGCGCCGTCACGCGCGCGCTGGAGAAGGAGCCCGAGGACCGGCCGGCGGGGGCCGCGGCGTACGTGACGGGCGTCGCCCGCGCCGCTGGTTTGTAGACGTCACGTGCGCTATACCGGGTCCCGGTGACCGGCGTGCGCGCCTACGTCCTGGACGAGGATCCGGAGCTCGCCGAGTTGGTCCCCGCGCCAAAGCGCGGGGCCGCCCGGCAGGCCAGCCTGACCGCGGTGGTCGAGGTGACCACCGGGCGCTGGGACGCCCGCGTCGACTCCGACCGCGCGCGCGAGGGCTTCGGGCTGCTGCTGCTCGACGGCGCGCTGATCCGGCGCGTCGGCTACGGCGGCCGGTTCGGGGCCGAGCTGCTCGCCGACGGCGACCTGCTGCGCCCGTGGGAGTTCGACGGCGAGGCCTCGATCGGGTTCGAGACCGGCTGGCGCGTGCTCACGAGGACGCGCCTGGCAGTGCTCGACCTGGTTTGGACGGAGCGCATGGGCCGCTACCCGCGGGTGGGTCCGGCGCTGGCCGGCCGGGCGCTGGGCCGCTCGCGGCGGCTCGCCGCGATGATGGCCATCTCGCAGCAGCCGCGGCTGGACGACCGGCTGTGGATGCTGTTCTGGGAGCTGGCCGATCGGCATGGGCGGGTGCACGCGGACGGCGTTCACGTGGACCTGCCGCTGACGCACGAGGTGCTGAGCCACCTGGCCGGCGCGCGGCGGCCGTCGGTCTCGAGCGCGCTGACCAAGCTGGCCGGGCAGGGGCGGCTGCGGCGGAACGGGCGCGGCTGGGTCCTGAGCGGCGAGCCGCCGGGGTGAGCGAACGTCAACTGCGGCTGGGTAAGGGGGCGGCGAGGTCGGCCGGGCCGGTCGTCCTCGGAGCGCCTGGCGCTTTAACCGGCATATGTCCGGTCAAGGCGCCATCGGCCTGCGCATGGCGCCTTGACGTCGCCCATATCGACGCAAACGCGCCAGGGACCACGGCGCGCGGCCGGCGCCCCACGTCTCATTAGCCCAGCCGCAGTTGACGTTCGCTCAGCCCGCCGCGCCACGGCGCTCCGTCGGGCGGCGACCGCGCCTCGGCGGCTCCGTGAACAACGTCAACCTCGGCAGCTGACGGAGGCGGGAGCCGGTCGGCCGGGTCGCTCAGCCGACGGTGACGGCTAGCGCGCTTGACCCGCGAGCGGTTGCCCGCCAGGTCGCGGGCGACGCAGCGCGACCCGGTAGCGGCCGCGCATGCGGGGGTCGCGGACGATCAAGCTGCGGGCGCCCGCCCGGAAGGTCGCGCGTCGGTCTTGACCGTGAGCCCTGCGAGCTTGAAGCGCACGGTGACGCGTGCCCGCTCGTCGAGGCGGAAGCGCAGTCTGGCGCCGTTGCGCACGGCGACCGCCCGCACGCGGCTGAGACGCGGGACGCAGGCCGTCCGCGAGCTCGAGCACGGTCGGCGGCTGCTGCTCGTTCGGCCACCGCTGCTCGCTCAGCGGCGGTGGCGGAGGCGGCGGCGGCGGCGTCCCGCCGACGTCCGTCACCGTGACGGTGCCGGTCATCGTCGTCGCGTGGAACCTCGCAGACGAACGTGTAGATGCCCGGCGCGGTGAAGGTGAACTGCGCCGGGGGCGGAGCGCTTGTCGAAGCGGGCCGCTCTTGTAGCTCCAGTTCGCGCCCTGGGACATGATCACGTTGTGGGCGCGCTCGTGCCGGTGAAGCTCCACGTGACCGTCTCGCCGGCCTTGATCGTCACGTCCTTCGGCGACCAGTGGTAGAAGCGCGGGTCAGCCTGGGTGCCGTCGACCGCCTGACGACCGCGCCCTGGGCGGATGCGGCAGGGGCCGTGGCGAGCGCGGCGAGCAGCGCGCCGGCGAGCGCGATGCGGCGCCTCACGAGACCACCTCCAGCTGCAGCATCATCGCCCGGTCGGCGTGCTCGAGCGCGTGGCAGTGGAACACGTACTTGCCGCCGTAGGGCGCGAACCAGGCGAGCACGGTCACCGTCTCGTTGGCCAGCACGCCGATCGTGTCCTTCCAGCCGAGCCGCTCGCCCGGATGGACCGGACCGCTGCTGCGCTCGAGCACGCGGAAAAGGAAGCCGTGGATGTGCATCGGGTGCACGCGGTTCGAGCGGTTGACGAAGGTCCAGCGCTCGGTGCTGCCGTGGCGCGGCCGCACGTCCATCCGCGCGTGATCGAAGTCCTTGCCGTTGATCTGCCACGCGCCGAAGCCGAATCCCAGGTCCCAGCGGCGGCTGGCATGCGCCGGCGGCAGCGGCTCCTGCGGGCGGAGGCGGCGCGGGACGCGGAAGTCCTCGCGGCCGCCGCGCCGCGACACGTCGAAGCGCATCACCGCCACGGCGCCGCCTTCGCCGTCCTCGTTGTGGAGGACCAGCTCGGCGCCGGGGCGGTAGTCCCGGAAGTCGATGAC
Organism: uncultured Solirubrobacteraceae bacterium; assembly: GCA_963830725.1. Classification (GTDB taxonomy): domain Bacteria; phylum Actinomycetota; class Thermoleophilia; order Solirubrobacterales; family Solirubrobacteraceae; genus DASSUW01. Next base: position 9,446 of record CAWHNO010000011.1, on the reverse strand, counting down.
CAGGTCGATCCGCTCGGCGGGGTGGAGCGGCAGCCGCCGACGCCCGACGGGCCGCGCGAGCAGCCCGCCGTCGCCTGCGATCTGGGTCATCTGCCGGCCGCGCCCGAGCCGCAGGCTGTACGAGCGTGAGTTCGACGCGTTGAGGAGGCGGAGGCGGTACTTGCGCCGCTCCACGCGCATGCGCGGCGAGACGGCGCCGTTGACGAGGATCGTGTCGCCGCGGAAGCCGACGTCGATGTTCTCGACGTAGCGGAACGAGCCGTCGCGGTTGAAGGCGTGGTCGGCGATCACGATCGGCACGTCGTAATCGCCGCTGGGCAGGTCGAGCTCGCGCTCGAGGTCGTCCTCGAGCACGTACATCGCCAGCAGGCCGTGGTACAGCGTGCGCGACGTGCGCCCGTGCGCGTGGTCGTGGTACCAGAGGCTCGCGGCGTCCTGCTCGTTGGGGTAGTGGTACTCGAAGCTGCCTCCGGGCGGGATCACGTCCATCGGGTGGCCGTCGTGGCCCGCCGGCACGTATCCGCCGTGCAGATGGACGTTGGATTCGAACGGGAGCGCGTTGTGCTGGCGGACGACGACCTCGCGGCCGGTGCGGGCGCGGATCGTCGGGCCGGGATAGATGCCCTGGTAGCCGTAGATCGGCGTCTCGAAGCCGGGCAGGACCTCGGCCATCGCCTCCCGGATCGTGACCTCGTAGACGTCTCGCGTGCGCGTCCGCTGGACCGGCCGCAGCTCGGGGATCCGCGGCAGGTCGCGCCGAAACGGCTCGAACGGCGACCGCGCCTGCGCGCGCATGCGCGGCGCGCGTCACGTCACCGCGGCCGCCGAGCGGCCCTGCCCCGGGAGCGCGCACAGCAGCGCCACCGACGCGAAGCCGTTTCGCATGAAGTCGCGCCGCGACCAGGCGTCCGCGGGCGGTCGCCACTCCGCGGAGATCGCGGCGTGAACGCCGTGCGCTCCTCCTCCACCGTTGCTCACCGGCTCCTCCCCTCCCTCGGCTCCGCGGCGGAGGCTAGCAACGCACGAGCTTTTGCTTCTGCAAGTCGAAACCTCGTTGACATACGCCGTGCCGCGGTAATAACTTCCCGGCCTCACTGCGGGAAAGGCTGGGGAGAGCAGGAGGAGGAGGGACCGATGGGTGAGGGCAGGGAGCGGTGTCACGGCGATCGACCGGGGCCGACGGCGGACGCACCGGCATCCGCGCCTGCGCGGCGTTCCTCGCCCTGACCCTCGCCGCCGCTGTCGGCCTGCTGGCGCGCGGCCACCGCGACCGCCCAGGCGCCGGCGACCACGGTGCTCGTCTTCCACGGGACGCCCGACGCCACGGTCAACGCCGGCGTCGCCGCCATCGAGGCGCTCGGCGCCGCCAACGACTTCGACGGTCGACGACGAGCCAGAACGCGGCCGACTTCACGGCCGCCAACCTCGAGCAGTACCGCGCGGTCGTCTTCCTCGGCAACGCCGGCAACGCGCTCAACGCCGCGCAGGAGTCCGCCCTCCAGGGCTACATCAACGGCGGCGGCGGCTTCGTCGGCATCGGCGGCGCCGCCGAGGCCGAGCCGGGCAGCACGTTCTTCGGCAACCTGATCGGCGCGCGTCCCGCGCCGGCAGCCCGACCGCGCACGGCCGAGAAGGTCGTCGCCGTCGGCGACCGCGTGCACCCGGCGACCAGGACCCTCCCGCTCGAGTGGACGCGCCAGGACGTCTGGTACGAGTGGCAGACGCGGCCCACCGGCCAGGTCCACACCGTCGCCCGCTACCGCGCCCCCGACGCGCCCGCCGGCGACGGCACCGACCATCGGCGGCACCGACTGGCCGATCTCCTGGTGCCGCGACTTCCAGGGCGGCCGCTCCTTCTACACCGGCATGGGCCGCACCGCGGCCAGCTACGACGAGGCCAACTTCCGCACCCACCTGCTCGGCGCCATCCAGTGGAGCGCCGGCATGATCCGCGCCGGCTGCAAGGCGACGATCGCCGCCAACTACCAGGGCCAGCGCCTGGTCGACGGCTCGAGCGCCGACCTCGCCCACACCGGCGAGTCGCACGGCGTCGCCCCCGCGCCCAACGGCTGGGTCTTCTACATCGGCCGCGCCGACTGCCGCACCGACGCGCGAGCGCGGCGCCGATGATCGGCGCCGGCCCCACCGCCGCGCATCCTCGACTTCGCGAACCGCAACGTCGGCGTCGGCTGCGGCAACGTCCACATCTGGGACCCCGAGGCAGCCAACGGCACCGTCAACAGCGGCGTCACGCAAGGCCGGCGTCCTGCCCGTCTACGGCGACCGCGGCTCAGGCGACGAGATCAACGGCAAGATCGAGGCCGGCCTGCTCGGCATCACCGTCTCGCCCGACTTCGCCGCAGACCGGCCACATCTACCTGCAGTACTTCCCGACCTTCAACCCGGACAACCCGGTCCACCCGGGCCTCGCCGACGGCGACCAGCGGCGCATCACGAAGATGGACAAGGCGCGGGTCTCCCGCTTCACCGATCGACCTCGACACCAAGCAGCTCGACCTCGACTCCGAGGTCGTGATCTTCGAGTACGAGTCCCAGATCTACAGCTGCTGCCACCGCGGCGGCGGCATGGGCTTCGACTCCGAGGGCAACCTCTACGTCACCACCGGCGACTCGAACTCGTCGCAGCGCACGAACGGCTACCTCGGGCAACTTCCAGCCCGCGCGCTGCCCGACCGGCCCGCCCACCGTGGCCTCCAACGACCACTGCGGCGACAACGCCATCTCGTTCAACGACGCGCGCCGCACCGCCGGCAGCACCAACGATTACAACGGCAAGATGCTGCGCTTCAACCCCGTCGACACGATCCCCGACGGGTCGCAGCCGACGGTCGGCGTCAACAGCACGTACACGCTGCCGAACGCGCAGTCGCCCAACGGCCCGAACCTCTTCAGCGGCACCGAGGGCAACGGCAACCAGGCCAAGCCGGAGATCTACGCGATGGGCCTGCGCAACCCGTCGCGCCTGTTCATCGACCCCGAGACCGACATCCCGTACTCGGCGTGGGTCGGCCCCGACGCCGGCTCGCCGTCCGCGACCCAGGGCCCGTCGACGTACGAGAACGCCACCCAGCTGCCGCAGGCCGGCAACTACGGCTGGCCCTACTGCATGGGCAACCAGCAGGCCTACCGCGACCGCGTCGCCGACGGCTCGCTGCGCACCACCAACGCCGCCGGCTTCGTGAGCGGCGGCCCGGCCTCGCAGCCCGACGCAGGGCTGGTACGACTGCAACAACCTCGTCAACGACTCGACGAACAACACCGGCCTCACCGTGCTCCCGCACCAGACCGGCACGGGCAAGGACGCCGGGCCGGGCGCGGCCGCTGAACCTCTGGTACAGCCGCGGCAACCCGGGCGGCGCCAACGGCTGCCCGAACTTCCCGCGCGAGCTCGGCGCCGAACAACGCGCCCAACTACGGCGCCACGCCCGACCCAGCTCTGCCCGTACCTCACCGCCTCCGGCGCCACGATCTTCAACGGCCCCGTCTACCGCTATGACGAGGACGCCGAGGACAACTCGGCGCGCTGGCCCGAGTACTGGGACGGCCGCTGGTTCCTGCAGGACTTCGGCAACAACAGCGCCAAGCACGGCCTGCTGCTCGACCCCGCCACCGACCAGGACGGCGGCCAGCCGGTCTACGCCGACAGCCTGCGGGGCGTCCTCAACTGGCAGGCCAACTACATGGACTCGAAGTTCGGGCCCGACGGCGCGTACTACGTCCAGGTCTACTCCGGCTTCTTCAGCACCGGCCCGCAGGCCGGCCTGTACCGCTTCGCCTACACCGGCGGCGCCGGACACGCCGAACCCCGACCCGCAGTGGGCCACCACCGGCACGCCGCGCCAGATCCGCTTCTCGCTCGGCAGCTCGGGCGGCGTCTCCTACGAGTGGGACTTCGGCGACGGCAGCCCGACCTCGACCGAGCCGACGCCGACGCACACCTACGCGGCGGGCGGCACCTACACCGCCACGCTCACCGTCACCTACGCCGACGGCGAGGAGCTGTCCGAGACCGTCCAGGTCAACGTCAGCGACGACGCGACCGAGGCCCACCACCACCGCGCAGACGACCGGCACCAACCCGGTCGAGGTCACGCTGAGCGCGACCGACGGCACCGGCGGCACGGGCGTCGAGTGGACCGAGTACCGCGTCGACGGCGGCGCCTGGACCCGCAGCGAGAACACCGGCAGCGCCGACCCGTTCGTCACGACGTTCACCGTCCGCGGCCAGGGCGACCACACGGTCGAGTTCCGCTCGCGCGACCGCGCGGGCAACGTCGAGGACCCGCCCGGCTCGGTGTCCTTCACGATCCAGCCTCCGGGCGGCGGCGGCAGCACCTGCCTGCCGCAGTCGGACGAGTTCGACGGCACGGCGCTCGACGCCAAGTGGGACGGTGCTGCGCCCGGCCGGCGGCGGCCCGCAGGTCGCCAACGGCAGCCTCGGCCTGCCGATCCTCCAGGGCGACTTCATCGCCAACGACCCGCTCGCCTCGAACACGCTCCTGCAGGACGCGCCGAGCGGCGAGTGGACGGTGACGACGCGGCTCGACACGAGCGCGATCGACGCCAACGGCGAGCAGGCGGGCCTCGTGATCTGGAAGTCCGAGAACCCGAACACGTTCAGCAAGATCGTCGCCATCCGCTCGGGCGCCGGCAACGACCAGTTCGAGCACATCGTCACCCAGAACGGCGGCGTCGAGCCCGCCGATCCCGCAGAGCATCACGCCGGCGCCCGGCGGCCAGCTGCCGGCCCAGGTGCTCCTGCGCGCCCGCTACGACGGGACGAAGGTGATCGGCGAGTTCTCGCCCGACGACGGCGCAGACCTGGACGCTGATCGGCCAGGCGGGCCACGCGGCGCCGATCACGGCCCCGCTGCGCGTCGGCCTCGCGGCCTTCCGCGGCGGCAACGGCGGCGGCACGGCGACGTTCGACTGGTTCCGCGTCCACGCCGGCTCGGAGGCCGGCGGCCCGTCCGACTGCGCGGGCACCTGCCTGACGCAGTCGGACTCGTTCGACGGCGCGCTCAACACCAGCCGGTGGAGCTTCCGCCATCCGACGACGCCGGCGACCGGCGCGCGCGCGCCGCGGACCGAGGGCGGCAACCTCGTGTTCCCGCTCGGCGCGGGCGCGATCGACCAGGCCGAGACGGGCCAGATCGCCTTCCTCGGCCAGCCGCTCCCGGAGGGCGACTTCACCGTCGAGGCGAAGATCAACGCCCCGGGCCTCGACGAGGACGACAGCCGCACGGATGACCCGTACGCGCAGGTCGGCCTCGGCCTCTTCCAGACCAACGACGACTGGATCGGCGTCTACCAGACCCGCAACGGCGACGACGGCAGCACCAACAACGGCACGTACTTCGAGGTCAAGTACGAGAACGAGGGCGGCCGCACGCTCGGGACCCGCATCGGCCAGGCGGCACGGCTCGCGCAGAACCTGCCGACCTACTACCTGCGCGTCACGCGGACGGGCGACACGCTGAACGCGGAGTTCAGCCGCGACGGCACGCAGTGGACCGACCTGCTCGAGCAGGACATCAACCTCGCCGCAGCTGTTCGCGGACGAGGACGGGCCCGTCTACATCGGCCCGCTCGGCATGAACGGCGAGATCTCGGCGACCTACGAGTACATCCGGTTCACGCCGGACGAGTGCCCGGACCAGTGCAACCCGCTCTCGGACCAGTTCGAGGGCGCCGAGCTCGACCCGAAGTGGGAGCTCGTGAACCCGCACGCCACGAGCCGGCCGGCGGTGGCGGACGGCCACCTGACGCTGCCGCTCGTCCCCGGCGACCTGTTCGGCGGCAACGGCACGCGCGCAGATGATCCTCCAGCAGGCGCCCGCGGACTCGTGGGTGGCCACGGCGAAGATCGCGCACGCCGACGTCGACACCAACGGCGAGGCGGCCGGGCTGGCGCTGATCAACAGCCTCAACCCGAACCACTTCGTCAAGACCGCGCTCCAGTACAAGACCGACACCGACCCGAACACGCCGGGCGACCAGCCCGGCAAGTGGGCCGAGCGGGTGGTGACGTCGAACGGCAACGCGGTCACCATCCCGCCCGCCACCGTCCCGTGGCCGAACTCCGGCGCGCTGAACCTCACCGGCGACTACGTCTGGGTCCGGTTCGTCCACGACGCGGACGCCGGGCAGATCACGACCTGGACGTCGACGAACGGGACGACGTTCACCTCGTTCGGCGCGCCGATCTCGGTCGCAGCAGTACCTGAACCAGCCCGGCGGCTTCCGGATCGGCCTGTTCGGCAAGCACGACGGCTCCGGCGACGACGTGGTGGACGTCGACGCGTTCAACGTGGTGGCCGGCAGCGCCGACCCGCAGACGCCGGGCGACGACTGCGGCGGCGCCGCCGCAGTGCCCGCAGAACGACGAGTTCGACGGCACGGCGCTCGACGACAAGTGGGAGGTCGTCAACCCGACACCCGGCGACGCCTGACAGCGGCGGCGGCAACCTGACGCTGACCACCGCGCAGGGCGACGTCTTCCGGCTCGGGCAGAACTTCACGGCCCACAACATCCGCAGTGGTGCCCGATCGCCTACGTGCGGCCAGACCGCTCGACCACACGGCGATCACGGTCAACGGCCAGGCCGCCGGGCCTGGGCTCTACGGCCAGCAGAACCCGAACCACTTCGCCAAGGTCGACCTCGCAGTTCAAGTCCGACGGCGACCGGACCGGCGGGCAACCAGCCCGCAACGTCGATCGACGGACGCGGACACCAACTTCGAGCTCAAGACGAGACGAGCTACGGCGGCAACTCCCCGAACAGCGGGGCGCTGACGCCGCCGACGAACGACCTGTGGATCCGCGCGCGCTAGACGGCACGAACACGATCACCGGGGACCGTACAGCCTGAACGTTCACGCAGTGGCCCGCCTCGCCGTGAGCCTGAACATCGAACGGGGTGCTACCAAGAGCGGCCGTCTTCATCAAGCCGCGGCGCAACGGCCCGATCGACGAACGTCGAGTTCACTCCGTTCACGCCCGACGCGGGGCTGCCCGCGAGGCCGGCGACACGACGCCGCCGAGGACGACGCACACCCTCGATCCGGCCGAGCCGGACGGTGAAGGCGGCTGGTACACCTCGCCGGTCGAGGTCACGCTGAACGCCACCGACAACGAGGGCGGCTCGGGCGTCGACACGACCGAGTACCGCTTCGCCGGCGACGAGGAGTGGACCGCGTACACCGGCCCGATCACCGTCGACGACGAGGGGCGGCACACGATCGAGTACCGCTCGACCGACAAGGAGGGCAACACCGAGTCCACCAAGTCGGTGACCTTCCGGATCGACCCGACGGCTCCGACCACGACGGCCGCGCTCAACGGCGAGGCGCCGGAGGCGAGCTACGACGGCCCGGTGGAGGTCGACCTCGAACGCCGACGACGGCGCCGGGTCGGGCGTGCGCGCCACGCAGATCCGGATCGACGGCGGCGAGTGGCAGCCGTACGTCGAGGAGGAGACGATCCTCAACTCGGCGGCCGACCTCGAGAGGTGGGAGCAGGCCGGGCCCGGCGGGCTCAACTGGATGACCGACGAGGGCGGCTTCGCCCGCACCACCGGCGGCCTGGGCATGCCGTGGTACCCGGTGAAGGACTACGGCAACTTCTCGCTCAAGCTCCAGTGGCGCGACTCGAGCGCCGGCGCGGCCGGCAACTCCGGCGTGTTCGTGCGGTTCCCGCACCCGGAGGAGGCGGTCGCGCGGCCGCCGGCGGAGCGCTACCCGTGCCAGGTCGGCTCGGCGACGAGCCAGCCCGCCTGGGTGGCGATCTTCTGCGGCCACGAGATCCAGATCAACGACGCACCAGACCTCCGAGCCGCAGAAGACGGGGTCGATCTACAACTTCTCGCCGCTCAACGAGACACAGGCGAGGATCCAGCCGAAGGGGACGTGGGTCGACTACGAGGTCCGTGTGGTCGGCCAGACGTACACGATCGTCCGCAACGGCGTCGTGCTCCAGACGTTCGAGAACACGCCCGACAAGCCGTCCTCGCGGCCGGGCGACCCGTCGACCAGCGACCGCCAGTTCACGCGCGGCTACATCGGCCTGCAGAACCACGGCGGCGGCGACGTGATCGACTTCCGGAACATCCGCGTGCTGCCGCTCGACGAGGGCGCGGTCACGGGGCCGGTCACGGTCGAGGGCGACGGCGAGCACACGGTCGAGTTCCGCTCGACCGACGTGGCGGGCAACGAGGAGGAGGTCAAGAGCGTCACGTTCACGATCGGCGCCGCCGACGGGACGCCGCCGGTGACCACGCACGAGCTCGATCAGGAGCCGGGCGAGGCGGCACCTACACGGGCCGGTCGACGGTGACGCTGTCGGCCACCGACCCGGACGAGCCGGGCGGCGGCGGCCCGCCGGAGACGCACGACGTCAACGCGCAGCCCAGCAGCTGGAACCCGGACGAGCTCCAGGTCGCGACCGGCGACGTGGTCCGCTGGAACTTCCCGGCGACCGCGGGCACCGTCGCACGACGTGTGGGTGATCGAGCCGGGCGAGGCGCCGAACGCGGACGGCCGGCAGATCACGAGCGGCTTCAAGTCGCCCGGCGACCCGCCGGTCTCCGAGACGCTCGACGAGGCCGGCACGTGGACGTGGGTGTGCAAGGTCCACTCGAGCCGCGCGAGCGGCGCCTGGGAGGGCATGGTCGGCACCGCCGAGGTGACCGCCGGCGGCGGCGACCCCGGGCTCGGGCGTCGACTTCACCGAGTACCGCCTGAACGGCGGCGCACGTGGGTCCGGTCCGAGAACACCGCGGGCGACGATCCGTTCGAGACCTCGTTCACGGTCTCCGGCGCGGGCGACCACCTCGTCGAGTACCGCTCGACCGACAACGCCGGCAACCAGGAGGCGACCAAGTCGGTCGACTTCTCGATCGCGCGCCGCGGACCCGGAGGCGCCGACGGTGCAGGGTTCGCCGATCCCGTCGCGGGCGCGGCGCCGCTGCTGGTGCAGTTCTCGGCCAGCGGGCACGACCCGCAGGGCGGCGAGCTGCCCTACGAGTGGGACTTCGGTGACGGCGGCGGCTCGTTCAACCAGTCGCGCGCACACGTACCCGAGGCCGGGACGTACACGGCGACGGTGACGGTGACCGACCCGCAGGGCAGACCGGCACCGACACGGTCCAGATCACGGTGGACAAGGCCCCGGGCCTCGGGCCCCGGGTGAAGGCGCCAAAGACGAAGAGAGTACGCAGCGTCATCCGTCACGGCCTGCGGCTCAGGGTCAGCTGCCCGGAGGCGTGCCGGGCTCGCTCGGTGCTGCGCCTCTCGGGCGAGCGGATCGGCGCGTCCAAGCGGGTGCGGATCTCGGCCGGCGACTCGCGCACGCTGGTGATCCGGCTCAAGCGCCACGTGCGGAGGGATCTACTGAGGGCGATGCGTCAGGCCGGTGTCCGCCGCGT
>CAWHNO010000010.1:0-225293 GCA_963830725.1 uncultured Solirubrobacteraceae bacterium | reverse complement strand
AAGCGACCTCTGGCCGAGTTCGGCGAGGGCGGGCGGCGCCGCCGCGGCGCGTGCCGCGTCCTCGCCGAGCAGGCGCTGCCTCGAGCCGTTCGTCGAAGTCGCCGGCGAGCGCGCGGGCGGGCGCGAGCACGCCGGCGGCGGGGACCCCGCGCATGCGCAGGGCGCGCTCGGCCGCCACCCACTCGAGCCCGAGCACGGTGCGGAGCAGGCCCACCACGCGGCGGGCGTGGCCGGCGGACTGCCAGGCGAAGCTGGCGTGCTCCTCGAGGCCGCGCGAGATCGACACCGAGCCGAGCACGGCCCGCGTCGCGGCCGTCCGCAGCCGCGCGAGCGCGTCGCCGGCCAGGTACTCCGCGATCATCAGGCCCGAGCTGCCCTCCGCGTCGGCCGCCAGGAACGGCGTCAGGCCGGTGAGGTCGGGCGCCATCAGGTGCGAGAGCCGGGCGCCCGCCAGGCTGCCGAACGGGACAGCGCCAGCCGCAGGCTGTCGAGCGCCAGCGCGCAGCTCGCGGCGTGGAAGCCGCCGTTGTGCAGCGCCTCCCCGCCCGCGAACAACGGATTCTCGGCGGCGGCGTTGATCTCCACTGCGAGCACGTCGTGCAGGCCGGCCAGCGCGTCGTGCAGCGCGCCGGCGACGGGCGGCAGGCAGCGCAGGCCGAACGGGTCCTGCCGCCGCGCGGGCGGCTCGCCGCCCGCGGTGAGGGCGCGCAGCCGAGCGGCCACGGTGGTCAGGCCGGGCAGCGGGCGGGCGGCTGCGACCGCGCTCGCGAACGCCTCGCGGTTGCCCTGCAGCGCCTGGAAGCTGAGGGCCGCGATAACCGAGCCCGCATCCAGCAGCTCGCACAGGTCCGCCCACACCAGCGCGGCGGTGCCGAAGGTGGCGGCGTTGGAGCTCATGAGCGGCAGCGCGTCGCCTGGAGCGATCGCCGAGCCGCTGCGGCTCGCCGTCCTCGCCCTCGCCGGCGAGCGCGAGGCCGAGCTGGGCGAGCACCGTGAGGTCGCCGGTCCCGAGCCCCCCGAGGTCGCGCACGGTCGGGACGCGGTCCTTGCGCGAGCACGCCCGCGAGCGCGACAGCGACCTCCGGTCGGCTGCCGCCGCCCGCCGCATCTGCGCGAGGCGCACCAGGATCGTCGCCCCCACGACGTCCGTCTGACAGCGGCTCGCCCAGCCCGCCCGCATGGCTGCGCAGGAGCCGGACACCGTGGCCCCCTAGATCGCCGAGGATGTCGACGTGCCGGTTGGCGCCAACGCCGGTGGTGCGGCCGTCGACCCACGCACGGCCGCGATGTCCTCGGCGGCCCGGTGGCCGATCGACATCCGCTCGCGCGCGGCGGGAGTGATCTCCACGTCAAGGGCACCGCTGCGGGCCGCCGCCACGAGGGCCGCGGGCGCGAGCGGCTCGTCCCCGATGCGCAGCCTCATCCCGACAGAAGTTCCTCGAGCTGGCGCTCGAGCGCCTCGTCGCCGACTACGCGCACCTCGAGCGGAAGCCCGAGGTGCGCGGCGGCGCGCTCGGCGGCGCGCGCGGTGGCCGGCGTCGGGTGCTGGGCGAGCCAGAGCACGCGGGTGTAGTGGCCGAAGTAGGCGTCGCGCAGCTCCGGGTGGCGGTCGAGGCCGAGCTCGCGCATCACGGTGTGCTCGAAGGTGCGCGCGAGGAAGTCGGTCAGCAGGTACGTGCCCGGCTCCTCTTCGAGCGCGGCGCGCGCCGCGTCGCCGGCGATGACGTCGTAGCAGTGTTCGCCGGCGAGCCGCGGGACGTCGCCGAGCACCTCGTCGAGCGCGCCGTAGGTGCCGCAGTCGGCGTAGGCGACGGCGATGACGTCGTCGGTCAACGCCTCGAGGACCGCGGGCGCGATCTGCTCCGGCCGGTTGTGGAGCAGCGCCGGGAGCGGGCGGACCTCGACGTCGAGGCCGCGCCGCCGCGCGACCGCCTGCACGTGGATCGCGAGCGCGCCGCAGGCGATGATCGCACGCGGGCGCGGACGAGTCGAGCTCATCCCGGGAAGGCGAGCTGGTCGACGAACAGGTCGTTGAAGTCCTCGCGGCCGGACAGCTCGACGTACTCGACCTCGTGGACGATCGAGCGCGCCTCGGCGCGCTCGCGGTGGCTCAGGGCGGCCATCTTGGCGCCCTCGCTGGCGACGTTGCCGGCGGAGACGATGCGCGGCAGCGCGAGCGGCGGCACGAGTCCGATCCGCACGGCGCTGGCCGGCGACAGGTAGGCGCCGAAGCTGCCCGCCAGCAGGACCTGCGAGACGTCCTCGGGCGCCAGCCCCATCTCGCGCAGGAGGATGTTCCAGCCGGTGGCGATCGAGCGCCTTGGCGAACTGCAGCTCGCGCACGTCGCGCTGAGAGAGATAGACATCGTCGGCGAGCATGAACACGCGCTCCTCGCCGATCTTGGTCATGCGAGGGTCGTCCGTGAAGCGGCCGGAGTGGTCGAGCAGTCCGGCCCGCACCATCTCGGCGACGCAGTCCACCAGGCCGGAACCGCACAGCCCAACCGGCTTCGTGTCGCCGATCACCTGCAGCTCGAGCTCGCCGCCCGAGATCTTCACGCCCTCGATCGCGCCCTCGGCGGCACGCATACCGCAACGGATCTGTGCCGCCTCGAAGGCCGGGCCGGCAGGCGCCGCGGTGGCGAGCACCCGCTCGTTGGAGCCGAGCGCGATCTCGCTGTTGGTGCCGACGTCGATGAACAGCCGGATCCGCTTGTCGCGCGTGAGGCCGGAAGCGAGCATGCCGGCCACGATGTCGCCGCCCACGTAGGCCCCGAGCGAGGGGAAGACGACGGCCGGCGCGCGCGGGTGGACGGCGACGCCGAAGTCGCTGGCCAGCGCCGGCGGCAGGTCGTGCGAGGCGACGATGAAGGGCGCCATCGAGAGCGGCTCGGGGTCGATGCCGAGCGCGAGCTGGGTCATCGTCACGTTGCCGACGACGACGATCTCGTAGACCTCGCGCGGGTCGATGCCCGCCTCCTCGCAGACCTCGCCGGCGAGCTGGGAGAGCGTCTCGTGCGCGCGCGCCTCGAGGGCGCCGAGCGCGTTCTCGTCGAGCATCGTCGCCGACACGCGCGAGATCACGTCCGCCCCGTAGGGCTGCTGGCGGTTGAGCATCGAGCGCACCGCCGCCGGCGTGCCGGTCTCGAGGTCGAGCAGCGTGGCCACCACCGTCGTGGTGCCGAGGTCGAAGGCGATCGCGAACCGCCGCGTGGTGGTGTCGCCCGGCTCGACCGCGATCAGCAGGTCGTCGACGACCACCGCGGTGACGTCGAAGTGCGCCTCTCGCAGCACCTTGCCGAGCGTGCGCACGACCGCCAGCTCCACGCGCGGCTCGAGGTCGTCGAGCGCCTGCAGCACGCGGTCGACGTCCGACCGCTGGTCCTCGAGCGACGGCTCTTCGAGCACCAGATGTCGCTTCATCACGGCCGGCCGCAGGATCACGTGGCGGCCGACGCCGACCAGGGCCGCCTTCGGCCGCGTCTGCAGCGGCGGTACATCGATCACGAGGTCGGCGCGCGCCTCGGCCCGGCACGCCAGCCGCCAGCCCTCGCGCAGCTCGTCGGTGCTGAAGGCGCGCGGGTCGACCGAGCTGACCGGCACGTCGCCGTCGAGCACGCGCACCTTGCACTTCTTGCACGTCCCGTGGCCGCCGCACGTGGAGTCGATCGCGATCCCGTTCCAGCTCGCGGCGTCGAAGATCGACGTTCCCGCGGGAACGCGCACGTCGGTGCCGTCGGGCTCGAAGCGCAGGTGGACGCGCTCCGGGCCCTCGACGGCCGTCACGGCGTCGCTGCCGCCGCCTGCCGTGCTCGATGGGCTGCGATCCAACTCGTCCCCCAGGGGTCGTGGCCGAGCAGCAGGTCGGCCGCCCGGACGCTGTTCACGCACACCTCGGCGGTGCTCATGATCGCGCTGGTCAGGCCGGCGGCCATCGCCATCGGCAGGAAGGCGGCGTTGAGCACGAACCGCTCGGGCAGGCCGAACGACACGTTCGACGCGCCGAGGCACATGTTCACGCCCAGCTCGTCGCGGATCAGCCGGATCGTCTCGAGCGTCGTCGTCACCGCCTCGGTGTCGGCCCCCACGGTCATGGCCAGCGGGTCGATCACCACGTCCTCCGGCGGGATCCCGTGGTCGCCTGCCGCACCCACGATCTTGGTGGCGATCTCGAGCCGCTGCTGCGGCGTCTCCGGGATGCCCGTCTCGTCGTTGGCGAGCCCGATCACCGCCGCGCCGTGGCGAGCGACCAGCGGCAGGATCTCCTCCAGCCGCTCGTCCTCGCCGGTCACCGAGTTCACGAGCGCCTTGCCCTCGTAGACCGCCAGCCCGGCCTCCAGCGCCTCGATCACCGACGAGTCGATGCAGATCGGGATGTCCGCCGTGCTCTGGACCGTCTGGAGCATCGTGGCCAGCAGCTCGGCCTCGTCGACCAAAGGGATCCCGGCGTTGACGTCGAGCATGTCGGCGCCGGCGGCGACCTGGGCCTCGGTGTCGGCCGCCACGGTCGAGAGGTCGCCGCCGCGCAGCTCCTCGGCGAGCTTCTTGCGGCCGGTCGGGTTGATGCGCTCGCCGATGATGCAGAACGGCTGCCCGGCGCCGATCGTGACGGTCTTGGAGCGGGCTCGCAGGACGGTGTCCATCAGGCCGGCACCATCTCGCGCCGCTGCTCGATCAGCTGCTTGGCCTTCTTGACGGCGCTCGAGGCGTCTGCGCTGTAGCCGTCGGCGCCGACCGCGTCGGCGTACTCCTGCGTGACCGGCGCGCCGCCGACCATCACGATCACCTTGTCGCGGATGCCGGCCTTCTCGAGCGCGTTGATGTTGGCCTTGAACATCGGCATCGTCGTGGTCAGGAACGCGCTGAAGCCGACCACGTCGGGGGTGTGCTCGTTGATCTGCTCGACGAACCGCTCGGGCGGGACGTTGACGCCGAGGTCGATCACCTCGAAGCCGGCGCCCTCGAGCATGATGTTGCAGAGGTTCTTGCCGATGTCGTGCACGTCGCCCTTCACCGTGCCCATCAGGAACGTCCCGACCGGCTTGGTCCCGGTCTCGGCGAGCAGCGGGCGCAGGATGTCGAGCGCGCCCTGCATGGCGCGCGCGGCGATCAGCATCTCGGGCACGAAGTAGTCGCCGCGCTCGAACCGCGCGCCGACCTCCTCCAGCGAGGGGATCAGCGCGTCGTAGAGCATGCGCTCGGGCTCGAGGTCGTCGTCGAGCCCCTGCTCGGACGCCGTCGGAGACCGCGGGCGCGTTGCCCACCAGGGTCTCCTCGTACAGCAGCTGGAGGATCTCGTCGTGCGTCATGCGGCGTTGGCTCCCATGTCGTGGCCAAGGGCCTGGGCCTCGTGGATCAACTTCGGGTACAGGTCGGCCATCTGCTGCGCGCCGAGGCGCAGGGTGGGGCCGGAGATCGACAGCGCCGCCATCCCGTCGAGGACCGGTGCGGCGAGTCCCGACAGGCCGATTTCGAGCTCGTCGACCGCGGTGGCGTATCCATCCCGGCGGACGCGCGCGATCTCTGTTGTGAGCCGCTCGGGCTCGACGATCGTCGCCGGCGTGAGCGGCTCGAGTGGTCCTGGCTCGGCGGCGCCGAACGCGATGAGGACCTTGCCGACGGCAGTGCAGTGGTACGGGACGCGGCGCCCGACCCACTGACCCGTCCCCAGGAAATGCCGACTCTCGACCTGAGCGACGTGCTCGACGCCAAGCGGGCCCGGTATGGCGAGGTTGATCGTCTCCCCGCTCGTGTCCGACAACGCCTCCAAGTGCGGTTGGGCGAGCTCGACAAGCTGGCCGCGGTGGGCGAAGCGCCGCAGGACGGGGCCAGGTTCGAAGCTTCCGCGCCGGCCGCGCTGCTGGATCAGGCCCTCTCGCTCGAGCGCACCGAGCAGCCGCGACGCCGTGCTCTTCGGCAGCGCGGCGTCGTCAGCCAGTTCGGTGAGTCCGCGTGGCCGCTCGGAGTCGAGCACGAGCGTCAGGAGCTGGGCGGCCCGGTTGATGGTCTGGGCCCCTTGGAACTCTTGTTCCACGGCAGATATGTTACGGAGCCATGTTCGTCAACACAATGCCGCGGTACGAGATCCTCAGCGAGGACGCGATGGAGGTGCTCGATCGCGGCTGGCGGCGGATCGTCACCGAGCTGGGCGTCGAGTTCCTGCTGCCCGAGGCCGTCGAGCTGTTCCGGGCGGCCGGCCAGACCGTCGAGGGCGACAACCTGGTCAAGCTCGACCCCGACTTCATCCTCGAGCAGGTCGCCAAGGCGCCGCGCGAGTTCGAGCTGCAGGCGCGCAACCCCGAGCGCTCGTGCCACATCGGCGGCGACCACATGGTCTTCGCCGTCGGTCTACGGCCCGCCGTTCGTGCGCGAGGGCGACGTGCGGCGCGACGCGACGATGGCCGACTTCGAGAACTTCGTGAAGCTGTCGCAGTCGTTCCCCGAGCTGGACTCGCCGGGCGGCACGATCGTCGAGCCCAACGACACGCCGCTCGACTCGCGCCACCTCGACATGGTGTTCGCGCTCCAGACCCTGTCGGACAAGCCGTACATGGGCTCGGTGATCTCAGGCCCGAACGCGCGCGACACGATCGAGATGGGCGAGATCCTCTTCCGCGGCCTGCCGTCGTCGCCGGTCTCGATCTCGCTGATCAACTGCAACTCGCCGCTGCGCTGGGACGACCGGATGCTGAGCGCGATGGTCGAGTACAACCGCGCCAACCAGGCCGTCGTGATGACGCCCTTCCTGCTGATGGGCGCGATGTCGCCGGTCTCGATCCCGGCGACGCTCGTGCAGCAGATCGCCGAGGCGTTGTCGGGGATCGCGCTCTGCCAGCTCGTCCAGCCGGGCTGTCCGGTGGTCTTCGGCTCGTTCCTCTCCAACACCGACATGCAGTCGGGCTCGCCGAGCTTCGGCACCCCCGAGTCGGCGATCGGGCTGCTCTGCACCGGCCAGATCGCGCGGAGGTTCGGGCTGCCGTTCCGCTCCGGCGGCGGGCTGACCGCGTCGCAGACCGCCGACGCGCAGGGCGCCTACGAGGCGCTCATGACCCTCCTCCCCACCTTCCTGGCCGGCACCAACTTCGTGATGCACTCGGCGGGCTGGCTCGAGGGCGGCCTGGTGTCGTGCTACGAGAAGTTCATCGTCGACATCGAGCTGCTGCGGATGCTGCGGCACGAGTTCACGCCGCTGGAGATCGACGAGGCGAGCCTCGCCTTCGGCGCCCACCAGGAGGTCGGCTCGGGCGGGCACTTCCTCGGCGCCGCCCACACGCTCGAGCGCTTCCGCGAGTGCTTCTACCGGCCGCTGCTGTCCTCGACCGAGAACTTCGACCGCTGGACCCGCAACGGCGGCAAGGACGCGGCCGAGCGGGCGGGCGAGATCTGGCGGCGCACGCTCGAGGAGTACGAGCCGCCGCCGCTCGACGACGACGTGCGCGCGCAGCTGCAGGAGTTCGTGGCGCGGAGACGGACGGAGCTCGGTGACTGAGTGATCAGCGAGCGCGCCTACGAGGAGCTGCGCGACCGCATCGTCACGCTGCGGCTCGCGCCCGGCACGGTGCTGCGCGAGGACGAGCTGATGCGCGAGCTGGAGATCGGCCGCACGCCGCTGCGCGAGGCGGTCAAGCGGCTGGCGCTCGAGAACCTCGTCGCGGTCCAGCCGCGCATCGGCACCTACGTGACGAGCGTCGACGCCGCCGACATCGTCCACATCTCCGAGGTGCGCGCCGAGCTGGAGGCGCAGGCGGCCGAGCTCGCCGCCCGCCGCCTGGACGACGCGTCGCGCGAGCGCGCCGAGGCGCTGCTCGAGCAGGTGCGCACGCTCGATCGCGACGCCGACGCCGACGCGCTGATGGCGCTCGACGAGGCGATCCACCGCCTCACCTGGGAGGGCTCGCGCAACCCGTACCTGATCGCGACGCTCGAGCGCTACTTCGTGCTCTCGCTGCGCGTCTGGTACGTCGTGCTCGACCGCGTGCCCGGCCTCGGCTCGGCGGTCTTCGACCACGCGAAGCTGCTCGAGGCGATCCTCGACCAAGATGCCCCCACCGCGCGGGCGCTCATGCACGAGCACGTCACCGAGTTCGAGCGCGAGATCATCGCGGCCTTCAGCCGCGACTAGCCGGTGTACGCGTCGAGCTCCTGTGCGACGGCGCGCAGATGCGCCTCCAGATCGGTCAGCAGCTCGCGCACGCCGGGCGAGAGCCGCGCGCCGGGGCGAGTGATGATCGCGAAGGTGTCATAGAGCGCGGGGCTGAACGACGCGGTGCTCAGGCCCGGCGGGTAGTACGGCGCGCGGGTGTAGGCGCTCGGCAGGTACGTGTCGCCGATCCCGGCGGCGACGAGCCGGAGCGCGATGTCCTTGAGCTCGACCTCGACCTTCGGCCGCAGGCGGACGCCGAGCGCCTGCGCGCGCTCGGCGAGCTGGCGGCGGATCGGGTCCTCGTCGGCGGACTCGGCGTCATAGAAGACGAGCGGCGTCGCGGCCAGCCGCTCGATGGTGGCGGGCCGTCGTGTGCGATCGGGCGAGGCGCTGACGTAGAGCACCTCGTCGCGCACGATCGGCCGCACGTCGAGCCTGTCGTCGTCGATCGGCAGCAGCACCACGCCGGCCTCCAGCTCGCCGCGCCGGACGCGTTCGGCGATCGCCGACGAGTTGCGGCCGACCAGCCGCACCGTGACGTCGGGATGGCGGCCCAGGAACGCGGCGACGAGCTCGTCGACGTGCCACGCCGCAGGCCCGCCGAAGATGCCCACCGCGACGGTGCCGCCGCGCAGCCCGGTGAGCTCGCCGACGCTGTCGGCGGCGTCCTCGACCGCGCGCAGGCTGCGGGCAGCGTGCTCGCCGAAGGCGCGACCCGCCTCGGTGGCGACCACGCCCCGGCCGGCACGCACGAAGAGGTCGGCCCCCAGGGCCTGCTCGAGCTTGCGGATCTGCTCGGCCACAGCGGGCTGCGACACGCGCAGCGCCTCGGCCGCGGCCGTGAAGGAGCCGAGCTCGAGCGCCGCGCAGAAGCAGCGGACCTGCTGCAGGGATACAAGCTCAGCCTTGGGGTTGCCAAGCAAGAAAGCCTACCTTGGTGATCCGGCACACGCGACCATGGCCCGATGACGCGCGACGTGGTCATCGTGGGCGGCGGCATCGCCGGGCTCGCCGCGGCGTGGCGGCTGCGCCACCGCGACGTGCTGCTGCTCGAGGCCTCGCGACCGGCTCGGCGGCCGCATGCGCTCGGACCCGTGCGGCGGCTACTGGCTCAACTACGGCGCGCACCTCTTCCCCGCGCCCGGCTCGCTCGTCGACGGGATGGCCCGCGAGTGCGGCCTCGAGACCGTGCCCGTCGCCGGCTGCATGACGGGGCTCGCCGTGGCGTCCACGCAGCTCGTCCGCGGCCGCGTCGAGACGTACCCCTTCCGGCTGCCGCTCTCGGTCCGCGACCGGGTCGCCTTCGCGAAGGCGGGCATGAAGATCCAGCGCGCGGTCGCCCGCTATCGCCGGCTCGAGCGGCGCTACGACTTCGAGGACGCCCGCACGTTCGGCGAGTTCCTCGGCCCGCTGCCGCCCGCCGTGCGCGAGATCTTCTCGTGCGCGGCGCACCGCGCGACCGCCGAGCTGGACGAGCTGTCCGCCGGCTGCGGAATCGGACTGTTCGCGCTCGTGTGGGCCGGCAAGGACTCGCTGATCGCGCGCAACCTGCTCGGCGGGAGCGGCCGGCTGCCGGCGGCGCTCGGCCGCGAGCTGGGCGACCGCGCGCGCACCGGCTGCCGCGTGCACGCCATCCGGTCCGACGGCGCCGACCTCACCGTGCACCACGACGGCGACGAGGTGACCGCGCGGCACGTGATCGTCGCCGCGCAGGCGCCGCACGCCGCCCCGCTCGTCGCCCCGGTGGCCGAACGGGCCGCCGCCGCACTCTCGCGGCTCACCTACGGCGCGTTCCTCAGCGTTGCCGTCGCGACGCGCGAGACGACGGCGATGCCCTACGACGACGTCTACGCCATGGCCACGCCGGGCCGCGCCTTCGACATGTTCACCAACCAGGCGCAGGCCCTCCGCACCGGCCCGCGCCGGCCCGGCGGCAGCCTCATGCTCTTCGCCGGCGCGCACGCGGCCGCGGCGCTCATGCGCGAGCGCGACGAGGTGATCGTCGGGCGCTTCCTCGCCGACCTCCACGAGCTCTTCCCCCAGACCCGCGGCGTGATCGCCGGCGCCACCGTGCAGCGCTGGGAGCTCGGCAACGTGTACGCGCGACCGGGCCGTGGCCGCCTTCAGGCGGCGCTGGAGGGCCCGCTCGGCCGGCACGAGAACCTGCACCTGGCGGGCGACTACTTCGCCGAGCTGGGGAACATCGAGGCCGCCGCCCGCACCGGGCTCGCGGCCGCCGAACGCGTCGAAGCCAGGATCCGAGAGGTGACTCATGTCTGAGCCGTTCCACGGAGTGCTGCCCGCGCTCATCACGCCCTTCACCGACGACGGCGAGGCGATCGACGCCGATGCGCTCGGCGCGATCGTCGAGCGCCTGATCGGTGCCGGAGCCGGCGGGCTCGTGCCCGGCGGCAGCACCGGCGAGTTCACCACGCTCACGAACGCCGAGCGCCGGCAGGTCGTCGAGGTCACGGTGGAGGCGGCCGCCGGCCGCCTCCCCGTCGTGGCCGGCACCGGCGCCTTGTCGACGCGCGAGACCGTCGAGCTGAGCGTGCACGCCGAGCGGGCCGGCGCGGCCGCCGTGATGATCGTCCCGCCGTTCTACGACGCGCTCTCCTGGCGCGAGCTGCTCTCCCACTACACGGCCGTCGCCGACGCGATCGCGATCCCCATCATGTACTACAACCTCCCGAGCGCTTCGGGGGTGAAGCTCACCGCCGAGCAGCTCGCAGAGCTGCCGGTCGCGTGCCTGAAGGACACGGGCGGGGACGCCGTGGCGGCCACCGAGCTCATCCACACCGATGGCCCGACCCTGCTCAACGGCTGGGACACGCTCACCTTCGCGGCGCTCGCCGCCGGTGTCCGCGCGGTCGTCTGGGGCACCGCCTCGATCGTCCCCGAGCCGTGCGTCGAGCTGCACCGGCTGCTCATCGATGACATCGACCTGCCCGCCGCGCGCGAGCTGTGGGCTCGCCTGTGGCCGCTCTGCCGGTTCCTCGAGGGCCAGAGCTACTCGGCCGCCGTCAAGACCGCGTGCCGGCTCGTCGGCGACACGACCGGGCCGGTCCGGGCGCCGCTGCTGGAGCTCGACGACGCCGCCACGAGCGAGCTGGCCGCGCTGCTCGAGCGCGTCACGCCGGTCATGCCAGGGCCTCGCGGCGCCAGCGCTCGGTCCGCTCGAGCTCGTTGAACGTGAAGACGTGGAGGCCGGCGACGTCGGCGGCCGCGAGCTGCGCGATCAGCTCGTCGGGCGTGAAGGCGCCGGCCGCGAGCCGGCGCAGCTTCGCCTGGTGCGCGCGCAGGAAGCGCGCCGACTCGCCGAGGCCGATCTTGGCCGACACGCGCAGCAGCCGTGCTGCGGTCGACCACTCCCGGCACGCCGATCCAGATCGGCAGCTCGGTGCCGCGTGCCCGGACGCGCGCGATCCAGGTCTCGATGACCTCCGGGTCGAAGCAGATCTGGCTGACGATGTAGGTCGCCATCGGCGCCTTCTCGAACATCGCCTGGATCGTCGTGTCGTCGTCGATCAGGTGGTGGCTCTCCGGGTAGCCCGTGATGCCCACCTCGGCGAAGCGACCTGCGAGGGCGCGCAGCAGCGAGGCCGCGTCCGGGAACGGCCCCGGCTCCCGCGCGTCTCCGGCCGGCACGAACACCTCGCTCACGCTCGCCGACGCGAGCCGCGCGACGATCTCCTCGACGTGCGCCTCGTCGCGGACCTGACGGGCGGACAGATGCGGGACGACGCGATACCCCTCGGCACTCAGCCGCTCGGTCACGGCCAGCGTCGCGTCGAGCCCCTTGGCGGGCGACGCCGTGACCGTCAGCTTGACGTCGCGCGGCACATGGGCGAGCACCCGCTCCTCGATCCCACTGAGCGGCAGGATCTCGTAGCGCGGGTGCTCGAGCAGGGAGATCAAGCCGAGAGCGTCACCGTCTGAAGCTCGGTGAACGTGTCCATCACGTGGGCGCCCCCCACGCGCCCGATCCCGCTGTCGGTCCCCGCGCGCCCGCCGAACGGCAGATGCGCCTCCCAGTAGTTGGACGACTCGTTGATGTTCACCCAGCCCGTCCGCACGGAGTCGGCGAACTTCAGGCCGGCGGCGAGGTCGCGCGTGAAGATCGCCGACAGCAGCCCGTACGGCGAGGCGTTGGTCTGCTCGATCGCCTCGTCCAGCGACCTGATGGCCACCACCGGGGCGATCGGGCCGAACGTCTCCTCGGTCGCCACGCGCGCGTCGGCGGGCACGCCGTCCAGGACGGTCGCGGACCAGTAGAGGTTCGTCGGGAAGCCGTCGACGCGCGCGCCGCCGGCCACGACGCCGGCCCCGCGGTCGAGCGCGTCGGCGACGTGCTCGTCCATCTTGATCGCGACGCCGTCGTTGTTGACCGGGCCCATCGTGGTCGCGTCGTCGAACGGGTCGCCGAGCAGGACCGTCTCGGTCACCTTGCGCGCGAGCTTCTCCACGAACTCGTCGCGCACGCCCTGCTGGACGAGGATCCGCTCGCCGGCGGTGCAGCTCTGGCCGGCGCACAGGAAGCAGGCGGCGACGACCGCGTCGACCGCCCGATCCACGTCCGCGTCGTCCATCACGACGACCGGGCCGTTGCCGCCCATCTCGATGATCACGGCCTTCCCGGCCGCCGCCGAGGCGACCGAGCGGCCGGTCGGGGTCGAGCCGATGAAGGCGACAGCCCGCGTGCCGGGGTTGCGGGCGATCTCGTCGCCCACCTCGGCGCCCGGCCCGGTGACGAGGTTGACGACGCCGGGCGGCAGGTCGCGCCTCCGCCATGCACTCGGCCAGCGCCACTGCGCACACCGAGGTCGTCGGCGCCGGCGTCCAGACGACCGTGTTGCCGCAGGCCAGCGCCGGCGCGAGCAGCTCGGCGGGCATCGTGTACGGCCAGTTCCACGGCGTGATGATCCCGACGGCGCCGCGCGCGCGGCGCATGAGCATCACGCGCTTGCCCGCCGAGAACGAGTTCGGCAGCTCGCCGCCCAGGCGCTTGCCGTCCTCTGCCGCGGCCCGCCAGTACTCGACCAGCTCGTCGACCTCGTCGTAGGCCTCGGCGCGCAGCGGCTTGCCCTGGTCGAGCGTCAGCGTGCGCGCGAGGTCGTCGCGCCGGCGCTCGATCTCGTCGCCGACCGCGTGCATCTTGGCCGCGCGCTCGAACGCGGTCAGCCGCGACCAGCCCTCGAACGCGCGGTTGGCGGCGTCGATCGCGC
Organism: uncultured Solirubrobacteraceae bacterium; assembly: GCA_963830725.1. Classification (GTDB taxonomy): domain Bacteria; phylum Actinomycetota; class Thermoleophilia; order Solirubrobacterales; family Solirubrobacteraceae; genus DASSUW01. The sequence continues at coordinate 211,925 of CAWHNO010000010.1, read as the reverse complement.
GCTGGGCGTCGGCGCGGTCGCCCTGCGGGATCTCGCCGATCGTCTCGCCGGTCGCCGGGCTCGTGGTCTCGGCCGTCTCGCCCGAGGCGGCCTGCACCCATTCGCCGTTCGACCAACATCGAGTGGGTCACGCGTGCACCGCCTCCCGGGGCGCCTGGCGGGCGTCCTCCTTGACCATGTCGGCGCACTTCTCGCCGATCATCATCGTCGTGATGCAGGGGTTGATGGCCGGCAGGAACGGCATGATCGAGCCGTCGGCGATCCGCAGCCCCTTGACGCCCTTCACGCGCAGCCGCGGGTCGACGACCGCGTCGGCGTCGCCCGCCGCGCCCATCCGCGCCGTGCACGACGGGTGGTAGACGGTGTTGTGGGTCTTGTGGATGTAGTCGACCAGCTCGTCGTCGGTCGTCGCGTCCGGGCCCGGGGCCAGCTCGCGCTTGGCCCAGCCCTGCAGCGCCGCCTGCTTGCCGATCTCGCGCGCGAGCTTGACGCCGTAGAGCATCACGCGCTCGTCGTTGCCGTCCGGGTCGGTGAAGTAGCGCGGGTCGACCCGCATGCGGTCGCGGAAGTCGGGCGAGCGCAGGCGGACGCGTGCCGCGCGAGCGGCCGCGACAGACGTTCGGGCGTCAGGCAGAACGCGCTCTCCGCCGACGGATAGCCCCAGCGGACGGTGTTCATGTCGAACGGCACCGAGCCGTAGTGCATCATCAGATCGGGCCGGTCGAGGCCCGTCCTCGGTCATCGTGAAGAGGCCGATCTCCCACCACTGGGTCGACCGCTTGACCATCGGCTGCGCGGCCTCCCACATCACGATGCCCTCGACGTGGTCGTCGAGGTTGGCGCCCACGCCGGGGCTGTCGACGAGCACGTCGATCGCCGAACTCGCGCAGGTGCTCGCCCGGGCCGATGCCGGACAGCATCAGCACCTTCGGCGTGTCGATCGACCCGCAGGAGACGATCACCTCGCGGCGGGCGCCGACCGTCGAGTAGGTGAACAGGTCGGGGTTCATGTACTCGACGCCGCGGGCGCGCCTGTCCTCGTCGATGACGATGCGCTTGACCCAGCAGCCGGTGCGGACCTTCAGGTTCGACCGCGTCGCCATGATCGGGTGCAGGTAGGCGACCGACGACGACATCCGCGTGCCGTCCGTCGATCGGTTGACCTGGAACCAGCCGGCGCCGTTGGTGACCGTCTCGCCCTCGTTGAAGCGCACGGTCGGCAGCCCGGCCTGTGCGGCGGCCTCGAGCACGGCGACCCCGCACGGGTCGTCGGGCGGGACCGTCATCAGGTTCACCGGGCCGGAGCGGCCGTGGTGGTCGCCGGGACCGTCGTTGGTCTCGAGCCGCTTGATCAGCGGCCACGTGTCGTCGGCGCCCCAGCCCTCGCAGCCCATCGCCGCCCACTCGTCGAGGTCCTCGCGCGGCGTCCAGAACGCGATGCACGAGTTGTGCGACGAGCAGCCGCCGAGCACCTTCGCGCGAGCGTGGCGGAGGAAGCTGTTGCCCTTCTCCTGCGGCTCGACCGGGTAGTCCCAGTCGTAGCCGGAGTCGAGCAGGAACATCCAGTCCTCGAGCCGCAGGATCGCGGGGTCGTCGACGTCCGACGGCCCCGCCTCCAGCAGGCAGACCGTGACGTTCGGGTCCTCGGAGAGCCGCGCGGCCACCACCGCGCCCGCCGTCCCGCCTCCGGCGACGACGTAGTCGAACTCCTCCATGGCGTTCTCCTCTCGGTTACTCGGACCCGCCGGCCATCACCGGGCGGGCTCTCCCCGGCGGCCGAGCGGTGTGCTCGGCCAGCGTGCCGGTCTTGTGGCGCTGCACGAACCAGTAGTACGCGAACCCGCCGAGCATGACGACGCCGACGAACAGCACGCCGCCCCACTTCAGGTACCAGTGGAAGGGCTCGACCGCGTTGTAGATCGACGCGCGCGGCCAGATCAGGTTGATCGCCATGAACAGGCCCCAGCAGACGGCCAGGATGTTCACCGGCAGGCCCCAGCTGCCCGAGCGAGAAGTAGCCCGGCGCCGCGTCCTCGGACCGCCACTGCCCGCGCAGCCGGTCGAGCAGCATCGGCCCGGTGACGAGCAGGTAGGCGATGTAGATCATGATGATCCCGATCGAGGTGATCACCGTGAAGATCTGCGGCTGGCGGATGTTCACCAGCAGGATCGCGATCGCCAGCACGCCGACGATGATCGACGGGATGATCGGCGTCCGCGTCTTCGGGTGCACGCGCGCCAGGTGCGTGCCGGCGGGCAGGTTGTTGTCGCGCGCCATCGCGAACATCATCCGGATCGTCGCCGTGTGGACGGCGAGGCAGCAGACGGTGATGGCGATGACGACCGACCACAGGAAGATGTCGCCGATCGTGGCGCCGAGGACGTCGAGGACGATGAACTGCAGGCCGCCGACGCCGATCTCGGGCGTCGTTGATGTCGGTCACCGACATCATCGCGAACAGCAGGATCGCGCCGCCGAGGAAGAACGACGCGACGAGCGCCCGCAGGATCGCGCGCGGCGCGTTCTTGCGCGGGTTCAGCGACTCCTCGCCGAGCGAGCTCGCGGTGTCGAACCCGTACATGACGTAGGCCGAGGCCAGCGAGGCGGCCAGGAACGCGCCGAGGTAGCCGAGCTCCCAGTCCGCGCCCAGGCCCTGGGTCTCGGTCACGACGCCGGGGCCGCGCGTGACGTTGACGAGGAACGCGAAGACGAGCAGGCATGCGGCGATCAGCTCGATGGAGACGCCGGTGCTGTTGATCCGCGACATCAGCTTGACGCCGATCGCGTTGATGATCGTCGTGAAGATGATCAGCACGCTGCCGAGGATCACGGCGTTGGCGGCGAAGTCGTACTGGCCGGTGCCGTCGCCGTAGAACTGGAAGAAGTCGTCGATCACCGGCAGAGTGATCTGGTAGGCCAGCGCGACGGCGGCGACCGTGACGATCGACGCCGTCAGCATCATCCAGCCCGCCAGCCAGGCGACGTGCGGGGAGCCGAGCCGCTTGGACCAGTTGTAGATCGAGCCGGCGATCGGATAGCGGGAGGCGAGCTCGCAGAAGCAGAGCGCGACCATGAGCTGGCCGGCGAACACCATCGGCCATGACCACCAGTAGGCCGGGCCGCCGAACGCGAACCCGAAGTAGAAGAGCTGGAAGGTGCCGGTGAGGATCGAGATGTAGCTGATCCCCGCCGCGAAGGTGGCGAAGCTCCCGAGCGAGCGGTCGAGCTCCTGCTTGTAGCCGAACTCGTTGAGCTCGGCATCGTCGGTCGAGCGCGGGTCAACCGTCGCCGTCATGCCTCATCCCCGATCCTCGTCAACCGTTCCGACCGCCCTCCGAAAGAGCCGGATCCAATTGCTCGCGAGTATCTTCCCGCCACCGGACAGTGTCAAGAAACTGATATATCTCGCCTCCGTTGCAGGACGTCGCCGACTTCCTCGCGCCCCACCCGCCGTTCGACTCGCTCGACCCCGCCGACATCGAGCGCGTGGCCGAGGCGGCCGAGGTCGAGTTCCACCCCGCGGGCACGGAGATCTTCCATCAGGGCGCCGGGCCGGTCGAGCACGTCTGGGTGGTGCGGACCGGCGCGGTCGAGATCGTCTACGACGGCCGCGTGCTCGACCTGCTCGGGCCGGGCGAGCTGTTCGGGCACGCCTCGATGCTCTCGGGGCTGCCGACCGGCTTCGCGGCGATCGCGGCCGAGGACTCGCTCTGCTACCGCATCCGCGCGGAGGTGGCGCGGCCGTTGCTGGCGCGGCCGGCCGGCCTGCGCTACGTGACGCGCTCGCTGCTCGAGGCGTTCACGGGCGACGAGCGCGGCGAGCCGGCCGTGAACCCCGCGCAGCGGCCGGTGGCCGAGCTGATGCGCGCGCCACTGGTGCTGTGCTCGCCGGACACGACGATCCGCGAGGCGGCGCAGCTCATGGCCGACGAGCGGGCGACGTCCGTGGTCGTGGACCTCGGCGACGACGGGCTGGGGATCATGACCGACCGCGACCTGCGCTCGCGCGTGATCGCCGCCGGCGTCGACTCGAGCGCGCCGGTCTCGCAGGTGATGAGCGCGCCCGCCTACACCGTGGCGGCCGACCGCCGCGGCAGCGAGGTCCTGCTCGACATGCTCGAGCGCGGGATCCACCACTTCCCCGTGGTCTCCCCCACCGGCCGCGTGGTCGGCGTCGTCGAGGACTCGGACCTCGTCGCCGTGGCCACGCGCAGCTCGTTCCACCTGCGGGCGGCGATCGCCCGCGCCGGCACGGTCGACGAGGTCGCCGCAGCGGCGGCCGGACTGCGGCCGGCGATCGTCGCGCTGCACGACGCGCGGGTGGCCGCGAGCGACGTGTCGGCGATCCAGTCCGTGGTGGCCGACGCCGTGGTGCGACGGCTGCTCGAGCTGACCGTCGCCGAGCCTCCGGTGCCGTTCGCGTGGATCGCGCTCGGAAGCATCGCGCGCCGCGAGGCGATGCCCTCGTCCGACGTCGACAGCGCGCTCGTCTGGTACACGGACGACGACGATCCGGAGCTGCAGCAGGAGCTGATGGGGATCGCCGGGCGCGTGATGGACGGCCTGGCGGCCAGCGGCTTCCGGGCCGACCCGCAAGGGCGCGGTCGCGTCCAAGCCGCTGTTCGCGCGCTCGCACGTGGCGTGGCGAGACGCCGTCGCGAGCTGGCTCGAGAACCCGACGCAGGAGAAGGCGCTGATCCTCGTGTCGCTCGTGGTCGACGGCCGGCCGGTATGGGGCATCCGGACCGGTCCGCCGGTCCCCGACGCGTTCAAGGACGCGCGCCGCCGGCCCGAGCTGCTGCGCCTGCTGCTCAGCTTCGCGCTCGCGCACCGGCCGCCGACCGGCTTCCTGCGCGGCCTCGTGGTCGAGGCCTCGGGGGAGCATCGCGGCCGGCTCGACCTCAAGCGCGGCGGCATCATCCCGATCGTCGACCTCGCCCGCTGGGCCGGGCTCGCCGCCGGCGTCACGCACGCGTCGACCCCGGCGCGGCTGCGCGCGGCCGCCGAGGCGGGCACGCTGCCGGCCGACGACGCGCGCCTGCTCGAGGAGGCGCACGAGCTGATCGTGGGCCTGCGGCTCGGCCATCAGGTCGAGCAGCTCAAGGCGGGAGCCGAGCCGGACGACTTCCTCGACCCGGCCGAGCTGAGCCCGCTGACCCGCAGCACGCTCAAGGAGGCGTTCCGCGCCGTGGCCGGGGTGCAGCGGCGGATCAGCGCCGACCTGCGGCTCGGGGTGCGGTGAGGAGCGAGGCGGCCGCGGCCTACCGGGCGGCGCGGCTCCCGGCGCGCGGGACGCCGTGGCGGGAGGCGGCGCTTCAGCGTGGTGGATCTCGAGATGACGGGGCTCGACCGGCGCCGCGACGCGATCCTGGCCTGGGCGGCGGTCCCGGTCGACGGCGGCCGCGTCGTGCTGAGCGGCGCGCGCGAAGGGCTGGTCCGCCCGCCCGGCACGGTCCCGGCCGAGTCGATCCGGATCCACGGCCTGCGCGAGCTCGACCTCGCGGGCGCGCCCTCGCCCGAGGAGGCCGCCGACGCGCTGCTCGAGGCGCTCGCGGGGCGCGTGCTGGTGGCGCACGCCGCGGAGATCGAGCGCGCGTTCCTCGGCCGCCTGCTGCGCACGCGCGGCGCGAGGCTGCGCGGGCCGGTGGTCGACACGAGGCTGCTCGGCCGGCTGTGGCTGGCCGAGCGCGACGGCCGCGCACCGGCCAGGCTGTCCCTCACGGCCCTGGCCGAGGCGCTCGGCCTCCCGGTGCACCGCCCGCACCGGGCGGCCGGCGACGCGCTCACCACGGCACAGGCGTTCATCGCGCTCGCCGCGCTGCTCGGCGACGAGACCGTGCGCTCGCTGGCCGCCGCGCGGCAGCGGCTCGAGGCGCGCCGGCGATGGGGCGTAGCCGACCGATGAGTTTCCGGATGGGCGTCGTCTCAGGGTCGTAACACCAACCCAGGAGGACGAGCATGACCAAGGTCTACACCGGCGCCAGCATGTCGCTCGACGGCTACATCTCCGGCCCGAACGAGTCGGGCTTCGAGCACCTGTTCAAGTGGTACGGCAACGGCGACGTCGAGGTGCCGACGGCGAAGCCGGACATGACGATGCGGATGACCCCGGTGAGCGCCGAGCACCTGCGCGAGGTCTGGAGCATGAGCGGCGCGCTGGTCGTCGGCCGCAAGCTGTTCGACTTCACGAGCGGCTGGGGCGGCCTGCACCCGATGGGCCTGCCCGTCGTCGTGCTCACGCACAGCGTCCCAGACGGCTGGGAGCGCGAGGGCGAGCACTTCACGTTCGTGACCGACGGCATCGAGGCCGCGATCGAGAAGGCCAGGGAGCTGGCGGGCGACAAGGTGGTCGGGCTCAACGGCGGCATGATCGCCGGCCAGGCCCTGAGCGCCCGGCTGCTCGACGAGGTCTGGATCGACCTCGTGCCGGTGCTCCTCGGCGGCGGCACGCCGTTCTTCGACCAGCTCCAGGGCGCGCCGTTCGTGCTCGAGGGCCCCGTGTCGGTGACCGAGGGCACCGACGTCACGCACCTGCGCTACCGCGTCACGTATCCGTGAAGCCGAGGATCAGCTGCGCGGTCTCGAGCGGGACGTCGAGCTGCGGGCAGTGGCCGACGCCGTCGAGCTCGACCCAGTCGGCGTGCGGCAGCCAGTCGCGGCGGTAGCGCGCCGCGGCTGACGGCCATGGCAACAGCCGGTCCCCGGTGCCCCACACGATCCGCACCGGGCAGGCGATGCTCGCCGCGTCGAGCCGCCACGGCTCGCGCAGCGCGTACTCGATCATCGGCAGCGCCGCCTCGCAGCCGGCGGTGGCGCGGATGACGTCCGCGACCACCGTCGGCGGGATGTGCTCGGAGTTGGTGGCGATGAACTCGGTCGCCTGGCGCCGGCCCTGCGGCGTGGCCGCGGCCGCCTCGGCGTGCGGCGCGACGGCCTTCGCCATGCCGTGCATGCGCGCGTAGTCGCGCAGCATCTCCTTGTAGGACTCGTCGCCCTCCGCCCAGCCGCCGGCCGGCGCGAGGGCGACGACGGTGCGCGCGCGGCCGCGCGCCGCGAGCTGGAGCGCGACGAAGCCGCCGAGCGAGTTGCCGACGAGGTGCGCGGTCTCGAAGCCGGCCGCGTCCATGGCGCGCTCGATCCCGTCGGGCATCGTGGCGTCGTCGATGTCCTCGACCGGCGGTCCGCCCGCGTGCCCCGGCAGCGTCGGCGCCAGCACGTCGTGACGGCGCTCGAGCGCGGGCAGCACGAGCTCCCAGATCCGCCACGAGCCGGTGAAGCCGTGCACGAGGACCAGCGGCGGTCCGTCGCCGCCGCGATACGCCGGGGTGAAGCGCGCGTCGATCCGCAAAGCTTTTCGCATGACGCATGGAATGGCGGACATCGAGCCCGGCCTGCGCCTGCACTACGTCACGGCGGGCGAGGGCCCGCGCACCGCCGTGCTGCTGCACGGCTTCCCGCAGACGTGGTGGCAGTGGCAGCACGTCATCCCGGCGCTCGTCGACGCCGGCTATCGCGTCGTCGCGCCCGACTACCGCGGCGCCGGCCAGTCGTGGCGGCCGGCCGGCGGATACGACAAGCAGACGATGGCGGGCGACATCCGGCGGCTCCTGCGCGAGCACCTGGACGTCGAGGGCCCGATCGTGCTCGTCGGCCACGACATCGGCCTGATGGTGGCGTACGCCTACGCGCAGGCCTATCGTGACGAGGTCTCCCACCTGGTCGTGGTCGACGCGCCGCTCCCGGGGACGGAGGTCTTCGACCGGCTGCGCAGCGACCCGCGGGTCTGGCACTTCGCCTTCCACGGAGCTCGCGACGTGGCCGAGATGCTGGTGTTCGGTCGCGAGCGGCCGTATCTGCAGGCGTTCTTCAACGCGCGCAGCTTCGTCCCGGTCAGCGACGCGGATCTCGACGTGTACGTCTCCGCATACTCGGCTCCGGGCGCGATGCGCGCGGGCTTCGAGCTCTACCGCGCCTTCGACCAGGACGCCGCGGACAACCGGGCGGCGCTCGAGCGCGACGGCAAGCTGACCGCGCCGGTGCTGGCGGTGGGCGGCGCGATCAGCACGTCCGGCGAGCTCGTGGAGGCGATGATGCGGGAGGTCGCCGAGCACGTCAGCGGAGTGCGCGTGCCCGGCACCGCCCATTGGGTCGCCGAGGAGAACCCGGAGGCGTTCCTCGCCGCCCTGCTCGACTTCCTCAGCTGACGCATCTCGAAGCCTCCGTTGGACGACCGTCCGCGAGAAGCTCATCGGTCTCGGGCGAGCACCACCGATTCCTCGATCTGGCGCTCGGGGATGCTCCAGTAGGTGCGCAGCAACCGAGTCTTCGCCTCGGTCGAGACCTGCACGAAGCCGTGGCGGCGGTAGAAGGCGATCGCCCACTCGGCCGCCGCCCACGTGCCGACCAGGATCGGCCGCGTCGCCGACTCGACGAGATGCGCCAGCAGCGCGCCGCCGACGCCGCCGCGCTGGCTGCCCGGTCTGACATAGGCGTGGCGGATCAGGTCGACGTCCTCCAGCGGCTGGATCCCCATCACGCCGATCAGCTCCCCGTCCGCCTCGAAGCCCCAGAACTCGACGCCGTCGGCGATCTCGCCGTCGAGCTCCTCCGCCGGCATGTACGGCTCGTGCCAGCGGTCGGCGGGGATCACGCCCCTGTACACCTCGGCAGCGTCGTTGACGATCTGCAGGATCGCGGGGCGCTCGTCATCGCGGCAGCGACGGATCGTGGTCATGCCTTGAATCTTCGTAGAGTGGCGGGCGCGATGAAGGTCGTAGCGCCACGCGAGGGCGAGATCATCGGCGACGCCCCGGACCGCCGCGTCGAGATGCTGTCCGACGTCGACCCGCTACACGCGACCTGGTCGCGCTTCGGGCCCCGCCGGGCGGGCGCGAACCTCCATGTCCACTACCGCCACAGCGACCTCTTCTATGTGCTCGAAGGCGAGCTGACGGTCATGCGCGGGCCTGACGGCGACGAGACCGTCGCGCCGGCCGGCACGCTGGCGCGCGTGCCTCCGCTCGTCGTCCACGGCTTCCGCAATGGCAGCGACGCCGAGATCCGCTACCTCAATTTCCATGCACCCGGACAGGGGTTCGCCGACTACATGCGCGGCCTCAGCGACTTCGACCAGGCCGACCCGCCCGAGGACGGAGGCCGTCCGGCGTCCGAGGCGCCGCTCACGAGCGGAGAGGGCGTGCTCTGCGACGTCGACGAGATCGGGATCGCGGTACTGACGAGCCCGCCCGACGGCGCCCACGTCCATCGCGAGCACGTCGAGTCGCTCTACGTGCTAGCGGGCGAGCTGGCGGTCACGGCCGGCGGCCGCGAGATCCGGGCCAGCGAGGGAACCTGGGTGCAGATCCCGCCCGATCTCCCCCACGCCGTCTTCGCCTCCGCGCGCTATCTCGACGTGCACACGCCGAGCTTCGGTCTCGGCGCGCAGGATCAGCACGCGGCCTGACGTGATTCCGTTAGAGGCCGGTGCGCGTGCTGTCGACGCTTCGCCCCGCCGCGTCTTCCCGCAGTCCCTGCTGTGCGTCGACACCGCGTTGCACCTCATCGGGCGTCGGCTTGCGGACCGCCCAGTAGATGATCGCGCCGACGAACGGCAGCAGGATGACGAGCAGGATCCAGCCGGCGGTCTGCTTCCCACCGAGGTGGCGGCGGATGATGTCGTAGACGGTGATCGCCCAGACGATCGCGACGAGCAACGCGACCGTGCCCCAGAGAAGACCCATGAGAACTCGCTCCTTGTCGAGGGTGCCTGACCTGATCATCGCGCCGCGAGGGCCTCAACTCCAAGTGCGCTTGCCGGTGTCCGCGCCGGGTGCGCGCACCTACGCGCGCTCGGCTCTCGCCCAGAGCGCCCGAAGTGAGCGGGCGAGGCGCTCCGGCTCGGCCCGGTGCGGCGGGTCGAAGTGGTGGCGATTCTCGAACACCTCGAGGGTGAAGTCGGAGAATGCGTCGGCCAGGCGCTCGGCGATCCTTGCGTATTGGTCGGGATTGCTCAGGGCGCCGAGGGCGAAGTAGACCGGGCGGTCGAAACGGCGAAGCGCGTCGATTTCGAGCTCGCCGGCCTTGAACGCGCCGATGATGGCGCGCAGTCCGGCCGGGCGTCTGGTCATCCACGGCGGCGCCGGTCCGGGAGGACGTGGCGGCAGTTCGACACCCGGGCGCAGGTTCGCGCGCATGAATGCGGGCATCCTCTCGCCGGGCGCCATGGCCATGATCCGGTCGTACTGTCGCCACATTCGCTCCTCGGCCGGATCGAGCCCTTCGTTGCCCGCCCACGCGGCCTCCAGCAGCGCCAGGCTTCGCACCCGGTCCGGGTGCGTGGCGGCGAACGCCAGGCACCACGCGCCCCCCGCCGAGTAGCCGACAAGGTGGAAGCGCTCAAACCCCGCCGCTCGGGCGGTCTGCCGCACTCCCTCGACCTCGACTTCGAGCGTGTAGTTGGGCGGCGGCGCAGCGCCATACACCTCGAGCTCCTTGGCAACCGCCACCACCTCCTCACCGAACGCGTCCCGCAGCGCCCCATAGGCCGGCGCGGCCGGCAGCACTGCGCCCGGCACCAGGATCACGTCGTGGCGCAGACCAGACAAAGCGTTGCGTGTCGTCGACATCCTCGTCTTCTTCTGCGACTGGCTCAGCGGACGATTGGCGACGCTAGGCGCGCGCCGGACCCGCCGCATCGGGAGAACGCCCCATCCGCGATGTGCTCGGCGACGTGGTTCGCGTCGCGCGCCAGGCCGTGGATCATCGCCGACGACACCGAGTACATGAACAGCAGGCCGACGAAGTACAGCCCGGGCTGGTCTGCGACGACACCGCGCTCGGTGGCCGGGTCGTCGTGGGCGACGCCCGGGAGATCGATCCAGTCGAGATCGGGATCGAATCCGGTGCACCAGATGACGTTCGCCACGTCGAGCACGCGGCCGTCCTCGAGCTGAGGCAGACCGTCGTGCACGCGGGCGACCCTGGGCACGCGCTCGACCCCGGCAGCGGCGAGATCGTCGGGCTTGGTGCGCACGAGCGGGAGGCCGTGCGCGAACACCTCGGGGCGCTTCTTGCGACCCATCGGCGTCCGCACCGTGATCACGCGGTGGAAGAGGCCGCGCAGGATCAGCGGGAGGATGAAGCGGGCCGAGAACGAGTCGATGCGGATCGGGACATGGCCGACGTCGCGGCCGGACAGGAAGACCCGACGCCCGCCCGCCACGTCGAGCGCGATCTCGGCGCCTGAATTGCCCGCGCCGACGAGCAGCACGTCGCCGTCCTGGAGCTGGCCCGGATTGCGGTACGAGCCGGAGTGCAGCTGGACGACGTCGCGGTCGAGCTCGGCGGCCAGCGGCGGCACGCGCGGCCGCTGCCAGCTTCCGATCGAGACGACGACGTTGTCGGCTTCGAAGCGCCGCTCCCCCGACGCGATCACGAAGCCGGTCCCGTTCCTCGACACGCGGTCGACGCGCACGCCCAGCCGGACCGGCAGGTCGAAGCGCGCCGCATAGGCCTCCAGGTAGTCGGCCATCTCGTCCTTGCTCGGATAGGAGTGGCGCGGGGCGGGGAACGGCATCCCGGCCAGGGCGTCGTAGCGGGCCGGCGTGAACAGGCGCAGGGAGTCCCACCGCGTGCGCCAGGCGTCGCCGATCCGGTCACCCGCCTCGAGGATCATGAACGGCCGCCCGCGCCGGGCGAGCTGGTACCCGACCGAGAGTCCGGCCTGGCCGCCGCCGACGACGATCGTCTCCACACGTTCCGCCGCGCTCCGCATGTCGTCCTCCTGTGTCGGTGCTGCGGACCAGAGCGAAGCTACGGGCGGGGGCCGGTGCGGGGTATCGGGAATTCTCCCCACGCCATCAGGCCATGCTCCATCGCGTACAGCGTCGCCGCGGCGCGCGTCGAGACGCCGATCTTCCCGTACGTGTTCTGGATATGGCGGTCGGCCGTCTTCGGCGAGATCCCGAGCGTGGCGGCGATCTGCTTCGTCTGCAGACCGCGCGCGAGCAGTCTCAGCACCTCGACCTCGCGCTCGGTCAGGCCTGCCGGCCGCTCGATGCGCTCCACCGGCTGGCCGCTCGCCTCGAGCACCGCGGCGACGAGATCGGCGTCGAAGAGCCCGGCGCGGCACTGCTCGTCGAGCGATTCGGCGGCGCGCGCGGCAGGCATCGCCTCGCGGTGGGGCCGAGGCTCGGTCATCGCGTGGTACGCGTCGGCGGTCGCGAGCAGGCGGGCCGGCGGAGGCTGGCCGGCTGCCGCCGTCCCGCGGTGATACCCGGACCCGTCGAGCCGCTCGTGATGGGCGCCGGCGACGGCCGCGAGCCCGGCGAGCGCCGGCGCGCGCAGGAGCACGCGCTCGGAGTGGTAGGCGTGCAGCCTGACCTGCTCCCAGTCGTCGGGCGACAGCGGTCCGGGCCTGTGCCAGACGTCGACGCGTGTGGCGACGCGCCCGATGTCGTGCAGCAGGGCGGCACGGCGCAGCGCGACGACGGCGGGCTCGTCGAATCCGCACCGCCGCGCGGCGCTCGCCGCGAGCGCGGCGACGCCGGCCGAGTGGCCGGTGAGATAGGGCGAGGCGAGGTCGGCGAAGTCGCCGATCGCGCCGAGCGCCCGGTCGATCGCCTCGCCCTCCAGCGTCAGCCACGGCTCCGGCTCGCTGCCGAGGGTCTCCTCCCACGCCGATGCCCGCGGCGGCAGCACCAGGATGTCTGCCGCGTCGTCGGTGAAGGTCTCGGCGACCGCCGGATCGAGCCCGCGGCCCGCGTGCTCTCGCACGGCCCGTGCGGCGGCTTCCGTGCCGAGCATCCGGTGCACGGCGGCGTCCTGCGCGACGTGCACGATGCGCACGGGCAGCGGGATGCCATCGTGCGACGCGCGGCGCAGTGGGCTCTTACCGTCCCAGCGCTCGATCCAGTAGGCGAACAGGCTCGCCATCTGCTCCGGTAGGCCGACGCGCCGAGCGAGCATCTGCGCGACCTCGCAGGTGGCGATCACATGCGATCGCACACCCCGGGCCGCCCGCGGCGCCCGGCGGACGATCTCGAACGCGGCGCGTGGCGGCGGGCTGCCGGGAGGCGGCAGCGCCCGAAGCACGCCGCGAAGGTTGTCCATCTGCGAGCCCCACATCACCGGGACATGACTCCGAGTCATGCTGCCGCCGAAGATCTCGGCGCCCAGCGCGGCATCCGTCGTGCAGGACGAGTGGAACAGCAGGCAGGCATAGAACGTCTGCCTGGTCGTCTCGGCGTCGACGCCGAGACGCCGGCAGAGCCGGACCGCGAACAGCGTGGTCTGCAGGCCGTGCTCGAACGGCAGCGCCATCCCGAGATCGGTCGCCAGGCTGAAGGCGCCGGCGACCTCCGCGGCCCGCACCCGCTCCGGGTGTGCTGCGCCGGCTGACCGCCACATGGACCATCGCGATTGTCCTCGCGCGCGACCGGCCCGTCAAACCGGTTCCCGCGCGAGCTCGGCGAACGAGCCAGCCTCGCGCCTGGTTGAGAGGCGACAGCGTCAGCGCATGGCGAAGCTGCCCATCTCCCACCACGAGCGCGTCGAGCGGCATCCCCATCGCTGGCACGTGTTCCTCCACGGCCGCTCCGAGCCGGTCCCGGTCGAGCTCCCCGAGGACGAGCGCCGGAGCCTCGAGATGTCGGACGACGACCTCCACGACCTGCTCCCGACCGCGCTGCAACGGCACGCGGACGAGAACCGCGACGACGTGCTGCCCGGCGAGGAGTATCACGGCGTGACGTGGGACTCGCCCGTGCGCGTGTACCAGACGCATTTCAACAACTAGCGGCGGCTAGCGTTGTAGCGGATGGCCGAGGCGGCCCCAGGCCGGGACTCCGCCCTCGGTCACGTGGATCACGCGCTCGGCGCCCGCGCGCCGGAGGAGGCTCGCGGCGACCGCGGCGCGCTGGCCCGAGCTGCACACGACCGCGATCGGGCGGGTCGGGTCTAGGCCGTCGGGCAGCTCGCCGATGTCGTGCCAGGGCATGAAGTGCGAGCCCGGGATGTGGCCCTCGTCCCACTCGCTCTCCTCGCGCACGTCGAGGATCTGCAGGCCGTCGCGATCGGTGAGCTCTGACAACGGGAGCCGGTCGATCCGTGCGACCGGGCGCTTCTCCTGGCGCCAGCTCGTCATGCCGCCGTGCAGGAAGCCGGCAAGCCGGCGGATGCCGACCGCCACGGCGAGCCGGCCGGCCTGCCGGCCGTCCTCGTCGTCGCGGCCGATGAAGACGATCTCCTGCTCGCGGTCGGCGAGCCAGGCGAGCTTGGAGCCGAAGCCGGCGTTGAGCATCGGGATCGACACCGCATCCGGGATGTGGGCGTCGTCGAACTGCTGGTCGGTGCGGACGTCGACCAGCATCGCGCCGCCGGCCCGCCGCTGCTCGACCTGCCGCGGCGCCAGGGGCAGAAGCTCCACTCCCTCGGTCAGCAGCGGGCCGCGGTTGAGCTCGACGATGGCGCGGAAGTTCGGCGGCTGCGGGCCGAGGCCTGCCAGGGCGCGCTCGACGAACTCGTCCTCGTCCTCGAGAGCCAGCACCGGGTTGTGGCGTCGCTCGAAGCCGATCGTCGACGAGGTCTTCATGTCCATCCCCGGGCCGCCGCACATCGAGCCGCCGAGGTGCCCCGGCCAGACCTCGACGTCGCCGCCGAGCGCCAGCAGCGTGCCGTTCAGCGAGCGGAAGATGCCGCGCGCGCCCTCGGCCTTGTCGATCGCGAGGTCGGGCCGGGCGACGTCGCCCACGAACAGCGTGTCGCCGGTCAGGACCGCCCACGGCTCCTCGCCGCGCCGCAGGTCGAACAGCGCGAACGCCGTGTGCTCGGGCCGGTGACCCGGCGTGTGCAGCGCCCGCACGAGAAGGCAGCCGAGCGCGAACTCGGCGCCGTCGTCGAACGGCTCGTGGTCGTACCCGGGCTCCGCCAGACGGTGGATGTGGATGGTCGCGCCCGTCGCGGCCGCTAGCCTGCCGTGCCCCGAGACGTGGTCGGCATGGTTGTGCGTCTCGAAGACGTGCTCGATCCGCACGCCCAAGTAGCGGGCGAGCTCGAGGTACTCGTCGACCTCGAAGCGCGGGTCCACGACCCCCGCCACGCCGACCTTCTCGTCCCCGATCAGATAGGAAGCACAGCCCAGATCGTCATGGATGAGCTGACGGAAGATCACACGCGGACCCTCTCACAGCTCGAGGAGCTGGAGGCCGAGTCCATCCACGTCATGCGCGAGGTCGCCGCCGAGTTCGAGCGGCCGGTACTGCTGTTCTCCGGCGGCAAGGACTCGATCGTGCTCCTGCGTCTGGCCGAGAAGGCCTTCCGGGTGGGTGGGTGCAAATCATTCCCGTTCCCGGTCATGCACGTCGACACCGGTCACAACTTCCCCGAGGTCCTCGACTTCCGCGACCGGCGGGTCCGGCAGCTCGGCGAGCAGCTCATCGTCGCCTCCGTTCAGGAGTCGATCGACAAGGGCCGCGCCGTCGAGACCGGAGCCTCGCGCAACCGGCTCCAGACCGTCACGCTGCTCGACGCGATCGCCGAGCACCGCTTCGACGCCGCGTTCGGCGGCGCCCGCCGCGACGAGGAGCGCGCCCGCGCCAAGGAGCGGATCTTCTCCTTCCGCGACGAGCACGGCCAGTGGGACCCGCGGGCGCAGCGGCCGGAGCTGTGGAACCTCTACAACGGCGCCGTCCGCCAGGGCGAGCACGCGCGCGTGTTCCCGATCTCGAACTGGACCGAGCTCGACGTCTGGCGCTACATCGGGGCCGAGCAGCTCGAGCTGCCCTCGATCTACTACGCCCACGAGCGTGAGGTGTTCGAGCGCGACGGCATGCTCTATGCGGTCAGCGACCACGTGGAGCGCACCGAGGACGAGCCGGCCTTCACCGCCCGCGTCCGCTACCGCACGGTCGGCGACATGACGATCACCGGCGCCGTGCGCTCCGACGCCGTCTCCACCGAGGACGTGATCGCCGAGACGCTCGCCACCCGCGTCTCGGAGCGCGGCGCCACCCGCGCCGACGACCGCACGAGCGAGGCCGCGATGGAGGACCGCAAGCGCGAGGGCTACTTCTGATGCCCGACCTGGTGCGGCTGGCCACCGCCGGCTCGGTCGACGACGGCAAGTCGACCCTGATCGGCCGGCTGCTCTACGACTCCAAGGCCCTGATGGCCGACCAGATCGACGACGCCGAGGTCGATCTCTCGCGCCTCACCGACGGCCTGCGCGCCGAGCGTGAGCAGGGCATCACGATCGACGTCGCGTACCGCTTCTTCGCCACCCCGCGGCGCTCGTTCATCATCGCCGACACCCCGGGCCACATCAGCTACACGCGCAACATGGTCACCGGGGCCAGCACCGCCGACATCGCCGTCGTGCTGATCGACGCCCGCAACGGCGTCGTCGAGCAGTCGCGCCGACATGCCTACCTGTCCGCCCTGCTCGGCATCCGCCACATCGTGGGCTGCGTGAACAAGATGGACCTGATCGACTGGGACGAGACCGGCTTCCGCACGATCGAGCGCGACTTCGCCGAGCTGATGGCGCGCCTCGGCGTCCCCGACGGCGGCGTGATCCCGGTCTCGGCGCTGCACGGCGACAACGTCGTCAAGCCGTCCGACCGGGGGCGGGCGGGCTGGTATCACGGGCCGCCGATCCTCACCCACCTCGAGCAGCTCGAGGTCGCGTCCGACCGCAACCTCGACGACCCGCGGCTGCCCGTCCAATGGGTCGTGCGCGCCACGGACTACCGCGGCTCCGCCGGCCGGCTCGCGAGCGGCGTGCTGCGCCCCGGCGACGAGGTGGTGGTGCTCCCTCAGGGCGAGCGCACCACGATCGCCGGCATCGACACCTTCGACGGGCCGCTCGCGGAGGCGGTCCCGCCGCAGTCGGTCACCGTCGTGCTCGCCGACGACATCGACGCCGGCCGCGGGCACATGATCTGCGCGCCCGGCAACGCCCCGCCGGTCGCGCGCCGGCTGGAGGCGCGGCTGTGCTGGATGACCGACGCGCCCGCCAAGGCCGGCGCCCGCTACGTCCTCAAGCACACCACGCGCCGCGTGCGCGCGCGGATCGAGTCGATCGACGCGCGGCTCGACGTCCAGCGGCTCGAGGACGTCCCCCACCCCGGCGAGCTCGTGCTCAACGACATCGGCCTCGTCCACCTCGACCTCGCGGCGCCGGTCATGGCCGAGCCGTACGAGCGCAACCGCGCGACGGGCGCCTTCATCCTCGTCGACGAGGCGACCAACGCCACCGTCGCGGCGGGGATGGTGCTCGAGGCCCACGAGGACCCCGGCCCCCCGACCGGCCCGCACAGCCCGGACGTGATCTGGCATGAGCCGGCGCTGCCGCGCCGCGAGCGCTGGGCGGTGCTCGGGCTGCGCGGCGCCACCGTCTGGCTCACGGGCCTGCCGGCTTCGGGCAAGTCGACGATCGCCGAGGAGCTCGAGCGGGCGCTGGTGGCGAGCGGCCGGCCCGCCTACCTGCTCGACGGCGAGAACGTCCGCCACGGCCTCAGCGGCGACCTCGGCTTCTCAGCCGCAGACCGCCACGAGCACGCGCGCCGCGTGGCGAGCGTGGCGCGCATGCTGGCCGACGCGGGGCTGATCACCGTCGTCGCGCTCGTCTCCCCCGCCGCCGCCGACCGCGAAGCGGCGCGCCAGCTCCACGACGAGGCCGGGCTCGACTTCGTCGAGGCGTGGGTCGACACCCCGGTCGAGGAGTGCGAGCGGCGCGATCCCCACGGCCTCTACGCGCGCGCACGCGCGGGGACGCTGTCCGGCTTCACCGGCGTCGACGCCCCCTACGAGCCGCCGGAGAACCCCGACGTCCGCCTGCACGGCGCCGAGGAGCCGGTCGAGCGCTCGGTCCAGCGGGTGCTGGACGCCCTTCAGCGCGTCGCACGGCGCTGAAGCCGCGCCGCCACGCCGGCGGCGGCGCCGGGCTGCGCCGGGGCGATCCGTACCGCGAACCGCAGCCGCCGCAGCCGGGTCGCACTCAGCAGCGCGATCGCCAGCGTCGGCCCGGGGTCGGGCGCCGAGTCCTGCGGCGCCGGCCTCACGAGCCGCAGCCGCCCGGGCACCCGCGTCAGCGGCACGATCACATAGCCGGAGTCCGCGCTCGCCACGTGCAGCCAGCGGACGTCCTCCAGCGGGCGGTCGTCGTCGCCGAGCCGCTCGGTCGCGCCGCCCGCGAGCACGGCGACGACGTACGCGGCGCGGCCCGTCGACGGGAACAGCACGTCGACGCTCCAGCGTCCGCGCGCTGCCCGCCGCGGCTCCACGACCCAGCGCGTCTCGATCGAATCGGCACGGAAGCGATGCCGCGTCTCGATCGTCAGCGCCTCGTCGCGCGTCACGGCCGCCGCCTCGAGCGCGCGGAACGGCCCGGCGTACGGACGCCGCGGGTAGGCCTCCGGGCGCGCCACCGCCCCGCGCGGCGCCTCGAGCAACCGCAGCGGCGGGCGCCGCAGGCTCGCGCGCGGCCTGCCCTGCTGGCTCACGACGCGATGGCCGGTCCCGACCTTCCGCGCCACGATCCCGAACGCCGCCGGCGTGCGCCCGCCGATCCCGGCGGCGACGCGCATCTCGCCGTCGAACAGCCGCGCCAGCTCGGCGCCGCCGTACGGCAGCCGCTCGTAGTCGACCACCGTGACCGCGGTGCTGTACGCGGGCGTGGTCACGGCGAGCCGGCCGACGTCGGGGTCGTACGCGTACAGCGGCGGCGGGACCTCGGACGGCAGCGCACCGAGCCCGAGACCGGCCGCGCGCGCGGCGTTGGCCTGCATCCGCGCTGCGGACAGACGCGCGTCGCCGACGCCGCCGGGCGTGGCCGTGACGCCGAACCACACCGGCGGCGGGAGCTCGTCGCCGCCGCGTGACCAGCGGTCGAACAGCTCGAGCCCGCTGTCGAAGACGTACTTCGCCCAGCGGCCGTGCGCGGGCGCCGGCTGGAGCGATGGCGTGGTGGCGATCCCCAGCAGCGCCCCCTGGGCGAGCCCCAGCTTCTTCGCCTGGTGCCAGCGGCGGAAGCTCGCGCCGGTGTCCCAGTTCAGGTAGCCGGCGTGCGTCCAGTAGCCGCAGAGGACGCGCTCGACCCAGGCGAGCATGGCGGCCCGCTGGCGCGGGAGCAGCGGGTCCATGCCCGCCCGCACGGCGAGCTCGTAGAACTGGATCGCGCCGCACACGGTCGCGGCGTACTCGGGGTTGTCGAAGTTCGCACGCGCGTCCGGGCGATCGCTCGGCACGTAGTGGAACCGGTAGCCGGGGCCCGTGAAGGGGATCTCGAACGGCGGGACGACCCTGGTGAGCGCGTCCGCGAAGCGGCCGAACTGGAGCCGGCAGTCGTGATGCAGCAGCCGCGTCTCGCCCGTCACGGACGCGGCCCAGGCGTGGATCTCGATCGGCCAGTTGATCTGGTTCAGCCGCAGCGCGGGATAGGCGTAGAACGGGCTCGTCGCGCAGCGGTGGATGGCGGCTGCGATCGCGTCCGCGAAGGCGACGTCGATCGCGAGCGGCGCGCGCGCCAGCCACGTCTGCGCGAGACCCCTGACCACCGTCGCGTCGATCGCGACGTGCTGGTCCTCGTGCGAGTCCAGCGCGGCGCCCCAGCCCCAGTCGTGCGTCTGGTCCCAGGCCGAGCCGCTCGGCGGCGGGCCCGTGCCCGGCGGACGCCACGGCGGCACCTGGCACAGCCGCCACGCGATGGCGCGCGCCCGCTCGTCCTGCCGGGCGGGACCGCGGTGGCCGGCGAGCGCCGCCGTGGCATGGGTGAACAGCAGGTTGGCGTTGATGCTCGTCTCGCCCCGCCCGCCGCTCTGGTAGTGCCCGAGCCAGGGTGACCACAGGTCGTCGAGCAGCCGCTGGCAGCGATCCGCGAACGCCCAGTAGTGGCCGTCCTCGAAGCCGGACGCGAGCTCGACGCGCCCGAACAGCCACGCGCCGGCGACGGCGCCGCCGATGCGGCCGAGCGCCGCCGCCGCGTCAGGCCGTCACGGCTCAAGCGCCGATCGTCCGCGATGAGGACGTAGCGAGCGCGTCGCGCGTCGGGCGCACGAGCCGCGGCGCTCGCGCAGCCGTGCCGCGATCACGACTCGTCGCCCACCACGTCTGCCTCGCCCCAGCCGTTGGATGGCGCCTGCACGCCCGGCTTCCGCTGCGCGGCCGCCGGCTCACCCCGCGGCGTAGCGGCCTACCCGGCGTTATCGTCACGGCATGGACGTCGCAAAGACCGGCTGGTCGGAGGCGTTCGCCCCGCACACGAGCCTCGCCGGCGAGCCGTCCGGCGGGCGTCCGCCCTCTCGCTGGCCGGCGGCTTCCCCAACCCGGCCACCTTCCCGTCCGAGCTGCTCGACGAGATCGTCGCCCGGCTCGTGCGCGACGACGCCGGGGTCGCGCTCCAGTACGCGCCGTGCGAGGGGATCCCCAGCCTGCGCGAGTATCTCGTCGACCGCCAGGAGATGCTCCAGGGCCGGCGGCCGGAGCTCGACGAGCTGATCGTGACCAGCGGCGGGATGGAGTGCATCGCGCTCGCCTGCCAGGCCCTGATCGACCCCGGCGACACGGTCGCCGTCGAGGCGCCCACCTACCTCGGCGCGATCATGGCCTTCGACCGCTACGAGGCCGAGATCGAGGGCGTCGCGATCGACGAGGACGGCCTGCTCGTCGACGCGCTCGAGGAGCGCCTGGCCGACGGCCTGGCGCCGAAGCTGCTGTACGTGATCCCGGAGTACCAGAACCCGACCGGCCGCACGCTGCCGCTCGCGCGGCGCGAGGCGCTGGTCGAGCTTTGCCGGCGCCACGGCGTGCTGATCCTCGAGGACGTCGCCTACCGCGAGATCTCCTTCGACGACTCGGCGTTGCCCTCGCTGTGGTCGCTCGCGCCCGATGTGGTGGTGCAGGCGGGCACGTTCTCGAAGATCTTCTGCCCCGGCGTGCGGCTGGGCTGGGCGGTCGGGCCGAGCGAGGTGATCGCCGAGCTGGCCGCGGCCAAGCAGACGACCGACCAGTGTGCGGGCGGGCTCGGCCAGAAGATGGTCGAGGCCTACGGCCGCGCCGGCCACTTCGAGCGCCGGATCCCGGGCGCGCGCGAGCTGTACGCGTCGCACTGGCGGGCGCTCGAGCGCGGGCTGCGCGAGCACATGCCCGGCGGCGTCACGTGGAGCGAGCCGCTCGGCGGGTTCTTCAGCTGGCTCACGCTGCCGGAGGGGATCGACACGATCACGCTGCGGCCCGCCGCCCTCGAGGCGGGCGTCGCGTACGTGCCGGGCGCGCCGTTCGGCGGCGCGCCCAACGAGCTGCGGCTCGCGTTCAGCTACCTCGGCGAGCCCGAGCTGGAGACCGCCGCCTCGCGGCTCTCCTCGGTCTTGTCGTCGGTCGTCTGAGCCGGCTCGTCCAGGCCCTGGACGAGGTGGCCCCTCGAGCGACTGGGGCGGCGTCGCCGAAGAGCGCACGGTCAGCGAGCAAACCCTCGCTCTGTGCAAACTTGCACAGTCTGCACGCATTGGCGACGACGGCCGCGCAGCAGTGACCGCGCCCGCGATGACGGCCGGGACGAGCAGGAACGGACCGGAGAACGCGAGCACCACGAGCACGGCGACGAACGCGACGGCCGCGGCGACGCGCGCGGCGCCGGCGAGCAGCCGCACGCCGGCCGCGGTGGCTGTCGACGTAGACCGCCACGAACGACGCGCTGGCCGCCCGCACGAGGTCCTCGACGCTCAGCAGCGTCGGCGCCGAGCGGCACGAGCAGCAGCGCGCCGACGTCGCGAACAGGCCGAGGGCGCGGCCCGGACGGGCGAGCGCGGCCGGCGCCGAGCCGTCCGCGGCCAGCGCGCCGGCGAGCTTGACGGCGGCGGCGACGTAGGCGTTCATCGCGCCCATCGTGAGCAGCACCGCGAGCGCCGCGGTCGCGGTGCGGCCGGGCGCGCCGAGCCCGGCCGCCATGAGATCGGCGAGCGGCACCTGCGACGGCGCCGCGGTGCCCAGCACGCCGACCGTCGCGACGGCCAGGCCGAGGTAGAGCACGACGACGACGCCGAGCGCGGCGAAGATCGCGCGCGGGAGCTGGCGCGCCGGGTCGCGCAGCTCGCCGGCCAGGTGCGAGACGGCCTCCCAGCCGATGAACGAGAGCATGAGCAGGCTCGCCGCGGTGCCGATCGCGGCCCAGCCGTGCGGCGCGAACGGGGCCCAGTGCTCGGCGCGGCTCTCGCGGCAGCGCGGTGACGATCGCGACGAGCAGCAGCGCGGCCAGCAGCCCGGCGAGTCCGAGCTGGAGGCGCGCCGAGGTCCTGAGGCCGACCGCGTTGGCGGCCATGACCGCGGCCATCATCCCCGCGGCGGCGGCCACGGCGCCCTCGCGCCCGGCGCCGACCAGCTCGGCCACGTAGAAGCCGCCGATCAGGGCGACGGCGGGCGCGCCGAGCACGACGCCGGCGAGGAACCACCAGCCGGTGACGCCCCCGGCGCGCGGCCCGAAGGCGGCGCGCGCGTAGGCCGCCGTGCCGCCCGCTTCGGGGTGGCGGACGCCGAGCGCGGCGAAGGTGATCGCGAGCGGGGCGGACAGCGCGAGCAGCGCCACCCAGGCGAGCACGGAGGCGGGGCCTGCCGCCTCGGCGGCGAGCGCGGGGAGGATCAGGACACCGGGGCCGAGGACGGCGCCGACGTAGAGCGCGGTGGCCGTGCGGGTGGAGAGCATGCAGGCAGTGTCCCGCGGAATCGGGGGCATGTGGTGCCGACTTGCGCCCCTGGAGTTCGCTGTGCGCAATGATCTGCCCCTGCGACCCTGATTGAGGAGATGATCATGCCCCTGGACACCGTCGACCGCCGGATGCTCGCGATCCTCCAGCGCGAGGGCCGGATCTCCAACGCCGCGCTGGCCGAGAAGCTGCACCTCTCCCCCTCCCCGTGCCTGCGCCGGCTGCGCGCGCTCGAGCCCGACGGCGTCGATCTCCGGCTACCGCGCGATGCTCGACCGCGCGAAGCTCGGCCTCGGCCTGACCGTCTTCGTCGAGCTCAAGGTCGAGGGCCACTCCGACCGCAGCGCGGCGGCGATCAGCGAGCGGCTGGCCGCCGCGCCGGAGGTCGTCTCGGCGCACATCGTCTCCGGCTCGGCGGACTTCCTGCTCGAGGTCGTGGTGGCCGACCTGGCCGCCTACGAGCGCCTGATGTTCGGCACGCTGCTGCGAGCTGCCGAACGTCAGCGACGTCCGCTCGAACTTCGCGCTGCGGACGGTCAAGCCGGCCGGCCCGCTTCCGGTCTAGCCTTCGGCGAGGACGGCGATGATGTTCCCGGCCGGGTCGGTGAACCAGGCGATGTCCGGCCCCTCGCCGCGGTGGATGCCCTTCTCGTCCTGCCCAGCGCCCTCGTAGCGCTCCATCGTCACGCCGCGGGCCATGAGCTCATCGACCGCCTTCTCGACGTCCTCGACCTGGAAGTTGAGGATCGTGTAGTTCGCGGGCTGGTGGTCGGGCTTCGGATAGATGAGGGTCGGGCGGTCGCCGGCCAGGTGGAGGGTCAACATGCCGTGCTCCTCCGTGACCTTGATCCCGAGCGTGGTTCCGTAGAACTCGCGGGCCTGCTCGATGTCGGGGACGGCGAAGCCGCTGTAGGCCTTGGTCTCTGCGAACACGATGCGCTCCTTTGGGCGGACTGTCTCTTCGTATCAGACCGCCCGCCGTGTGGAGACTCATCGGTCCGCGCCGGCGGAGCTGGGACGGGTCCGCGTCAACGCCCTCACGGGAGGCGGGTGAGCGCGGCCGGCTCCCTCCCCACGCTGAGTACTCGCAACGATGACGCAATCGGTCCATAGCCCCCGACGCGCGCCGCCCCCCAGGCGCGTGCAGTGGCGACCACGACGCCGGCGGCTGAGATCGAGGGCGAGCTCGGCAGGTCGGTGACCGTGCCCGGCACGGCGAACATCTTCGGCGCCGGCCGCGAGCGGCCGCCCGAGCCAGGGGGCGGCGGTGCCGGCGTCCTGCCCCCGCGGTGGATGCTCGCGGGTGCAGCGGCGCCTCAGGTCGTCACGTTCCCGCGGACCGTGAAGCTGGCGCGGCTGAGCCGGCCGCGCGTTGTCGAACCACATCAGCAGACCGTCATCCTTCGGTCTGTGCGGTGGACTTCGTCATCGCGACGCAGGACCATTCTCGACTTGACGCGCGTCGATGGAACCTGGGTCGCGCCGCGGAGCGACGCCGGATCGTGGCCATGAGCGCCTTCACCGAGGCCGAGATTCGCTACCTGGCCGGCGGGCGGCAGCTCGGGCGGATCGCGACGGTCGGAGCGGACGGCACGCCGCACGTGGTGCCGGTCGCATGGATCTACAACGCGGCGCGCGACACGATCGACGTCGGGGGCAGCGAGCTCGAGCGGTCGAAGAAGTTTCGCGACGTGGCGCGGACGGGGCGGGCCGCGATCGTGATCGACGATCTGGCGAGCACAGACCCGTGGCGTCCGCGTGGGATCGAGATCCGCGGGCGGGGCGAGGCGATTGCGCTGCCGACGCCGCTGATCCGGATCCATCCCGAGCGGATCGTCACCTGGGGCATCGAACCGGGACGCAGCGCGCGTACGGTGGCGCGGTAGGCGTTCGCCCTAGGACATGAGCCCGCCGCTACGGCGGCGCCGGGCCGAGCGGGCGGCCCTTGGCCGCCATCCATTCGCGGTAGCCGTGGTGCTTCTGCGTCAGGAACACCGCTTCCGTGCAGAGCTGGACCGGGATCGGGGCCGCTTCGACCACGAGCTGGACGGGCAGCCAGGCGTCGGCGTCCGGGTTGTCCCAGGCGGCGAGGTCGGTCAACAGCACGCGCTCGTAG
Organism: uncultured Solirubrobacteraceae bacterium; assembly: GCA_963830725.1. GTDB lineage: Bacteria > Actinomycetota > Thermoleophilia > Solirubrobacterales > Solirubrobacteraceae > DASSUW01. The sequence continues at coordinate 187,114 of CAWHNO010000010.1, read as the reverse complement.
CGCTCGCCGAACACGGTGAGGTTCACGACGCCGGGCAGCGCCGCCGACGGCGACAGGACGCCGCGGAATCCGCTCGCGCGCAGCTCGTCGGCCAGCGCCTGGCTCGCCGCGTGGTCCGGGTCGACCGCGAGCGCGGGATCGAGGCCGCACGCGTCGTAGCGGTCGAAGCTCGACAGGTCCGCCACGCGCCGCTCGCGTGCGAACACCAGCCACAGGTCACGCTCCATCTCGCGCGCCTGCTCGGGAGAGCGCACGCTGAAGTAGCGCACGCACTCGGCCCACGCGCCGAGCGGCGAGAGAGCCAGATACTGCGCGTGGCCCTCGCCCTTGCGGTGCCAGCGCCCCGACTCCTGGTCGGGCGCCGGAGTGCCGGCGTTGTGGTAGAGCGGCGGCCATGCCGGCGAGACCTGCCGGAAGCAGGTCCACTCGCCCGAGACCGCCTTCGGCTCAGCCCGCCAGCTGGCCACGGCCGCCGCGGGCGTAGGAGACCAGCGGCTCCCACGCCGTGCTCACGCTCTTGTCGAGCAGCTGCAGCGGAGAGCGCCCGCCGAGCCTGTCGGCCGCGTTGTCGAACCACATCAGCAGACCGGTCTGCGTCATCGAGTAGCGCAGGTAGGCCACGAGCTGCGCGACGAGCTTGACGCGCTCGACCTTCTGCTTCACGGGTCCGCCGGCCTTCCACGCGCCGATCGTCTTCGTCGACACGCCGAGCAGCCGCGCCAGCTCCGTCGCTCCGACGGCGTCGAGCTGCGCGAACACGTAGCGAGCCGCCTCGTCCGGGTTCTCCAGGACCGCGTGCTCCAGCCGACGGTCCAGCCGGCGCGCGACATCGGCCATCTTCATGGCGGCCAGGCGCACGCGCCCGGACTCGTCCGTCGCCTTGGGGTCCTCGTCGATCGCGCGCCGCAGCCCGGTCAGGAAGACGAACAGCTGGCGCGCCTCGTAGTCCTCGGTGCCGGCGGGCAGGGCGTTGGCGAGGTCGAGGACGGCGTCCTCGACGCGGCGGTACCACTCCGAGCGCCGCTCCGCACGGGCCCTGAGCTTCTCGTCCGGCTGCTCGTCGGTGCTGCGCTCGACGAGGTCCTCGACGATCTCGGCCTTCGAGCGCAGGCTCGCGCGGGTCGTCGGATCCAGCAGCGCCGTCGTCATCGGATCGGCCCTCGCTTCGTTGTCCGCTTAACTTCCATCTGAACAGGAAGTATATCGGACTCAGCCGCCGGACACGTGCTGTTCGGCGCGGGCACCCGGATGTTCGAGGAGATCGAGGGCGAGCTCGAGACCGCCGGGGTCATCGAGACCCCGGCGGCCACGCACCTGCGCTATCGCGTCGGCTGAGGCACGATCCGGATGTAGGGGCGCGGGGACTCCCACCCCTCGGGCCAGATCTCGCGCGCCTGCTCATCCGAGACCGAGCCGGCGATGATCACGTCCTCGCCCTGCTTCCAGTTCACCGGGGTCGAGACCTTGTGCTCGGCGGTCAGCTGCAGCGAGTCGATCACCCGCAGCACCTCGTCGAAGTTGCGGCCCGTGGTCATCGGATACACCAGGATCAGCTTGATCTTCTTGTCCGGCCCGATCACGAACACGTTGCGGACGGTCTGATTCATCGCCGGCGTGCGCTCCGTCGGGTCGCCCTCCACGTCGTCCGCCAGCATCCCGTAGAGCTTGGAGACCTTGAAGTTTTCGTCGCCGATCAACGGGTAGTTCGGCGCCGCGCCCTGCGTCTCCTCGATGTCCTTCGCCCACTGCTCGTGGTTGCCGGTCGGATCGACCGAGAGCCCGATGATCTTCACGTTGCGCGCGTCGAAGTCCGGCTTGATCCGCGCCATGTAGCCGAGCTCGGTCGTGCACACCGGCGTGAAGTCGCGCGGGTGCGAGAACAGCACCGCCCACGAGTCGCCGATCCAGTCGTGGAAGTTGATCCTGCCCTCGGTCGTATCGGCCTCGAAATCGGGAGCGGTATCGCCAAGCTGAAGCGCCATCGTCATCCTCCTTGGGGGTGGGTCGAAATCTATACGCGCCAGTAGCTCCGGCGCAGGAGGACGACCACCGGAACGATCTCGAGCCGGCCCAGCCACATGAGCGCCGTCATCGCCACCGTCGAGGTGTCGCCGAACGGCGCGAACGAGCCGGTGGTGCCGGCCACGCCGAGCCCCACGCCGGCGTTGGCGAGCGTCGACGCCGAGGCGTAGATGAGGCCGAGCGACGCCCAGCTCCGGGCCGCGGATGGAGGACTCGAGCGCGAGCACCGCGGTGCCCAGCACGAAGACCGCGAGGTAGATGAGCACGAACGAGATCACCGCCAGCAGCGTCTGCTGGTCGATCACGGCGCCGTTGATCCGGACGGGACGCAGCAGCTCCGGGTGGGCCGTGCCGACCACCTCGCGCCCGAGCAGCTTGGCCACGAGCAGATGGCGGGCGACCTTGATCGAGCCCGAGGTCGACCCCGCGCAGCCGCCGACGAAGAAGAGCAGCGCCAGCGTCATCAGCGCGACGGTCGGCCACTGCCCGTAGTCGACCGTGAAGTAGCCGGTGGTGGTGACGACGGACGTCACCTCGAAGGCCGCGGCACGGACGGCATCCTCGCCCTCCTGCGGCGCGCGGTTCCAGCAGCATGGCGACCACCGCCGCGCTCACCAGCACGAGGATCAGCAGGTACAGCCGCAGCTCCTCGTCGCGCGCCGCCTCGCGCGGGCGGCGCTGCACGAGCGCGCGGTACAGGAGCATGAAGTTCGACGCGGCGACGGCCATGATCACGATCACCGTCCACTGCGTCAGGCCGCCGAACGCGCCGATCGACTGCGGCTCGGTCGAGAAGCCGCCGGTGCCGAGCGTGCTGAGCGAATGGGCGAAGGCCTGGAACGCGTTCATCGTGTCCGCCGGCGCCGAGCCACGCCCGGCAGCCGCCAGCGCCACGAACGCCGCGACGGTGAGCGCCACGTAGAGCGTGCCGAAGCGCCGCACGGTGTCGCGGATCCGGCCGGACAGGCCGCTCTCCACCCCGGGGCCGGCGAGCTCGGACTCGAGCAGCTGCCGGCCGCCGACGCGCAGGCGCGGCAGCACGGCGAGCGCGATCGTCACGACGCCGACGCCGCCGAGCCAGATGGTGAGCTGGCGCCAGACCTGGATCGAGACGGGCAAGGCGGAGACGTCGGTCGCGACGCTGGCGCCCGTGGTGGTGAAGCCGGACATGCCCTCGAACATGGCGTCGACCGGCCGGCCGAGCTGCGGGTCGCCGGACAGCAGGTACGGCGCGGCGCCGTAGGCGGCGATGATCAGCCACGCGACCGAGATCACGAGGTAGCCCTCGCGGACGCCGACCTCCTCGGCGCCGTGGGTCACCCGCTCCAGCGCGAGCCCGAAGCCGCTCACGAGCGCTCCCGCGGCGAGGAACGGCCACACCGGCTCGGAGTTGGCGAGCGCGAAGATCGCCGGCACGACGGCCGAGATGCCGAGGTACTTGACCAGCGAGCCGACGAGGTTGAACGCGGCGGAGACGTCGATGCCGAGCCGCGGGCGCCGGCTGTAGGGCAGCGAGCTGGTCACAGCGCGCGCTCGACCTCGAGCGCGCGCTCCGTCTCGGTGAAGACGATCACCCGGTCGCCGGGCCGCAGCGTGTCGGTCCCGTGCGGGAAGATCGCCTCGCCGTTGCGGAGGATCGCTCCGATCAAGGCGCCGCGCGACGGCATCTCGCGGATCGGCACGCCGACGAGGTCGCTGTCGGCGCGGGTCGTGAGGTCCAGCACCATGTAGCGGTCGCCCTCCAGCATCGCCATCTGCTGCGTGCGCGGGTCGTGGGCGAAGCGGACGATCTCCTCGGCGGTCACGAGCAGCGGATCGACGACGGCGTCGATGCCGTTCTGCTCGTACACGCGCGCCGACACCGGGTCGTGGGCGAGCGCGATCGTGAAGCCGACGCCCTCCATCCGGGCGACGGCGGCGGCGAACAGGTTGCGGGCGTCGTCGCGCATGGCGAAGATCGCCGCCTGGATGCGCGAGATCCCCTCGCGCTGGAGGAAGCCGCGGTCGAGGCCGGCGGTGTTGAACACCCGCGCCCCCGGCAGGCTCTCGGCCAGGGCGGCGGCGCGCGCCGGATCGGCCTCGATCACCTTCACGCTCAGGTCCTGCTCGACGAGCGTGCGCGCGATCGCCGCGCCGAGCTCCTGCGCGCCCCAGACCACGACGTCGTGGACCTCGCCGCGGCGCGGGGCGACGAGCGTGCACCACTCCCGGGCGGCGCGCGGCGAGCCGACGACGACGATCCGGTCGCCGGGCTCGATCTCGACGTCGCCGCGGACGAGGATCGGGCGGTCGTCGCGGATGATGCCCAGGACCCGCGACTCGCCCGGCAGCCGCGCCGAGCGCAGCTTGCCGCTGACCAGGTCGGTGTGCCGGCCCGGCGGCACGTCGAGCTCGACGACCTGCACCCGGCCCTCGGCGAACGTGTCGGTGTGGCGTGCGGCCGGCATGCCGATCGCCGCCGACACCCCGCGCGCGGTCTCGAGCTCCGAGGAGACCACGAAGTCGACGTCGAGCCGCCCCTCGCGCCAGATCTCGACGTAGTCCGCGCTCGAGGTGCGCACGATCGTCTTGGCCTCCGGCGCGACGCTGCGGGCGAACGTGCCGGCGACGAGGTTCGCCTCGTCGCGCGACGTGCACGAGATCACGAGCTCGGCGTCCGCGATGCCGGCGCGCAGGAGGTCGCGCCCGCTGGCCGCGTTGCCCTGCGCGGTCGCGACGTCGTAGTGCTGGGCGAGCGGCTTGAGCCGCGCCGGATCGAGGTCGACCACCGTCACGTCGTGGCCGGCATGGAGCCCGCTCAGGATCGCGCTCGCCGATCAGGCCGGCGCCGACGATGAAGATCTTCACCTCGGCCGCCAGCCTACGCCTTGCCGCCGTCTAGGCTCACGTGTAGATGGCCGGACGCTCCACCACGCTGGCGTGATCGTCGCCGCCGGCGCGCTGGCCTGACGACGCTGCTGCTGTATCCGCTGAGCGAGATCGCGCCGAGCCGTCTCGCTCGGCGTCGCTCTACCTGCTCGCCGTGCTGCTCGTCTCCACGTTCTGGGGCCTGCGCCTCGGCTTGCGACGGGCGTCGCGGCGGCGCTCGCCGTTCAACTTCTTCCACATCCCGCCGACCGGCCGGTTCACGATCGCCGACGCCGAGAACTGGGTCGCGCTGGTCGTCTTCCTCGTCGCGGCCGTGGTCGCCTCGACGCTCTCCGAGCTGGCCCGCCAGCGCGCCGAGGAGGCGGAGCAGCGGCGCCGCGAGGCCGACCTGGCGTCGGAGCTGGCTCGCCTGCTGCTCGGCGCGCCGGAGCCGCGCTCGGCTCTCGGCGCCGGCCGCCAAGTGCATCGCCGACGCGCTGCGGATCGACTCGGCCGCGGTCGTGCTCGAGCGCGTCGAGGGCGACGAGCGCGCGCGCGGCGATCCCGCTCGGCGGGCTTGGCACGCTGCTCGTGCCCACCGCGGCCGAGGACGTCGCGCGCGAGCGTGTGGCTCCGCCCTGGAGGCGCTGCTGTGGGCGGCGCTCGAGCGCGAGCGGCTCACCGCCGAGGTCGTCGAGACGAGCGCGCTGCGGCGCAGCGACGAGATCAAGACCGCCGTGCTGCGGTCGGTCTCGCACGACCTGCGCTCACCGCTGACCGCGATCGTGGCCGCCGGCGAAGCGCTCGGCTCACCGTCGCTGGAGCCCGACGGACCGGCGTCGAGCTGGCCGACACGATCGCGCACGAGAGCCGGCGCCTGGCGCGGCTCGTCGACCAGCTGCTCGACCTCGCGCGCCTGCAGGCGGGTACCGCCGAGCCGCGCGAGGACTGGTGCTCGCTCGAGGAGGTCATCCGCGCCGCGGTCGAGGACACCGGAGCACCCGGAGCGCGTGCGGCTCGTCGATCGCGGCCGACCTGCCGCTCCTCCGCGCCGACGCCGGCGCAGCTGCGGCGCGCGTTCGCGAACCTGATCGAGAACGCGCTGCGCTACGGCGACCACGAGCCGGTCTCGGTGCGCGCGCGGGTGAGCGGCGGCCGGATCCTGATGCGCGTGGTCGACCAGGGCCCGGGCATCCCGCTCGCCGAGCAGGAGCGCATCTTCGCGCCGTTCTACCGCGGGCCGGGCGCGGCCGGCCAGGGCTCCGGGCTGGGGCTGGCGATCGTGCGCGGGCTGCTGGAGGCCAACGGCGGCCACGTGCGCGTGGAGTCGCTGCCCGGCCAGGGGACCTCGTTCGTGGTCGAGCTGCCGCTGCCGGCCGCCGTCGAGGCGCCCGCGTGACGCGCGTCCTGGTCTGCGACGACGAGCCGCAGATCCTGCGCGCGCTGCGCGTCGTGCTGCGCGAGGCGGGCTTCGAGGCGATCCTGGCCGCGACCGCCGAGGAGGCGCTCGACCGCGCCGCGATCCGCCCGCCCGACGCCGCGATCATCGACCTCGTGCTGCCGGACGGCGACGGCATCGAGGTCACGCGGCGGCTGCGCGAGTGGAGCGCAGATGCCGATCATCGTGCTCTCCGCCGTCGGCGAGGAGGCCGAGAAGGTGCGCGCGCTCGAGGCGGGCGCCGACGACTACGTGACCAAGCCGTTCGGCCCGCGCGAGCTGGTCGCGCGGCTGCAGGCGGCGCTGCGGCGCGCCGGCCGGCCGGCCGACGAGCCGGCGATCCGCGCGGACGGGCTCGAGGTCGACCTCGCCGCGCGGGTGGTGCGCGTCGACGGCGACGAGGTCCACCTGACGCCGATCGAGTTCGACCTCCTGCGCACGCTGGCCCGCAACCGCGGCCGGCTGCTCACCCACCGCGCGCTGCTCGTCGAGGTCTGGGGCCCCGAGTACGCGAACGACACGGCCGTGCTGCGCACGCACATCGCGAATCTGCGCCGCAAGATCGGCCGCGCGAGCGCCCACATCCGCACCGACCCGGGCGTCGGCTACCGCTTCACAGAATCTTGATGCGCGCCGGGCTGATCTGAACGATCGGCTTGACGGCGGCGCGCCTAGCGTCGCGTCGCCATGACTCTTCGCCTCGATCCTCGACTCGCTGCAGGACGTCTCGTCGCGTGGCGTTCGCGGCGCTGGCGCTTCCTCGCCGCTGTTCCTGATCCTCGAAGGGTTCGATCGCGTATGAGCGGGCGGAAGCCGTCGGCCTCGTCATCGCGCTGGCCGTGCTTCGCCTACCTGATGGTCGCGCTGCTGCGGCCGGAGCGGTTCTGAGATGACCGCGGCCGGCTGGATCGAGATCGCGCTCTACGTCGCGGTCCTCACCGCGATCACGCCGCTGCTCGGCGGCTACATGACGCGCGTCTACCGCGGCGAGATCGCGCATCGGGATCGTCGAGCGCGCGATCGTCGCGCTCGGCGGCGACCGCGAGCAGGACTGGAAGGCGCTACGCGCAAGTCGGTCGCTGATCTTGAGCGCCGTCTTCTTCGGCGCTGCTGTACCTGATCCTGCGCACCCAGGGGATCCACCCGTGGAACCCCAAGGACTTCGACTCGGCGCCGTATGACGTCGCGTTCAACACCACGTCGTCGTTCATCACGAACACGAACTGGCAGTTCTACGCCGGCGAGACGACGATGTCGAACTTCTCGCAGATGGCCGGCCTGGCCGTCCAGAACTTCGTCTCGGCGGCCGTCGGCATCGCGGTCGCGATCGCCTTCATCCGCGCCCTCGCCGCCCGCTCCGGCCGCAGCATCGGCAACTTCTACAGCGATCTCATCAAGACGCTGGTCTACGTGCTGCTGCCGATCTCGATCGGTGGTCGGCCTCGTCTCCTGGCGTCTCCGCAGGGCGTCATGCGCACGTCGCTGCACCGCCGGCCCGGTCGCCTCGCAGGAGGTCATCAAGGAGCTCGGCACCAACGGCGGCGGCTTCTTCAACGTCAACTCGGCGCACCCGTTCGAGAACCCGACCTGGCTCTCGAACTTCGTCGAGCTGCTGCTGATCCTCGCGATCCCGGCGGCGCTCACCTCGGTCTACGGCCGCATGGTCGGCAACCGCCGCCAGGGCTGGGCGATCTACGCCGCGATGCTGTCGCTGCTGGTCGTCGCGGTCATCGTGGTCTGCGATCGCCGAGAACGGCCTGCGACGCCCGCCATGGACGCCGCCGGCGTCGCCGGCTTCAACATGGAGGGCAAGGAGCAGCGCTTCGGGATCGCGTCGACCGCGCTCTGGGTCGTCGGTCACCACGGCCGCCTCGTGCGGCGCCGTCAACGGCGCGATGGAGTCGCTCACGGGCATCGGCGGCATGGTCCCGATGGCCGAGATGCAGACCGGCGAGGTCGATCTTCGGCGGCGTCGGCTCCGGGCCTCTACGGCGATGCTGATGTTCGTCCATCCTCGGCGTCTTCCTGTCCGGCCTGATGGTCGGCCGCACGCCCGAGTTCCTGGGCAAGAAGATCGAGGCGCGCGAGGTCAAGCTGACCGTGTTCGGCACGATCGGCGTGCCGATGCTCGTGCTCGTCACGAGCGCGCTCGCGATCGCGACCACCTACGGGCAGAAGTCGATCTACAACTCCGGGCCGCAACGGCTGGTCCGAGACGCTCTACGCCTACACCTCGCAGGCCAACAACAACGGCTCGGCGTTCGCCGGCTACACCGGCTTCCTGCAGCCCGCCGACGCCGAGCAGTTCGGCATCACGTTCGCCAACGTGCTCGGCGGCCTGGCGATGATCGGCGGGCGCTTCCTGCCGCTGCTCGTCGTGCTGGCGATCGCCGGCTCGCTGGCGGGCAAGCGCGTGGCGCCGGCCGGCGCCGGGCACCTTCCGCACCGACTCGCCGACCTTCGTGGTCGTGCTCGTCGGCGTCGTCGTGATCGTCGGCGCTCCTGACCTTCGTCCCCGCCCTCCTGCTCGGACCGGTGGTCCAGGGCCTGACCGACCAACTCTTCTGATGCGTGAACTGAGAATCGCCGTCGATCGCCGCCATCGGCCTGACCGCTGGTCTTCGGCCTCGCCTACCCGCTGGCCATGACCGGCGTGGCGCAGGTCGTGTTCCCGGCGACAAGGCCGACGGCGATCCGCACGCCTGATCGCCCAGGACTACTCGAAGGACCGCGAGCCTGTTCCAGAGCCGGCCGTCGGTCACCGGGTACGCCGCCGACGCGACCTTCTTCAACAACCAGGGCCCGCAACCAGCAGGCGCTCGCCGACCAGCTGAAGGGGTTCGATGCGACGACTACCTCGAAGCGTCGAGCGGCAGTTCACGCCGGACCTCGTGGCCGAGGACGTGCCCGCGGACGCGGTCACGACCTCCGCGTCGGGCGTCGACCCGCAGATCTCCGTTCGACAACGCGCGCATCCAGGCCAACCGCGTCGCCGCCGAGCGCGGCATGTCGCTCGAGCGACGTGCTCGCAGCCTGGTCGACGACGCGACCAGCCGGCCGCTGCTCGGGCTCGCCGGGCCGAAGTCCGTGAACGTCGTCGAGCTCAACGATCGCCGCTGGAGGCGCAGTCGATGACCGACCGTCCCGAGCCGCTCGCTGTTCGAGCGCGACATCACTGCGGGCGGCGGTCGCCGCCTCGTTCGCGCAAGCTCGACCCGCGGCTCATGGCCCGCAACCCGGTCATGTTCGTGGTCGAGATCGGCGCCGTGCTGACGACGCTGATCTGGATCGTCCAGGCCTTCGGCGGCGACGCCCCGGGCGGCGGCGGCGACCCGGCCTGGTTCACGTTCACGGTCGCGATCTGGCTGTGGCTGACGGTCGCTGTTCGGCAACTTCGCCGAGGCGATCGCCGAGGGCCGCGGCAAGGCGCAGGCCGACGACGCTGCGCGCGATGCGCACGCAGACCGTCGCGCGGCTGCGAGGACGGCGGCGACGAAGCCGGCCAACGAGCTCGCGCGCGGCGACGTGGTCGTCGTCGAGGCCGGCGAGGTGATCCCCGGCGACGGCACCGTCATCGAGGGCATCGCCTCGGTCGACGAGTCGGCCATCACCGGCGAGTCGGCGCCCGTCATCCGCGAGTCCGGCGGCGACCGCAGCGCGGTCACCGGCGGCACGCGCGTGCTCTCCGACCACATCGTCGTCGAGATCACGCAGGAGCCGGGCCAGTCGTTTCCTCGACCGCATGATCGCGCTCGTCGAGGGCGCCGAGCGGCGCAAGACGCCGAACGAGATCGCGCTCTCGATCCTGCTCGCCGGCCTGACCATCGTCTTCCTCGCCGTCGTCGTCACGCTGCGGCCGTTCGCCGAGTTCGCCGGCACCGACATCTCGATCACGATCCTGATCGCGCTGCTCGTCGCGCTGATCCCGACGACGATCGGCGCGCTGCTGAGCGCGATCGGCATCGCCGGCATGGACCGGCTCGTGCGCCGCAACGTGCTCGCGCTCTCCGGCCGCGCCGTCGAGGCCTCCGGCGACGTCGACGTGCTGCTGCTCGACAAGACCGGCACGATCACGCTCGGCAACCGCCAGGCCGCCGCCTTCATCCCGATGCCCGGCGTCGAGGAGGCCGAGCTCGCCGAGGCCGCGCAGTACGCCTCGCTGGCCGACGAGACGCCCGAGGGCCGCTCGATCGTCGTGCTCGCCAAGCAGTACGGAATCCGCGAGCACGAGCTCGAGGCGCAGCACGCGCGCTTCGTGCCGTTCACCGCGCAGACCCGCATGAGCGGCGTCGACCTCAACGGCACGCGCCTGCGCAAGGGCGCCGGCGACGCGATCCTGCGCTTGGTCGCCGACGAGGGCGGCCAGGCGCCGCCCGCCCCCAGGCCGAGCTCGACCGCGTCGCCCGCCAGGGATCGACGCCGCTCGCCGTCGCCCGCGACACGCAGGTGCTCGGCGTCATCGAGCTCAAGGACGTCGTCAAGGAGGGCATGAGCCGAGCGCTTCGAACGGCTGCGCGCGGATGGGCATCCGCACCGTCATGGTCACCGGCGACAACCGCCTCACCGCGGCCAAGATCGCCGAGGAGTCCGGCGTCGACGACTTCCTCGCCGAGGCGACGCCGGAGGCCAAGCTGGAGCTGATCCGCTCGCAGCAGACCGACGGGCCGGCTCGTGGCGATGACCGGCGACGGCACCAACGACGCGCCCGCGCTCGCGCAGGCCGACGTCGGCGTGGCCATGAACACCGGCACCCAGGCCGCGCGCGAGGCCGGCAACATGGTCGACCTCGACTCCAATCCGACGAAGCTGATCGAGATCGTCGAGGTCGGCAAGCAGCTGCTGATCACCCGCGGCGCGCTGACCACCTTCTCGATCGCCAACGACGTCGCCAAGTACTTCGCGATCCTGCCGGCGGTCTTCGCCGCGACCTACGCGCGGCCGGCGCGGACGGCCCGCTCGACGCGCTCAACGTCATGGACCTCGGCACGCCGCAGTCGGCGATCATCTCGGCGATCGTCTTCAACGCGCTGATCATCCCGCTGCTGGTCCCGCTCGCCCTGCGCGGCGTCCGCTACCGGCCGGTGGGCGCCACCGCGCTGCTGCGGCGCAACCTGCTGATCTACGGCGTCGGCGGCCTGATCGCGCCGTTCATCGGCATCAAGCTGCATCGACCTCGTCGTCCACAACCTGCTCGGGGCGTGAAGATGGCGGTCTCGCGTCATGGCATCCGCTCTGGGCTCGCGCGCTGAAGGCGGCGACCGGTCGCACGGCTCGACCGGCGCCTGGCCGCGGCGCGATCTCGCGCCAGCCGACTGCGCGCGCGGCTCCGCGGCTGGCGCGTCGTGCACAGCTGCCTCGCCGACGGCTCGAGCGCGCGGCGCCGAGGGCCGCCGCCGCCGGGCACGGCGCGCGATCCCGGTCGCGCGCGAGGAGGTGCTCGCCGCGCGCCGCGACCTGCTCCGCGCTCGCCGAGGCGCTGCGCGCCGAGCCGCGCGCCCGCCGTGCGCGGCGATCGCCGAGGTGTCGCTGCTGCTCACCGACGGCGACGGGCCCGATGTTCACCGAGCACCCCGCCGGGACGCTGCGCGAGGCGGCGTCTTCCGCGCGGCCTTCCACCTGGAGGCGGGTCAGCGTCCGCGACATGTCCGGCCGGCACAAGGTCTTCCTCGGGCATGGCCGCCGGCGTCGGCAAGACCTTCCGCATGCTCCAGGAGGGCCGCGCCGAGCTCGAGGCGGGGCGTGACGTCGTGATCGGCTATCTCGAGCCGCACGGGCGCGAGGAGACCGAGGCGCAGGCCGATGGCCTGCCGCTGATGCCGCGCCGGCGCGTCGACCTACAAGGACGTGCCGCTCGAGGAGATGGACCTGCCCGGGATCCTCGCGCCGCAAGCCCGAGCTCGCCCTGATCGACGAGCTCGCCCACACCAACGCGCCCGGCTCGAGCACGGCAAGCGCTACGAGGACGTCGCGCGACGTCCTCGACGCCGGGATCGACGTCTACTCGACGGTCAACGTCCAGCACCTCGAGTCGCTCAACGACCAGGTGGCGGAGCTGACCGGCGTGCGCGTGCGCGAGACGTTCCCGGACTCCGTGCTCTCGGCGCGCCGACGAGGTCGTGCTCGTCGACCTCACGCCCGCCGGCGCTGATCGAGCGCCTGCGCGCGGGCAAGGTCTACCCGACCGCGCGCGTGCCGGCCGCGCTCAACGGCTTCTTCCGGGTCGAGAACCTCGAGGCGCTGCGCGAGGTCGCGCTGCGCCAGGTCGCCGAGGACGTCGAGGCCAAGCGGCTGAAGGGCGACATCGGCGTCTCGCGCGAGGACCGCCTGATGGAGGCCGCGACGCCGTCGCGGTCGGCGAGCGGCTGCTGGCCCTGGTCACGCCGCAGCCGACGTCGCAGCGGATCATCCGCCGCGCCTGGCGCTCGGCGCAGCGGCTCGGCGCCGAGCTCGACGTGCTCGATCGTGCTCGGAGCGAGCCGTCGGAGGCCGAGCGCGAGCAGATCGACGCGTTCGCCGGCTCGGCGTCGCTGCTCGGCGCCGAGTGCTCGTCGAGGAGCGGCGACGACGTCCCCGAGGTCGCCGCCCGCGTCGCCGGCGAGCGCGCGCTCGACGTACGTGCTGATCGGCACGCCCGCGCCGCGCCTCGGCGCTGCGGCCGGCTCGTCCGAGCCGCTGACCGACCGGCTCGTGCGGCGCCTGCCGGGCATCGACGTGCGGATCGTCGCCGACCGCATCCGAGCGGCACGGTGGAAGCCGCCATGACGAGGCCGCTGCTCCTCGCTCACCGGCGTCGATCGCCGTAGGCGCCGCCGTGCCGCGCTGCTGGTCATCCGCCGCCGGCGCGCGCGGCAGACGCCGCGCCGCCCACGCGCCGCATCCTCTTCCCGTACCTCGGCAGCTCAGCTGTCCGTGCGGGCGCTCGACGCCGCGCTGCGGATCGCCCGCTTCGAGGACGCGACGCTCGTCCCCGCCTACCTGGTGCCGGTGCCGATGGACGCTGCCGCTCGAGGCGCCGATCCCGCGCGCCGTGCGGCAACGCCTTCGAGCTCCAGGAGGCGATCGAGCAGCGCGCGCTGGCCGCCGGCGTCGTCCGTCGACGCCCGGATCGTCCGCGGCCGCACGGTCCGCCACGCGCTGCGCGAGCTGCTCGACGCACGAGCGCTACGACCGGCTGGTCGTGGCCGCCGGGACGGCCCACACCGACGGGCTGCAGCGCCGCCGACGTCGCGTGGCTGCTCGAGCACGCGCCCGGCGAGGTCGCCGTCGTGCGGCCGGCCGACGAGGACGCCCTCGCCGCCGCCTAATCGCGATCGACGGCAGCGCGACGTTCACCACCGTGACGTCGAGGATGACCATGAACTGGGCGATGGCGAGCAGGACGAGCGCCGTCCATGGCCGTTGCTCGGCCGGGGGGTGGATGTCGCGATGCACGGGACTGACTCCAAGGCGTGGGTTTACATCTCTGTCAACCGACAGACTAGCCAGCCTTTACAGCACTGTCAATCCGATCTGGAGCGCCGGGCCGCAGGACCGAGCCTTCGTGGCGACGATCATTCCCCGATGCGCGGGCGCGATAGCCTCGCGCCGGCCGTGTCCGACGGCATCGAATACGAGCTCCTGCGGATCCGCAACCGCCACGGCGACGAGACGACCGTGTACCTCGTGCGCCACCCCCGCGGCACACCACGCGGCTCGCGCTGACGTGCTTCGAGCAGCCGACGCGTCTCGACCACTGGTGCGCGGCGGAGAGCCATCCGGAGGCGATCGTCGCCGGCTTCTTCGTGCGCGATCCCTACCGGCCGCTCGGCGAGGTCCGCATCGACGGCGCCGTCGTCGAGCACGAGCCGATCGCCGCCCCGTGGGGCGACGACCGCGCGTGCGTGCACATCGACGACGGCGAGGTGCGGCTCGCCCGCCGCGGCGAGCTCGGCGGCGACCCGCCCGGCGACCTCGTCCAGGCCGGCCCGCTGCTCGTCAGCGAGGGTCGCTCGCTCGCCGACGACGGCGACCGCGAGGGCTTCTCGAGCGGCGCGGCCCAGTTCGACTCCGACATCACCGCCGGCCGCTATCCGCGCTGCGCTCTGGGCCTGAGCGACGACGAGCTGCTCGCCGTCTGCTGCGACGGGCGGCGCTCGGGCGTCGACGCCGGGCTCGAGCTGGGCGAGCTGGCGCGGCTCCTGATCTCGTTCGGCGCCTCGGAGGCCATCAACCTCGACGGCGGCGGCTCGGCGACGCTCGTCCACCGCGGTCACCTCCTCAACCGCCCGTACTCGAACTACGACCAGCCGGCGCCCGAGTCGCGCCCCGTGATCACGGCGCTGCTGTTTGAGCGACGGGCACCGGATCCGGCCGCACGATGACGGTGTCGGCGACGGCGATGATCTCGTCGGCCGGCAGGTCGGCGCGGCTCGCGTGCTCGCGGATGGCCTCGGGGCTGGTGCCCTCGTAGATGCACACGGTGCCCACGGAGCCGTCGGCTCTCCGCGGATCGAGGACGGCGCGCCGGCCTTCGACCGCTCAGTCGAGCCCCAGCTCTGACCTCGCGGCTGCGCGCGCGGGCCGCGTACTCGCGCGCGCGGCTCACGCGCGCGTCGTCCGGCTGCGCGGCGAGGTTGAGCTCGACCAGGCGCGCGGCCGCGCGAGTGGCCGCCTCGGCCAGCAGCGCGCCGGCCGTGGCGTCGCCCTCGAGGCTGCGCCGGCCGCCGCGGGCTGCTGCCGCGGCCAGCTCGGCCACCTCGCAGCCGACCTCGGCAAGCGCCAGCGGGACCGCCGACGCCTCCGACAGCGCGGCGCGCAGCCGCCTGGCGCGGGTCGGGTCGTCCGCGGGCAGGCGCTGCGCCTCGAGCACCGGCGCGTAGGAGGCGAGGTCGGCCTCCGCCAGCTCGAGCGCCCGCTTCCGCAGCGCCGCGGCGCGCTCGTCCCCGGACATCTCGACGAGCGCGGCAGCGAGCGCGCATGCGACGGCGGCGGACGAGCCCCCGCCCGGCGCCGGCGTGGGAGCGGCGACGGCGGCCAGCAGCTCGCCGACGCTAGAAGAGCCCAACCGTCCGGCCATCCTCGTTGATGTCGACGTTGAGCGCGGCCGGCTCCTTGCCGAGCCCGGGCATCTGCGTGATGTCGCCGCACAGCGGCACGAGCCAGCCCGCGCCCGTATAGGCGCGGATGTCGCGCACCGGGAGCGTGAAGCCCTCGGGCGCGTTGAGCAGCGCCGGGTCGGCCGACAGCGACAGGTGCGTCTTGGCCATGCAGACCGGGAGATGCTCGAGGCCGTCGCGTGTGTACGTGTCGATCCGCTTCTCCGCCTCGAGGTAGAAGACGACGCGCGAGGCGCCGTAGACGCGCGTGGCGACGGCCTCGATCTTCTCGCGGATCGGCGCGCCGTCGTCGTACAGCAGCCGGAACTCGTTCGGCTGCTCGCAGGCCTCGACGACCGCCGAGGCGAGGTCGGCCGCGCCCGCGCCGCCGCGCGCGAATCCGTCGTTGGTCTCGGCCGCGAACGCGCCCGCCTCGAGCGCGGCGCGCTTGACGAACGCGATCTCCTCGTCGGTGTCGCCCGGACGGCGGTTGACGGCCACGACCGCCGGCATCCCGAACTCGCCGATGATCGCGAGGTGCCGGCGCACGTTCGCCATGCCGGTCTCGAGCGCGCTCATCGCGTGCGCGCGGCCCACGCGCGGGTCGTCCTCGACGCCACCGTGGTGCTTGATCGCGCGCACGGTGGTGACGAGCACGACGGCGTTCGGCCGCAGGGCGCCGAAGCGGCAGACGATGTCGAAGAACTTCTCCATCCCCATGTCGGACCCGAAGCCCGACTCGGTGACCACGTAGTCCGCGGTCTTGAGCCCGATCAGGTCGGCCACGAGCGAGTTGTTGCCGTGCGCGATGTTCGCGAACGGGCCGCAGTGCATCAGGCACGGCTGGCCCTCGAGCGTCTGGATCAGGTTCGGCTTGATCGCGTCCTTGAGCAGCACCGCCATCGCGCCGGCGGCGCCCAGGTCCTCGGCGGTGACCGGCTTGGCGCCGTCGAAGGAGTGCGCGACGGTGATGCGGCCGAGCCTCGTGCGCAGGTCCTGGAGGTCGCGCGAGACGGCCATGATCGCCATCACCTCGCTCGCCGCCGTGATGTCGAATCCGCTCTCGCGCGGGTAGCCGTTCGCGCGCCCGCCGAGCCCGACCGTGATCTGCCGCAGCGCGCGGTCGTTCATGTCGACGGCCCGCCGCCAGTCGATCCGCAGCTGGTCGATCTTGTGCGGGTTGCCGTGCAGGATCGACGCGTCGAGCATCGCCGCCAGCAGGTTGTTGGCCGCGCCGATCGCGTGGATGTCGCCGGTGAAGTGGAGGTTGAGGTCCTCCATCGGCACCACCTGGGTCAGGCCGCCGCCGGCCGCGCCGCCCTTGATGCCGAACACGGGCCCGAGCGACGGCTCGCGCAGGCACGCCACCGGCCGCTTGCCGATCGCGCCGAGCCCCTGCGTGAGGCCGACGAGCGTCGTGGTCTTGCCCTCGCCGGCCCGCGTCGGCGTCATGCCCGTCACGCAGATCAGCTTTCCGTCCGGGCGGTCGGCGAGCCGCTCGGTCACCGAGAGATCGATCTTCGCCTTGTAGCGCCCGTAAGGCTCGAACTCCTCGGGCTCGAGGCCGAGACCGCCCGCTATCTCCTCGATCGGCTGCAGGACCGCGTCCTGCGCGATCTCGAGGCTGCTCTTCATCCGGGTCTCCTCTGGTTCACGGCGTCTGGGCGTAACTTTGCCGGAGATGAGAAACGGGCGCGCGCGGTCTAGGATGCCGCCAGGAGGAACCCCATGATCGGAGCGTTGCTACTGGGCCTCGTGGCCGGAGCCATCGGCCGGCTGCTGGTGCCGGACATGTGGAGCGGCCTGAGCGGTCCGAAGTCCTGGCTGTTCTCGCTCGTGCTCGGGCTCGCGGGCGCGGCGCTCGGCTATCTGATCTTCACCGACTGGCTGGGGATCGGCGATACCGACATGTTCGACTGGGGCGGAATCGTCGGAGCCATCATCGGCGTGATCATCCTGCTCCCGTTCGTCGGGATCGTCGTCCGCGCGACGCGAGCCGCCAAGTCGTAGCCGCTATCGGAGCGAGCCACGACCTCGCGGGTGATGTCCGCGCGCTGGTCGAGGAGCTCGATGCGCGTCGAGCCATGACGTAGCGGCTTTCGGTCACGGCCAACCGACGCCCGGTGCGGGCGCCTGGGCCGTCACTACCCGGCCGGTGCGTGGGCCCTGCGTGAGCCGAGCGATGTTGTCCTCGAAGCCCTCGTTCATCCGCCAGTCCGCGGTCAGCATGAACAGCGTCGTCCGATCCTCGCCCCCGAGCATGCAGGCGAAGCACGGCAGGTCCAGCTGCACTCGCTCGAGCACCTCGCGACCTTCGCGGACTCGGCCGACGACGTTGCCCATCGGACCGACACCCGTCCAGATCGCGCCGTCGGCGTCCAAGCAGATCCCGTCGGGGCCGACGTCTTCGGCCCACACCCGCCGGTTCGAGAGGCCGCCGTCGTCGGCGATGTCGAACGCCGTCAGCGTGGCGGCGAAGGACTCCGCGATGATCAGCGTCGAGTTGTCGGGCGTCACGGCCATGCCGTTCGGGAAGGCGATGCCATCGGCCACCTGGCGTACGGACCCATCGGGGGCGACCAGAGCGATGAATCCGGGGGCGTTCCCCTCGCCGGGATCGAAGTCGCAGCCGCCGTTGATGTAGATGTTGCCGCGGCCGTCGACGACGAGCTCGTTGAAGCCCTCGCCCAGTCCGCTCAGGTCGGCATGCTCGACCATCGAACCGTCGGGCTCCCGCCGCATGAGCCGCTCGCCCGTCACCAGCATGCGACCGTCGGGCAGCCAGTCGATCGACCACCCGAGGCCTGGCGCGCCCTTGCCGACGACCTCGGCGTTGCCGTCGAGATCGACCGCGACGATCTCCTCCGTGCCCCAGTTGGCGAACCAGAGGCGGTCCTCGTGCCAGCGCGGCGACTCGCCGATCACGAGACCTGTCAGCAGCGTGCTTGCGTCAAGGGGCGGTAGTTCATGGGACGACATTCGTACCTCCTCACAGAACTAGACCGTATAGTACCCAGTACCGAACCGTCTAGTACTCTCAATGCGCAGATGGAAGGTCCCGCGCCAACCGAGGAATCCCGGTCCGTTCGCAAGCGCAGGGCGATCCTTGACGCTGCCACGACGCTGTTCCTGCGCAACGGCTACCGGGGCACGAGCATGGACGAGATCGCTGCGCTGGCGAGCGTCTCGAAGCAGACCGTCTACAAGGCGTTCGCCGACAAGGAGACGCTGTTCTCGGAGATCGTCACCGGCGCGGTCGGGGAGGCTGCCGACCCGGTCCACGCCGAGGTGCTCGAACTCGAGGACACCGGTGACATCGAGGCGGATCTCCGTCGCCTTGCCCGGCAGCTGCTCGCACGCGTGATGCAACCGCGGATCCTGCAGCTGCGCCGTCTGGTGATCGGCGAGGCGGGCCGGTTTCCCGAGCTCGGCCGCACCTTCTATGAGCAAGGCCCAGGACGAACGATCACGGCGCTGGCGACCGTGTTCGAGCGTCTCGCGGAGCGGGGAGAGCTGAACATCGAGGATCCGCTGCTCACGGCGGCGCACTTCAACTGGCTGGTCATGTCGATCCCGTTGAACGAGGCGATGTTCCTCGGTGAGGATGAGGCCCGCGCCTCCGCCGAGCTCAACCGGTACGCGGACGCCGGCGTGCGCGCGTTCCTCGCCGCCTACCGGCCGCAGCGCGCCGGCTGACCCGCTCAAAGTGGGACCGGCCCCGCAGTCGATCCCGTTCGCCTCAAGGGTGCGTTGCCTCGCCGCGCCAGGCGCGTGTCGGCGTAGTACCGCTCTCGGGCCGGAATTGTTGGCCGCAGGGCCAGCCTCGAACCCCACCCTACTCTCAATCGGGTCGGCGCGAGCGAGCCGACTCGGCTGGCTTCAGGCGGCACCGCGCCCGGCGGCCGTGAGGCTGCTCCAGACCGTCGAGGCGACGGCGCCCGGGTCGGGATCGTCATGGACCTCGACGCGCTCGACCCACTTGACCCACTGAAACCCGCGTCGCCCGGGGGCGACGAGGCGGCACGGCGCGCCGTGGCCGTGGCTGAGCGGCTCTCCGCCGACGTGCGTGGCAAGTAGCAGGGCCCGCGCGTCGTGGAGGCCGAAGCTCCACCGGTAGCCGGTGCGCGAGATCACACGCACGTGGCGGGCCCCGGGTTCGACGCCGGCCTGGTCGAGCAGGCGGCCGAGCGAGACGCCGCGCCAGTGCTGGGTCGAGTAGAAGCCGCCCGTGCAGTCCAGCGTGGCGGTCAGCACGTCGCCGCGGTCCAGCTCTTCGGCGACGATGGCGAGTGGCCGCTGCCACGCGGCCTGTGACGGTGAGCCGGTAGCCGCGCGCGAGCGGTCGCGGTCGGTCGGCGACCCACGAGGTCGCCGGGAACGCGTTGCCGGTGAACGAGCCGGCGTCGTAGGAGCCGGTGAAGCGCCGCCGGGCGCCGGGCAGAGCGAGCGCCCGCTGCGCCGGACGCTGAAGCTGCCACGCGACCAGCGCGCCGACGCCGAGCGCGGCCGCCGTCAGGAACTGGCGCCGGTCGGCGAGATCGCGCCCGCGTGGGCGTTTGGCCCGTGCTCGCGCGTGAGCGAGCACGCCGACCGCCAAGACCGCGCCGAGCACGCCGTGCCAGAACAGCACCGTGTACCCCGCGACCCCGACCCGGCCGGCCGTCGACCACACCATGCCGCTGACCAGCACCGCCAGAACCAGGCCGAGCGCCAGCAGCCCGCGCAGCGTGCGCCGGTCGCGTCGCGCCCGCGCACCGACGCGCGGCAGCACCCGACGCAGCTTGAACACCAGCAACAGTGCGAGCGCGATGCCCGCCAGCGCGTGCGCGCCGAACACCCAGGAACCGCCCGGTGACCCGGCAAACCAGGTCGCCAGGCCGCTCACGAGACCGAGCGCCACCAGCAGCGCCAGGCCCCAATCGGTGCCCCGCGGCGTCACGGCCCGCCGATTCTACGGCGCCCTGTCAGGCCGTCGCTGAATGGGTCGCGCTCCCCATTCCTGGAATGAATCGCCGCCGGCGGCGTCCTTGGAGTTCGAGTCACGGGAAGGACTCTTGAGGAACGACACGCGAACAACCACCTCGGTCAGGCCGAGGCCTCCCTGGCCGCGCGTCCGTTACCGTCGGCTCCACCGTGCCCACTGGCCTCCCCGCCGGCCCATCCGAGCCGCCGATCCTGCAGACGCTGCGGTGGCTGCTGCGTCCGATCTCGTTCCTGGAGTCCTGTCGCCGCCGTTTCGGCGACGCGTTCAGCGTGCGCTTCCTCGGGTTCCAGACGCCGCTGGTCATGCTGTCGGACCCCGAGGCGATCCGGGCGCTCTACGGCAACCGCGCGCACGGCTTGCCGCCCGGGCGCACGCTCGCCCTGCAACCGATCGTCGGCCCCCGGTCACTGCTGCTGCTCGAGGGCGGCGATCACCTGGCCCGCCGGCGGCTGATGCTGCCGCCGTTCCACGGGGAGCGCATGCGCGCGTACGAGTCGACGGTCAGGGACGTCGTTGCCCGTGATGTCCAGCAGTGGCCGCAGAACGAGCCGTTCAGCATCCACCCGCGCATGCAGCGCGTGACGCTGGAGGTGATCCTGCGCGCGGTCTTCGGCGTGACGGACGAACAGCGCCGCAGCCAACTCGCCGACCGCCTCAGCCGCCTGCTTGCCGACACCGCGTCCGTCGGCCTGCAGTTCGCCGTCCTGCTCTCGCGCCGCTTCTCCGCGCTCGACCCGCTCACCCGTCTGCAGGGGCTGCGGCGGGAGATCGACGCGATGCTCGACGTGGAGATCGCCGAGCGCCGCGCCGATCCGCGCGAGGACATCCTCTCGATGCTCGTGAGCGCACGCTTCGAAGGCGGCGAGCCGATCGAGGATGCCGAGATCCGCGATCAGCTGATGACGCTGCTGCTCGCGGGTCACGAGACCACGGCGACGGGCCTGGCGTGGACGTTCGACCTGCTCGTCCGCAACCCGCCGGTCCTGAACCGGCTGGTCGCCGCCGTCGACGACGGCGACCAGGCGTACGTGCGCGCCGTCGTCACCGAGTCCCTGAGGCTGCGCCCCGTGGTGCCGCTCGCCGGGCGGCGACTCACGGCGCCGCTGCACGTCGACGGCTACGAGTTGCCACCAGGCACCGACGTCACTCCGGCGATATGGCTCGCCCACACCCGTGCCGACCGCTATCCCGAGCCGTTCGCCTTCCGCCCCGAGCGCTTCCTCGCCGGCGCCCCCGCGACGTCCGCCTGGATCCCGTTCGGCGGCGGCGTGCGGCGGTGCCTCGGGGCCGCGTTCGCCGAGATGGAGATGCGGGTCGCGATCACGGAGATCCTGCGCAGCCGGACGCTGCGGGCGGCGTCCGCACGTGCCGAGCGCGTGGCGCGCCGCAACGTCACGTTCTCGCCGGCGGGCGGCACGCGCGTGATCGCCCTCGCCCGATCGGGCGTTCTCCCCTGACCAGGACTTGGCGCTGTTCAGCGGTCGCGCGGCTGAGCTTGCAGTCGACGATCGTCGTCGCGATCTCGAGGCGAGCCGGTCCTCGGGCACGTGGTCGCCCCAGCCCGAGGCGAAGTCGGCGAAGATGCCGTCGGCGCTGCCGAGCAGCGTCTCGCGCCGCTCGCCCGACGCCTTCTCGAACGGGCAGCTGCCGCGCGCCACCGGTCGGCGCGATGAGTGGTTGTGCCGGGTCATCGAGTTGAAGTGGCGGGGCGTCGTCGTCGGTGACCGGTTTCGGGTCAGGAACTGCGCCATCGCCTGAGCGACGGGCTCGGGACGCTGGATCTGCAGGAGATGGCCGACCCTGTCGATCGTGCGTTCCTCGACGTGCGGCAGCGAGGAGCGCAGGAACTTGGCGATCTCCGCCCAGACGGGCTGGGTATCGGCACCGATCACGGATAGGACCGGTCTGCGAATGGCGGCAGCCTGCTCGGGGCCGAACGTCCACTCGGCGATGGCGGGCAGCTCGACTCCGAAGAAGGTGTCGGCATCCTTGATCGACTGCGTGACCACACCCGGGATCCGCTCCTCGAGCAACGCTCTGCACGCCTCCCAGTCGAGGCCGCTTGCGGCGGCCGCGAACATGGCAAACGCGCCCGAGTGGTCGCCGCTTGCGTATGCCTCGAACACCGGGCGGGCGGCACTCAAGAACGCACCGCCGAGAGGCAAAGACACCAGCGTCGGCTCCAGCAGCGTGAGCGTGTGCACCTTCTCGGGGTGGTCGAGGGCCAGTTGGGCTCCGATCGACGCGCCGGTGGAGTGGCCCGCGATGTGAGCGCGCCGCACACCGAGCTGATCGAGCAACGCCGCGGCGTCCGCGGCGTGATCGGCGATGCTCACCGGCGCCGGAGTGTGGGTGCTGCCGACCCAACCCCGCTTGTGGTAGCGAATCAGCCGGTAGTGGTCGGCCAGTGCCGGCTCTGAAAGGAGCGGCACGAAGCAGTCGGCGATCAGCATGTCGATCAGCAGCACGGGCTCGCCTGCTCCGCGCACCTCGTATTCAAGTTCTACGCCGTTGGCGTTGATGGTGTCCATGGGCGCTCCTGGTCGGTTCTGGGCGTTGGCCCTTTACCCATTGGCGTGAGCAAGGCCGTTACGGCTGTATCTCGCTCGGTTACGCTGGCGCTGCGATGAGCGATGAGGCCGTCGTCCAGAGCGGGCGCGACGCGGCAGCGCGGGGTGACTGGCAGGCAGCCTTCGACCTCCTGATGAAGGCGGACACGGGCGGCTTCGCCGGCCCCGCTGAGCTACCGCTTCTTGGCGAGGTGGCCTACGCGGCCGGACACCTCGATGTGGCGATTGAGGCGTGGGAGCGGGCTCACGCGGCCTGCATGCAGGCAGGCGATGACGTCGCGGCAGCCGCGGCGGCGGTCCGAGTCGCGATGCACCTGCTGTTCGATACCACCCTCATGGCCCCGGTGCGGGGCTGGCTGGCGCGCGCGGAGCGCGTGCTCGACGGGCAGGATGAGAATCCCGCGTTCGCGTGGCTTGCGGCTGTCCGCGCATATCGAGCGGATGCTGACGGGCGACCTGAAGGGTGCTCGCCCATGGGCCCGGCGCGCCATCGAGGTGGGCGCGAAGTGCGACCCGGCGGCGTGTGCGATCGGACGGGTCGCAGAAGCACGCCTGCTGATCCTGGACGGCGACGTGCGGGAAGGCCTGGCGCTGCTCGACGACGTGGGAGTGGCGACGGTCTCCGGTGATCTCGACGCGCTCTCGACGGGGGTCGTCTACTGCGAGCTCGTTTGCGCCTTGCAGGGCCTCGCGCAGTACGACGTCGCCGAGGAATGGACCGAAGTGATGGAGCGGTGGTGCACGACGAGTGCGATCGGGAGCCTTCACGGGCGCTGCCGGGTTCACCGCGCCGAGATCCTCAGGCTGCGCGGATCATGTGCCGAGGCAGAACATGAGGCGCTCGAGGCGTGCGACGAGCTTCGTCCGTACCTACGACGCGAGATGGGCTGGCCTTTGAGCGAGCTCGGACGGATTCGCCTTCGTCAGGGCGACATCGAAGGCGCAGAGCAAGCGCTGCTCGCAGCTCATGGCGCAGGTTGGGATCCCCAACCCGGCCTCGCTCTCGTGCGCCTGGCCCAGGGAGATGTAGCCGCTGCGGTGGATTGCATACGGGACGCGCTGGAGCGCCCCCTACGGGTGCCCTCGAAGGAGCTGCCGCCGGACACCGAGCTGCGGCGTGTGCCGCTGCTCGAGGCACAGGTCGAGATCGAGGTCGCGGCCGGCAACGTTGAGCGAGCCGGCTCAGCCGCCGACGAGCTGGAGCTTGTGGCGGCTCGATTCCAGAGCAAGGCGCTGGTAGCCGGCGCGACGCTCGCTCAAGGCAGAGTGCGTCTCGCCATGGGGGACGCCGCGGACGCGGAGCGGCTGTGCTCCGAGGCTGCGCGACTCTGGAACGAGGTCGGCGCACCCTATGAGGCGGCGCACGCTCGCATCGCTCTCGCCGAGGCTCTGCGCGCCGGCGGCAGCGCAGGTCAGGCCGCGCTGGAGGATCAAACGGCTCGTGCGCTTCTCGACCGGATCGAAGGTGCGCGGACCGGCGAGCCGGAAGCGCAGGCCGAAGGCCACGAGGAGCTCGGCGCACCGGCTGCCGTGAACAGCTTTCGTCGCGAGGGCGACTACTGGTCGATCGTGTTCGAGGAGCGCACGGTGCGCGTGCGAGACCTCAAGGGCATGCGGTACCTCGCGCACCTCCTCGCGCACCCCGGCCGGGAGTTTCATGTGCTGGACCTCGTCGCCGCCGAGAACGGAGTTGCGCCGGTCGAGCGCGGGCAAACGGGAGGCCCATCGCGCTCGACACTCGGAGATGCCGGCGAGATGCTCGACGCGCACGCGAAGGACGCGTACCGGCGACGCCTCGCCGAGATCGAGGAAGACATCGAGCAGGCACGCGCCTTCGGCGACGCCGAGCGGGCCGCACACGCGGACGCAGAACGCGATTTCCTGGTTCGAGAGCTGTCGCGCGCTGTCGGCCTGGGCGGCCGCGACCGACGCGCTGCATCCGCATCGGAGCGTGCCCGCGTCGGCGTGACCCGCGCGGTCCGCAAGGCGATAGGCCAGATCGGTGAGCACCATCCCCAGCTCGGCGAACATCTCGACCGTGCGATCCGCACCGGCACGTCGTGCGCCTACTTGCCCGACGCTCGCGCCTCCGCCGGATGGAGCCTGTGACAAACCATCGGCTTCGTCGCTCACCGAGAAAGTCGACCGACACTCGTCGCGATTCTGCTCGCGCGTATTGGGGCCGCGGCCCTCGGCGCGGCAGGCCCATACGCCCCGCGTGCCGGTCCTGACGCGCCCGCGCGCGGGTCAGTTGGACTGAGACACGAATCTCGATCCCGTGATCGCGACATAGGCGACGCCGGCGAAGCCGGCGACGATCGCCGCCATCACCGGCTTGGCGCTGATGCTGCCCGCGTCGTCCGTCAGCAGCGGGATTAGTGCGATCACCTCGCCGACGAGCATGCTCGCGAGTAGGAGCAGCGACGTCGTCTGCCGCAGGAGCGCGTCCGCGACGTTGCGGGCGGAATCGACGGCGGCGTCGAGCACTGCCTCCACCGCGTCGGACAGGGGGCCTTCGCCCGCGGCAAACCGCTGGAAGCGAGCGTCGCCCACGACGTCCTCGCGGGTCGCGGCCGACAGCGACGATGGCGCCATCTCCCAGCGGAATACCTGCCCCTCGACCGCCAAGACGAGCAGGAGCACCGGGATGATCTGCGACGCGGCCGAATGGAACTCGGCGCTCGCCCGATCGGCCGGCGTGACGCCGAAGGTGACGATGTACGACAGCAGCACGAAGGTCGGCCCCGCGAAGATCAGCGGAACCGTCAGGCCGCCGCTCTTGCGCAGGGAGCTGAGGAGGACGCGCGGCTTGCGGAGCTCGCGCCAGACCGCCCGGAACACCCGATCATCGCGACGTGGCTCGGACGACATCCCACCTTGATAGCCGACGCGCCAGACGTCCCCGGCGCGGCGCCGCCGCCTGAGAGCCGCCGCACTGCTTCGATTAGACCGCCGATCGGACCGATCGAACGCAGGATTTGAACCTGCGCCGCTAAGTCGGGGAGACAGGATTTGAACCTGCGACCGCCCGGCCCCCAGCCGGGTGCGCTACCAGACTGCGCCACTCCCCGATATGTCAACTAGAGCGGGCGACGGGAATCGAACCCGCCCTAGAAGCTTGGAAGGCTTCTGTGCAACCACAACACTTCGCCCGCAAGCGCCGGGCCGATGATAGCCGCGCGAGAGGCGTGTGTCAGGCTCGCGGCCTCCGCTCCTCGGTGGGCACCGCACCGCCGTCGTCGAGCAGCGAAGGCGGAGGCCACGGGCCGAACCAGTTGTCGCGCGCGCCGTCGAGCGTGATGACCGAGCCGGAGAGCGCGCGGCCGAGCGGCGAGGCTGCGAGGGCGACGAGCCAGGCGTGCTCCTCCTCCCGGCCGAGACGCTGTAGCGGGACCGTGCGGGCGGCCGCTCGCCAGACCGGCTCCGGGTACTTGCGCAGCGACGCGGTGTCGAAGTGCCCGGCCGCGATCGCCAGCACGGCGATGCCGTCGCCCGCCCACTCGCGCGCGAGCGAGCGCGTGTAGCCCTCGACCGCGGCGCGGGCGGCGCTCGAATGGGCCATGCCGGCCAGCCCGTGATGCGGCGAGAGCGTCACGTTGACGATCGTGCCGCCGCCGGTGGGCCGCATCGCCAGGTCGACGGCCGTGCGGCTCATCAGCTCGGTGCCGCCGACGTTCAGTCGCGTGACCGCGCGCCACCCCTTCGGCTCGATCGACTCGGCGGGCACGAAGTACTGGCCGCCCGCGTTGTTGACGAGCACGTCGAGGCGGCCGTGGCGCTCGAGGCAGGTTCGGACGATGCGCTCGGCATCGGCCGGCTCGCGAACGTCGCCGGCCACCAAGGACGCCGAAGGCCCGATCTCGCCGACCGTCTGCTCCAGCACCTCCTCGCGGCGGCCGGCGATCACGACCGTCGCGCCGCACGCGGCGAGCTCGTGCGCCGCCGCGCGACCGAGGCCCGTCCCGCCCCCGGTCACGAGCGTCACACGCCCGTCCAGAACGGAGTCCGCAAACACGGCCGACCGTATCCCGGCATCCATACGTGCCGATGGTACGTATAAAGGCAAAACGGGAACCACGACAGCATGCAGATCCCAGGCGTCCACATCGAGACTCTGCACAACCCGGTCCGCTACACGTACGCGCAGATCGAGAAGGCCTGCGCCATCGCGCAGATGCTGAACCGGGGGAAGCTGATTCTCGTCGAGCCGCCTCGGCGCTGATGCATCGCCGCGCCGGCCGGTAGGGGGCCAGCTCGCGGTCGAGGGTCAGGGTCGGGAGGCGACCAACTCAACACGCGGACCAGACACCGCTCCCGTGCCGTGGCCGGCAGGCGCCGGCGGGGCGCTCTCGTTAGGCCTCGACGCAATGTCCGACGGAGACACCTTCGATGTCACTCGCCCCCATCGATGGCAACGCCAAGGGCCGCGCCGCGTGCGATCTAGCGCGGATCGAGAGCGGGGGACCAGGGAATCGAACCCCGACTTGCGGTTTTGGAGACCGCCGTCCTCGCCGTTGGACCAGTCCCCCGAGAGTGCGAGCCGGGGGCCGATTGTAGACATATCGTCGTGGCGATCACGTCCGGCACAGATGCGAACATGTGTTCTCAAATGGAGGAGTCCTGGCATCCACCAGACGAAGCTTCGTACAGCCACCTGCTGGGCCTCTATCTGGGCGACGGACATCTCGCTGCGCATCCGCGGACGTACCGCCTCGTGATCACGTGCGACAGCGCCTATCCGGGTCTCGTCGCCGCATGCCGCGAGTCGATCGCTGCGACGGAGCTGCCACGCCGGATCCGCGAGCAGCCCGACAAGGCGCGGCGTTGTATCCGCGTGGTGGCCGACAGCAAGCTTGGCCGGAGGCGTTCCCCCAGCACGGGCCCGGCCGCAAGCACAACCGCAAGATCGATCTCGCGCCGTGGCAGCGCGAGATCGTGGACCGGTTCCCGCGGGAGTTCCTGCGCGGCCTTCTGCACTCCGACGGCTGCCGCACCATCAACCGCTTCAAGACCGAGCTGCCGAGCGGACGGGTGGCGGAGTACGCGTATCCGCGCTGGTTCTTCTCGAACCGGTCGGCGGACATCCGCGGGCTGTTCTGCGAGTACTGCGAGCGGCTCGGGATCCGCTGGACGCAATCGAACCCGCGCAACATCTCGGTCTCGCACCGAAGAAGCGTGGCGCTGCTGGACTCGTTCGTGCCCGCGAAAAGCTAGAGAGCCGCGCACCAGGACGAACTAGACCCGCCGGACGACCTGGACGTTCTCAAAGGTGTGCTCACGGCCACTCATGCCGTGTCTAGACACCCCGTCCACTCGGTCTATCCGCGTGGCGCTTCTGCGGGTCGTATCGCCGACAAGATCCGCCCGCTCATCGCCGCGTCGGTTCCCGCTTGCCAACCGCACACCTTTCTGAAAGTGTGCCCGCCAATCAGTCTTCCTTGGGGGGGAGAAGCTGCATGTATCGAAAGTGCCTCGCGGCCGCGTTGACGGTCGCGTTCATGTGCGCTGTCGCGCCGTCCGCCGTCGCCAAGCAGCGCGCGGCCGACCGGCTCGACGTGTACACGGTGGTTACGACCGCCGACAAGCTCGAAGCGTTCGAGGAGAAGGGCCTCGACGTCGCCGAGAGCCGTGTCACGGCCTCCGGCGTCAAGGCGCAGATGATCCTGACCCGCGATCAAGTGCAGGATGTCCGCGCCGAGGGCGCCAGCGCGAAGCTCACGCGCGTCAAGGGCGGCATGACCGTCAAGCAGTTCGCGGCCGCAGAGGCGGCCAATGGCTTCACGGTGTGGCGGTCCTACGACGAGCCGGGCGGCTACCGCGACCAGATGCACGAGCTCGCGAACAACTACCCCGGCGTCACCAAGCTCGTCAGGATCGGCACGACGCTCCAGGGCCGCGAGATCCTCGCGCTGAAGGTCACGCAGGGCGCGCGCGGGCAGCGCGACGGCCGCCGGCCGGCGGTGCTGTTCAGCGCCACCCAGCACGCGCGGGAGTGGATCGCGACCGAGATCGACCGCCGCCTGATGTACCACTACATCGAGGGCTGGGCGAACGAGGACCCGCAGATCGTGAAGCTGCTCCAGCAGACCGAGCTGTGGTTCGTCCCGGTCATGAACCCGGACGGGTACCAGTACTCGTTCGACGCCGAACGGCTCTGGCGTAAGAACCTGCGCGACAACGATGGCGACGGTCAGACGACGATCGCCGACGGCGTCGACCCGAACCGCAACTACCCGGAGCACTTCAAGTACGACGAGGAGGGCTCCTCGAAGATCATCTCGAGCCAGACCTACCGCGGTCTCGGGCCCGCGTCCGAGCGCGAGACGCAGGCGATCATGGGCCTGTCGGATCGGGTCGGCTTCGAGTTCAACGTCAACTACCACTCGAACGGCCGCTGGCTGCTGTACCCGGAGGGCTGGCAGGTCGGCTCTCCGACGGCGGACGACCCGATCTACTTCGCGCTGTCGGGCAACCTCGACCGGCCGGCGATCGAGGGCTTCCACCCGGGCCTCAGCTCAGACGTCCTCTACGTCACCAACGGCGAGGCGAACGACTTCATGCACAAGCGTGGCGGGGCGCTGGCATGGACCCCGGAGCTGAGCCCTGGCTGCCCGACGTGCGGGTTCGTGTTCCCGGACGACCCGGCGCTGGTCCAGGAGGAGTTCGAGCGCAACCTGCCGTTCGCCGAGTCCGTGGCGAACTCCGCGGCCGATCCCGACGACCCGAAGTCGTCGCTCGGAATCCAGACCAAGCCGTTCTACATCCGCAGCGACGACCCGTACAAGCGGGGGATCCCGGGCGCGAACTTCGCGTTCCAGTACTCCTACGGGGATCCGCAGCCGGTGCAGGTGCTCGCGAAGCGGGCGCTCGGCGCGGTCACGGTCAGGTACCAGATCAACGGCGGCCCGGTGCGGAGCGCTCCGACGTCGGAGTGGACCGGTGGCGAGAAGTACAAGCCCGCCGCGCGGTACTACCACGTGATGCGGGGCATGGTGACGGGGACCAGTCCGGGTGACCAGGTGAAAGTCTGGTTCGAGGGTGGCGGCCGGCAGAGCGAGTCGTTCACCTACCAGGCGGTCTCCGAGACGGGCAACAAGATGCTCGTCGTCGCGGCCGAGGACTGGTCCGGCATCTCGCCGAACCCGGTGCCATTGTCCGGTCCGGCCCACGTGCAGACCTACCTCGACGCGCTGGCCGCCAACGGCATCGCCGCCGACGTCTTCGACGTCGACGCGCGCGGCCGGGTCGCGCCGGACCACCTCGGCGTGCTCAGCCACTACAAGGGCGTCATCTGGTACTCGGGCGACGACACTGTGACCCGCAGGCCCGGACGGGGCGCGGGCAACGCCGACCGCCTCGCGCTCGACGAGATGCTCGAGATGCGCGCCTACATGGACGAGGGCGGCCGCGTGGCGTACACAGGCAAGCGCGCCGGCATGCAGTACACCGGCGTCGGGGG
This sequence comes from uncultured Solirubrobacteraceae bacterium, assembly GCA_963830725.1. GTDB lineage: Bacteria > Actinomycetota > Thermoleophilia > Solirubrobacterales > Solirubrobacteraceae > DASSUW01. The sequence continues at coordinate 156,720 of CAWHNO010000010.1, read as the reverse complement.
CGTGGGCAACCAGTTCTACGACCCGAAGGACGAGGCGGTCTGCCGGCCGCTGCCACCGGCACCCTTCGACGCGCGGCAGTGCCTGCTGCTCCGCGGCTCGACCCAGGGCGGCGACCAGATCCAGGACGTCCTGCAGTACTGGTTCGGCGGCATGGTGCAGATCGCCGGTGACGGCCAGACCGGGACGACCCCGTTCGCAGTCAACGGCATCGGCACCCCGTTCGACGGGCTCGCCCAGTGGTCGCTGACGAGCTCGGCGCCGTCGCCGTTCACCTCGTCGTTCGTGACGACGAGCGGCGTGCTGCCGGTCGACGAGTACCCGCAGTTCGAGAGCCGGGCGTCGGCGCGGTGGGCGAAGCCGGGTGGCCCGTTCGATCCGCACACGGGCAGCCGGTACGTCTACTCCCAGATCGCCGACGTGTCGTACAAGCGGCTCACGCGTGAGATCGCGGTGCCCCCGGGCGGCGGCGACCTGACGTTCTGGACGTCCTACGACACCGAGGAGCACTGGGACTTCCTGGCGGTGGAGGCCAGGACCGCGGGCGGCAGCGACTGGACGACGCTGCCGGACTCCAGTGCCACGCCGCACACGTCCCAGGACACGGGCGACAGCTGCCCGGAGGGCTGGTTCGAGCTGCACCCGTTCCTCGAGCACTACCAGACGCTCAACGCCGACGGCACGTGCTCGCCCAGCGGCAGCGGCGGCGGTCAGTGGCACGCCGCCTCGGGCAACTCGCAGGGCTGGCAACAGTGGACGATCGACCTCGACAAGTGGGCCGGCGGGACCGTCGAGATCTCGATCGCCTACGTCAGCGACTGGGCCACGCAGGGCCTCGGCGTGTTCGTCGACGACATCACCCTGCCCGATGGCACGTCGACCTCGTTCGAGGGCAGCGACACCGGCGGCTGGCAGATCGCCGGCCCGCCCGAGGGCAGCGGCGCCAACGCGAACAACTGGGCGATCACCGACGCCGGTGGCTTCCCGGTCGGCGCGTCGATCACGACCCCGAAGTCGCTGCTGTTGGGCTACGGGTTCGAGGCCATCTCCACCGCGGACCAGCGCAACGTGGTAATGCGCCGGATCGCGTCCTACCTGTTGCGGTAGGCGCACGCGCGCAGCCGGCGGCCGCCTCGGCGGCCGCCGGCCCGCCCGGTTAGGACGTGCGCTCAGATCGGAGTCGGGACCGGTGCGACCGGTTGCGTCGGCGCTGCGGGCGTGGTACCGCGGGTCAGCCCGCCGGCTCGAAGGACTGCGTGCGGATCACCGGCTCGCCTGCGGCGTCGGAGGCGTCGAGGTCGACGGTCGCCACGATCGCCCAGTCGTGGTGGCCTTCGGGATCGTCGACTATCTGTCGCGCGGTCCAGGTGCGACCGTCGGCGTGCGGCGGTGAGCGGTCGATCATGAGCAGCTGCGGTGCGCGCGCGGCGGGTCCGGAGCCGATGGTCTCGTGCTCGTCCCAGTAGGCGCCGAGTCGCTCTTCCCACGCGGCGGCGGTCATCGTCACCCGGGACGGCGGCTCGCTGAGGGCCGCCGCGGCCGTTTCGAGCTGGCCGAGCTCCGCGAAACGGTCGCGCGCGGCAAGCTGCACCTTCTGGAACATGGCATTGCGGAGCATCACCCGAAAGGCCCGTTCGTTGGCGGTGATCGGGCGCGGCAGCGCGGGCGGCTCGCCAGCAGCTCCCGCGGCCAGCGCCCGAGCGACAGTGTCGGGATCGGTCAGCGCCTCCCACTCGTCGAGCAGGCTCGAGTCGATCTGGCGCACCGTCTCGCCGAGCCACTCGATGATGTCGTCGAGCTGCTCGGTCCGGATGCGCTCGGGCACCGTCTGGCGCAGCGCCCGGTAGGCGTCGCTGAGGTAACGCAAAACGAGTCCCTCCGAGCGGGCGACGCCGTAGTAGGAGACGAACTCGGTGAACGTCCGCCCCGACTCGTACATGTCGCGCACGACCGACTTGGGCGAGAGATCGGTTTCGAGCACCCAGGGGTGGGTCTCGCGGTAGAGCCGCAGCGCCTGCTCGAGCGGCTCGGCGAGTGGTCGCGGATGGGTGACCTGCTCGAGCAGCTCCATCCGCTCCTCGTACTCGATGCCGTCGGCCTTCATCTCGGCGACGGCCTCCCCGCGCTCCTTGAACGCCTGCGCCATCAGCACCGGCGTCGGGTCGTCGAGGATCGACTCGACCACCGACAGCACGTCGAGCGCGTAGGTCTCGGCCTCGGGGTCGATCAGCTCGAACGCGGCCTGCGCGAAGGAGGCCAGCGGCTGGTTGAGCGCGAAGTCGGCCTGCAGCGCGGGCGCCAGCCGAAGCGTCCGGCTGTACCGGTCGGGCTCGGCCAGCGCCTCGAGCACACCGGAGGCGAGCAGCTCCTGGCTCAGCGACCGGGCCTGCTCGGCCAGGCGCACGCGGCCGCGCTCGTCCTCGTGGTTGTCCTCCATCAGCGCGCGCAGCGTCGCCACCGGATCCGCGGGCTGGTTGATGACGTTCAGGATCATGGCGTGGTTGACGCGCATCCTCGAGACCAGCGTCTCCGGCGTCGCGTTGCGCAGGCGCTCGAACGTCTCCTCGGTCCAGCCGACCACGCCATCTGCCGGCTTGGAGCGCTGGAGCTTGCGGAGCTTCTTCGGATCATCGCCGGCCTTGGCCGCCGCCCGCGCCTTCTCGATCGCGTGCTCTGGCGCCTGCACCACCACATAGCCGGCCGCGTCGAATCCCGCGCGCCCGGCGCGCCCGGCGATCTGGTGGAACTCGCGCGCCTTCAGGATCCGCTGCCGCGAACCGTCGAACTTGGCCAGCCCGGTGAAGACCACGGTGCGGATCGGGACGTTGATGCCGACGCCCAGCGTGTCCGTTCCGCAGATCACCTTCAGCAGCCCGGTTTGGGCCAACTGCTCCACCAGCCGGCGGTAGCGCGGCAGCATGCCGGCGTGGTGGACGCCGACGCCGCTTCGGATCAGCCGCGACAGCGTCCGGCCGAACCCGGCGGTGAAGCGAACGCCGCCGATCGCGTCGGCGATCGCCGCCCGCTCATCGCGCGTGCACAGCTTCGCCGACACGAGAGCCTGCGCGCGCTCGAGCGCCGAGGCCTGCGTGAAGTGAACGACGTAGACCGGCGCGCGATCCGCCCGCACAAGCTCCTCGAGCAGCTCGTGCAGCGGTGCCAGCGACCAGGAGAACGTCGAGTGGCACGGGCCGCTCGGCCTCGTCGACGAGGGCCGTCTCGCGCCCGGTCCGCCGGGTCAGGTCCTCGCGCAGCGCGGAGACGTCGCCGAGCGTTGCCGACATGAGCAGGAACTGCGCGTGCGGCAGGCTCAGCAGCGGCACCTGCCACGCCCAACCGCGCTCCGGCTCGGCGTAGAAATGGAACTCGTCCATCACGACCTGGCCCACGTCAGCGTCGGCGCCCTCGCGCAGCGCGATGTTGGCCAGCACCTCCGCTGTGCAGCAGATGATCGGGGCGCCGCTGTTGACGGCCGCGTCGCCCGTCAACATCCCCACGTTCTCAGCGCCGAACGTCTCGCACAGCGCAAAGAACTTCTCCGAGACGAGCGCCTTGATCGGCGCGGTGTAGAACGTCACCCGCCCCTCGGCCATCGCCGTGAAGTGCGCCGCAACCGCCACCATCGACTTCCCCGAGCCCGTCGGCGTGGCGAGGATCACGTTGCTGCCGCTGCACAACTCGATCACCGCCTCCTCCTGGTGCGGATAGAGGCTCAGTCCCTGCTCCTCGGTCCAGCCGACGAACGCCTCATAAAGCGCGTCGGGCCCCGGCGGATCGGGAAGCAGGTCGGTGAGGCTCATGCGCCGCCCGGCTCCGGTCGCAGGCCTCGCTCGAGCATCGGCCAAGTATGGCGAGCGCGACCGGCCCCCGGGCGTGCGGACCGCTGCTTTGGGCTACGGGTCTTTCTGGCTATGCGGGCGGAGGGACTCGAACCCCCACGGCTTGTGGCCACGAGGACCTAAACCTCGCGCGTCTACCAGTTCCGCCACGCCCGCATAACCGCACGCACGGCAATCGCCGCACGCGCGGCAGCGAGATTGTATGGTCGCAGCGCGATGGCCGAGTCCGGGGTGAGGATCGAGCACCCGAACCGCGACAAGGCGGCCTCGAAGCTCACGCGCCTGATCGTCGTCCTGCTGCTGCTCGTCTCGGCGCTGCTGGTCGCCATCGTCACCGTCGGCGGCTGGGATCTGCTGCAGGGCGCGAACGCGCTCCAGATCGCCTACATCGTCATCTACCTCGTCATCGCGTTCTTCGTGCTGCGCTGGAGCCGCGGAGTGCTTCCGCTGGCCGCCGCGCTGGCGATCGTGCTGTTGATCTTCGCCGCCGTCTCGGCGCCGGGATGGTTCGACCGCGACGCTCCCGGCTTCGCCGAGCCCACGATCGACGCGGGCATCCTCGGGCTGATCACGGCGCTGCTCGTGCCGGTCCAGCTCCTGCTGATCGCGTTCGCCATGAGCGGGTTCCGCCAGGCCTGGAACGTCGAGGTCGAGCGCCCGGTGGACGAGCCGCCGCCGGAGCGGCCCGGTCACGGCGACCCCGCGCCCGCGGCGGCGTGATCGGCGTCGGGCGCGTCAACGCGCCCGGACGGAGCCCTACCATGGTGACCGCTCGCCCGGGTGGCGGAACTGGTCTACGCGATGGACTCAAAATCCATTGCCCGCAAGGGCTTGCGGGTTCGAATCCCGCCCCGGGCATCACGATCGGCGCGGCGTCTCGGCGTCGGCGCGCCGATGGTGCACGCGCAACCAGAACACGTCCTCGGTGGTATGTGTCGCGTGGGTCGTGAATCCGATCGCCGTCGCGCCATGGCGCGTCTCGCCGTGCTCGCGCTTGCGATCGCGGTGGCGTTCGCGCTCGTCTCGCTCGCCGGCATCGGCCCGGGCGACGCCCAGCGCTGGGTCGCCGACGCCGGGCCCGCCGGGCCGGTGGTGTTCGTGCTCGCCGGCGGCGCGCTCGGACTCGCCCTCTTCCCCGGGCACGTGACCGCGACGGTCGCGGGGATGCTGTTCGGCGCGCTCGCCGGGACCGCACTCGCTCTCGCTGCCGCCCTGCTCGGCGCCGCCCTGTGCCTGCTCGCCGCACGCCGGTTCGGCGCCGGCGCGGTGCTGTCGCTGCTCGGCCCGCGCGGGCGGCGCTGGCGCGCGTGGCTCGAGGCGAACGGCTTCAGCGCGGTGCTCGCGACGCGGCTGGCTCCGGGAATGCCGTCGGGCGCCGTCAACTACCTCGCGGGCCTGGCCGGGATCCGCCAGCGGGCGTTCTATGCCGCGGTCGCGCTCGGCGCGCTGCCGAAAACGATCGCCTACGTCGCGCTCGGCGGCGCGCTGTCGGACCCGCTCTCGGCCCGCGGCGCCTTTGCCGCCGGTCTCTACGCCGCGGCCGCGGTCGGCGGCGCGCTCGTCGCCCGCAGGCTCGTGCGCTCGCGGCCGCTCGCAGCCACCGCCTGAGAGCCGTAATCTCCGCGCAGGGGGTCGCTGGGCTGATCGACCACGTCAACAACCTCAAGCTCCAGTATCTGGTCGAGCTGTCCAAGCTCGGCGACCGCTGCGCCGGGCTCGAGCGCCACCTCGCCGATTGGCTCCATGAGCACGACGTCTCACCCGAGGAGGACGAACAGGAGGAGGTTGCGCATGGGCTATGACGTCGACGAGAACGCGACCCGCTTCAGCAACTACCTCCACGTCCTGCGCGAGCTCGTCCACCTGACGGCCGGCCACCTGGCGCTCGAGCCCCGCTTCGAGGTCAAGGCGCTGCTCGGCGACCACCTGCACGACGACGCGCGCGCGGTCAGCAAGATCCACCGCCGCCTGTACGAGCTGCGCACGCCGAGCGACTACCCGGGCGCGCCCTCCGAGGAGCTCACCGCCCTGCTGGACCGCGCGGGCGAGGCCGGCACCGCCGAGTACCTCCGGATCGCCTACGGCGAGCTCAAGCCGACGCTCATCGCCGCCTTCCGCGTCCACCTCGCCGCGCTCGACCCGCTGATCGACGAGCCGAGCCTGCGCCTGCTGAACCAGCTCGTGCACCGCCAGGAGCGCCACGTGGCCGAGCTGCCGGCCGAGCGCGCCAGGACGGCGTTCGAGGATCTCGGCGCGTTGCCGCTGCGCCTACGCGATACCCGCCCGCTCAAGGTCATGCCACCGCTCGACCGCCCGGCCCGCGACGCCTTCGTCGAGGTCACCGACGGCGGCGACCCGTACCTGGTCGACGCGCTCTACATCAACGGCGAGGAGAACCACGTCCCGACCGAGCCCGAGGAGCAGAAGCACTTCTTCCACGGCCTCATGGACGCCGAGCTGTGCGCCGCCGAGCTCATGGCCCGCAACTCGCACGAGCACCCGGACATGCCGTGGGACTTCCACGTCGACATGGCGCGCCAGTGCTGGGACGAGATCCGCCACGCCGAGATCCACGACCGCCTGATGGCCACCGAGCTGGGCTGCCATTGGGGCGACTACCCGGTCGGCTTCGGCTACTTCCGGTCGATCTACGCGCTCGACCTGCTCGGCCGGCTCGCGCTGTTCAACGGCACCAGCGAGCAGATGGCGATGTGGCGCCACTCGAACCGCCGCAAGGTGCTGGTCGAGCGCGGCCAGGAGGCCGTTGCGCGCGTGTTCGACTACCTGCTGGCGGACGAGGTCCCGCACGTGCCACAACGGCGTGCGCTGGGGAACCCACCTGCTCGGCGGCGACGAGCAGGCCTATCGCGACAAGGTGCGCGAGCTCCGCGCGGGACTCGACCGGACGGGGACGCCGAACTAGAGAGCGGCATCTTGCCGCGCCCGCGGCGGCCGGCGCTGCCGCTCCTGGAGACCGCCTTCTGGGAAGTATGGAACGGCTTGCGGAGCCAGCGGCCGAGCGGCCCTGGCGCCTTGCCGGCGCCACGGCTCCCCAGTCCGAGGGCCTTCTGACCGCCGCGCTCGGGATGCCGCGACAGGCGCGGCGCAAGGAACGCGAGGATCAGGAGCAGGATGCAGAACGCGACGACGGCGGCGATGATCATGCCGCGGTCCCTACCCGGTCAGCGCACCAACGACTCAAGCTCGTCGATCAGCGCCTGCGGCGCGACGAGCACGCCGCCCGCGGCGGGCGGCGACGGCTCGAGCTCGCGCACCGCGAGCCCGGCGCGGATGCAGAGCAACTCGCCGGCGGCGCGGTCCCAGTGGTTGAGGCCGCGCTCGTAGAAGGCGTCGTAGCGCCCCGCTGCCGTCCACGCGAGGTCCAGCGCCGCCGAGCCGAAGCGCCGGATGTCGCGCACCCGCGGCAGCAGCCGCGCGGCCACCTCCGCCTGCACGCGGCGCACGTCGGCGTCGTAGCCGAACCCCGTGGCGACCATGGCGGTGGCGAGGTCATCGCGCGTCGACGCCGCGATCTCCCGCCCGTCGAGCAGCGGCGGCCCGTCGCGCATCGCCGACCACAGCTCGTCGCGCATCGGATCGTAGATCACGCCGGCCAGCGTCCCGCCCGAGTCCTCGCAGGCGATGCTGACCGCCCACTGCGGGATGCCGAAGAGGAAGTTGATCGTGCCGTCGAGCGGGTCGACGACCCAGCGCACGCCGGTCGTCCCCTGCTCGTCGCCGCCCTCCTCGCCGAGGAAGCCGTCGCCCGGCCGCGCCGACGACAGCCGCTCGCGGATCAGCCGCTCGGCGGCGTGGTCGGCCTCGGAGACGAGATCGGTCGGGCTCGACTTCGCGGTCACGTTGACGAGCGGCCCGGCGAACGCGTCGCGCAGCTGGCAGCCGGCCTCACGCGCCACCGCCTCGGCGATCTCCCGCAGCCCCGACGGGGTCATAGCGCCATCGCGGGCCGCCGCTCCGTCCACCGCAGGGCGCCCTCGAGCTGCGCGGCGAGCGAGAGCAGCAGCGGCTCGCCGTCGCGCGGCACCACGAGCTGCGCACCGACCGGGAAGTCGTCGGCCGACCAGGCCGCGGGGATCGACGCGGCCGGCTGGCCGGTGTGGTTGTAGGGACCGCAGAAGGGGACGAAGCGCACGGACCCGACGAAGGTCCACGGCGCCGGCCGGCCGTCGTACTCGCCGACGCGCGGCGGGCGGCGGGTGAAGACGGGCGTCAGCACCGCGTCGACGCCGCCGTCGAACACCAGGCCGAGCGCCCGCTCGTCCTCGGCGGCGGCCTGCTTGGCGCGCTCGAGCAGCGCGTCCGGGATCGCCGAACCGATCCGGCGATAGCCCTGCGTGCGGCGCGACAGGCGCTCGGGGTGCGGCATCGCGCGCACCTGGTCCGCGATCCCCCGCAGATAGCGCGAGAGGACGTTGACCCCCAGCGTGAGCGGGTACTCGATCTCGCGCTCGATCACCTCGTGCCCGAGGTCGGCGAGCGCGGCGGCGACGGCCCGGACACCGGAGCGCTGCTCGTCGTCCGCCTGCACGCCCGTGAGCGGCGGCGTCTTCACGGAGACGGCGATCTTCCGCCGGCCCGGCTCGCGCGCGGCGGCGTCGGCGAACGAGGGCCCGCCGTCCTTGATCGCGTCGTACACGAGCGCGCTGTCGACGACGCCACGCGTCATCGCGCCCCCGGTCGACATGCCGTGCCACGGCTCGACCGCCGGCGCCGGGGGCACGCGGCCGTTCTGCGGCTTGAGCCCGAACAGCCCGCAGCAGGCGGCCGGGATGCGGATCGAGCCGGCACCGTCGGAGCCGATCGCCGCGCCCGCCAGGCCGGCGGCCATGGCGGCGCCGGAGCCGCCGGACGAGCCGCCGGGTGTGCGCTGGAGGTCCCACGGGTTGCGCGTCACGCCGAAGGTCGGCGACTCGGTCCACGGCGTGATGGTCAGCTCCGGCACGTGCGTCTTGCCGAGGATCACGGCACCGGCCGAGCGCAGGCGGCGGACCGCCTCGGCGTCGGCCGTCGCCGGAGGCCCGTGGGCGGCACCGCCGAATGCGGTCACCTCGCCGGCCACGTCGCAGTCGTCCTTGATCGCCATCGGGACGCCGAGAAGCGGCCGCGCATCGCCCGCCTTGGCGCGCGCGTCGGCCTGGTCCGCCTCGGCCAGAGCGCGCTCGTCGAAGGTCACGCGATAGGCGTTGAGCTCGCGGTCGAGCCGCCCGATCCGCTCCAGGTACAGCTCGGTCAGCTCGCGCGCCGAGACCTCGCGGCTCCGGATCATCGCGGTCTGGCGCACGGCTCCGGCGAAGGCGAGGTCGGTGGCGTCCATCGGGCCGCGGAGGCTATACGCCGCAGCGTGTGAGAACCGCGTTAGGCGCGCCACGGCGGCCTAACACCGGGCTGGTCGACTGGGGTCGTGAAGGCCATGGTCACAGGCGGAGCCGGCTTCATCGGCTCGCACATCGTCGACGCCCTCCTCGCCGAGGGCGTCGACGTCCACGTGGTCGACGACTTCTCGACGGGACGGCTCGAGAACCTCGAGAGCGCGCTCCAGCGGGGATCGCAGCTGCACACGGCGGACGTCACGGACGAGGCCGCGATGGGAGAGCTGCTCGCGGCGGTGCGGCCGGAGCTCGTCTGCCACCTCGCCGCCCAGATCGACGTGCGGCGATCGATGGCCGAGCCGGCCTCGGACGCACGCCTGAACGTCACGGGCACGGTGGCGATGCTCGAGGCCGCCCTGCGGTCGGGCGCGAAGCGCTTCCTGCTCGCGTCGACGGCCGCGGTCTACGGCGACCCGGCCGTGATACCGACCTCCGAGTCGCAGCCGGTGGCGCCGATATCGGCGTACGGCGCCGGCAAGGCCGCGGCCGAGTCCTACCTGGCCTTCTACACCCGCCGCCACGGGCTCTCGACGCTCGCGCTGCGGATGGCCAACGTCTACGGGCCCCGCCAGGACCCCGACGGAGAGGCCGGTGTGATCACCATCTTCGAGCGCGTCGTCGCCGCCGGCGAACCGGTCACCGTGTTCGGCGACGGCCGCCAGACCCGCGACTACGTGCACGTGTGCGACGCCGTCGCGGCCTTCCTCGCGGCGGCGCGCTCGCCGGTCACGGGAGCGCTCAACGTCGGCACGGGTCGTGAGACGTCGGTCCTCGCCATCGCCAAGGCGCTCGGCGCCACGGTGCTGCGCGGGCCCGGGCGCCCGGGCGAGATCGAGCGATCGTGCCTTGATCCACGCGCCGCACGACGGGCGCTCGGGTGGCGGGCCACGACGCGGCTGCGCGACAACCTCCAGGGCCGCACGGGCGCCGTGGCTGTCGGCTGACGCCCGTCAGCCCCCGAGCACGAGCACGACGGCGAGGATCACGAGGCACACCACCATCGCGATGTTCGCCGCGACGAGCAGGCGGAGCTGGCGAACGAGCCCATGGGCTTGCGAGGAACCGGAGCCCTCGTGGACGAGATCCTCGTCGAGGACCGCGAAGACCGGCTGGTCCGGAGCGCCCGGCGCGCCCGCTGCCGGGCGGCGCCACTGGACGGCCGCCGCCAGCAGCGAGTTGATGTACGCGTTGAGGCTGACCTGGTCGCGCTCGGCGGCCAGGGCGACCTCGGCGTGGAGGCTCTGCGGCATGCGCAGCAGGAGCTTGCCGCTGAAGGCGCGGACGTCCCGGGGCTCCGGGACCTCGCGGCCTTCGGCCTGGGCGTTCGCGACCCACTCGGCCATCGCGGCGGGAACGCGCGCCACCGCGTCGGGCGGCGTGGTACCGCGCACCTCGCAGCCGGGCAGGTCCTCCACCACCGCGCGCCAGGGGCGTTCCTCGTCCGCAGCGTCCCTCGTGAGCTCGATCCGGTAGGGGAGGTTCAGGTAGTGCCGAACGGCGTCATCCGTGAGCATCGTCATGCCCGCGACTCTACGCAACGGTCCGGGACCCGGCAAATGGGGCCCGTCAACCGACCGGGAGTCCGTGCGGCCCGCTCGGATGTTCCAACAATTCGGCTCGCGGATTCACTAGTAACACTATGCTTTCACCCTAGTATCAGGTGATGGCTCAGCGAGTACCAGAATCGAAGATCAGGGCCCCGAGACCGGCGCGGCCGATATCGGCCACCGGCTCGCGGCGAGTGCCGCCGAGCGCCGCGACGACGTGCGTGAGCTCGAAGTCCGGCTGCTCGCCGAACGCCCGCTGCAGGCGCGCCCGGAGGGCGTGGTAGTGCCGGAGCGCCTCCGTGCGGCGGCCCCGGCGCAGGCAGACCTCGATCAGCATCTGGTGCACGTGCGAGTCGAACGGCTCGAGCTGTGCGAGCCGGTGCAGGTGGTCAGCGGCGGCCACGAGCCGGCCGGAGGAAACGGCGATCTGCGCCATCGTCGCGAGTCCCTTGCCGGCCAGCGCGCGCAGGTATTCGCGCTCCGTGAAGGCCCAGTCGGCGTACGGGTCGTCGGCCAGGAAGTCGCCGCGGTAGAGCTCGAGCGCCTCGGCCAGCAGCGCTTCGCCGGACGCCTGCTCGCCGCGGCGGGCGGCGGCGATACCAGCGGTCGCCTTGCGCTGGAAGACGTCGACGTCCAGCTTCAACCGCGCCGGATCGAGCCGGTAGCCGGCCGCCACGCGAGCCACCACCGAGGCGCTCGGATCCGGACTGTCGGCGAGCTGCTCACGGAGCTTGAAGACGCAGTATCGGACGTTCGCAACCGCCGTTGGGCCGCGATCCGGCCACAGTGCGGCCGCGATCGCCTCCGAACGCTGGGGCGCCGCGCGCGACGCCAGCAGGTACCGGAACACCTGCCCGGGACGCTGCTGCAGCCAGTCGCCGTCGCGCGACCGTCCCGCCACCTCGACCGACAGCCGGCCGAGCGCCGCGACGGCCACCTCGCTCGCCTCCTCCGGGGCGGGCGAGCCGGCCGATCCGAAGCTGAGCTCGAAGACGACCATCGGCCCACTGCCGGCCTGGACCGTCCGCGCGGCCAGCTCGCCGTCCAGCGACGAGCCGCCGCGAGACCGCCACGGGAGCGCGGCGAGCCCGCCCGGGTCGGCGAGCGCGCTGCGCGTCAGGCACGCCGCGTCGCCGGGGCTGTTCTCCGCGCACTGCAGGGCATCGCAGCACCGCATCCCCGGGGTCCAGCGCAGGCCGGCTTCGGCGAGGCGGGCCGCCATGCCGCCGCTCCACCAGACGATCCGCCCCGCTGGGTCCGAGAGCACGACGCCCTCGATGTCCCGGTCGCGGCCCGGCCTTCCCGGGCCCGGTACGTGGGCCACCTCATCCATGCTGTCAACCGCTGGTTCCACAGCGCCGCTCCATGCGTTCGTAGACCGCTCGGGATCCTGTCCGTCAATCCTCGTCCGTCAAATCCTCTATCCACCTTTATTCGCTTTTCACCTTTTGCGCAAGTTAAATGTCAGAAGCCGGTGAAGAGCCAACGAGGGCCTAACGCTCGCCGTCTAGCGTCAGCGGCCTCCAGAGATGTCTGTTTCCGGACGAAACCCGCATGCGGACGAGCGCACCCGCCCGACGGGGGACGGCCTCGCCGGGGGGCAGGCCACGGCCGAACCGCCCGTCGACCTGACCGGCGTGACCGGCGCCCTTCGCCGCGGCAGGCTCCTCGTCGTCGCGATCGTCGTCCTGGTCACCGGCGTCGCGCTCGCCGTCTCGCTCGTCTCGCCGGACCGCTATCGGGCGAGCGCACGCATCGCCGAGGACCCGTCGTCGGCCGAGCAGTTCGACGTCGCGGCCGCCGACCGCGAGCTCGCCACCAGCCGGGAGCTGGTGACCGGGCCGGGAGTTCTCGCCGCAGCCGCCGCGCGTGTCCCGGGCGAGTCGCCGGAGAGCCTGGCGGCGAAGGTCACGGCGAACCTCGATATCACCTCCAGCATCCTCGATGTCGCGGCCACGGACGGCGACCCGGTCAACGCCGCGCACATCGCCAACGCCGTGGCCGTGACGTTCCTCGCCGAGCGCGAGCGGGTCGAGCGCGAGGCGGTGGTCCGGGCTCGCGAGCGGCTGGCGCGGGAACTGCAGCGGCAGCGCGCGGCCGGCGCCTCTGATACCACGCTCGCGGCCCTTCGGCAGCATCTCAGCGACCTGGCGGTGAACGAGGTGATGGCTGGGTCCGGGCTGCGGCTCGTGCAGCCCGCCGCGGTGCCTTCCGCGCCGTTCGCGCCGAAGCCGCTCCGGACGGCGGTCGTGGCGTTCGTGGCCGCCCTGTTCTGCGGCGTGCTCGTGGCGCTCGCCCGCGACCGGTTGCGACCGCATACGCCCGACGCAGAGGCGCTCGGGCAGATCACCGGGCTTCCGGTCATCGCCGCGCTGCCGGGCAGCGAGGACGGCCGCCGCTCCCGTCGCGCCTGGTCGATGGACCAGGCCCTGATCGAGGAGGCGGCGCTGCAGGCCGCCGTGCGTGGGGCCCTGCCGGCGGCCGGTCAGCAGGTCGTCGTCGTACACGGGGTCGGTCAAGACCATGACGCGGCGCACGTGGCGGCGGGGCTCGTGCGGTCCCTCAACTGGGGCGGCCATCGCTCCGTGCTCGTGGAGCTCGCCTCGCCGGACGACCTGCGCGAGCCGGCGGCCGAAGCGCCTCACGACGTGCCGGCCATCCGCTGCGCGGACCACGAGGACGAACTGGACGAGCTGCGCCGCTCCGACTATCGCTATCTGATCGTGCGCAGCCCGGACACGGCTCAGGGACGGCGCCTGCGCATGCTCGGCGACGAGCGCACCGCCGCGCTGCTCGTGGCCCGGCTCGGTCGCACGGCGGGGACGGAGGCGGCGGCGGCGCGGCGGCTGATCGACGCGCTCGGGCTGCACCCGCTCGGCCTCGCGATCACGTGCTCCGCCCGCGAGGCGAAGGCCATCGCGGCGGCCGGCTTCGCGGCGCCGCTGCGGATGCCGGAGCGCCCGCACGGCGCCAACGGCAGCGTCGCGGCGGTCGCGCCCGCCCTCGCCGAGCGCGGGCCGGCGGCCGCCCGCGGCGCCCGCTGAGACGACAAATCCCCGTCCAACGAGCGACGCGACCCGACCCCAATGGCGCACCCGTACGGTCGCGCCGTGAGCGTGCTCGTGAAGCCCAGCCGGAGGCCGCCGGCAACCGCGCCCCCGGCCGTCCCGAGCCACCGGCCGGCCACACCTGGAGCGCTCTGGCGGCTGTGGCGCTGGCTCGACCTGCGGCGCGACCTGATCCTCGGCCCCCTGGCCGGCGGCCTGGTGCTGGGCTTCCTCGCCCGGCCCGGCGACCCCGTGCGGGTCGTCCTGCTGGCGGGCTGCCTGCTCGCCGTCGGCGCCTCGCTGGCCCGCCGGGTGGCGCCTCAGGCGGGGCTGCTGCCGCTGATGCGGCGCGTCTACCCGCTGCTCGGGCCGGCGATCGGCCTGGCGGGCCTCGGGCTCGTCGCCCTGCTCACCGGGGAGCCGCGCATGGGCCCGCTCGACGTCCTGGCGGCGCTGCTCGCGAGCAGCTTCCTGGCGCAGCCCTGGGGCGGGCTCTTCGGTTCGCCCGCCCCCGGCAGTCAGCGCGTGGCCTTCATCGGCTCCCCAGCCGCCGCAACCCGCCTCGCACGGGCGCTGGAGCGCGTCGGGTCGAGCCAGTATCTGCTGGTCGGCAGAGTGGCGGCGACGGACGAGCCGCTGATGCTCGCCGGCGCCGTGGACGGAGCGCCGGAGGTCCTGGGCCGGCTCGGCGGGCTGGCCCCGCTCGTCGTGGAACACGAGATCGACCTGCTCGTCATGGGCGCGGACGCGCCGCGCCTGACCGTCTTCGCCGAGGTGGCGGACTCGTGCCTGGAGCTGCCGGTCCGCCTGGTGGAGCTGTCCGTGCTCTTCGAGGAGGCGTTCGGCCACGTTCCGACGGCGGAGATCAACGCCGCCTGGTTCCAGTGCCTGACGGATCCCCGTGCGCGGGCGTCGAGCGGGTCGCTCAAGCGCGCGATCGACGTCATCGGCGCCACCGTGGCGCTGCTCGTGACGCTCCCGCTGCTCCCGCTGCTGATCCTGCTGATCCGCCGCGACGGCGGCCCCGGGCTGTACACGCAGGTGAGGATCGGCGAGGGCGGGCGGCGGTTCCGCCTGCACAAGCTGCGCACGATGAGGGTCGACGCCGACTCGTCGGCCCAGTGGGCGGCCCGGGACGATCCACGGACCACGAGGATCGGGAAGCTCCTGCGGCGAACGCACCTCGACGAGCTCCCCCAGCTGGTCAACGTCATCCGCGGAGAGATGAGCCTCGTGGGCCCGCGCCCGGAGCAGCCCGTCTTCGTCGACCGGCTCGAGGGGATGCTGCCGTTCTACCAGCGCAGGCACCTGATGCGCCCTGGTATCACCGGCTGGGCGCAGATCCGCTGCGGCTACGCCGGCTCGGACGTGGGCTCGGCCTGGAAGCTCTGCCACGACCTGTACTACGCGAAGCACCGGTCGATCGGCGTCGACCTTCTGATCCTGTGCGAGACGCTCGCCACGCTCTTCTTCAGTCGCGAGCCCGTCATGGAACCCGAGAGCGTCGCCCTGGTGCTGGTCGATGGCCGCTGAGGGTGATATCAGCCTGCGACCTGCCGTCGGCGTGATCATCCCCTGCCACGACGACGGCGCCACGCTGGTCGAGACGGTCGCGTCGGTCCGCGCGCAGGACATCCCCGTCGAGATCACGGTGGTCGACGACGGTTCGACCGACGCGGCCACGGCGGCCGTCCTGGCCCGCCTCGAGGACGACGGCGTGCGCGTGCTGCGCAGGCCGAACGGCGGCCCCGCGGCGGCGCGCATGACCGGCCTGCGGGCGACCGAGGCGGAGTACATCTTCCCGCTGGACGCCGACGACCGGCTGCTGCCCGGCGCGCTCCGCGTCCTGTTGGAGGCGCTCGAGCAGCGCCCGCGAGCCGCCGCGGCGTGGGGCGGCACGCGCCACTTCGGCTCGCTGGACTTCGTCCAGCGCAGCCTTCCGACCCTCGACCCGTGGCACGTCTCCTACCAGAACCGGCTGCCGCTGAGCGCCCTCTACCGCCGCGCGGCGGTCGAGGACGTCGGCGGCTGGCAGCTCGAGGGCGGCTACGAGGACTGGGACCTGTGGATGTCTCTCGCCGAGCACGGCCACGAGGGGATCGGGGTCCCCGAGGTGATCGGCGAGTACCGCGTGCGGCCCGGCCGCCGGCTGTCGGACTCCTCGTCGCGCCACGCCGAGCGCTGCCGCCGGCTTCGCGACCGCCATCCGCGGCTCTATCAGCAGCGGCGGGCCAACCGCCGCCGGTCGCCTGCGCCGCGGGCGCTCAAGCTCAGCCTGCCCGCGATCGACGTCCTCCCGCTCCCTCCCACGCCGAAGCGGCTGCTTGCCGGAGCGGCGTGCTACCTCGCGTACGGGTCGGGCTGGCCGACTCTCACCTCCCGCCTGCGAGCGCACCGGGTCCGTCGTGCGCGCTAGGCCTGGATCCACCGCCACGGTCTGTAGCCGTCGTCGCGTCGCCGCCGCGACCCAGATCAGGGCGGCGACCAGCCACAGGTGACGCCAGTGCAGCGTGTCGACGAACGCGCTGTTGGCCAGGAGCCCGCACCAGGCCCCGAGCGCGGCGGCCGAGCCGACGCCGAAGGCGTCGCGGCCGGCCAGCGCATTGCCGACGGCGAGCGCAAGCGTCGCGGCGACCAGCGCCAGCAGCACCGCGAGGCCGAGGAAGCCCTGTTCGGCGAGCACGCGGACGTAGAGGCTGTGCGCGGACACCGGCATGGCGAGCTCGAACTGGCCCGGCCCGACGCCGAGCGGGTGCTCGGCCGCCAGCTCCAGCCCACCGCGCTGCGCCCCGAAGCGCTGGCTGTCGTACGTCTGCAGTCGCGCGCGCTCCTGCAGGAAGTCGGCCGAGCCGGTGAGTGCGATCGCCGCGCCGGCGACCGCCGCGACGACGGCCACGAGCGCGAGCGCCCCGGCCGCGGCGCGCCCGGAGTCCGCGCGCAGCGAGAGCACGATCAGCATCACCATCAGCGCGACGCCGAGGTTCAGCCATGCGGCGCGCGAGTAGGCGAAGAGGATGCCGAGGGCCAGCAGCGCCAGCAGGCCGGCGTTGAGCCGTCGCGGCAGCTTCAGCAGGCGCGGGCGCAGCGTCTCCTCGAACAGGATGAGCGCCGCCGGGATGAGAAACGGCGCGAACACGTTCGGGTCCTTGAACAGGCCCTGCGCGCGCGACGACGGTTCGCCGGCGAAGAGACCGTGGCCCGGATAGGCGACGAACAGGGCGAGGACCGACAGCGCCGCCATCGCCGCAGCACCCGCGACGTAAGCGCCGATCGCCAGCCGCATGCGCCGCTCCGTCCGCAGGTAGCTCGTCAGCCAGACCGCGAACACCGCGAGATAGAGCGTGATGCCGAGGAACCGCAGCGCCGGCTCGAGCTCCGCGGCCGCGGCCAGCGACACGATGTTGAGCGTGATCAGCACGCCGACCAGCACGAGGATCGCCGTCGGGACGCGGCGGAGCTCCAGGCGACCGCCGGCGACCGCCAGTGCGATCAGCACGGCCAGCACGGCATCGGCGGGCGCCGGCTCGAAGCGCACGACGCCGAGCAGCACGAAGCCGAGCGCGACGGCGAGCTCGTAGCGCGTCACCGCGAGCGCCAGCATCGCCGCCAGCCCGGCCGCTCCGCCCGCCACCAGCAGCGGCGAGGGCGGGCTGGTCGCGAGGACCAGGGCGAGCGCGGCGGCGATGGCGGCGGCACCCGCGAGGCCGGCGAGCGAGCTCAGCCTGGCGGCGCTGGATGCAGGCGCGGTGGTCAGTTCGCCCTCCTGACGGCTCACGCTACCGGCCGCCCGGGGCCGCGGCCAGAGCCGCCCAACGCAGGAGCAACGCCGTGACCCGCCGCGCCGTCGTTCTCGCCGGCGGCCGCGGGCGCAGGCTCGCGCCGTACACCACCGTGCTGCCCAAGCCGCTGATGCCGGTGGGCGACCGGTCGATCCTCGACATCGTGCTGCACCGGCTCGGGGCCGCCGGCTTCGACGACGTCACGCTGGCGGTCGGGCACCTGTCCCACCTGATCTGCGCCGTCCTCGGCGACGGCTCGCACCATGGCGTCTCGGTGCGGTATCACCATGAGGACGAGCCGCTCGGGACCGCCGGGCCGCTGGCCGGCATCCCGGACCTGGGCGAGCCGTTCCTGATGCTCAACGGGGACGTGCTCACCACGCTCGACCTGCGCGCGCTGATGCGCGCGCACGAGGAGGCCGGCAACCTGCTCACGATCGCCACCCACCGCCGCGTCGTGCGCGCGGACTACGGCGTGCTGGGCACGGACGGCGCCGTGGGCGCCACGCACCGCGTCCTCAAGTACGAGGAGAAGCCGGAGCTCGCCTACACGGTGAGCATGGGCATCTACGCGGTCGACCCCGCGGCGATCGAGCACGTTCCGCGCGGGCGATACTTCGACCTGCCGGACCTCGTGCAGGCGCTGCTGGCGGCCGGGGCGCCGGTCGGCTCGTACCCGTTCGACGGGCCGTGGCTCGACATCGGCCGCGAGGACGACTACCGGCGCGCGCAGGCCGACGCGGAGCTCTGGCAGCCGTGAGGCTCCTGATGCTCGGTCCCGTGAACCACCCGCACGTCGAGCACCTTGCGCTGGCCATGCACGAGCGCGGGCTCGACGTCACGGTGGCCGGCGATGTCGAGCCGCAGCTCCCGGCGTCCGCGCTCGCGAGCGCCGGCGTCCGCATCGTGGCGTCCCCCGCCCACCCACGCAGGACCCCGGCGGGGGTCGCCGCCCACGTCCGCTGGATCCGCCGGCTCGGCCGCGACCTGCAGCCGGACGTCGTCCACGCCCACTGGCTCTGCGGCTACGCGGCGCTCGCCGCGCTGGCCGGCGCCTCGCCGCTCGTGGCGATGGCGTGGGGATCCGACGTCTTCCGGGCCGGCCGGGTCAAGACGCTGGCGAACCGCATCGCGCTCGACCGCGCCGACCTGGCGATGGCCGACTCGGTCGCCCTGCTCGAGCGCCTGCTCGCCCTCGGGGCGGAACGGGACTCGACCGTGCTCGTCAACTGGGGCGTCGACCTGCGCACCTTCGCGCCGGCGAACGGGACGCGGGCCGCCGTGCGCGAACGGCTCGAGCTCGGCCCCGGCCCGGTCGTCCTGAGCCCGCGGTCGCTGACCGAGGTCTACAACCCCGGCACCATCCTCGAGGCCTTCGAGCTCGTGAAGCGCGCGGTGCCGGACGCCCAGCTCGTCCTCAAGCACATGGGCACCGGCCGCCCGGCCGGCGTGCCGGACGGCGTCCGCGTGGTGGGCCACGTGCCCTACGAGCAGATGGCGTCGTACTACCAGGCGGCCGACGTCTGCCTCTCCATCCCGTCGTCGGACAGCTCCCCGCGTTCCGTCTGGGAGGCCATGGCCTGTGGCTGCCCGGTCGTGCTGTCGGACCTTCCCTGGGTGCGCGAGCTGATCCAGCCCGAGCACGACGCGCTCGTCGTGCCGATCGAGGCCGCCGCGGTCGCCGGCGCCGTGCGGCGCGTGTTGTCGGACCGCGCGCTGGCCACGCGGTTGGCGCACCGGGGCCGCAGGCTCGCGGCCGAGCACCGCGACCGCGAGGCCGAGATGGACCGCCTCGCCGACCGCTATCGCGCCCTCGCGGCATGACCGTACGCCTCTCCACGATCTCGGACGAGGACGGCTTCGCCCGGCTGGCGCCGGAGTGGGACGCGCTCGTGCGCGCGATGCCGCGCCCGAGCCCGTTCCTGCTCCACGGCTGGCTGCTCGCCTGGTGGCGGCAGTTCGGAGCCGGCCGCGCGCTGCGCGTCCACGTCGCCCACGAGGACGGGCGGCTGGTGGGGGCGCTGCCCCTCTACGTGCGCCGCCGGCTGGGAGTGCGCGTCGCCGGCTTCCTCGGCGACGACGCGGCCGCGCTCGCCGACATCGTCGTCGCCCCCGGCGCCGCGCCGTCGACGGCCGACGACCTGGCCGCGCGCGCGGGCGACGGCGCCGACTTCGTCGATCTCTTCGGCCTGCCCGCCGGCAGCCGGCTCGCCCGCTGCTCCCGCGCCGGCGCGCTGACCCTGATCGAGCGCGCCGAGGCGCCGGTGCTCGATCTCGACGGCGGCTGGGAGACCGTGTACACGAAGCGGACGTCGGCCAAGCGGCGGAGCCTTCACCGCCGGCGCTGGCGGCAGCTGGGAGACCTCGGCGAGGTCACGTTCGAGGTCGCCCGCGGCCCGTCGGAGCTGGCGGCGGCGATCGAGGACGCCTTCCGCCTGCACGCCGCGCGCTGGAACGACCGGCCGGAGGCATCCGGGTTCGCCTCCCCCGCCGGCCGGCAGTTCCACCGGGAGGCGATCCGGGCGCTCGCGCCCTCCGGCGCGCCCCGCATCGCGCTGCTCCGGGTCGGCGGCGTGGCGGTCGCCTGCAACTACTTCTTCCTGCTCGCCGACCGCATGTACTTCCACGAGCTGGCATTCGACCCCGCAGTCGCCCGCTGGTCACCGGGGCAGCTCACGACGCTGGCCGCCATCGAGGCGGCGGCTGCCGAGGGCGCGCGGCGGGTGGAGTTCCTCGGCGGCGGCGAGCGCTACAAGCTCGAGCTGGCCGATCGCCTCGAGCCGCTGCACCAGGGCATCGGCCTCGCGG
This sequence comes from uncultured Solirubrobacteraceae bacterium, assembly GCA_963830725.1. Classification (GTDB taxonomy): domain Bacteria; phylum Actinomycetota; class Thermoleophilia; order Solirubrobacterales; family Solirubrobacteraceae; genus DASSUW01. Next base: position 136,312 of record CAWHNO010000010.1, on the reverse strand, counting down.
CGACGGCTCGCGGCCGCACGGCGGCCGCCACGCGGCTGGCGAGCGTCCGTGCCCGCCGCCGGCTCAAGGAGACGCCGGTGCGCCGTCTCTACTACGACGGCCTCGCGCCCGCGCGGCGCGTCGCCCGCGTCACGAGGAGCGTGACGTCGGCGCGCCGAGGCACCAGCGCGCCGGGGCCGAGCCCTGCCCGGACGCCGTAGGCGATCGCGGCCGCGGCGCCGCCCGCGAGCAGGGCGATACTGGCCGCGATCGCCGCCCCCGTGGCGCCGAACGGCGGAATCAGGATGAGGTCGAGCGTGACGCCGGAGGCGAGTGATACCACCGGTCCGAGCGACGACAGCGCGGGCGCGCCGGAGGCCAGCAGCGCGCTGGAGAAGACGGCGCTCCCGACGAACCCGAAGGCGCTCGGGAGCAGCCACAGGAACGGCTGCACCGAGCCCGCGTACGCCGCGCCGAAGACCAGCGGAATCAGGACCGGCCCGACCAGCGCGGCCAGCCCGACGGCGACGGCCGTGACGATCATCACGGCCCGGAACACGCGCAGGGTGCTGTCCACACCCGCCTCGCCGCTCGCCCGCGCCACGACGGGCAGCAACGCGGTGCCGACGGCCGACGGGAGGTAGAAGAGCATCTCCGAGGCGTTCACGGCGACGGCGTAGGTCCCGAGCGCCGCCTGCGACGCGATCAGGCCCATGAGCACCTGGTCGACGCGCGCGTTGAGCAGGTGCGCCACGCCGCCCAGCCACGCCCGCACGCCGAAGCGCAGCGCCTCGCCGAGCAATCCGAGGTCCGGGCGGCCGAAGCCGATGCCGCGCGACGCGAGCAGGCACAGCACCAGGGCCGGCGCGCCCTGCGCCAGCACCCAGGCAGAAGCGGCGCGCCCGACGGTCAGGCCGGGCCCGGCGGAGATCGCGGCGACGAGCAGCGCATACAGCCACGGACCGGCCGCGACCACGCGCGCGTACTCCCGGAACCGGCTGCAGCCCTGCAGGAAGGAGGCTCCCGCGACGCCGAGCGAGCCGACGAACGCGCCGGCGGCGATGGCCGCCAGCTCGAGCGCGCCGACCCCGGCCGGCCGTGCCCCGGGGACGACGACGAGCGCCCCACAGGCCAGGCCGCCGATCGCCAGCGCGCCTGCGGTACTGGCCAGCATGACGTTGGAGAGGAGCCGCGCCCGGACATCGGGTCGCTGGGCCGCGAACACCTTCGTCGCCTCCGTGGTCCCGAGACCGGCGAGGTACGAGAGCACGAGGGCGCTCACGGTCACGAACGCGATCGCCCCGCGATCCGCGGGCGCGAGCCCGCGGGCGAGCAGCAGCACGGAGACGAAGTAGCCCGTGTTGCCCGCCAGCTGCGCGGCGAGCACCCGGGCCGAGTTCGCGGTCACCGAGCCGGGCACCGCTCCCCATTGCCGGCGAGGCGGTTGCGGAGCGAGTGCGCGGCCTGTCCGTCGTCGTAGTGGGCGCTGCGCTGGACGACCAGCGGCTCGCCCGCACGCCCGCAGGCCGCGGTGCCGGTCACGACGTTGTCGGAGGCGCCCTGCAGGACGACGGCGGGGCCGCTGCCGCCCAGCACGGCGTTGTCCGAGAGGCGGTTCCCGTCACCCGCCACGTCGATGAAGATCCCCGTCTCGGCCGGGCGGACGACCAGGTTGTGTTCGAGCGTGTTCGAGCCCGAGCCGGCGCCGTCGTAGCGCCATTCGGAGTTGATCCCGGTCGCCACGTCGGCGATCACGTTGCGCGCGACCAGCGAGTCGGTCGTCTCGTGCTCGAGGTAGATCCCCACGCGCGTGCGCGCGATGTCGTTGCCGACGATCGTCGTGCGCGTGGACGAGCCCACCGTCTGGATCCCGTCCCAGCCGGTGTCCCGGATCCGGTTCCCGATGATCGCGGCCTCGACGCCGCCGGACCAGATCGCGCCCTCGTGCGTGCCGCTCGCCGCGCGCGGGTCGTCGATGTCGCTGATGCGGTTGTCGAGCGCCAGGCCGTGGCGGGCCGCGGCGCGCCGGTCGTACTGGCGCTGCGCGAAGTCGATGCCGTGGCTGCGGAAGCCGCTGATCGAGGTGCGGATCACGCTCATGTCCCGCGATGCCTCGGAGCCGAGCTCGAACACACCCGCGCCCCCGGCGCCGCCACCCGCGATGACCGAGTCCTGGATCGAGATGCCGGAGTGCGCGCCCCAGACCTCGATGCCGGTCTCCCGGACCCGCTGGATGTGCAGCCGCTGCAGCCGCACGTCGTGGGAGCCGCTCGCCACGCCGATCGCGCGCTCCGCCCGTCCGGCTCCGTCGACGACGAGGTCCGAGAGCCGAACGCCGCGCCCGCTGACCGTGACCAGGGACCACGCGCCGCGCGCGGCGGTCAGCACGGTGCCCCGCCCCGCGCCCATCAGGCGAGCGCCGCTGCCCAGCTCGAGGTGACCGAGGTGGTAGCGCCCGGGCGCGAGCCGGACGGTCACGTGCCCGGCGGCCAGCGCAGCCAGCGCCGCGCTCAGCCCCCGCGACGGCGTGGCGGTGAGGATGCCGCCGGAGCCCGTGCCCACGTGCACCCGCACGGCCCGTGATTCGGCCCGGCCGCCGAGCGCATCGACGGCGGCCACCTTGATCCGGTGTCTTCCGGGTGGCAGCAGCGTCGCCTCGACGTCGACCGCGAACGGCGGCGCGGTGTCCGTGCCCAGCGGTCTGCCGTCGAGCAGGAAGGTGACGGCGACGGTGCGGGCGGAGCGTTCGGCGACGCGGGCGCGCAGCGTCGTCCGCCCCGCGATCCGGCGCGGGCCGGCATAGCGGACGCCGGCGGGGGCAGGCACCGCGTTCGCGATCGACGCGCCGGCCCTCGGCGGCTCGCCGCGGTCGGAGGCGCCGCGATCGGCCGCGGACGCCATCACGACGAGCGCCACCGCGCAGGCCAGCAGGACCGCGATCGCCCAGGTGGTGCTCCGGCCGGTGGCGGGCACGCGGCCGAGTCTTGCGTCGATCCGTTTGGTTGCGGTTGGACCCCGGCGGACGGGCGCCTCGCGCTCGTCGCGGTTGGTTAGGGTCCGGCCGCGATGGACGAACGCCTGACGCTCGGCCCGGCCTGGGTTCAGCTCGTCAAGCCGGCGCTGACCCGCGCGCGCACCGCCGCCTGGCGTCTCCGCGGACGGCCCGCGCGGCCCGGCCTGCGGATCCTCTTCTACCACCGCGTGGCCGAGGCCCGCGATCCGCTGGCCATCGCGCCGCGGCGCTTCGCCGAGCAGATGCAGGAGCTGCGGTCGCAGGGCTACCGGGTGCTCGACGTCGTCGCCGCCGTGGACGCGCTGCGGCGCGGCGAAGCGCTCGACCGCACGGTCGCCCTCAGCTTCGACGACGGCTATCGCGACGTCGCCGCGAATGCGCTCCCGGTGCTGGATCACCACGGATTCCGCGCGACCGTCTTCGTCTCCCCCGCCGTGGTCGACGGCACCGCGACGTTCACGTGGTACGACGACCAGCCGCCGGTGCTCGGGTGGAGCGAGATCGTCGGCCTCGACGGCGGCTCGCCGCTCACGTTCGAGGCGCACACCCTCACGCATCCCGATCTGACGGCGCTCGACGATGACGCCGCCGAGCGCGAGATCGCGGGCTCGAGGGCGGAGCTCGAGCGACGGCTCGGCCGTCGCGTGCGCGCCTTCTGCTACCCGGCCGGCCTGTACGGGCCGCGTGAGCGCGCGCTCGTGGGGCGGGCCGGGTTCGAGCTCGCCACGACGTGCGAGCCGGGCGCGAACTCGCCGGCCACCGACGTGCTCACGCTCCGGCGCACCGCCATCGACCGGCACGACGGGGCGAACGACTTCCGCGCCAAGCTGGCCGGCGGCCACGACCGCCCGTCGCTGCTGCGGGCGGGCTACCGGCGGGCTCGGAGGGCGCTGCGGTAGTGGGTCAGACCCCGGCCGCGTGCCGTCGAAACTGCGGCTGGGTAGGGCGGGGATGGGGTCGGCCGCGGCGAGAATCTCGGCCACCGTCCTGGATGGGTGGTCCTATGGACCACCTAGGCAGGACGATGCGCGTTTTGTTGTACGCCATCCTGGCTGGGGCCCCAGGGCAGGACGGTGCCGCGAAAACCGCCGAGATCGACGCCCGGCCGGCTCCCCAGCCGCCCTGCCCAGCCGGAGTTGGCCGGGGCCCGCTACCCGCGACCCGGAGGGCGTTGCGGTAGAGCGCGACGTGCGCGCGCTGGAAGGCGGTGATATCAAAGCGCTCCTCCGCGCGCCGCCGCCCTGCATCGCCCATCGCCGTCACCCGCGCCGGATCGCCCGCCAGCGCGCCGAGGACGCGCGAGAGGGCCGCGATATCACGCGGCGGGACCAGCATGCCGGTCTCGCCGTCGTCGACCGCCTCCGGGACGCCGCCGACCGCACTGGCGACCACCGCGACGCCGGCGGCCATCGCCTCGACGACGGACATCGGGAACCCCTCCGACTCGCTGGAGAGCACGAACGCGTCGGAGTCGGCGAGCAGCTCGTCGACGTCGGGCCGCGTGCCCAGGAGCTCGACCGTGTCGGCTAGCCCGAGGCGGCCAAGCTCCGCCTCGAGCGCGGCGCGGTCGGGGCCGTCGCCGGCGATCCGCAGCCGCGCCGACCCCGCCGGGAGGGCCGCCATCGCCCGGACGAGCGTCGTGAAGTCCTTCGGCGCCCGCAGGCGGCCCACGCTCAGCAGCCGCAGCGGCCCGCCCGGAGGGGCCGGCCGGCGGCGAGGGCGGTCGAGCGGCACGCCGTTGTGGATCACGACCGTGCGGTCGACGCGGCACGTGCGCGCCTGGAGCCCGGTCCGGCGCTCGCTCTCGGCCACGCAGATGATCGTGCTCGTCAGCGGCCGCATCAGCCGGTCGGCCCACAGGTAGGCCGTGGCCGTGCGGCCCTGATGCGCCTTGAAGGCCCAGCCGTGGACGGTGAACAGGCGGACCGGCACGCCCGTCGCCGTCGCCGCGAGCCGGCCGAGGATGCCGGCCTTCGAGCTGTTGGCATGCACGACCTGCGGCCGCTCGCGGCGGAACAGCCGCGCAAGCTCGGCGAAGCCGAGGAGGTCGTGCCGGGGGTCGAGCGGTCGCCGGACGTGCGTGAGCGGGACGTAGCGGGCGCCGGCCTCGAGGACGGCATCGCGCAGGAAGCCGTGCCCGTGCGCGGCGACGGCGACGTCGAACTCCTCGAGCAGCGCCGGGACCAGCGAGGCCACGTAGGTCTGCGCTCCACCGGTCTCGGCCAGCGTGATCACCAGGAGCACGCGGGGGCGGGACATGGCTCAGAGCAGGCCGAGCGCGATCAGGTCGTCGACGGGCTCGTCGAACGAGCACGACCCGTACGCGACGAACAGCTCGGAGCGGGCGGCGGCGATCGTCTCGGCGCCGGCACGGCGCCCGTGGACCGCCAGCCCGTCGTCGTCGAGGCCGAACGCGTCCGGGTCCTCCTCGGCGAGGATCGCCTCGGGATCGCCGTCCGCGAACACGGCGGCGGCCAGCAGGTTGAGGAAGCCGTGCCGGTCGCCGCTGCGGATCGGATGGTGCAGCCCGGCGGTGGCCTTGAAGGGGACGCCGGCGTCGCGGCAGGCGGCGACGAAGGCCGCCACCTCCTCGACGGACGGGAGAGTGGTGCCGCCGCAGCGGATCTTGGCGCCCGCGCCCGCCTCGCGCACGGCGGCCACGGCGCCGCGCAGGCCGCGCGCCGGCGAGAGCTCGTAGAAGGCCCGGACGCCCGGCAGCTTCTCCTCCACGAGCGCCTGGGTCTCGGGAATCCACTCGGGGTCGATCCGCGCCTCGACGAGCTCGACCTCGTGCCGCGTCTCGGCGACCGCCTCGAGGTCGCCCTCGCCGCCGTCGAGCACGACGCTCAGGCGCGGCGTCTCGGCGGGCAGCTCGCCGAGCCGCGAGGCCGGGACGATGAAGCGGTCGAGCATCCACGCGTGCTCGCTCGCGCGCGCCCGCCGGTCGGCCTCGATCGCCTCCGGCATGTCGAGCGAGGCGGGCGGGAACAGCGCCGCGTGGTCGATCAGGCGCTCGAGGAGTGCACGGCGGGCGCTCACGCCGGCGGGATCGCGTTGCGCTTGGCGGGCCACTCGCGCGCCTTCCCGGCGTAGCGGGCGAAGCGGCGCACGAGCTCGTCGCGCAGGTCCTCGGGCTGCACGATCGCGTCGATCACCATCTCGGAGGCGAGCTTGAGCAGGTCGACGCCCTCGGCGTACTCCTCCATCAGCTCCGCACGCCGCGCCTCGCGCTCCTGGTCGTCCTCGATCGCCTGGAGCTGGTTGTAGAAGACCGCGTTGACGGCCGCGCTCGGCCCCATCACCGCGATCTTGGCGGTCGGCAGCGCGAGCGTCGCGTCGGGGTCGAAGGCCGGGCCGGCCATCGCGTACAGCCCGGCGCCGTACGCCTTGCGCACGATCACCGACAGCTTCGGCACCGTGGCCTCCGCGACCGCCGAGATCATCTTCGCGCCGTGGCGGATGATCCCCTGGCGCTCGACCGCCGTGCCGATCATGAAGCCCGGCACGTCGGCGAGGAAGAGCAACGGCACGTTGAAGGCGTTGCAGGTCCAGATGAAGCGCGCGGCCTTGTCGGCGGAGTCGACGAACAGCACGCCGCCCTTGAACTTCGGCTGGTTGGCGACGATCCCGACCACGCGGCCCTCGAGCCGCGCGTAGCCGGTGATGACCTCCTTGGCCCAGCGCTTGTGGACCTCCAGGAACGAGCCCTCGTCGACCACCGCGGCGATCAGCTCGTGCATGTTCCATGGCTTGTTCTCGTCAGCCGGGATAAGCTCCCGAATTGGCGTCGCGTCGGCCGGCGGCGGGGCCGGCGGCGCGGCGGGCGGTTCCTCGTCGCACGAGCCGGGGAAGTAGGACAGGTAGCGCTTGGCGAGATCGATGCCCTCCTCGTCGCTCTTGACGAGGAAGTGGCCGCAGCCGGAGACGCCGGTGTGCATCTTCGCGCCGCCCATCTCCTCGAGCGAGACCTTCTCGCCGATCACCATCTCGGCCATCCGCGGCGAGCCGAGGTACATCGAGGCGTTGCCGTCGCGCATGATCACGACGTCGCAGAAGGCCGGGATGTAGGCGCCGCCGGCGGCGCTCGGGCCGAACAGCACGCAGACCTGCGGCACGGCGCCGGAGAGGCGGACCTCGTTGAAGAAGATCCTCCCGGCGTGGCGGCGGCCGGGGAACATCTGCACCTGCTCGGTGATGCGGGCCCCCGCGCTGTCGACCAGGTAGACCATCGGCACGCGATGCGAGAGCGCGGCCTCCTGGACGCGCAGGATCTTCTCGACCGTCTTGGGGCCCCACGAGCCGGCCTTGACCGTCGGGTCGTTGGCCATCAGCGCGACGGTGCGGCCGCCGATCGAGCCGAGGCCCGTGACGACGCCGTCCGCGCCGAGGCCCTCGGCCTCCCAGTTGGCGAGCAGCGCATCCTCGGTGAACGAGCCCTCGTCGAGCAGCCGCGCGACGCGCTCGCGCACGGGAAGCTTGCCCTGCTGTGCCGACTTCTCCTTGTGTCGGTCGGGACCTCCGGCGTAGGCGCGCTCGAAGGCCGCCTCGACGTGCTGGGCGTCCGTCATCGGGGAGTCACACTAGCGCTCGGGGGCATCGTCGACGCGCACGCGCATCACCAGCTCGTCGTCGGCGGTCCGTGAGGCGAGCGGCTGCTCGCCCGCGCGGTAGGCGTCGGGCTCGGGCGGCAGCGGCTCGCGTGGCCGCAGCCCGGCGGCCATCATCACGGCGCCGACGAGCAGCAGCGCGAGCGGCCAGAAGTAGAGCGTCGCCTCACCGGACTCGCCCACCACCAGGATGAAGACGGCGAGGTTGGCCAGGCCGAGCCAGGCGGGACCGGGCGAGCGGTCGATCGCGCCGAAGGCGATCAGGCCGACGCCGGCCCCGAACACGATCACCTCCCAGAAGTCGGGCAGCGCCGTGGCGGTGACGAAGGTGTCGTCGCCGAACAGAGCTGCCAGGAGCGCCTGGCCGCCGATCACCAGGATCGCAAGCCCCGCGGCGTCGATCAGCAGCTCCGCCTGCCGGCGCGCGCGGTCGCGCAGCGCGAGGCCCGCCAGCACGAGACCGGCCGCGCTGAGCAGCAGCAGCCAGCGCGAGGCGGTGAAGGTCCCGGGCGCGAACACCCACTCCCAACCGGCCAGCAGCGATCCGACGCCCGCGATCGCGGCCAGCAGCAGGCAGATCGCGGAGTTGCGCCGGAGCGCGGCGTACAGCGCGACTCCCGCCACGACCAGCAGCGTCCAGGTCAGCTCCCCGGCCGGGAAGTCCTCGGGATCCTCGGCACCGAGCACGTCGGCCAGGCGCAGCAGCGCCGGCTCGAGCAGCAGCAGGCCGGTGACGAGCAGGACCGACTGGTACGCCGGCGGCCGGCCGTCCTCGTTCGGGGCCTGGAGCCCGAGCGCGAGGATGATCCCCGCCGGCACCGCGAGGACCAGGAAGTGGACGACGTCCGACAGCTCGTCCATCAGGCGGATCTCGAACAGCACCAGCCCGGTGGCGAGGACCACAGCGCCGGCGGCGATCAGCGGGCCGCGATGGGGCGGCGGGCGGAGGAGCTCACGCACTCCGGAGGAGGCTAGTGGACGTGGGCGGCGGCTCGGCGGGCAAGCTGGGGATCCCGCCAGAGCCGTCGAGCCGCCGCCCGCGTCCACTATCGTCGGCGGACTTCGATGCGGCCGTCGCGCACCCGCGTGTCCCAGGCCGGCTGCGGATAGGCGGCCGGGCCGTGGACCAGCGCGCCGTCGCGCAGGTCGAAGACGCTGTCATGCAACGGGCAGGTGACGGTCCGAGCGCCGAGCGTGCCCTCGTGCAGCGGGCCGCCGCGGTGCGAGCAGTGGTCCGACAGCGCGTAGAGGACACCGCCGCTGCGGGCCACCATCACCGCCGTGCCGTCGGCTTCGACGCAGCGCATCTCGCCGTCACCCAGCTGCGCGTCCTCGAGCACCGCCGCCCAGTCCCGCGTGCCGTCCTCGAACGTCGTGTGGTCGACGCCGACGCCCTCGGCCAGCGTCAGGTGCCCGCCGAGGTACGCACTGCCCCCGAGGACGGTCCCGGCGGCCAGCGCGAGCGCCTTGCCGCGACCCTGGTTGCCGCGCCGGCGGGCGAGCCAGCTCGCGGCGAACAGCGAGGCGGCGGTGAAGTTGCTGACCGCGTGCACGATGCCGATGCGCCGGACGGCGTCGTCGGCGACCTCGCTGTCGGCCCAGTCCGAGTAGCCGCTGGAGACCGTCGGCAGGGCGCTCAGGAGGCCGAGGCCGATCAGCCGCCGGGCGGCCGGCTCCGATTCGTCGCCGCCGAGCCAGTCGAGCGCGACCGCGCTCGTGAAGCTGCCGATCGTCACGTCGGTCAGCAGCGGGTGCAGGGCGTGGCCGAGCCAGCTTCCACTGAGGGCGTTCTTGACCGGGCCGGGCCTGATCACGCTGCGCACGGTCTTCCCGATCTTGTTCGCGGGCGCGTCGAGCGCCTCGAGGCCTGCGATGTGGCGCACTGCGGTCATGCCCGCCTCCCTACCCGCGTAGGGTGCGCGGCATGACCCTCGTGCTGACCGAAGACCATGGAACCGTCCGCCACGTCGTGCTCAACCGGCCGGAGAAGCGCAACGCGTTCAACGGCGCGCTGGTCGCCGCCACGGGCGAGGCGCTGCGGGACGCGGCGGCGGACACCTCGGTGCGCTGCGTGGTGATCCGCGGCGCCGGCCCGATGTTCTCCTCCGGCATGGACCTCGCCTCGCTCGGCGCCCTGTCCGACGCGCCGGAGAACCTGCGCGCCTTCCGCCGCGCCTGCCTCGACGCCTGGAACCTCGCCGAGGAGATGACCAAGCCGACGATCTGCGTCATCCACGGCGCGTGCATCGGGGGCGCGATGGAGCTCGCGCTGGCCTGCGATCTGCGCGTCATCACCGCCGACGCGCTGATCGGCATGCCCGAGACGCGGATCGGCCTGATCCCGGACGTCGGCGGCTCGTCGCGGCTGCCGTCGGTCGTCGGGCTGGGGCGCGCGAAGGAGCTGGTCATGACCGGCAAGCTGATCGGCGGCGAGGAGGCCGAGCGGATCGGCCTCGCCAACCGCGTGGCGGCCGCCGAGGAGCTGGACGAGGCCGTGCGGGCGCTCGTCGACGAGCTGCTCGCGTGCGCACCGGTCGCGGTCGGGCTGGCCAAGCGCGTGATGGACGCGAGCGCGAAGCCGGCGCTGGCGGCAACGCTCGAGCTCGAAGTGACGATGCAGGAGCGCTGCGCGGCGACGGCCGACTTCGCCGAGGGTGCTGCGGCGTTCCGCGAGAAGCGCCAGCCGGAGTTCAGCGGGAGCTGAGAGCCAAACGTGCAGCCAACGCATGCTGCCACCGGTCGCCAATGAGGCGCCGTTAGCGTCGCCTGCGTGAGCACACAGACGCTGCTGCTCGACAACTACGACTCGTTCACGTTCAACCTCTTCCAGCTCCTGGCCGAGACGAACGGCGTGGACCCGATCGTGGTCCGCAACGACGCCGCCTCATGGGCCGAGCTGGCGGAGCTGCCGTTCGACAACATCGTCGTCTCGCCCGGGCCCGGGCGCCCGGACCGCGAGGGCGACTTCGGCGTCTGCCGGGACGCGATCCTCCAGGCTCGCGTGCCGCTGCTGGGCGTGTGCCTGGGGCACCAAGGCGTAGCGTGCTTCGCCGGCGGCGCGGTGGTCCGCGCGCCCGAGGTGATGCACGGGCGGCTCAGCCCGGTCTACCACGACGGCTCGGAGCTGTTCGCCGGCCTGCCCCAGGGCTTCGAGGCGGTCCGATATCACTCGTTGTGCGTGGCCGAGCCGCTGCCGCGCGGGCTGCGGGCGACGGCATGGACGCGCGACGGCGTCGTCATGGGACTCGCCCACCGGACGCGGCCGCTGTGGGGCGTACAGTTCCACCCCGAGTCGATCTGCACCGAGCACGGCCGGCGGCTGATGGAGAACTTCCGGGAGCTGACGCGCGAGCGCGCCGCGCGCCCGCGCAGGCGCCACGTGGCGCGGGCGCGCGCACGCGAGCCGCACGCGCCGCTCGAGCTCGTCGTCGAGCGCATCGACCGGCTGTACGACACCGAGCAGGCGTTCGTCGGGCTCTACGGCGAGGAACGCGAGGCGTTCTGGCTCGACAGCAGCCGGGCCGGCGACGAGCGCTCGCGCTTCTCGTTCATGGGCGCGGCCCGCGGCCCGCTCGGCGCCTCCGTGACCTACGACGTCGAGTCGCGCGATCTCCGTGTCACCCGCAACGGGGCGACCGAGGTCCGCCACGAGTCGATCTTCGACTTCCTGCGCACGGAGCTCGCCCGGATGACGGTTCCCGCCGACGGCCTGCCGTTCGACTTCAACGGCGGCTTCGTCGGGTACTTCGGCTACGAGCTCAAGGCGGACTGCGACGGCGACGCGGTGCACTCCTCGCCGCTCCCCGACGCCGCGTTCCTGCTCGCCGACCGCCTGATCGCCTTCGACCATCTCGAGCGGCGGACCTACCTCGTGTGCGCAACCCTCCCAGCTCACGAGGCGGAGGCGCGCGGGTGGGTCAGGCGCACACGGCGGCGACTGGACGCGCTGCCCGCGCTCGCCCCGCCCGCCGCGCTCGAGAATGGCCGGCCGCCGGAGCACCATCTGAGCCGCTCCTACGAGCAGTACGTGGCCGACATCCGGCGCTGCCACGAGCTGCTCGCCGAGGGCGAGACCTACGAGGTCTGCCTCACGAACCGCATCACCGTCGACGCCGCGCCCGAGCCGCTCACCGCCTACCGGATCCTCCGTAGCATCAACCCCGCCCCGTTCTCCGCCTTCCTGCGGTTCGGCGACGCCGCGGTGATGAGCTCGTCGCCGGAGCGCTTCCTCAGCGTCGGCCGCGACCGCCGGGTCGAGGCCAAGCCGATCAAGGGCACCACCCGGCGCGGCGCCACGCCGGCCGAGGACCGGCGGCTCGCCGAGGAGCTCCGCTCCAGCGAGAAGAACCGCGCGGAGAACCTCATGATCACCGACCTGCTCCGCAACGACCTCGGCCTCGTGTGCGAGATCGGCAGCGTGCACGTGCCGCGCCTGATGGCGATCGAGAGCTTCGAGACCGTGCATCAGCTCGTCTCGACGGTGTCCGGCAGGCTGCGCTCCGACCTCTCCGCGCCCGACTGCATCCAGGCCTGCTTCCCCGGCGGCTCGATGACGGGCGCGCCGAAGAAGCGCACGATGGAGATCATCGACGCGCTCGAGACCGAGGCGCGCGGCGTCTACTCGGGCGCCATCGGCTATCTGGGGCTCGGCGGCGCCGCCGACCTGAGCATCGTGATCCGGACGATCGTCATGGACGGCGAGTCGACGTCGATCGGCGCGGGCGGCGCGATCGTCATGCAATCGGATCCCGACGACGAGTTCGACGAGATGCTGCTGAAGGCGCAGGCGCCGCTGCGGGCGCTCGCGCTGTGCCCTGGCACCAGGCGAACGGACCATGCCGTCGCTCACGCTTAGCCACCAGCGCGTCACCGCCGCGGACCTGTGCGGGCAGGCCGAGCGCCTTGCCGGAGGCCTGGCGTCGCGCGGCGTCGGTCCCGGCGACCCGGTGGCGATCCTCCTGCCGAACGGCCTCGCGGCGGCCGCCGCCATCCTCGCCGTCACGCGGCTCGGCGCCGTCGCGGTGCCGCTGAGCCCGCAATGCAAGCCGGCCGAGCTCGCGTTCGTGTTCGGCGACGCCTGCGTGACGGCGGTGCTCACCGACGAGCGCGGGGCCGCCCGCTGCCGCGGGCTCGATGCGCGCGTCGTCACGGGCCTGGAGGAGATGATCGAGGAGCATGACGCCGTGGCGCTCCCGCTCGCCGGCCGGGACGCCGACGCGGTCTACCAGTACTCGTCGGGCTCCACGGGCCGGCCCAAGCGCGTCCCACGCACGCACGCGCAGCTCGCCGCGGAGGCGCAGGCCTACGTCGCCGCCACCGGCCTGACGGCCGAGGACACCATCCTCTGCGCGATCCCGCTGTTCCACACCTACGGGCTCGGCTGCTGCCTGCTGGCCGCGACCCACAGCGGGGCCTCGCTCGTCCTGCTCTCCGCGCCGCGGCCGTTCGCGATCCAGCGCGACACCGCCCTCGACGCCCTCGAGCGCGAGGCGGTGACGGTGTTCCCGGCCGTGCCCTTCATGCTCCGCGTCCTCGCCGAGGCCCCGCGCGGCGCCGACCTCTCGAGCCTGCGGCTCTGCTTCTCGGCGGCCAACGCCCTGCCGCCCGCGACCTTCGAGGCGTTCGATCGCCGGTTCGGCGTGCCCGTGCGCCAGCTCTACGGGCTGACCGAGGCCGGCGCGGTGACCGTCAACGCCGACGGCGATCCCTGGGCCACCGCGCGCACGGTCGGCCGGCCCCTGCGCGGCGTCGAGCTCGCGATCGTGGGCCCGAGCGGCGAGGTGCTGGACGCCGGCCGGATCGGCGAGGTGGCGATCCGCAGCCCCGCGATGACCCGCGGTTACGCCGGCGTGGACGAGGCCGTCAACCGGCAGGCGTTCAGCGGCGGCCGCTTCCTCACCGGCGATCGCGGCAAGCTCGACGAGGACGGCCGCCTCGTGCTCACCGGCCGCCGCAAGCTCCTCATCGACGTGCGCGGCGACAAGGTCGACCCGATCGAGGTCGAGGACGTCCTCGCCGTTCACCCGAAGGTCCGCGAGGTGGTCGTCGTCGGCACGCCGAGCGACGTCGCCGGCGAGGAGCTCGTCAAAGCCGTCGTCGTGCCCGAGGAGCAGTGCGGCGAGCGGGAGCTGATCCGCTTCTGCCGCGAGCGCCTCGCCAACCACAAGGTGCCGCACCTGGTGGACTTCCGTGACGCGATCCCGAGAAGCCCGCTCGGCAAGGTGCTGCGCAAGGACCTGGTGTGATGGTGATGCGATGAGCGTCACCGCCGAGCTCGAGACCTTCATCGTCGAGGAGATCGCGATGGGCCAGGGGCCGCAGTCGCTGGCGCCGGACGATGACCTGCTGGCGAGCGGGCTGATCGACTCGCTCGGCGTCACGCAGCTCGTCGCCTTCCTCGAGGAGCGGTACGGCATCGCCGTGACCGACGCCGACCTGGTGCCGGGGAACTTCCAGAGCCTCGCGCAGATCGAGGCCTATGTCGGCCGGCGGCGGGCGGAGACGGCGCCGTGGTGAACGGCTTCCTGTACGCGAACGCCGCCCGCCGGCCGGACCATCCGGCGCTCGTCTACGGCGAGCGGCGCATCGGCCACGCGGAGCTGCTCGAGCGCGTCGAGCGCACCGCTCACGGCCTCGCGGCCCGGGACGTGGTCGCGGGCGACGCCGTCGCGCTCATCCTGCCGAACGGGCCCGACTTCGTGACCTCGTTCCTCGCCGTCGCCGGCCTCGGCGCCGTCGTCGTCCCGCTCAACCCGCAGTTCCAGCCGGACGAGCTGAACTTCTGCCTGCGGGCGTGCGGCGCCCGCACGGCGATCGCGCCGCAGCCGATGGCCGCCGCGGATGGCGTGCGCTGGCTGACGCCCGCCGAGCTGCTCGCGCCCGAGTCGCTGGCGCTGGGGATCTGCCCAGGCGAGCAGCCGATCGTGTACCAGTTCTCGTCCGGGTCCACCGGGCGCCCGAAGCGGCTGGCGCGGACGCACGGCCAGCTGTGGGCGGAGGCGGAGAGCTACGACTGGATCCACCCCGACGACCGTCTGTTCTGCGCGATCCCGCTCTTCCACACCTACGCCATGGGCTGCTGCCTGATCGCGGCCATCCGCAACGGCGCCACGCTGGTGTTCCTCGACGACTCGCATCCCTTCGTCCTCTCGCGCCGGCGTGCGCTCGACCTGCTCGAGGACGAGGCGGTGACGGTGTTCCCGGGCGTCCCGTACGTCTTCCGGCTGCTGGCCGAGGCCCCGGGCGAGGCGGATCTCTCCGCGCTGCGCCTGTGCTTCTCCGCGGGCACGGCGCTTCCGCGGCCGACGATCGACGCCTTCCTGCTGCGCTTCGGCGTGCCGATCCGCGGCCTCTACGGGTCGACCGAGACCGGCACGCTGACCGCCAACCTCGACGACGACCCGGCGGCGAGCTTCACCTCGGTCGGCACGCCGGTCGGCGATGTGCGCGTCGAGATCCGCGACGACGACGAGATCGCGGTCTCGAGCCCGGCGATGACAGCCGGCTACGCCGACATGGAGGAGCTCAACGAGCGCGTCTTCCGCGACGGCTGGTACCTGACCGGCGATCTCGGGTGGCTCGACGAGGACGGGCGGCTGTACGTCACCGGGCGCAAGAAGCTGCTGATCGAGGTGGCCGGCCACAAGGTCGACCCGGTCGAGGTCGAGGATGTGGTCGCCGCGCATCCGAAGGTGCGCGAGGCCGTCGTCGTCGCGGTGGCCGGCAGCAACGGCGACGACGAGACCGTCAAGGCGGTCGTGGTGGCGGGCGACGGCTGCGGCGAGCAGGAGGTGATCGAGTTCTGCGCCGCGCGGCTGGCCACGTTCAAGGTGCCGCGCGTGGTCGAGTTCCGCGACGAGATCCCCAAGAGCCCGTTGGGGAAGATCCTCAGGAAGTACCTGGTGTGACTAGTGTCGGGACACTAGAGCAGCCGCAACGGCTTGACATGCACGCTTCCCGTCACCTCATAGCCACGCACGCTGTACAGCCACCGTGCCGGCCGGTTGTCCGCCCGCACGTACCCCCACAGGGTCTCGTAGCCGCGCCCCGCCAGCGCCGTCTCGACGCCGTACAGGAACTCCCCCGCCCGCCCGCCGCCGCGGTGCTCCTCGGCCAGGAAGAAGTCGTAGCCGTAGACGTCGCGCGGCCCGAGGCCGACCCCGAGCCGGCCGAGATGCGGGTGCCCCGTGCCGGCGTCCACCCACCAGTAGTAGCCGGCGATCTCGTTGCCGGCCCGGCCGACGAACCCGCGGCGGCCCGCCGCCAGGTCGGCCGCCATGCGATCCGTCGCCCGGGTGGCGCAACGGCGGCGGTTGAAGCTCGCCAGCGCCGGGAGGGCGGAGGCGTCGAGGTCCTCGAGGCTGACCTCCGGCGCAGGCGTGACGCCCGCGATGTCGTCGAGCCGCTTGACGATCACGAGGAGCTCGTTCTCGGCGGCGCCGGACTTCAGGCCCTTGAGCATCGGCGCGAGCCGGCCCGACCGGGCCAGGCAGGCGAAATCGCGGGCAAGGGCGCGCAGCTGCATGCGGCGTAGTCTCCCCGACCCTGCCCGCGGCGTGTTCGAGACGATGCTCGTGACCGCCGGCCGACCGGTCGAGCTCGCGCGGCATCTCGAGCGGCTGCGGGCCAGCGTCTCGGCGCTCTACACGGAACCCGCCGCGGAAGATCTGGAGGCGCTCGCGACCAGCGGCGCCCGCGGCGCGGAGCTCGGGCGGCTGAGGCTGACCGTGGCGCCGAACGGCGCCGGCCGGCCGGCCGCCGACGTCGTGGTGGCGACGGTCGAGCGCGCTGCCGTCTTCCCCGCCTGGGATCGCGCCGTCCGGCTGCGCCGGCTCGTGGTCGAGGGCGGGCTCGGGGCGCACAAGTGGGCCGACCGCCGCCTGCTCGCCGAGGCGGAGGCCGCCGACCGCGGTGCCGTCGCCCTGGTCATCGACGCCGACGAGCGCGTGCTGGAAGCCTCGCGCGCGAACGTCTTCCTGGTCGAGAAGGGGCAGATCGTCACGCCCCCGGCCGACGGCCGGATCCTCCCGGGCGTCACCCGCAGGCGGGTGCTCGAGCTCACGACGGTGCGCGAGGAGCCGGTCTCGCTGGCGCGTCTGCTCGCGGCCGACGAGGTGTTCCTCACCGGGTCGGTGCGCGGCGTCGAGCCGGTGTACGGCTACGAGCAGCTGACGAGCTGGCGCGAGGGCCCGGTCGCCGCCGCCGTCGCCGACGCCCTCCGCAGCCTCTGGGGGGTCGGTCCGTGATCGAGGCCAACGGCGCGCACGAGCTGCAGTTCGTCGTCGTGATGAGCTCCGCGTCGGCGGACGACCACGTGGAGGACGTCCTCGACCGGCTGGCCGCCGCCGGTGCACACGCGCGCGTCGCCCCGGGACGGGAGTCGACGGTCATCGGCGCGATCGGCGACGCGTCGCTGCTCGGCCGCACCGCGCTCGACGGCATGGCAGGCGTCGATCGCGTCTTGCCGGTCTCCAAGCCGTACAAGCTCGTCTCGCGGGAGTCCTCGCCGGAGGCGACCGTCATCCAGGTCCGCGGCCGCCGCGTGGGCGGTGAGCACTTCGCCCTCATCGCCGGTCCCTGCACGGTCGAGTCCCGCGAGCAGACGCTTGCGACCGCTCGCGCGGTGCACGCCGCCGGCGCGACCATGCTGCGGGGCGGCGCGTTCAAGCCGCGCACCTCGCCGTACAGCTTCCGCGGCCTCGGCAGCGAGGCACTCGCGATCCTCGACGAGGCCCGCGACGAGACCGGCCTCCCGGTGGTGACGGAGCTGCTCGACCCGCGGCAGGTCGAGGCGGTCGCCGAGGTCGCCGACGTCATCCAGATCGGCGCCCGCAACATGTCCAACTTCCTGCTCCTGACCGAGGTCGGCCGCTGTGACCGCCCGGTCCTGCTCAAGCGCGGGCCGTCGTCGTCGGTGGAGGAGCTGCTGATGGCCGCGGAGTACATCGTCAACGAGGGCAACCCGCGGGTGATCCTGTGCGAGCGCGGCATCCGCACGTTCGAGTCGTCCACCCGCTTCACCCTCGACATCGGCGCCATCCCCGTGCTCAAGGAGCTCACGCACCTGCCGGTGATCGTCGACCCCTCGCACGCGGCCGGCCGCCGCGAGCTGGTGCCCGCGATGGCCCGCGCCGCGGTGGCGGCCGGTGCCGACGGGATCATCGTCGAGGTCCACCCACGGCCCGAGGAGGCGTTGTGCGACGCTCCACAGCTGCTCCGCTGCGCGCAGTTCGGCGCGTTCGCGGACGAGATCACCGGCCTCGTGGCGGTCATGGGCAGGGCCGTCGGCTGAGCCTGTCGCGTCGCGCGACGCGGCGGGTCCGGGGCGTGGCTCACGCGCTCGCCCACGGCCGCCACCTGGCGCCGCTCGCGCCGTCGCCGGCCGGCAAGGCGAAGCTCATGTTGGCCGCTGTGTGGCTGCCACTGCGCCGGGGCCGGGGGCGGCCGGTGCGGGTCGCGGTGACGCAGGGTGGCCGGCGCTTCGCGCTGCAGCTGTCGGGCGCCGCGGACCTGGCGACGGTCGGCGAGGTGCTCGTCGACGGGCTCTACGACGTCCCGGGCGTCGACGACGCCCGGGTGATCGTGGACCTCGGCAGCCACATCGGAAGCTCGATCGTGTTCTTCCGCCAGCGGCATCCCGGCGCCGAGATCCACGGCTTCGAGCCCGACCCGGAGTCGTTCGGCCGGCTGCAGGCGAACGTGTGCGCGCTGGAGGGGGTCACGATCGATCCGCGCGCGGCCGCCGCCGGCCCCGGCGAAGCGGTCCTGCATTCGTCGAGCAACTCGCTCGCATCGTCGTTGTTCGCCCAGGACGGCGCAGGCCAGGACGTCGCCGTCCACACGGTCGGGCTCGACGACATCATCGAGGAGCTCCGGGTCGATCGCATCGACCTGCTCAAGCTCGATGTCGAGGGCGCGGAGTACGACGTGCTCGCCAACGCCTCGCGGCTCGGGACCGTCCAGGCGATCGCGGGCGAGCTGCACCCGGGCCTCGTCCCCGTCGAGCCGGACGCGTTCTTCGCCCTGCTCGGCGACTTCGACGTGCACGTGGATGTGTTCAGCCCGGCGTCGTGGCAGTTCTCCGCCGTGCGCCGCTGAAGCGCGCGAACGTCCGCAGCCCGTCCGTCGCCTCCCACCCGCCGTCGAACGTGTACGTGTGCGCGGCGAAGTTGGCCCGGCCGGCCCACTCCGGGCCGAGCGAGCCGCACGCGCGCTCGCGGTACGCGTCCGGCGTGAGCACGCAGACCTCGTTGAACACGACGCGGCCGCCGTACCGTTCCGCGCCGTTCTGTGACGGCCTGATCAGGCGATCCGCGATCTGGAAGGGCCGCCCTGCGGGCCGCGCCGTTCGCGCGTCGGCGACGACGGGATTGCACGGGTGCGGCGTCCAGCCGGAGTCGATCCGGTCGCTGAGGTAGAGGAACGTCTCGTCGCGGACGGTCAACCACATCCAGAGCATCCCGCCGTGCGCTTGGACCGTCGCGTCGACGGCGTCGATGCCCTCCAGCAGCGTCGCGACCGGCTCCCACTCGATCGGTGGGCGCGTCGCCGCGAACAGCGTCACGCGGCGGACGTCGCCCGCCTCGGGGATCATGAACACGCGTCCGTCGTGGCGGAAGACATACGGGTACGAGGTGTGATGCGCGCAGGGCAGGACCGGTTCGACGTCGCACAGTGCGCCGTCGGGCCCCAGGCGGCCCACCGCCAGCCCTCCGAGCCGGGTGCGATGGATGAACTCCTCGAAGAACACGTACGTGTGCTCTGCGTGCTGGAAGACGAACGGGTCCGCGTAGGACCGGTCGGGCGGTGGTATCACCGGTCGCCACGGCCTCGAGTCGTCCTGCGGCAGGCGATCGGCAGGGCGCCGGCGGACGCCCATGAACCACTGATACTGGCGCGCCGCCGCGTGCAGCTTGCGCCGGGCGACCCGGCCGGCGATCGCGACGGCGTGG
This sequence comes from uncultured Solirubrobacteraceae bacterium, assembly GCA_963830725.1. Lineage (GTDB taxonomy): Bacteria > Actinomycetota > Thermoleophilia > Solirubrobacterales > Solirubrobacteraceae > DASSUW01. The sequence goes on along the minus strand of CAWHNO010000010.1, from coordinate 116,762 downwards.
CGTGCGGTGACTGCGTCGTTCGGAGCAGCGCCTGTCCGTCTGAGGGCAGGGGCGGTGCCTGCGGGATGCCGGCGGCCGGACGCGAGATCGTCGAGGCAGCGCATCACGAGCTCCGCGCCCTTCCAGTACGCAACGTTGCGGTTGCGCTCCAGCGAGATCACGTCGGTCCGGGACGTCGAGCGTGCGATCTCCGCGGTTCCGTCCCCGTCCTGCATCTCCAGCGTGCATTCGACGACGGGCGCGCGGGCGGACAGCTCCCAGAACAGCGGCGGCGCGGTATCCCCCCCGCGACCCCACCGAGGCGACCAGACGCCGTACGCGGGCGCCTTCATCAGTTCGCCGCCTGCCGGCGCGCCGCCGAGTCGGAGGATCACGTCGACCGCCGCCTCCCGAGGCACGCCCGCGAGGAGCGCGGAGCAGTCCACGGTCTCGGACGCGTCGGGATCGCTCCGGAACAGCCGGCGGTCGAGCCATTCGTAGAGCGCGAAGAACGTCGGGCGCGCCGAAGCCGGAGCAGGCGCCATGATCGCGAGCGCGAGCGTGAGATCGCGGTGATCGACGATCGCGCGCAGGATCCACGCCGCCCATGCCGCGAGACGAGGCCCGGCGAGCAGCACTCCGACCCGCACTTCGCTCATGGGAGGACGCTAGCGGCTCAGCTCATCCCGCGGGGCGGTGACAAACCCGAATCCCACGTTCAGCGCCAGCGTCGCGATTCGGAAGTTCGATGGCAGCCTGCGACCGAACTTATGAATCGCGACACTAGTCGGGCGGGCGCAGCTTGCCCCGGTGGAGGCGGCCGCTGTCGGCGACGGCCAGCACGCCCTCGCCGGTGCTGAGCTGCGCGCGGATGAACAGGTCGCGCTCGAAGCTCAGGTCGGGCACGAACAGGTACTGGACCGAGCGCTGGCTCGGCGCCTCGATCCGCACCTTCGCGAAGTCCAGCCAGCCAAGGCGGTTGGACAGCCGGCGCTGCGACTGGGCACCGTAGAGGGCGTAGGAGAGGCCGACGTCCTTGTGCTTGTGCCCGTCGACGGCCACGTGCACGTAGATCAGCTCGCCGCGGAAGTCGAGCTGACCGTCGTACGTGCGCAGCATCTCGACGCGCTGCTCGCCCTGGAAGCCGCGCGTGATCCAGTCGCGGACGCTGACACCGGGCTCGACGGCCACGACCGCGAGGTCGGCGCCCACGCTGTCACGCGGATCGGGCTTTAGGTCCGGTGCGAGCTGGAAGAGCAGCGAGACGCCGACCGAGACGAGGCCCGCGACGGCGGCGATGACGACGTGGGTCCGCGAGAACGCGGCTCGTAGGCGAGCGCCGCGAGCCGGCTCGCGCACCGTATGCCCGTTCGTGCTCTCCGGTGGCCGGATGACCGGTGCCTGCTCGACTGTCGGCTCGGTCATCTCAGCCTTATGAACCGGCGATCGCAGCGCTTGATACGCGACTCGTTCAACGCGCGGCCCTCCATCTCGATGACGTAGCGGGCTCCCTTGCCGAGCTTCGCGCTCAGTTTCACGGCCGTAACGCTGCGGTCGTTGCGAGCGCGCTTGGTCCGGGTCGCCAGTCGCTCCCCACCGAACTCCAGCCTCACCACGACCTGCGCAGTCACCGAGGTCTGGACACGTACCTTCACCTTCCTGCCGACCTTCAACGTCCGGTCGAGCGCCGGTATGAAGTTGAACGTGCGGAACTTGGGGTGCGGGTCGAAGCAGGCCGGAACGTCTTCGCCCGGACCCTCGCCACCGCCGCCGCCCATGGGCGGCCCGGGTGCGCCGCCTCCACCATCGTCGCTCTGCGGTACCGAGGGCACGTCGGGCCTCGGCTGGTCGCTGCCGGCCACGCTGACCAGTCGGCCGTCGGCGGTGAGCCGGCGGATGCGGTCGTTGCCGGGCTCGGCGATCAGGAGGCTGCCGTCGGGCGCGATCACGAGCTGGCGCGGCCGACTGAGCCGGGTCGCGCTCGCGGGGCCGTCGCCGTTGAACCCGTCCCGGCCGGTGCCGGCGATCGAGCTCCCGGACGGGTCGAACCGCAGGATCCTCGTCGGCGCGCGCCCGCCCGGCTGGGCGCTGAGCGTGGCGAGGACGGCCCCGTCCGGCGCCAGGGCCACCCCGGCGAGCAGCTCGTCGGTCACGCTCGCGGCGGTGGAGATGATCCCGCCGGCATCCACGCGCCGTACCAGGCCCGTCCGCTCGTCGGCGATCAGCAGCCCGCCGTCGGGCAGCGGCGCCAGCTGGACCGGCTCGCCGAGCGGCGCATCCGTCGCGGGTCCGCCGTCGCCACCGACGCCGCGCACGCCGGTTCCCGCGACGACGGCAACCGCTCCCGACGCCGTGAGCCGCAGCACACGGTGGCCAAAGGTGTCCGCGACCAGCAGATCGCCGTTGGGCAGCGCCACCACGTCCTGCGGGCCGCTCAGGCGCGCCCCCAGCCTTTGACGACCGCCGAGCACGATCCGGACCTTGCCGTCCGCCGTGATGCGCCGGATCGCGTCGTTGCCGGTATCGGCGACGAGAACGGAGCCGTCGGGGGCGACCGCGACGCCGCTCGGACGATCGAACCGAGGCCGTGCGGCAGGCTCGACGGCGCGCGGTGCGCGGCGCGGGATGGCTCCGTCCCCGGCGAGCGTGCCGATCACGCCGTCCGGCGTCACACGGCGGATCACGTTGTTCCCGGTGTCGGCGATGACCAGCGAGCCGTCCGCGGCGAGCGCCATGTCCTCGGGTCCGGCCAGTTTCGCGCGCGTGGCCGGCCCGGCGTCGCCGCACCAGTTGCGCGACCCCGTGCCGGGCAGGCACGCATTGGGACCGGGCGCGACGAGCCCCGGCAGCGACTGCGCCGCCATCTGCGAATCGCCGGAGGCGGAGGCAACGACCGTGGCGACGACCGCAGCGAGGAGTACGCCTGCAGACCACCGCCATCTCATCGCCAGGTACACCGCTCTCAGCTCCGGAGCGACCGTCCCACGGCCCCCGGCCGCTGTCAACCTCAGGGGTTCCTCACCACTCGTGCCCCACGAGCACCGGCTCGGGGTGCAGGGCGACGCCGAAGCGCTCCTGGACAGCGGCGGCGATCTCGCGCGCGAGCGCCATCAGCTCCGCGGTGGTGGCGCCGCCGCGGTTGACGAGCGCGAGCGTGTGCTTGGTCGAGATGCCGACGCGGCCCTTGCCGTAGCCACGCTCGAAGCCGGCGCGCTCGATCAGCCACGCGGCCGAGGTCTTGATCCGGCCGTCGGCCTCGGGCCAGGCCGGCGGCACGAGCGGGGCGGCGTGGTCGCGCAGCGCGTCATAGCCGCCGGGCTCGAGGATCGGGTTGGTGAAGAACGAGCCGGCGCTGACCGAGTCCGGGTCGGCGGGGTCGATCACCATGCCCTTGCCGCGGCGCAGCGTGAGCACGGCCTCGCGCACGTCGGCCAGCGGCACGCTCCCTCCGAGCGGGACGTCGAGCGTGCGGGCGAGCTCGGCGTAGCGCAGCGGGCCGGACTCGGCCGCCTCGCGCATCCGGAACGTGACCGACAGGACGACGCGGCGGTCGTGGTACCTGAACACGCTGCCGCGGTAGACGAACCCGCAGTCGGCGACCGTCATGTCGACCACGCGGCCGGTCTGCCGGTCGAAGGCGCGCACGGACTCGACCGTCTCGGCGACCTCCTGCCCGTAGGCGCCGACGTTCTGGATCGGCGTCGCGCCGACCGAGCCCGGGATGCCGGACAGGCACTCGAAGCCCTGAAGTCCCTCGTCGACGCACATGGCCACCAGCCGGTCCCACTCCTCCCCTGCCGCCACCGTCAACCGCGCGCCGTCGCGCGCGACGCCGCGCGTGACGATCCGTGCCACGGTGCCGGGCACGCCCTCGTCGGCGATCACGACGTTCGAGCCGCCGGCGAGGATGAGATCGGCGGTGCGGGCGGCCTCGACGACCTCGTCGTCGGTCCGCGCCTCGAGCAACGTGCGCGCCGGCCCGCCGAGCCCGAGCGTGGTCAGCGGGGCGAGTTCCACTGGACCGGGCCGGCGGTGAGCACGTGCGAGCCCAGCGGCCGGCCGAGGACCTCCTGCGCCGCGCGCGCCGCCTCGATCAGCCGCTCGAGCGAGACGCCCGTCTCGACGCCCATCTCGTGCAGCATCGACACCAGGTCCTCGGTCGCGATGTTGCCGGTCGCGCCGCGCGGCACCGGGCAGCCGCCCAGCTCGCCGAAGCTCGACTCGAAGCTGCGCACGCCCGCGTCGAGCGCGGCGAGCACGTTCGCCAGCCCCTGACCGCGCGTGTTGTGGAAGTGGGCGGTCAGCTCGACCGCGTCGCCGAGCGCCGCCCGCGCGGCGGGGAAGAACTCGCGCACCTGGGCGGGATTCGCCATCCCGGTCGTGTCGCCGAAGCCGATCTCCTGCGCGCCCGCGGCGATCAGGCGACCGGCGATGTCGAACACGCGCTCGGGCGGGACGTGGCCCTCGTACGGGCATCCGAACGCGACCGAGATGACGCCCTCGCAGCGCAGCCCCTCGGCGCGCGCCCGCCCGAGCACCTGCTCCAGGCCGGTCAGCGACTCCTCGATCGAGCGGTTGACGTTCTTGCGGTTGTGGGTCTCGGAGGCCGACAGGAACACGTTGACCTCGTGGAAGCGCTCGCGCTGGGCGAGCGCGTTGTCGAGCCCGCGCTCGTTGGGGATCAGCACCGACAGCGAGACGTCGCCGGGAACGTCGATCCGCTCGAGCACCTCGGCGCCGTCGGCCAGCTGTGGGATCACGTCGGCGCGCACGAAGCTCGTGACCTCGAGCCGCTTGAGCCCGGCGGCGGCCAGCAGCTCGATCAGCCGCACCTTCTCGTCGGTCGGCACGACCTCGGGCTCGTTCTGGAACCCGTCCCGGGGCCCGACCTCGCGAATCGCGACCTTCACCTGCAGGATCTTAGATTCACGCCATCGACAGGCCGCCGGAGACGTTCAGGGTCTGGCCGGTCACGTAGGAGGCGTCGTCGCTCGCCAGGAAGGCGATCGCGGCGGCGACCTCCTCCGGCCGGCCGATCCGGCGCATGCTGGTGGAGGCGATCATGCCCTGCTTGAGGCGCTCGCCGATCTCGCCGTACTGCTCGGGCGCAGCGTTGAGCAGCGGCGTGTCGATCGGGCCCGGGGCGACGGCGTTGACGCGCACGCCGAAGCGCGAGGCCTCGCGGGCGACCGCGCGGGTGAAGCCGATCACACCCGCCTTGGCAGCCGAGTAGACGACCGAGCCCTGCGAGCCGACGCGACCCGCCTCAGACGCCACGTTGACGATCGCCCCCCGGCCCCGCTGCTGCATGCCGTCGAGCGCGGCGTGCGTGACGGCGATCGTGCCGCGCAGGTTGACGCCCAGCACGAAGTCCCACAGCGCCTCGTCGGTGTTGACGAAGAACGCGAAGCGGTCGGTGCCGGCGTTGTTGACGAGCACGTCGAGCGGCCCGAACGCGTCCTCGGCCACGGCCACGCCGGCGCGCGCCGACTCCCCGTCGGCGACGTCCATGACCACGGGCAGCCCGTCGATGTCGCCCGCGACCGTGCGCGCGCCCGCCTCGTCGAGGTCCGCCACCGCCACCCGCGCTCCCTCGGCCGCCAGCCGCCGGGCGGTCGCCGCGCCGATCCCCGACGCGCCACCGGTGACGAGCGCGATCCGTCCTTCGAGTCGCATGCGGCCGCAGCGTATAGCCTGCCCCGCCGATGCCCGACCAGGTGACCGTCATCGGCGGATCCGGAGCGCTGGGCTCCGGCCTCGCGCTGCGGCTCGCCGTGGCGGGCGTGCCGGTGGTCATCGGCTCGCGCGATCCGGGCCGGGCCGAGGAGGCCGCCGCGCGGGTGCGCGAGAAGGCGCCGGCGGCCGCGATCACCGGCCTCGCCAACGGCCCGGCCGCAGAGGCGAGCGAGGTCGTGTTCCTGTGCGTGCCGTTCCGCAACCAGTCCGAGACCCTCACCAACCTCAAGAACCACCTGCGCGAGGGCCAGCTGCTCGTGGACGCCACCGTGCCGCTCGCGGCCGCCGTCTCCGGCAAGGCGACGCGCATGCTCGGCGTCTGGCAGGGCTCGGCGGCGCAGCAGGCGGCCGAGATGGTGCCCGCCGGCGTCCGGGTCGTGGCCGCCCTGCACACGGTCAACGCCCCCGCGCTGAAGGACCTCGACCAGACGCTCGACGAGGACGTGCTCGTGTGCGGCGACCGGCGCGAGGACAAGGCACGGGCTACGGCCTACATCGAGCTCGTGCCCGGCCTGCGCTGCGTCGACGCCGGGCGGCTGGAGATGGCCCGGACGGCCGAGGCGCTGACCGCGCTGCTGATCGGCATCAACGCCCGCTACAAGACCCACGCCGGCATCCGCATCACCGGCCTGACCGACCGGCCGTGGTAGTCCTGCTGGCGGGCGGGACCGGCGGGGCCAAGCTCGCCCGCGGCCTGCTCGACGAGGCCGACGAGCTCGTCGTGATCGCCAACACGGCCGATGACGTCGAGATCTACGGCGCGCACGTCTCCCCCGACCCGGATCTCGTGACCTTCTGGCTCGCGGACCGCATCGACGACCGCGGCTGGGGCCTGGCCGGCGACACCTTCCACGTGATGGACGGCCTGCGCGAGCTCGGGGACGACGTGTGGTTCAACCTCGGCGATCGCGACCTCGCGCTGTGCCTGCGCCGCGCCCGCCGGCTGGCCGAGGGCGCGCGGCTGACCGAGGCGATCGACGAGGCGCGCCGGGCGTTCGGCGTCGGCGCACGGGTGCTGCCGATGTGCGACGAGCCCGTCCGTACCCACGTCAAGGCCCGAGGCGCGTGGCACCCGTTCCAGGAGTTCATGATCCGCGAACGCGCCGCCGGCCCGGTCGAGGGCGTCGAGCTGCGTGGCGTCGAGGCCGCGCGGCCCACGGCCGAGGTGCTCGACGCCATCGCACGCGCCGACACGATCGTGATCGGACCGTCGAACCCGGTGATCTCGATCGGCCCCATCCTCGCGCTCGCGCGCGAGGCCGCCGCTCAGGCGAGGGCGCCGGTCGTCGCCGTCTCGCCGCTCGTGCGCGGAGCGGTGCTCAAGGGCCCGACGCACGCGTTCCTCGCCTCGGCCGGCCACCCGCTCAGCTCGGAGGGGATCGCCGCCCACTACGCCGGACTGCTCGACGGGCTCGTCGCCGACGAGCGCGCGGACTCCGTGCCGACGCTGGTGACCGACGTCGAGATGGGCGACCAGGAGGCGCGGCGGCGCGTCGCGCGCGAGGTGCTCGCCTTCTCCACGGCGCTCGCTGGTTAGGCTTCGCGCGTGCACACCGCGGCGGTCCTGCCCGTGAAGTCGTTCTCGCTCGCCAAGCAGCGGCTGGGTGAGGCCATCGGCGGGCGCGAGCGCGAGGAGCTGGCCGCCGCGATGGTGGCCGACGTCCTGGGCGCGCTGGTCACCGTCGCGGAGATCGACGACATCGTGCTGGTGACCGCCGAGCCGCTCGCCACACGGGCCGCCGAGGAGGCCGGCGCGTTCGTCGTCCACGACCCCGACGAGGCGGGCCAATCGGCCGCCGCCGCGCGCGGGATCGACGCCGCGCTCGTGCGCGGCGCCGAGCGCGTCGTGCTCGTGCCGGGCGACTGCCCGGCGCTCGACCCGCGCGAGCTGGCGAGCCTCCTGCGCCGCGCGGCCGGCGCGCCGCACGTCGTGATCGTGCCCGACCGCCACGGCAGCGGGACCAACGCGCTCCTGCTGCAGCCTCCGACCGTGATGCCGCCCTCGTTCGGCGCCGGCTCGTTCGCACGGCACGCCGCCCTGGCGCGGGCAGCAGGTGCCGAGGTCAAGGTGTGCGAGCTGCCCTCGCTGAGCCTCGACGTCGACACGGCGGACGACCTGGCCGCTCTGCGGCGGGCGCTGGGGACACGCGGCGGTGTGGCGCCGCGCACGCGCGCCGTGCTCGAGCGGCTCGGCTCTGCCGCTACGGTTTGAGTCCACTCCGGGTCGAAGTCCTGCCGGGCATCCCCGAGGTGCGGCCGGGCGACGATCTCGGCGCGCTGCTCGAGGCCGCCGGCGAGCTGCGCCCCACCGACGTGCTCGTCGCCGCGCACAAGATCGTCTCCAAGGCGGAGGGCCGGCTCGTCGGGCTCTCCGGCGTCGAGCCCGGCCCCGAGGCGCGGCGGCTGGCGGCCGAGCAAGGGAAGGACCCGCGCCACGTCCAGGTCATCCTCGACGAGTCGGCCGAGATCCTGCGCGCCGACCGCGGCCGGCTGATCTGCCGCACCCGCCACGGCTTCGTGTGCGCCAACGCCGGGGTCGACGCCTCCAACGCCGGCGCGCCCGGCACGCTCGTGCTGCTGCCCACCGACCCCGACGCGTCGGCCCGCGCGCTCAGGCGCCGGCTCGGCTGCGCCGTCGTGATCACCGACTCTTTCGGCCGCCCGTGGCGAGTTGGCCAGTGCGAGGTGGCGATCGGCTGCGCAGGCCTCACGGTCGCCGACGACTGGCGCGGCCGCGACGACGCCGGCGGACGCGAGCTCGCGGCCACGGTGATCGCCGTCGCCGACGAGGCGGCGGCCGCCGCCGACCTCGTCCGCGGCAAGGACTCGCGCGAGCCCGCGGTCCGCATCCGCGGGCTCGAGCGCTACGTGACCGCCGACGACGGCGCGGGCGCGGCGAGCCTGATCCGCGCCCTCGAGGACGACCTCTTCCGCTAGCGACGGCCTACGCGGCCCGCTTGGCGGCCAGCCGCGCGTCGAACCGGTCGCGCGCCTCCTCGACCCGCTTGCCGTGCGCGAGCGACCACGAGCCGAGCGCCTTCAGCGGCGGCGCCATCGTGGCGCCGAGCGGCGTGAGCGCGTACTCGACCCGCGGCGGCACCTCGGCGTGGACGCGGCGCGCCACCACGCCGTCGCGTTCCATGCCGCGCAGCGTCTGGGTCAGCACCTTCTCGGAGATCGGCTGGAGATCCTCCAGCAGCTCGTGGTAACGACGCGTGCCGTCTCCGAGCGCCAGCAGGACGTCGACCGACCACTTCGAGCTCAGCAGTGAGATCGAGTCGCGGATGAGTCGCGCGGAGCGAGTGCGCTCCGCCACGCGGCGCTCGTGGGCGCCGGGCATCGGGGTGATCATGTGGGCTGCCATCAGACTCCCTCTCCTCGCGCTCAAACCTGAGCGCCTCTTATCTGCATGGTGACCGCCCGAAGGGCGCGTGAGACTCGCAGCCGCGCGGCGTTCTGGGAGCATCCCAGGCGGCCGGCGACCGCGTCATACGGGAGCTGGTGCACGACCCGCAGCTCGAGCGCCCGACGCTGGTCCGCGGGGAGCGTGCGCATTGCGCGCCGCACGAGCGGCGCCAGGGCGCCGGCCTCGCTGCGGTCGTCGACGCGCTCGTAGTCCTCGCACTCGGCGTACGTGGCCTGAAGGCCCAGACGCTCGCGAGCGACGGACTCGATGCGGTTGTGCTTGTGGTACTGCCGCAGCAGGTTGCGGGCGATGCCGAACAGCCACGGCGCACCAGATCCGTCTGCGAGGTCCCGGAACCGGCGTGACGCGTGCCAGGCCTGCGCGAAGGTCTCCGCGGTCAGATCCAGACTCGAGACGTCGGACCCGGTATGGCGCTTGAACCACGAGTTGATCCAGACCGCGTAGCGGTCATAGAACTCACGGAAGGCCTCCGGATCCTGCCTCGACTGTCTGATCAGGTCGGCGTCGGTTCTACTGGTCACGAGGTGCGTCGCCTCTCCAGACGGTTCGCTCGCATCATCATGCACCCCGCGTCCGTCGCATGTCTTAAGGGAGTGCGAAGACGCCGTTAGGCGAGCGCGTGCTCGTCGGCAATCTCAAGCTGCGGACGCTCGTGGCCGTCACCGGCGGGCACGGCGCGCTCGAGCCGCGCCAGCAGGCGGCGCCCGTCGATCTCGAGCGTGCCGACCTGGTTGTCGAACCGCGGGTCGCCGTCCTGGAAGCGCCAGCGCACCGGCGGCGGCGGAACTCCGGCGAGGCGGGCCAGCACGCGCCCGATCGCCTTGCCCGCGCGACTGAAGGTGAACACCACGCCTCGCCGCTCCTTGTCGCTGAGCGGATTGCGGAACGGCGAGCAGGTGGCCTGCCAGACGTGCGAGCTGACGCCGCTGCCGGCCGGGAAGGCGACCTCGGCCAGGTAGGCGTGGTGCACGTCGCCGGACACCACGACGATGCTCGCCGGCGCGTGGCCGCGCCCGCCGGCGCCAACCTCGCGCAGCAGGGCGCACACCGCCTCGAACGAGTCGCGGAACGCGGGCCAGTGCTCGAGGTCGGCGCCCTGGCGGATCTTCTCCCCCACGCGCGCTGCCAGCCCGCCCCAGGCGCCGTCGCAGACAGCCTCGTTCCAGGCCTCCAGGTAGTGCAGCCCGGGCGCCATGATCAGCGGCAGCGAGGTTCCGATCACGAGGTGGTCGAAGCCGCCGGTGGCGTGCTCGGTGATCCAGCGCCACTCGTCGGCGTCGACCATGCTGCGCCCCCCGGGCGTCAGCACACGGCCCGCGCGGGAGTCGATCATCACGATCCGTGTGGTCCCGACGTCGCGGCAGTAGCTCCAGCGGACGCCGGACACCTCGCGATCCCACTTGAAGGCGGCCTCAGCGAGGATGTCGCCGCCGTCGCCCGCGTCGCGGACCCGCCGGAACACCGGGTCGTCCTCGAGCGCGTCGGGCGGCAGGTTGCCCCAGTGCTGGTAGAGCGCGTAGGCCATGAAGGCGCCGACCACGCGCCGGTCCCACCAGTCGGTGGCGCGCATCTCCTCCAGCCAGTCGATCGAGGTGTTCCAGTCGTCGATGACGTCGTGATCGTCGAAGATCATCGCCGACGGCACAGTGGAGAGCAGCCAGCGGATCGGCGGGTCGCTCCACGCCTCGAGGTACAGGCGCGTGTACTCCTCGAAGTCCGAGATCGTCTCGCCCGGCGGCTTGCTCGTGTCGCGCCGCGAGCGGATGAACTCGCGTGTGTCGGGCGATACCTCGTCGGCGTAGACCTGGTCACCGAGCAGCAGCACGGTGTGCGGCCACTCGGCGGCATCCGAGCCCGCCATGCGGTACGCGATCGCCCGCAGCGCGTCGACCTCACGGCCGCAGTCGTGCTCGTCCGGCTTGAGCGTGTACGGCGGCTCGTGCGGATACGCCGTGCGGCACGACCCGAAGACGATCCGCGCCTGGCCCCTCGCCGCGTGCGTGCGCAGGGCGCTGGGCGGGAACCGGCTGCCGGCCTCGGGCCACACGCGCTCGCCGTCGAGCAGCACCTCGTACGGCGTGGCGGCGTTCTCGGGCAGCCCGCTCACGAGCACGATCGCGTAGTGGTGGTCCTCGACCTTGAAGGTGCGCTCGCTCGCAACCGCGCCGCCCGCCCGCACCTCGACCTCGCAGGCGGCGTCGGTCTCCACCCACACGGTCGCCTCGCTGGTGCCGGCCCAGCGGTTCATGGGCCCGAGGACGAGGCCGGCCATCAGGCGGCTGCCGCGAGGTCGTAGCGGCGCCGGATCCCGTACAGCGTGGTGCGCTCGGCGGCCGGGCGGCCGGCGTCGTGCGCGGCCCCGACGAGGTCGTCGGGGTCGAGCTTGACGCCGTGGTAGGAGCCCGCCATGCGCGAGATCGACTCCTCCATCAGCGTGCCGCCGAGATCGTTGACGCCCCAGTGCAGCGCCTCGGTGGCGGCGTCGAGCCCCATCTTCACCCAGCTCGCCTGCAGGTTCGGGATCGTCCGCCCGAGCGCGAGCCGGAACGCGGCCGTGTGCTTGAGGTTCTCCTCGCGGCTGATCTCCTCGATCCCGTGGGTGCGGCCGAGCTGGGTGTGGAAGGGGATGAAGGAGAGCGGCACGAACTCGGTGAAGCCGCCGGTGCGCTCCTGCAGGGCGCGCACCACGCGCATGTGCTCGGCCAGCTCCTCGGGCGTCTCGATATGGCCGAACATGACGGTCACGGTCGAGCGCAGGCCGGCGTGGTGGGCGGCCTCGATGATCTCCACCCAGCGCGCCACCGGCAGCTTGTTCGGGCTGATCCGCTGCCGCACGCCGTCGTGCAGCACCTCGGCGGCCGTGCCCGGCACCGAGTCCAGCCCGGCCTCGGTCAGCTGCGCGAAGACCTCGGACGGCGGCAGCCGCTCGACGTCGCACATGTGCGCGATCTCCATCGGCGAGTACGCGTGGAGATGGATCTGCGGCGCGACCTCCTTGGCCAGCCGCAGCCAGCCGAGGTAGTCCTCGACCCCCCAGTCCGGGTGGATGCCGGACTGCATGCAGATCTCGGTGGCGCCGAACGCGACGGCGTCGTGGACGCGGCGGACGAACTCCTCGCGGTCGTGCTCGTAGGCGTCGGGCGAGCGGCGGCCGACGCCGAAGCCGCAGAACGCGCAGCCGACGATGCAGACATTCGAGACGTTGATGTTGCGGTTCACGACGAACGTGACGGTCTCGCCGGCGAGCTCCGCGCGCAGCTCGTCGGCGGCCTGGCGCATGTCCTCGATCGCCTCCGGCCGGCTCTCGGCGAACAGCGCCGCCAGCTCGCCGGGGCTGAGCCGCTCGCCGTCACGGGCGCGCTCGATCGTGCCGGGCGCCGTGGCGCCGGCGCTGCGGCGCGGAATGAACGCGCGGTAGCGGTCGCGGATGACCTCGAGCACGCGCGGCGCGATCCACTCGGGATCGATGAAGCGCCCGTACACGCACAGCCGCTCGGCGAGCGCAACGCCGTCCTCGGCCAGCCGCTTGCGCACCTGCGCGGGCGACGGGAACGGGTGCTCGGGCGAGATGTGGTCGCCGTTGGCGGACAGGCCCCCGAGGTCGGTGGCGCCGGCGGCGACCAGGTCCGGCCACCAGTCGGACAGGTTCGGCGGCACCTGGATGCCGACGCCCGGCATCAGCCGCCGCGTCTCGGCGATCAGGCGCTTGAGATCGTCGATGCCGACCGGCGTCGCCCACGCCGGCGCGCCGTGGACCGGTCCGTCGTGCAGGCCGGTGCGCCAGAACGCCTCGGCCGACCTCGGCGGCGATGTCGGCCGGCTCCTCGCCGTAGTAGCGCCGGTGCGGCACGAAGTTCTGCAGGATCACCTCCTGCAAGTGCTCGAAGCCCGCCAGGGCTTCGAGCGCCGCCATCCGATCCTCCTCGGACTCGCCGATGCCGACCAGGATCCCGCTCGTGAACGGGATCCGCAGCTCCTGAGCGGCGGCGATCGTGGCCAGCCGCTCCGCCGGGTGCTTGGTCGGCGAGCCCTGGTGCGCGACGAGGTCGGGGTTGACCGACTCCAGCATCAGGCCCTGCGAGGCCGTCACCTCGCGCAGGCGCGCGAGCTCCTCGCGGCTCAGGACCCCGAGGTTGGTGTGCGGGAGCAGTCCGCGCTCGAGCGCCCGCTCGCACGCCCACACGACGTAGGCGGTGAAGTCCGCGAAGCCGAGCCCGCTCAGCCGCTCGCGCACGCCCGGGTGGTGGTCGGGCGCCTCGCCGGTCAGCACCAGAAGCTCCTTCACGCGGCGGCGCGCCGCGCGGTCGAGCAGCCGCTCGACCTCCTCGGGCTCGTGCAGGTGCGCCTGATGGGTCGCGAACGCGCAGTACTTGCAGTGGCACCGGCACGTGCGCGAGAGCGATAGCGTCAGGTTGCGCGAGAACGTGACCCGGCGGCGCGTCATGCCGCCGGGACGATACCTGTCAGGACAACGTGTCGATCGGGCGCGTCTCCACTCGCTACTGGGTGCCCAACGTGTCGATACCACTGAGAACGATCTTGCTGCTGTGTGCCGTCCTTGCGGGTTGTGGCGGCGCCGGCTCCGACCGCCCGAACCGCGAGGCAACGCTCCTGCTCGACTTCACGCCCAACGGCGTGCACGCGGGCATCTACCTCGCCACCGCCCGCGGGTACGACGACGCGGAGGGCGTGCAGCTCGAGGTGCGGGCGCCGAGCGCATCCACCGACGCGCTGCGCCTGCTCCAGGGCGGGCGCGCCGACATGGCGATCCTCGACATCCACGACCTCGGCCTGGCGCGCCAGGAGGGCGCCGACATCGTGGGCGTGATGGCGCTCGTCCAGCGTCCGCTGGCCGCTGTGCTCGCGCAGCCGGAGATCGCGCGCCCGCGCGACCTGGAGGGCCGGCGCGCCGGCGTCACCGGCCTGCCGTCGGACGTCGCGGTGCTGCGCTCGGTCGTGGCGGGCGACGGCGGCGATCCCGACCGGGTACGGACGACGACGATCGGCTTCGAGGCGGTCAAGGCGCTGCTGGCCGGCCGCGTCGCCGGCGCCACGGCGTTCTGGAACGTCGAGGGCGTCGCCCTGAAGGCCGAGCGCCCCGGCACGCAGGAGTTCCGGGTCGACGACTTCGGCGCGCCCGCCTATCCCGAGCTCGTGCTGTGCGTGACCCGGCGCGCGCTCGAGGACGACCGCTCGGTGATCGCGGCCACGATCCGGGCACTCCAGCGCGGCTACACGCAGGCCCAGACCGACCCCGAGAGCGCCGTCACGGCGCTCCTCGACGCCGAGCCGGGGCTCGACCGCGAGTCCGCGCAGGCCCAGCTCGACGCCGTCGGCCCGGCCTTCACGGCCGGCGCCCGCGCCTATGGCGAGCTGCGCGAGGAGGTCCTGCGCGAGTGGGCGGCGTGGGACGTCGAGTTCGGGATCCTCGACGAGCGGCCCGACGTGGACCGAAGCGTTCGACCTCACGCTCGTCGGGCCGGTCTCCAATCCCTGACGCCTCAGCCTGGATCCACCGATGATCCGTGGATGCCTCGGCGCCGTGGGGATCGGTGGATTCAGGCTCAGCCCTCGACGCGCGTGACGGTCCCGGCGCGGGAGTCGACGATCCAGGCGGCGCCGCCGCCGACCGCGATCGAGGACGGGAAGCCGGGGATCGTCAGCACGCTCCGGGTCGTGCGCGTGTCGGGCGCGAGCTCGAGCACGTCTCCGGTCCTCGTATCCAGGACGAGCACCGCGTCGCGCGTGACCGCAAGTGCGCCGGGAGCCTTGCCGGCCGGGATCGGCCTGCCCACAGACCGGCCGGTCGCGGCGTCGATCTGCGTCACCGTCCCGTCGCCGCGGTTCGCCACCCACACCGAACCGAATCCGACCGCGATGTCCTGCGGGTCGCGGCCGACCGGGACGCGCCGGCCCACCACGAGGTCCTCGCGCGGGTCGACGCGCGCGACGGTCCCGTCGCCCGAGTTGACGACCCAGAGGTAGTTCTCACCGAGGGCCAGCGCGGTCGGGAAGGCGCCGGTGCGGATCGGCGGACCCTGGGGGCGGTTGCTGATCGGGTTGATCCGCATCACCGTGCCGCGCTGGCCGTTGGAGACCCAGGCGCCGTCGCTGCCGACGACGACGTCGACCGCGTTCGCGCCGATCGGGATCCGGCGCCCGACCGAGTCCGGGATCAGCGGGTTGAGGCGGGTGACGCTGTCGTCGCCGGCGTTCGCGGTCCAGACCGAGCCGGCGCCGACCGCCACGCGCAGCGGAGCGGAGCCCGTTTCGTGCGGCGCCGGCTCCTCGTCCGTGCGCTGGGGATCGACGGCGAGGATGCGGTCGTCGCGGCCGCTGACGACCCACACGGTGTCGTCCGCGACCGCGACGTCGGTCGGGAGGCGCGCGACGTTGAAGGTCTCGGCGGCGTCGTCGTCGCCGCTCGTCAGCAGGACGTAGAGCGCGGGAGCGAGCAGCACCACGAGCAGGAGCCCGGCGGCCGCCGCGAGCACCCAGCGCGACGTGCGCGGCTGAGCGGGTGCGGCGTCGGCAAATGCGGTCATTGGTCCAGGGCCTGCGTGCCGCGCAGGCGCGTCGCGGGGACGGGAGCGTTGATGACGGCGTCCTGCTTGCGGTAGCCGGGATACACGGCGGCGGCGTAGGCGTGGAGCTGCGGCGCGCACCGATACTGCTCGCGCCAGCCCACGTACACGCGCCGCGGGCCGGGCTGCAGCTCGTCGAGCAAGGTCTTCACGCGGGACCAGGGCAGCGCGAGCGCCTCCGCCTGCATGGCACCCTTCTCGGTCGCCATCGCCACACCGACGAGCCTGCCCTCGTCATCCACGACCGGGCCGCCCGACGACTCGGGGACGATCGGCGCGTCGAGGCGGATCGCCCCCGTGAACGGGCGCAGGCCGCCGCCGAGCGACGCGGTCACGCCGGCCTTGGCCGTGCGTGTCGGGATCGTGACGAGGCTCCCCGTGCCGAGGTCCGGGTCGGCCTCGCGCCGGCCGACGGCCTTGAGCAGGTCGGAGCGCGGCGGCTCGGAGCCGGCTCCCGCGGGCAGCGCGACGAGGCCGGGGATGCGCGGCTCGACCTGGAGCACGGCCAGATCGGCGCAGGGCGCTCGGGCGACGATCCGCCCGTGCATCACACCGAGGCCCGTCGTCACGCGCAGCGACTTGGACCCCCAGACGTTGTGCGCGGACGTGAGGACCAGCCCGGCCTCGGGATCGACGACCGTGCCGGAACTGCGCACGCGGGCGTTGCCGATCTTCGCGTCGACCGCAACGACGCCGAGGTTGAGGCGCTGCTGCGCGGTGAGCGGCGGGGCCGCGCGCGGGTCATCGCCGCCACATCCGGAGAAGAGGACTATTCCCATGAGGCCCAATGCCGTGGCCCCGACGATCACGCCTGCCTGGCGCACTGCCCGGATGCTAACCGCCTTGGTCAAGTCCTCGCTCGGGTCGTTGTTGGATCCAAGACACAGTCAGTTGTCTTACTGTGCCATTGTCCAGCTAACGAGGTGGCGCGAGCCTGCGCCAGATCCCATGATGGGAACCGTCACGCAGGACAACGGCATCGCAGCCCAGGCCAGGCCGGCCTCTCCTATCAGCGCGTCGCTCCGCTTCGAGAAGCGTCATGCCCTCGCCGCGCTTGCGGCGGTGATACTGCTCGCCGCTGCCGCCGCGGTCGTGCTCGGCATCGCGAGCGGCCAGGACTCGGACACCGTCGCGATCCGCGTCCCGGGAGCGCCCACGGGTGTCGCGGCGACCGGTGACGAGGTCTGGGTCGCGTCGGCCGACGCGCACGCGGTCTGGCCGATCGACGCGGCCACCGGCCGCCAGGCCGGGCCGGGGATCCGGACCGGCGGGTCTCCCTCGCGGCTCGCGGTCGGGGCCAACGCGCTCTGGATCGCCGACAACGCGCGCGGCTCGGTGATCCCGGTCGACACGGACACGCGGCGGGTCTTCGGCGCCATCGAGACGGGCGCGGACGTCACCGACGTCGAGCTCGCCGCCGGCGCGGTGTGGGTGCTCAGCTCCGCCGAGGGCGTCGTGCGCGCGATCGAGCCGGGCGGGCGGCCCCTGAGCCGGCTGCCTGTCGGCGGCGCCCCCGTCGACGTCGCCGCCGGCGGGCGGTGGATCGTGGTGACAAGCGCGTCCGGCGGCACGCTGACGAGGATCGACGCCCGCGCGCGCCAGGCCGTCGGCGCGCCCGTCGAGGTCGGCGGGCAGCCCGTGGCCGCCGCGGTGAGCGGCGACACGGCGTGGGTGGCGGATTCCGCGCGCGGGGCGGTCGCCGCCGTCGACCTGCTCAGAGGCCGGGCGGCAGGCGCCATACCCGTCGGCCGCCGGCCGATCGCCGTCGCCGCGGACGGCGACGACGTCTACGTGCTGTGCCGCGGGGACCGGACGCTGGTGCGGGTGGACGGCCGCGACGGCGAGGTCGTCTCGCGGCTCGAGCTCGAGCACGACCCGACGGCGATGGTGCTCGACGACCGCTACGTGTGGGTGGCGACGGGAGCGGAGCGGGAGGTGCTGCGCATTGAGCGCTGACCGCCCCGGGCTCACTCCGCGCCGGTTCCTGCTCGCGCTCGCGATGTGCCTCGTGCTCGGCGCGCTCGGCGGTGTGCTCGTCGCCGAACTCCAGGACGACCCCGAGGCTCGACCGCGGTTCATCCCGCCGCGCGAGGAGGCGCGCGACTTCCGGCTTCGCGACGAGAACGGGCAGTGGCGGACGCTGAAGGACACGCGCGGCGACGTCGTCATCCTGTTGTGGCTGTACTCGGGCTGCTGGGACCTGTGCCCGGCGCAGGCGGCCGATGTCATGCAGGCCGTCCAGAAGGTCGGCAAGGGCGTGACGGTGTACAGCGTGAGCGTCGATCCCGTGGGCGACACGCCCCGGCGGGTCAACGACTGGCTCGCCGTGCGCGGCTGGGAGAACGGCCCCTTCCACTGGCTCATCGGCTCGCGCCGCGAGCTCGCGCCGATCTGGACCGACTACGGCATCGTGCCCGTCAACGCGTCCGACGAGGAGGCGGCCGCGGCGGCCGTGGCCACCGACGCGCTTCCGCGCGCAGGCCGCGGAGGAGGGACTGGACCTCGCCTCGCGCCCCTACTCGCATCCGGAGCGGCCGGCTCCCCCCGAGGCCGGCGAGCCGTATCCGGACACGCGGAGGCTGGAATACCGCGGGCGCACGCGCCACGCCCAGGGCGTGCTGTTCGAGCACTCGGCCTACGCGATGCTGATCGACAAGCGCGGCGTGCAGCGCCTGGGCATCCCGTACGAGCGGCTCGATCCGGACGAGCTGGCGCAGGACCTCCGGGTCCTGCTCGACGAGCCCTCGTAGCGGTCAGTCACGGCGGCGCGCCAACGCCGCCCCGTACCAGCTCTCGAGCGTCTCGGAGATGTGCCAGCCGCGTGCCTCGAGATCCTGGAGCAGCGTCCCGTGCGCCGCCACCGCCGCTTCCGTCTCCTCGACGGGACGGCCCGCGCGGCGACCGAAACGCGGTGAACGCGCCATCACGTGCGCGTTGCCGTACTCGTCGAGCGCCAGGGCCACGAACTCCGTCTCGCCACCCTCGGGCCGCGGCGCGACGAGCGCGCGGTCGATGTCGCGACGGTCGGGCCGTGACAGCCGGCGCTCGTACCACGGGCCGCCGGCCGGCGGATCGATCCGCCAGCCCGCCGCGACGAGGTGGAGCAGCAGCCGGCGGTGCGCCCGGCCGGCGGCGCCGGTCTGCTCGATGACCATGCCGCGCGGCACCGCGAACGCGGGCGAGGAGGCGACGACGCGGTACGCGCCGCGCTTGTCCTTGACTCGCACCTCGAACCGGCCCCGGCCCCACGCGTGCGAGAGGGCGATCACGCAGGTCTCGCTCTCGGCCGCCGCCTCGTGCACGACCGGCGCCGGCGCGGGCGCCACCGCCAGCGGCGCGCGCTCGGGTTCGGGTTCGAGTTCGAGTTCGGGCGCCGGCGCTGCGGTCACGCGGCTCGGCGCGGGCTGGAGCAGGCTGACGCCGTAGCCCAGGCCCGCCGCCCCCAGCAGGAGCAGCCCGGCGAGCAACGGCGCGATCGCGCCGGCATCGTCCTCCGCCAGCCCAGGGCCGGCGGCCGTGACGGGCTCGGGTCCCGGCGCCCACAACCGCTCCGGCAGCGCCGCGGCTTCCCGGGTCACGCGCACGTCGTCAGCGTTCTGCTGAGCCACCGCGCCGGCGGGCGCGGCGAGCAGGCTCGCCATGACCAGCGTGATGGTCGTCGCGCTGCGCATCTCGCGGCGATCGTACCCGCGACGGCGTCCCGCGGGAAAGGTTCGGCGCGGTCCGGTTCCCAAGCGTGAGCAACGCACGAGAGCGCGGATCGGCACGACGCTTACGCAGAACCGACGCGGGCCGACCATGCTGGTGCATGTGCCGCGCTGGTCGCTGCTGTCTGTTCGTGATCGTGTTCGCCGCGCTCGCCGCGCTCGTGGCTGCCGAGCGCCGCGACGAGCACGGAGCCGCGGCCGCAGACGCCGCACCGGCGCGAGCCCGCCGGGATCGCCGCGCACCTGCGCGCGCTCCAGCGGATCGCGTCCGCGAACGGCGGCACCCGCGACGCCGGCTCGGCGGGCGACAGGGCGACAGCCGACTACATCGAGCGCAGGCTGCGGGAGGCCGGCTATCGGGTCACCCGGCAGCGGTTCCGCGTGCCGTACTACCGCGAGTCGGCGCCGCCACGGCTGGTGGCCGGCGGCCGTCGCGTCCGCCCCGTGCGCACGCTCCAGTTCTCGCCCGGCGTCTCCCGCGCGGGCGCCAGGCTCGGGACCCGTTCGCGAGGCCGCGACTCGGCTGCGCGCACCCGGCGACTTCGCCGCGCTGATCGAGGGCGAGATCGCGCTCGTGCAGCGCGGGACGTGCTTCTTCCGCGTCAAGGCGGCAAACGCCCAGCGCGCCGGCGCGGCCGCCGTGCTCGTGGTCGACCACGGCCGAGCGGCCGGTCGCGGGCTCGCTCCAGCGGCCGGGCCTGCGCATCCCGGCCCTGGCGCTCGGCTCGGCGGCGGGCGAGGGCCTGGCCGGCCGGCGCGCGACGGTGACCGTGCGCGCCGTGTCGGAGCAGCGCGAGACGGCCAGCGTGATCGGCGAGACCGGCCCTCAGCGCGCCGCCGCGGGTGGTGATGGCCGGCGGCCACCTGGACTCGGTCCCCGCCGGCCCCGGCATGAACGACAACGGCAGCGGCGTCGCCGCCCTGCTTCACGTCGCCGAGCGCCTTGCCGGCCGCGACCGGCCGCTGAGGTTCGCGTTCTGGGGCGCCGAGGAGATCGGTCCTCGTCGGCTCGCGCCGCTACGTCACCGGCCTGTCGCGCGCCGAGCGACAGCGGATCGCGGCCTACCTGAATCTCGACATGGTCGGCTCGCGGGACGGCGAGCTCAAGGTCTACGGCGGCGCCCGCGCGATCGAGACCGCGCTGCGACGCCGGCTCCCCGGCGCCGGCGAGGTCGAGCTGGAGGGCAACTCCGACCACGCGTCGTTCGAGCGCTTCGGAATCCCCGCCGGCGGCGTTTTCACCGGCATCGACGACTGCTACCACCAGCGCTGCGACACGCTCCGCAACGTCGACCAGCAGACGGTCGCCCGGGTCGCCCGCGCCACCGAGGCGGCGCTGCTCGAGCTCAGCCGCTGACGGTCCAGGTGTCGCCGGCGTGCAGCAGCTCGCCGAGCGTGCCCGGGCCGATCGACTCGCGCGCCTGCGCGAGCTTGCGCGAGGCCTCGGCGAGGCCGACAGGGCGCTCGACGGCGCGGAAGACGCCGATCGGGGTCGGCTCGTTGGGCGACTCGGCGAGGCGGGCGAGCGCGAAGGCCTGCGTCGGGTCGTCGAGGTGCGCGTCGTGGACGACGAGATCGTCGCGGTCGCCCGCCACGATCTCCAGGCTGCCGTCGGCGGCCCGCGCCACGCCGTGCTCGTCGTCGGGCCCGAAGCGGATCGGTTCACCCTGCACGAGCGGGATGCGGTTGAAGACCGCCCGGTCCTTGTCGGTCAGCGGCGCGAAGGCGCCGTCGTTGAACACCGGGCAGTTCTGGTAGATCTCGACGAAGGCGGTGCCCCGGTGCTCCGCCGCGGCGCGCAGCACCTCGGTCATGTGGTGGCGGTCGCGGTCGATCGTGCGGGCGGCGAAGCTGGCTCCGGCGCCGAGCGCCAGCGCGAGCGGGTTGAACGGCTCGTCCTGCGCGCCGAACGGGGTCGACTTCGTGACCTTGCCGAGCTCGGAGGTCGGCGACGCCTGGCCCTTCGTGAGCCCGTAGATCTGGTTGTTGAACATCAGGATCTTCACCGGCACGTTGCGGCGCAGTGCGTGGATCAGGTGGTTGCCACCGATCGACAGCGCGTCGCCGTCGCCGGTCACGATCCAGATCGAGAGGTCGTCGCGGGCGGCCGCGAGGCCGGTGGCCAGCGCGGGCGCGCGCCCGTGGATGCCGTGCATCCCGTACGTGTCCATGTAGTAGGAGAAGCGGCCGGCGCAGCCGATGCCGGACACGAAGACGACACGATGCGGCGGGATCCCGAGCTCGGGCATCAGCTGCTGGACGGCCGCGAGCACCGCGTAGTCGCCGCAGCCGGGGCACCAGCGCGTCTCCTGGTCGGAGGCGAAGTCCTTCTTGGTCAGTGCCTCCTCTCGATGTTCGCGAAGCGAACTCGCAATGGAATCGGCGCCAGCCGATTCCACGCCATGCTTGCTTGGCCCCGTCACAGCAGCTCCAGCATCACGCTCTCGAGCTCGGCGGCGAACAGCGGCTTGCCCTCGAGCTTGGTGTGGCTGACGACGTTGACCAGATACTCGGCCCGCAGGATCTGCGCGAGCTGGCCGGTGTTCATCTCCGGGACGAGCACGCGATCGAAGCGATGCAGGACCTCGCCGAGGTTGGTCGGGAGCGGGTGCACGTGATGCAGGTGCGCGGTCGCGACCGCGTGACCGTTGAGGCGGACGCGGCGCGCGGCGGCGCGGATCGCGCCGCGGCTCGAGCCCCAGCCCAGCACCAGCAGCTCGGCCCCTGGGTCCTCGTCGACGTAGAGTGGCGGCAGGTCGGCGGCGATGCCGCGCACCTTGTCGGCCCGGACGCGGGTCATGTGCGCGTGATTGGCGCCGTCGTAGGAGATGTCGCCGGTCACGTCGCGCTTCTCGAGCCCGCCGATCCGGTGCGTCAGGCCGGGCGTGCCGGGGATCGCCCACGGACGCGCGCCCTTCGCGTCGCGGGCGTACGGCTCGAACGGCTCTCCGTTCGCCTCCGCGAAGCCGGGATCGATCGGCGCCAGCGCGTCGGCTTCCGGGATCCGCCACGGCTCGCTCGAGTTGGCCAGGAACAGGTCGGACAGCAGGATCACCGGGGTCCGGTAGCGGACCGCGATCCGCGCCGCCTCGTAGGCCGCCTGGAAGCACTGGCCGGGTGTCGAGCCTGCGACCACCGGCAACGGTGACTCGCCGTGGCGGCCGTGGATGGCCATCAGCAGATCCGACTGCTCGGTCTTGGTCGGCATCCCGGTCGAGGGGCCGGCGCGCTGCACGTCGATCACGATCAGCGGCAGCTCGAGCGCCACCGCAAGCCCGATCGTCTCCGCCTTGAGGTCCATGCCGGGGCCACTCGTGGCGGTGACCCCGAGGCCGCCGCCGAAGGCCGCGCCGAGCGCCATGCCGGCGGCGGCGATCTCGTCCTCGGCCTGGATCGTCCGCACGCCGAGGTTCTGGTGCCGCGCGAGCTCGTGCAGCAGCTCGGAGGCCGGAGTGATCGGGTAGCTGGCGAGCACGAGCGGCAGGCCGGACCGGATGCTGGCGGCCAGCAGGCCGAGCGCCGTGGCGGTCGTGCCGTTGACGTTGCGGTAGATGCCGGGCGGGACGTCGGTCGCCGGGTCGACGCGATACTGGACGTCGATCAGCTCGGACGTCTCCCCGAAGTTCCAGCCGGCGCGGAAGGCGGCGAGGTTCGCCTCCAACGGGCCCGGCTTGTTGACGAACTTGCGGCGCAGCCAGTCCTCGGTCGGCTCCGTCGGGCGGTCGTAGAGCCACGACACGACGCCGAGCGCGAACAGGTTCTTGGCCCGGCCCGCGTCACGCGTCGAGACGCCCTCCATCGCCTCGACCGCGCTCGTCGTCAGCGACGTCATCGGGATCCGGATCAGGTGGTATCCGTCGAGCGAGCCGTCCTCGAGCGGGTTGCTCTCGTAGCCGGCCTTCTGCAGGTTGCGCTTGCTGAACGAGTCCTCGTTGGCGATCACCGTCCCGCGGGCGGCGAGGGCCGGCAGCTCGCTGCGCAGCGCGGCCGGGTTCATCGCCACGAGCACGTCCGGCTCGTCGCCGGGCGTCAGGATGTCCTGCGCGGCGAAGTGGATCTGGAACGCGGAGACGCCGGCCAGCGTGCCGGCGGGCGCGCGGATCTCGGCCGGGAAGCTCGGGAGCGTCGCGAAGTCGTTCCCGTGCTCGGCGGTGGCGTCCGTGAAGCGGCTGCCCGCAAGCTGCATGCCGTCGCCCGAGTCGCCCGCGAAGCGGACGATCACCCGCTTGCGAGCCTTCACCGGACTTCTGGTAACCCCCATGTGTCTTTCGTAGTGTGACACTACGAAAGGACGGGTCGCTCAAGCGGTCAGATGTTCGACCAGCGCCGAGCCTTCGCGCGCCATCCGCGAGCGCGGCACGATGAGGTCGAAGCCCGCCGCTTCGGCGCGCCGGCGGGTCTCGACGTCGACGTGCGAGTAGACGCCGAGCGTGCGGGTGGAGCCGAGCTCGCCGTCAGCGCTCAGACCTTCGACGAGGGCGACGCCGTCGAACGTGGTCGCCGCCAGATCCACGATCAGGACGGCGGCGTCGTCCGGGTGCACGCCTGTCCCGCCGGTGAGCTGCGCGTCGTGCCCGGCGGCGCGCAGCATGCCGAGCACGTTGGAGCCGAGCAGCAGGTCGTCGAAGACCGCCAGGACCCGCGCCATGCCTACTGCGCGCGCAGCCGCCGGAACTCCTGCCGGAACGACTCCGGCCGGCCCCAGTCCTGGATGGTCTCCACGCGGCCGGTGCGCACCTCGCGCAGGACCAGCTCGCCGGCGATGCCCGCCTCGTCGAGCAGCTTCATCGTTCCGTGGACCGCCTCGGCGGCGGCGGCGTGGCCGAAGTGGTGCGCGACGATCAGCCGGAAGTGCCAGTCGTGCATCGAGTACGGCTGCGCGTTGCAGGTGACGAGCAGCGTCGCTGCCTCGATGTAGCGCTCCTCCTCCACGCGCAGGTCGAGCTCGAGGTCGGTCCAGTCGGACGGCAGTGAGTCGACGATCTCCTCGAAGGCCTCGGCAAGCGGCATGATTCGGCGCGAAGGCTACATGGCCGGATTTTCCGTGGACCCGGACGACCCGCTCGCGCCCGCGCGCGGGCAGAGCCTCGACGGCCTCCTACGGCTGCTGGAGCGGCTGGACGGCGTGGAGGAGGCCGCGGTCGTGCGGTCGGCGCTCGACGCCGGCGTTCCCCGCGAGCGCGTGGTCGACGAGCTGCAGCGCGAGGTCGAGCGCCGGCTCATGCGCGTGCGAGCCGAATAGGCCGCTTCCCTATCCTCGCTTTCATGGCCGTCGTCGCCGACAGCGGGTACCGGGCGCTGACGGAGGCGTGCGGTCTCGTCGACCGGTCCGAGCGCGGCAAGCTCGCGCTCACGGGCGCGGAGGCCAAGGCTTTCCTGCACGGCCAGCTGACGAACGACATCGAAGGCCTCGAGCCGGGGCGCGGCTGCTACGCCGCCTTCCTCACGCACAAGGGCAAGATGCTCGGCGACCTGCGGGTGCTCGACCTGGGCGACGAGCTGCTGCTCGACACGGAGCGGGTCGCGCTGCAGCCGCTGTTCAACATGATCCGCCGCTACAAGCTGGGGATGGACGTCGAGCTGCACAAGCGGACGCTCGAGCTGGCGCTGCTGTCGCTGATCGGGCCGGAGACGGACCGGTTCGGCCTCGAAGCGGAGCACGCGAACCGGCGCGACGAGATAGCCGGGCAGCCGGTCGTGCTCGTGCGGACGGACGTCGGGGTCGACGTGTTCGCGCCGGCCGAGTCGAGGGCCGCCGTCGCCGCGGAGCTCGGCGTGCCGGAGGTCGACGAGGCCGCGGCCGAGGTCGTGCGGATCGAGCGCGGCCGGCCGCGCTACGGCGTCGACCTCGACGACGGCGTGATCCCGCAGGAGGCCGGGCTCAACGAGCGTGCGGTGTCGTTCACCAAGGGCTGCTACGTCGGCCAGGAGACGGTCGCCCGGCTGCACTACCGCGGGAAGCCGAACCGCCACCTGCGCGGGCTGCGGCTCTCGGCGCCGGCGGCAACCGGCGACGTGCTGCGGCTGGGCGAGAAGGAGGTCGGGCGGCTCGGCTCGGTCGCGATCTCCCCCGTGCACGGCCCGATCGCCCTCGCCATCGTCCGGCGCGAGGCCGCGCCCGGCGACACGCTGGCGGTCGCGGACGGCGAGGTGACCGCCGTCGTGGTCGCCCTCCCCTTCGAGGGGTAGCATCCGGCCATGGCCGCGAACGTGCTCGTCGTCGCCAACCTCACCGCGAGCTCGACCCATCTGTTGGACGCGCTGAAGGCCCGCGCCGAGCGGTCGCCGATCCGCATCACGTTGGTGATGCCGGCGTCGGGACCGGGGCTCGGCGGGCGCGAGGCGGTGCGGGAGCGGCTCGACGAGGCGCTCGAGGGCATGCGCGCGGCCGGCCTGGAGGCCGAGGGCGCGATCGGCGACGCCGACCCGATGGAGGCGGTCGCCGAGTGCTTCGACCCGGCGCGCCACGACGAGGCGATCGTCTGCACGCTGCCGGGGCGCAGCTCGAAGTGGCTCCAGCACGACTTCCCGCACCGCGTCGCGCGCTTCACCGGCGTTACGGTCACGCACGTGGTGGCGGACGACCTGCGGCCGGCGCCGGCGACCAGCCCGGCGCCCACGCACGAACGCGAGCCGCTCGGCCCGCTGTCGGTGCTCGCGTGGGGCGGCCGCCGCTCCGAGAACTGACCGCCTCAGGTGATCGGGACCGGCGCGTCGCCGGCGAGCCCGTCCACGAGCGCGGCCAGCGCGCGCTCGTCCGCGCCGTCGTCGAGCTCGAGCACCGGCGCGTCCTCGTGGCCGGCCAGCCAGGAGCCGACGATCCTCGCCTCCCCGAGCTCCTCCGCCGGCAGCCATGCGCCGCCCGGCGCCGCGGCCAGCGCGGCCGTCGTGCGCGCCGCGAGCTCGGCGGGGTCGGACGGCAACGGTCCCCAGTCGGCGATCCGGCCGGCCACGATCCAGAACGCGTCGGCGCGCCCCGGCGCCGCCGGGTGCGGGGCGAGCACGAGCCGCGATCCCGCGTGGGCGGCGCGCAGTACGCCGCCCAGCCGGCCGAGCAGCGACTCCAGCCTCCGCGCCCGCCGACGTAGCCAGGCGGCGCGCTCGTAGCGCTGGGCGTCCGATGCCGCGCGCATCTGCGCCTCGACGTGCACCAGCAGCGCCGCGCCTCCGTCGACCTCGAACAACCCGAGCGCCTGGTCGAGCCGCTCGCGGTAGAGGTTGGGATCGAGGTCGCCCAGGCACGGCGACAGGCAGCGCCCCATCTGCCCGTAGGCCGACGGGTGCGGGCGCCGGGCCAGGGCGCGGCCGCAGTGGCGCAGGCCGAACAGCGAGTTGAGCTGCTCGACCAGCTCGGCCGCCGCCGACCGCCCGCGCACGGGGCCGACGCAGACCGCGTGGCCGGCGGCCGGCTCGCGCGCGACCTCGAGGATCGGGAACGGGATGTCGAGCCGGCAGCGCAGGTAGACGTAGCCGTCGGGCTCTTTCTTGAGCTGCGTGTTGCCGGGCGGCTTGAGCGCCTTGATCAGCCGGTTCTCGAGCACGAGCGCGCCGAGCTCGGACTCGGTCGGCTGGTAGTCGACGTGCTCGGCCTCGCCGGTCCAGGTCGACGGTGTCGTGAAGTGGGCGCGGGCGCGCGTGCGCAGGCAGATCGACTTGCCGACGTACAGCGGCCGCCCGTCGGCGTCGCGGAAGATGTAGACGCCGGGGTCCTTGGGCAGCGCGGAGAGGTCGGGCCGGTCGTCGCGCCCGCGCGTGATCTTCGGCTGCTTGGGCCGCGGCGCGCGGCGCGGGCGCAGCAGCGCCAGCGCCTCCGCCACCGTGCGGGCGTTCGCGCACAGGCGCGGCAGCAGCGCGCACAGCACGCGCGCGCAGGTCTCGGCGTCGGGCAGCGCGCGGTGCGTGGCCTCGACCTCGATCCCGAGCGCGTCGGCCAGCGAGGCCAGGCCGCGCCGCCGCTGCAGCGGCGCCAGCCGGCGCGCCAGCGCGACCGTGCACATGACCGGCGGGTCCGGCCATTCGAGGTCGGCGCGCTCGAACGCCTGCTTGAGCACGCCGACGTCGAAGCGCGCCGAGTGGGCGACGAAGATGCGGCCCCGGATCTGCTCGGCCAGCTCCGGCAACACCCGCTCGGGCGGCGGCGCCTCGTCGACCATCGCCTGGGTGATCCCGGTGAAGCGCTGGATGCCGCGCCCGAGCGGCTCGGAGACGCCGACCAGCGAGCTCCAGCGGTCGTGCAGCTCGCCGCCGCCGACCAGCACGGCGCCCACCTCGGTCAGCTCGCAGCGCTCCTTCGGCTGGCCGTTGGTCTCGGTGTCGACCGCGAGGAACTCCGCGCCGGCGAGCAGGCTGTCGAGCAGGGCGGCTTCGGGCATCGGGCCGCGTGTCATACGCCTCGCACCGGACGGCATGAACAGGCGCTTGCAGCGCCCGACTTCGTTACATTCGCCGCGTGCACGGGTTGACGCTCGCAGCGGCCGTTCTGGCCGCCGGTCTGGCGGGGTGCGGCGATGACCGGGGCGACCACCAGAACAACCCGCGGCCGCCCGCGCCCATCAACGTGACGGCCGCGATCGACGACGACCGCGTGCGCGTCTCCCCCGGCAGCTTCGGGTCCGGGCCGGTCGTCTTCATCATCTCCAACCAGTCGACGGCGCCCCAGCGCGTCACGTTCGAGACCGACGAGATCGGCGGCGACAGCGGCGGGATCCAGCGCTCGACGCCGGAGATCGCGGCGCGCTCGACCGCTCAGCTCAAGGTCGATCCGCCCGAGGGCAGCTACCGGCTCAGCGTCGAGCTCAGGTGGCATCCGGCCCGCCGCGGTCGAGGTCGGCGAGCGGCGCGAGTCCGCGCAGAACCAGCTACTGCAGCCGTAGCAGGCGCTTCCAGGTCGCCCCGCCGTCGGTCGAGCGGTGGACCTCGCCGCCCGGCACCGAGGCGTAGAGCGCGCCGTCCTCGTCGGCGGCGAGCTCGTTGACGCTCAGCCCGACGTTTCCGCGGTCCTCCCAGGTCGCGCCGCCGTCGGCGCTGACCTTGATCAGGCCGCCGGGGTCGGAGCGATAGAGCGCGTCGGGGGCCGCCCACGCGAGCTGGTCGGACGGGATCGGGTCGCGCGGCCGCCACGAGCTCCCCTCGTCGCCGGAGCTGAACGTGCCCTGGGCCGTCGCCACCACCATGCGCTTCGGATCCTCGGGGTCGAAGGCGACGTCGAGCGGTGTGTCCGGCGGCGTGCGGCTCTCGAAGCTGCTGCCGCCGTCGCTGCTGACCTGGATGTCGGCCTCCTCCGCCCGCACGGCCACGACGTGGTCGCCGCGTGCCTGGAGGATGTGGAAGTCGGCGTCGCCGAGTTCGGACACCGATTCCCACGTGTCGCCGGCGTCGCCGGAGCGGATCAGGCCGAGGTTCTCCGGCAGCCCGGAGCCGCTGCCCTCGGGATGACCCGAGCCGAGCAGGTCGCCCGGGCCGGCGTAGCGGATCACGACGTTGCTCGACACGGGGCCGGTGCCGTCGGGCGTCGTGAGCTCGCCGACGACGCGCTGAGCCTTGTTCGCGCCCTTGGGGGCGCGGAAGAGGCCGAGGCCGGTGCCGATCATCAGCGTCCCGTCGGCGGGATCGACCGCGAGCGAGCCGATGAAGGCGTTGGCGGCGCTGCCGGGCTCGGTGGTCGCGGTCGGCTCGGCCGGGGTGGTCGGGTTGGGCGTCGGCGTGGTCTGCGCGGCCGTCTCGGATGTGTCGTCGCCGCAGCCGGCCAGCGCGAGGACGGCGACGATGGCGAGGCGGGCGAGCACGGCGCGGAAGGATAGGGAGCGCGGGCGAACGTCAACTGCGGCTGGGTAGGCGGCGGTGGATCGACCGCGCGGCCTGCCGATTGATGGGTTTGTTCCCTCCACGGGAACAAAGCCGTCAACCGACGCCCGTTGTCGCCTTTGTCAGCCTGAGCCGGACAAACCCATCAATCGACCCGCGCGAGCCTCGATCCCGTCTCCCTGAATGCCGAAGTTCGTCCCTGCGCACCTCGCGCGCGCGTTCGAGCCCTAACCGAGCTCGCGCGGGACGAGCGCGACCGTGCGGCTCACGCCGTCGCGGACGACCTCGAGCGCGCAGCTGACCCCGATCCGCTCCTCGGTCATCAGGCGCTGGAGGTCGTCGACGCCGCGGACCGGCTGCCCGTCGACGCCGACGATCAGGTCCTCGGCGCGCAGGCCGGCGCGCGCCGCCGGCGAGCCCTCGATCACCTCGACGACCTCGATGGCCCGGTCGCGGCCGAGCGAGGCCGCCGCGCGCGGGGGCAGCGGCCGCGCGCCGCCCGCGATGCCGATCCAGGCGCGCCGCACGCGGCCGTCGCGCATCAGCGCCGCGATGATCTGCCGCGTGGTCGCGTTGACCGGCACGGCCAGGCCGAGCCCGACACCGGCCACCGCGGTGTTGATGCCGACCACGCGGCCGCGGCCGTCGACCAGCGCGCCGCCCGAGTTGCCGGGGTTGAGCGCGGCGTCGGTCTGGATGACGTCGTCGATGATGCGCGTGGCGCCGCCGGCGCTGGCGGGCAGCGAGCGGCCGAGGGCCGAGATCACCCCGGCGGTGACCGAGCCGGCGTAGCCGTGCGGGTTGCCGATCGCCACCACGAGCTGGCCGACGCGCAGCGCGGCGGCGTCGCCCAGCTCGGCGGGCTGCAGGCGCGCCGATTCGGCGCGCAGCACCGCGAGGTCCGACAGCGGGTCGGCGCCGACGATCCGCGCCTCGAGCTCGCTGCCGTCCACGAACGAGGCCCGGACGCGCGAGCCGGTGCCCGACACGACGTGGGCGCTCGTGAGCATGAAGCCGTCGGGCGTGATCACCACGCCCGAGCCGCCGCCGGTGCTCCAGCGCCGGCGGTTCGAGATGCGCAGGTTGGCGACCGACGGGCCCGAGCGTCTCGGCCACCCGCGTCACCACCCGCGAGTAGGCGTCAAGCGCCTCCACATCCTCGTCGATCACAGTCACTTGCAGAATGCTAGCGACTAGCGTGCAAGGGGTCAGACCCCGTTGTAGCAGGACAGAGGGGTCAGACCCCCTTGAATTGGAGGTAACTGGATCGGGTTTAGTACATTTCCCGGATGGCAGTTGCGGCGACGCGGGTGATCCCGGACCTGGAGGGCCTGGACGCGAGCGGTGTGCTCGCGTACATGGTCGACCGCTTCCACCCCCGGCTCGCGGTCGCCTGCTCGTTCCAGAAGGAGGCGTCGGTCGTCCTCGACCTGCTGCTGCGGATCGCCCCCGACGCCCGCATCTTCACGCTCGATACGCACGTCCTGTTCCCCGAGACCTACGAGACGTGGAGGCGCGTCGAGGATCGCTACGGCGTCACCATCGAGGTCCACCAGGGGCCGAGCCTCGGGCGCCAGGCCACGACGCACGGCGACCGTCTGTGGGAGCGCGACCCCGACGAGTGCTGCCGTCTGCGCAAGGTCGACCCGCTGAGCGAGGCGCTCGCCGACGTCGACGCCTGGATCTCCGGCGTGCGGCGCGAGCAGTCGCCGCTGCGCACCCGCACGCCCAAGCTCGCCTGGGACGCCAAGCACGAGCGCTGGAAGGCGAACCCGCTCGCCGACTGGACCGAGCAGGACGTCTGGCGCCACATCGTCGAGCACGACGTCCCCTACAACCCGCTTCACGATCGCGGCTACGCGTCGATCGGCTGCACCCACTGCACGCAGCCCGGCGACGGGCGCGAGGGGCGCTGGTCCGGCACCGGCAAGACCGAGTGCGGACTGCACCGCTGAGCACCCGCGCGTAGCCTGCGCACGCGTGCTGGTCCTGACCTCGATCGAAGGCGAGCAGATCGCCGACCACCGGCGGCGCGACGAGTTCTTCTGGCTCGACCTCACCGAGCCGTCGAACGACGACATCGATTCGCTTCGGGCGGCGCTCGGCCTGCATCCCATGGCGCTCGAGGACACGCGCGAGTTCGGCCAGCGCCCGAAGGTCGACGCCTATCAGGACTACATCCTGATCGTCTTCTTCACCGCCCGCGACTCCGACGACCCCGACCGCGTCGTCCACCCGGTCGAGGTCCACGTCTACGTGTCCGGCCAGTGGATCGTCACCGTCCACCGGGAGCCGCTGCCGCTGCTCGAGCGACTCCACAGCGAGCTCGAGCCGACCGGGACGCTCGAGGAGGACTACCTCGTCTATCGCATCCTCGACGGCCTCACGGACGCGTTCTTCCCCGCGATCGCCGCGATCGAGCAGCGGATCGACGGCCTCGAGGCCGACGTGCTCGAGCGCCCGAGGCGCGAGCTGCTGGGCCGCGTCTACCGCCGCAAGCAGGAGGTGCACGAGCTCCAGCGCCTGATCGCCGGCCAGCGCGACCAGTTCCAGACCGCCTCCGAGCGGATCCTCGAGCTCGCCGGCCTGAGCCGCGGCACGCGCGAGTACCTGCGCGACATCGGCGACCACCTGGCGCAGATCGGCGGCGAGCTGCAGCGCCAGAACGACGACCTCACAGCACTGACCGGGATCTACTTCAACGCGAGCGCCGAGCGCGTGAACCGCACCGCCACGCGGCTGAGCGTGGTGGCCACGTTCTTCGTCGTCTGGACGCTGATCACCGGCTTCTTCGGCCAGAACTTCGGCTGGCTCGTCGACAACGTGGAGTCGAGGACCGACTTCCTGCTGTTCGGCGTCGGCGGGCTCGTGGTCCCGACCGTGATCCTGGCCACGGTGCTCTGGATCAAGCGGCACGACTGGTTCTGAACTTGTCGTAGGGTCAGGGCATGCCAGTTGACACCGCCGACGTCGCCCGCGTCTCGACCGAGCCGGGCGAGCTCCCTGACACGATGGCCGCCTGGGTGATCCGCGAAGAGCGGTTCGGGAAGCCGCTCCAGGCCTTCCAGATCGAGGAGATGGAGGTACCGGAGCCGGGCGCGATGGAGGTCGTCGTCCGGGTGATGGCCGCCGGCGTCAACTACAACAACGTGTGGGCCGCCCTCGGCGAGCCGATCTCGGTCTTCCGCTACCACGACGAGGACCACCACATCGGGGGCTCGGACGCGTCCGGGATCGTCTGGAAGGTCGGCCCGGGGGTCACCCGGTGGCAGCCGGGCGACGAGGTCGTGATCCACTGCAACCAGGCCTCGTACGAGGATCCCGAGGTCCACGGGCTGGACCCGATGGCCGCGCCGTCGCAGAAGATCTGGGGCTACGAGACCACCTGGGGGTCGTTCGCCCAGTTCTGCAAGGTCCAGGCCCAGCAACTGCTGCCCAAGCCGGCGGCGCTGACCTGGGAGGAGGCCGCCTCCTACGGCCTGACCTACTTCACGGCCTACCGCATGCTCGTCCGCCAGGTCGAGCTGCAGGCCGGCCACCGCGTGCTCGTGTGGGGCGCCGCGGGCGGGCTCGGCGTGTTCGCGCTCCAGCTCTGCAGGCTGGCCGGCGCCGATGCGGTCGGGGTCGTCTCCTCCGAGGAGAAGGCCGGCCTCTGCCGCCAGCTCGGGGCCTGTGACGTCATCGACCGCAACGAGTTCACCGGCATGATGCGCCGCGGCGGCGAGACGCCCGAGGAGGAGAAGGCGCGCTTCAAGGAGTCGCGCCGCTTCTGCAGGCTCGTCGAGGAGAAGCTCGGCGGCGCGCCGGACATCGTCTTCGAGCACGTCGGCAAGGCGACGTTCCCGACCTCGGTGCTCGTCCTGAAGCCGTTCGGCAAGGTCGTGATCTGCGCCGGGACCAGCGGCTACGACCTCGACTTCGACGTCCGCTACCTGTGGATGCGGCAGAAGCAGATCATCGGCTCGCACTTCGCCAACGCGTACGAGTGCCACAAGGCGAACGAGCTGATCGAGTCCGGGGCCATCCGTCCCGTACTCTGGAGGACGATGAGCTTCGACCAGGTGGCCGAGGCACACCAGCTGATGCTGGACAACGAGCACCTCGGCAAGATCGCGATCCTCGTGGGCGCGGAGTCCGAGGGATTGGGAAAGAGCGCGGACGGCCCGGGCGCGATCCGGGCGGAGGTGGGAGCCTGAATGGCCGGCGTTGCGAGCATTCCGTGGTACGTCACGACCTTCCGCGGCGACGCGTTCGAGGTCGCGCTCAAGGAGATCGCGCCGATCTGCCTGCGCTACGGAGCGACCGACTTCGAGGTCCTGCGCTCCAACGACGACCGGTACCGCTTCTTCCAGTACTCCTATTGGGAGCAGAAGAGCGGCTTCGACGCCTATTGGTACGGCCCCGAGTTCAGCGAGTGGCGCGCCGACCACGCGAGCTGGTACACGGTCCCGATCGTCTACAGCTGGTTCGACCGCGTGATCGCCGGCGAGCTCGAGCGCAACGGCGTCGTCGCAGGGGACCGTCGTTCGGTCCTAGCCCTGTTCGAGCGGAGCCATCGTGAGGCCCGCGTCGTCGAGCTGCTCCCAGTACAGCTCGGCCGTCTCCTTCACGCCCGCCCACACGATCGCGCGGCCGGTGTTGTGGATCGTGTCGGCGAATGCATAGCCGCCGGCCACGGTGACACCCGGGATCGTGC
The DNA here is from genome assembly GCA_963830725.1 of uncultured Solirubrobacteraceae bacterium. Taxonomy (GTDB): domain Bacteria; phylum Actinomycetota; class Thermoleophilia; order Solirubrobacterales; family Solirubrobacteraceae; genus DASSUW01. Next base: position 82,829 of record CAWHNO010000010.1, on the reverse strand, counting down.
GGGCGAGCGTGTGGGCGACGTGGTCGAACGTGTTGTGGTCGTCGTTGAGGACGATCACGCGCCAGTTGTCGTCGAGCCCTGAGCCGGGCTCGCGGACCTTGGGGATCTCCACGACCTCGGACATCACTGCCAAGTTTACCCGCGCTTGCTGTGCCAGCGATCAAGCCCGAGGAAGAGATGGTCGAGCGGGGCCGCCAGCTCGGTCGCCTCGACCTCGCCGGGCGCCCCGGCGACGATCCGCTCGTGCAGCGCGGCCATGAAGGCCTCCTGGTCGCCGGAGGCCGCCAGGTCGGCCTGCCAGTGGAGCGCCTCGCGGACGGCCGAAAGCTGGGCAGGCGGGTCATCCGAGGTGCCGAAGTGCGTCAGCGCGAGCGTGTGCGGCTCCCAGTCCGCGATCGTGTCGATCGAGCGCTCCCAGGCCTCGACGTCGATGTCGGGCGGCGGCGTGGGCGCCAGGGTGAGCTCGTGCGGCGGGATCCGCACCCCGGCCATGTCGCCGACGAAGGCCACCCCGCGGTCTTCATCGAAGTAGCAGACGTGGTGCGACGCGTGGCCCGGCGTGTACGCGACCTTGAAGCCGAGCACCTCCTCGCCTCCGGAGAGGACCTTGAGGCGCTCCTCGGGTACGGGGACGACCTCGCCCCAGGTCTCGCGAAGCCCCTCCTCGCCTCCGTACAGCCGCGCCGCGCTGGCGACCAGCCGCTCGGGACTGGCCAGATGCGGCGCCCCGCGCTCGTGAACGTAGACGTCGAGCTCCGGCCAGCGCCGGACCAGCGCCCCCGCGGCCCCGGCGTGGTCGAAGTGGATGTGCGTCAGGAGCAGGGCCTTCGGGACCTCGCCGTCGAGCGCCTCCAGCAGCGTGTCCTCGCACGACTGCGGCCCCGGATCGACGAGCACCCCGTCGACCTCGAAGCAGGCGATGACCTTTTCCCGGCCGCGGTGGCGGACGTCGATCTGCCGCATCGCCCGCGCAGGCTACGGCAGAATCAGTAGCAATGAGCCACCGCCTGCCCGAGCCGGACAAGCCCTGGATGATGCGGACCTACGCCGGTCATTCGACCGCGCGGAAGTCCAACGAGCTCTACCGGGGCAACCTGGCCAAGGGCCAGACGGGCCTCTCCGTGGCCTTCGACCTGCCGACCCAGACCGGCTACGACGCCGACCACGAGCTGGCGCGCGGCGAGGTCGGCAAGGTCGGCGTCCCGGTGGCGCACAAGGGCGACATGCACGCCCTGATGGACGGCATCCCGCTCGACCGCATGAACACGTCGATGACCATCAACGCCACCGCGGCGTGGCTGCTGGCGCTCTACATCGTCGTCGCCGAGGAGAACGGGATCGCCCCCGAGGCGCTCCAGGGGACCACCCAGAACGACATCATCAAGGAGTACCTCTCGCGCGGGACCTACGCGTTCCCGCCCGGCCCGTCGATGCGGCTGATCGCCGACACCGTCGCCTACACGGTCGAGCACGTCCCGCGCTGGAACCCGGTCAACGTCTGCTCCTACCACCTGCAGGAGGCGGGAGCGACGCCCGTGCAGGAGATCGCCTATGCGATGACGACAGCCATCGCCGTGCTCGACGCGGTGCGCGAGCGGGTCGCGCAGGACCGCATGGGGGCCGTCTTCGGCCGCATCAGCTTCTTCGTCAACGCCGGCGTCCGGTTCGTCGAGGAGCACGCGAAGCTGCGCGCGATGGCGCTGCTGTGGGACGAGCTCGGCCGCGAGCGCTACGGCGTGCAGGACGAGCGCCACCGCCGCTTCCGCTACGGCGTCCAGGTCAACTCGCTCGGGCTGACCGAGGCCCAGCCCGAGAACAACGTGCAGCGGATCGTGCTCGAGGCGCTGGCCGTCACGCTCGGCCGCAACGCCCGCGCGCGGGCGATCCAGCTTCCCGCCTGGAACGAGGCGCTCGGGCTGCCGCGGCCGTGGGACCAGCAGTGGTCGCTGCGGATCCAGCAGGTGCTCGCCTACGAGACCGACCTGCTCGAGTACCCCGACATCTTCGAGGGCTCGACGGTCATGGACTCGCTGGTGGCCGAGCTGCTCTCCGGCGCCCGCGAGGAGATGGCTCGCGTGGAGGAGCAGGGCGGCGCCGTCGAGGCGGTGCCGTACATGAAGGCCGCGCTGGTCGAGTCGCACCGCGAGCGCATCCGCCGGATCGAGAGCGGCGAGCAGGTGATGGTCGGCGTCAACCGCTACGAGGAGACCGAGCCGTCGCCGCTGACCGCCGACGGCGGGATCCTCGTGGTCGATCCGGACGTCGAGCAGGAGGCGCGCGACGAGCTCGAGCGCTGGCGCGGCGAGCGCGGCGACGTATCGGCCGCCCTGGACGAGCTGCGCCGCGTGGCGGCGAGCGACGAGAACATCATGCCCGCCACCCTCGCCGCCGCCCGCGCGGGCGTGACCACCGGCGAGTGGGCGGGCGCGCTGCGCGACGCGTTCGGCTCCTACCGCGCGCCCACCGGCGTCGGCGAGGCCGCCGCGCCGGCCATCGGCGCCGAGCTGGGCGAGCTGCGCGACGAGGTGTCCCGCGTCGGCGAGGCGCTCGGCCGCCGCGTCAAGATCCTGGTCGGCAAGCCCGGCCTCGACGGCCACTCCAACGGCGCCGAGCAGATCGCCGTGCGTGCGCGCGACGCCGGCATGGACGTCGTCTACGAGGGCATCCGCCTCACGCCCGCCCAGATCGCCCGCTCGGCGGTCGACGAGGGCGTACACGTGATCGGCCTCTCGATCCTCTCCGGCTCGCACCTCGAGCTGATCCCGGACGTGATCGCCGCGCTGCGCGAGGCGGGCGGCGGCGACATCCCGGTGGTGGCGGGCGGGATCATCCCCGCGGCCGACGTCGCGCGGCTGAAGGAGGCCGGCGTGGCGGCCGTCTACACCCCGAAGGACTTCGAGATCACGCGTATCCTGCGCGACGTGGTGGGGATCGTGGCCGACCGCAACGGAGTGCGCGCGACGGCGTGACCGGGCCGAGCAAGCTTGGCCTTGCGAGTTCGCGGCGCGAACATCGTGGCGCCGAGCTGGGCGCGCGGCTGCGCGCCGGCGACCTGAGCGCGGCCCCCGCCGCGCTGAACCTGCTCGAGAACCGGAACCGCCGCGACGAGATCGGCGCGCTGCTGGCCGAGGTGGCGCCGGCGCGGCTCGGCGGCGAGGCGCGCGCCCATGTGGTCGGCGTGACGGGGCCGCCGGGAGCCGGAAAGTCGACGCTGCTGTCGGCGCTCGCTCGCGCCTGGCGCGCCGGCGGGCGCACCGTCGCGGTGCTGGCCGTCGACCCCACTTCGAAGCGCTCGGGCGGCGCGCTGCTGGGCGACCGCATGCGGATCGACGCCGACCCGGGTGACCGCGGGCTGTTCATCCGCTCCACGGCGGCGGGCGAGCGGCTCGGCGGGCTCGCCCCCGGCACGCGCACGGCAGCGCAGGCGCTCGCCGCGGCCTTCGACGTGGTGGTGATCGAGACGGTCGGCGTCGGCCAGTCCGAGACCGAGGTGGCGGAGGCGGCCGACACCGTCGCCGTCGTCGTCCAGCCCGGCTCGGGCGACGTGCTGCAGTTCCTGAAGGCCGGGATCATGGAGGTGCCGGACGTGCTCGTGGTCACCAAGGCCGACCTCGGCCAGGTCGCCCAGCGCGCGCGGCGCGACCTGCACGCCGCGCTCCGCTCCCTCGGCGAGCGCGACGTGCAGGTGGTGGCCGTCTCCTCCGTCCCCCCGCAGCTGGGATCGACGAGCTCGTGGCGGCGCTCGACGCGCACCGCTCCGGGCTCGACCTGCCCGCCGCCCGCACGCGTGCCCGGCGACTCGGCGCGCTGGCCGACTTCGTCGCCGAGCACGGCGAGCGCGGGCTGCGCGCGCTCGGCGGCCGGCGTGAGGCCCGGGCCTGGCTCTCGGAGCAGGACCCGGGCCTCGACGAGGCCGCGCTGCTGCGGGCGCTCGAGGGTCGCGCCGCCAGCCGCTAGCGCTTGAGCTTCACCGTCTGCGAGGCGGTCTGGGAGGCGCCGGCCGCGTTGACCGTGACGCGGACCGTGACCTTGCGGAGACGCTTGCGCTTCGCCTTGCGGTCGAGCTTGAGCTTGAGCGACACGGTCCCGCTGCCCTTCGCGCGCCCGCCGCCGACCTTCTTGCCGCCCGCGAGCAGGGCGCCGGTGATCGTGCACGCCGACGGGCACGGGACGGCGACCGTCAGGCCCTTCTTGGCGAGCGCGCGCAGCGTCGTGTTCTTCACGGTGATCGTGAGGCCGGATGGGGACCCGCCCGCCCCGGGACCGGGACGCGGCCCGGGTCCGGCGCCTGCGCCTGCGCCGTCGACGGTCTCGCAGTTGGCGACGACGTCGACCGTGTCCACGATTGCGGTGTCGGTCCCGATCCCGCAGTCGATGTTGTCCTGCTCGCCGTCGCGGGCCTGGATCACGTCGTTGCCGAACGGGATCTTGCAGCTGTACCAGGAGCAGTGGGAGCTGGTGGCGTCGCCGTAGATCGTGTCGCGGCCCGGTCCGCCGGTGACCGTGTCGTTGCCGCGGCCGCCTTCGACGGTGTCGTTGCCGGCGCCGCCGTCGACCACGTCGTCGAAGTCGTAGGACACGAGGATGTCGTTGCCGCCCAGGCCGCTCAGGCTCGACGGGCCCTCGTTGCCGGGGTTGATGAGCTTGATGTCATCGGGGCCGTCGGAGCCGACGTAGTCGCCGACCACGGGGGGCCGGATGCGCTCGATGCCGACGACGTTGTCGCCCTCGCCCGGCCGGCCGTCGTTGGCGACGCCGTCGAGCGTGACGGTCGCGCGCGGCTGCTGCGTGAGGTCGGACGGGATGCCCCACTCCTCTGTGTAGTCGGTGCCGGGCCCGCCGTCGAGCAGGTCGGCGCCGGGGTCCTTGTAGTGGTCGCCCCACAGCTCGTCGTCGCCCGCGCCGCCGCGGACCTGGTCGTCACCGACGCCGCCGTCGACCGTGTCGTTGCCGTCGCCGCCGTCGATGCTGTCGTTGCCGCCGTAGCCGAGGACGGTGTCATTGCCCGGGCCGCCGGTCAGGACGCGGCCGGCGGTGCTGGTGAAGACGTCCTCGATCTCGTCGTTGCCGGCGTTGCCGTGGATCTGGATCGGCTTGGCGTCGGGCACATCGTTGTTGAAGATGGACAGGCGATCGTTGCCCGCGCTGCCCTCGATCCGGAGCGGCTGATTCGGGTCGAGCGGACACAGCGCCATGGGATCGAAGCCCTCGGTCATGAAGCAGGGCGCCCCGGCGACGATCGTCTGCGTGGCGCTGTCGTTGAACGAGAGGTACGTGTTCGGGTCGTCCCACGGCTGGAACGTGGAGACGAGCAGGTCGTTGCCCTCGGCTGCCTGGCCGCGGTAGACGATCGTGCCGTTCTCAAGGCTGATCGTGGCGGCCTGCGCGAGCGTGGCCGGCAGGAGTAGAGCGGCCGCGGCGACGACCGCGGCGGTGAGCATCCTTCGCATTCGGTTTGTCCGTTTCAGTCGGGGAGGATCTTGCGGCGATCCTCCCGCGGCGCCGACCGGGCCGGCATCGGGGATCCCCCTAGTCAGAGCGTGCGCTCGATTGCTTCGCTAATCGACCGTGCGCTCCAGCCAGTCGCCGACCGCGTCGGCGACCGCGTCGCGGCTCTTGGCGAGGCTGTGGTTGCCGGCGACGGTCACGACCTCGCGGCCGGGCGCCTCCGGCGGCATCCCGAACGGGTCGCTGGTGCCCTGGACGACGAGCACGGGGACCGTGACGGCGTCGAGCTCGTACAGGCGCGATTTCTCGGGCCGGCCGGGCGGGTGGACGGGGAACGCGAGGCACAGTACGGCGACGGCGCTCGTGTCGGCGGCCGTGCGGCACGCGACGCGCGCGCCGGACGAGCGGCCGCCGGCGATCAGCGGCAGCCCGTCGAGCGGCAGCTGCTCGATGACGGCCTTCCAGGCGGTGTCGAGCTGCGGGGCGGGCGCGGCCGAGCGACGGCCGGCGACGAGGTAGGGCTGCTCGACGAGCGCGACGGTCAGCCCCTTCGCTTGTGCCGCCTCGGTGGCGGCCTGGAGGTCGGCCGAGTCGATCGAGCCGCCGGCGCCGTGGCCGAGGATCAGCGCCGCTCGGGCGTTCGTCACCGTGTGGAGGTGGGCGCGGGCCGGGCCGTGGGGTGTGTCGATGTCCACACGTCGATTGTGGCGGGATCGGCGAACTGCGGCTGGGTAAGGGAGGTGATGGGCCGGCGCCGTGGTCTGCCGTGGGGTTGTTCATGCACGATATGCGTGCACAGACAACCCCACTCGCCGGTGGGGTTGCTGACTCGCGGTATGCGCGAGTAACAACCCCAGCGGCCCGCCGGGGCTGCAGCCCACGCGCCGAAATCCCGCCGCCACGCCAGGCTCCCGCCTCCCTACCCAGCCGCAGTTCGCCATCCCGCCACCGCGCGACGTTCCGTCGCCTCCACGCGCGACAAACGCGACGGACCGCTGCTGCTGGAGCGCGCTAACGCGTGACACGATGCCGGCCATGAGCACGACCGCGAGCGAGACATTGCTGAACCACTGGATCGGCGGCCGGCGCGACGAGCGCGCCGCCGAGCGTCACGGCGAGGTGACCGACCCGGCCACCGGCGAGCTGGTCGCGCGCGTCCCGTTCGCCACGGCCGCGGACGTCGACCGCGCCGTCGCAGCCGCCGCGGAGGCGGCGCGCGGCTGGGGCGCCACGTCGCTGACGCGCCGCACCCAGGTGATGTTCGCCTTCCGCGAGCTCGTCAACTCCCACAAGGACGAGCTCGCCGCCCTGATCACGCGCGAGCACGGCAAGGTGCTCGACGACGCGCGCGGCGAGGTCACGCGCGGGCTCGAGGTGATCGAGTTCGCCTGCGGCCTCGGCCAGCTGCTCAAGGGCGAGAACACGCCACAGGTCTCCGGCGGGGTCGACTCGCACAGCATGCGGATGCCGCTCGGCGTCGTGGCCGGCATCACGCCGTTCAACTTCCCCGTCATGGTCCCGCTCTGGATGGCGCCGGTCGCGCTCGCATGCGGCAACGCCTTCATCCTCAAGCCGTCCGAGCAGGACCCCTCCCCCGGCATGCGGCTGGCCGAGCTGCTGGCCGAGGCCGGGCTGCCCGACGGCGTGTTCTCCGTCGTGCACGGCGACAAGGAGGCCGTCGACGCCATCCTCACGCACCCCGGCATCGCCGCGGTCTCGTTCGTCGGCTCGACGCCCGTGGCCCGGCACATCTACGAGACCGGCACCGCCCACGGCAAGCGCGTGCAGGCGCTCGGCGGCGCGAAGAACCACGCCGTCGTGCTGCCGGACGCCGACCTCGACCTCGCGGCCGACGGCCTCGTCTCCGCCGCCTACGGGTCGGCCGGCCAGCGCTGCATGGCCGTCTCGGTGGCGGTCACGGTCGGCGACGTGGCCGCGCCGCTGCTGGACAAGATCCGCGAGCGGATCGAGCAGCTCGACGTCGGCCCGGGCACCGACCCGTCGTCCGACATGGGCCCGCTCGTGTCGCAGGCCCATTACGACAAGGTCACCGGGCTGGTCGACGCGGGCGTCCAGGAGGGCGCCGAGCTGGCCGTCGACGGGCGCGGGCTCGTCGTCGAGGGCCACGAGGGCGGCTACTTCCTCGGCCCCTGCGTGTTCGACCGCGTCAAGCCCGGCATGCGCATCTACGACGAGGAGATCTTCGGGCCGGTGCTCGTCGTCGTGCGCGCGGACAGCTACCCCGAAGCGCTCGAGCTCGTCAACGACAACCCGTACGGCAACGGCGCGGCGATCTTCACCTGCGACGGCGGCGCCGCGCGGCTGTTCGAGCAGCAGGCGACGGCCGGCATGATCGGCGTCAACGTGCCGATCCCGGTGCCGATGGCCTACCACTCGTTCGGCGGCTGGAAGGGCTCGCTGTTCGGCGACCTCCACATGCACGGCCCCGACGGCGTCCGCTTCTACACCCGCGGCAAGGTCGTCACCACCCGCTGGCCGGACCCGAGCCACGCCGGCGTGAACCTGGGCTTCCCGACGCAGACCTAGTGGCCGCGGCCTAGGCTCGCCCGCGGACGCGGTCCCAGAGCGCCTTCGGAGCGGCCCGCACCCGTCTCCAGGTGCGCGACGCCGGCAGCGCGACCCGGGCGACCACCGGGCCGACCAGGCCGGCGGCGCGCAACGGGCCGCTCGGCCACTTGCGTCCGTAGGCAGCGTCGGCGAGCACCTGGCCGCCGATCTTCAGGCTGCGCGCCGTCAGGCCGTCGGCCGTGCGCGGCTCGAGCTGCGCGGGCTTCTTGAACCAGGCGCGGAACCCGTCGACGAGCACGGCATCGGAGACGCCGTCGAGCCGGCCGACCGCGCGCTCCAGGTCCGCGCGCGCGTCGCCCTGCAGCTCCTGGCGCAGGATCGCCGCGTGCGCCCGCACGCGCAGATCGTCGCGCCGCGGATCGTCCTTGGCGACCAGCGTGTCGATGATCACCTCGGCGGCGTCGAGCCGGCCCCACATGATGTCGTTGTCGCGCCAGGCCCGGTCCAGGAAGCCGCCGAAGTGCCCGACGCGGACGCCGGCGAGCTTGCTGGTCGGGTCCTTCGCGATGTCCGGGTCCGTCGGTGTGATGCTCGCGGCGTCGAGCGGGCTGATGCGGATGATCCCGACCGAGTTCGTCTCCCCCAGCGCCGGGTAGGCCAGCGGCAGGGTCACGAGGTCGTAGGCCTCGAAGCGGTCGTCGTAGGTGTCGAGCAGGTCGCGGATCCAGTCCGCGAGCTCGAAGTCCGTGTCGCGGAGCGCGGCCTTGATCTCGCGGCGGGCATCGGCGAGCGGCCCGTCGAGGAACTCCGCCGTGAGCGCCATGAACGCATCGCGTTCGTCCGGCAATGACCGGGCGGCGGCAGCCAGCTTCTCGAACCGCTCGCGCGCGCCCGCGTCCTCGAGCGTCTTCGCGACGTCGTTGGCCCGGGGCGCTCGCTCTGCGCGCCGGAGCCCGTCGACCGCCGTGTTGAGCGCGAGCTTGAGCCGGCGCAGCCCGTCGCCCTCGGCGGCGAGCACGGCCTCGGCGTCGGCGGCGAGCGCGACATCGCCGGGCGCCTCCAGCACCACCTCCGGGTGGGCGATCACGGGCGCGCCGTCGATGTCGAGCGTCCCGGCGACCGCCACCATCCGCGTCGCCCGCGGCCCGCGCCGGAGCAGGTCGTTCACGCGATCGTGCACGAAGCTCAGCCGGCGCTGCTGGAACGAGGCGTCGTAGCGGAGCAGGAAGCGGCCGTGGCTCCCCTGCGGCTGCGCCTCGATCCACGCCCGCAGCGCGTTGCGGATCTCGCGCTCGACGTCACGGTCGCCGTCGCCCGGCCGCGTGCCGCGGAGCTGCGCGCCGAGGGCGGCGAGGTCGTCGAGCACCGCGCGGACCCGCAGCGTCCGATACGCCGCGTAGGCGGGGCCGACGGCGCCCAGCCGCTTGTCCGTCTCGTCGTCGTCCGCGACCGGGTCCTCGCGCAGTCGCTCGAGCGGGTCCTGGCTGTCCAGCGCGCGCTCGGCCTGGAGGCCGAGCTCCTGCAGGCGCTCGACGACGATGTTGCGCCGCGCCACGGCGGCGACGTCCTCGCGGATCGTCTCGTGGCTGGGCAGCGTCATGGCCGCCCCGACGTTGCCGATCACGTCGGGCCGATCGCGCTTGCGGCCGCGCTTGTCGGTCGGCTGCGGACGCTCGACGCCCTCCTTGACCGGATGCGGCTCGATGTAGATCAGCTTGCGCATCACGGGCACGTCGGCGCGCCGGCTCCGCAGCGCCTCGGTGGCGTAGCTGAACGGCTTGTTGTCGAGGTAGCCGCCGTCGGCGAACGCGACCTCCTGCGGGCGGCGGCTGTCGCCGGCGAAGAAGCGCTCGACCGGCAGGGCGCCGCCCTGTCGCTCCAGCGCCTCGAGGTCCTTGAACAGGACGGGCTCGAAGGCCATCGGGAACGACGACGTGGCGCGCGCCGCGAAGCCGAGCAGCAGGTCGAGGTCCTCGAAGTCCGAGTGCTGCTCGCCGGTGGTCGCCGCCGTGCCGTACGAGAAGCGGAAGACCTTGCGGTGGACGCGCTCGTCGATCGAGCGCTGTTCGGTGAGGCGGACCGGCAGCGGCACCCCGTCGAGGTCCGTCGCCGTCACGGCGAGGTCGAGCTGCTCGACGAACGCCGGCCGCCAGGGGTCGTCCGGGCTCTCGGCGGGCATCTGCTCCATCGCCTCACGCGCCTTGAAGTAGAGGCGGTAGCCGTTGAGCAGCGACTCGGAGTCCCTCGGCGTCGCCTCCGGGAGGCCCTCGAACGACTTCTCCTCGCGCAGCAGCTCGTCGATGTCGGCGACCTCGCGCCACAGCTGCGCGGAGAGCCGGAAGTCCTTCTGGCGCGCGAGCGCGAGCGCCAGCAGCACGCCGTTGATGCCGCCGGCCGAGGTACCCGAGATGATGTCGACCACGAACCGCGTGCGGACGCGGTCGTCCGCGGCGTCGCCCGGCCCGAGCATCCTGCCGAGCTCGCGGTAGACGAGCTCGGTGTCGTCGAGCTTCTCGTCGTCGTAGTAGACCTTGTCCCGCAGGGTCAGGTCGTCCGACTTGGAGTACATGTGCGCCGGGGCCGTCGCGCGCACGAGCCGGAACAGCTCCTGGGCGACGCCGTTGATGTAGATCGCCAGCGAGACGCCGCCGTACATGACGACGGCGAAGCGGACCTCCTGCTCGGGCTTGAAGTCCGGGCGCACGCGCCTGACGCTATCCGTTGCGCAACGCGGGCGCGACCTCGGCGGCGAAGCGGCCGACCTGGTCGCTCGAGACGAGGAAGCCGTCGAACCCGTGGTCGGCCGCGAGCGCGCCGAGCTCCTCGATCCAGTGCGCGGGCGGGCCGTGCAGCCACTCGGTCGCCGCGCCGTCGGTGATCTCGCCGCCGAGGTTGGCGATCCTTCGGATCGCCTTCGGGTCGCGGCCGGCGCGCTCGGCGGCCTCGTCGATCATGCGCACGCGGCCGGCCAGCTCGTCGAGCGGCAGCCGCGGCAGGCTGGGGAACCAGCCGTCGGCGAGCCGGCCGACGATCCGCATCATCCGCGGGCCGTAGGCGCCGAGCCAGATCCCGATCGGGTGCGCCGGCGCAGGCCCGAACTTCATGCCGCGCACGCGGTAGTGCTCGCCCTCGAAGCTCACCGACGGCTCGCCTGACCAGCACGCGCGCAGGATCGCGATCGCCTCCTCCAGCGCATCGACCGACTCGGGGCCGGTGCGGCGCGGCCCGCCGAACGCCTCGATGCCCTCCCAGAAGGCGCCGGCGCCGAGCCCGAGCTCGAAGCGCCCGCCGCTCAGCACGTCGATCGTGGCGGCCTCCTTGGCGAGCATCGCCGGGTGACGCAGCGGCAGGTTTGCGACGGCGGGGAACAGGCGCACGCGCTCGGTGCGCGCGGCCAGATAGGCCAGCAGCGCGAAGGTGTCGAGGAAGCGGCGCTGGTACGGGTGGTCCTGGATGCCGACCAGATCCAGCCCGGCGCGCTCGACGGCCAGCACCTGATCGAGCACGGGGCCCTCGGCGTTCGGCACCACGAACGCGCCGAGCTCGACGGTCACTGCAGGTAGTGCTCGACGGTGTCGGCGTCGCGCGGGCTGGCGCCCTCCGGGTCCTGGCCGGCGCGGCGGCGGGCGCGGCGCTGGCGCAGCAGATCCCAGTAGCGGTCGAGCTCCACCTTGATCTCCGCCAGCCGCGCATGGCCGGCCTGGTCGAGCCCGTGGTCGGTGCCGCCACGGTCGAGCAACTCGTGCTCCTCCTTCACGAGGGCCTCGATCCGGTCGCTGATCTTCTCGTCGGCCATGGCTACGTCCCCAGCGAGGATATCTTCCAGACGCCGTCGAGGTTGACCAGCCGCAAAGTGTCCTGCGACGGCTCCTCGCCGGCGGCCGAAGTGCGAACCTCGGCCGTCGCCTCGTCGTCGCGGATCTCGATGCGGCCGATCGTGAGCCGCGGGTCCTCGACCTCGCCCAGCCCCTGACGCAGCGCGCGCTCGCACGGCAGGCCGATCGACTCGACCTCCTCGATCAGCTCCGGGGCGAGCAGGCGATCGCACAACGCCCCGTAATCCTTGGCGGCGGTCGCGCGGCCGAACTCGGCGACCGTCGAGCGCACCTGCTCCTCGGGCGCCGGGCCCTGCTCGCCGCAGCCCGCAAGGATCAGCAGCGCGAGCGCCGGAGCCAGGTACCGCACGAGCCGGAGCATAGAATGGCTGCGATGGAGGGTTCTGAAGCAGGCCCGATCGGCGCCTGGCTGCGTTGCTATCGCTGCTGGTCGCAGGAGCTCGAGGTCCAGGTCCACTACGAGGGGATCCACCGGATCGACCCCGTCACGGGCGAGCGCGCCGAGGTGGTCGACGAGCTCCAGGAGGCCGTCGTGCAGTGCCTGGACTGCATGCACGACCAGCCGCACCTCGCGTTCCACAACGGCCGCATCGAGCCGATCGAGGACCGCTGGGAGCGGATGGTGGCCGGCACCCCCTGGGTCGCCTCGTGCACGGTGACGGTCGAAGCCGACGCCGTCGAGACCTGCTCGGGCCCCGAGGCGGCGGACTCGCTCGCCTACGCCGCGTTCGGCGACCACGGCACGCGCGAGTTCTTCACCCACGTGCGCTTCCACAAGCACGACGAGGACCAGATCGTGGTCCACCTGCTGGTCGAGCTGTATGCGCGCTCGAACGACGAGGCGTGGGGCGTGCTCGAGGACTCCGCACGCGGCCAGCTCACGATCACCTCGCTGGCCGAGGAGTCGCGCCCGCCGGCCGCCACCGGCGAGCACCCGCACTAGAAGCGGTAGCGGCGCTTGACCTGAAGCACGCGCTCGCGATTCGTGCCCCAGTACACGCTTGCCGGGTCTTGCAGCTCCGGGTCCGGGAAGTTCACGTAGGCGCCGCCCGTGCCCCACGGGCGCACGATCTCCCAGGCGCGGTTCAGCCAGCCGGTCACCGGCAGCCCGGACTCGAGGACGACGCCGAGCTTGAGCAGGAAGCGCGCGTCGCGATGGACGAAGGCCGTGGCGTCGGCCGGCACGCGGTTGTAGGCCCCGGCCCACGGCGAGAAGTCGAGCTCCCGCACCTCCCCCGGCCGGCGGTCGGCCTCGAGATGCCGCAGGAGGACGGCGATCGTGTCGCCGGGCAGCGCGCCGCGGACGTAGTGCGACCGGCAGTACGGGTGACGTTCGTCGTCGGGCTCCCCCGCGCCGGCGAGCCGGCGCTTGGTCTCGCGGTGCGAGCCGTGCTGGAGGACGGCGCTCGACGGGTCCAGCCGGCTCAGCTCCGTCTCGGTCTCTGCCCGACCGGCGAGCATCGCCCCGAAGATCTTGACCACCGGCGGCTCGTCGGGGTCCGGGCCGGCCGTGATCAACAGGCTGGCAGCGAGCTCGTCCGGCCCGTCGGGCGCCCACGCCTGCCACGCCTGCACGAGATCGGTCGTGGCGTGCTCCCAGCGCAGGTCGAAGGCGGTCGCCTCGGGCGCGGCCACGGTGCGGAACGTGAACGAGGTCGCGACGCCGAAGTGCCCGCCGCCGGCGCCGCGCAGCGCCCAGAACAGGTCCTCCTCGCGCTCCTCGTCGCACGTCACGAGGCGCCCGTCGGCGAGCACCACCTCAGCGCCGAGCAGCTGATCGGAGGTCAAGCCGTCGCGGCGGCCCATGATCCCGAGCCCGCCGCCGAGCGTCAGCCCCGCGATGCCGACTTCGGGTCCGCAGCCGGCGGCGATGGTGACACCGTGCCCGAGCAGCGCGTCGTAGACAGCGCCGAGCTTCGCGCCGGCGCCGACCGTGGCGACGCCGTCGGACACCGACACGGAGTCGAGCGGGCCGACGTCGATCACCATCCCGGTCGTCGTCGACCGCCCGGCGAAGCAGTGCCCGCCGCTGCGAGCCGCCACCGGCAGATCGCCCGCGAAGGCGATCGCCTCGCTCACGTCCTCGGCGGCGCGGCAGCGGACGACGGCCTGCGGCCGCACGTCGTGGAACCTCGCGATCGCCGGCTTGCGCGCCTCCTCGTAGCCCGCGGCGCCCGGCGTCAGCACGTCTCCCGCGATCGTCTGCTGCAGCGCCTCCCAGTCAGGCATCCCTCGTCAGGACCATAGACCAGTTCGGCTTGAAGGTCGCGCCGCCGTCGAACGAGAACGCCTGCTCCCAGCGGGCCGAGGTCGCGGTGATCTCCGACCAGTCGAAGCGCATGCGGATCGGCACGCCCTCGAGCACGTCATCGCACTCGAAGCGCGCGCGGTCCGGCGCGCTGAAGCGGCCCTTCGACGGGCGGGTCGAGCCGCCCCGGCCGAGCGGTCGACGCCCACCAGATGCGCCACAGGTCGGCCTCCGGGTCAAAGAGCCGCAGCGAGAAGCCCTCGTAGCCGTCCGTGCGGAAGTGGTCGATGTTCCCGATGCCGCCGAGGATCGCGCGCGCCTGCGACGTCGCCTCGAACTCCTCCCATTCGTCGCACCCGGGATCGAGCGTGTCCACCAGACGCCGGTTGGCGATGTGCCAGGAGCCGGGCAGGAAGTCGAAGTCGGTGACCGGCATCAGACCTCCACCGGCTCGAGCGCGCGCTCCAGGTAGCCGTCGGCGTCGTCGTTCTTGAGCACGTCGTCGACGAACGCACGGCGCTCGAAGTCGATGATCTCGAGCTCCCACACGCACGCCATGCCGGTGCCCTCGTGCGGCTCGAGCGCCCCCGGGTCCTCGCGCGGGGCGGCGAACACGCGGCTGTGGATCTCGTTCTCGTTCGCCCACCAGTACACGATCCCGAGGCCGGCCGTGGCGGCATCGTGGGCGATCGTGAAGCCGAGCGCGCCGGCCGGGATCGTCGTCCGCGCGGCCTCGCGCGTGGCCTCGACCAGCGCGGGCCGCGGCACGCGGTCGTGGCGCGAGATCCCGTAGTGCTTGACCCGGCCCTCGCGCGCGAGGAAGCAGATGCAGCGGGGTTCGTAGTCCATGCCGCGCACGGTACGGCCTAATCAGGGCAGAATCTGCCCTCTAATGGCCAAGACCGACCGTGTGCTCGAGCTGCTCGAGGCGCTCCAGGACCGCCCCGCGGCGAGTGGCCCGGAGCTGGCGGCGCGGCTGGGCGTCGACACGCGCACGGTACGGCGCGACGTCGAGTCGCTGCGGGCGCTGGGGATCCCCGTGGAGGCCGAGCGCGGCCCGGCCGGCGGCTACCGCCTGCGGCCCGGCTACCGGATGCCGCCGCTGCTGTTCACCACCGGCGAGGCGACCGCGGTCGCGCTCGGCCTGCTCGCCGCGCGCCGCGACGGGCTCGACGCCGACGGCGCGCTCGCCAAGCTGCACCGCGTGCTGCCCGACCGCGTCCGGCTGCGCGTCGAGGCGCTCGAGCAGACGCTCCAGGTCACCGGGCGGCCGCGCAGCGCTGCGCCGCCGCGCAGCGAGCACCTGCTGCTGCTCGCCGAGGCGGTCGTCCGCGGGCGGCGGGTCCACGCGCGCTACACGGCGAGCGACGGCGCGGAGTCCGAGCGCGAGCTGAGCCCGTACGGCCTCGTCGCGCACGCCGGGCGCTGGTACGTGCCGGCGCACGACCATGGTCGCGACGCGCCGCGCGCCCTGCGCGCCGACCGCTTCGGCGCCGTCCGGCTCGGCGGGCCCGGTGCCGCGCCGCCGCCGGACTTCGACGCCGTCGAGTTCGTCGGCCGGACGCTCGCCCGCGTGCCGTGGACGCACGAGGTCGAGGTCGTGCTCGAGCTGCCGCTGGAAGACGCGGTCGCCCGCTTCCCGCCCGCGCTGGCGGAGTTCGAGCGCCGCGGCGAGAGGACGCTGCTGCGCATGCGCGCCGAGTCGCTCGACTGGGTCGCCGGGCTGCTGGCGGGTGCGGGCTGCGAGTTCACGGTCCGCCGGCCGCCCGAGCTGCAGGCCAGCCTGCGCGCGCTCGCCGCGCGGCTAGTGGCCGCGGTCACTCAATCTTGCAGCCCGATCCGGCGGTCGAAGCCGGCCGGCGCGTGGATGTTGAGGATCCGCACCGGCTCGACGCCGTCGTTGCGGAAGCCGTGCTCGACGCCTGGCGGCACGAGCACGAACGTGCCCGCCGGCGCCGCCACCTCCTCGTCGCCGAGGACGAAGGTCAGCTCGCCCTCGAGGATGTAGAAGGCGTCGTCCTCGTCGTGGTGGACGTGCGACTCGAGCTCGCGGCCGGGCGCGAAGTCGATGATCCCGAAGGTGAAGCGCGGGGTGTCCTTGGTGCGAGCGAGGAACTCGACGTTGCCGACCCGGGCGCCCTCCCCCGGCCGCACGACGATGGCGCTGGACTCCATGCCCGCTGACAATAGTGCGACCGAGAACGGTCCTCGCCCGATCGGCGAAGGACCGCGAGCGCCCCTGACCGGGCCTACTCGGCGCGTGCGAGCTTCGTCGTGCCGCCCCACTCCTCGGGAGCGACGTCGCGCAGCGTCTCGGAGAAGGTCCAGCGGTGGCCGGCCGGGTCCTCGGCCTCGTACTGCCGCTCGCCGTACGGGAAGTCCGTCGGCTCCATGCGGATCACCGCGCCGTGCGCCCGTGCGCGCTCGCAATGGGCGCGCGCGTCGTCCACGCGGACCATCACCGCGTGTGTCTCCTCGCCGCTGCGCGGCGGGCGGCGGTCACGGCGCACGTCCGCGACGATCAGGTCCCCGTCGCCGAAGCTGAGCTGCGACCGGTGGTTGTCACCGATGTCGACCCGCTCGACGGACCCGAACGCGGCCTGCAGCCACTCCACCGCCTCGCGCACGTCCGGATAGACGAGCACGGGGATGACGGCCGAGGACGGCATCGAGCGGTTGAACCTCACGGCTGCCGAACTCTAGGGCAGCTCGGTCGGGTCGACTCGCCGATCACCTGACCAGCGTTAGCGTTATGCTGGTCTGAAGGCGGTCATGAACGAGCGCGACAAGCGACGGGTGGGCGAGCAGATCGAGCCCGGAGGGCGTCCCAAGGCACCCGGGCGGCTCGAGCTGCTTCAACGCTTCATCAACACCTACAACCACGACTTCCCGCGCGAGTGGGATCGCATCGGAACCGCGGGACGGGCCCAGGCGTGGCTCCGGCAGAAGCGGCTCGTGGCGCCGGATGACCGAATCTCCGAAGCCGACGCGGCCCGTCTCCGCGAGCTCCGGGAAGCGATCCGGGCGCTCGCGATCGCCAACCAGGGAGAGCGGCCGGGAGCAGCGGCGACGGACGTGATCCGCGAGGCCTCCGGTACGGCTCAGCTCAGCGTCGCCGTCGACGAGGAGGGGCGAACCGCCCTCGAACCGACGCGTCGCGGCGTCGACGGCGCCGTGGCGACGCTGCTCGGCATCCTCCACGAGGCGCAGCTCAGCGGTGACTGGTCACGCCTGAAGGGCTGCCGCCGGTGCGAGTACGCGTTCTTCGACCGCTCGAAGAACCGATCCGCGGCGTGGTGCGCCATGTCGATCTGCGGCAATCGGACGAAGAACCGCTCGTACTACCGGCGCCGCCGCACGCTCGACGAAATGAGCGCGCGGCGCGGCTTCGTCGTCGCGGGCTTCGGCTTCGCCGCCGTCCTGCCGCTCTTCTTTGGCGAGAGCGGCAGCGCGTTGGAGAACATGGTCCTGGCGGCGGCCTACGTGATCATGGCGCTGGGCCTGAACATCGTCGTGGGCTTCGCCGGGCTGCTCGACCTCGGCTACGTGGCGTTCTTCGCCATCGGCGCACACGTCGCCGCGCACTTCGGATCCGCGTTCTGGGCCAACGCCGCGGGCGGCGCCGGCATCGCGCTCTTCGTCGGCGAGCCGGCCGCCGGCATGCCCGGCATCCACTTCAACTTCCTGATCATCCTCGTGCTCGCGATCGCCGCGACGACGACCGCCGGCGTGCTGATCGGGCTGCCGACGCTGCGCCTGCGCGGCGACTACGTCGGCATCGTCACGCTCGCGTTCGGCGAGATCATCGCGCAGGCCGTGTCCAACGGCCGCCAGATCGAGTTCTGGGGCGGATCGCTCACCGGCGGACCCCAGGGCATCACCGCCGTCGACAAGATCGACCTGCCGTTCGTCGGGCGCTTCGGTGCGCTGGACCTGCGGCCCTGGTACTGGTTCGCCCTCGCGCTCGTCGCGCTGATGCTGTTCGTCAACTTCCGGCTGCGCGACTCGCGCGTGGGCAGGGCGTGGATCGCGCTGCGCGATGACGAGGGCGCGGCGGCCAGCTTGGGTGTTCCGATCGTGCGCACGAAGCTGCTGGCGTACGGAGTGGGAGCCGCGCTGGGCGGCGTTTCCGGCGCCTTCCTCGCGTCGTACCTGAGCACCGTCAATCCCCATCAGTTCACGTTCTCGTTCTCGATCTTCATCCTCGCCATGGTCGTGGTGGGCGGGCTGGGCTCGATCTGGGGCGTCGTCGTCGGCGCGATCCTCCTGTCGGCGGTCAACAACCATCTGCTGCCCAGGGTCCTCTACGACGTCCCCGGCAGTGTGGGGCTGGACTTCGACCTGTCGGCGATCTCATCCGGCATCTACGGGTTCCTGCTCGTCATCGTCATGCTCCTGCGACCTGAGGGGCTGCTGCCGGAACGGCGCCACAGGATGGCCTTTGCGGCTTCGAGAGACCCGGTGGACGGCGTCAGCTGACCAGCGTGCCGAGCTGCCGCACCGCCAGGGCGAGGCCGGCGAGGTCGGACTCGCCCTCGCGTGCGAGCGCCCGCAGGAACGCGTCCAGGCGAGCGGCCTGGCCCGCGTGGTCGTGCAGGAAGTGCTCGACGGCGACCAGCGGCTCGGCGCCCGGGCTCTCGCGCAAGGCGCACTCGGCCAGATCGCAGCGCGCCTTGAAGGCGTCCTCGCGCACGGCCTGGAGCGCCCACCGCTGCATCCGCGTCGAAGACCGCACGCGGGCCAGCTCGCGCTCCATCCAGTCCAGCCGCAGCTCGGCCCCGATCGCGAAGCACACGCGCGCGACGTCCTCGATCGAGCGCTCGGTGGTGGCCGCCACGAGAACGATGCCCGGTGCGTGGACGAGCTCGGCGCGCAGGGCGTGCGCCTGCGCGACGTCCACGGGCACGCCCTGGCCGGTCAGCCGCGCCACGGTCTCCCCGCGGCCCCGGCGCCGCTCCTCGGTGCCGAGCTGGGGCAGCACGGCGGCGAGCCGCTCGAAGCCGTCACGGCCGGCGGCGATCGTCGCCTCGAACGGCGCCCCGGGCGCCCAGGTCAGGTACCAGCGCGCAGTCGCCTCGACGAGCGCGTCGATGCCGCCCAGCAGCTCGAGCTGCTCGCCGCGGCCGACGCTCTCGAGCTCCTCGATCGCCTCCCACAGCGGGTCCGCGCCCGTGACCTCGACTGCGATCCGGTACGCGCGGACCACCGAGGCGACGTCGACCGCCCGCTCGGCCACGACCTGCGAGACGAACGTCGGCCCCAGTGCGTTGACGACCGAGTTGGCGTTGAGCATGCAGACCAGCTGCGTGCGCAGCGGGTGCTCGGCCAGCAGGTGGCGGCAGCGCTCGACCACGGCGTCCGGGAAGTAGGACCGCAGGTCACGCTCCAGCCACGGGTCGTCGGCGAACCCGCTCTGCTCGAGCTCGCGCGCGACCCAGCGCTTGGCGTAGGCGAGCATGATCGCCAGCTCCGGGCGCTCCATCCCGCGGCCGCCGCGGCGGCGCTCGGTGAGCTCCTCGTTGCCGGGCAGGTTCTCGCTCGCGCGGTCGAGCAGCCCGGTCTCCTCGAGCAGGTTGGCGAGGTCCTCGTAGGCGAAGATCCGGCCGGGTGAGCGTCCGACCTCCTGGGCGATGATCTGCGCCTGCAGGAACGAGTCGTAGAGCACGTGCTCGACGACGTCCTCGGTGACCGCCTCGAGCAGCTCGTCGCGCTCCGGCCGCGTCATCTCGCCGCGGCGCTCGGCCAGGCCGAGCAGGATCTTCAGGTTGACCTCGTGGTCCGAGCAGTCGACGCCGGCCGAGTTGTCGATGAAGTCGGCGTTGATGAGCCCGCCGCCGGCCGAGTACTCGACCCGCGCGCGACGCGTGAAGCCGAGGTTGCCGCCCTCGCCGACCACGCGGCAGCGAAGGTCGCGGGCGTCGACGCGGATCGCGTCACTCGCGCGGTCGTGCGCCTCGGCGTCGCTCTCCGTCGAGGCCTTGACCACCGTGCCGATGCCGCCGTTCCACAGCAGATCGACCTGGCTCGCAGGATCGCGCGGATGACGTCGTTGGGCGCCGACCGCGGTTCGTCGATGCCGAGCAGCTCGCGCGCCCGGTCCGAAAGCTCGATCCACTTGGCGTCGCGCGGGTAGACGCCGCCGCCCTCGGACAGGATCGAGTAGTCCTCCCACGACGAAGAACCCACCCGCCCCAGGTTGAACAGGCGCTTGCGCTCTTCGAACGACGCCGCGGGATCCGGGTCGGGATCGATGAAGACGTGGCGGTGGTCGTACGCGGCGAGCAGCTTGAGCTTGTCCGACAGCAGCATGCCGTTGCCGAACACGTCGCCCGACATGTCGCCGATCCCGACCACGGTGAACTCGTCGCGCGCGGGATCCTTGCCCAGCTCGCGGAAGTGGCGCCTGACCGACTCCCACGCGCCGCGGGCGGTGATCCCGAGCTTCTTGTGGTCGTAGCCGACCGAGCCGCCGGAGGCGAACGCGTCGTCGAGCCAGAATCCGTACTCGCGCGAGATCGCGTTGGCGGTGTCCGAGAACGTCGCCGTGCCCTTGTCCGCCGCCACCACCAGGTACGTGTCGTCCTCGTCGCGCGCCCGCACGCGCTCGGGCCGCACGACCTCGCCGTCGACCAGGTTGTCGGTGACGTCCAGCAGCGAGCGGATGTAGGTCACGTACGCCTCCCGGATCGCCTCCTTGTCGATCTCCGCCTTCTTGACGATGAAGCCGCCCTTGGCGCCGGCCGGCACGATGACCGCGTTCTTGGTGAGCTGCGCCCGCATCAGACCGTAGACCTCGGTGCGGTAGTCCATGCGGTCGCTGAAGCGGATCCCGCCGCGGGCGATCTTGCCGCCGCGCAGGTGGATGCCCTCGAGCTCGGGCGCGTAGACGTAGATCTCGAACTCCGGCGCGGGCATCGGGATCGCCGGCACGTCGGCCGACCGCATCTTGAACGCCGTCGCGCCCCGGCCGTCCTTGAAGGCGCTCGTGCGCAGCGTGGCGTCGACCGCGCCGAGCTGGTTGCGCAGGATGCGGTCGTGGTCGATCGAGGCGACGTTCTCGAGGTCGGCCAGGATCTCCTCGCGCAGCTCCTGCTCGGCGGCCTCGTCGGGCTCGCGGTCGGGGTCGAAGCGCAGCTCGAAGTAGCGCACGAGCTTGGCGGTGATCGGCGAGTTCGCCACCAGCACGTCGTTCTGGTAGCCCTCGGTGAAGCGCGAGCCGAGCCGCTGCCGGTACTTGCGGTACGCGCGCAGGATCGCGACCTGGGCGCGGTCGAGGCCGGCCGTGATGACGAGCCGGTTGAGCGGGTCGGACTCGTCCTCGCCGTGGTAGACGGCCGCGATCGCCTCCGCCACGCGATCGCCGGCGTCGTCGAGGTCGAGCACCTGCTCATCGGGCCCGAGCACGCGGAACTCCTGCACCCACATCTCGCGCGGCCCGCGCAGGCGAGTCGAGATCTCCTCGATCACGCGCAGGCCGAGGTCCTCGAGCATCGGCATCGCGCGCGAGAGCTCGATCTTGCCGCCGCGCTTGTAGAGCGCCACCCGGGTCGGCCGCGCGTCGCCGATCTGGTGCAGGCTGACCACGAACTTCTCGCCGGCGTCGAGGCGCGTGAAGCAGCCGACGTCGATCGCCGCCAGCTCCGGCTTCGTGTAGCCCTTGTAGTGATCCGGGAAGCGGGAGGCCCAGGTGCGGGCCAGCGGGCGGCCGCCCTTGCCGAGCGCGGCGGCGAGTTCGTCGTCCCACGTGCGGGCGAGCGCGACGGCCTCATCCTCGAGGGCGCGCATGGGGACGTCCGGCAGCCCTTCGGCGGCGTGCACGGAGAAGTGCAGGCGCACGCGCTCGCCCTCGTCGAGCACGTGGTGCGCCTCGACCCCGGACGTCTCGAAGCGCTCCTTCAGCAGCGCGGTGACCCGCGAGACGAGCTGCTCGCTGTAGCGCGCCCGCCGCAGCGAGAGGATGATCGAGGCGCTTCGGCCGTCGGCGTCGCGACGGCCCAGCAGCCGGACCTTGTCCGACCCCTCGAGGGCGATCAGCGCGACGACCGCGCGGCGCAGGTCGTCGACCGGGGCCGCGAACAGCTCCTCCTTCGGGAACGAGTCGAAGAGCGAGACGGCTGCCTTGTAGTCGTGCGAGCCCTCGATGAGGTCCTCGGCGTCGAGCGCCTGTCGCAGCTTGCGGTGCAGCAGCGGCGTCTCCGATGCGCGCTCGGCGTATGCCTTCGACGTGAACAGCCCGAGCAGCCGCGACTCGCCGACGATCTCGCCCGTTCTCGACACGCGGCGCACGCCGACGTAGTCCATCCGGTCCTGCTTGTGCACCGGCGAGACGGCGTTGGTCTTGGCGACCAGCAGCAGGTCGCCGCTCGTCGCGCGCTCGCGCACGCCGGCCGGGAGCTTGGCGAGCGGCACGGTGGTCGCGAACGTCGACCGCTCCTCTTCGCGCAGGATTCCGAGGCCGGAGTCGGGGATGACGCAGATGCCCTGCTCGGAGATGTCGTACTCGCGCGCGCCCAGCAGCACGAAGTTGCCGTTGAGCAGCCACTCGAGGAAGTCGGCGACCTCGTGAACCTCGTCGCGCGGGTAGCGGGCCGTGCCGGCGCGGGCCACGGTGATCATGTCGTCGACGCGCTCGGTCATCGCCTGGAAGTCGGTTACGACCTTGCGCACGGCGAGGAGCGCCTCGCTGACGGCGTGGTCGACCTCTTCGAGCTGCTCGTCGTTCAGCCGTCGCACGAGGTCGAAGTGCATGACCGACTCGCGGTGCGCCGCATCGCGCGCGCGGCCGACCGCGGTGATCCGGCCGTCGCCGTCGCGCTCCACGCCGATCACCGGGTGGAGCAGCCGGGCGACCTCGAGCTTGTGTGAGTCGAGCGCGGCGGACACCGAGTCGACCAGGAACGGCCAGTCGTCGGTGTTGGTCTCCACCACCGAGCCGAGCGGCTCGTAGCCATGCTCGGCGAGCGTGGGGTTGAACGCGCGCACGGCGACGGGCTCGCCGCCGCGCGCCGAGGCGAACTCGAAAGCGCCCACGACCTCGGCCAGGAGCTGCTCGGGCGCGATGCCCTCGGACGCGTCGCCGGACAGCCGCCGCAGATAGGCCTGCGCGAACGCGCGCACGGCCTCGGCGCGACCGGGGTCGACCTTCTCGTCGATCAGCTCCAGCAGCCTGCTCGCCGGCGATGAGCCGGCTTCGGTCTCCTCCGCGAGGCTCACGGCACCCCCCATCATGCCCTGCCGGGAGGGTCTATGCCAGCTTGGCCTGCAACGCCTCGTGCTGGGCCCGCATCTCGGCCGGGAGCCGCTCGCCGAAGCGGTCCAGGAAGCCGGTCACCTGCTCGAGCTCGGCGCGCAGGCCCTCCTCGTCGACGCTGAGCAGCTCCTCGAGCCGCTCGGGCGGGAGATCGAGCCCGCTGGTGTCCAGGTCCTGCGGGCGCGGCACGCAGCCGATCGGGGTCTCATGCGCCTCGGCCTCGCCGTCGAGGCGGCGGAAGATCCACGCCAGCACGCGCGCGTTGTCGCCGAAGCCGGGCCAGAGGAACCTGCCGTCCTCGTCCTTGCGGAACCAGTTGACGTTGAAGATCCGCGGGAGGTCGGCGCCGTCCTTGCGGCCGACCTTGAGCCAGTGGCCCATGTAGTCGGCCATGTTGTAGCCCGCGAACGGCAGCATCGCCATCGGGTCGAAACGCAGGGTGCCGACCTCGCCCGCCGCCGCCGCGGTGGTCTCGACGCTCATCGTCGCGCCCATGTAGACGCCGTGCTCCCAGTCGAAGGCCTCGCGGACGAGCGGGACGACGTTGGCGCGGCGGCCGCCGAACAGGAAGGCGTCGACGGGCACGCCCTTGGGGTCCTCCCACTCGGGGGCGATCGACGGGCACTGGGCGGCGGCGACCGTGAAGCGCGAGTTCGGGTGGGCGGCCGGGCGACCTGTGTCCGGCGTCCAGTCCTCGCCGCGCCAGTCGATGACGTGGCCGGGCGGCTCGTCGGTCATGCCCTCCCACCACACGTCGCCCTCGTCGGTCTTCGCGGTGTTGGTGAAGATCGAGTTCTCGCGGATCGTGGCGATCGCGTTCGGGTTGGTCTTGGCGCTGGTGTTCGGCGCGACCCCGAAGAAGCCGGCCTCGGGGTTGACGGCGTAGAGGCGGCCGTCGTCGCCGAACTTCATCCACGCGATGTCGTCGCCGATCGTCTCCACCGTCCAGCCGGGCAGGCTGGGAACCATCATCGCCAGGTTGGTCTTGCCGGAGGCGCTGGGGAAGGCGCCTGTGAAGACCTTCGAGCGGCCTTCCGGCGAGGTGACCTTGATGATCAGCATGTGCTCGGCGAGCCAGCCCTCGTCGCGCGCCATGACGCTCGCGATCCGGAGCGCGAGGCACTTCTTGCCGAGAAGGGCGTTGCCGCCGTAGCCGGAGCCGTACGACCAGATCTCGCGCGTCTCCGGGAAGTGGACGATGTACTTGTCCGTGTTGCACGGCCACGACGACGTGTCGCTGGGCGCGCCGAGCGAGTGCAGACACGGCACGAAGTCGCCGTCGGGGCCGAGGACGTCGAGCGCGCCCTTGCCCATCCGGGTCATGATCCGCATGCTGACCGCGACGTAGGCCGAGTCGGTGAGCTGGACGCCGATCTCGGCGATCGGCGAGCCGAGCGGGCCCATGCTGAACGGCACGACGTACATCGTGTGGCCACGCATCGAGCCGCGGAACTTCTCCGTCAGCAGCTCGCGCATCTCCTGTGGGTCGCGCCAGTTGTTGGTGGGCCCTGCGTCGTCCTCGTTCTCGGAGCAGATGAAGGTGCGGTTCTCCACGCGCGCGACATCGTCGGGATCCGACAGCGCCAGATACGAGTTCGGGCGCTTCGCGTCGTCGAGGCGCTCGAACGTTCCCGCCTGGACCAGCCCCTGAGCCAGGCGGTCGTACTCCTCCGCCGAGCCGTCGCACCATCGGATCGCGTCCGGCTGGGTCAGCGCCGCCACCTCCTCCACCCAGCGCAGCAGCTTCTGGTTCGAGGTCAGGGCGGTGGTCTCGATCGTCACGGAGTGGTTCAACCTCTCAAGGTCCGAAAGCGGAAAGATGGACTTTGCCACACCATGGCGAACCTGGATTCAGAGGAGACCCCAACGAACGGACTGGAAAAACGTCTAGGTCGGACCTGGCCTGTACGGGCGACCATCGGTGGCCTGCGAACGAGTTGGTGGTATCTGACGGCAACGATCGTGGCGCTCGCGGTGATGGCCGCAGGCGCGAACACGATGTCGATCGCCGCCCCGCCCCTGGCGGAGCAGGAGCAGCCGGCGAGGAACGCCGCTGCGGCCGGGCAGGCCGTCGTGCCGGGTGCGGCGGCGACCGACGGCCTGCCCGTGCCCGCCCTGCTGGGCGGCGTCGTGCTCGCGTTCGCGGTCGGCCTGTCGGCCGGCCACGTCCATCGGCGCCGCCGAGCCTCGCGGCGCACGGCCACCGCGGCCGCGCGTCCCGCGCCCGCGCCGACGCCTCCGTGCCCGCCCGCCCCGCGCCGCCGCCGCCGCCCGAGCCGTCGCCAAGCCCGAGCCCAAGCCGATCGAGCTCGCGACCCCGGAGCCCTCGGCCGCCCCGCCGCCTCCGCCGCCGCCGGTCAGAGCACACGGCCCCCGGATCCTGCGCTTCCGCGCGGAGCCCGCACCGCCTCCGCCCGACGAGATCGTCACGCCCGATCCCGAGCCCGACGAGATCGTCGCCGCCGAGCCCGCGCCCGACGAGATCGTCGCCCCAGCGCCTGAGCCCCAGCCCGACGAGATCGTCGCCGCCGAGCCCGCGCCCGACGAGATCGTCGCCCCAGCGCCCGAGCCCGAGCCTGACGAGATCGTCGCCGCCGAGCCCGAACCCGAGCCCGAGACCCGAACCCGAACCCGACGAGATCGTCGCCTCCGCGCCCGAACCCGAGCCCGAGCCCGAGCGCGACGAGATCGTCGCCCCCGAGCGGCCAGCGCGCGACGACGCGCCGGCGCCGGCGCCGCCCCGGGCGGCCGCGGCGCCGCTCGGCGACGCGCCCGAGGCGCTCCGTCCGGCGCCGGCGCCGGCGCCGCCGCAGCCCGCGGTCGTGCCCGCGCGCAGGTTCGCTCGCGCGCAAGCCTGGCCGCGGGAGGCGAAGTCGCTGTGGACGTGCGAGATCGCGTGGAAGGCGGGCTACCTGAAGTCGAACTTCCGCGCGATGGCGGCTCCGCCCGGCTCCAGCCGCCGCAAGTCGATCGCCGAGTCGCCCTCGCTGCGCTGGACGCTGATGACCGACCCCGAGCCGCCGACGCCCGAGATGATCGCCAGCGTCAAGGCCCTGGTCTCAGCGCTCGTCGCGGCCGGCTGGGAGCGGACCGGGTCGGGCCCCGCGTGGTACGCCCAGCGGTTCCTCTGGCGCGGCAGCGGCGAGCCGGGATCGGTCGAGGTTCCGGACGGGATCGAGTCCGCTGAGCCGCCGACTCGCTGACGCCAAGCTCGCGCCAAGGATTCGACAACCCGCGCCACCGAGGCTGTGCCGGTCCGCGCCCCCTGCCCCGGGAAGAGACCATGCTCCTGCGCCGTGTCGCCGTCGCAACCACAGCCGCCGTCCTGATCCTCGCCGCCCCCGCCGCCGCCTCCACGGCCGCCGCCGGCCCGAGCCCGACGCCGCTGATCCTCGAGCTGATCCTCGCCGCCATCGTCGTCACCGGCATGGCGATGCGCGGCCCCGTCTCACGCGCGTTCGCCAGCGTCCGCGATCTCGTGCGGCCGCGCCGTCAGGCCGCTCGCCGGGCGCTCGAGCGGCAGGCGTAGCGCCAGCGAACGTCAACTGCGGCTGGGTAGCGTGGCCGGTGAATCGGCCGCCGAGGAGTGTCGCTGGCGCCTTGACCGGACATATGCCGGTTAAGGCGCCAGGGACCGCCGATCACGCCGGCTTTCCAGCCGCAGTTCGCCGGCGTAACCGCGCGCCCGCGAAAACCGAAATCAGCCGGCGTCGCGCTTCGGCACCAGCACCAGCCGCTTGAACTCGGCGACCAGCACGCCGTCCTGGTTCAGCACCCGGGTGTGCACCTTGACGGTCCCGCGGTCGGGCTTGGAGCGGGACTCGCGCACCTCGAGCACCTCGGTCTCCGCGAACAGCGTGTCGCCGTGGAACACCGGCGCGGGATGCGAGAGCTCCTCGGTCGCGAGGTTCGCGATCGCCTTGCCCGAGATGTCGGACACGCTCATCCCCAGCGCCAGCGAGTAGACGTACGGGCCCACCACGACGTTGCGGCCCTGCTGGGAGCCCGCCGCGTAGACGTCGTTGATGTGCAGCGGGTGGTGGTTCATGGTGATCAGGCAGAAGAGATGGTCGTCCGCCTCGGTCACCGTCTTGGCCGGCCAGTGCTTGTAGACGGCGCCGACCTCGAACTCCTCGAGGTAGCGGCCGTAGGGATGCGCGCCCGAGGCCTCGCGGGAGCGCTGATCGGTGTCGACTGAGGTGCTCATAGGCCCCGGGACTCTACGATCCCGCGTCCATGCGAAGCCCCCGTTCGTTCTTCCAGCCGCTCGCCATCGGCGCCCCCGAACCGCTGAGAGAGATCCCCGTCCGCCCGTCGCGGATGATCCATTTCCTCGACTTCAGCAACGAGAAGATGGTCGCCAAGGCGGCCGACATCGCGACGAAGACCGACATCCTGCTCGGCAACCTCGAGGACGCGATCCCGGTCGACCGCAAGGAGGCCGCCCGTCAGGGCCTGATCGAGGTCGGCAGGACGATCGAGCTCGGTGAAACGCAGCTCTGGACGCGCGTGAACGCGCTCGAGTCGCCGTGGGCGCTCGACGACCTCACGGAGATCGTCGAGGCCATCGGCGACCGCATCGACGTGGTGATGGTCCCGAAGGTCGAGGGGCCGTGGGACATCCACTACGTAGACCGCCTGCTGGCGCAGCTCGAGGCCCGAGCCGAGCTGCAGACACCGATCCTCGTGCACGCGATCCTGGAGACGGCCCAGGGCGTCGCCAACGTGGAGGAGATCGCCACCGCGTCTCCCCGCATGCAGGGCATGAGCCTCGGGCCGGCCGATCTCGCGGCCAGCCGGCGGATGAAGACCACCCGCGTCGGCGGCGGACATCCCGGCTACCGCGTTCTGGGCGATCCCGATGGCGAGCGCTCATCGGCCCAGCAGGACCTCTGGCACTACACGCTCGGCCGCATGGTCGACGCCTGCGCGGCCGCCGGGATCCTCCCGTTCTACGGGCCCTTCGGCGACATCCGCGACCTCGAGGGCTGCGAGACCCAGTTCCGCGCCGCCTACCTGATGGGCTGCGTCGGCGCCTGGTCGCTGCACCCGGCCCAGCTCGACATCGCGCGCAAGGTCTTCTCCCCCGACCCCGACGAGGTCGCGTTCGCCAAGAAGGTCATCGAGGCGATCCCCGACGGCCGCGGCGTCCACATCATCGACGGCAAGATGCAGGACGACGCGACCTGGAAGCAGTGCCGCGTGATGGTCGATCTGGCCGAGATGCTGGCCCGGAAGGACCCGGAGCTTGCCGCAGCGTACGAGCTCTGACGTGACGTCGCCGGCCCGTCCGGTCAGCGATCAGCGAAACCGAAATCGTTGCGGGCAGGAGGCGCGCGGGTTGCCCATTCCGCTGCCGCCCGTGTAGCGGAAGCAGCTCGCGTAGCGGAAGCGGCCGTTCCACGACGCCGGCAGCCGGACGATCGCGCTCGAGCGGTAGCGGCCGGCGCGGATGCGCTCCAGCTCGCCGGTCGCCGCACGAGGAGCGCTCTTCGCGCCGCGGCGGCCGACGTAGAAGATCGTCGGTTGCGCGAGCCGGACCCCGCGCGGGACGCGATAGCGCTGGGTGACGCGGATCACGCGCGAGCTGCGGGCGCGGAACGTGAGCTTGGAGGCGGGGAACACGTACGCGCGCACCCGCGGCGCGATGCCGCCGCCGGCCCGGACTCGCAGGTCCCAGTTGCGGTCGAGCTCACGCTCGAACTCGTACGTCCCGTCGGTCGCCGTGATCGCCGTCGCGACCACCTCGAACTCGCTCTCGAACGGATACCGGCGACCTTCGAGCTGGACCGGCTGACCCGCGAACGGCACGCCGTCCTGCAGCGCCTTGCCGGTGATCTCGGTCCGCTCGCCGTACGTCGTCTCCTCGGGCGTCACCTTCATGTCGACGGTCACGGCCGCGCTCGCCGCGGGCGCGGCAAGCAGCAGCATGAGTGTGGCGAGGAGCACGGCGCGCACTGGAGCGGGCAGGGTAGCGGCGGCGGTAGGGTTGCCCGCTCGCATGCGCCCTCGACGCACCTGCCACGCGGTTCCCGGCTCGAGCGAGCGCTTCCTCGCCAAGGCGCCGTCGCTGGAGGCCGACGAGGTGTTCCTCGACCTCGAGGACGCCGTCGCGCCGAGCGAGAAGGAGAAGGCCCGACGGCTCGTCATTGATGTTCTGACGAGCCGCGACTTCGGCTCCAAGACCGTGGTCGTGCGCGTCAACGGCACGGATACGCCGTACTACTACCGCGACCTGATCGACGTCGTCGAGCACGCCGGGGACCGGCTCGACGCCGTGATGCTGCCGAAGGTCCGCACGCCCGGCGACGTCGAGATGACCGCCAAGCTGCTGACCCAGATCGAGCTGGCACGCGACCTGCCGACCGGCAGGATCGGCATCGAGGCCCAGATCGAGGACGCCACCGGGCTGCTCGCCTGCGAGGCGATCGCCGCCGCCTCACCGCGGATGGAGACGCTGATCTTCGGGCCCGGCGACTACAGCGCCGCGGTCGGGATCCCGATCACCACGATCGGCGGCGCGCCCGAGCACTACCCGGGCGACCACCTCAACTACGTCTTCAGCCGCCTCGTCGTCGCGGCCCGCGCGGCCGGCATCCAGGCGATCGACGGCCCGTACGCGGCGTTCGACGACGACGAGGGGCTGCGCGCCCGCGCGCGCCTCGCGCGCGCGCTCGGGATGGACGGCAAGTGGACGATCCACCCGCGCCAGATCGCGACCGTCAACGAGGTCTTCACGCCCGCGCGCGAGGAGTGGGAGCGCGCCGAGGCGCTGCTCGCCGCCTATCGCGAGGCTGTCGAACATGGCCGTGGGGCGGCCATGTTCGAGGGCGAGATGATCGACGAGGCGAACCGCCGCATGGCGGAGCGGCTCGCCGAGGCGGGCCGCGCCGCCGGCTACGACGCTCAGACGCAGACCTGACGCCGGAAGCGTCCCGGCGCGGAGGGACGAGCCTCCCTCCGCGCCGGATGCGGCTGACCCCCATGCCGCCAGACCGGCTGGCGGCCCTCAGGACCGACGGCGTCCACACCCATGACGCGTCCGTCCTCGCCGTACAGGACCTCCTTCACGACGGTGGCGAGGCCGCCGCCCTCGTCGCAGCAGCCCTCCTCGACACGCGCCAGCCGGCCCCCCTCATGCCGGTAGCGCTCGCGCGAGCAGGAGCCGGTCGGCGGCATGTAGCGCTCGCTCTCGACCGGGAGGCCGGCCGCGAGCCGCATCTGGACGATGCACTGCAACTCCGCCGGCAGGTCTCGGTCGCCGCCGCACTCCAGGGGCGCCCGAAAGCACACAACCTCGACGCGGTCGCGGCTCCACGTACAGAAACGCTCGAGCCAGACCTCGCCCGTCGAGTCGTACTGGCGCACGCACACCACGCGGCCGAGCGCGTCGAAGCCGATCGCCTCGTGCTCCTGCCAGGGCGGCGGGGGCCG
Source organism: uncultured Solirubrobacteraceae bacterium (assembly GCA_963830725.1). Taxonomy (GTDB): domain Bacteria; phylum Actinomycetota; class Thermoleophilia; order Solirubrobacterales; family Solirubrobacteraceae; genus DASSUW01. Next base: position 52,084 of record CAWHNO010000010.1, on the reverse strand, counting down.
GTGCAGCCAGCGGCCGGGCGAGCAGCCCATCCGCTGGAGCCGCAGCGGCTCGACGTCGCCGTGCCCGGATGTCGGCGTGGCCCAGCGCCAGCGCACGGCGGCCATGTCGGCCCGCGTCACCAGCTCCTCGTAGCGGTCTGCGAGTTCCCCGGCTCGCAGCCGCAGCCCTCCCTCACTGACAGCGACCGGCTCCGCCACGGCCGCCGACAACAGCCCTCTCTCCATGACCCGGACGCTACCTCTACTTTTGTCGATGGTCAAGCAAAAGCTGCAAACCGGTTCGGCAGATTCCCGCAATGTTGGAACGAATCAAGACGCAACCCGTCTCCTTGTGGCATGCTGATATGTCATGTCGGACCTGTTGGGCACCGAAGATCTCGATGCGAACCGGCGGTTCGACGCCGCCAGGCCCAGCAGCACCGGAGCCGGCAACGGAGCGACGTCCGGCACCGGCGCGGGCGCCATGCTGCGCCTCATCCGCGACGGACGGGCGAGCACGCGCGCGGAGCTCGTGGCGCTGACGGGCCTGGCGCGTTCGACCGTCGCCCAGCGGATGGACGCGCTGCTCGCGCAGCGGCTCGTGATCCCGGCGGGCGCCAGCGCCTCGACGGGCGGCCGCCCGCCGAAGACCTTCGCCTTCAACCGCAACGCCGGAGTCGTGCTGGCGGCCGACCTCGGCGCCACGCACTCGCGCGTGGCGATCACCGATCTCGGCGGCGACGTCATGGTGGAGACGCGGACCGACATCCCGATCGCCGAAGGCCCGGACACGGTCCTCGGCTGGCTCGAGGAGACGTTCGACGCGCTGCTGAGCGAGAGCGCGCACGAGCGCGCGGACGTGCGCGGGATCGGCGTCGGCATCCCTGGGCCGGTCGAGTTCGCGACCGGCACGCCGGTGGCGCCGCCGATCATGCCCGGCTGGGACGGCTACGGCGTGGCGGCGAGGCTGCAGGAGCGCTACGGCGCCACCGTGCTGGTGGACAACGACGTGAACATCATGGCCCTCGGCGAGTTCTGGGCGCGCTGGCGCGACACCGCGCATCTGCTGTTCGTCAAGGTCGGCACCGGCATCGGCTGCGGCGTGATCACCGACGGACGCATCCACCGCGGCGCCCAGGGCGCCGCCGGCGACATCGGCCACATCCACGTCCCCGACCACGACGACGTCATCTGCCGCTGCGGCAACCTCGGCTGTCTGGAAGCCATCGCCGGCGGCGGCGCCATGGCCGCCCGCCTCGCCGGCCTGGGCATCCCCGCCGAGAACAGCCGCGACGTCGTCCGCCACGTCCGCGACGGGCGCCCGGAAGCCATGCGGCTCGTGCGCCAGGCCGGCCGCGAGCTCGGCGGCGTGCTGGCCAGCGCCGTGAACTTCTTCAACCCCGGCGTGATCGTCATCGGCGGCGACATCGCCCACGCCGACGAACACCTGCTCGCCGGCGTCCGCGAAGTCGTCTACCGCCGCTCGACCGCGCTCGCCACCCGCTCGATCCGGATCGCCCGCTCCACCCTCGACGACCGCGCCGGCGTGATCGGCGCCGCGGTCATGGTGATCGAGGCCGTGCTCGATCCCGACGCGGTCGACCAGGCGATCGCGGCCGGCGGCTGATCCCATCCGTCCAAGACACGGCCGGTAGTTTCGGGCCGTGATCGATCACCTGAACATCGGGGTCGCAGACCTCGCCGCCAGCCGCGCCTTCTACGAGCAGGCGCTCGCGCCGCTCGGCTACGTCGTGCTGATGGACCGCACCTATGGGGTGGGCTTCGGCCGCGACGGAAAGCCGGACTTCTGGATCTCCGACCGCCCGTCGTCGGCGCCGCTGCACGTCGCCTTCGCCAGCCCGGACCGCGCGACCGTCGACGCGTTCCACGCCGCCGCCGTGGCCGCCGGCGGGCGCGACAACGGCGCGCCGGGCCTACGCCCGCAGCTACCACCCGACCTATTACGGCGCCTTCGTGCTCGACCCCGAGGGCAACAACGTCGAGGCGGTGTCGCACACGCCCGTGTGACACCATCGCTCGCGATGTGCCGGGTGTCGGGGCCGGCGTCCACGGTCAACGTCCCTGGGAGGGCGGCGATGACGGAGATCCAGAAGTACCTGGCGGAGGAGGTCGCTGAGGACCTCGCCGACGGCATCATCACGCGCCGGGAGGCGATGCGGCGGCTCGGCCTGCTGGGGGTGAGCGGCGCCGCGGCGTCGGCCCTGCTGGCCGCCGGCGCGGCGGCACCGGCGATCGCCCACGGCAAGCGGCACCGCCGGCGCAGCACCGAGACGACGTGGGCCCCCGTCGCCCGCGAGTCGATCACGTTCGCCGGCCCGCGCGTCCCGCTGATGGCCGCGTGGGCCTCCGCCGCCAAGGCGCGCGGCGGCGTGCTCGTCATCCATGAGAACCGCGGCCTGAACGAGCACATCAGGACGGTCGCCGGCCGATTCGCGGCCAGCGGCTGGTCCGCACTCGCCCTCGACCTGCTGTCCGAGGAGGGCGGCACCGGCTCATTCCCGGGCGAGGCCGAGGTGGCGGCCGCGCTGGCGCAGATCCCGCCCGAGCGCTTCGTCGAGGACATGAAGGCCGGCGTCGGCGAGCTCAAACGCCGCGTCCGCGGCCGCCCGCTGGCCGCGATCGGCTTCTGCTTCGGCGGTGGCATGGTCTGGCGGTTGCTCGCCTCGGCCGAGCCGCGCCTGGCGGCGGCCGCCCCGTTCTACGGCCCGTTCCCGGAGGGCGGCAGCCTCAAGGGCTCGCGCGCCGACGTGCTCGGCGTCTACGGCGGCCTCGACTCGCGCGTGAACGCGACGATCCCGGCGGCCCGCGCCGCGCTCGAGGCGGCCAGGCTCAGGCACGAGCTGATCACGTTCAGCGAGGCCGACCACGCGTTCTTCAACGACACCGGCGCGCGCTTCAACCCGCACGCCATGGCGGAGGCGTGGCGCCGGACGCTCAACTGGTTCGACGACGCGGGAGATCGCGATCGCCACTGACATAGTCCACGGCCAGGAGCGGCACGTGATCTGAGTCGCCGCCCTTGGCCGGGAAGTCGAACACCGCGACCATCATCTGCATCGGGTAGTCCGGCGCCTGCCGGACGGTCTTCACGTACTCGCCGTCGACGCTGAAGTCGACCCGCCCGGGCTGCCAGTCGGCGGCGTACACGTGGTGCTCGGCGACGTCGATGTCGAGCTCCGGGGCGTCGAACTCCCAGGTCAGGGCCGGATCTCGGATGTTCTTGATGCCCGCGCCCACGGCCCGCGGGGCGTCACCGAAGACCTCGAAGACGCAGATCTCGCCGCAGCGCTCCGGCTCGTCCTCGAGCCCGATCATCCACACCGAGGCCATCGAGCGCGGGCTCAGCTCCATCCGTGCGCGGATCTCGATCCGGCCGTGGTGCGGCGTCCAGCCCCAATGCGTCGGCTGCGGCTCGCGCACCACGAGCCCCTCGCGGAACGGCTGCTGGTTCGAGGACACGCCGGACTGGATGCCGGAGACGCGCAGCGGCTCCTCGTGCGTGTCGGGGCACCAGAGGCCCTGCTCGGGCGGGATCGTCAGCCGCAGCTCGGAGTCGGCGATCGCGTACGTCGCGGCGCTCTCCGCCCGCGAGCTCCACTGCGGCAGGTAGTGGGGAACCCAGACCTCGGTGTCGAGGTCGTCGAAGTGGTCGATCATGCCTCGGCGGGCAGGCCGAAGCGGGCGAACATCTCCTCGGTCATGAAGCCGTCGGCCTCCCCGAAGCGGCTGAACACCCACGGCGCCAGGAAGGCCGTCACGTCGGCGACCTTGTCGCCGCGCAGCGTCAGCACGTCGAGCACCGCGGCGGCGTAGCGCTCACCGTCCCACATGTAACAGCCGACGGCGAGCTGGCCGTTGGCGCGGGTGGGGATGTGGCGCCAGCGCTCGTTCAGCGGGTAGTCGCTCAGGAACGCGGACACCGTCTCGATGCCGCGGAACCACATCGGGCACGGTGGCATCGACCACGTGGCGTCCTCGGTCAGCAGCGCCACCACGCGGTCGACGTCGCCCGACTCGAGGGCGGCCATGTAGCGCTCGACGATCTCGGCGACCTCGTCGTCGCCGAGCGTGCGCAGCGTCTCCTGCTGGCTCTGCTCCGGCACGCGCTCGTCGACCGCCTTGCGCGCCCGTTGCAGCGCGCTGTTCACGCTCGCCACCGTCGTGTCGAGCGTCTCGGCCACCTCGGCGGCCGAGAACCCGAGCACCTCGCGCATGATCAGCACGGCGCGCTGGCTGGCGGGCAGGTGCTGGAGCGCGGCGACGAACGCGAGCTCGATGCCCTCGCGCTGCTCGTAGTCGTCCTCCAGGCCGGGATACGGCTCGATCCAGACCTCCTCGGCCACGGGGACGCCCGGGCTGTCGTGCGGGTCGGCGCCCGGCCCGTAGTCGATCGGCAGCACCCGCCGCTTCCCGGCGAGGTCGAGACAGGTGTTGGTGGCGATCTTGTAGAGCCACGAGCGGACCGAGCTGCGGCCCTCGAAGCGCCCGATCCCGCGCCAGGCGCGCAGCAGCGCGTCCTGCAGTGCGTCCTCGGCGTCGTGGACCGAGCCCAGCATCCGGTAGCAGTGCGCGTGCAGCTCGGCGCGCCGCGGCTCGACGAGCCGCCGGTACGCGTCCTCGTCGCCCCCGCGGGCGGCGGTGAGGAGCTGTGTGTCGGCAATCGCACTCATGCCGCCGGACCGTAGACGCCGCCCGCGATGAGTTCGGTACGGCTGGCCGGTCTATAGCGACATGAAGCCCAGGCCCGTCGTCCACCTCGAGCTCCACACCGGCGATCTCGCGCGCGCCTGCGCGTTCTATGAGGACCTCTGCGGCTGGCGGCCGGAGCAGATCCGCGCCGGCGGCGGCAGCTACTGGTCGCTCGGAACGGGACGCGGCGTGGTCGAATGCGACACGCCCGCGCCCGCGTGGCTCCCCTACGTCGCCGTCCGCGACGTCGTCGCCGGCACCGAGCGCGCCCGAGGCGCTCGGCGCCTCCGTCCTGCTCGATCCGCGCGAGGGGCCGGCCGGCTGGCGCAGCGTGCTGTCGACGCCGGTGGGCGGCGAGATCGCCCTCTGGCAGCCCAAGCGATGAGTTTCGTCCCCGACCCCGGTCTCTACCTCACATGACTCCTCCCCAGACAGATCGCAACCGTTGGACCGCTCTCTACGTCCTGTGCGTGGGGATGCTGATGATCGTTCTCGACGCCACCGTCGTGAACGTCGCCCTTCCTGAGATCCAGAGCGACCTCGGCTTCTCCCAGTCCAGCCTCGCCTGGGTGGTCAACGCCTACCTGATCGCGTTCGGCGGCCTGCTGCTGCTCGCCGGCCGGATCGGGGACCTCCTCGGCCGCAAGAACGTGTTCCTGGCCGGACTGGGCGTGTTCGTCGCCGCCTCCCTGCTGTGCGGGCTGGCGCAGAGCCAGGAGATGCTCGTCATCGCGCGCTTCGTCCAGGGTGTCGGCGGCGCGTTCACCTCGGCGGTGATCCTGGGCATGATCGTGACGATGTTCCCGGAGCCGCGGGAGCAGGCGAAGGCGATCGGCGCCTACGCGTTCGTGGCCTCGGCGGGCGGCTCGATCGGCCTGCTGGCCGGCGGCGTGCTCACGCAGGCGATCAACTGGCACTGGATCTTCTTCATCAACCTCCCGATCGGGATCGCGACCGCCGTCGCCGCCGTGCGGCTGCTCGAGAGCGATCGTGGGATCGGCTTCAGCAAGGGCGCCGACATCCCCGGCGCGGTGCTGATCACCGGCTCGCTGATGCTCGGCGTGTACACGATCGTCCAGCCGGCCGCCGAGTACGGCTGGGGCGCCGGCCGCACGCTGCTCCTCGGCGCCGTCTCGCTGGGCCTGCTCGCCGCGTTCCTGGTGCGCGAGGCGACCGCGGCCACCCCGCTGGTGCCCCTGCGGATCTTCCGCTCGCGCAACGTCTCGGGCGCGAACGCGATCCAGGCGCTGTCGATCGCCGGCATGTTCGGCGTGTTCTTCATGGGCTCGCTGTATCTGGAGCGCGTGCTGGGCTACTCCGCGCTGGAGATCGGGCTCGCCTTCCTGCCGACCACGGTGCTCATGGGCATCATGTCGCTGCGGTACTCCGAGCAGCTGATCACGCGCTTCGGCGCCCGCACGACGCTCCTCCCCGGCCTCGTGCTGATCGCCCTCGGCCTGGCCTGGTTCACCCAGGCGCCGGTCGACGGCAGCTACGTCGCCCACGTGCTCCCGGTCATGGCGGTCATGGGCATCGGCAGCGGCATCGCCTTCCCGGCACTGATGACCCTGTCGATGTCGGGCGCCACGCCGCAGGACGCCGGCCTGGCCTCCGGCCTGGTCAACACGACCGTGCAGGTCGGCGCCGCGCTCGGCCTCGCCGTGCTCGCCACGCTGTCGGCCTCGCGCAGCGAGGACCTGTCCGCCGCCGGCGAGTCGGCCGCCTCGGCGCTGACCGGCGGCTACCAGCTCGCCTTCATCGTCGCCGCCGCGCTGGTGGGCGCCGCGCTCGTGGTCGCCGCCACCGTGCTGGTGCCGGAGAAGAAGGCCCAGGCGAAGGTCGCCGCGAAGGCGCGCCGGCTCGCCGCCGAGGCCGCGTAGGCCACACAGCCTCCGCCACCCGCCTTTGCGGCGGGTGGCGGCGACGCCTAGCCTCTCGTCGCATGCCCGAGCTGCCCGAGGCCGAACGAGCCCGCCGCCGGCTCGAGCTGGTCGTCGGCCGCGAGATCGTCGCCGTCGACGACCGCGACACCTATGTCTGCCGTCCGCACGCGCCCGGCGAGATGGCCGCGGCGCTGGTCGGGCACCGGCTGGTGGACACCCACCGCCGCGGCAAGTTCCTGTGGGCGGAGACCGACGGCGGGCCTCAGCTCGGCCTGCACCTCGGCATGGCCGGCAGCCTGACCGTCGACGAGGCGCCGGCGCCCCGAAACTGGGACCGCTTCGTGCTCGAGTTCGCGGACGGCGGCCGGCTCGCGCTGCGCGACAAGCGGCGCCTCGGCCGAGCCGTGCTCGAGCCGGACTTCTCGCACGTCGGGCCGGACGCCGCCGAGGTGGGACGCGACGAGTTCCGCAAGCGCGTCAGCCGCGGCTCGGCGCCGCTGAAGGCGCGGCTGCTCGACCAGGGCGTGATCTCCGGCGTCGGCAACCTGCTGGCCGACGAGATCCTCTGGCGCGCCCGGCTGAGCCCGCGGCGACCGGCGAGCGAGCTCACCACGGACGAGCTCGATCACCTGCGCCGGGCGGTCCGCGCCGCCGTTCGCGACGCGATCAGGAACGGCGGGGCCCACACGGGCCACTTCACGCCGCACCGCGAGCGCGGTGGGCACTGCCCGCGCTGCGGGACCGGCCTCGAGCGCGCGACGATCGGCGGCCGGACGACGTTCTGGTGCCCGAGCTGCCAGTCATGACGGGCCGAGCCCTACGTGCCCGGGCAGCGCCGCCAGCTGGTCGAGGACGGCGGTGGCGTCGGTCGGCGCGAGCGTGATCCGCCGCTCCTCCTGCTCCAGTATCCAGAGGCCGAGCTCGCTGTCGAGCACCTCGAGGTACCAGCCGGCACCGGGGCCGTATGGACGTTCAACCCCTCCGGGATCGCGAGCTCGAACTCGAGCCCCTTCGTCGGCGATCGGCGGCGCAGCCTCACTCGGCGACAGCGTACGCGGCCGGGAACGCCTCGGCGACGTACCAGCGCCAGAACTCACGCTTGGCTTCGGGGTTCTCCCCCGCGAGCGCCCACGCGGCCAGCGCTTCGACCTGCGGCTCGTCCAGGTCGAGGTCGCGCGTGTCCGGCGGATCGATCTCGGGGTCGAGGTCGCCATCCCAGCCCTGCGTGGTGAGGCGCACGGCCGCCGTGCCGGTAAAGAACGCCCCCTTGCGGGCGAGGTCGGCGCCGTCCCGATCGACGTCCTCGCGAAGCGCGTCGGCCACGGCGTCGAGCTCCTCCTCCGACAGCTCGCCGCGCAGCGCCGGCAGCAACGCGTCGGTGATCTCGTGCGGGCGCCGGTCGTCGGGGAACTCCCGCTCCCAGACGGGAAGCGCTCGCCGCACGCAGGCCACCAGCAGTGCGGCGCGGCGGATCAGGCCCGCGTCGGGGCCGCCCCGCTCGTACGGCGGCGTCGACGGCCCGTACGCCTCGCGGAGCCGCCGGCGCTCGGGCAGTTCGAGCCAGCCGTCGGGCGCCGCCTCGAGCGCGGCGAGCGCGGCATCGATCGCCTCCCTCACGGCCCGGCGCCGGACGTCGCGAGCCCGGCGCCGCCGCCCGCACCCCACAAGGCACCCGGCCAGCGGCTGTTGCCGCCGGAGAAGTCCTTCGGCGACGGGTCGGGGACGACCTCGCCGTCGGCGCGGTACAGCGTCGGGCCGTCGGGCGAGTGCACCACGATGTCCTCCTTCACGCTCGCGGCCAGCCGCTGGATCCCCGGGTCGCAGTTGTAGCGAAGCGCTCACGTCGTTCAGACGCCGGTTCGCTCTTGGCCTTCGTCCAGCGCGCGGCTCACTGCTTCGACGGCGTCGTCGGTGTCCATCCCGGTGCCGGCGACGAGGTCGGTGGCCGTCGAGCGGACCTGGCCGACGATCACGCTGACCGAGAGGTTGCCGGTGCCCTCGAGCACGTGCGTGGCGGTCGCCGCCGCCCGCAACGCGTGCTCGCGCACACGCTCGAGCTTCCGCGTCCGCTTCGACCGCGTCGGCGAGCGCCCGCACCGCCGCCGCGAGCTCGCGCACCGCGTCGGCGACCTCGGGCGGGACATTCTCGTCGAGCCGGAGCGCGCGGATCGTCCCGCGCGCCAGCACGCGGACGTTGCGGACGGCGAGATCGACCTGGGTGGCGACGGCCGCGAAGCGCTCCACGCGGCCGCGCAGGCGACGCCGGGCGGGGCGAAGCGCGTCATCTCGCGGCTCGCGATCACGGTCTCGAGGAAGTGGCCGCTCAGCTCGTCGATCCCGCGCGCCCGCTTGAGCGCGCCCTCGGCCAGGCCGCGGTCGCGTTCCAGGATCGCCTCCGCCATGTCGTCGAGCGTGGCGGCCAGCTCCTCGAGCAGCGGCCGCGCGGCGCGGCGCGACCATCCCCACCGGATCGGCGGGCAGCAGCAGGGCGTTGACGAGCAGCGCGATCCCGCCGCCCACCAGCGCGTCGAGGAAGCGGTCGAAGGTCACGCCCTCGGTCGGCGGCTGGATCGTGGCCACGAGCGCCGCCGAGACCGCCGCCTGGGTCGCGAACATCTGCCCGCTGCCGAGGAAGAGCGCCAGTGCGGTGGCCAGCATCACGACCAGCGCGAGCTGGGCGGCGCCGACCCCGATCGCGAGCACGAGCAGGTCGCCGACCGCGATCCCGACGGCCACGCCGATCGGCGATCTCGACCGCCCGCCGGCCGCGCTGGGTGATCGTGAGCCCGAGCGTGATGATCGCCGAGACCGGCGCGAAGAACGGCGCCTCGTGCCCGAGGACCTCGGTGGCGACCACCCAGGCGGCCCCGGCGGCCACGCCGGCCTGCAGCACCGAGCGCCACGACAGCCGCAATCGCTCGAGCCGCGTCCGCATGGAGACGCGCGAGCGCTCGGCGGCCTCCTCGATCAGCGGCGCGGCGCGGTCGCTGAGCGGGCGGACCTCGCTGTCCTTCAGGCGCGGCATGGCAGCCCTGATCCTGGCATGCAACCGCAAGGTTCCGGCAAGGGCGCCACAAGGGGCGTCCGGCATCGTGCACACGTGCCCGATCTCGCCTGGCTCCGTCACCCCTCGGAGCGTTCCCGCTTCGTGCTCGCCGTCGCCGCGAGCGTCATCCTCGCCGGCCTGGCCGCCGTGCTGATCGCCAAGCGGTTGGAGACCGATCGTGTGATCTGGACGATGGTCGTGGGGCCAGTCGCCGCCGCCATGGCCTGGCTCGCGCTCCAGCTCCACCGCGCCAATCTGCTCGGCAACGCGGTGCGCGTCACGCCTGAGAGCCTGCCGGAGCTGCACTCGGTGCTGGAGGAGGTGCGCGACCGGCTGGCCTACCACCGCCGCGTCGACGTCTACGTCACCGACCGGGTGTCGGGGCTGATGAGCCTCACGAGCCTGTTCGGGACGCGGATCATCATGATCGAGGGAGACCTCGTCGCCACGCTGCTCAGCGAGGGCCGCCGCTCCGAGCTGACCTTCCTCGTGGCGCGCTTCATCGGCGCGCTCAAGAGCGAGCGCGACCGGATCTGGCCGCTGCGGCTGCTCGTCACGCTCGCGCGGCCGATCGGCCTCGTGAACGTCTTCATCTGGCCGTACGACCGCGCGGTCGTCTACTCCGGCGACCAGATCGGCCTCGCGACCGCCGGCGATCTCGACGCCGCGCTCCACGCGCTCGATCGCCTGATGGTGGGCGGCACGCTGGCCCCGAGCCTGCGCGACGCCGGCGTCTTCGGCCAGGCATCGCACGTCCGGCGCCGCCGGCTGCCGCGGCTCGCCCAGCTCTTCAACCGCCGGCCGCACCTCGCCAACCGCTACGTCAACCTGATGGCGTTTGCCGAGCGCCACGCGCCCGAGCAGCAGGCGGCGCTGGTGGCGGCCCTTGGCGTCGACCTCCCCGCCCGCACGCCGCACCGCTCCTGGCACCCGTCCCGCCGGCGCCTGCTCACCCCCGCGGCCGGCGCGCTGGCCACGGCGCTGGTGATCGCGGCCGCGGCCTACCTGCTCCCCGACGGCACGATGACCGGCGCCGAGGCGAAGCCAGACGCCACCGGCGCCCTGGTCGCCCACGTCCCGCCGTCGTTCGCGGGCTCCTGCGTGCCGGGCGAGGACGTCCAGCGGCCGTTCCGGCGCCGCCTGGCCGCCGCCGTGGTCTGCACCGCGGCGGCGCCGGCCTCCGTCGACTACTACCAGTACGAGGACGACGCCGCCCTGCAGGCCGCGTTCGACGAGGTCGTGCACGGCGTCGAGGACGCCGGCTGCGGCGAGGACGGGACCTATCCCGGCGGCCGGCTGGCGTGCTGGAGGATCAAGGGCGCGAGCGTGATCGCGTGGACCGACGAGGAGCGGCGGATCCTCGCGCTGGCCGTCGGGCGCGGTATGGAGCCCGGCGAGCTCCTGCGCTGGTGGCAGCTCGATTCGGGCCCAATCTAAGCCTCAACTCGAGATAGATACCTTCGAAGTAGGGCGCCGACCCCAGCCGCGCCGCTCAAGACCAACCCCTCGGATGCCGACCTTCTGAGCAGTCGGGCCTTCCCCTGTCTCCCCGTGACAGCGATCTTCCTCCCCTACCCGCGCGTTTGCGCGCCGAGCCGATGATGCGCCGCATCCTGGCCATCGGCTTCGCCGTGGCCGCGATCTGCGCCGCCGTGCTCGGCGTAGCGGCGTCGGCCCAGGCGCCGTCGCCGGAGCCTACGGCGCTCGAGGCGGAGGCCTCGCCGGTCACGACGCCGGCGCCCACGGCGTCCGCGACGCCGGAAACACCGGAGGCCACGCCGCCGGCCACGCCCGAGCCGACTCCGGACGCCACGGCGACTGCCACGCCCTCCCCCCCGCCCGTGGAGACCACGGTCGCGACGCCGGAGCCCCCGGCGCCCGCGACGGCGGAGCCCACGGCGCCCGCGACGCCCCCGAGCACGGCCACGGCCACGCCGACCGCCGCGCCGAAGCGCGACTCGAGCTCGGACCGCAAGCGCCGCAAGAATTCTCAGGTCGGCGTCGACGACACTCTCGACTGCAAGGACTCACCCTCAACTTCACGTCGAGAGTGCAAGGATGAGACGGACGATCGCAAGGATGAGACGGAGGATCGTGACGATTCGCACCAGCGCCGGCTGACCCCCGCGCCGAAGCTGGCGAACCCCGACGGCAGCCCCGCCGTCTCGAACCCGGGCTTCTCGCTGGCGACGCCCGGCCCCGCCCGGGTCGGCGTGCCGAACTTCTTCATCGACAAGTTCCGCATCCCGCCGTTCCTGCTCCCGATCTACCAGGCGGCCGGGATGCAGTACGGCATCCGCTGGGAGATCCTGGCCGCGATCAACGAGATCGAGACCGACTACGGGCGCAACCTGAACATCTCCTCGGCCGGCGCCCTGGGCTGGATGCAGTTCATGCCGCCGACGTGGGCCGCCTACGGCGTCGACGCCAACCGCGACGGCGAGAAGGACCCCTTCAACCCCGTCGACGCGATCTTCGCCGCCGCCCGCTACCTCAACGCGGCCGGCGCCGAGACCGACATCCGCCGGGCCGTCTTCGCCTACAACCACGCCGACTGGTACGTCGACTCGGTGCTCATGCGGGCCCAGGTGATCGGCGGCCTCCCCGGCGACCTCGTCGGCTCGCTCACCGGCCTCACGCAGGGTCGCTTCCCGATCTACGCGAAGTCGACCTACGCCGGCCAGCTGACCAAGAAGGGCAACAAGGTCGAGCAGGGCAACGCGGCGATGGTCGTCGAGTCCGACGCCACCCGCCGCGGCATCAGGGTCTTCTCGCGTGAGCGCGCGCCGGTGATCGCGGTCAACGACGGCCGCGTGATCAAGCTGGGCCAGAACAAGCGCCTCGGCCGCTTCGTGATGCTCCAGGACGTCTACGGCAACACGTACACCTACGCCCACCTGGGCGAGGTCTCACGCACCTACCCGGCCCCGAAGGACCGCTCGCGGCGTCGCCGCGCCAAGGAGAAGGAGCGCACGCCGACCCGCGACGCGCAGCGCCCCGCCGTGAGCGAGCCCGGTCGAGCCCGCCGTCGAGGCCGCGCCGCTGCCGATCAAGGAGCGCCTCTTCGCGCACCCCACGCGCCCCGCCGCTCGCGCCGCCGGCGGCGACGTCCAGCTCGCCACGGCCGGCCAGCAGGCGACCCAGGCCGCCCCGCTCGGCTTCGATGCCCGCGACTTCCGCCCGAAGGCGCTCAAGAAGGGCGCCCGCGTGATCGGCGGGACCATCCTCGGCCGCCTCGGCGCCAGGACCGCCAAGAGCGCGCCCTACCTCAAGTTCGAGATCCGCCCCGCCGGCCGCGGCGCCCCGCGGATCGACCCGAAGCCGATCCTCGACGGCTGGAAGCTGCTCGAGTCGACCGCCGTCTACCGCGCCAAGGGCAAGAACCCGTTCTTCGGCGCCGATGCCGAGAACCCGTCGATCGGCCAGTTGCTGCTGCTCAGCAAGGAGCAGCTCGTGCGCCGCGTCCTCGCCGACCCGCGGATCGAGGTCTACGGCTGCGGCCAGGGCGACATCCGCTCCGGCCAGATCGACCGCCGCGTGCTGGCCACGATGCTCTATCTCGCCTCCAACGGCCTCAAGCCGACCGTCACGTCGCTCAAGTGCGGCCACGGCTACATGACGGCCTCCGGCAATGTGTCCGAGCACTCGACCGGCACGGCGATGGACATCGGCGCCATCAACGGCATCGTCATCACGCCCGCCACCCAGGGTCCCGGGTCGATCACCGACCTGACGATCCAGCGCCTGCTCAAGCTCCAGGGCACGATGAAGCCGCACCAGATCATCTCCCTGATGACGTTCGAGGGCACGGACAACACGTACGCCATGGGCGACCACGACGACCACATCCACGTCGGGTGGCGGCCGCTCTACGGCTCCAACCGCCGCGCCGCGCGCCAGATCGACGCCGTGCTCAAGCCGGAGCAGTGGATCAAGCTGATCGCGCGGCTCGACGACATCGACAACCCGACGGTGCGCGAGCAGCCCTCGCGGTTCTCGGTCAAGGTCGTCAAGCGCTCGTCTCGGGCGCACCGCGGCGACTAGCGAGCCACTCCGACCCGGGCGTGTCGGTCAGCCCGTGGACGATGATCGAGCAGAACACCACGAGGGCCGCGAGGTTGAAGATGCGCTCGCCCTCGGCGATGGGCTGACCGAGGACGAGGATCGAGAACGTCATCGTGGCCACGCCCTTGGGACCGAACCAGGCCATGAAGCCCTTGGTGGCGGTGTCGAGACCGGTGCCGGCGAGTGAGATCCAGATCGCGATCGTGCGCGCCAGCAGCAGCGTGAAGGCCGCGATCGCGACCGCCGCCCAGCCGTCCTCGAACAGGCCGCCGAAGGTCAGCAGCGAGCCGAAGACGACGAAGATGCCGAGCTTGACGATCTCGACGATGTCGTCCGCGCGCTCCTCGAAGTGCCGCCCGAGGTCGGGCCGCCGGATGCCGAGCGTGATGGCACAGACGAAGACTGCGATGAAGCCGTTGCCGTGCAAGGGCTCGAGTACGGCCACGCCGTAGGTCGCGAACGCCACGCCGAGCGCATACAGCGACTTGTGGTGCGCCGGGATGTCCTCGGCACCGCGCGGCATCAGCCACGACGCCAGGAAGCCCATGCCGATGCCGAAGGCGAAGCCGAGCGACACATCCTGGAGCACGAACTCGTACCAGACGAAGTCGTCCTCGCCGGCCGCCAGCGCGGCGCTGAAGGCAAGCACCGCGGGCAGCGCGAGGCCGTCGTTCATCCCCGACTCGAGGTTCAGCGAGTGCCGCACCAGCCGCGGGACGCGCGGGTTGGTGACCACGCTCGAGGACAGCACGGGATCGGTCGGCGACAGCAGCGCGCCGAGCAGGAACGACTCGGTCCACGTCAGGTTGGTGACGGCGTGCGTCACCAGCGCCACCAGCACGCACGTGATCGGCATCGCCAGGATCAGCTTGCGCGCGGGCAGCCGCCACTCGCGCTGGAGCATCTCGCCCTCGACCTCGATCCCGTCGCGGAACAGGATCACGATCAGGGCGACGGTCGCGAGCTGGACGACGAAGCCGGACTCGGCGTCGAACTCGAGCACGCCGAGGCCGCCGTCGCCGAGCACGAAGCCCGCCACCACGAAGACGGCGGTCATCGACAGGAAGCTGCGGTGCGCCAGTCCGGCCGTGAGCGCGCCGACGATCAGCAGCGTTCCGAGGACGAGCGTGGCGACCTCGAACTCTTCCATCCCGCCGACACCCTTCCATAGGCTGCGAGCCGTGCGCCTCGACGACGCCTCGCCGGACCCCTTCTGGCTCGACCGCCCGCGGCCGGCCGAGGCGCCGCCGCTGGAGGGCTCGATCGAGGCCGACCTGGCGATCGTCGGCGGCGGCTTCACCGGCCTGTGGGCCGCGCTGCAGGCCAAGCAGGAGCGGCCGGAGCGCGAGGTCGTGCTGCTGGAGGCCGAGACGGCAGGCTGGGGCGCGAGCGGCCGCAACGGCGGCTTCGTCGACGCCTCGCTGACCCACGGCCTGCCCAACGGGGCCGCGCGCTTCGCGCAGGAGCTCGACGCGCTCGAGGCGCTCGGGCGCGAGAACCTCGAGGGCGCTCAAGGCCGACCTGGCCCGCCACCGGATCGAGGCGGCGTGGCAGGAGACGGGCATGCTGTCCGTCGCCACGCGGCCGCACGAGCTCGAGGACGTGGACCAGGAGGCCGCGCTGCTGCGCCGCTACGGCTGGGAGGCCGAGGTGCTCGATCGCGACGCCGTGCGGGCCGAGGTCGCCTCGCCGACCTACCTGGGGGCCGTCCTGCAGCACACCGGCGTCGCCCTCGTCGACCCCGGGGCGCTGGCGCTGGGGCTGCGACGGGCAGCTCTGAGCCTCGGCGTGAGGCTCTACGAGCGGACCCCGGTGCTGGACGGCGAGCTGCGCACGCCGGGTGGGCGCGTGCGCGCCGACCGCGTCCTGCTCGCCACCGGGGCGTATCCCCCGCTCGACGAGGTCGATCCGGCGTCTGGTGGCGCCGGTCTACGACTACGTCGTCGTGACCGAGCCGCTGAGCCCGGCGCAGCGCCGCGCCGTCGGCTGGGCGCACGGGCAGGGGATCGCCGACCGCGGGAACCGTTTCCACTACTACCGGCTCACCCCGGACGGGCGGATCCTGTTCGGCGGCTACGAGGCCGTCTACCGCTACGGCAACCGGGTCGACGACGCCCGCCTGACCCGCCACCGTCCAACCCACCGCGTGCTCGCGGAGCACCTGCTGGAGACGTTCCCGGCGCTCGAGGGGATCGGCTTCACGCACGCCTGGGGCGGCCCGATCGACACCTGCAGCCGCTTCTGCGTGACGTTCGGCCGGGCGCTCGGCGGCCGCGCCGTGTACGCGGTGGGCTACACGGGCCTGGGCGTGGGCGCGAGCCGCTTCGGCGCCCGCACGGCGCTCGACCTGCTCGACGGCGCCGACACCGAGCGCACACGGCTCAAGCTCGTGCGCACGCGCCCGCTGCCGTTCCCGCCCGAGCCCGCGCGCTGGGCGGTCATCCAGGCCACGCGACGGGCGCTGGCGCGGGCCGACGAGCACGGTGGCCGGCGCGGGCCGTGGCTTCGGCTCCTCGATCGGGTAGGGCTCGGGTTCGACAGCTGATGCCGGCCCAGACGATCCTGCTCTCCGAAGTGATCGGCGCGCTCTCCTACGCGCTCGACCTGACGGAGGGAGAGCCGCCCGGCCACGCACAGCGGTCGTGCCTGATCGGGATGCGGCTGGCAGAGGAGCTGCAGCTCGACGCCGAGACCCGCTCGGACCTGTTCTACGCGCTGCTGCTCAAGGACGCCGGCTGCACGGCGAACGCGGCGCGCATGGCGGCGCTGTTCGGCGCCGACGACCACGCGCTCAAGCACAGCGCCAAGCGCGTCGACTGGGCGCGGCGGCTGCCGGCCTTCGCATGGTCGCTGCGCGCCGTCGCTCCGAACGAGTCGCCGCGCGCGAAGCTGGACCGCCTGCTGGCGATCAAGGACGAGGGCGAGGTGACGCGCTCGCTGATGCAGGCGCGCTGCGACCGCGGTGCCGAGATCGCTCGCATGATCGGCTTCTCGGAGGGCACGGCCGAGGCGATCCGGACGCTCGACGAGCACTGGGACGGTCACGGCCAGCCGCGCTGGCTCGCCGGCGAGGAGATCCCGCTGCTCGGCCGGATCCTGTGCCTCGCCCAGACCGTCGAGATCTTCCACGCCGCGGGCGGCGTCGACGACGCCTGCGCGGTCGCCGACCGGCGCTCGGGGACCTGGTTCGACCCCGGCCTGGTGAAGGCGCTCGGCGCGTTCCGGACCGACGCCCGCTTCTGGAGCTCGCTCGCCGAGCCCGACCTCACCCGCTGGGAGCCCGAGGACCAGGTGGTCACGCTCGACGGCGATCGCCTGCTGCAGATCGCCACCGCGTTCGCGGCGATCGTCGACGCCAAGTCGTCGTGGACGTACTTCCACTCCGACCGCACGAGCGTGATCGCGACCAGCCTCGGCGCCGCGCTCGGGCTCGACGACGACGAGCTCCGCGACCTCCGCTACGTCGCACTGCTGCACGACATCGGCAAGCTCGCGGTCTCGAGCCGCATCCTCGACAAGCCCACCAAGCTCACGGACGCCGAGTTCGAGCGGGTCAAGGAGCACCCGCTGTTCACGCAGTGGGTGCTCGAGCGGGTGAGCTGCTTCGAGGCGCTCGCGCCGGTGGCGGCCGCGCACCACGAGCGGCTCGACGGCAGCGGCTACCCGCGCGGGCTCGACGCCTACAGCCTGACGCTGCCGATGCGCGTGCTGGCGGTCGCCGACGTCTACGAGGCGCTGACCGCCGACCGCCCGTACCGCCGGGCGCTGCCCGAGGAGGAGGCGCTCGAGATCATGCGCGGCGACGTGCCGCGGCGGCTCGACGCCGACGCCTACGCGGCGCTCGAAGCGATGATCGACCGGCCGCCCGCCCGCTGAGCGACGGCGTGTACGTCGATCCGCTTCGATTCAAGTAGGAGCTATCAGCGCGCGCGGAGCTTCCGGCTCCGTGTGCGCTCCTCCTGCTTCTCGACCACGCTGCCGATCAGTCGCAGGATCTCGGTCGGCCCGGTCGCCTTCACGGTGCCGGACTCGAACGCCTCGCGCCAGTGCCGGATCGTGCCCTCACGGGCCAGCTCGTTGAAGTGCGAGCGCGGGATGGAGAGGCGGACCTTGGCGTCGGAGGCGATGTCCTTGGTGATCTTCGGACCCGGGACCTCGACGCGAAAGAGCTGGATGTCACCTCGGCCGCGCAGCTCGAGCTCGCACACCAGCTTCAGCTTCTGGAGCGCGGGGACCTGACGCTGGAAATTCTCGATTCCCTCCTCGATGAGGGCCTTCGTGTCCGCCGTGGACATGTAACAGCATGTTACAACCGCACTCGGTCCCCTCCGGGATCGAACAGCGGCTCGGCGGCCACCTCGCCGCCCACCCACTCGCCGAAGATCTCGAGCGCCACGGAGGTGCCCGGCGCGGCGTGCTCGGCCGACAGGTATGCGTACGCGATCGAGCGCTCGACCGTGTAGCCGTAGCCCCCGCTGGTGACCCGGCCGGCGATCTCATCGCCCACACGGACGGGCTCGTTGGCGAGCGCCACCGAGCGCGGATCCTCGAGCGTGAGGCAGCAGAGCCGCCGGGCCGGGGCGTCGTCGAGCGCGTCCTTGCCGAGGAACTCCTTGTCGGAGCGCACCGCGAAGCCGAGCCCGCCCTCGTAGGGCGTGTCGTCGGGCGTGATGTCGGCGCCCCAGACCCGGTAGCCCTTCTCCAGCCGCAGCGAGTCGATCGCCCGGTAACCGGCCGCCACCAACCCGTGCGGGCGCCCGGCCTCCCACAGCGTCCGCCACAGCGCAGCGCCGAACTCCATCGGGCAGTAGAGCTCCCATCCGAGCTCGCCGACGTAGGTCACCCGCAGCGCCCGCACCGGGCACGTCGCCGACCGCCAGCTCGCGCCACTGCATGTACGGGAAGGTGAGGTCGTCGGTGCAGGCGGCGGCGAGCACGTCGCGCGCCTTCGGGCCCCACAGCCCGGCGCACGCCCAGCGCGAGGTGACGTCCTCCACGAGCACGTCCTCGCCTGCGTGGCTGCGGATCCAGGCCAGGTTGTGGCGGCCGAAGGCGGTGCCGGTGACGATCCCGAAGCGGTCCTCGGCCAGCCGCGACTACCGTGAAGTCGCACTGGATGCCGCCGCGCGAGTTGAGCATCTGGGTGTAGGTGATGCGCCCGACCTCGCGCGCGACGCGGTTGTCGCACAGGCGCTCGAGCAGCTCGGCGGCGCCGGGGCCGCTGACCTCGATCTTGGCGAACGAGGTCTCGTCGAACAGCGCCGCGGCCCCGCGGCAGGCCGCGTGCTCGGCGCCGATGGCCGGCGACCAGTGCATGCCGGCCCAGCCGCGCGGGCGGAGCGCCTCGTCGCCGGCGGCCTCGTTGGCGGCGTACCAGTTCACGCGCTCCCAGCCGGACTTCTCGCCGAACGCCGCGCCGTGCGACCGATGCCAGTCGTAGGCGGGCGACACGCGCAGCGGCCGCCCCGCCTGGCGCTCGTGGTGCGAGTACTTGATGTCGTAGTAGGTCTCGTAGACCTCCCGCACGCGCTTGACCGTGTAGGCCGGCGAGCGGTACTGCGCGCCGAAGCGACGGACGTCCATCTTCCCACAGGTCCATCTGCGGCTCGCCTTCGGCGATCCATTCCGCCATCGCCTTGCCGATGCCACCGGCGCCTGCCAGACCGTGCGCGCAGAAGCCGGCGGCGACGAACAGGCCGCGCACCTCCGTCTCGCCGAGGCAGAACTCGCCGTCGGGCGTGAACACCTCGGGGCCATTGATCAGCCGGGTGATCCCGACCTCCTCGAGCGCGGGCACGCGCATGCGGGCGTAATCGACGATCTCCTCGAAGCGGTCCCAGTCCTCCTCGAGCAGGCGGCCGTTGAAGTCGGGCGGGATCTCGTCGAGGCCGCGGCCGTCGTCGCGCAGCGCCCACGGCGCGCTGCGGCGCTCGTAGCCGCCCCATACGAGCCCGCCAGCGTCCTCGCGGAAGTAGATGAGATGGTCGGGATCGCGCATCGTCGCGATGTGCCCATCGCGCTCGCGGAACGGCTGCGTGACGACGTACTCGTGCGCCATCGGCACGATCGGGATCCGCACGCCGGCGAGCCGGCCGATCTCGGCGGCGAACATGCCTCCCGCGTTCACCACGACCTCGCACTCGACGTCGCCGCGCTCGGTCCGCACGCCGGTCACGGCGCCGTCCTTGACGTCGATGCCGGTCACGCGCGTGTTGGTGAGGATCCGGCAGCCGCCGCGCCGCGCGCCGTCGGCGAGCGCGTAGGTGAGCTGGCTCGGGTCCAGGTAGCCGTCGGTCGCGAGCCATGAGGCGCCGATCACCTTGTCGGTGACCATCAGGGGGAAGCGCTCGAGCGCCTCGTCGGCCGAGATCAGCTCGAGCGGCAGCCCGAACGTCTTCGCCCAGCCGGCCTGGCGGCGCGTCTCCTCCCAGCGCTCCGGCGTGCAGGCCAGCCGGATGCCGCCGCACTCGGTCCAGCCGGGATCGGGCTCGCCGCCGCCGAGCTTCCGGTAGAGCTCGACCGAGTCCATCATCATCCGCGTCAGCGAGACCGAGGAGCGCAGCTGACCGACGAGGCCGGCGGAGTGGAAGGTCGAGCCGCTGGTCAGCTCGCGGCGGTCGACCAGCACGACGTCTCGCCAGCCCAGCTCGGCCAGGTGGTAGGCGATCGAGGTCCCGGCCACGCCGCCGCCTATGATCACGCAGCGGGCACGGTCGGGCGGCGTGCGGTCAATCGGCACGGGCTTCCTCCAGCCAGACGTCGAGGTCGCCGAGCCGGTCGCGCACCCTCGCGAGGTGCTGCTCGGCATAGGCCAGGTAGTCGATGTCGAGCTCGGAGCACGTGGCCTGCACGACGCCCCACATGCCCTCCCAGAACGCGGCCATCAGCCGCATGAGACGAAGCCTGGCGAGGCTGCCGCCGCCGTAGGCCTCGAGCAGCGCGACCTCGGCCCCGGCCTCGAGGTCGTGGTGCGACGCGAAGTTCGCGAGGTCGAAATGCGGGTCGTTCATGCCCGCGTACTCCCAGTCGAGCAGCCGCAGGCGCCCGCCGTCGTCGAGGAAGTTCCCGGTCAGCAGATCGTTGTGGCAGGGCACGTGCGGCCCGTCCATCACGGCTTCGATCGCGTCGGCGGCGGCCCGCAGCTCGGGGTAGGCAGCCGGGATCGCGCCGCCGCGCTCGCTCGCGGTGCGCTCGTAGCGGGCGGTCAGTTCGAACGGCGAGAAGGCCGTCGGCAGCGGCGGGCCGCCGTGGATAGCACGCAGCGTGGCGGCGACCTCGGGCAGACGGCCGCGCAGCTCGTCGGCCGGCACCGGGCGGCCCTCGATGAAGGCCGTGACCAGGCACGGCTCGGAGGCCCTGACTTCAGGCCCGATGCCAAGTCGGGCGGCCGCCAACGACGCGGCCAGCTCGGTGTCGCGGTCGATGCCGAGCAGCGCGGTGTCCTTTCCCGGCAGGCGCACCACGCAGTCGCGGCCGGCGAAGCGCACGCGGTAGATCGAGTTCGTCTGGCCCCCGCCGAGCGGCACGGCTGCCGACTCGGCGGGGCCGAGCTTGGTCTCCAGCGCGCGCAGGGCATGCTCGATCACTGGCCGCGCAAGCTTGCCGGAAACCGCCCGGGGCGGTTAGCTTCCCGGCGATGCAGGCTCCCTCCCCTGCTGTGGCGGCGGTGTTCGAGCCCGTGCAGACGGCGTCGACCCTTGAGGAGACGGTCGAGCGCCTCGGCACGGCGATCCGGCTCGGGCTGCTCGGCCCCGGCGCGCGGCTGCCTTCCGAGCGCGACCTCGCCGACCAGCTCGGGATCGCGCGCTCGACGCTGCGCCAGGCGCTGACCTCGCTGACCGAGAGCGGGCACCTGATCGCGATGCGCGGCCGCGGCGGCGGCACCTTCGTCTCCGAAGCGCCGCCGCTGGCCGAGAGCAGCCGCGTCGACCTGACCGACGGACACTGGCGCGAGGTGCTCGACTACCGGATCGCCGTCGAGGTCGGCTCGGTCGTGCTCGCCGCCGAGCGCGCCAAGCCGCCGGACCTCGAGACGCTGCGTGGGCACGTCGAGGCGATGCGCGACGTCACCGACTTCTCGGGCTACCGGCGTTCCGACGTGTTCTTCCATCTCGGCCTCGCCGAGGCGGCCGGCTCGGCGAGGCTGCTCGCGGCGATGACCGAGGTGCAGGGCGAGATGAGCGAGCTGATCGCCCATATCGCCCATCCCGCTCCGGTGCTGGCGCGCTCGAACGACCAGCACGCCCAGCTCGTGCGGCTGATCGAGCGCGGCGACGGCGCCGCCGCGGCGAAGCTCGTGCGCGAGCACCTCATGGGCACCGAGCAGGTGCTCGCCGGCCTGATGCCCTAGCCGTGCACGACGTCGCCGTGATCGGCGGCGGGGTCGTGGGCACCGCCGTCGCGCTCGCGTTCGTCCGGCGCGGCGCCGACACGATCCTGGTCGAGGCCGAGGAGATCGCCGGAGGGGCGAGCGGCGCCAACTCGGGCCTGCTGCACGTGGCGTTCGACTCGCCGCCCGGCGAGCTGGAGACCGAGTTGATCGTGCGCTCGGCGGAGCTGCGCGATCCCGTGATCGACGCACTGGGCATCCCGGTCCGCCGTTGCGGCGCGCTCGTGCGGGACGGGCGCGGCGGCACGTTCGAGGTCCCGGACGAGGCGGTCACCGACCCCGCCCTCTACACCCGCGCACTGGCAGCCGCCGCCGAGGCGTGCGGCGCCGAGATCCGCACCGGCTTCCGGCTCACCGATCGCCGCGAGGTGCCCGCGCGCGCGACGGTCAACTGCGCCGGCCTGTACGCCGACGACGTCGCGCGCCTGTTCGGCGACGACTCGTTCGAAATCTTCCCGCGCAAGGGCGAGTTCGCCGTCTTCGACGGCCTCGAGCTGGGCCGGGTGCTGTTCCCGGCGCCCGACCCGAGCACGCGCGGCGTGCTGGTGTTCCCGACCGTCGACGGCAAGGTGATCGCGGGCCCGACCGCGATCGATCAGGCCGATAAGGAGGACTGGTCCGTGCGCCCGCAGGCCGTCGATGAGATCCGCCGCGGTGCGGCGGAGCTGCTCCCGGCGATCGCCGACGCCGAGCCGATCGCCACGTATGCGGGGCTGCGGCCTGCCGGCCGCGGCTGCAACTACGTCATCCGCCGCCACGGCGACCTCGTGAACGTCGCGGCCATCCGCTCGACCGGCCTGTCCGCGTGCCACGGCATCGCCGAGCACGTGGCCGAGCTGCTCCTGCCCGGAGCGGCCGAGTGCCCGCTCCCGGCGGTCGCGACGCCCCCCGCGCCGCCGTGGTGGCGGCGCTAACCTCGATGCATGTCCGCTCCTGGGCGCATGCGCGCATGGGGCGCCGGCGTCAGCGCCGGATACGCCGTGCTGGGCGTCGTCGCGGCGCTGGCGGACATTCCCGGCTCGGAGCTGCTCTTCGGCCTGTGCGCCGTCCTCACGCTGGCCCTCTCGCTCATCGCGGCCCCGCTGCTGAAGCCGCGCAGGCGCGACGACGGCGACGGCGGGGTCAGCCCACCGTCGCCTGACGATCCGCCGCCGCCGTGGTGGCCGGCGTTCGAGCGCGAGTTCCGCGCCTACGCCGAGCGCTTGACATCCGTCCGCCGGTAGCCCTAGCCTGCCGCCAAAAGGCCGGAGGGTCATACCTTTCACGAGGGGAGCGTTGATGGCTGAGCAGCGGCCGACGCATCGCGGGAGCGTCGATTACGAGCAGGTCGGCGCCGATTACATGGAGAAGCGCCAGCTCAAGAAGGGAGCGGCGGGCTGGGTCCTGCTGGCGGGCCTCGGCGTCGCGTACGTCATCTCCGGCGACTTCGCGGGCTGGAACTTCGGCCTCGCCGAGGGCGGCTGGGGCGGCCTGCTGATCGCCACCATCCTGATGGCGACCATGTACACCTGCATGGTCTTCGCGCTCGCCGAGCTGTCGTCGACCATCTCCACCGCGGGCGGCGGCTACGGCTTCGGCCGGCGCGCGCTCGGGCCGTGGGGCGGCTTCCTGACCGGCACGGCGATCCTGATCGAGTACGCGCTGGCGCCTGCCGCCATCGTCACCTTCATCGGCGCCTACGTCGAGGCGCTCGACATCGGGATCGACGCCGGCTGGCCGGTCTACCTCGTCTTCTACGCGGCCTTCGTCGGCATCCACCTCTGGGGCGTCGGCGAGGCGCTGAAGGTGACGTTCGTCATCACCGCGATCGCCGTCGTCGCGCTGCTCGTCTTCATCGTCGCGATCATCCCCGACTTCTCGACCTCGAACCTGACCGACATCCCGCCCGACGGCTCGTCGGGATCGAGCGACTTCCTGCCGTTCGGCTGGGACGGCATCTGGGCGGCGTTCCCGTACGCGATCTGGTTCTTCCTGGCAATCGAGGGCGTGCCGCTGGCCGCCGAGGAGACGCGCGATCCCAAGAAGGACATGCCGCGTGGCCTGATCGCCGGCATGGGCGTTCTGCTCGTCTTCGCGGCGCTGATGCTGTTCTTCGCGCCCGGCGGCAGCGGCTCGGCCGCGATCCAGGAGTCGGGCAACCCGCCGGTCGACGCGCTGATCGCCGTCGGCGCCGGCAGCGGTGTGACCGACTTCGTGAACTGGGTCGGCCTGTTCGGCCTGATCGCCAGCTTCTTCTCGATCATCTTCGCCTACTCGCGCCAGCTGTTCGCGCTGTCGCGCGCGGGCTACTTCCCGCGCGCGCTGTCTGTCACGAGCGGCCGCAAGGTGCCGTGGATCGCGCTCGTCCTGCCGGCGATGGTTGGCTTCTTCCTGGCCGCCTTCTGGGAGGACCAGGGCGCGCGGATCCTCAACATCGCCGTCTTCGGCGCCGCTGTCTCGTACGTGCTGATGATGCTCTCGCACATCGTCCTGCGCTCGCGCGAGCCCAACCTCGAGCGCGGCTATCTGACGCCCGGCGGCACGAAGACCTCAGGCGTGGCGCTCGTGCTCGCCGTGCTCGCCGTCGTCGCCACCTTCCTGGTGGACACCACGGCCGCGTTCATCACGCTCGGCGTCTACGTGCTGGCGGCGCTCTACTTCGGGCTCTACTCCCGCCACCACCTGGTCGGCGCGGCACCGGAGGAGGAGTTCGCGGCGATCGAGAGCGCCGAGGCCGAGCTCGCGGGCCACTGATGACGCTCGACGAGCTGCGCAAGGCGGTCGACGAGGGGACGGTCGACACCGTCCTCCTCGTCTTCGCCGACATGCAGGGACGACTCCAGGGCAAGCGCCTGGTCGGCAAGCACTTCGTCGAGGACGTGATCGAGCACGGCGCCGAGGCCTGCAACTACCTGCTGGCGGTCGACGTCGACATGAACACGGTGTCCGGCTACGCGATGTCGTCGTGGGAGACCGGCTACGGCGACTTCGAGATGAAGCCCGACTTCTCGACGCTGCGGCCGGTGAGCTGGACCCCGGGCACCGCGATGTGCATGGCCGACCTCCGGTGGCACGACGGCTCGCCGGTCGTCGCGTCGCCGCGGCAGATCCTGAAGGCGCAGCTCGACCGGTTGGGCGAGCGAGGGTGGAGCGCGCTGGCCGCCACCGAGCTCGAGTTCATCATCTTCCGCGACACGTACGAGGAGGCGTGGCACAAGGGCTACCAGGACCTCGAGCCCGGGAACCTCTACAACGTCGACTACTCGATCCTCGGGACGTCGAGGCTCGAGCCGCTGCTCGGACGCATCCGGCGCGAGATGGCCGCGTCCGACCTGCCGGTGGAGAATTCCAAGGGCGAGTGCAACTTCGGCCAGCACGAGGTGAACTTCCGCTACGCCGACGCTGTCAGCGCCTGCGACATCCACACGATCTACAAGAACGCCGCGAAGGAGATCGCGGCCCTGGAGGGCATGTCGATCTCCTTCATGGCCAAGTACGACGAGCGCGAGGGCAACTCGTGCCACATCCACCTGTCGCTACGCACGGAAGACGACTCGCCGGTGTTCGCCGACGACGACGCAGTGTTCGAGAGCTTCCTGGCCGGCCAGCTGGCCACGCTCGGCGAGCTGACGCTGTTCGTGGCGCCGAACATCAACTCCTACAAGCGCTACCAGACCGGCTCGTTCGCTCCCACGACGATCGCGTGGGGCCGCGACAACCGAACATGCGCATTCCGGGTCATCGGCCACGGGCACTCGCTGCGGATCGAGTGCCGCGTCCCGGGCGGCGATGTGAACCCGTACCTGGCGCTGGCGGCGCTGATCGCCGGCGGACTGCACGGCGTCGACGAGCAGCTGGCGCTCGAGCCGATCCTCGAGGGCAACGCGTACACCGCTGACAAGCCGCACGTCCCGGCGACGCTGCGGCACGCCCGCGAGCTGTTCGCGGCATCGGACGTGGCGCGCGAGGCGTTCGGGGACGAGGTCGTCGCGCACTACCTCAACAACGCCGACGTCGAGATCGCCGAGTTCGACGCCGCGGTGACCGACTGGGAGCGCTTCCGGGGGTTCGAGCGGCTGTGAGGCCGGTGATCGGGCTGTCGGCGGCGCTCGAGCGCGCGCGCTGGGGTCCCTGGGACGCGACCGCGCACGTGCTCGCGCGCTCGTACTCGGACCAGGTCCAGCGCGCGGGCGGGATCGCGGTGCTGTTGCCGCCCGACCCGCGGGCGGGCGACGACCCGGAGCCGTGGATGGAGCTGCTCGATGGCCTCATCATCACCGGCGGTGCCGATGTCGACCCGAGCGTCTACGGCGCCGCGCCGCATCCGGCGACGCAGGGCTGGGTGCCCGAACGCGACGCGTTCGAGATCGCGCTCGCCCGCGCGGCGATGGAGGCAGACCTCCCGCTGCTCGGCGTCTGCCGCGGCATGCAGGTGATGAACGTGGCGCGCGGCGGGACGCTGATCCAGCATCTGCCCGACGACGTCGGCCACGAGGACCACCGCCGCACGATGGGCTCGTTCGACAACGCCGATCACGACGTGCGGCTGGCGGATGGCTCGTTGGCCCGGCGTGTGGCCGGCGAGGCGATCCACTCGACGAAGTCGCACCACCACCAGGGCGTGGACCGCATCGGCGAGGGCCTGGAGGTGACGGGCTGGGCGACGATCGACGACCTGCCGGAGACGATCGAGGACCCGACATGCCGGTTCGCGCTCGGGGTGCAGTGGCACCCGGAGGCCGACGGGGACTCGCAGCTCATCCCGGCGCTGGTCGAAGAGGCGCGGGCGCGGGCGGTGCGATGAGCCTCACCGTGGTCGAGCCGGCGACCGAGCAGGTCCTGGCGGAGCTGCCGCGGGCCGGCGCCGACGAGGCGGACGCGGCGGTGGCGCGCGCCAAGGCCGCCTATCCGGCGTGGCGCGCGGTGTCGCCGCCCGACCGGGCGCGGCTGCTGCACCGGCTGGCCGACGCCCTCGCGGAGAACCGCGAGGGCCTGGCGGTGATGGAGGCGCGCAACGCCGGCAAGCCGATCGGCGACGCGCGCGGCGAGATGGACATGGTCGTGGACACGTTCCGCTACTACGCGGCGGGGCCCGAGCGAGCCCTCGGCGACACGATCCCGGTGCCCGGCGGCGTGACGATGACGTTCCGCGAGCCGCTCGGAGTGGTGGCGCTGATCACGCCGTGGAACTTCCCGCTCACGATCGCCTCGTGGAAGCTCGCGCCGGCGCTGGCGGCCGGCAACACCGTGGTGCTCAAGCCGGCCGAGCTGACGCCGCTGACCGCGCTCGAGTTCGAGCGGATCGCGGTCGAGGCCGGGCTCCCCGACGGCGTCGTCAACGTCCTGGTGGGCCCCGGGTCGACGGCGGGGGCGCGGCTCGTCGAGCACCGCGACGTGGCGAAGGTCGCCTTCACGGGCTCGACCGAGGTCGGCCGCCGGATCGCGGCGGGCGCCGCGCAGACGATCAAGCGCGTCACGCTCGAGCTGGGCGGGAAGTCGGCCAACATCGTGTTCGCCGACGCCGACCTGGCGGCCGCCGCCGCGGCGGCGCCGGGCGCCGTGTTCGGCAACGCCGGCCAGGACTGCTGCGCGCGCTCGCGGATCCTCGTCGAGCGCTCGGCGCTCGACTCGTTCATGGACGCTCTGGAGGAGGCGGTCGAGGCCGTGCGCGTCGGCGACCCGCTCGACGAGGCGACCCAGATGGGCCCGCTGATCTCTGCGGACCAGCGCGAGACCGTCGCCTCGTTCGTGCCCGACGGCGCGCCGGTCGCCATCCGCGGCAGCGCGCCCGACGGTCCCGGCTTCTGGTACCCGCCGACCGTGCTGTGCCCGGTCGACCGCGACGCCCGCGCCGTGCGCGAGGAGATCTTCGGGCCGGTGGCGGTGGTGATCCCGTTCCGCGACGAGGAGGAGGCGGTGGCGCTCGCCAACGACACCATCTATGGCCTCTCCGGCTCGATCTGGACGCGCGACGGCGCCAAGGCGCTGCGCGTGGCGCGGGCGGTCGAGACCGGCGTGCTGTCGATCAACTCGAACACGTCGGTGCGGGTGTCGACGCCGTTCGGCGGCTTCAAGCAGTCCGGCTACGGGCGCGAGCTGGGTCCGCACGCGCTCGACCACTACACCGAGGTCAAGTCCGTGTACTACGCCACGTCATGAGCCGGCTCGACGGAAAGGTCTGCGTGATCACGGGCGCCGCCAGCGGCATCGGGGCCGAGACCGCGGCGCTGTTCCGGGCCGAGGGCGCGACGGTCGTGGGGGTCGACCTGCGCGACGACTCGGCCGGGGTGGATCTCGCGCTGGCCTGCGACGTGGCCGACGAGGAGGCGGTGCGAAGCGATGTTCGCGCGCGCGCGCGAGGCGTTCGGGGCACTGCACGTGCTGTTCAACAACGCCGGCATCTCCCCCACCGACGACGGCTCGGTCCTGGAGACCTCGCTCGAGGCGTGGCAGCGGGTGCAGGACGTCAACACCAAGTCGGTGTTCCTGTGCTGCAAGCACGGCATCCCGCACCTGCTCGAGAGCGGAGGCGGCTCGGTGATCAACACCGCCTCGTTCGTGGCGGTGATGGGTGCGGCCACCTCGCAGATCTCCTACACGGCGTCCAAGGGCGCCGTGCTCTCGCTGTCGCGCGAGCTGGGCGTCGAGTTCGGCCGCGCCGGCGTGCGGGTCAACGCGCTCTGCCCCGGTCCGGTCAACACGCCGCTGCTGCAGGAGCTGTTCGCCAAGGACCCGGTGAAGGCCGCGCGCCGGCTCGTGCACCTGCCGATGGGACGCTTCGCCGAGGCGCGCGAGATCGCCAACGCGGCGCTCTTCCTGGCCTCCGACGAGTCCTCGTACATCACCGCCTCGACGTTCCTGGTCGACGGCGGCCTGTCAGGGGCGTACGTCACGCCGCAGTAGCTTCCGCACGGAGAGGTCGTGCGGGACGTGCACGTGGCCGAAGGCGGCCTTGACGCGCTCGAGATACCCGTGCGAGACGACGGCGCGGCCGTGCCGGCGGCCGTGGCGGAGCCGGCGGCGCCCGGCTTCGCTGCCGACGTAGGCCCAGACCCGGCCGTCGACGTCGTCCACGAGGTCGGTGACGTCACGGCGGTCGTAGTTGCGCTCGCGCTCGTCGAGGGCTTCGAGCTCATCGTCGGTGACCGGGAACGCGAATCCGTCGACGCCCTCGCCGAGGTGCGGCGTGATGCTCAGGTACGCCACGTGGACGTGCGGCCGCTCGCCGGTCTCCGGGTCGACGTAGACCTTGTAGCCGGGGACGGTCTCGCGGTTGTCCATGGCGACGTCCCAGCCGCGGCGGTGGTCGCGCAGGCGGCATGGGATCCCGCCCTCCTCCGCGGGCAGGGATCCGTAGCCGAACACGAGTTGGCGTCTCACCCGGTTGGGCGTACCCGGCGCGCGAGCAGGGCGATCATCGCGGTCGAGACTACGACGGGGACGAGCGCCGTGCGCAGCGAGGTCGCCCCTGCGAGCAGGCCGACCACCGGCGGGCCGAGCACGAACGCGCTGTAGCCGACGGTGGTGACCAGCGAGACGGCGGTCGCGCTGCGCCCGGGGGCGTTGCGGCCGGCGATCGACAGCGCGGTCGGGACGACCGGCGCCAGCGCGAAGCCGACCACGAGCAGCCCGGCGGCGGCCACCGCGGGCGCCCGGGCCACGACCACCACCGCCATCGCGGCGCTCGCGAGCAGCCCCGCGATCGTCAGCACGAGCCGCTCGTCGGCGGGCTTCGCGAACACCAGCCGGCCGATCAGCGAGGCGCTGTGGAACGCCGCCAGCGCCACGCCGGTGAGCAGCGAGCCGGACTCGAGGACGTCGCGCAGGAACAGCGCCGCATAGCCCTCGATCGCGCCGTCGCCGAAGAAGCACAGCGTCACGAGCCCGACGGCGACGGCGATCGCGGGCGTGCGCAGCAACGCGAGACGACCGCGCGGTGCGGCCGCCGGCGCCGGCGAGTCGTGCGGCGCCGCCTCGCCCGCCGCCACCGCGGTCTCGTGCGCCGCGCCCGCCGGCGCATCGTGTGCCGCCGCCTCGTGCGGCGGCAACGGCGCGACGACCGCCGCGGCCGCGAGCGCCACGTAGGCCGCCGCGACGATCCAGTACGTGTCCGGCCCGACCGCGCCCGCCATCAAGGCGCCGACCGCGGCGGCCCCGCTGAACCCCGCGTGCAGCCGGATCATCGCGCGCCGCCGGTGCGCGCGCTCGTAGTCGGACCCGATGGCGTTGGCGGCCAGGTCGAGGAACCCGCTGGCCACGCCGTAGAGCGCCAGCGTCGGCCACAGCGCCGCCTGGTCCTCCACCTCGGCCAGCAGGACGAACGACGCCGCGAAGCCTGCGGCTCCCGCCACAGCGAGCGGGCGCCGGCCGACGCGGTCGGCGAGCGGCCCGGCCGCCGCCAGCGTGCCGATCGACGTCGCCGCCATGATCGCGAGGCCGGCACCGAGCTCGGCCGACGTCAGTCCGCGGCTGGAGACGAGATGGGGGATCAGGACGGCCCAGGCGCCGACCTGGAGGCCGAGCCCCGTGAACAGGCCGGCCGCGATCCGGGCATGCGCCCGGCGATGGGACTGCGACACGATGCGCCCGCTACCGCTCTCGTCAGATCTTGTGGCGCCGCAGCAGCGTGCGGCCGATCACCATCCGCTGGATCTCGGACGTTCCCTCGCCGATCAGCAGCAACGGCGCGTCGCGGTACAGGCGCTCGATCTCGTACTCCTTCGAGTAGCCGTAGCCGCCGTGGATTCGGAAGGAGTCCTCGACGACCTCCTTGCCGGCCTCGGAGGCGTACAGCTTGGCCATTCCCGCCTCCAGGTCGGACCGCTCGCCGGCGTCCTTCATCCGCGCCGCCTTCAGCGTCAGCAGTCGGGCCGCCTCGACCTTGGTGGCCATGTCGGCGAGCTTGAACTGGATCGCTTGGTGCTTGGCGATCGGCTTGCCGAACGCCTTGCGCTCCTGCGAGTAGCGCAGCGCCAGCTCCAGGGCCCGCTGGGCGATCCCGACGCCGCGGGCGGCGACGTTCACGCGGCCGACCTCGAGCGCGTCCATCATCTGCGCGAAGCCCTTGTTGAGCCCCGCCTCCTCACCGCCGAGGATCATCTCGGCGGGGCACTCGTACTCGTCGAACACCAGCTCGGTCGACTCGACGCCCTTGTAGCCGAGCTTCTTGATCTGCGGCGGGACGGTGAGGCCGGGGCTGGAGGCGGCGCCCGGCTCCTTCTCGCACACGAAGCACGTCATGCCGCGCTGCGGGGTCTCGGACTCGCGGTCGGTGCGCACGAGCACGAACACGACACCGGATCGAAGGCCGTTGGTGACCCACATCTTCTGGCCGCTGATCTTCCAGACGTCGCCCGCCTTGACCGCCGAGGTCTTGATGGCGGCCACGTCCGAACCCAGCTCGGGCTCCGACAGCGAGAAGGCGGCACGGATCTCGCCCGTGGCCATCTTGGGCAGCAGCCGCGAGCGCTGCTCGTCGCTGCCGAACTTCATCAGCAGGTAGGAGCCGATGAAGTGCGTGTTGACGACGCCCGAGATCGAGATCCAGCCGCGCGAGAGCTCCTCGACGATCATCGCGTAGGTCGTCAGGTCGAGCCCCATCCCGCCGTACTCCTCGGGGATCGTGGTCCCGAACAGGCCGAGCTCTTTCATCTGTTCGACGATCGGCTCCGGGAACTCGTCCTCGTGGTCGTAGTGCTTGGCCTGGGGGATGATCTGCTCGTTGACGAACTGGCGGACCATCTCGAGGATCGCCTTCTGCTCGTCGGTCTTCTCGTAGAACGGGGTGGCTAGGGCCATGGGGCGAGGATACAGGGAACCGATGCGGCTTACTCGCACTCGCAAGCTCGCGCGAGCGCCTTAGCATGCCGCGCCCGATGAACTTCGCCAGCGACGTCGTCGAAGCCGCCCCGGCGCGCAACCGCGCGCTCGTCGAGCTCGCCCGCGAGGGCTCGCGCCGCGAGTGGACCTTCGGAGAGGTGGCGGCCGAGGCCGGCGCCGGTCGCCGCCCGCCTCCACGGCCATGGACTGCGGCGCGGCGACGTGGTGCTCACGCTGGTCGGCAACCGCTCCGAGTGGGTGCTGGCGATGGTGGCCTGCTTCCGGCTCGGCCTCGTCGCGCTGCCCTGCAACGAGCAGCTGCGGCCGAAGGACCTCGAGCTGCGGCTGCAGCGTCGCCGGCCCCCGGCTCGTCGTGTGCGACCAGCGCAACGCCGACGTGCTGACCGAGCGGGCTGGGACGGACCGACGCTGTGGGTGCCGTGGGGCGAGCTCGGCGACGCCCCCGCCCCGCCGCACGAGGAGCTCGAGGCCGACGATCCGTGCCTGATCACGTTCACGTCCGGCACGGCCGGCGAGCCCAAGGGCGTGCTCCACGGCCAGCGCTACCTCGCGGGCCAGATGCTGCAGGCGCGCCACTGGCTCGACGCGCGGGCGGGCGACCTCGTGTGGTGCACGGCAGCCACCGGCTGGTCGAAGTCGGCCCGCAACGTGTTCGTGGCGCCGTGGCTGCGCGGCGCGGCTGCGCTCCTGCACGACGCGCGCTTCGATCCGCACGAGCGGCTGGACCTGCTCGAGCGCGAGCGCGTCGACCTGCTGTGCATGGCGCCGACCGAGTACCGCGTGATCGCCAAGCGCGCGACGCTGCGCCGGCTGATCGACCTGCGCGGCGCGGTGGCGGCCGGCGAGCCGCTCAACCCCGAGGTCCTTGGCGCCTGGCACGAGGCGACGAACATCTGGATCCGCGACGGCTACGGCCAGACCGAGACCGGGCAGCTGACGGGGATGCCACTCGGCATCGAGGCCCGTCCCGGCTCGATGGGCATCGCCCTGCCGGGCGTGCGGCTCGAGGTCGAGGACGGCGAGCTGGTCGCCGATCCGGCGTCGATCCCGACCTTCTTCCTCGGCTACCTCGGCGAGCAGCCGCCGCCCGCCGGCCCGAGCGCGACCTGGCGCACCGGCGACCGCGTGGAGCGCGACGAGCAGGGATTCCTGCACTTCGTCGGGCGCACCGACGACGTGATCATCTCGGCCGGATACCGGATCGGGCCGTTCGAGGTCGAGTCGGCGCTCGTCTCGCACACCGCAGTGGCCGAGGCCGCGGTCGTCGGCGCGCCCGACGAGGAGCGCGGCAGCGTCGTCCGCGCCGTCATCGTGCTGCGCGACGGCCACGAGCCCTCCGACGACCTGGCACGCGAGCTGCAGGAGCACGTCAAGGCCCAGACCGCGCCGTACAAGTATCCCCGCGTCGTCGACTTCGCCACCGACCTGCCGAAGACGGCCAGCGGCAAGATCCGCCGTGCTGCGCTCCGCGGCGACGGAGGTTAAGGACGAAGGGCCCGCCGGGGGAGAGCGGGCCCTTCGTGAGGGGGTGGCGGATGGCGGTGGGTCAGGCCGCGTCCGCCGCGGCCGGGATCATGGTCAGATGATCCTCGGAGGGGGGATATGCGCAACGTCCTTGTCGCAAGAGGCATGGTGCGGCACGCCCGTTGTAGAAACGTTGGTACGACCTTGGCGCTGAGTTTCCGCGCCGGAACCGGACCTCGTGATCGTCGAGTACCGGCTGGCGATCGGGGCCTGAACCGATGGCGGGTTAACCGCCCGCGCGCGCGCCGGGGGCGCCGATACGCTGGTCAGCATGACGACGATCGAGCCTGCCGCCGCCCGCATCGATGCCGGCCGCGTCGCAGAGCTGGCCGAGCGCCAGCGCGCGATCCATCGCGAGCGCACGGCCGGCTCGGGGCGCATGTTCGAGCGCGCCGCGACCGTGATGCCCGGCGGGGTTCCGTCGTCGTTCCAGCGCAACGACCCGTGGCCCGTCTATCTGCAGCGCGGCGAGGGCTCGCGCGTGTGGGACGTCGACGGCAACGAGTACATCGACTTCCACAACGGCTTCGGCGTCATGTGCGTCGGCCACGCCAACCCGGTCATCGCCGCCGCCGTGCGCGCGCAGATGGAGGACGGCACGCACTTCGCGGCGCCGACCGAGGGCTCGATCGCCGTGGCCGAGGAGCTGCGCCGCCGCTGGGGCCTGGAGCACTGGCGCTTCACCAACTCCGGCACCGAGTCGACGATGGACGCGATCCACCTCGCCCGCGCGGCGAGCGGCCGCCAGGTCATCGTCAAGATCGAGGGCACCTACCACGGCCATCACGACGCGGTGATGGTCTCCGTCAAGCCGCCGGCCGCCGACATGGGCGACCGCGCGCGCCCGGCCTCCGTGCCCTACGGCGAGGGCTATCCGCGCGAGCTGACCGACCTCACGCGCGTGGTCCCGTTCAACGACGCCGACGCGCTCGAGCGGCTGCTGGACGAGATCGACGTCGCCGGCGTGATCATGGAGCCGGCGATGATGAACGTGAACATCGTGCCGCCGGTGGCGGGCTACCTGGAGCGCGTACGCGAGCTCACCGCCGCGCGCGGCATCACGCTGATCTTCGACGAGGTCAAGACCGGCGCGGCGGTGGCGGCCGGCGGCGCCACCGAGCTGTACGGCGTCACGCCCGACGTCGTGTGCCTGGCGAAGGCGATCTGCGGCGGCCTGCCGGGCGGGGCGATCGGCATGACCGGCGAGCTGGGCCGGCTGATCACCGACAACCGCGTGCGCCAGCAGGGCACGTTCAACGGCAACCCGCTGGTGATGGCCGCGGCGCAGGCGACGCTCACCGAGGTGCTGACCGACGAGGCCTACGCACGGCTGCACGCGGCCAACAAGTCGCTGATGGCCGGCTGCGAGCGCGTGATCGCCGAGTACGGGCTGCCGGC
Source organism: uncultured Solirubrobacteraceae bacterium (assembly GCA_963830725.1). Lineage (GTDB taxonomy): Bacteria > Actinomycetota > Thermoleophilia > Solirubrobacterales > Solirubrobacteraceae > DASSUW01. The sequence goes on along the minus strand of CAWHNO010000010.1, from coordinate 17,271 downwards.
GCACACGGTCGGCATGGGCTCCAAGGGCTGCGTGGTGTTCGCCGCCGAGCCGGTCCGCGAGTACCGCGACTACTGCACCAAGATCCACCACGACCTCACGGACCTGGCGTGGCTCTACCACATGAACAACGGGATCTTCATGACCCCGGGCCAGGACGAGGAGTGGACGCTGTCGGTGCTGCACACCGAGGCCGACCTCGCGCGCTACGTCGAGGTGTTCGAGACCTTCGCGCGCGACGTCACCGGCACCTCGTAGGCCGGCGGCACGTGGCTCATGGCGTGCTCGGCCATCGCCGTGATGGTCAGGCTCGGGTTGACGCCGACGTTGGCCGGCACGGCCGAGCCGTCGCAGACGAGCAGGCTCTCGTAGCCGAACACGCGCTGGCGGGCGTCGACCACGCCCTGTGACGGGTCGGCGCCGATCGCGGCGCCGCCGAGGACGTGGGCGGTGCTGGGGATGTTGGCCACCGCCTCCATGAACGAGCTCTGGGCGGTGCCGCCCGTGCGGCGTGCGAGCCACTGCGCGAAGTGGTTGGCGACCGGGATGTAGGTCGGGATCGGCCGCTCGGCGTCCTGCTCGGTCTGGAGGCGCACGCCGCCGCCCGGCGTGCGGCGGGCGCGCAACGCGATCGCGTTGTCGAGCGTCTGCATCACGAGCACGATGATCGTGCGGCGCGACCAGCCGCGCGGGTTGAACAGGCGCAGGAAGGTGAACGGGTGGCGGGCGGCGGCGCGCGCCAGCTTGAGCGGGCGCGTGACGCGCGTGCCGTCGCCGACCAGCACGGTGTAGAGCGAGCTCATCGAGTCGGCGGCGTCGCCGTAGACGACGGTCTCGATGTGGGTGTCGGGGTCGGGGTAGATCGAGCCGGTGATCGCGACGCGCCGCATGATGTCGGGCGCGTCGGGCGGCAGCGTGACGGCGAGGATCGCCTCCGAGTTGGTGCGCACCAGCTCGCCGAGCCGGTCCGAGACGTGCGGCAGCGAGCCCGCGAGCTTGGACGCGGCGAGCAGGCGGTTGGTGCCGAGCGCGCCGGCGGCCAGCACGACGCCGCGAGCGGTGAACGTGCGGCGCCGCTTGCGCAGCCACGCGCCGGGATGCTCGGTGGTGACCTCGTAGCCGTCTGAGCCGTCGGCCGCCCCGAGCGGGCGCACGTCGACCACCATCCGCTCCGGCAGGACCTCCGCGCCGGCGCGCTCGGCCAGCCACAGGTAGTTCTTGACCAGCGTGTTCTTGGCGCCGTGCGGGCAGCCGATCATGCAGCGTCCGCAGCGCATGCAGCCCGTGCGGTCCGGGCCGGCGCCGTCGAAGTACGGATCGGGCGACCGTCTCCCCCGGGCTCGCGCCGAGGAACACGCCCACGCGCGTCTTGGCGTATGTGTCCTCCACGCCGATCTCGCGTGCGTACTCGCGCAGCAGGTCGTCGGCGTGGTCGTCCTCGTCGTAGGCGACGACGCCGAGCATCCGCTCGGCCTCGTCGTAGTGCGGCGCGAGGTCGGTCTCCCAGTCGGCGAGCTCGCTCCACTGCGGGTCCGCGTAGAAGCGCCGGCGCGCTCGGTAGAGCGTGTTCGCGTAGCCCAGCGAGCCGCCGCCGACCCCGGCGCCGCTCACGATCGCGACGTCCTTGAACACCGTCAGCCGGAAGATCCCGCGCATCCCGAGCCGCGGCGCCCAGAAGTACCGCCGCACGTCCCACGTGGACTTCGGCATCGCGTCGTCGGCGAACCGCCGGCCGCACTCGAGCACGCCGACGGAGTAGCCCTTCTCGCGTAGGCGAAGCGCGGAGACGCTGCCACCGAAGCCCGAGCCGATGACCAGCCAGTCGTAGTCGTGGGCCATCTCGGTCAACTGTACCGGCGAAGGTGACGGGGGCGTCACGTTTGACAGGCCATGTATATTCAACCATGAGGTTTATCAACCAGATGGATGATCAGCTCAGCATCACGTTCGCCGCCCTCGCGGACCCCACGCGCCGGGCGATCCTGGCGCGGCTGGCCGGCGGCGAGGCGACCGTGAACGAGCTGGCGGGGCCCTTCCCGATCTCGCTGCAGGCCGTCTCCAAGCACCTGAAGGTGCTCGAGCGGGCCGGCCTCATCGCCCGCGGCCGCAGCGCGCAGCTGCGCCCTTCACGACTGCAGGGCGAGGCGTTGAGGGAGGTCTCGGACTGGGTGTCCGAGTTCCGCGGGTTCTGGGAGGAGAGCTTCGACCGCCTCGACGAGCACCTCCAGGCATGATCTCGATCACCCGCGTCTTCGACGCCCCGCGCGAGCAGGTCTGGCGGGCGTGGACCGAGCCCGAGCGGCTCGCCGCGTGGTGGGGCAAGCGCGGATGGTCGACGCCGGTGTCGTCGGTCGAGCTCGACGTCCGGCCCGGCGGCGTCTTCCGCCTGAACTCGATCAACGACGAGGACGGGCGCGAGATGGCGATGGACGCGGTCTTCCGCCAGGTCGTCGAGCCCGAGCGGCTGGTGTTCGCGCGCCCCGACGGCTCGACCAGCTACGTCACGTTGATCGACCTCGGCGACGGCCGGACCGAGATGCGCTTCGAGGCGACCGCCGTGGTGTCCGACGCGGCCGCCGCCGGGCTGGCCAGCGCCTTTGACCGATTGGAGGAATCACTGCGATGAGCACTATCGACTTCCGGCTCGAGGTCGTCGTCGTCCCCGTCTCCGACGTGGACCGCGCGAAGGCCTTCTACGCCGACCAGATGGGCTTCAACGTCGATCACGACACCATGCCGAACGCCGGCGTCCGCGTCGTCCAGCTGACCCCGCCCGGCTCGGCGTGCTCGATCGTCATCGGCACCGGCCTGCCGCCGATGGAGCCCGGCTCGCTCAAGGGCGTGCAGCTCGTCGTGGAGGACATGGACGCCGCCTACGAGCTGCTCAGCGGGCGCGGCGTCGAGCTCGGAGACGTGGTGACGCTCGGCGCGGAGGGCCGACCGGGCTTCCGGCACGTGTTCTTCAACGACCCCGACGGCAACGCCTGGACGATCCAGGAGATCCGGCCCTAGTGGTCCGGCCTCGCTAAGGCTTCCACCGCGCAAGCGCGTCCTGGAACTCCCTGACCTCGAGCGCGCCGACAGGCAAGGGGTCGAGGTCGTCGCGCCGGCGCAGTCCGTCGAGCACGATCGCCAGGTAGCGCTTGTAGAGGTCGGGCTCGACGTCGCGCCCGAAGTCGACCACCGTGTTGAGCATGAAGTTGATGACCGGCACGTCGCTGGTCGAGACGTCGCTCCGCACGGCGCCCGCCTCGAGCGCGCGCCGCACGAGCTTCGTGACCACCGGCGCGATCCGCAGCCGGGCCTGGTTGCTGCGCTCGCGGCCGCGGCCGGACGAGAAGAGAACCTCCTTGAGACCGCGGTCGGCAGCCTGCAGCGCGAGCGCGCGCTCGAAGTAGCTCGTCAGCCCGACCCACGGGTCGGGCTCCTCGAGACACTCCTCGGCGATCGCGGCGAGCTCGCCGATGCGGTCGACCATCAGCGCGTCGATCAGCGCGTCCTTGTTCGGGAAGCGGCGATACGCCGTCCCCGTGCCGACGCCGGCGTGGCGCGCGACCTCGTCGAGCGTCACGTCGAGCCCGCGTGTCGCGAACAGGTCCTTGGCAGCGGCGAGCAGGCGCTGCCGGTTGCGCTCGGCGTCGGCTCGCAGGGGCGCGGTCATGTCGTTCATCGTAGAGAGTGGAGAGCGCATCTCCACTTGTGATACCGTAACCGGAGACCGTCTCTCCACATCCAACTTGGAGGTCCTCCCCATGCCGTTCACGGCAGACCCCCATTACGAGCGTCGTTGGCTGATCCTCACGGTCATCGGCATCGCCCAGCTCCTCGTCGTCCTCGATGTGACGATCGTCAACATCGCTCTCCCCTCCGCCCAGGCGGACCTCGGCTTCTCCGACGACCAGCGCCAGTGGATCATCACCGCCTATGCGCTCGCATTCGGCAGCCTGCTGCTGCTCGGCGGCCGGATCGCCGATCTGTTCGGCCGCAAATGGACGTTCATCGCGGGCCTGATCGGCTTCGCCGGTGCATCCGCGCTCGGCGGCGCCGCACAGAGCTTCGAGCTGCTCGTGGGCGCCCGCGCGCTCCAGGGCGTGTTCGCGGCCATGCTGGCGCCGGCCGCTCTGTCGCTGCTCGCCACCACGTTCACCGAGCCGCACGAGCGCGCCAAGGCGTTCGGCATCTACGGCGCGATCGCGGGCGCCGGCGGCGCCTTCGGCCTGCTGCTCGGCGGAGTGCTGACCGAGGTGCTCGACTGGCGCTGGTGCCTGTACGTCTCGATCCTCTTCGCGGTCCCGGCCGCGATCGGCGGGCTCAGGCTGCTGCACCACGTGCCGGCGCCCTCGCGGCCCCGGCTCGACATCCCCGGCACGGTCCTCGCCTCCTCCGGCCTGTTCGCGCTCGTGTTCGGCATGTCTCGTGCCCAGTCCCAGGGCTGGGGCGATCCGGTCACGCTTGCCGTTCCTCGGCGCGAGCGTCGTGCTGCTGGCCGGCTTCGTCGCGCTCCAGCGCCGTGTCGCCAACCCGCTGCTCCCGCTCCGCGTCGTGACGGACCGCAACCGCGGCGGCTCGTACCTGGCGATCGGGACGGCGGGCGCCGGCATCTTCGGCGTCTTCCTGTTCCTGACCTTCTACCTGCAGAACACCATGGGCATGACGCCGCTCGAGACCGGCCTCGCGTTCCTGCCCATGAACTTCTCGATCATCATCACGGCGACGCTCGTGAACACGAAGATCCTCGCCCGCACCGGCCCCCGGCCGCTCATCCCGGCGGGGATGCTGCTCGCCGCGCTGGGGATGGTCCTGCTGACCGGCATCGGCGTCGACACGTCGTACGCCTCCCACGTCCTGCCGTCACTGATCCTCATCGGCCTCGGCTTCGGCCTCGTCGTGGCACCGTCCTTCGCGACCGCCACGCTCGGCGTGCCGCGGCAGGACAGCGGCGTCGCGTCGGCGATGGTCAACACCTCACAGCAGGTCGGCGGCTCGATCGGCACCGCCCTGCTGAGCACTTTGGCGGTGTCGGCCACCACCGACTGGGTCGTCGCCAACGGGCCGGGCGCCCAGGCGGCGGTCGAGGGCTACATCACGGCGTTCTGGTGGGCGGCGGCGATCTTCGCCGTCGGCGCGGTCGATCACCGGCGCGCTCCTGCGTTCCGGCGTGCGGGTCCCGGCCCACGCTGCACCGGAACCGGTGGCCGCCTGACGTTCCGGTCCGGCGTTGGCTGGGGGCGGTCCGCGTTAGCGGACGCTCGCAGGTCGTCCGAGGCAGCAGTGCACCCGAACCCGCTTGGGACGCCTGCTTTCGTCTGAGTCCGGCCTCGCGCACGTGCTTCTTGTGCTCCGGTGGGGCCTACCCCTCGGTCAGGAGGCGTGCGCCAGCACGTTGACGATCGTGCCGCCGGGGTCCTCGACGAAGAAACGGCGAACGCCCCAGGGCTCGTTGGTGAGCGGGTAGACAACGCGAAGCCCGCGGCTCACTGCCTCGGCATGGGCAGCGTCCACCGCCGCCGGATCGCCGACGTCCACGCCGAAGCTCGGCTGCGGATCCTCGAAGCCTGGCGGCGAGAGGATGACCTCAGCAGACGGGTTGACGGGTGAGATCAGGCAGAGAACCGGATCCTCCATCGCGATCTCCAGCCCGAGCACTCCGATGTAGAAGTCCCGGGAAGCAGCGATGTCGCTTCCGCTGGGGTAAGGGATGATCCGCGCGACACCCACCTCGGCCAGGCTACCGCTCCGGCCAGCATCGGCAGGGCCGCGGCGCGATCGGACGGGATCGTGCAGGTGACCGTTGGCGGCGCGGGCTACCTGTCGGGCGGCGGGAAGGCTCACGCCGTGGCGGGCGCCAGGGCGCTGGCGCTCATGGCGGGCGAGCTGGCAGCGCGCGTGCCGGTGCTCGTCGCGCTGCACACCGACCACTGCCCGCCCGCAGAAGAGGAGTCCTTCCTGCGTCCGCTGATCGACGCGTCGCGCGGGCGCGGTACGGCCGGCGAGCCGCCGCTGTTTTGCTCGCACATGTTCGACGGATCGACGCTGCCGCTGGAAGAGAACCTGCGCCGCGCGGCCGAGCTGCTCGCGCTCTGCCGCGACGCCGGCATCGTTCTCGAGGTCGAGGTCGGCGTGGTCGGCGGCGAGGAGGACGGCATCGGCGGCGACGGCATCGCCGATCGCTACACGACGCCGGACGACCTGCTGCGGGTCGCCTGCGTGCTCGGCACGGGCGAGCGCGGGCGCTACTTGCTGGCGGCGACGTTCGGCAACGTCCACGGACTGACGGCACCGGGCACCGTCGAGCTGCGCCCGGAGATCCTGCGCGACGGGCAAGCGGCGCTCGCGCGCGACCGGCCGGGCGCGCGATTCGACTACGTCTTCCACGGCAGCAGCGGATCGGCCCCCGAGGACCTCGCGGCCGCCGTGTCGTACGGCGTCGTGAAGGTCAACCTGGACAGCGAGGCGCAGTACGCCTTCACGCGCGGCGCGGCCGGTCACATGTTCACCGAGTACGACGGCGTGCTTATGATCGAAGGCGGCGTCGGGCGCAAGGCTGCCTACGACCCGAGAGCGTGGGGAGCCAAGGCGCAGGACGCGATGGCTGAGCGCGTCGCCGGCGCATGCCGGCAGCTCGGCTCCGCCGGTCGCAGCCTGAGCACCGCCGTGCCGGTGCGGTGAGAGGCGGGCGAGGTCGTGCGGCAGGGCGGGTCCTAGCGAACCACGTCAGTCCACGACGGCCGTGCCGGCCTCGCGTTGAGGCCAGGGGTCCTCGGCGATCAGTTCCAGGAACGCGCGCGCCAGCGGGGACCAATCGGCGCGGGTGAACGCGCACAGCTCGCGCGCCCGCGGCGGGTCGAGGCGGCGGACGGACCGGCGGAGCGGGCCGGCGACGACGTTGAACGGCACCAGCGCTGGGCCAAGGCCGGCGCCGGCGAGCACGGGCGCGGCGGCGATCTGCGCCGTCCGCACCGACGGGCGCGGCGTGAACCCCTCGGCCGCGCAGAGGCGTTCGGTCAGCTCGGCGAGCGCGTGGTCGCGCTCGAACAGGACCCAGTCGCGGTCGGCCAGCGCGGCCAAAGCGATGGGGCCGTCGCCTGAACGCAGCGGATCGCCGGGCGGCAGGACGATCACGAAGTCCTCCCAGCCGAGGCTCTCGAGCGGCCCGCTCCAGCCGTCCGGGCGCGGACCGATCCCGAGGTCCGCGCCACCGTCCGCGACGGCCTGCGCGAGGGCCGGCCCGTCGCGGTGCTCGAAAAGGCGGACGGTCCGCGCGGCGTGGCGAGCGCGCCAGCGGCGCAGCACGGGCGGGAGCAGCCCGAACGCGACGGCGCCAACGGTCGCGATCTCGAGCTCCCCCGCCTCGAGGCCGAGCACCATCCGCGCCGAGCGGCGGGCGCGGCCGGCCGCCGCGAGCGCCGCCCGCGCCGCGGGCAGGAACGCGTCGCCGGCCGGACTGGGCCGCACGCCCCGCGCGAGCCGCTCGACCAGCGGCCCGCCGACCTCGTCCTCGAGCGCGCGGACCTGCTGCGACAGCGTCGGCTGCGAGACGTACAGCTCCGCCGCGGCGCGGGCGAACGAGCCCTCGTCAACGATCGCCACCAGGTACTCGAGCTGCCGGAGTGTCATAGGCAGAGCCTAAGGGAACGAGAGAAACCGCGTGTTGCGACTATGTCACGTGGGGCGCACGATGGACGTACCACCACGTCGCCTCACGGAGGCCCCCAAATGCTTCAGCGCATCATCACCTACGTCACCGCCCACCCCAAGCGCATCATCCTGCTGTGGCTGGTCGCGGCCGTCGCGCTCACCGGCGTCGGCACCCAGCTCGGCCACCGCGTCGTTACCGACGACACGGCGCAGTTCCTCCCGAAGTCCTCCGAGTCCGCCCGCGCCACGCAGTTCGCCGAGACGGCGTTCGGCGCGCAAGAGGGCACCACCACCGTCACCGCGCTCGTCAAGCGCGCCGACGGCCGATCCCTGACCGCCGCCGACCGCGCGGACGTCGCCTCGCTCACCGACCGCCTGAAGAGCTGGCGCATCGACACCGACACGCTCGACGTCAAGAACCAGCCCGGCGACCTCGAGGAGCGCGCCGGCGGCATCGTCGCCGCCGCACCAGGGCCGCAGGCGCCGGACGGGCGCTTCCAGCTCGCCGGCCTGCAGTGGAAGGCCAACAGCACCGACCTGGTCGCCCAGGCGGGCTTCCGCCAGATCCGTGACCGTGCCGCCGACGCCGCCCGCGCCGACGGACTGCGCGTCGCCTTCACCGGCGGCATCGCCTCCACGGCCGACCAGACCGAGGCCGCCGAGAAGAGCACCGCGCTCCAGGGCCTGCTGCTGCTCGGCGCCGTCGTCCTCCTCAGCCTGCTGTTCTTCCGCGCGCCGCTCGCGGCACTCCTGCCGCTGTTCGCGATCTACCTCGTGGCCGGCGCCGCCAGCGGGCTCGTCGTGCTCGCCGCACTCGGTTCGGCTTCGACCTCGACGTGAGCACGCCGCAGATCATCCATGTAGTCCTCGTCGGCATCGGCGTCGACTACTTCCTGTTCCTGCTGTTCCGGCTGCGCGAGCGGCTGCGCGCCGGTGAGGATCGCCGCACGGCGGCGCTCGCCTCTGCGCTGCGGATCGGCCCCGTGATCGCGTCGGCCGCCCTGGCCATCGTGGTCGCGTTCGCCACGCTCGCCCTCGCCGAGTTCGGCCAGTTCCGGGTGCTCGGCCCGGCGATCGCGATCTCGGTGCTGTTCATGCTCCTAGCGGGCGTGACGGTGATGCCGGCGCTCGCCGCCGTCACCGGCCGGGCCCTGTTCTGGCCCTCCCGCCGCTGGCTCGAGGAGCGCACCGACGGCCCCGCCGCGCGGCTCGGCCGCGGCATCGCCCGCCGGCCTCGCCGAACGACGCTCGCGGTGACCGCCGCGCTCGTCGCCCTGGCGACCGTCGCCGTAGGGACGAAGATGTCCTACGACATGACGGCCGGCCAGACCGCAACGGCCGCCACGCGGACCGCTGAGGAGATCTCCGCGTCGCTTCCCCAAGGGCGCGACGGACCCGCAGCACGTCTACGTCGACGCCTCGCGGACGATCAGCGTCGCCGAGCTCGAGCCGCTTCGCCACCGCCTCGAGCGTGTGGACGGCGTCGGCTCCGTCGGTACGCCGGTCCTGACGCCCCGACGGTCGCGGGGCGCAGATCGAGCTCGCGCTGCAGGTGAGGCGCTCTCGAAGAAGGCGATGGACGTCGTCCGCGGCCCGCTGCGAGACGCCGCCCACACCGCGGCGCCCGACGGCACGACCGCCATGGTCGGCGGCACGACCGCGTGTTCGCGGACGTGAGCGACTCCGTCGAGCGCGACATGCGCAAGATCTTCCCGATCGCTGCCGCGCTGATCGGCCTGATCCTCGTGTTCACGCTGCGTAGCGCCGTCGCCCCGCTGTACCTGCTGGGCGCGGTCGCCCTGGAGTTCGCCGCGACGCTCGGCGCCTCGGTCCTGGTCTTCCAGGTCCTGGCCGGGCACGCGGCGTGGCCTTCACGCTCCCCCTGGTCCTGTTCCTCTTCGTCGTCGCGCTCGGGACCGACTACAACATCCTCATGACCGCCCGCCTGCGCGAGGAGATGCTCGCCGGCCGGCCGGTCCGTGAGGCGGTCGCCGCGGCCGTGCGCCACGTGGCACCCGCGATCGCCGCCGCCGGGCTCGTCCTCGCGGCCTCGTTCGCGACGCTGATGCTGGCCTCCGGCCAGGCGTCCAAGGAGCTGGGCTTCGCGATGGCCTTCGGGATCATCCTGGCCTCGCTCGTCGTCTCCTCGATCCTCGTGCCGGCCCTCACCGCCCTCGCCGGGCGGCGGGCGTGGTGGCCCGGGCAGGCCGCCGGCGAGCGGCGCGTAGCGCCGGCGCACGTCGAGGAACCCGCGCCCGAGCCCGCACGCTAGGGCGCTGCGAGCCGCAAGACCGGCTCGCGCGAAAGGGGCGCCGCGCTACTGCGCGGCGCCCCTTCGCCATTCTCGTGACGCAGGGAGGTCGGTCCCGGCATTGCGCGCCGCCAGCCGTCCCAGGCAGTCGTGTCGTCGCCGTCGCCGAAGGTGACTGCCTGCCATCGTGAGCGACCGCGCCGGTCACGTCCGGGAATAGTCGTTCTCGGACACCCGTAGGTGGCGTCGACAAGCGTGATTGTCATTGCGCGTCCTTCGACTCCGTCGGCGGGCGGCGGCTTGCGTCCTCGAGGCGTGCGGTATGTCGAAGGAGGGCAACTACACGGCCGCCCGAGGAATGTTCGAGCTCCTGGCTCGTGACGACTGGGACACTGTCCGGCGCCACATCGAGTCGCTGCTCTCGATGGCGCTCCTCGCCGAGACCGCCGCACTCCTCGCCGACCGAGAGCGAGCATTGCAGCTATACGACCTGCTCGCTCCCCACGCGTCGCTCGCTGCCGTGGCGCCACATTTTTTCCCGATGGGCGCCATGTCCCGCTATTTAGGGCTGCTCGCCGCCGTGCTGTCGCGTCTCGATGAGGCGGCACGCCGCCTCGAAGACGCCGCGGCGACGAACGCGGCGATCGGCGCCCGGCCGTGGGTCGCGCACGCAAAGGCCGACCACGCGCGCGTGCTCTTGACACGCCAGGCGCCGGGCGACGGCGAGTACGCCGGCGATCTCCTACGCGAAGCCCTCGCGATCCACGAGCAACTGGGGATGACGGCGTCGGCCGGCAGGGTCGCCGCGCTCTTGGCGGAGAATGACCGCCCCGCCGTGAAACCGCCCAGTAACCGCTCCAGCGCATGCTCACGGTGCCGGCGCCAGGCCCCAGCCAACAGCAAAGGAGCTTTGCCTTGCCACGCATCACCCTCCCGAGGACGATCATCGCCGCCAGCATCGCGGCGACTGCGATCCTCGGCATCGCCGCATCGGCGTCATCGTCCGGATCCTCCCGCCCCGAGGGAAAGGTCCACGTCCTCAACGTCCACAGGGACGTCGGGCACGACTTCTTCATCGACGTCGACGGCTCGGCGACACCCGGCAAGCCCGCCCCCGACTCCGTCGGCGACCAGGACGTGTTCAACGGGAAGTTCTTCGTGCGCGGCAAGCAGGTCGGCAGAGACGGCGGCGTGTGCTCGCTTGTGGAACTGCCCTCGATCTACCACTGCGTTGCGACCAACTGGTTCGACAAGGGCCAGCTGACCGTCCAATGCATCGGTGACTTCTCCGTCCACCGGGCCAGGACACTTCGCGATCACCGGCGGCACCGGCAAGTATCGCGGCGCACGCGGGGAAGTCAAGTCGTCGCAAAGCCCGACGGCGCCGACGTCACGTTCCGCTTCAGGACTCCCTGACCACTGAGCCTGGCGGCGCCGCGCGGCGCCGCCAGGCTGACGTCCGCCGCGCGCGGATCCGACCGCGCCCGTGGAACGCGATAGTGGCTGCGGGCCCACGGCCGCACCGTCGACGGCAAGACCGTGCTCGACGTCGGCGGCAAGCAGCGACCGCTTCCCGCGCCGACCTGGGCCGGCTCATTCAGGACGCGTCCTTGTCCTGAGCCCGAGCAGCTGTCAGCGCCAGAACCGCAGGTCGGGTTCTGGCGCTGGCCGGTCAACGCGCGCCCGGGCGGAGAACGAGCACCCGGGCAATCCCGTCATGCCGCTCCTCCGTATTACCTCAGGGAGCCCTCATCACTACGGAGAGGTCGTCATGCGCAAGCCGGCGAGGCCGTACATGATCCGCGTCAGCGTCATCGTCGGCACGGCCTTGGCGGCGGCCGTTTCGCTGTCACCGGCCGTGGCCGCCGGCCAGACCCCGCAGATCATCCGCTTTGACGGCGGAGGGTATGACCGGGCCGGCGCGATCACGGTCGACGGAGTCGGCAACGGCTATCTCGCCGGTGCCGTGGATGAAGGTGGCGCCGGCAGCTCGTTCGCGGTGGTCAAGCTCGGCCCCGACGGCGCGACGCGCTGGACCGCGCGCTACGACGGCTCGCGCGGAGGCGTGGGCGGCCAGGCCAACGCCGTCGCCGTCGACGCCGCGGGCAACGTGTACGCCGCGGGATACATCGGCGACGGCGTGATCTTCAACACGAACTACGACTACCTGGTCGTGAAGTTCGGCCCGGACGGGACGCAGCGCTGGGCGCAGCGCTACGACGGCCCGGGCGTCAACAGCGACTTCGCCGAGCAGGTCGTCGTCGACGCCGCGGGCAACGTGTACGCGACCGGCTTCTCCTACGGCGCGGACTTCGATTACGACTGGGCGACGCTCAAGTTCGCGGCCGACGGCTCGCTGCGTTGGGAGCGCAGGCTCGACGCGCCGGGACGGTCGGACGACCGCGCGGCCGACATGGCGCTGCTGCCCGACGGCAATGTCGTCGTTTCCGGCATGACCCAGCCCGGCGGTGAGCAGTTCCCTGACAACGACGCCGAGACGGTCGCGTACGACGCGCAAGGGACGATCGTCTGGCAGGCGCGCTGGAGCGACACGGCCGCAAGCCACGAGTTCGTCTTCGACCTCGATGTCGATGCGTCCGGCCGGATCGCGATCACGGGCACGACGCAGGAGAACACGAGCCCGTATGTCCCGCCGTTCCCACTCACGCTGCGCTATGACGCCGGCGGCTCGCTGGTCCAGACGATCCGCAGCGACGGCGGCGCGTCAGTCGACGTCGACGCCGCCGGCAACGTCGTCGTCGCGGGTACGTTCGTGACGTCGCTGTCGACGGTCGCCAAGTTCAGCGCGAGCGGCGCGCGCGTGTGGTCGGCGCCGCTGACTGTCGGCGCCGGCGACATGCTGTCATGGCCGTTCGTCGCGGCCGACTCGGCGGGCGCCGTCACCGTCGCGGGCACGGTGAGCGACACGAGCACGGGCTCGGGCGACTACCTGACGATCCGTTTCGCGCCGGACGGCCGCGAGCTGTGGCGCCACCGCTTCGGCGGGCTGGCCGACCCCGGCCAGCAGGACCAGGTCGCGGGCGTCGCGATCGACGCCGCCGGGACAGCGCTGGTCACCGGCACCTCGTGGAACGGCTACCTGTCGATCGGCGGGACCGCGAACGACATCGTCACGCTGCGCTTCCCGGCCGGCACGGCGCCCGCGCTCACGGCGCCGAGCCAGTTGGACGCCACGGGGGTCTCGAGGAGCGAGATCCGGTTGCGCTGGCAGGACAACGCGGGCACGGAGGACGGCTTCCGGATCGAACGCTGCGTCGGGACTGGCTGCACCGGCTTCGTGCAGATCGCGGTCGTCGGCCACGATGTCACGAGCTACCTCGACAACGGGCTGGCGCGCAATACCGCGTACTCGTATCGCGTCCGTGCCTTCAACGCCGGGGGCGTGTCCGCGTATTCGAACACGGCAACCGCGAAGACCCGGCGCAAGTAATGAACTCGATCCAACGCGCCGGAGGCGGCGTATACCCGAGTGTGGTCTCCGTTGTCCGACGAGGCGCTACTCGCCGGCTTCCGTGCGCGTGACCCGGACGCGTGCGCGGCGTTCGTGCGACGCTTCCAAACTCGCGTCTTCGGCCTGGCGTTGACGATCGTCCGCGACCGGGCCGAGGCGGAGGAGGTCGCCCAGGACGTGTTCGTGCGCGCGTGGCGACGCGCCGATGCCTACGACCCCCGGCGCGGGGAGGTCGCGACGTGGCTGCTGGCGATCGCCCGCAACGTCGCCATCGACCACGCCCGCATGCGGCGGTCCGACCCGGTCGGCGTCGACCCGACCGTGCTGCTCGGGGACGCCGCCGATCCGGAGCGGTCGCCCGAGGAGCGGCGGATCGCAGCCGACGACGCGGCACGGCTCTGGGCGGCGATAGAAACCCTTCCCCCGGAGCAGCGGCGGGCGCTGCTGCTGGCGGCGTTCCTAGGCCGGACGGCACGCGACATCGGGGCGCTCGACGGCACGCCGATCGGCACGGTCAAGACCCGGATCCGAGCCGCGATGCTCAAGCTCCACGGCCTGCTCGAGGTGCGCGATGCCTGACGATCGGCGATGCGAGGCGCTCCAGGACGCGATCGTCGAGCTGGCGCTCGGGATCGCCCCCGGCGACGAACGCGTACGCGTGCTCGAGCACACCAGCCGCTGCCCGAGCTGCCGGCGGCTCCTGCGCGACCTCTCGATCCTCGGCGACGAGCTGCTGCTCCTGGCGCCCGAACACGAGCCGCCGCCGGGCTTCGAGCTGCGCGTGCTGGAGCGCGTCGGACGACCGGATCGGCGGCGCCGACCCGCCTGGCCGACACTGCGTGGCAGACGCGTCGCCGTCCTCGCGGTGGTTGCCGCAGCGCTCGCGGGGGCCGCTGGGGCGGCCACCGGAGTCCTCACCGCCACGCGCGACGAGCGGCTGCTCGGCCGGCAGCTGCAAGCCGTGCTCACGCGCGCCAACGGCCAATACCTCGCGGTCAGCGATCTGCGCGACCCGGGCGGTCGCAATCAGGGGCTCGTCTTCCACTACGGCGGGCAGACGCCGTGGATCTTCGTCAGGCTCGATCGAGCGCTGCCCGCCGGGCGATACGTCGCCACGATGCTGACGCGGGCCGGCACCACGAGCCAGCTCGGAACGTTCGAGCTTCGCGAGGGCGATCGCGGCTTCGGCGCAACGGCCCGGATCGACCTGCGCCAGGTGACCCACCTTCGACTACGCCTCGAGCGCGGCGGTCCGGTCTACATCGCCCGCTTCCAGTAGCCGCCGACCGCCTACGCGCGGCGACCACCGCAACCGCTCGATCACTGAGCCAACGGTTCGATACTCGGGATCGAGCGCAGCGAAGTTCGCGAGCTTCATATCGAAAACGGACCGAGGCTCCTCTCCGGGCGGCCCGCCGCCGCACCGTCACTGCCGCGTAAGAAAGCGCACTTCGCTCGCGCGCGACCTCGTTCGCGCTGCAGACCAAAGCAGCAGCGCGTCGTCAGCGTGAGCACGAACACCGGGACGCCCCAGCTGCATGGAACGCGATCGCGGCGGTACGGCTGCCCTATTCCCACGAATGCAGGAGCGCGGTGATCGGCGATCGCGTGCCGGCGAGCGCCTCGTCCTCGTCCGTCCCGTTGTCTGACCGCGCGACATGCGAGACGCTCGGAACCGGGCGAAGCACCAAGTGACGCCAGCTCGTGCCCGATCGCTCACCACGCGATGCCGCGCGCGACGCAAATCCTGTGTGCTCGTCAGCCGATCTTCGTCCACGGTTTGCCGCCCCATTCGAGCGGCCTGCCCACGCGGACGTCGAGCAGGCGGAGCTCGTCGCCGTCGAGCCGCCAGCGGGCGCTCATCACGAGCAATCCGGCCGGTCCGCCGCACTGCGCCTCGTCGTGATAGAGGGAGATCCGCTCCGCCTCGATCTCGTAGGGACCGTGGCAGTCGCCCGCGAATCCGGCCGCGCGCCCGCTCCAGCGGCCGTCCTCGATCGTCAACGTGATCTGGCCGTCGATCTGGTGCGCGGTGATCTCGTCCATGCCGTGCGCCATCAGGTACTCGGCCGAGATGTCGCGGCGGTAGACGCCCTCCGGGAACCGCTTGGGTGTGGAGGCGCCGGCCGGCGCCTCGGACTTGCCGGGCGCCGGCGCGCACGGCTCCGGGAGCGGCTGCGGCGGCACTTCCGCCTTCATCGCGCGCAGCCGCGCGATGAACGCCTTCGTCTGCGGGTCGGCCTCCAGCGCCGCGTACACCGGCTCCGCGGCCTCGTGCACCGCGGCCACATCCTCCTTCGCCGCCATCACGATCCGCCCGCCGACCCGGCAGTAGACCTCGGCCCGCTCCGCCTCGGTCGGGTCGTGCTCGATCATGAACCGCTGCGCCCGTGCGGCGGCCTCGCGCAGGATGTCCCGCTGGTCGCCCGAGAGGCGCCCGAAGACGGCCTCGTTGGCGACGATCGCGCTCTCCTTTGCGTACACGCTCAGGTCTGCGGTTAACGCGCCCGGGCGCGGCAGCTCGCCGCCGCGCAGGAACTCCGACTCCGCGCCCGCGATCGTGCCGTCCCGGACCGCAGTGTCGAAGTCCTCGCCGTTGACGTCGACGGTGCTCGCTCCGAGCGCCTCGAACAGCCGCGACGACGCGTCGGACGGGAAGACACGCAGCGTCGCTCCCGCGAAGTCGCCGGGCGCGGTCATCGGCCCGTCGAAGCCGACCGGGTACCGGAGGCCCTCGGGCAACAGCGCGATCCCGACCACACCAGCCTCGTCCAAGCCCGCGAGCATGTCGCGCGCGAGATCGCTCGTCACGACCGCGTCGACGAGTGCCTCGTTGTCGATGAGGAACGGCGCCTGGAGGGCCTGGAGGCTGGTCACGTCGAGCCGGTCCCAGGCGCGAGCCGGGATCAGCCCCATGTCGAGCTTGCCGGACTGGACCAGGCCGGCGACCTTCTGGTCGGCGCCGGGGCCCAACTCGCCGAGGTACTCGGTCGCGCCGTCCCAGACGACGTCGATCCGCAGCGCGCCGCCCGACAGGTCCTCGACCTCGCGCGCGAACTCGCGCACGCCGTCGGCGTACGGCGCGCCGTCGGCCTCCATCGTGGCCATCCGCAGCGTGACCGGCGCGGCGTCGCCGCCGGACTTGTCGGCTTGAGCGCGGGCCCCGCAGCCGGCGAGCGCCAGCGCGAGCGCGAGGAGCAGAATTGCCTTCATGTCGTTCCGCTGAGGTAGGCGACCACCGCGAGCACGCGGCGGTGCGACTCCGGGTCCGCGGCGAGCCGCAGCTTGGCGAAGATCTGCTGGATGTGGGCCTCGACGGTGCGCTCGGTGACGAACAGCCGCGTCGCGATCGCGCGGTTGGAGAGGCCCTCGGCGACGAGCTCGAGGACCTCCCGCTCGCGCGGTGTGAGCTCGTCGAGCGGATCCTCGCGGCGTCGCCGTCCGACCAGCCGCGCGACGATCGTGGGATCCACGACGCTCTCGCCGTCGACGAGCCGCCGCAGCGCGTCGACGAGGATCGCGACGTCGAACACGCGCTCCTTGAGCAGGTAGCCGACGCGCTCGGGATGCTCCTCGAGCAGGCGCAGCGCGTAGCTCGGCTCGACGTAGTGCGAGAGCAGCAGCACGCCGGTCCCGGGGTGCTCCTCGCGGATCTGCGTGGCGGCGACGAGCCCCTCGTCGGTGTGCGTCGGCGGCATGCGGATGTCGACGATCGCGACGTCCGGCCGGTGGAGCCGCACCTGGCGCAGCAACGCCGGCCCGTCCTCGACCTGCGACACGACCTCGACGTCAGCGCTCTCGAGCAGCCGCACGATGCCCTCGCGCGTGAGCATCGTGTCCTCGGCGACGACTACGCGCATGGCAGTCCGCGCGCAGGACGTGACCGGCCGCTCGACGCTGCCGCCGACGGCG
>CAWHNO010000009.1:0-97526 GCA_963830725.1 uncultured Solirubrobacteraceae bacterium | reverse complement strand
GGATCTGCGCACCGCCGGTGAGCTGAGCACCGCGCTCGTGGAGTACATGCCGTCGCAGCCGGCGCGGTCGCCGAGCCGCTAGCCTCGCCATTTCACCTGCCACGCGCCAAAGTCAGCCCAAGGGATTAGTGCACGCCACGGTGTGCACCCCTGGCAAAGTCAGGCGAGGCCGGCGATTTTCGGCACGAGGTCGGCGGGCCTCGGCAGCGTCGCGATCTCGTCGGCCACCTCGGAGGCGGCCCGGCCCAGCCCCGGGTCGGTGAGCAGGCGGTCGATCAGCTCCGCGTCCACCTGATCCGGCTCCGAACGCAGACCGAGCCCGCGCCGCGCCACGGCGTCCGCGTTCATGTACTGGTCGGCGCCGTGCGGCAGCACGAGCTGCGTGACTCCGGCGTCGATCGCGGTCAGCGTCGAGCCGGCCCCGCCGTGGTGCACCAGCGCCGCGCAGGTCGGCAGCAGCGCGGACAGCGGCACCCACCCGGCCGCCCGCACGTTGTCCGGCAGTTCTCCCAGTGGCGACGGGTCCGCGTCGCCGAGGGCGAGTACGAACTCGGCGTCCAGATGCCGTGCCACGTCGACGAGTTTGGTCAACGACGTGAGCGCGCCGACCTGGGTCAGCACCGTGCCGAGTGTCACCGCGACGCGCGGGCGCGCGGGCCGTTCGAGCACCCACTCGGGCAGCACGCCGCCTCCGTTGTACGGCACGTACCGCATCGGCCAGCCGCGCACCGGCCGGTCGACCATGCTCGGCGGCGCCACGTCGATCGACTCGCGCACCTCGGGAAACCCTTGCACGCCATGCCGTTCGCGTTCCTCGACCATCTTCTTGAAGATCGCCTCGGTCATCGACGCCTCGTCGGCGAACCCGAAGCCGTGCGACACGGCCGGCACGCCGAGCTTCGCGGCGACCAGCGGCCCGGTGCCCTCCATCGACGAGTACACGACCACGTCCGGCCGCCACGATTCGGCCGCCGACACGGTCAGGTCCACCGACACGCCGGACAACTTGGCGAAGATCGCGCCGACGAACTCCAACCCCTTCTCGGTGTCGACGTCCGTGCTGTAGTCGAACTCCTCGGGTTGCTCGCTGGCCGCCTGCTGGAACACCGCGCCGATGTCGACACCCGGCGCGGTGTCCACGACGTGCAGGCCGGCGTTCGCGGCCTCCTTGCCGCCCGGGGTCGCCACCAGCACCTCGTGGCCGGCGGCACGCAGCGCGTGTGCTAGGGAGATCGTCGGGAACACATGGCCAAGACCGGGGGAGGTCGCGAAGAGTGCGCGCACGATTCCCATTTAACACGCGCTCGTCGATGCGCGCCATGCCGCGCGATCCTATGAGGCCGGGCTGGAACCTTGCGTCAACGCGATCTCGACCCTCGCCACTCGTCCCCGCTGTGTGCGGAAAACGCGGTTCCGCTCCCGGGCCCGGGCGAGCGAACGTCGCCGAGCGAGACGTCTGCGCCGCGAGAACTCGGTCCAGCATGCGTGATAACACCGGCGCCGCCGGCGAGCATTCGCGGCGTAGAGCGGCGGGGATGAGCTGCGCATGCGTACAACGCCTGTTGTCAGCGCACTCAGGGCGATGACTTGCGGCGCTTGTCGAACTGTCGGCCGAGTTCCTCGAACGACACGCCGAGCGCGTCGGCGACCTTGACGACCGAGCTCCAGCCCGGGTCCGACTCGGCGCGCTCTATGCGGCCGAGGGAGGCGTGGGTCAGGCCGGCCTCGTAGGCCACGGTCTCTTGTGAGCGGTCCTGTGACGTGCGCAGATCGCGCAGCAGCGCCGCCAGGTGAACGTCGGAGCTTCCGGTTTAGGTGACGCTTCCGCCGTGAACCTTCGGCGATACGCGACGACAGTTCACAAGCCTCGCCGTCATTCGTTCTAGGCGCCTCTGCCACGACGTCCGCCAGGGTGATCAAGACCCAGACGGACGGAGGACTAGCCGCGCGATGGCTTTCGCGTGTCCTCTCAACCGGTCGACCATCACTCCGAGGGGCGTCGCCCGAGTGTTGCTTCGAGGCAGAACGAGCAGTGCGCCGCGGTGTCGCGCCTGCAGAAGACGCGCGTTACCCGGGGACGGTCCCGTGACGATCGGGGCGTTCGCGCAGCAGCGCTCCGAGTGCGTCCCTGATGGCGGTCCAGGAGAAACCGTCATCGCTGACGGTGATCGAGTGCTCGCCTTCAAGAATCGTGGCGCCGGCTTGGCTAAGCCGCCTGATGTTCGGGCGATAGGCCGGGTGGGTGGCGAGCGCAGCTTTGCAGTACATCGCGACGACGATTGGGACGTTGAGGCCGAGCAGCTCGTTGAGCGCGCCCAGGGGCAGCGTGTCGTTGATGCCGGCTGCCCACTGGTTCACGGTGTTGAACGTCGCCGGCGCAACGAGCACCGCGTCCGCTGGCGGCAGCTCGTCGGTCTCGTGCGGTAGGCGTGGCCTTGTCCGCACAGCGTGACCGGTGACGGCGGCGAGGCTGCCGAGGTCGAGCCACGATGCCGCGGTCTGGGTGGGGATGGCGTGCAGGTCCCATCCATCCTCCTGGAGCTGCCGCGCGGCCGCTTGCCAGTCCTGAACCGGCGGGGCGGCGCACATGATCCAGTACAGGACTCGCGGTGCCTCTGTATCGGCCGTCATGCGCCAACTGGCGCGGCGTAGTGAGCGAGCTCCCGCAGAGCCGGAGCCGCGGATCGCCGGCCTCGCCGAAGCAGATCAACGATCAGCTGCTGCGCCTGCTGGCTATGGCGGAGAACCTGCGGCCCCGTGCGCTCGACGCGGACGAGGTGCTCGACCGCCTCGTTGTCGTGGCCTTGTCGAGCGTGGGCAAGTGCAGCCTCAACATGAACCTGGCAGCGGCGGCCGACGAGACCCGGAGCGAAGCTGTCGGTGTCGATCTGATTGGCGATCTCCACGGCGCGGTCCGGCTGGTCTAGACGCACCGCGGCAGCCAGCGCATGGGTGCGGACGTTCGTCGGTCCGAACCCGGTCCACGCGTGGTTGCAGTCCGTGCCAAGGCGCTCGGCGAGGCGCTGGGCATCGGCGAGATACCGGCCCGATGCCGCTGGATCGCCCTGAGCGGACGCGGCCATTGCGGCGATCAGCAGCAGGGCGCCCCGAACAGAGATGAGGGAGGGGTCTCGGTCGCTCGCCGCGGCCAGGTGGTCGGCACCGATGGCAGCAACCTGTTCGGCGTGAGCGCGTTCGCCGCCAGCCTCCAGGCGCAGGCCAACTGGTAGGTGGCTGCCCCCTGCAAGACCGGAGAGGCGCTGAAGGTTCCTGCCGTGATCGCCCGGTCGGCGGCGAGGCGGGCGGCTGACGCATCGTCGAACTTCGTCGCGAGCTTGGCGGCCAGCACGAACGACCATCCCTGCGCCGCGAGAACGTGCTGCCGGCTTCGCTCGTCCTCGGCGAGCAGCGTGCCGTTGGTCGTGCAGCCGATGAGCGCGGGGAGTCCGTCGGCGACATGCTGGTACTCGCCTCGCTGATAGATCGCGTGCGCCGAGGCGATGCGCCTCTCGAGCCCAACCAGCGTGGGCGAATCGTGTTGAGCCGATCGGGAGGGCGTGAGCAGATCGGACAGCCCCGGGCTGCCGCGGCCGTTGGCGGTGAGCATCGCTGCCGCCGCCCCGCTGGCGGCCTTCGTGAGGAAGTCACGCCGTCTCATGGACCAGACCGGATCGATGTCGAAGGGCGCGAGCCCAAGGAGTTGGGGAGGGATGTCCAGGCGACGGGCCAGCCGCTCAAGAATGCGTATGTCATGGACGCGGGCCCGGCCGTTCTCGATCCGTGAGATTTCGGACTGGCTGTAGCCGCACGCGTCTCCCGTCTGGCGTTGAGTTGCACCCTTCGCGTGCCGAGCCAGGCGTATCACGGTGCCGGTGTCGCCCTCTCGGACAGCTGTCAGCACAGCCGGTGACTCCCACCACACGTCGGTCACCCGTCCAAGGCTAACGGGTGGTCCGACGGACAAATTCGTCGTATGCAGACTCTGCATACGCGATGCACGCCGCCCATAATCGCTCGCCGGCGAGCGCCATACGCGCTCAGCTTGCGAGCCATGACGACTCTGGACTACGCGCCTGAGCGCGAGGTGTCCCAAGAGCGGGCACGACAGGTAGTCGACGCGGTCAAGCCGCCGCGGTTGAACTTCGCCGGGCGGTGCCTGTACTGCCTGGAGCGCGATTGCCGCTCGCCGGAATGTGAGGCGCTGTATGAGCGGTCGCGGTGGGTGGTGTGCCCGGAGTGCGACGGGCGCGAGGGCGACGAGGCGTCGAGCATTCGTTGCGGGTGGTGCACGTTCGGGGTCGTCGAGATCGCGCCCATGGAGGCCGAGCTACCGTGACGACCACGGCCGAGAGGTCGGAGCTGCGCGCGGCGCGTGAGATCGTCGTTCGGCTCAACCACCCCGAGACGGGCGGCCGCTACGAGCGCTGGGTCGAGCGCGCGCGCGGGTGCCGGCAGCCCGTCCACCTGCGCGGAGTCTCGCGGGAGGCGGATGCGGCGACGGGCGAGGTCGTGCGCGAGTTCTCGACCGATGGCGAGCCGGACGGAGTGCTGCTGAAGCCGTGCGGGAACCGCCGCGCGCACGTGTGCCCGTCGTGCTCTGACGTCTACCGCGGCGACGCCTGGCAGCTCGTGGCGGCCGGTCTGCGGGGCGGCAAGGGCGTGCCCGAGACCGTCGCGGCGCACCCGTTGGTGTTCGCGACCTTCACCGCTCCGAGCTTCGGTCCGGTGCATACGATCCGCGAGGCCAACGGCAAGCAGCTCCCGTGCCGCCCGCGTAGCCGCGGCGAGACCTGCCAGCACGGCCGGTCGCTCGCGTGCGGCGAGCGCCACGCCGACGATGACCCATGCCTGGGCGAGGCGATCTGCCCGGATTGCTTCGACTACGAGCGGTGCGCGCTGTTCAACCACAACACGGGGCGGCTGTTCAAGCGGACCAAGACCTACGTCGAGCGCGAGCTCGCCCGCCAGGCCGGGCTCACCCAGAAGGCGGCGCGCCAGCTCGTCCGCGTCGGCTACGTCAAGGTCGCCGAGTTCCAACGCCGCGGCGTCGTGCACTTCCACACGATCTGGCGCCTCGACGCCCGCGAGGACGAGATCGGCCCGCCGCCGGGCGAGTTCGACGCGGAGCTGCTCGTCGACGCGATCGCCGCCGCGCTGCCGAAGGCCACCGTCCCCGCCGAGGACTCCGACGCCGACCCGTACGGGTGGGGCACGCAGCACGACGTGCGCGCGCTCGACTTCGCCGGGTCCGTCCGGGAGGCGGCGCGGGTGGCCGGGTACATCGCCAAGTACGCGACCAAGTCCACCGAGGACGCCGGCGGCATCGGGCACCGGATCGAGTACGCGCACGAGCTGGACGGGCTGCGATGCCGCGAGCACGCGCGCCGTCTGATCGCCGCTGCCTGGCACGCGGGCGACCAGGCCGACGTCGACGAGACGCGGATGCGGCGCTGGGCGCACCAGTTCGGATTCGGCGGGCACTGCTTCACCAAGAGCCGCCGCTTCTCCACGACGTTCAAAGCGCTGCGCGAGGCGCGCGCCGCCCACGCCGCAGGCCGCTCGCGAGACACCGGCGAGGCCGCGGCGAAAAGTGACCACAACTTGATCGAGATCCGCGTGTGGGACTTCGCCGGACGCGGCTACCGCAAGGCCGGCGACGCACTCCTGGCCGACTCAAGCCACGCCAGAGCGCGTGAGCACCGGCGCCTGGCGCGAGAGGCGGCGATCGAGCAGCGGAGCACCACGAACTACGGGCATGGGGAGGCAACGTGAGCCCGCTCCCGGTCCACGTCCGCGCCGAGGTTCGGCGCATCCTTGACGCCGAGGCGCGCCGGCTACTCGCCGAACAGTTTGACGTGGATGCGCTCGGCGCCGCGCCCGTTCGTGGAGACTGTGGCGCGCTCGACGGTGGCGCGGATCAGCGCCCGGCGGGCGTCGAAGGACAGGCGATCCCAATCGTCGGCTCCGTTGATGACGACCGCGGCTTGCTGGCCGCCTAGTTGATCGAGATGATCACGTGCACGATCACGGTCCTGCCGGAGCTCCAGCAGTCGCGATTGCGTCTCAGGCTCGTCTGCGACCACCGCGAGGGTTCGGATCGCATTCTTGAGCGCGACCTCGGCGGCATCGAGCGCGGCCTCCGCGTCGCGGACGTTCGCCTCCGCGGACGCGCGGCCTTCGTCGTTGGAGATCGCGCTGCGCACGGCGTCGACCACGACGCTCTCGGCGATCTCCGCGGCGATCGTGACGCGCCGCTGGCAGTCCCCGTTCGGCGGGCACCGGTAGATCCAGTAGGCGGAGCGGTTGGCGGTGCCGACGACCATCCGCGCGCCACACGTTCCGCAGCGCAGGACACCGAGACGCGCGAGCAGCCGCTCGGACTTCGCCCGGCGGCCGCGCGACACGACCGCGCGCTGAACCGCTCTCCACGTGTCGCGGTCGACGATCGCCAGATGCGCGGTCAGATTGGGCGTGTGCGCGCCGAAGTGGATCTCGCCCAGCACGACCCGCGACCTGAGCAGCGTCGTGACGCCGTGGTACGACCGCTCGATCCCGTTCGCGCGCAGGAAGTCGCGCACAACAGCGATCGTGGCGCCGCGCGCGCGGATTCCGAACGCCTCCTCGACGATCGACGCTTGCTCGTTCGGGACGAGCCGGCCGTCCTCGTCCGTGTCGTACCCGGGCGTCGAGGACTTCCACGGCACGCGGCCTTCCTCAATCGCGATTTCGACCGCAGCCCACGAGCGCTCCGTCGCCGTGCGCTTGGTGTACTGCGCGATGGCGCCGTTCAGGTTGGCGTGGAGCTCCGCCTCGGCGGTGGCGTGGCTGATCTTGCCCGCGGCGGTGACGAGCCGCCCGCCCGCAGCCTCGACGCGGCGGATCACCTCGCGCTGGACGTCGAGGTCGCGGAACAAGCGATCGAACCGCTCGGCGACGAGAACGGTCGCCTCGCCGCGCTCGATCGCTTCGACGGCCGCCTTCAGCTTCGGGCGGTCGCCAAGCATTGCGCCGCCGGACACGGGCCGCACGCGGCCGTTGCCGTCGACGTTCTCGTCCCAGATATCAGCAGGCGCGAGCCCGAATCCGTCGCCCTGAGCCTGCTTGAGCATCGCGCGAGCCTGCACCTCCGGAGAGTGGCCCGTGTCGTCCTCGCGCTGGCTGACGCGGACAATCCCGATCGCTCGTTCCATTACTGCATTTTACACCCTGGGTCTCGGCCTTGGGATAGAAGTAGAGGACGACCGTCCGGCCCGCGAAGTCGCTCAGCGAGACGTCGTTGCCGTCCTGGTCGGGAAGCGTGAAATCGGGGGCCTTCTCGCCGGTCTGGATCATGCCTCGGACGTTAGCGGCCGCCGCCGTGGCGGCCCGCCCGAGGGGACGATCGCGCACGCGGAGACAGTACCGTCAGGCGCCATGGACCCCTGGGTGCAGGCGGCCGCGGCGGAGATCGGCAAGCGGGCGGTGCGCGAGCTGGAGGCGCTGGTCGGCGTCTCGTCGCCGTCCGGCGACGTCCACGGCGCGGAGGAGTGCGCCGCCGTGTGCGCCGCGCTGCTGCCGGACGAGGCCGAGATCGAGCGCCTCCCGTGCTCGTCGCCCGACCACGCGCCGGACCTGCTCGCCCGGCTGCGCGGCACAGGCTCGAGGCGGATCGTCCTGCTCGGGCACCTCGACACCGTCGTCGCCCACCAGGACCACAGGCCGCTCGCCCGCGACGGCGACAGGCTGGTCGGCTCCGGCGCCGTCGACATGAAGGGCGGCGACGTGCTCGCCATCGGCGTCATGCGCGCGCTCGCCAAGCGCCCCGACGCCTACGCCGAGGCGGCACTGCTGCTCGTCTGCGACGAGGAGTGGCGCACAGGGACGCTCGACCATGTCCACCGCTTCACCGGCTGGGACGCCTGCCTGTGCTTCGAGGGCGGCGAGCGGACGTCCGCGGGCGAGGAGGGCGTCGTGGTGCGCCGCAAGGCGGCGGGGACGATCCGCGTCACCGCGCGCGGCCGCGCCGCCCACTCGGGCTCGGCGCCCGACCGCGGCCGCAACGCGCTGCTCGCGCTCGCCGTCGCGGCCCAGACCGTCGCCGCCTGCCATGACCCGCACGGCCCGCACCGCCTCACCTCGGTGCCGACGGTCCTGCGTTCCGGCGTGGCCTTCAACGTCGTGCCGGGTGCGGGCGAGCTGTACTGCGACTGCCGCGCCGACGAGCTCGAGGCGATCGAGGATGTCTGCGCCGCCATCCCGCGCGAGGTCGGCGGCGTCACGCTCGCGCCCGAGCTCATCCGGCGCTGGCCCGGGATGCACTCCGAGCGGGCCGTCGCCTCGGTGCTCGCCGACGCCTCGACCCGGCTCGGCCGGCCGATCCGCGCCGCCTCGCGGGGCGGCGCCAGCGACGCGAGCCACTTCGCGGCGGCCATCCCGGTCACGATCGACGGGCTCGGGCCGCGCGGCGGCAAGGCCCACAACCCGGGGGAGTTCGTCTACGAGGCGTCGCTCACGTCCCGGGCCGAGGTCGCGCTGGCCGTCGTGACCGCCGTCCTCTGATGGACCGGCGGCTCGAGGCGCTGCGCGAGCGGCCGTTCCGGCTGCTGGCCGTGCGCGAGATCCGTGAGTTGCCGGCGCACCCTACGATCGAGATAGCGACTCGAGCTCGCGCGGACGCAGGAGCGTGAGCAGCTCGCCGCTCGCGCGCTCGGCGCGCACGGCCGCCACGCCGCCCTTCTTGAAGTCGATCCGTCCGCCGGTGAGGTCGTGCACGAGCTGGGAGAACGAGGGCTCGTGGCCGACCACGAGCACGCGCGCGTCGGCGCCGTGCCGTAGCAGCAGCTCGAGCGCGTCCTCGCGGCTGAACCCGTTGGCCAGCGAGTCCTCCTCGATCGGGTCGATGTTCAGCGCTTCGCAGGCGAGCCGCGCGGTGTCGCGCGCGCGCACCTTCGGGCTCGTGTAGCAGGCGTCGAACTCGAGCCCGAGCTTGGCAAGGCCTGCGCCCGCGGCGATCGCCTGGCGCTCGCCGCGGGGGGTCAGCTCACGGTCGGCGTCGGGCTTGGATTCGTGGGGGACGGCCTCTCCGTGACGAAGAAGCCAGAGCTGCGGCGCCATCGCGGCGTCACGATACCGGGACCGCCGGGCTCCTCGAACCGCCGGTAGGCGAGCGCGTGATACGGGTCGTCGGCCTCGTGCACCCCGCCCTCTTATCGCGCGGCGACGAGCCGGCGACTACCGGGTCAGGACCCCAACTTGTACGCGCGTATCGCCGGACCCGTGTGGCGCTTGCCGTCCTGCGCGGTCCAGCGGACGCGGTACTCCTGCTTGTCGCGATGGGCCGCGCTCAGGCCGTAGACGCCGCGCGAGGTGGTGTTGAGCCGGCGCAGGACACGCCACTTCCTGCCGGGCCGGCGCACCTCGATCGTCACGCGCGTCACTCCCGGCTGGGGACGGATCAGGCCCCACAGCACGTCGGACGGGCCGTAGCGCTCGACGGCGAGCGGGTTCGCGAACGCGCGGTAGGCCGGCTTGGCCCGGCCGTTGTTGCGGCGCAGGCCGCTCTCGAAGCCGCGGAACCGGTAGCCCTCCTCGCGCGGGGCGTCGTCGCGCATCAGGTACTGCGAGAACAGCGCCACCCGCGAGTTCACGTAGGCCATGTGCTCGGCGATCGCGTAGTAGGCCGGCTGGCGCGCGAACGAGACGCCGGAGATCCGGTCCGGCTCGGACTGGATCCCGAACTCGGTCAGGTAGATCTTCAGCCGCGGAGGCAGGCCGCGCGCACGACCGACCTTGTCGAGCGCCGTCACCAGCCGGTTGAGGACCGCGATCGTGACGTCGTTCTTGTCGGACGGCACGAAGCGCGGCCCGATGCGCGTCGTATAGGCGTGATGGGCATAGCCGTCGGCGTCCAGGCGCGCGCACGATCGCGTCTTCCTGTACTTGGAGTTCAGGCAGGTGACACCGCGCAGGAAGGTGAGCGGATGCACCACGTTCTCGTTGCCGCGCGGCGACGTCTCGCCGATCAGGATCGTGTCGTTCCGGTTCTCGCGCACGCTGCGGATCGCGCGGTGCGCCTCGCGGTAGAGGCTGCGGTAGATCCCGGGCGACGCCGGCTTGCCCTTGCGGTACTGCGGCATCAGGAACTGCGGCTGATTGGGCTCGTTCCAGACCGACCAGGTCTCGACCTGCGCGCCGTAGCGGCGCGCGAGCGCGGTGACGAAATCCCCGAACTGCTTCGCGTTGGGCCGGTTCAGGTTGCCCTTCTTGCTGCCCGTCGCCCAGCGCGGGACGGGACCCGTGGGCGTGAGCATGACCTTGATGCCACGCGCCTCGGCGGCGGCGAGCACGCGGTCGAGCAGTCCGAAGGCCGGATAGGCGTTCGGGTCGGAGGCGTCGAAGCGCGGCTTGCGCTTGCGGTTGGCGCTCGGGGCGAACTGCTGCCAGTAGACGAGCTGGCGGATCTGGGTGACGCCGAAGGCGCGGATCTCGTCCAGCGTGGCGTCGCGACGCGTGTCGTCGTAGAGCTCCTCGGGCGCCTCGAAGGTCATCACCTGGCGCGGCGACGCCTCGGCGGCGGCAGGGATGAGCAGGGCGATGAGCGTGAGAGTCAGGAGTGCGATTCGCATGGGGAGGTCCTCCCGGAACCACCGACCGCGGCCCGGGTTGCGGTATGAGGGTACGGTGCCGGCGATGACGGCCATCGTGGACACGCCCGAGGAGGCCGCCGAACAGGAGCTCGAGCCGCTGCTGGTGCGGCGCCCGCTGGAGGCGTTCCTGGACGCTCGGGGCCTCGGCGAGGGCCCGCTGGAGGCCGAGCCGATCGGCGAGGGCCACTCGAACGTCACCTTCGCGATCCGCCGCCGCGGCGGCGCCTGGGTGCTGCGCCGCCCGCCGCGGCCGCCGCTGCCGCCCTCGGCCCACGACGTGCTGCGCGAGGCGCGCCTGCTGAGCGCGGTCCAGGACGCCGACGTGCGCACTCCGCGCGTGTTCGCCACCTGCGACGACGAGGCGGTGATCGGCGCGCCGTTCTACGTGATGGAGCTGGTCGAGGGCGACGTGCTCACCGCCGAGCTGCCGGCCGCGCTCGACGACGAGCCCGCCCGCCCGCGCATCGGCGACGAGCTGGTCGACGCCCTGGTCGAGGTGCACGCGGTCGACTGGCGCGCCTGCGGGCTCGAGGGATACGGCAAGCCGACCGGCTACCTCGAGCGCCAGCTGCGCCGCTTCGGCGGCCTGTGGGAGCACAACCGCACGCGCGAGCTGCCGGTGCTCGAACAGGTCACCGCGTGGCTGGCCGAGCACCTGCCCGAGTCCGGCGAGGCGACGATCGTGCACGGCGACTACCGGCTCGGCAACACGATGTTCGCGCGCGAGGCGCCGCCGCGCCTGAACGCCATCTTCGACTGGGAGCTGGCCACGATCGGCGACCCGCTGGCCGACGTCGGCTACCTGCTCGCCACCTGGTCGCAGCCCGACGACCCGGAGGACGCGCTGCGCGGCCTCGGCGCCGTGACCCGGCAGCCCGGGTTCCCCACGCGCGAGCAGCTGATCGACCGCTACGAGCAGCGCTCGGGCCGCTCGATGTCCGACGTCCGCTGGTACATGACGCTCGCGCTCTGGAAGTCGGCCGTGTTCCTGGAGGGCTCCTACAAGCGGCGGCTGGCGGGCCGGACCGAGGACGCGTTCTTCGACCGGCTCGAGCAGGGCGTGCCGGCGATCGCCGAGCGGGCATGGCAGACCGCCACGGGCTGATCGTCGACTACGGCGGCGTCCTCACGACCGACGTCTTCGCCTCCTTCAGCGCCTTCTGCGAGGCGGAGGGCCTGGCGCCGGACGCGGTGCGCGACCGCTTCCGGCAGGACCCGGAGGCGCGCGACCTGCTCGCCCGGCTGGAGACCGGCGCGCTCGCGGTGGCGGAGTTCGAGCCGCGCTTCGCAGCGCTGCTCGGGGTGTCCTCGGAGCGGCTGATCGAGCGGCTGTTCGGCGGCATGGCGCCCGACGGGGCGATGCTCGACGGCGTGCGCGCCGCCCGCGCGACCGGTGTCAGGACCGGCCTGCTGTCGAACTCGTGGGGCGCCGCGACCGCCTACGACCCGGCGTTGCTCGAGGAGCTGTTCGACGCCTGGGTGATCTCCAGCGAGGTCGGCTTGCGCAAGCCCGACCCGGCGATCTACGAGCTCGCGGCCGAGCGTCTCGACCTGCCGCCGGCCGCGTGCGTCTACGTCGACGACCTGCCCGGCAATCTCAAGCCGGCGCGAGCGCTGGGCATGGCCACCGTGCTGCACCGCGGCGACGCCGAGGCGACGCTTGCCGAGATCGGCGAGCTTCTGAGATAGTCGCGTACGTGCCCGCCGACTACTTCCTCCAGATCACCGGCATCGCCGGCGAGAGCGCCGAGCACAAGCACAAGGGCTGGATCGAGGTCGAGTCCTGGTCGTGGGGCGAGACGAACTCCCGGCCGGTGGCGACCGGAGGCGGCGCGGGCGCCGGCAAGGTCCAGATGCAGGACTTCCACTTCACGACCCCCGTGAGCAAGGCGAGCCCGGCCCTCTTCCTGGCGTGCGCCACCGGAAAGCACATGAAGGAGGCCAAGCTCGCCGCCGTCAAGACGGGGGCGATGCAGCACGAGTTCCTGACCTGGACGTTCAGCGACGTGCTGGTGAGCGGCTACCAGACCGGCGGCTCGTCCGGCGACCTCGTGATGGAGCAGGTCTCGCTCAACTTCTCCAAGCTCAAGGTGGAGTACAAGGCGCAGAAGGCCGACGGCTCGCTCGACGCGGCGATCACCGCCGGGTTCGACCTGGCGAGCAGCAAGAAGATCTGAGCCTGGATTCAGGCTGACCCCGACCGCTTACGACCGCGTCCCCTATCCGGGACACCCGTTCCCGCAGACGCACCCCGACCGCCTGGCCACGGTGGCGACGCTGTTCGGGCTGCGGCCGGCGCCGCCGGACGCGTGCCGGCTGCTCGAGCTCGGCTGCGGCGACGGCGGAAACCTCGTGCCGATGGCCTACGGGCTGCGGAAGAGCGCGTTCTGCGGGTTCGACCTCTCGGGGCGCGCGATCGAGCGCGCAACGGCGGTGGCGCGCGCGCTCGGCCTCGACAACCTCGAGCTGCACCACGCGGACCTGACCACACTGCCGGCGCTCGGCAGATTCGACTTCATCGTCGCGCACGGCGTCTACTCGTGGGTCGCGCCGGCCGCCCGCGACGCGCTGCTCGCCGCCTGCGGCGCGCACCTGGCGCCCGGCGGCGTCGCGTACGTGTCCTACGACGTGCTCCCCGGCGGCCACCTGCGCGAGATCACGCGCCAGATGCTGCGCTGGCACCTGCGCGAGGTGAGCGAGCCCGAGCAGCGGATCGCGCAGGCGCGGGCACTGCTCGAGGCGGTGCACGCAGCCGGCGCCGGCGGGGACGAGCTGCGGCAGCGGCTGGCATGGCAGGCCGAGTGGGCGCTCGCCCAGACCGACGCGTCGCTCTACCACGACGAGCTGGCCGAGCATCACGAGGCGATCCTGTTCACCGACTTCGTCGCCCACGCCGCGCGCCACGGGCTGCGCTTCCTCGCCGAGGCCGACGTCTTCGAGATGGACACCGCCCCGCTGCCCGACGAGCTCCGCGGCGCCGCCGTGCTCGAGCGCGAGCAGTACCTGGACTTCTTCAAGGGCCGGATGTTCCGGCAGACGCTCCTGTGCCACGCGGAGCAGGAGCCGCGCGAGCCGGGCCCGGAGGTCGTGGGCGGAATGCTCGCGACCACGCCCGCGAGGCCCGCGAGCGACCCGGCGGCGCCCGGCCGCGTCGAGTTTCGCGGCCCGCACGGCGCGTCGCTGACAACCGATCACGAGGCCGTCAAGCGCGCCTTCACGCGGCTCGGCGAGGCCTGGCCGGCGGCGCTGCCGGTGGGCGAGCTGGGCGACGATGCCGTCGTCGAGGCGCTACGCCGCGCCTACGCCGCCAACCTCGTGCACCTGCACGTGTGGGCGCCGGACCTGGCCACGACGCCCTCGGACCGCCCCGTCGCAAGCGCGCTCGCGCGGCTGCAGGCTGCCGAGGGCACGCGTGTGACGACGCTGCGCCACACGAGCGTGGAGATCCCGGACGAGATCGGACGGCGGCTGATCGAGCTGCTCGACGGGACGCGCGACCGCGCCGCGCTCGCGGCGGAGCTGGGCCGGCCCGCGGACGAGCTCGAGCGCAGCCTCGAAGGCCTGGCGCGGATCGGGTTGTTAGAAGGCTAGTCCCGCCTGCCGCGCCCGTACAGCAGCTTCGTCAGCCGCCCGAGCAGCTTCGTGGTGCCCGCCTTGTAGGGGAAGTAGTGCAAGTCGCGCTTCATCGCGAACCGCGTGACGAGGATCGCCTGCTGGCGCGTGTACTTGCGGATCCCGGCGGCGCCGTGCCGGACGCCGAGCCCCGAGTCCTTCCAGCCGCCCATCGGCAGCTCGAACGCGAAGTAGTTGACGTTGGCGTCGTTGACGCACGCGTAGCCGCTCTCCAGCCGGCGCGCGATCGCCTCGCCGCGGGCCCGGTCCTTCGTCCACACCGAGGACCCCAGGCCGTACGGCGAGTCGTTGGCCAGCCGGATCGCCTCCTCGGCGTCCGCGACCTTCATGATCGGGACCGTCGGCCCGAACGTCTCCTCCGTCATGGCGGTCATCGAGTGGTCGACGTCCGCCAGCACGGTCGGCTCGAAGAAGCGCCCGCCGCCCTCGCGCACGTGCCCGCCGGCGGTGATGCGCGCGCCCGCCTGGCGCGCCTGCTCGACGTGCTCGCGCACGACGTCGAGCTGCGGGGCGAAGGTGATCGCTCCGACCTCGACGCTGGCCGGCCCGCTCGGCGGGCCCTGGCGCAGCGCCTTCACCCGCTCGGTCACGGCATCCACGAACCGGTCGTAGATCGGCGCCTCGACGTAGACCCGCTCGACCGACACGCAGGTCTGGCCGCCGTTCTGCATCGCGTAGTAGGTCGCGGCGTTGGCGGCGCGCTCGAGGTCGGCGTCGGCGAGCACGATCATCGGATCCTTGCCGCCGAGCTCGAGCCCGACGGGCGTGAGCGTGTCAGCCGCCCTTGCCATCACCTTCTTCCCGATCGCGGTGGAGCCGGTGAACATGATGAAGTCGACCTCGTCGATCATGAGCTGCGCGGCGTCGCCGCCGCCGATCACGACCTGGATCGCGTCATGCGGCAGCCCGCACTCCCGGATGCCCTCGGCGAGCAGGAGCGAGGTGAGCGGCGCGACCTGCGACGGCTTGAGGACGACGGCGTTGCCGGCGGCGAGGGCCGGGATCGCGTCGCCGAAGTTGTTGTTCAGCGGATAGTTCCACGGCCCGATCACGCCCACGACGCCGACGGGCCCGTAGCGGACGGCGAGCTTGCGGCCCATCACGAACGGGTTCGAGGTGCGGACCTTCTCGTCGGCCAGGTAGCCCGGCGCGCGCTTGGCCCAGAACCCGAGCGCACCGGCGCCGTACGAGAGCTCGGCTACAGCGGCGTCCTCATACGTCTTGCCGCTCTCGTCGACGATCGTCTGAATGACCCGATCGGCGTTGTCGACCATCCACTTCTGCATGCGCCGCAGGACGCGGGCGCGGCCCTCGAAGCCGAGCGCCTCCCAAGCGGGCTGGGCGGCCCGGGCGCGCGCGACGAGCCCGGCCACCTCGTCCAGGGGCGTGACCGGCAGGCTGCGGATGACCTGGCCGGTGGCCGGGTTCTCGACGTCGATGGTGTCAGTGGCGGGGGACTTGGAGATCGTGGCCATGCCATGCATGCTAAGGCGCTCGCACGAGCTCGCGAGTGCGAGTAAGCCGCATACTCAATTCACGATTTCGTGGCGAGCCGATCGATCCGGGCTTCCTGCGTAGGCCGGTCGCGGGCGTCGGTGGGCAGCGTGCCGATCTTGTCGACCACGTCCATGCCCTCGGAGACCTCGCCGAACACCGTGTGCTTGCCGTCCAGCCACGGCGCGGCCTCGGTCGTGACGATGAAGAACTGCGAGCCGTTGGTGTTCGGCCCGGCGTTGGCCATCGCCAGCGCGCCCTTGACGACCTTGTGGTCGTTGATCTCGTCCTTGAACGTGTAGCCGGGGCCGCCGGTGCCGGTGCCCTGCGGGCAGCCGCCCTGGATCATGAAGTCGGGGATCACGCGGTGGAAGATCAGCCCGTCGTAGAACCCGTCCTCGGCGAGGCGGCGGAAGTTCGAGACCGTCTCCGGGGCGTCCTCGTCGAACAGCTCGAGGACGATGTCTCCGTGGTTCGTCGTCATTGTCATCTGGGACATACATGCATGCTAAGACGCTCGCGCGAGCTTGCGAGTGCCAGTAAGCCGCTTTCGTTCTCAGCTGCGGGCCGGCTCGACCCGGAGGGTATGGCCCCGGACCGCGGTGCCGTCGACCGCGCCGGCAACGCGCGCAGCCTCGGCGGCGGGCACCTCGAGCAGCGCGAAGCGCTCCAGCACCCGCACGTTGCGCACGGCCTCGCCGTCGAGCCCGGCCTTCGAGGTGACGGCGTGGATGAGGTCGGCCTCCGCCAGGCCGGCGGCGCGGCCGCCGGACGCGATCAGCTTCGCGTAGTCGCCGTGCCCGTTCGCGTCGTGCGGCTTGCGGTGCCGCCGCGGCGGCTCGGTCGTGCGGGCGGGGGCCACGTGGGCGCCTTCGGCCCACGGCGCGACCTGCGTGCCCGCGTGCTTCTCGATCGCCGCGAGGTCGCGGCGCTGGCGCGGCTCGATGAAGGTGATGGCGCGGCCCGAGCGGCCGACGCGTCCGGTGCGTCCGATCCGGTGCACGTAGACGTCGGGCGAGGTCGGCACGTCGAAGTTGACGATGTGCGTCACGTCCACGATGTCCAGCCCGCGGGCGGCGACGTCGGTCGCCACGAGGATCGGCAGGCGCCCGCCCTTGAAGGAGATCATCACGCCGTCGCGCGCGCCCTGGGTCATGTCGCCGTGCAGCGCCTTGACGTTCATGCCCTTGTCCCGCAGCGTGCGGTAGAGCTGCTCGGTGCGGATCTTCGTACGCGCGAAGACGATCGCCTGCGTCGGGCGCTCGGACTCCAGCACGCGGGCCAGCGTGGCGACCTTGTCCTGCGCCTTGGTCTCGACGAAGAACTGCTCGACCGTGTCGATGGTCAGCGTCGCCGCCTTGACCTTGATCGTCTCCGGGTCGTACAGATGGCGCTGGGCGAGCGCGCGGATCGGCCCCGGCATCGTGGCGCTGAACAATGCCGTCTGGCGGCCGTTCGGGGTGTAGGAGAGGATCTTCTCCACGTCCTCGAGGAAGCCGAGGTCGAGCATCTCGTCGGCCTCGTCGAGGACGACGTTGCGGCATGAGTGCAGCATCAGCGAGTGGCGCGAGATCAGGTCCAGCACACGCCCGACGGTGCCGACCACGATCGGCGCGCCACTCTTCAGATACGCCTGCTGGTCGCGGATCGGCGCGCCGCCGAAGACGGCCACCGGGTTGATGCCCTTGTGCGACCCGTAGGTGCGCAGCGCCTGCGTGACCTGGATGCACAGCTCGCGCGTCGGCGTCAGCACGAGCGCCTGCACGTCCGGGTCCTCGGGGTCGACCGACTGGAGCATCGGCAGCCCGAAGGCGGCGGTCTTGCCCGTTCCGGTCTGCGCCTGGCCGATCACGTCGCGGCCATCGAGCAGGACGGGGATCGCCTGCTCCTGGATCGGGCTGGGCGACTCGTAGCCCACGTCGCGCAGCGCGGCGAGGATGTCCTCGGCCAGTCCGAGATCGGCGAACGTGGTCATGTCGGAGAGATGACTCTAGTGTCCCGGTCCGGATGTTCGCTCGCCGTATCCTTACGGTCCGGGACACTAGGACGCCGGGTCGAGGAGCAGCTTCCCGGTCGTGCGGCGGGCCTGCAGGTCCTCGTGCGCGCGGCGCGCTTCGGACAGTGGGTAGACGGCGCCTTCGACCACTCGCAGCTCGCCGCCGGCCACCCGTTCGAACAGCTCGCGCAGCGGCTCGGCGAGCATCTCCTCGGGCCGGGCGAAGCAGTGGGCGAGCCAGAAGCCGACCACGGCGCTCGAGTGCCGCAGCAGATTGCCGGCGGCGACCTGAGTGGGCTCGCGCGAGGCCATGCCGTACGTGACGAGCCGCCCGAACGGCGCCAGCGCGCGCAGCGAGTCCTTGAACACGCGGCCGCCGGCCATCTCGAGCACCACGTCGACCCGCCGGCCCTCGTTGGCCGCGATCAGCGCGTCGGTGAGGTCGTCGCGCGTGACGTCGACGGCCGCGTCCGCGCCGAGCTCGAGCGCGAGCCGGCGCTTCTCGTCGCTCGACGCGGTGGCGATCACGCGAGCGCCGAACGCCTTGCCGAGCTGCACGGCGAGCGAGCCGACGCCGCCCGCCGCGGCATGCACGACCACGCTCTCGCCCTCGGCCAGGCGCGCGGAGGTGCGGTACAGGTGCCACGCGGTCAGACCCTGGATGAGCAGCGCGAGCGCCTGGGCGTCGGACACGCCGTCCGGGATCGGGAATGTCGTGGCCACCGGCACGGCGGCGTACTCGGCGTAGCCGCCGCTGCCGACCATCGCCGCCACGCGGCGCCCGTCCTCGGTCATGCCCGCGACCTCGGCGCCCGGCGTCAGAGGCAGCTCGTACGGCGCGAGGTAGGAGTTCTCCGTCGCGTGCGTGTCGGCGTAGTTGATGCCCGCGCGCACGACGCGCACGAGATGCTCATGCGGTCCGGGCTCCGGTACCGGAGCGTCGTCGACGAGCTCGAGCACCTCGGGGCCGCCCCACTGGCTGATGCGAATCGCGCGCACGGCGAGGGCAGGCTACCCGCTACCCTGCCGCCGCGATGTCGCTGACCGTGGTGGGTTCCATCGCCTTCGACGCCGTCGAGACGCCGACCGGCAAGCGCGACCGCCTGCTCGGCGGCGCCGCGGTGCACTTCTCGCTCGCCTCCGTCGTTCCTGGCCGAGACCCGCGTGGTCGGGCCGGTGGGCGACGACTTCGGCCCGGAGGAGTACGCCGTCCTGCACGACCGGGGCGTGATCACCGACGACATCGAGCACGTCCCGGGCGGCAAGACGTTCTTCTGGGCGGGGCGCTACGAGCGCGACCCGAACGTGCGCCACACGCTGCAGACGGACCTCAACGTCTTCGAGCACTTCGAGCCGAAGCTCTCCGAAGCCTCGCGCGCGGCCGAGACCGTCTTCCTGGCCAACATCCACCCCGACCTCCAGCGCGCCGTCCACCGGCAGTGCGAGGCCGCCCGTTTCGTCGCCATGGACACGATGAACCTGTGGATCGACATCACGCGCGACTCGCTCGAACAGACGATCGCCGGCGTCGACTGCCTGATCGTCAACGACGAGGAGGTCAAGCAGCTCACCGATGAGCCGAACCTCGTCCGCGCCGCCCGCGCCGTGCACGGGATGGGCCCGCGCGTCGTGATCGCCAAGCAGGGCGAGCACGGCGCCGGCATGTACACGCCCGACGGCTTCTTCGGCCTGCCCGCGTATCCGACCGCCGACGTCGTCGACCCGACGGGCGCCGGCGACACGTTCGCCGGCGGCTTCATGGGCTACGTCGCCGCGCACGCCGGCGAGGAGCTGTCGGACGAGCTGCTGCGCCGCGCGATCGCCTACGGCACCGCGCTGGCCTCCTTCAACGTCGAGGCGTTCGGCACCGAGCGGATGCAGACGCTGACCGGCGACGAGGTCGCCGAGCGGGTCTCCGAGCTGCAGCGGGTCACGCGCTTCGAGGCCGCGCCCGTGCCGCTGCGGGCGTAGGGCGCCGGCGAACGTCAACTGCAGCTGGGTAGGGGTGCGGCGAGGTCGGCGGTGCCGGTGGTCCTTGGACGCCGCTTGGCGACTTCACGGCGTATGTCGCCGTGAACTCGCCAACGACCGCCGCCGCGGCCCATCTCGCCGCCTCCCCACCCAGCCGAAGTTCGTCCCTCAGGTTCGC
Source organism: uncultured Solirubrobacteraceae bacterium (assembly GCA_963830725.1). Lineage (GTDB taxonomy): Bacteria > Actinomycetota > Thermoleophilia > Solirubrobacterales > Solirubrobacteraceae > DASSUW01. The sequence continues at coordinate 77,629 of CAWHNO010000009.1, read as the reverse complement.
CTCACGAACCCTCAGGATCGCGCCGCCAACCGCCCGTACCTTCGTGACCTCCCCACTCACCGCGGAGGTCCAACCCCATGAGCATCATCATCGACGAGAGCCGCGTAGAGGCCTTCGTCCTTCGCATCGTCGACGAGGTCGGCGCGGCCATGAACGTGCCGCTGACCGTGATCGGTACCCGCCTCGGCCTCTACAAGGCGATGGCCGACGGCGAGCCCGTCACCCCCGCCGAGCTCGCCGAGCGCACCGGCACGCACGAGCGGTACGTGCGCGAGTGGCTGGCCGGCCAGGCGGCCGGCGGATACGTCGATTACGACCCCGAGACCACCAGCTACCGCCTGCCGCTCGAGCACGCGGCAGTGCTGGCCGACGAGAGCAGCCCGGTCTTCCAGGGCGGCATGTTCCAGTCGGCGAGCGCGGCGATGCTGGCGCAGGATCACGTCGCCGAGCGCTTCGTGACCGGTGACGGCCTCGGCTGGCACGAGCACCACCACGACCTGTTCCACGGCACCGCCGAGGTCTTCGGCATCGCCTACCGCACCCAGCTGGTCCAGGAGTGGATCCCGGCGCTCGACGGCGTCGAGGCCAAGCTGCAGCGCGGCGCGCGCGTGGCCGACGTGGGCTGCGGGCACGGGATCTCGACGATCCTTCTGGCCGAGGCCTATCCGCAGTCCACCTTCGTCGGCTTCGACTACCACGTCGCCTCGATCGAGCGGGCCCGCCACAGCGCCGCGCAGGCGGGGGTCGAGGACCGCGTGCGGTTCGAGGTCGCCACCGCGACCGAGTTCGAAGGCCGGGGCTACGACCTGATCGCCTGCTTCGACGCCCTGCACGACATGGGCGACCCGGCCGCCGCCGCCCGCCACATCCGGTCGGCGCTGGCCGAGGACGGCACGTGGATGATCGTCGAGCCGAGCGCGGGCGACGCCGTCGAGGAGAACTTCCACCCGCTGGGGCGGATCCGCTACGGCTTCTCGACGCTCGTCTGCACCCCGGGCTCGCTCTCCCAGCCCGGCCGCGCCGCGCTCGGCACGCTGGCCGGCGAGCAGCGGCTCGCCGACGTGATCCGCGCCGGCGGCTTCGGTCAGGTCCGGCGCGCGGCCGAGACGCCGTTCAACATGGTGCTCGAGGCGCGCCCGTAGCGGTAGCCGACGCCGCGCACGGTCGCGATCGGGCACTCGTCGCCCAGCTTGCGGCGCAGCGACGAGACGACGACCTCGACGACGTTCGAGCCGCCCGTCCACTCGTAGCCCCAGACGTCGCGCAGCAGCGCGGCGCGCTCGACCGCCTGGCCCTCCCGGCTGCGCAGATACGCCAGTACCTGCGCCTCGAGGGGGGTCAGGCCGTCGGGCTCGGGCTGCTCGTCGCCGGCCAGCCGCTGGCGGGCGCCGAGCTCGGCCAGCCAGCCGTCGACCGACGCGGGGCCGAAGTCCATGCAGACGGTCTCCGGCTCGTCCTCGAGCGGCAGGTAGCCGATCGTCATCGCACACGAGGGATCCGCACCGATCATGTCGGCGGCGCGGGCATAGACACGCCGCAGCTCGGGCCGCATCTCCATGTAGACGCGCGTGACGTCGAGCAGCAGCGCCGCGAGGGCGGCCATATTCCAGCCGCTGGTGATCCAGCGCAGGTAGAGCGCGCGCTGGCCGCGTGGAACCGCGTCGCGCCGCAGGTGGGCGCGCCAGCGGCCCGCCAGCGGGTCGCCGTCGATCAGCCGCGGGCTGACGTCGCCCGGCTCGGCCAGGCAGGCGAAGCCCGCCACCGCCCCCGCGCCGTCGCGCGCGACGATGAACGTGTCGGGCGCCGCCGCCCACCAGGCGCGCAGGAGCTCCTCCTCGCCGGGCACGAACTCCTCCATGGCCGGCACGTCCTCCGCCTTGGCGGGCATGACGAGCTGCTCGCCGACTGCGGCGGGGAAGAACGCCCGGCGTACGCCCTCCTCCTCGATCAGGTACATGAGGTCCGCCGTGTAGCGCGGAAGCTCGCGCGGCGGGGCGCCGCGCAGCTGGGTGCGCAGGCAGCTCCAGGCGGCGGCGCGCAGCCGCCAGTACTCCGGCGGGTCGGCCGCTCGCAGCAGTGCCGCGGTGGCCTCGCGGATGGTGTCGTGGACCAGCAGCCCGCCGGCCGTGAGCTCCACGAACGGCAGCTCGCGCAACCGGTCGAAGGCCTCCGTGGCGGGCTCGTCAGGGAGCATCGCGGCGAGCAGCGACAGCGTCGTCCGGCGCGTCAGCGCCGCCGCGTTGAGCGCGCGCCGCGTCGGCGCGTCGAGGCCGTCGAGGTAGACGCGCGCCAACTCCTCGCCGACCGTACCGGCGGCGATCTCCTCGATCGCCAGCCCGGGGCGGTCGCGCAACGCCCAGGCGGCGAGCTGGAGGCTCAGCGGGTGGCCGTGGGCGACGGCGTTGATGCGCAGCGCCGTCAGCCCGTCGACCTCGTTGCTGCGCAGCAGCTCGGCGGCCTCCTCCGGCGGAAGGTTGGACAGCGGGATCGAGCACAGCAGCGGCCCGTAGTGCCGCCAGCGACCGGGCGGCACGAGGCGGCCGGCGATCACGACGCGTACGTTGGCCGGAAGCGCCGGGATCAGCGTGCGGCAGATCCAGCGGTCGATCACCCCCAGCAGCTCGAACGCGTCGACGATCAGCACGACCTGCTCGCCGCGCGCGCCGACCACGGCCGCGGCCTCCTCGACCGTCTCCACCTCGGGGCCGGCCAGCGCGGCGAGGAACTCGCGCTGCGTGGCCAGGACGATATGGCCGTCGAGCGTCAGCGTCTCCGCACCGGCGGCGCGCGCGTCGGCCGCGAAGGCCTGCAGGAGCGTGGTCTTGCCGACCCCCGCGAGGCCGTGGACATAGCCGACGATCGGCCCGCCGGGCTCGAGCAGTCGGCGCAGCTGGGCACGTTCGCGCTCGCGGCCGGTGAGGGCGCCGGCCTGCTGCGCAAGGAGGGCTCCGAGCGTCTCGGTCATCCGGTGCGAAGGTACGGGCCCGGACGACCGCCTGTCACTGGGGCTAGTACGAGTTACGATGCCCTCGTGGGCTGGACGATGCTGTACCTGTTCGTCTTCCTCAAGCTGCCGATCGTGGCCGCCTGCCTGCTGATCTGGTGGGCCGTCCGGCAGGAGCCGGACTACGAGGAGAGCGACGGCGGCGGAGGGTTCCGGCGGCCGCACCCGGCCCCGAAGCTGCCGCACGCCCCGCGCCGCGGGCCGCACCGCGAGGCCGCCCTGCCCGCGCCGCCGCGCGTCCGCACCGTCGTCGCCCGCGCGCGCGAGCCGCGCACGTGATCACGTCCGTCCTCTCCGACGGGACGATCAGGCGCCTCGTCGAGGAGGGCCGCATCGTGATCGACCCTTGGGACGAGACGCTCGTCCAGCCGGCGTCGGTCGACCTGCGGCTCGGCGACTCGTTCCGCGTCTTCCACAACCACCGGGTGACGGCGATCGACCTGCGCGACCCGCCGCGCAACCTGACCGAGGAGGTCAGGATCGAGGAGGGCGAGCCGTTCGCCATCCACCCCGGCGAGTTCGTGCTCGGGCGCACGCTCGAGCAGGTCGCGATCCCCGACGACGTCGTCGCCCGCATCGAGGGCAAGTCGAGTCTTGGCCGCCTCGGCCTGATCGTGCATGCCACGGCCGGTTTCGTCGACCCGGGCTTCCGCGGGACGCTCACGCTCGAGATCACCAACCTCACGCGCGTGCCGATCAAGCTCTACGCCGGCGGCGCGATCGCGCAGCTCTCGTTCATGGCGCTCGACCAGCCCGCCGAGCGCCCGTACGGGTCGCCCGCGCTGGGCTCGCATTACCAGGGTCAGGTGGCCGCCACCGAGTCGCGCTACATGCGCTAGGTTCCGCGCCGGTGACGCTGCAAGCGCTGATCGTCTTCGCGACCGAGGCCGCCGGCGAGGAGGAGACCTCCAAGACGCCGTTCTACGTCGCGGGCATCGTTCTGACCGCGTTCGCCGTCGTGGTGTCGGCGATCGGCATCCGCGCGCACGGCCACTGGCCGTCGTCGTCCGGCGCCGAGCGGGGGGTCATGGGCCTCGCGCTCGTGCTGGTGGCGCTCACGCTGGCCAGCGCCGTCATCACTGGTTAAGCGTCATTCAGTCCCATGCCCCACAATGAGGGCATGGGCACCGAGGAGCAGACCATGAGCGGTGACGGCGTAGCCACGGCGTCCGAGACGCTCAGCATCACCGACAACCGGACCGGTCGCACGTACGAGGTGCCGATCGAGGACGGGACCATCCGCGCGCTCGCGCTGCGCGACATCAAGGTCGACGACGAGGACTTCGGCCTCATGACGTACGACCCGGCCTACATGAACACGGCTTCCTGTCGCTCGGCGATCACCTACATCGACGGCGACAGGGGTGTCCTCGAGTACCGCGGCTACCCGATCGAGCAGCTGGCCGAGCACTCGACCTATCTCGAGGTCGCCTACCTGCTCGTGCACGGCGAGCTGCCGAACCAGGCGCAGCTCGACGAGTGGACGCACGAGGTCACGATCCACACGTTCGTGCACGAGAACGTCAAGAAGTTCATGGAGGGCTACCGCTACGACGCCCACCCGATGGGGATGCTGTGCTCGTCGGTGGCCGCGCTCTCGACGTTCTATCCGGACGCGCCGCAGATCAAGGACCCGGACATCCGCTACACCCACGTGATCCGGCTGATCGCGAAGATGCCGACGCTGGCGGCCTTCGCGTTCCGCCACAACATGGGGCAGCCGTACGTCTATCCGGACAACGACCTGCGCTATCCCGGCAACTTCCTGAACATGCTCTACAAGATGACCGAGCTCAAGTACCAGCCGGATCCGCGGCTGGAGCGGGCGCTCGACATCCTGTTCATCCTGCACGCGGACCACGAGCAGAACTGCTCGACCTCGGCGGTGCGCTCCGTCGGCTCGTCGCAGGTCGACCCGTACTCGGCGGTGGCGGCCGGCGTCTCCGCGCTCTACGGGCCGCTGCACGGCGGCGCCAACGAGGCCGTGCTGCGCATGCTGCGGCGGATCGAGTCGACCGACAACATCCCCGACTTCATGCAGGGCGTGAAGGACGGCAAGGAGCGCCTGATGGGCTTCGGCCACCGGGTCTACAAGAACTACGACCCGCGGGCCAAGATCATCAAGAAGGCGACCGACGAGGTGTTCGAGGTCACGGGCACCAACCCGCTGCTCGACATCGCGCTCGAGCTCGAGAAGATCGCGCTCGAGGACGACTACTTCGTCAAGCGCAAGCTGTACCCGAACGTCGACTTCTATTCGGGCCTGATCTACGAGGCGCTCGGGATGCCGGTCGGCATGTTCCCGGTCCTGTTCGCGATCCCGCGCACAAGTGGATGGATCGCACAGTGGCTGGAGATGATCGACGACTCCGAGCAGAAGATCGCGCGCCCGCGCCAGATCTACACGGGTGACCGCGGGCGCGACTACGTGCCGATCGGCGATCGCTGAGCGTATTTCGTTGCGACCTGGGGAGGTCGGTAGTAAATTGAAACCGTGTTCTACCACCTCCCCAGCGGCACCTCCCTGCTCATCCGGCCGATCGAGCCGGGCGACAAGGACCGACTGGTCAACGGTCTGCGTCAGCTGAGCGAAGAGAGCATCCGCAAGCGGTTCCTCGCCGCCAAGCCGCGCTTCTCCAGCTCCGAGCTGCGCTACCTGACGGAAGTCGACGGCATCAACCACATTGCGCTCGTCGCGGTGCTCGAGGACGACCCCGACCAGCTCGTCGCGGTGGCCCGCTGCGTGCGGCTCCCCGACCGGCCGGGCACCGCCGAGATGGCGATCGTGGTCGGTGACCCCTGGCAGGGCCAGGGCCTCGGCCGCGCGCTCGTCCACGCACTGGCCGACGAGGCCGTGGCCGTCGGCATCCGCCGCTTCGCGGCCACGATGCTGGGCGACAACGAGGCCGCGCGACGGCTGATGCGGACGTTCTCCGCACGGCTCGCTGAGGCGCCCATCTCGGGCGGCCTGCGCGAGGTACTCGTCGATCTGGCTGCGTAGTCAAGGTAATCTGGCCGTTCGGACGTCGACTCCCGGCGTCCGTTTCCCGAACGGTGCCTTTCAAGCGCATGCCCGCGATAACCACACGCCGGGCGCCTGCCGGCGCTCGGATGCTCGACGCCCTCGGCGTCGCGATCTGCCTCGCCGACGGCGCAGAGCCGGATGCGCCGCTGCTCTACGTCAATGACGCGTTCGAGGAGCTGACCGGCTGGACGGCGGAGGCTGCGCTCGGCCGCGGCCTCGAGACCGTGCTCGGCACCGCCGCGGGCGAGACCGACCGGCCCGGCCGGGCCGTCGTGCCGATCGGCCGCCGCGACGGCTCGACCGTGCGCTGCGAGCTGACCTTCACGCCCGTGCCGGGGCCGGACGGTGGTATCGCCTTCTGGGCCGGAGTGCTCGTCGCGGCCGGCGAGCGCGCGCTCAGCGCCAACGAGGCGGTCATGGTTGAGACCGTCCTGCGCGTCGAGCGCGATCGGGCCCAGTCGTACCTGGACGTGGCCAACGTGCTGCTGGTGATCCTCTCCGCCGACGGCACGGTCGGACTGCTCAACCGCCACGGCCGCGAGGTGCTGGGAGACCCGGCGGGTGAGCTCGTGGGCACCGGCTGGGTCGACGAGGTGATCCCGCCCGAGGACCGCGACGCGGCCCGCGCGGCCCTCGACGAGCTGCTGCGAGCATGAGGCCGTGGCGCACTACGAGGGCGACCTGCTCACGCGTACCGGGGCGCGCCGGCGGATCGCCTGGCAGGTGACCACGCTGGCCGACCCCAAGGGCCGGATGGTCGCGGTGCTCTCGGGCCTCGACATCACCGATCGCGTGCGCGCCGAGTCCGAGCTGCGCAAGCTGGCGTTCTTCGACTCGCTGACCGGGCTGCCGAACCGCGCGCAGCTCGAGTCGCGCCTGCGCACCGCCGTCACGCGCGCGCGGCGGCGCGACCGGGCGGTGGCGCTCGTGCTGGTCGACCTCGACAACTTCAAGCTCGTCAACGATTCACTCGGCCACGCGGCCGGCGACCGGCTGCTGCGGCGCGTCGCCGGCCGGCTGCGCGGCGCCGAGGGCGACGCCGGGCTGCTGGCCCGCACCGGCGGCGACGAGTTCATGCTGCTGGTGGGCGACCTACCGCGCGAGCGCGCCGAGCGCGCGGCGCGCGAGACGGCCGACCAGCTCGCCGCGCGGCTCGCGGAGCCGTTCACCGTCGCGCGCGCCGAGTTCCACGTCGCGGCCAGCATCGGCATCTCGGTCTTCCCCGGCGACGCCGACGGCGCCGAGGAGCTGCTCCAGCACGCCGACGTGGCCATGTACCAGAGCAAGGGCCGGGGCCGCGCGGCCTCCACGGTCTACGCGGGCATCACGCACGACCCGCTCGAGCGGCTGTCGCTCTCGCGGCGCCTGCGGCGCGCGATCGCTCGCAGCGAGCTCGCCCTGCACTACCAGCCGATCGTGTGGACGGCCAGCGGCCGCCTTCACTCGATGGAGGCGCTGCTGCGCTGGCATGACCCCGAGCGCGGCCTCGTACAGCCGGATTCCTTCATCCCGGCCGCCGAGGAGATGGGCCTGCTCGACCCGATCGGCGCCTGGGTGATCGAGGCGCTGGCGGCGCAGGTGGTCGAGTGGCAGGCGCAGGGCATCGAGCCGCGCGTGTCCTTCAACGTCTCGCCGCGCGAGCTGCACCGGCCCGACTTCGCGGCCGACCTCGGCGAGCGGCTGCGGAGCGCCGGCGCCGACCCGTCGCTGCTCACGATGGAGCTGACCGAGTCGGCCACCCTGCGCGAGCCGGAGCGGATCGGGCCGCTGCTGCGCGACCTGCGCGCGCTCGGGCTGCAACTCGCGATCGACGACTTCGGCGCCGGCTGGTCGTCCTTGTCGCGGCTGCGCTCGCTGCCCGTGCAGATCCTCAAGATCGACCGCTCGTTCCTGCGCGAGATCCCCGAGAACCCGGAGGCCGGCGCCATCGTCCGCGCGATCATCGCGCTGTCCGACGCGCTGGGCCGCACCACCGTTGCCGAGGGCGTCGAGCTGCCCGTGCAGCAGCACTTCCTCGCCGCCCAGGGCTGCCCGCTCTCGCAAGGCCACCTGTTCGGCGAGGCGGTGCCGGCGGAGCAGATGACCGAGCGGCTGCGGCGCGAGCGGACATTGATCTGACTCAAGCGCGGTCGCGGCGCACCCGATGGGAGCTCGATGAGGCCCTATCGGTCGCTACGTGCCCGCTGGTCGACGGCAAGCCCGCACGCGGGCGATGAGCCGGCAGCCGCCTATCTTGATCGCATGCGACTCGTCCTGCTGGTCGTCGTGGTGGCACTCCTCGGCGGATGCGGCGAGGACGATGAGCAGCCGGCCGCGGCGCCTGCGCTGGCCGAGCTCACCGTCGAGGTCGATCCCGACGGCGCGGATGCCCAGGAGCCCAAGACGGCGACCGTCCAGTGCGACGGGCCGGAGGACTCCGAACTCTGCAAGGCGGTCGATGCGCTCGACGCGGAAGTGTTCGAGCCGACGCCGGGCAACGTCGCCTGCACTCAGCAGTACGGCGGCCCCGAGACGGCGACGGTCACCGGGACCTTCAAGGGCGAGCAGGTCGACGCGGAGTTCGCGCGCCAGAACGGCTGCGAGATCGCGCGCTGGGAGGACGCTGCGCCGCTGCTCGAGGCTGCGACGTGAGCTGGCGGGTGGTCGTGCGGACGGGGCCGCGCGTGCAGCGCCTGCGGGCCGGCTCGCTCGAGCAGGCGCTCGAGCTGCTGGAGACCGAGGCGCGGGTGGCGGCGAACACCGAGCGGCGCGGCGACGTCGACGTGCGGTTCCGGCGCTTCGAGCCCGCTGAGCAGGTCGCCGCGCGAGTCGAGCTGCGCGGGTCGGGCGCGCGTGCGGGCTTCGACGTCCGCGGCGATGGCTCCGTGCAGGCGTGGACGGGCCGGGTCCGGCGCCGGCTCGTCGAGCCGGACGCACGACGAGACCGTCTACGAGGCGCTTCGGCGCGCCGTTCAGAGGACCAGCGTCGACCCGTAGCGGCGCAGCCACTCGGCGTGGTCGCGCCAGTCCGGCACGCGCGCCTCGAGCAGCCGCCAGAAGCGCGGCGAGTGGTCCATGACCTCGAGGTGGCAGACCTCGTGCTCGATCACGTAGTCGAGCACCGCCTCCGGGGCGAGCAGCAGCCGCCAGTTGAACGACATCGCGCCGCCGGCCGAGCACGACGCCCAGCGAGTGCGCTGGCCGCGGATCGTGAGGCCCGTGTAGGCGACACCGGCGCGCGCGACCGCGACGTCGAGCCGCGGGGCGATCTCGGCGCGGGCGGCGCGGCGGTACCAGCGCTCGATCGCGCCGCCCTCGTCCGCGCCCGGCATCCGCACGGCGTCCGCCGGCACCAGCAGCTCGTCGCCGCGCCGGTGCACCCTCGTCCGGCCTGGCTGCGGAACGAGCCGCAGTTCGTTACCGAGGTACGGCAGCGTGCCCGGCGTTCGCGCGACCTCCTCGACCGCGCGCGCCAGCGCCCGCCGGCGCCGCTCGATCCACGGGGCCAGTTCCCGCACCGCCTCGTCGGCCGCCCGCAGCGGTGCCCGGCGGGGCAGCGTGACGGACACTTCCCCCGCGCCGTCCACGCTCACGCGGACGCGGCGGGCGCGCGGGGATCGGCGCAGGGTGTACTCGGTCACCGCTGCCATGATGGCGACCATGGCGGACTGGACCGTGCAGCTGCCGCCCGCGGTGCGCGAGCCCTACGAGGTCTTCATCAACGGCGTTCGCCAGCAGCGGGGCAGGGACTTCGAGGTCCGCGGCCGCACGCTCGTCTTCGACCGCCCGCTCGCCAAGGAGGGCAGGCTCGGGTTCTGGCGCTGGTTCTGGGGCGCCTGGGGGATCGGCACCTACCGCAAGGACGACCAGGTCGACATCGCCTGGCACGTCGACGGCCGCCCCCGCGTGGCCCATGCGCTCGACATCGTCCCGCCGCCATCCGATGGCGTCGCGCGCCACTAGGTCCATCGTCGACGGCGGGTGATGGAGGGGGGCGCTCGCGGTAGCGACGGCGGCGCTGGTCTGTGCGATCTCCGCCGTGCCTATGCGGGCACGGCGTCCCGCCAGGGCGCCATCACGCGCAGCGCGCTGAGGATCGCGCGCGTCGCGGTGGAGCGGTTGAGCGTGTAGAAGTGGATCCCCGGGGCGCCCTTGGCCAGCAGGTCGGCGCACTGGAGCGTCGCGTAGGCGACGCCGAAGTCGAGCACCGCGTCGGGCTGGTCGGCGCGCAGGCCGAGCTCGCGCAGCAGGTGGTCGGGGATCGTGGCGCCGCACATGCTCGTGAAGCGCCGGATCTGGTCGTAGTTGGTGATCGGCATGATCCCCGGCACGATCGGGACGTCGATCCCGATCTCGCGCGCGCGGGCCACGAACTCCCAGTACGTCGCGTTGTCGAAGAAGAGCTGCGTGATCAGGAAGCGCGCGCCGGCGTCGACCTTCTCCTTGCAGTAGCGCAGGTCGCTCTCCGCCGAGTCGGCGTGGATGTGGACCTCGGGGAAGCAGGCGGCGCCGATCGCGAATTCGTAGTCGTTGCGGATCAGCTCGATCAGCTCGCGCGAGTACTCGAGGCCGCCCTCGGTGGCGGTCCACTCGGTCTGGCCCTGGGGCGGGTCGCCGCGCAGCGCGAGCACGTTCTGGATGCCGGCGTCGCGCATGGTGTCGAGCATCTCGCGCAGCTCGCTCGACCGTGGCGCCGACGCAGGTGAAGTGGGCCATCGCCTCGAGGCCGTGCTCGGCCTTGATCGAGGACACGATGTCGATCGTCTTGCGCTTCTGGTCCGTGCTGCCGCCCGCGCCGTAGGTGACCGAGACGAAGGTCGGCTCCAGCCGGGAGAGCTCCGCCAGCGCGCGACCGAGGTTGCGCTCGCCCTCGTCGGTCTTCGGCGGGAAGAACTCGAACGAGAAGGAGGGCTCGCCGGAGGCCAGTCGCTCGTCGATCCGCATGCGGGCAGTCTAGGCGGCGGCCGACCAGCGCTCCGGGCCATCGCCTGCACGATGAGCCAGTTCGCGCTGCTCGAGGTGCGTCAGCCAGGCCAGCGTCTTGCTCAGCAGCCAGTTCGCGGTAGCTTCGGTGAAGCGCTCGCCGTAGACCTCCTGGGCGATCTCGTAGGCGGTGCGCGGCGTGGCGAGGGCGGTCTGGACGGCGTCGAGGCGCTCCTGCACGAGCGAGCGGTTGGCGGCGATGTGCCCGCCGACGTCGGTGAACGGGCGCCCGTGGCCGGCCAGGGCGAGCCGCGCGTCGAGCCGTCCGGCCTTGTCGAGCGAGTCGAGGAACTCGCCCACCGGGTCCGGCGTGTAGCCCGTGTCGAAGTAGAGCGAGACGCGGCCGAGCAGGTGGTCGCCGGAGATCAGCAGCCGGCGCTCGGCCTGGTAGAGGCAGACGTGCGACGGCGCGTGCCCGGGCGTCTCGACCACCCGCCAGCTGCCGAGGTCGGTCTTGACCGTGTCGCCGTCGCCCAGCTCGCGGTCGACGCGCAGCGTGCCCGCCTGCCCGCTGCCCACGCTGCGGCGACGCTCGGTCCAGCGCTGCACGGTGCCGGCCGGGACGCCGCTCTGATGGGCGACCTCGGCACGCCTCGCGAGTGCCCTTTCGGGGTCGTCGTCCGTGTGGTGGGCGTGAGCGTGGTGCATCCAGACCTCGCACCCGGCGCGCTCGGCGATCGGCGGAGCCTGCCCGCAGTGGTCGACGTGGGCGTGCGTGCAGACGATCAGCCGGACGTGGTCGACCTTCAGGCCGGCCCGGTCGAGCGCTCGTTCGAGGTGCGCCATCGAGCCGGGCTCGTGCATCCCCGTGTCCACGAGCACGATGCCCGGGCCGGCGGCGAGGGCCCAGGCGTTGCAGTGGGGCACGCCCGGCCACGGCAGCGGGAGCCGCAGCCGCCAGATGCCGGGCAGGACCTTCTCGCCGCGACCGACCTCCCGGCTGCGAGTGGGTTTGCGCACGGCGCCGGACGGTAATCGAATGCGGCTTACTCGAACTCGCAAGCTCGTGCGAGCGCCTTAGCATGTCTCGCCCATGGGAGCGGTCACCGAATACTTCGATGCGCTCGCGCGCCGCGACGTCGAGGCGATGGCGGAGCTGTGGGCGGCGGAGGGCGAGGAGCACATCGCCGGGCAGGTCGACGCGGTCGGCCCGAGCGGCGTCCGCGAGTACTTCACCGAGTTCTTCGCGGCGTTCCCGGACTTCGCGTTGGAGGTGCAGTCGATCGTCACCGAGGGCGACCGCTCGGCCGTGCACTGGACCGCGGTGGGCACGCACCTCGGAACGCTGTGGGGGGTCGAGCCGACCGGCGCCCGCGTGACCTTCGAGGGCATCGACCTGCTCGTCGTGCGCGAGGGCCGGATCGTCCGCAACGACGCCGTGGCCGACACGCTGTCGATCGCGCGACAGCTCGGGCTGGTGCCGGCCGGGGGCTCGGCGGCCGAGCAGCGGCTGTTCTCCGCCTTCAACGCGAAGACGCGGGTCGAGCGCCGGGCGGTGGCGAAACGCGAGCTGGAGCGAGTGGCCGACGGCGTCTGGCTCCTGCGCGGCGGCGTTCCGCGCACGATGAACGTGTACCTGCTCGAGGACGAGGGCGGCGGGGTGACGCTGTACGACGCCGGGATCCGCTCGATGACCCACGCGCTGGCGGCCGCCGCGGCGCCGCTGGGCGGCATCAACCGGATCGTCCTCGGCCATGCCGACGCCGACCATCGCGGCGCTGCGCCCGGCCTGCGCGTGCCGGTCTTCTGCCATCCCGCCGACCTCGAGGCCGCCGGGAGCTCGTCGCCGCTGCGCGAGTATCACCGGCTCGACCGGCTCGGGATCCCGGCGCGGTACGTCTACCGCCAGCTGCTGACGCTTCTGGGACGGCGGGCCCGTGGAGATCGAGGGCACGGTGGACGAGGGCGACGAGGTCAGCGGCTTCCGCGTCGTGCACCTGCCCGGCCACGCGCCGGGCCTGATCGGGCTGTTCCGCGAGAGCGACCGGCTGGCCCTCACCAGCGACTGCTTCTACGTGATCGACCCGGAGACGTCGCTGAAGAAGCCGCCCGGCCCCCCGCACGAGGCCTTCAACGAGGACACCGAGCGGGCGCGGGCGTCGATGCGCAAGCTGGCCGCCCTGGATCCGGCGGCCGCCTGGCCCGGCCACGCCGATCCGGTGGTGGGCGACGTGCACGGCCAGCTCGAGCGCGCCGCCGGGACGTGATGGCGCGCAAGCGAGCGAAGGCGCCGACGAGCGAGTACCGGTCGCCGGACGGCGACGTGCTGGTGCTGCGGGGGTCGATGACGGCCGGCACGCGGCGCGAGTACGCGGAGACGCTGGGCGGCTCGCCGCTGTCGCGCGAGGACGCCTGGCACCGCGGCGTCGAGTTCCTGTTCGAGCGCCTGGCGGTCTCGTGGGCCGTGGCGGGGACCGATCCGCTGACGCGCCAGAAGCAGCTGCTGGCCCGCTTCCGGATGGCCTCGCAGGAGGAGCGCCACTGGATCCGCGACGTGCTGCGGGAGCACGTGGCCGAGAACTTCCCGGAGCTGGCCGCTCCGTGATCGACGCAACGGCCTTCGCCACCCTCCTCTGTGACTACTGCCTGGAGGCGCGGGCCGGGCAGCAGGTCGTCGTGCGGGGGACGACCCTGGCCTCACCGCTGCTGTTGGCACTGCAGCGCGCGCTGCTGGAGCGCGAGGCGTGGCCGCTGCTGCGGGTCGCGCTCCCGGGACAGGAGGAGGGCTTCTGGTCGGCGGCGCGGGACGTGCACCTCGACGGCTTCTCCCGCGCCGACCTCGTCGAGGCCGAGAACACGGACGTGTCGCTGGCCATCCATGCGCCGGAGAACACGCGTGCGCTGGCGGGCGTCGACCCCGCGCGGCTGGCTCGCGGCGCCCGTGGGCGGGCGCCGCTGCGGGAGGCTGCGCTGGCACGGCGGTGGTGCGTGACGCTGTGGCCGACGCCCGGGTTGGCGCAGGACGCGGGCATGTCGACCGACGAGTTCGCCGCCTTCGTCGCTCGTGCGCTGTTCCTCGATCGGGATGATCCGGTTGCGGCGTGGGAAGAGCTTCGGCGCCTCTCAGGCGCGGCTCGATCGAACGGTTGTCGGTGGCTCGTGAACTGCGCATTGAGGGAGAGGCCACGGATCTCTTGGTGCGCCGTCGGCGGGTCGTGTCGTGGGTCAACTCGGATGGGCGGCGCAACATGCCGTCGGGCGAGGTGTTCACCGGACCCTCGGGTGCTGACGGGGTCGTGCGGTTCGACGTGCCGTCGTCGCCTCGCGGCGTCGAGGTCGCGGGGATCTCACTGGAGTTCCGGGACGGCGTCGTCGTCTCGGCGCGCGCCGACCGGGGCGACGAGGTCCTCCAGGCCATGCTCGCCACCGACGACGGCGCCCGCCGGCTCGGCGAGATCGGGATCGGCACGAACTTCGGCATCGACCGCGCGGTCGGCATGACCCTGCTCGACGAGAAGATCGGCGGCACCGTCCACCTCGCCCTCGGCCGCGCGTACCCCGAGACGGGCGGCACCAACGAGTCCGCCATCCACTGGGACATGATCTGCGACCTCCGCCGCGGCGGCCGCCTCACCGCCGACGGCGAAGCCGATCCTCGAGGACGGCAAACTGCGGCATTGAGGGGGGCGAACCGCGCCTGGCCTGGGATCTGCGGCGGCTCGGTGACGCGATCCACCAGATCGCGGCGATCGCGAGGCGACGCACGGAGTCGTCCGCACGCCGCAGCTCGAGGCTCGGCCTCGGCGAGGACGCGATCCACGATGGCCATTGACCCCGACCGCAAGGACGCGGCGGGTCGGCACCGCGCGATCAACGAGGGCTACAGGGCGGTGCAGGACCTGCCGGAATGGTGACCGGGCGAGAGGAGTGTGGCTGACCCCACCCCGGCGCGGGAGCCACCGCGCTGGCCGCTCGCGCGGGTTGGGCCGACACTTTCGTGATGGCCGTGTCCGCCGTAGCGACCACTCCTGCCCAGACGCCGGCCGCGCGGCTGCGGCAGATCGGCGCCGATGCGCTCTACCTGCTGACGGGCCTCGTGACCTCGATCGTCGCCTTCTGCGTCTGGCTCTGCGGCGTGACGTTGTCGCTCACGCTCGGGCTGCTGATCATCGGCTTCCCGATCGTGCTCGCCACCTTCTGGTGCCTCGGCCTGCTCGCGGACTTCGAGCGCAAGCGCGCGGCGCTCGTGTTCGGCACGCCGCTCGCCTCGGCCTACCGGCCGACGCCCTCCGACGGACGGTTCGGGAGCCGGCTGCGCGCCGCCGCCCACGACCCGCAGCGCTGGAAGGACCTCGTCTACATCGGGCTGCACAGCGTGGTCGGCTTCGTCTGGGGCACCGTCTGGCTCGTCCTGCTGGGCTTCGTGCTCGGCAGCATCACGCTCCCGCTCTGGTGGTGGGCGTTGCCCGACACCGCCGACTACCTGTGGTTCACGATCGACACGTGGGAGGAGTCGGTCGGCGCCGCCGCCCTCGGCGTCGCGCTGCTGCCGGTCGTCCTGCTGATCCAGCGCCCGCTCGCGCTCTCGCAGGCCCACCTCGCGCGCTGGCTGCTCGGGCCCTCGCTCGCCGCCCGCGTCGAGCGGCTGACCGAGACGCGCGCCGGCGCCGTCGACGCCGCCGCCGCCGAGCTGCAGCGGATCGAGCGCGACCTGCACGACGGCGCCCAGGCTCGTCTGGTGGCGCTGGCGATGGACCTCGGCATGGCCGAGGAGCGCTTCGACCGCGATCCCGAGAGCGCGCGCGAGCTCGTCGGCGAGGCGCGCGAGGAGGCCAAGCGGGCGCTCGCCGAGCTGCGCGACCTCGCGCGCGGGATGCGGCCGAGCCTGCTCGAGGAGCGCGGCCTCGGCCCGGCCATCGCCGCGCTGGCCGCCCGCAGCCCGGTGCCCGCCACGGCGACCGTCGACGTGCCGCGCAAGCCGCCGATGGCGGTCGAGACCGCCGCCTGGTTCGTCGTCTCCGAGGCGCTCGCCAACGCCGCCAAGCACAGCCGCGCCGACCGCGCCGCAGTGTGGGTGACGCTCCGCAACGCGCATCTGCACGTCGAGGTCGTCGACGACGGCCGGGGCGGCGCCGACCCGGCGGGCACCGGCCTGCGGGGCCTGGCACAGCGGGTCGAGGCGCTCGACGGGTCGCTGGAGGTGCACAGCCCCTCCGGCGGACCGACGGTCGTGCGAGCATTGCTGCCGTGCGGGTGGTGATCGCCGAAGATCTCGCGCTCCTGCGCGACGGACTGGAACGGCTGTTGCGCGACAGCGGCTTCGACGTCGTGGCCGCGGTGGCCGACGGCCCGGCGCTGCTCGACGCCGTCGAGGGGACGAGCCCGGACGTGGCGATCGTCGACGTCCGGCTCCCGCCCGCCTTCCGCGACGAGGGCGTGCGAGCCGCGCTCGAGCTGCGCCGCCGCCGCCCCGGCTTCCCCGTGCTGATCCTCTCGCAGTACGTCGAGCAGACCTACGCGGCCGAGCTGCTGGCCGACGGCACCGGCGGCGTCGGCTACCTGCTCAAGGACCGCGTGTCCGACGTGCGCGAGTTCGTCGAGGCGGTGCGCCGCGTGGCGTCCGGCGGCATGGCGCTCGACCCCGAGGCGGTGTCGCAGCTCGTGGCCGGCCACGAGGACGGACCGCTGGCCCAGCTGAGCACACGCGAGCGCGCCGTGCTGGCGCTGATGGCCGAAGGGCGCACCAACCACGGGATCGCCGACGAGCTGGAGATCACGCCCAGCGGCGTCGAGAAGCACGTCGCCAGCATCTTCGCCAAGCTCGGGCTCCCGCCGGCCGACACGGCTCACCGGCGCGTGCTGGCCGTGGTCGCCTGGCTAGGCGGTTAGCACCAGCGGGCGATCGTCGGTGACGACGATCGTGTGCTCGACGTGGGCCGCCAAGGCTCCGTCGGCGGTGCGGATCGTCCAGCCGTCGCCGCCCGGGCGTATGCCGGGCCCGCCGGCGCCCAGGATCGGCTCGTGGATGGTGCGCCCGTCGCAGCCCGTCCAGCTCCTCCTGGGTCTCGATCGACATCGCCGCAGCATTGTCCATGCCGCGCAACCGCTACCGTGCGCCGTCCGATGCGCCGCACCAAGATCGTCGCCACGATCGGCCCCGCCTCGCGGACGCCCGAGGTGCTGGTGCGCATGATCGAGGCGGGCATGGATGTCGCGCGGCTGAACTTCTCGCACGGCTCGGCGGAGGAGCACGCCGAGACCGCGCGGCTGGTGCGCGACGCGGCCGGGCGCGCCGGGCGCCAGGTCGCGATCCTCCAGGACCTGCCCGGGCCCAAGCTGCGGATCGGGCCGCTGGCGGAGGGGATCGCCGAGCTCAAGCCGGGCGATCAGCTGACGTTCGTCTGCGGCGCGAACGGCTTCGAGGGCGACGCGCAGCGGATGTCGATCACCTGGGCCGGCCTGGCCGACAGCGTCCACAACGACGAGATCATGTACCTCGCCGACGGCGCGGTGCGCCTGCGCGTGACCGCCACGCGGCCCGGCGACGGCGAGATCGACGCCGAGGTCGAGGTCGGCGGTGCGGTCGCCTCGCGCCAGGGCCTCAACATCCCCGGTGAGGCCGCAGCGCTGCCCTCCGTCCCCGAGGAGGACCTCAGGCACGTGCAGACGGGCGAGGAGATCGGCGTCGACCTCGTCGCGCTGAGCTTCGTCCGCCGCGCCGAGGACATCACCTTCCTGCGCAAGCACACGCGGCTGCCGCTGATCGCCAAGATCGAGAAGCCGCAGGCGGTGCAGCGCGCGGAGGAGATCGTGCGCGCGGCCGACTGCGTGATGGTGGCCCGCGGCGACCTCGGCATCGAGCTGCAGATCGAGGAGGTCCCGATCGTGCAGAAGCAGGTGCTCGCGCTGGCGGGCGCGCTCGCCCGCCCCTCGATCACCGCGACTCAGATGCTCGACTCGATGGTCCGCTCCTCGCGCCCCACGCGCGCCGAGGTGACCGACGTCGCCAACGCGATCCTCGACGGCACCGACGCGGTGATGCTCTCGCAGGAGAGCGCCGTCGGCGACTACCCCGTCGAGTCGGTGGCCATGCTCGCCTCGATCGCCGACCGCACCGAGAAGACGCTCCCCTACCGCGAGTGGAACGAGAAGCGCGTGCGGCGCGACCGCCGCGACCCGGCGTACACGGTCGCCTACACCGCCTGCCGCGCCGCGCACGAGCTCGGTCTGGCGGCGCTGGTGGTCCCGACGCTCAGCGGCCGCTCGGCGCGCCTGATCTCCGCCCACCGGCCGACGGTGCCGATCTGCGCGCTCTCGCCGGGCCGCGAGACCGTCCGCCGCTGCGGGCTCATGTGGGGCGTGCAGGCCGCGTCGATGCGCCGCTTCGAGGTCACCGAAGAGCTGATCTATGCGGCCGTCCACCGCACGGTCGAGCTCGGCTGGGTGAAGCCTGGCGACCGCGTCGGCGTCACCGCCGGCTTGCCCTCCGGGAAGCCGGGCACGACGAGTCTGCTGCAGATCCAGGACGCCTGACGCCGAGCTGCGGGCCTTCGCTCAGGCCGCGTAGAAGCCGGCCTCTTCGCGGCCCAGCTCGGTCACGGGCTCGTCGCCGTACATCCACTCGCGGGCGATCCGGTGCCAGTTGGCCTTCGCCTCGAGCTGGGAGAGGACGGCCAGCGTGAGCAGCTCGACGCGGCGGCCGAAGAGGTGGTCGGCGGGCAGCGTCTCGTGGCGCATCTGCCCGAAGTGCGAGGAGCGCGGGTCCGACATCTCGATCATCACCTCGGTGGCGATCTCGGGCTGCAGGTGGAGCTCGTCGTCGAGCACGTACCACCAGGTGGCGTCGAGGAACTGCGCCAGCAGCTTGTCGGGCCGGAAGCGGTCCGGCTCGCGCAGGAAGCCGGTGCGGCTGAAGATCTCGTGCAGCGTCTCGGCGTCGCCCTCGTGGCCGGCGCGCTGGCAGGCGAGCTCGATCTCGATCAGGTCGGCCGGCATGACCTTGAACAGCCCGAAGTCCAGGAACGCGACGCTCCCGTCGGGCTGCAGCAGGAAGTTGCCCGGGTGCGGATCGCCGGAGAACTGCCGGTGGCGGTACATGCAGCCGAAGAAGAAGCGGAAGACGATCTCGCCGACGCGGTCGCGCGTGGCCTGGTCGAGCTGCTTGATGGCGTCGAAGCCGAGGCCGGTCACGTACTCGGTGACGAGCACCTTCTCGCGGCTGAGCGACGAGACCACCTCGGGGACGCGGATGAACGGGTGGTCGCGGAAGATGCGCGCCAGCGTGCGCTGGTTCTGGGCCTCCAGCTCGTAGTCGAGCTCGTCGCCGATCCGGTCGCGGATCTCCTCGGCCGTGCTCTTGACGTCGAGCCCGGGGGCGACCCGCTTCATCAGCCGCAGGATCATCCCGAGGTTCTGCATGTCGGCCCGCACCGCCTGCGCGACGCCCGGGTACTGCACCTTCACGGCGACGTCGCGGCCGTCGTGCAGCCGCGCGCGGTAGACCTGGCCGATCGAGGCCGCGGCGACCGGCTCGGTCTCGAACGCGTCGAACACATCCTCGATCGACTCACCGAGCTCGGACTCCATGACCTTGCGCATGTCGTGGAAGCGCACCTTCGGCGCGGAGTCGCGGAGCTCGCCGAGCTTGCGCTGGAACTCCTCGCGGTGCTCCTCCGGCACGAGCCCGACGTCGAGGAAGCTCATGACCTGGCCGAGCTTCATCGCCGCGCCTTTCATCGTCCCGAGAGCGGCGACGATCTGCTCGGCGGCCTCGAGGTTGCGGCGCTCGAGCGCGGCCTGCCTGCCCTCGTCGGAGCGCCCCAGGTTCGCGGCGCGCGTGCCGAGGTGGCGCGCCGCCTGGCCCGCGGCCAGCCCTGACACGCGCGCCGTCCGGGCGACGCGCGAGGTCGGGATCCGGTCCTTGGCCATCAGGGCGTGGCCGTCGGTGTGGGCGTCGGCGTCGCCTCGAGCGGCGCGGGCGCCTCCGCCGGCGGAGCGGTCGGCGTCGGCGTGGCGGTCGGCTGAGCCGTCTCGGTCGCCTCCGGCGTCTCGGTCGCCGTGGGCGTCGCGGTCGGCGTCGGCTCCTGCGACCCGGAGAAGAACGTCGTGCTGCCGCCCTCCTTGGTCGCCGGGCCGCCGAACACGAGCTCGGACATCGTCAGCGCGACGACGGCGATCGCGAACGCCGCCGCGCCGGTGGCCAGCGCGATCTTCCAGTGGTGCTTTACCGGCGGCCGCGACCGCAGGCCGAACGGGTCGTCCTCGCGCACCGCCACGTCGCCCTCGCCCGGCGGGAGCGGATCGAAGTCGGGATCGCGGACCGCCGCGCCGGTGGCGCTGCGGCGCACGGTCTTCGTCGCGGCGCTGAGCCTGTCGGCGGGCTTGCGCAGTCCCTCCGACACGAGCGCCACGATCACCGGCGTCATCGCGGTGGCCACCAGCGTGCCCCGCTCCCAGATCATGGGCACGACGACGGCCGCCGCCACGGCGGCTGACGCGGAGATCACCAGCGTCTGGACCGAGATCCCGCTGCTCTTCACCTCTGCCATGCCCTCTTGTTCTAGCGGCTGACCTTCGAGCCGGGGACGATGTCGTCGCGGCCGTCGGGCCAGCGGACCCAGGCCTTGTGGCCGCCGTCGTAGTCGTCCCCGAGCAGCACCAGCGTGGCCGGCTCGCCGAGCGCGGTGCAGTCCTCCGACCCCTCGGGGTCGAGCCCGCGCCAGATGCGCACGAAGCGGTTGCTCTCCAGCTCGTCGGCGACCGTGGTCGGATCCGTATGGCCGGGCCGGACGGTGGTCTCGGGCGGCAGCTCGAGCAGGACCTCCATGATCGAGCGCTTCAGGTCCTCGTAGCTCGTGCTGCCGGGCGCGCGCACGCCGCCGACCGAGCCCTTGAACAGCGTGTCGCCGGTGAACACGTTGCCGTCGACGAGGAGCGCCAGCATCCCCGCCGTGTGGCCGGGGGTGTGGAGGGCGCGCACGGTCAGGCCGCCGATCCGGACCTCGTCGCCGCCGTTCAGCTCGCCGGTCGTGCCCGGCACCCGCTCCTCCGGGTGGGAGAGCACCGCGGCGTCCGGCCAGCGCTCGAGCGCCTTGCCGAGCTCGGCGACGTGGTCGTGGTGATGGTGGGTCAGGAGGATGTGGGTGACGTTCAGGCCGTGCTCGTCCGCCTTGGCGAACAGCGGGTCGAGCGGTCCGCCGGCGTCGACGAGGAAGGCATCGCCGCCGGGCTCGGCCGCGACCAGGTACGTGTTGGAGAGCCAGCCATCGCTCATGGAGCGTTCGACGATCATGGGGCGGAGGGTACGCTCCGGACCGTGGAACTCATCCATACCTGCTACCGCATCGGCGACATCGACCGGAGCGTCGCCTTCTACGAGGCGATCGGCTTCGAGGAGCGCCGCCGGATGCCGATCCGCGACGAGGCGATCAACGTGTTCATGGGGCTGCCGGGGGACGGCGACCGGCTCGAGCTGACCTACAACCACGGTGTCGACTCGTACGAGATGGGCACCGGCTACAACCACATCGCGCTGACCGTCGACGACATCGACGCGACGCTCGAGAACCTCTCGGCGAAGGGGATCGAGCCCGAGAAGCCGCCGTACCGCGTCCGCGAGGGCGGCTCGCGCATCTGCTTCGTGCGCGACCCCGACGGCTACCGCATCGAGCTGATCGAGCGAGGCCAGGCCTCGGGCTGAAGCCCGGCCCCGTCGCAGCCGAGGTGGTGGCGTCAAGCCGTCGGTCACGTCGCTCACAGGCGGCCGAAAGTTCGGCCGCCTGTACTAGCCTCCCGCCCTGCGATGACGGTGACGGAGAAGCGGCTCGCGGTCATTGACCTCGGGTCGAACTCGTTCCGGCTCGTCGAGTTCACGTGGGTGCCCGACCAGTGGTGGAAGCGCACCGACGAGATCCACGAGCCGGTCCGCATCGGCGAGGGCCTCGACGCGGCCGGCGTGCTCGGACCCGAGCCGATGGAGCGGGCGCTCGAGACCGTCGAGCTGTACGCGCACTTCTGCCGCGCCACCGGGATCGAGGACGTGCGCGCGGTCGCCACCTCGGCGATCCGCGACGCCTCCAACCGCGACGACTTCCTGCGCCGGTCGGCGCTCGACGTGCAGGTGCTGACCACCGAGGAGGAGGCGTTCTACGGCTATCTGGCGGCGGTCAACTCGACCACGCTGACCGACGGCGTGGCGCTCGACCTCGGCGGCGGCTCGATGCAGCTCACCCGCGTGGAGGACCGCAAGGCGCTCGACATGTGCTCCTGGCCGCTCGGTGCCGTGCGCATGACCGAGCGCTTCCTCGCCCGCGAGCGCATCAAGCCCAAGCACCTGAAGGCGCTGCGCGCGCACGTCGCGCAGTCGCTCGAGGACGCGCCGTGGCTCGACGACGGCGGCGCGCTGGCCGGCATCGGCGGGACGGTCCGCAACCTCGCCGCGGCGGCCGAGATGGCCGAGGAGCTGCCGTCGTTCGGCGTCCAGGGCTTTCCACTGCGCAACGAGGTCCTCGACGAGCTGGTCGAGACGCTGGCGGGCCTCACCCCGGCCGAACGCGCCGACGTCCCCGGCATCAAGCCCGAGCGCGCCGACCTGATCCTGGCCGGAGCGGTCGTCGTGCAGTCGGTGATGGAGGCCGGCGGCTTCGACTGCATGGAGGTCACCGAAGCGGGTCTGCGCGAGGGCGTGTTCTTCGCCTCGCTGCTCGACGGCAGCTACCCGCCGCTGATCGACGACGTGCGCGAGCACTCGGTCGCGCAACCTGGCCGCCCAGTACCACGCGGACATGGCCCACACCGAGCACGTGGCCGGCCTCGCGCTCTCGATGTGGGACGAGCTGGGCAGCGGCGACCCGGTCGAGCGCGAGCTGCTGTGGGCGGCCGCGATGCTGCACGACATCGGGACGGCCGTCGACTATGACGACCACCACAAGCACTCGCGCTACCTGATCCTGAATGCCGGCCTGCCGGGCTTCTCACCCCGCGAGACGGCCCTGATCGGCCAGATGGCGCGCTATCACCGCAAGGGCTCGCCCACGCTCGGCCAGTTCTCGGCGCTCGGCCGCAAGGGCGACGACGAGCTGCTGACCCGCTGCTCGGCCGTCCTGCGGCTCGCCGAGCAGCTCGAGCGCTCGCGCGATCAGGCCGTCGACCGCGTGAAGGTGCAGGTCACCGACGGGCGCGTGAAGCTGCGCCTGGAGGCGCATGAGGACGTCGCGATCGCGCGCTGGGCCGCCCAGAAGGAGCAGGACCTGTTCAAGCAGGCGTTCGGGCGCGAGCTCGAAGTCAGCGAGGTAGCGGGCTCGCTCGAAGGCGTGACGGTCACCAGCTCGCGCTCGCTGACGGCCTCGACGACCTCCTCCTCGGCCTCCTCCTTGCCGCCGCCCGGCTCGGCGTCGCACGTGACCCGCATCATCCCGGTCGAGACCTTCTCGTCGCCGACGACGACGAGGCCGCAGATCACGTCGCCCTCCTCCCAGCCGATCCGCTCGAGGTCGAACCACGAGAGGTGGACGCGGTTGGCCTTGCCGCCCCACGGGCACGAGCGGTCATGGACCTCCTTCGCCTTGCAGACGGCCTGCATGTTCTTGGCGGAGGCGTCGACGTCGGTCACGGATCCAAGAGTACCCCGGGATTGAGGCGCCCCTCGGGGTCGAGCGCGGCCTTGGCGGCGCGCACGGCCGCGGCGAAGGGCTCCGGTCGCTGCCGGTCGTACCACGGGCGGTGATCGCGGCCGACGGCGTGGTGGTGCGTGATCGTGCCGCCGCCGGCGAGCACCGCGTCGGCGGCCGCGCGCTTGATCTGCGCCCACTGCTCCTCCTCCTCGCCGCGGCGGGCGGGCGCCACCACCGTGAAGTACGGGGCGGCGCCGTCGGGGTAGGCGTGGGTGATCCGGCAGGTGACGAGCGCGCCGTCGATCGCCGCCTTCACCTCGTCGATGAAGCGCGGCAGGCGGTCCCACGTCACCGCGGTCTCGAACGTCTCGGTGAGCACGCCCATGGCCACCAGCGTGTCGCGCAGGTACGGCGCCCGCAGGAACGCCTCGCGCCAGGCACCGCCGCCGCCGTCGATCACGCGGCCGTGCCGCGCGCAGAGGGCGCGCGCCCGCTCGACCGGCTCGTGCGCGCCCTCGAAGCCCAGGTGCAGGGTCGTGCGATCGCCGCTCAGCGTGAGCCGCGCCTCGGCCGCCTCGACCAGGCGGCAGTTCGACGGCCGCATGCCGCCCTGGACGATCTCGCGGATCAGCTCGAGCCCGGCGTCGAAGTCGTCCAGCTCGACGCGGGCGCTCCAGCGCGGCTCGTCGCGGGGCCGGATCCGGACCCAGGCCTCGGTGATCACCGCGAGCGTGCCCTCGGACCCGAGCAGGAGGCGGTCCGGCGACGGCCCGGCGCCGGACGCCGGCAGCCGGCGCGACTCCCAGACCTCACCGCGCGGCGTGATCGCGCGGATCGACTCGACGAGGTCGTCGATGTGGGTCGGCCCGGTGGCGAAGTGCCCGGCGGCGCGGGTGGCGATCCAGCCGCCGAGCGTCGACCGCTCGAACGACTGCGGGTAGAAGCGCAGGGTCATCCCGTGCCCGGCGAGCTGCTCCTCGATGCGGGGACCCGTCGCGCCGGCCTGGATGCGGGCGGCGCGCGAGACCGGATCGACCTCCAGCACGCGGTCGAGCCGCCCGAGGTCGAGTGAGATCGCGCCGTCGTGGCGCGGCTGCGGGATCGGGTCGACGCCGCCGACGACGCTGGTCCCGCCGCCGTACGGCGTGATCGCGAGGTTCTCCGCCTGCGCACGCTCGAGCGCGCGCATGACGCCCGCCTCGTCGTCCGGCCGCACCACCGCGTCGGGCAGGTGCGGGAGGTCGCCGCGCAGTGCGCGCACGACGTCCAGGTAGGACGAGCCGTGCGCGTGCAGGGCACGATCGCGATCGACCCGCAGCGGGGCGGGCCGCTCCAGATCGGCCGACCCGAAGCCCAGATGGGCGGCCAGCTCGGCCGCGCCCTCGCCGACCGGATCGTCCTCGAATCCCCATCCCCAGTGCCGGCGACGCCGCATTACCCTCCTTCAACGAGTGACCTTCCCGCCCGGCATCCTCGCGCGTGGGCCCTGGCAGGGCCGCCAGGTGGCCGTCAGCTGGCGCGATGACTCGTTCGAGCCCGACGCCGACCAGAACGCACAGGCCGACCGCGCGATCGCCGAGCTGGAGAACCGCGGCTCGCCCGCCCACGACGGGCTCGCCGCCCGGCTGTACGGCTTCGAGGCCGACGAGGACGCGCTGCGGCTCGAGCTGCAGCCGATGCGCTGGTCGCTGCGGCTCGGCGACAACGCCGCCGCGTCGCTGTCCGTCCTGTGCGTGGCGCGCGACGCGCGGGGCCGCTGGCTGGCCGGCCGCCGCGCCCCCTGGGTCGCCACGTGGGCCGGGCGCTGGGCGCTCGGCGCCGGCGGGTCGGTCGAGGTCGGCGAGGACCCCGTCGCAGCGCTCACGCGCGAGCTCGAGGAGGAGTGGTCGGTGCAGCCGGAGCAGCTCGCCGTCGAGGCCCTGCTCTCGCTCCCGTCCGGCATGGTCATGCTCGTCGGCCAGGCCTGGCTGCCCGAGGGCGCCGAAGTGGAGCGCGACGCCGAGCACGACGCCCACGCCTGGTGGCCGCCGGAGCCCGCCGACTGGCCCGCCGAGGCCGAGCCCGAGCTCCGTCACATGGCCACCCTGCTCGCCTCGTGATCACCTTCAATCGGCTCAAGTACCTCTCGTTCGCCCACTCGGCGGTCTACTTCTGCCTGCTCACGCTGTGGCTCTCCGACGGGGACGAGCAGGCGCGGACGATCCTCGGGTGGGTGCACGGCATCGGCTGGATCGTCATGTCGCTGCTCTGCATCGTCGCCGTCCGCCTGCGCGTGATCCCCCTGTGGCTCGCGGTCATGGTGGCCGTGGTCGGCGGCATCGGCCCGTTCGCCGGGAGCATCGGCTTCGTGGTCTGTGAGCGGCGCGCTGCACCCGCCGGAACGGCCCGCTGAACGCGGTATGGTCTAAAGCCAGCGATGGCGGTCAATACCACGGTGGAAGTGACCATGCCAGCGATGGGTGACTCGGTTTCCGAGGGCACCGTGCTGGAATGGCACAAACAGGAAGGCGACCAGGTCTCCGAAGACGAGGTCCTGGTCGAGATCTCCACCGACAAGGTCGACGCCGAGGTGCCCGCGCCGGCCACCGGCACCGTGGTCAAGATCCACGTCGCCGAGGGCGACACGATCGCGGTCGGCGCGGTGCTCGCCGAGATCTCCCCGGGTGACAATGGCGCGAGCCCTGGCCAGAGCCGCAAGCGCCGGTCACGTCGCCGAGGCATCCGAAGCCCGCGGGCCGGACGAGCCGCAGCCGGCGAAATCGCTCGAGATCAAGATGCCGGCCATGGGTGAGTCGGTCAGCGAGGGCACGATCCTCGAGTGGGCCAAGCAGCCCGGCGACGAGGTCGCGGAGGACGAGACGATCGTCGAGATCTCCACGGACAAGGTGGATGCCGAGGTGCCGGCGCCGGCCTCCGGGACGATCGAGGAGATCCTCGCCCAGGCCGGCGACACCGTCACCGTCGGGCAGGTCATCGCCCGCATGACCACCGGCAACGGCGCCGCTCCGGCCGCCGAGGCTCCTGAGCCGCGGCCGCAGGCGAGCGCCCCGCCGAAGATCCCGGATGAGGTGAAGGTCACGCCGGTGGCCGCCCGCGTCGCCGACGCGCTCGGCGTCGATCTCTCGAGGGTCCAGGGCTCGGGGCCGGCCGGGCGGATCTCGAAGGCGGACGTGCTGGCAGCCGAGAACGGCGCCGCGGCGCCCGCCGAGGCGAAGCTGCTCAAGGGCGCCAGCGCGATGCTCGCGCGCTACATGGACGAGTCGCGCTCGATCCCGACCGCGACCTCGTTCCGCACGCTCACCGTCACCACGCTCGACGCCCGTCGCAAGCAGCTCAAGGAGGCCGGGCAGCGGGTCTCGTTCACGCACCTGATCGCCTACGCCGTCGCCCGCGCCGCGACCGAGCAGATGCCGGTCATGGCCCGCTCGTTCCAGGAGATCGACGGCAAGCCGCACGTCGTCGACGCCGGCGCGGTCAACCTCGGCATCGCCGTCGACGTCGAGCGCAAGGACGGCGGCCGCACGCTGATGGTCCCGGTGATCCGCGACGCCGGGCGGCTCTCCTTCTCCGAGTTCCTCGACGCCTTCAACGACCTGATCACGCGGGCGCGTGACAATTCGCTGACCGCCGACGACCTCCAGGGCGCCAACCTCTCGCTCACCAACCCGGGCGGCATCGGCACGATCGCCTCGGTGCCGCGGCTGATGAGCGGACAGGGCACGATCGTCGCCACCGGCGCCATCGGCTTCCCACCCGGCACGGCCAACGTGGCGGGCGTGGAGAAGGTGATGACGATGACGTCGACGTACGACCATCGCATCATCCAGGGCGCCGAATCCGGCCAGTTCCTGCAGGTCGTCGAGCAGTACCTGCAGGGCGAGCACTCCTTCTACGAGCAGGTCTTCGGCGACCTCGGTGCGCAGCTCGCCGCCGCCCCCGCGCCGACGATCAGGCCCGCACCGCCCGCCGCCGAGGTGCCCACCGCCGCGCACGCGGTGGTCAAGGAGGCGCCGCCCGACGAGCAGCTGCTGCAGGCCGTCCAGGCCGCCACGTCGCTGATCAAGGCCCACCGCACGCACGGCCACCTCGCCGCCAAGCTCGACCCGCTCGGCTCCGAGCCCGAGGGCGACCCGGCGCTCGACCCCGAGCCCCTCGGCCTGACCGACGAGATCATGCAGCAGATCCCCGCGAAGATCCTGCGCACCTACGTGCCCGGGGCGACGCTGGCGGAGGCGCTGCCGCACATGCGCGACACCTACTGCGGCACGATCGCGTACGAGATCGAGCACATCGCCTCGCACCGCCAGCGCATGTGGCTGCGCGAGAAGATCGAGTCGGGCGCCTTCCGCGCGCCGCTGTCGGCCGACGAGAAGCGCAAGCTGCTGCGGCGGCTGACGCAGGTCGACTCGCTCGAGCGCTTCATGCACAAGGCCTACCTGGGCCAGAAGCAGTTCTCGATCGAGGGCCTGGACATGACCGTCCCGATGCTCGACGAGATGATCCAGCTCTCGGCCACGGCGGGCGCCCGCGAGGTCGTGCTGGGCATGGCGCACCGCGGCCGCCTCAACGTGCTCGCGCACAACCTCGGCCGCGCCTACGAGACGATCTTCCGTGAGTTCGAGGGCGCGTCCTCGATCGAGGCCGTGACCACGATCCCGCAGGGCGGCACGGGCGACGTCAAGTACCACCACGGCGCACAGGGCACCTACCAGCTCGAGGGCGACGGCTCGATCATCGTGCGACTGGAGTCCAACCCCAGCCACCTCGAGTACGTCTCACCCGTGGTCGAGGGCGCCACGCGCGCGGTCCAGACCTCGCGCACGGGCGCCCACGCCTCGCTCGACACCAACGCCGCGATCCCGATCATCCTGCACGGCGACGCCGCGATGCCGGGCCAGGGCGTGGTCTCGGAGACGCTGAACCTGCAGGCGCTCGACGGCTACACGGTCGGCGGCACGCTGCACATCATCCAGAACAACCAGGTCGGCTTCACCACCGATCCGGACGACTCGCGCTCGACCCGGTGGGCGTCGGATATCGCCAAGGGCTTCGACGTCCCGATCATTCACGTCAACGCCGACGACGTGGAGGCGTGCGTCTCCGCCGTCCGCCTGGCCTTCGCCTTCCGCCAGGAGTTCGGCCACGACGTGATGATCGACCTGATCGGCTACCGCCGCTTCGGGCACAACGAGGCCGACGAGCCCGCCTACACGCAGCCCGAGATGGCGGCGATCATCAAGGAGAAGACGCCGTCGCGCGACCTCTTCGCGGCCCAGCTCGTGGAGCAGGGCGTGATGACGCAAGGAGGAGACCGACGCGCTCGCCCAGGAGATCTGGGACTCGCTGTCACGGCGCCACAAGGAGCTCAAGGAGGAGCTGGCGGGCGGGGACGCCGAGCAGCCGACCGGCGGCTACGAGCTCGACCGCTCGCCTTCGCCGGAGGTCAAGACCGCGGTCGACGCCGCGGTGCTGCAGGGCCTGAACGACAACCTGCTGACGGTCCCCGAGGGCTTCACGGTCCATCCCAAGCTCGTCAAGCAGCTCGAGCGCCGGCGCGAGACGGTCGGCCCCGACGGCGGCATCGACTGGGCGCAGGCCGAGGCGCTCGCCTTCGCCTCGCTCCTCACCGAGGGCACGCCGGTGCGCCTCACCGGCCAGGACTCCGAGCGCGGCACCTTCTCGCAGCGCCACCTCGTGCTGCACGACGCCAAGACCGGGCAGCGGATCTCCCCGATCCAGAGCCTGCCGGACGCGAAGGCGCCGATGGAGCTGCACAACTCGCCGCTGTCGGAGATCGCCTGTCTCGGCTTCGAGTACGGCTACTCGATGGAGGCGCCGGAGACGCTCGTGCTGTGGGAGGCGCAGTTCGGCGACTTCGTGAACTCGGCGCAGGTCATCATCGACCAGTTCATCGTCTCGGCGCTGTCGAAGTGGGGGCAGACCACGCGCCTGACGCTGCTGCTGCCGCACGGCTACGAGGGCTCGGGCCCCGAGCACTCCTCGGCGCGACTCGAGCGCTTCCTGATCCTCGCCGCCGAGGGCAACATCCGCGTCGCGAACCTCACGACGCCGGCCCAGTACTTCCACCTGCTGCGCCGCCAGGCGCGCGTGGCCAAGCAGCGCCCGCTGGTGATCATGACCCCGAAGTCGCTGCTGCGGATGCCGCAGGCGACGTCGCGGATCGCGCACCTGGCCGAGTCGCGGTTCTTCCCGGTGCTGAGCGAGCCGCGCATCGACGAGGAGAAGGTCACGCGGCTGGCGCTGTGCACCGGCAAGATCTACTACGACCTCAAGGGCCACGCGACGCGCGAGAACAACGAGGGCGTGGCGATCTCGCGCGTCGAGCTGCTGTATCCGTTCCCGCAGCAGCAGATCCTCGACGAGGTGGCGCGCTACCCGAACCTGCGCGAGGTGGCGTGGGTACAGGAGGAACCGCGCAACATGGGCGCGCGCGCCCACATGTCGCCGCGGATGCTGCACATCCTGCCCTCGCACCTCGAGTTCGGCTACGTCGGCCGGCCGGAGCGCGCCTCGCCGGGCGAGGGCTACCCGGCCGCCCACACGGTCGAGCAGACGCGCATCATCCGCACGGCGCTCGATCTCTCGACGCCGGTGTCGGTCAACCCGGTCAAGCTCCCGGGCGAACGGTAGTCAGCAGGGTGACCGGTCCGCAACTCGGCGGCGGCCGGGTTGTCGGAGGGTGTATGAGCAACGGCGGGTACCGCACGCGCCAGTCGAACGTCGGCGCCGACGGCGGCACGCTTCTGGGGGGAAGGGCGCAGGTGATCTGCTAGTCGCGGCCGAGCGCCCGCCGGACCTCGGGTCCGGCGGGCGCGAAGGTCGGCGACAACCGGTCGAGCAGCACCCCCCAGCCGTCGTGGCTCTCGATCGCGCGGCGGACGGCGTCGACGCCGGCGTCGAGGTCGCCGCTGTGGGCGAGCGCGAGGCCGGACCAGAACAGCAGCTCGTCGGACGCCGGCGCGAGGTCCGCCGCCCGGCGGTAGAGCGCGCCGGCCTGGGCCGTCTCACCGGCCGCCAGCAGCTCGTCGGCCCGGCCGGCCATCTCGTACGCGCGGTGGAGGACGAGCAGGCGGCGCAGCTCGGCCAGCGGCTCGGTGTGGTCCTCGACGCGCAGCTGTGCCCGCATCTGCCACGGCTCGCCGTCGGCGGGGACGACGATCAGCGCCGCGGACTGGCGGCCGCGAACGTCGCCGCCCGCGCCCTCGGCCGCCTCGAGCGCGGTCACCAGCCGGTCGGCGAGATCGCCCTGCGCGCGCTCGAAGGCCGCAGACATCGCCGCCGGCACGGTGTCGGCGGCCATCATGTTCGCCTGGCAGCTCCACTCCGCGCCCACGACGTGGCCCGCGCACGGGATGCAGTCGGCGCCGGTGTGCACGGCCACGCGGCCCTCCGCGTCGACCACGCCGACCTGGCGCACCGCGGCCAGCGGGTCGTCGGCGAGCAGGCCGGCGAGCGCCTCGGAGGCGTCGCTGCCCGCGGCGAGGCGGTCGAGCGTGTTGGGGCCGTACGCGGGCTCGACGACCGACTGGGTCGCGACCGCGCCGACGCCGGGCCGCGCCCAGGTGCAGAGCGAGCCGACGGAGAACCAGTGCGACTGGACGGCCGCGCCGAGCTCCCCCGTCTCGGGGTCGCGAGCGACGATGGAGTAGGTCCCCACGCGCATCTCGCGCGAGGATATCCGCGTGTCCGACCGCGCAACTCGCGTATTGGCCAGGATTCGCGCGACCCCGCCGGGCTTCGTGCGCGCCTACGGCGACGTGTCGCCGGGCGCGCCGCGCTTCGCCGGCACGGTGCTCTCGGGCTGCGACGACCCGACGGTCCCGTGGCACCGGATCGTGCGCGCCGACGGGTCGCTTGCCAAGGGCGCCCGCCAGCGCGCGCTGCTCGAAGCCGAGGGCGTGCCGTTCCGCGGCGCGCGGGTGGACATGCGCGTGGCGCGGCTGCCCGAATAGCCTTCGCGCCGTGTGGGTCCAGCGGGAGATCACGCTGCGGCCGCGGCCGCGCGGCTTCCACCTCGTGACTGACGAGGTCGAGTCGGCGCTGCCGGAGCTGCGCTCGATCCAGGTCGGCCTCGCGCATCTCTTCATCCGCCACACCTCGGCCTCCCTGACCCTGAACGAGAACGCCTCGCCCGACGTGCGGCGCGACTTCGAGACGTACTTCGACGAGGCGGTGCCCGAAAACGCGCCGTACTGGACGCACACCCTGGAGGGCCCGGACGACATGCCGGCCCACATCAAGGCCTCCGTGCTCGGACCGGCACTCTCGCTGCCCGTCAGCCGCGGCCGCTTCGCGCTCGGCACGTGGCAGGGCGTGTACCTGTGCGAGCACCGCGACCATGGCGGCGCGCGGTCGCTGGTGGTCACGCTCTTCGGCGAGTGAGCGCGGGACGAGAAGTTCGTCCCGGCGCTACCGCCCGCGCCAGACCGGATCGCGCTTCTCGGCGAACGCGGTGGCGCCTTCGCGCGCGTCCTCTGAGGCGAACACGGGCCCGGCGATCTCGCCCTGGCGCTCCCACGCCTCCTCCGCCGGCCAGTCCCCCGCCGCGGCCACGATGCGCTTCGTCGCGTCGATCGCCAGCGGGCCGTTGCGGGCGATCTGCCCAGCGAGCTCGTGAGCACCCGCGAGCGCCTCGCCAGGCTCGGTGAGCCGCGAGACGATGCCGATGGCGGCGGCGCGCTCGGCGCCGATCGGCTCGCCGGTGAGGGCCAGCTCCATCGCCAGGTGGTAGGGGATCCGCCGCGGGAGCCGCAGCAGCGCGCCGGCCGCGGCCACGAGGCCGCGCTTGACCTCCGGGATGCCGAAGCGCGCGTCGCGCGCCGCGACGATCACGTCGCAGGCGAGCGCCACCTCGAAGCCGCCGGCCAGCGCCCAGCCCTCGACGGCGGCGATCATCGGCTTGCGCGGCGGGCGCTGCGTGATCCCGGCGAACCCGCGGTCGCCCACGTAGGGGCGCTCACCGGCCACGAACGCCTTCAGGTCCATCCCCGCGCAGAACGTCCCGCCGGCGCCGGTCAGCACCCCGGCGCGCAGCGCGTCGTCGCCGTCGAGCCGCTCGACGGCGGCCGCGATGCCCTCCGCCACGGCGAGGTTGACGGCGTTGCGGGCCTCCGGCCGGTCGATCGTCACGACGAGCACGCCGTCGCCGGCCTCTGTGCGGACCGGCGTCATGACTCGTGCCGGATCGACGTCATCCGAACAGGGTCAGCGCCGGCTCGCGCTCCCCGCGCAGCTCGGCGAGGTCGACCTCCACCCAGTCCAGCCCGCGCGCCTCGGCCAGCACGCGCGCCTGCGGCTTGACCACCTGGGCGGCGAGCACGCCCCGGCAGTCCGCCATCGCCGGATCCAGCCGGATGCGCTCCAGGTAGCGCGCCAGCTGCTCGACGGCGTCGATCGTCCCGACGCGCTTGATCTCGACCGCCACCCAGCCGTCCTCGTCGTCGCGGCACATCAGGTCGACCGGCCCGATGTCGGTCGGCCACTCGCGCCGCACGAGCCGGAAGCCGTCGCCGCACCACTCCGGCGCGTCCGCCAGCAGGATCTGCAGATCGGCCTCCACGCCGTCCTTCTCGAGCTGAGCGGCGTCGAAGTCCATCGCGTGCGTGACGTCGCTCAGCACCTCGGCGAGCTCGATGTCCAGCCGGTCTTCGCCCTTCAGCTTGCGCACCACGATCCGGCCTTCCGACTCCTCCACCACGGTCGGCGGCGTCATCCAGTTCAGCGGCTTGAACCCGCCGGCGTCGGCGTGCACGAGCACCGACCCGTCGGCCTTCAGCATCACCAGCCGCAGCGCCTCCGGCAGCCGCGCCGACAGGCGGCCGGAGTACTCGACGGAGCAGCGGGCGACGATCAACCGCATGGCCGCCGCACGGTAGTCGGCGCACCGGACAGTGCGTGGACGGCCGCGCCACCGCCCATCCGCCTTGTAGGGTCCGGCACCTCAGATGAGTGCGGGGACGGGGCATCTGGTCGAGCTCGAGCGGGTCCGCAAGAGCTTCGGTGACAACGTCGTGCTGGACGGCATCGACCTCACGATCGACCGGGGAGAGGTCGTCGTGATCGCCGGGCCGTCGGGATCGGGCAAGTCGACGATGCTGCGCTGCATCAACGGCCTCGAGGGGATCGACGAGGGCGATGTGCGCTTCGACGGGCGCTCGCTCGCGAAGGCGGGCAAGGACGTCAACCGCATGCGGGCGGAGATCGGCATGGTGTTCCAGCAGTTCAACCTCTTCGCCCACAAGTCCGTCATGCAGAACCTGACCATGGCGCCGATCGAGGTGAAGGGGCTGGGCAAGGCCGAGGCGCGCGAGCGCGCCGACCGCCTGCTGGAGCGAGTCGGGCTGACCGAGAAGGCCCAGGCCTACCCGGCCGACCTGTCCGGCGGTCAGCAGCAGCGCGTCGCGATCGCGCGGGCGCTGGCCATGGAGCCGAAGCTGATGCTGTTCGACGAGCCCACCTCGGCACTCGATCCCGAGATGATCCGGGAGGTGCTCGACGTCATGCGCGACCTCGCGCGCGACGGCATGACGATGGCCGTCGTCACGCACGAGATGGGCTTCGCGCGCGAGGTCGGCGACCGGATCGTCTTCATCGACGACGGCCAGATCGTCGAGCAGGCCCCGCCCGCCGAGTTCTTCGCCGCCGCGAAGAGCGAGCGCGCGCGCGATTTCGTAGACAAGATCATCCATCACTGAAGGAGGCGGGAGATGAAGACCACACGCTGGGCACTGCTCCTGGTACTCGTCCTCGGGCTGCTCGTGGCGGCCTGCGGCGACGACGAGGAGGAAGCCGCCGGCGGCGGTGAATCCACCCCGGCCGCCGAGGTCGAGCAGTTCCCCGAGGACACGACGATGGGGAAGATCCAGGCGGCCGGCGAGATCAAGATCGGCGTCAAGTACGACGTCCCGCCGTTCGGCTTCAAGAACCCGCAGAACGACGAGATCGAGGGCTTCGACGTCGACTTCGGGCAGGGCGATCGCCGACAAGCTCGGCGTCGAGCCGAACTTCATCGAGGCGATCTCCGACAACCGGATCCCGTTCCTGCAGGACGGGACGGTCGACCTCGTGCTGTCGACGATGACCATCAACGCCGAGCGCGCCCAGGAGATCGGCTTCTCCGAGCCGTACTACATCGCGCGCGGCCGGATCCTCGTGCCGCAGGACTCGGACATCGCCGGCGTCGACGACCTGGCGGGCAAGAAGGTCTGCACGGCGCTCGGCTCGACCTATGAGGAGACGCTCAAGGAGCAGGCGCCCGAGGCCGACCTGCGCCTCGTCGACTCCTACTCGGAGTGCCTGGAGCTGGTGCAGAACGGCGCCGTCGACGCGGTCTCGACCGACGACGTGATCCTGACCGGCATGATCATCCAGGACGACACGCTCAAGCTCACCGAGGGCGAGCCCCTGACCACCGAGCCCTACGGCGCCGGCCTCCCGCTGGACGACGCGGAGTTCAAGGAGTTCGTGGACGGCGTCCTGGAGGAGTACAAGAGCGGCGGCGGCTGGGCCGAGGCCTATGAGAAGTGGGTCGGCCAGTACACGGACGAGCAGCAGGAACCGCCGACGATGACGCTCGAGGAGGCGATCGAAGCCACCTCGTAGCCGCATGGGCAACCTCATCAGCGTCCTCACCGACAACCTCGACGAGTTCCTCGCGGGGTTCTGGGTGACCGTCCGCCTCGTGGCTGTTCTCGTTCGTGATCGCCATGGTCGTGGGGACGCTGGTGGCCGCCCTGCGGATCAGCCCCGAACCCGATGCTGCAGCGGCTTGGTGGGGTGTACGTCGAGACCTTCCGCAACATCCCGCTGCTGGTACTGCTGTTCATCTCGTTCGCCGGCCTGCGGCGGGCCGGCGTCGGGATCGGCCCGTGGATCGCCGGCATCGCCAGCCTCGGCCTCTACACCGCCGCGTACGTGGCCGAGTCGCTGCGCTCCGGCGTTTTCTCGGTCAGCAAGGGGCAGTTCGAGGCCGCGCTGTCGCTCGGCTACACGTACCGGCAGACGCTGCGTCGCGTCGTGTTCCCACAGGCCTTCCGGACGGTGATCTCGCCGCTCGGCTCGCTGATCATCGCCATGATCAAGAACTCGGCGATCATCGGCGTCTCGCTGCTCGCCCTGCCCGACCTGCTCAAGAGCGGCCGCCAGATCCAGTCGCGCGACGTTCGAGACCAACGAGGTCTTCTTCTGGGCCGCTGTCGGCTACCTCGCTCCTGACCGGCGCCGCGACGCTCGCGATCCGGTTCCTCGAACGCCGCTACGCCATCCACCGATGAGGTACGTCTTCGACACCGACAACTGGGAGTGGCTGTTCTACGGCAACAACGCCCGGTTCATCCTCGAAGGGCTTCTCGTCAACCTCGAGATCGCCGTGATCTCGATGGTGCTGTCGCTGATCGCGGGGCTGGCGCTCGCGCTCGGCCGGCTTGCGCGCTGGAAGCCGCTCAGCTTCGTCGCCGGCGTCTGGGTCGACGTGTGGCGCAACCTGCCGCTGATCTTCATCATCCTCTACCTCGTGCTGACGATCCCCAGCTCGTGGCGCGACGCGTGGGAGGACGTGATCCCGAGCTGGTTCCCCGAGGGCCTGCAGTCGGGGCGCGTGGTGGCCGCCATCCTCGGGCCTCGTGCTGTACAACTCCGCGGTCATCGCCGAGATCATGCGCGCCGGCATCCTGTCGCTCGACCGCGGCCAGGCGGAGGCGGCGCGGGCGCTGGGGATGAGCTACCGGCAGTCGATGCGCTTCGTGGTGCTGCCCCAGGGCCTGCGGCGGATGGTGCCCGCGACCGTGTCGCAGCTGATCACGCTCAACAAGGACACGACGCTGGTGAGCATCGTCGCCATCCAGGAGGTCATGCGCCATGGCCGGATCGTCACCGGCTTCAACTTCCTGGGCGGCCCGCCGGCGCCGATCCTCCAGGTCTTCCTGTTCGTCGGGCTGCTCTTCATCCTCATCAACCTCACGCTCTCGCGCCTGTCGCGCAGGCTCGAGGTGCGCGAGCGCAAGCGGACCGCCTCGATGAAACCCGTCCGCGACCTGGCGACCGAAGCCGCGTAATCGCACGCGGCCCGCCCAACGGGCCATTCCGTGCGGAGCGATGTCGCGTCGGGCACCCCTAGGCCGCTTCTGTGAGCGCACGCGGCGCCATCGCGCGCACGCGATCCAGCAGGTCGCGGACCTCAGGATCGGGCCCGAGCTCGAGCGCGCGCTCGCACGCCGCCAGGCAGTCGGAGACGCGGTCGGTGCGCGCCAGCGCGTGTGCGTAGCGCGCCCAGGCGTCCGGTGACTCGGGCGCCAGTGCCGTCGCCTGCTCGCACGCGGTGACCTCGGCGCCGACGTCGCCCATCAGGTTGGCGACCAGCGCCAGGTCGAGCAGGCCCTGCTCGCTGGCGCCGTGCTCGCGCGCGCGCTCGAGCGCCTCGCGCGCGCCCACGCGGTCGAACGTGCGCATGCGCAGCCGGCCCAGGCGCTCCCAGGCGGAGGCATCGCCGGGTGAGCGGGCGACCTCCTGGGCGGCGGCCTCGACGGCCTGCGTGAGCGACCCCATGTCCTCGTAGATGCGCGCCGCGTAGCGGTACGGGGCCGGGCGGTCGCCCTCCGCGCGGATCCAGTCGCGCACGGCGCGAGCGGCCGCCGAGAAGTCGCCGGCCTGCCAGAAGGCGAGCGTCATGAGCCGCAGCACGGCGGTGTTGCGGGGCTCGGCGTCACGCGCGTAGACCAGCCGGCGTGCGGCGAGCGCGAAGTCGCCCTCGGCGAGCGCGTGCTTGGCGGCGGTCATGAAGCGCTGGACGCGCTCGGCCCCTGGGTCGGGCTTGGAGAAGTCGACGAACTGGAGCGAGCCGGCCGGCACGGTCCGCACGCCGAGGTGGAAGCTCACGCGCGCCCACTGCTGGATGTCGTCGCCGCCGCCGGTGAAGTAGATGCCGTTCACGCTCCCCACGCCCCACTCGGGGTACGACAGGCAGCGCGCGTAGCGGTGGACGACCGAGTGGTCGGGCACACGGGAGGCGAACGGGTCGTGCTTGGCGCGGTCGGCGGCATGCGCGCGGGCGCGCTGCTCCTCCTCGTAGGCCCGGCGGCCCTCCTCGGCGCGGCGCTGGCGCGCGGCCGCGGCGCCGACCTTGACCGCGTTGCGCGTGACGCGGCCGCCGCGCGACTCCTCGGCAAGCTGCTCGAGCGTGTCGGCGGCCTCGTTGAT
This sequence comes from uncultured Solirubrobacteraceae bacterium, assembly GCA_963830725.1. Taxonomy (GTDB): domain Bacteria; phylum Actinomycetota; class Thermoleophilia; order Solirubrobacterales; family Solirubrobacteraceae; genus DASSUW01. Next base: position 39,873 of record CAWHNO010000009.1, on the reverse strand, counting down.
CGCCTTCAGGTGACGCTCGTGCTCGAGCTGGCGTCCCGGCGGCGCGATGTCCGGGTGCCACAGCTTCGCGAGCCTGCGCCGCGCGAGCTGGATGTCGCGTTTTCCGAACGGCGGCTCGATCTCAAGCAGCAGGATCGCCTGCTCGATGTCCAGCACCTGTGGCATGACCGCTCTACGGTAGCGGCCGGGCTCGGGCCTGGCGGCGCGCGCCGGCCCGCCCGATCACGACTTCTCGTTCTCGCCGCTCCCGCGGCGGAGGGGATTCCTAGTGACGCCAGCCCATGGGGTTCCTTTCCGCTCGCATTGCCTTGTTGATCGACAGGTGCGCGCGGCAGCGCATCCGGTCGCACCCGGACATGCGCCCCGCAATCCCTGCGTTGGGCTCAGTGCAGCCACCACCATTTGGATCGTCGCTGCACGCGCCACTATGAAACGCGCCGATTTCCAGCGCAACCCCTGTCAGGTGCAAACCCGGTGGCACGTGAGGCCAAAGGGGACTACCGTGGGCTGCGTGATCGTCTGGTTGGCGGCCGTCCTGTGGCTCGTGATCGTCGCGTGGTCGCTCGCGCTCATGCGGGCGGCGGGCAGCAGCAACCGCCGGACTGCGGCGCCGCCGCGCAGACGTGAGCACCCGCCGAGGCTCCCGCGGCCGCTGGGCCGGCATACAGAGCTCGTCGTCGTCACGGCGGAGGCCGTCCTGCTCGTCGTCGTCGCGCTCGTGGCCGTGGCGGTGTCCACGGCCGACCAGTGGCAGCCGAAGGAGCTCGTCGGCCTGCTCGTCGTGCTGGTGCTGGGCAGCGACTTCATCGTCCTCAACGCCAAGCGATTCCGGATCGGCGCGTCGTTCCTCGGGATCGTCCTGGCGATGGCGGTGCTGGGACCGGCGCCGGCGGCCGCAATCGGCTTCCTCGCCGCGGCATGCGACGCGATCCGAAGCCGGACCCACGGCTCGTACCTGCTGAGCAACCTCGTCACGTACGCCACATTCCCGCTCGTCGGCGGTCTGGCGCTCCAGTGGCTGCAGAGCGGCGGGCACGTCGACGAGGGTGCGTTCGCAGTTGCCGTCTTCGTGGTGTTCATGGCGACGAACCTGCTCAACTTCGCGATGATCGCCGGGCATGTCGTGCTGCTGCGCGGCGGCTCGCTGAGGCAGATGTTCCGGTTCGTCTACCTCCCGGTGCTGCCGTGGGAGCTCGTCACCGGCCTGCTCACCGCGATGGCCGTCTACGGCTTCGAGCTCTACGGCGCGGGGATCATCGGCCTCTTCGCGCTCGCCCTCGGGGTCTGCCAGCTGCTGCTGCGAGCGCTGCTCAAAGGGCAGGCGGACGGCGAGGAGGTCGTGCGCCGCACCGATCAGCTCGACATCCGCCACGAGGGCATGGTCGGCCTGCTGCTCGAGACGCTCGCCCTGCGCGATCCGACGGCGGCGCGCCACGCCGCGGCGGTCGCCCACTACGCGCACGAGCTCGCGCGCTCCGCGGGCCTCTCGGAGCGTGAACAGGCGGTCGTCCACACGGCCGGCCTGCTGCACGACATCGGCAAGGAGGCGCTGCCCGACCACATCCTGCTCGGCCGCAGCGAGCTGCACGCCGCCGAGCGGCGGCTGGTCGAGCGCCACCCGGCCGACGGCGCCCGGCTGCTCCTGCGCGTCGAGGGCCTCGGCGAGGTCGCCAACGCGGTCCTCGCCCACCACGAGCGGATCGACGGCCAGGGCTATCCCGACGGCCTGGCGGGCGACGACATCCCGATGACCGCGCGCATCCTCGCCATCGCCGAGGTCTACGACGTGCTGACCGCGCACGACTCGTACAAGATCCCGCTCGGCGCCGCCGAGGCCGAGGACGAGCTGCGCCGCGTCGCCGGCTCGCAGCTCGACGGCCGGCTCGTGTGGCTGTTCGTCACGCAGGTGCTGCGCGGCACGATCGTCGACCACGAGGACCGGATCGCCGATCTCGAGGCCGAGCTGCACATCCAGCGCCGCATGCGCGGCGTGCTCGACCAGCCGCTCGTCCTCGGCCCGCCGATGGGCTAGCACCGTCGGGACGCCGGTGCTAGAGCGCGAGCTCGAACTCGAGCGCGTCGCCGTCGTAGCCGGCGCGCAGGAAGCCGAGGCGCCGGAGCAGCGAGATCGCCGCGCCGTTGTCCCACAGCGTCAGCGCCGTCAGGCGGGTCATGCCGTTGGAGCGCGCGGCCTCGATGAGCCGCGCCGCCAGGCGCGTGCCGACGCCGCGGCCCTGCCACTCGTCGGCGACGGTGACCGCGAAGTCGGCGGTCCGGTCTCCCGGATCGGCCGTCGCGTAGCGGGCCTCGCCGATCAGCCGGCCCGAAGCGTCGACGGCCACGAGCGCGGTGTGGCTGACGTGATCGACCTCGGTCAGGTAGGTCAGCTCGCGCGCGCTCAGCTTCGGCTTCGGGCCCAGGAACCGCCGTCGCCGCGACTCGTCGCTCAGCCGCCCGAACCAGGCCGAGAAGGCGTCGCGGTCGCGCCCGCCGATCGGGCGCACGTCGACGCGGGCTCCATCGGCGAGGACGAGGGCGGCGGTATGCATGGGCTACTCGGAGCTCGGGCGGATGTTGTGGTTGAGGCGGAACACGTTCTGCGGATCCCAGCGGTCCTTGACCTCGACCAGTCGGCCGTGGCGCTCGGTGCCGTAGGCGACCATCACGGCGGCGTCGCCGGCCTCGGAGACGAAGTTCGGGAAGCCGGCCGGGCGCGACCACGGCGCCAGTGCGTCGGTCAGGGCGCGCACCCAGCTGCGGTTGCTCGTGTCGCGCTCGGGCTCGAGCCACTGCGCGAGGACCTGGAACGCCCACTGGGCGTCGCGGTGCCCGAGCGCGGTGTCCATCTCGCCGACGCGCCCGAACGCGCCGCCGAGCGGCTGGAGCACGACCGCCGACAGCGTGGACGGCGCGCCCGCGGCGCCCGCCAGGATGGTGTCGATCGCCGCGTCGCTCAGCTCGTCGAGGAAGCCGGCGCGGTAGTAGTCGCGCAGACCCTCGGGATGGCCGCCGTCCATCATCGACTGCACCGCGCAGTAGGGCATCGGCTGCACGGCGTCGACCGCCGGCGCGAGCGCCCGTAGCGGCGCGACGCGCTCCGTTCCGCGCTCGATCTCGCCCGCGTAGAGCACCATCACCCCGACCGCCGGGCGGCCCTGGAGCTCGACCGGCACGATGTCGAGCGGCGGAGCGCTCATCAGCACCAGGCCGCCACACAGCGCGTCCGGGGCGTCGGCCATGAGGTCGCGGTACGCGCGCATGACCTCGCCGGCGCGGTCGCGCGGCCACAGCATCATCCCGCCGAGCACGAGCGGGCCGACCGGCCGCAGCGCGAACTCGAACTCGACGACGATGCCGAAGTTGCCGCCGCCGCCGCGCAGCGCCCAGAACAGGTCGGGGTTCTCGGTCGCGGAGGCGGTCACGACATGGCCGGTCGCCGTGACGACGCGCGCGGCGCGCAGGTTGTCGGCCGCGAGGCCCATCTTGCGCTCGAGCCAGCCGCTGCCGGAGCCGAGCGTGAAGCCCGAGACGCCGGTGCTCGACACGCGGCCGCCGGTCACGGCGAGGCCGTGCTCCTGCGTCGCCGCGTCGAGCTCGCCCCAGACCACGCCGGGCTGCACCCAGGCGATCCGGCGCACCGGGTCGACGTGGATCGCCTTCAGCGGGCTGAGGTCGATCACGATGCCGCCCTCGCTGGTGGCGAAGCCGGGTGCCGCGTGCGCGCCGCCGCGGACCGAGATCTCCATCCCGTGCTCACGGGCGTGCAGGAGCGCGGCCGACACGTCGGAGACCGATTCGCAGCGCGCGATCAGCGCCGGATAGCGGTCGATCATGCCGTTGTAGACGCGGCGCGCCTCGTCGTACCCGTCGTCGTCGGGGCCGATCAGCGTGCCGGCGAAGCGATGGATCGTGGGCGATGAGGGCAGCAGCAGCGACATGCCCGCAGGATCGCGGTCCCGGCGCCTTGCTCGCATCGGGGGAGTCCCTAGTGCGAGGGTTCGGGTGACCGTCCAAGCCTGAATCCACCGATCCCCGCGGCGCCGGCGTCACCGGTGGATCCAGGCTACGCGGCGCGGCGGAGCGGCCGGGCGGGCGCTGACGCAGCCTCGACGAGCTCCGTGAACAGCGCGCGGTGGCGCGGCTGGGCGGTCAGGCCCTCGGCGTGCCACTGGACGCCGAGCACGAGCCGCGGGCCCGGGGCCTCGACCGCCTCGACGATGCCGTCGGCGGCCCGGGCGACGGCGCGCAGCCCGCCGCCGAGGACGTCGACGGCCTGGTGGTGGAAGGAGTTCACGCGCAGCACGTCGGTGCCGGCAACCCGCGCCAGCCGGGAGCCGGGCTCGACGTGCACCGTGTGCGTGGTGGCCGTCGCGGGCTCGGTCTGGCGGTGGCCCGGCAGGTGCTGATGCAGCGTCCCGCCGCGCGCCACGTTGAGCGCCTGGGCGCCGCGGCAGATGCCGAGCAGCGGCAGGCCGCTCGCGTCGGCGGCGCGCGCCAGCTCGAGCTCGAAGGCGTCGAGCCCCGGCTCGGTCGGGCCGAGCTCGGCGTGGCGCTCGGTGGCGCCGTAGGCGTCGGGATCGAGGTCCGGGCCGCCCGACAGGCAGATGCCGTCGAGCCGCTCGACGAAGGCCGCGGCATCGCCCAGCGGCGGCAGCACGACCGGCATCCCGCCGGCCTGCTCGATCGCCCGCATGTACGTCATCCCGAGCGCCATCTCCGCGTGCGGAGGCTCGCCGTGGCGCCGCAACGTGCCGGCGTTGCTGGATCGGAGCTCCGAGGTGGTGACGCCGATGAGCGGCCTCATACACGCCATTTATCGCCCGTAGCAGCGGTTCTTGGAATGGACATATGGATAGGAATCGGCCGTACGGCCTTCGACACCAGGGCGGATCGGCGTTCCCCTGCGCTCCAGACAGCCGGACGCAAGGTCATCGCCGGGGCCGCCGTCGGTAGCCGTGCTAGAACAGGCCGCCCGTGTCGAGCCAATACATCTTCACCATGTACAAGCTGTCCCGGACGCACCCGCCGGACAAGCAGGTGCTGAAGGACATCTCGCTGAGCTTCCTGCCGGGCGCCAAGATCGGCGTGCTCGGCCTCAACGGCTCCGGCAAGTCGACCCTGCTGCGCATCATGGCCGGGGTCGACAAGGAGTTCCGCGGCGAGGCCCAGCTCGCCCCCGGCGCGTCGGTCGGCCTGCTCGAGCAGGAGCCGCAGCTCGACGAGTCCAAGGACGTGCGCGGCAACGTGGAGGACGGCGTGGCCGAGCTGCGCGGCCTGCTCGACCGCTTCAACGAGCTGGCCGCCAACTACTCCGACGAGACGGCCGACGAGTTCGCCCGTCTGCAGGAGCAGATCGACGCGGCCGATGCCTGGAACCTCGACGTGCAGCTCGACCAGGCGATGGACGCGCTTCGGCTCCCTCCCGGGGACGCCGACGTCGCGAGGCTCTCCGGCGGCGAGCGCCGCCGCGTGGCGCTGTGCCGCCTGCTGCTCAGCGCACCCGACCTCCTGCTGCTCGACGAGCCCACCAACCATCTCGACGCCGAGTCGGTCGCCTGGCTGGAGCGCCACCTGGAGGACTACAAGGGCACCGTCGTGGCGGTCACCCACGATCGCTACTTCCTCGACAACGTGGCGGGCTGGATCCTCGAGCTCGACCGCGGGCACGGCATCCCGTTCCGCGGCAACTACTCGAGCTGGCTCGAGCAGAAGCAGGCGCGGCTGGCGCAGGAGGAGCGCTCGGAGACCGCCCGCCGGCGCACGATCGAGCGCGAGCTCGAGTGGGTGCGCACGAATCCCAAGGGCCGGCGCACGAAGTCCAAGGCGCGCCTGGCCAGCTACGAGCGCCTGCTCGCCGAGGAGCGCAACGTCAAGCTCGACCAGGTCCAGATCCACATCCCCGCCGGCCAGCGGCTCGGCGGCAAGGTCATCGAGGCCGATGACGTGCGCAAGGGCTTCGGCGACCGCCTGCTGATCGAGGACCTCTCGTTCGACCTGCCGCCCGCCGGGATCGTCGGCATCATCGGCGCCAACGGCGCCGGCAAGACGACGCTGTTCCGGATGATCGTCGGCGAGGAGCGGCCCGACGCGGGCGAGATCCGGCTCGGCGACACCGTCGACCTCGCGTACGTCGACCAGTCGCGCGACGCGCTCGACCCGGACAAGACGGTCTGGGAGGAGATCTCCGAGGGCTACGAGAACATCAAGGTCGGCGACCGCGAGATGAACTCGCGCGCCTATGTGGGCGGCTTCAACTTCAAGGGGTCTGACCAGCAGAAGAAGGTCGGCTCGTTGTCCGGCGGCGAGCGCAACCGCGTCCACCTGGCCAAGCTGCTGCGCCGCGGCGGCAACGTGCTGCTGCTCGACGAGCCGACCAACGACCTCGACGTCGACACCCTGCGCGCATTGGAGGAGGCGCTGCTCGCGTTCCCCGGCTGCGCGGTGATCATCTCCCATGACCGCTGGTTCCTGGATCGCGTCGCGACGCACGTGCTGGCGTTCGAGGGCGACTCGCAGGTGCACTGGTTCGAGGGCAACTTCGAGGCGTACGAGGAGTGGCGCCACGAGCAGCTCGGCGCCGAGGCCGACCGCCCGCACCGGATCACGTACAAGAAGCTCACCCGGGCGTGAGCGCGCGGGTCGCGATCCGGCTCTTCACGGATCCGGGTTGCCCTTTCGCCTTCTCGGCCGAGCGTCAGCGGCACCGGCTGCTGTGGCTCTACGGCGATCAGATCGCGTGGGAGCCGCACATGATCGGGCTGAGCGAGGAGAAGATGGATTGGGTCTTCAGCGACCGGTTCCGCGACCTCCAGCAGCGCTACGGGATGCCGATCGACTGGCGTGAGCGGCTCTGGACCGCGCCGACGATCCATGCCTGCCGCGCGGTGGTGGCGGCGCGACTGCGCTGGCCGGACCGTGAGGGCGCGCTGCTTCGCCGACTGCGCGTGCTGACCATGGGAGGCGCGCTGCTCGACGACTCCGACACGCTCGAGCTCGCGGCCGAGCAGGCGGGGCTGCCGGTGGCCGAGCTGGCGGCCTATTGCGCCGAGCCCGAGGTCGAGGCCGCGCTGCGCGCCGACGTGGCCGACGCGCGCAGGCTCTCCCCGGCGATGCGGGCGCAGGACTACAAGCTCGGCGGACCGCCGGACGAGCGGCGCTACACCTGCCCGACCTACGAGATCGCCGCCGGCGGCGGGCGCTTCGACGTACCGGGCTTCCGGCCGATCGACGTCTACGAGGTGGCGCTGGCCAATGTGGAGCCGTCGCTCGACCGCCGCGCCGACCCGCAGTCGGTCGACGAGGTGCTGGCGTGGGCCGCCTACCCGCTCGCCACCGCCGAGGTCGCCGCCGTGTGCGACCGCGAGATCGCCGACGTGCGCGTGGAGCTGGCGCGCAGCGGCGCCCGGTTCGAGCCCGTCGGCGGCGACGGGTATTGGTCGCTGTAGCGCTCCCCGTCGCCACGAACCGGCGGGGTCGGGCGCGTGGGTTGCTACCTTCGGCGCCCTGATGGTGTCGGTCGTCGCCTGCCTGATCCTCGGGCTCGTGCTGCTCGCGTCCGCGGTCCTCAAGCTCGTGGACCCGGCGGGAACGCGGGCCGCGCTGGCCACCTACGGCGTGCGCCGGGAAGGTCTCGCGCGCGCGATCTGGGGCGCCCTCGTGGCGGTCGAGGCGGCGCTCGCGGTGGGCGTCGGCGCCGGGCTCGATGGCGCCGCGTACGCGGCGGGCGCCCTGCTCGCACTGTTCTGCGCGGCGCAGGCCGTGGCGCTGGCCGGTGGCCGCGACGGTGCCCCGTGCGCCTGCTTCGGCGCCCGCGGCCGCGTCTCGCGCGCCTCGCTGGCCCGCACGGCGCTGCTGGCGATCGCGCTCGCGGCGCTGCCGCTGCTTCCGCGCAGCGAGCCCGGCACCGAAGCGTGGCTCGCGCTCGGGCTCGCGGTCGCGCTGGCGGGCCTGGTCGCGCTGACCGTCGTCGTGCTGGCGCTCGCGCGCGAGGTCGGCATGCTGCGGCTCGCGGCCGACCCGCGGGGTGCGCTCGAGGTCGCCCACGAGGGCCCCGAGGTCGGCGGCCGCACGGGGCTCGCCGACCACTTCGGCGACGCGCTGGCGCCCGGCCGGATCGGCCTGGCCGTGTTCAGCTCCGAGGGATGCGGGCTGTGCCGGGCGCTCGAGCCGGCCGTCGACGCGTTCGGCCGCGACCCGCGCGTGGCGCTGCGGCGCTTCGACGAGGTGCGCGACGCCGGCGCGTGGGCGACCGCCGACGTTCCCGGCAGCCCGTTCGCGGTCGCGCTCGACGCCGACGGCACGGTGCTCGCCAAGGGCACGTTCAACACGGGCGCGCAGCTCGAGTCGGTGCTGGCGGCCGCCGAGCGGCGCCGGGGGGCGGTCCGTGCCTAGCCTCAGCGACCGGCTCGCGGGCGGGACCTCGCGGCGCGGGTTTCTCTCGCGCGTGTCCGGCGCCGTGCTGGGGCTGACCGGCGCGGGTGCGGTCGGCGGGCTCGTCGCGCCGGGCGACGCCGAGGCCTACCACTTCTGCGGCCACATCTATACGACGGACTCGTGCCCGCATCCGACCGGGCTGCCGCGGATCGACTCGCGCGGTCTTCCGCTGCGCGCCGCCGACGGCCATCCCATCGACGACCTCGGCCGGCTGGTCGGCATCGACGGCCGCGCGGTCGACGAGGACGGCCGGCCGCTCACCGATGCCGACGGACGGCCGCTGCCGGCCGCTACGCGCACCGCGGTGTGCGACGTCGTCGCCGATCGCTTCGACATCAAGACCAAGGTCGACGGCGCCTGGTACCGCTGCTGCGGCGGGCACGTCCGCAAGCTCGTGGACTGCTGCTCGCCCAGCCCGCGCCGGATCAACGGCGATGCCTCGCTGACGGGCTACTGCTACAAGGGCCGCAAGGTCTTCTGCGTCATGTACTACGACACGAGGATCAAGTGCTAGGGGAACGCCGGCCCGGGGGGCCGGGTTCCCTTGCGGGTGTTCGCCCGGAGGGCGAAACCCGCGGGCGCGGGAGCGACGCGGCCGGGGGCCGGGTTCCCTGCGGGTGTTCGCCCGGACGGCCGGGGCGAGAAGCGGATCGCGTGCTAGAGACGTGGTGCTCGCGGCCGTGGCGGCCGGCGTGACCGGCGCCTGGTCCCCGTGCGGCTTCTCGATGGTGGAGACGCTCGCCCCGCAGGGCTACGCCGGGCGGCTCCGCGTGACCGTGGCGGCGTGCGCGACCTTCGCGGCCGGCGCGCTGGCCGGCGGCGCCGTCACGTTCGGCGGGCTCGCGCTGCTCGGCGAGGTGCTCGGCGCGGGTGGGCCGGCGGCGCTCGTCGTGGCGGCGGCGGTCGCGCTGGCGGCGGCGGTCGGCGAGGCACGTGGCGCGCGGATCGTGCCGCAGGTGCGCCGCCAGGTGCCGGAGTCGTGGCGGCGGCGGCTGCCGGTGCCGCTGGCGGCCGGCCTCTACGGCGTGCTGCTCGGGCTCGGCTTCACCACCTTCATCCTCACCTTCGCCGTGTGGGCGCTCGCGGGCGTCAGCGTGGCGCTCGGCGACCCCGCGCTCGGCCTGGCGATCGGCCTGGCGTTCGGCGCCGGCCGGCTGCTGCCCGTCGTCGTGCTCGCCCCCGCCGCGGCGACCCGACCCGGCGCCGCCTTCCACGCCGCGATGGCCGAGCGGCCGCAGATCCTGCGCTCGCTGCGCGCCGTCGACGCCGTGGCGATGGCGGCGTGCGCGGTCGCGCTGGTCGCCTGATGGCCGAGCGGCTGGCCATCAACGCGAGCGACCCGAGCGTCGACGGCGCGCTGGTCGCCTGGCACGAGGCCGGGCAGCCGGGGGTCCTCGTGCGCGACGGCGAGCCGACGCGGCTGGCGGGGGTGCACCCCGCGCTCGGCCAGGGGCGCCTGGCCATGACCACGGGCTCGACGATCGAAGTGCAGTCGACCTCCGGTGACCGCTTCGCCGCGAGCATTCCCGCCCCCGGGGCCGATGCGGTGGCCGTGTCGGGCTCGTGGCTGGCGTGGCGCGTGCGGGAGGGCGACACCGACGCGATCTACGCCGTGCCGCTGGGCACCGACGCGGCACCCCGCGAGGTCGTCCGGGCGCCCGAGATCGGCCGCCCCGCGGTCCAGGGCGGTCGCCTGGCGTTCCACCTCATCGGCCGCACCAGCCGCATCGTGGTCGTCGACCTCGTCTCCGGCGCGGCGAGCACCGTGCGGCAGGAGCGCCGGGCACTGCTGCTCAACCCGTCGCTGTACGGCGGCCGCCTGCTCTACGTGCGCGCGATCCACTCGCGCCAGGAGCTGCGGCTCGGCCCGGTCTCGCGCCGGGCGCCGCGCAAGGACCGCAGGCTCTGGTCGACCGTCCCGACCGGCCGCCGCGACGCCGGCCACGAGCCGGGGAACGAGCACAAGAAGCACGGCCAGCCGCACAAGCTGTGGAAGCGCCCGGCACGCGGGGTGTCGGCGACCCTCTGGACGACCGCGCTGGCCGACGACGCGGCCTACGTGACCCGCCTCCGCCAGGTCTCCGGCCACCCCCTCGTGGCCGAGATCGTGCGCGTGCCCCGCTAGTACACCGGGTACGGGTCCAGTTAGACGAAACGGAGTAAGGGGGTCTGACCCCCCTTGGTACGGCTAGCCGCACTAAGGGGGTCTGACCCCCCTTGAGCGGGAGGGAGGAAGAGTGATGATGCGCAGGGTGATCGCCGTGGCGGTAGCGGCCGCGGCGCTGGCAGCTCCGGCGGCGCAGGCGGGGCACAAGGACAACTTCATGAAGGAGCCGATCGCGGTCGGCAGCGGCGGCGCGGCCGGGACGGTCGACGCGCTGGCGACCAAGGCGGCGATCGACACGCTGAAGCGCGGCGGCAACGCGGTCGACGCCACGGTCGCGGCGGCGGCCGTGCTCGGCGTCACCGAGCCGTTCTCGGCCGGCATCGGCGGCGGCGGCTTCATGGTGATCCGCACGCCGAAGGGCCACGTGACCACGATCGACGGGCGCGAGAAGGCGCCGGCGGCCATGCGCCCGGACTCGTTCATCGAGAACGGCGCGCCGCTCCCGTTCGCCGACGCTCGCTGGAGCGGCCTGTCGGCCGGCGTGCCCGGCACGGTCGCGCAGTGGGACGAGGCGCTCGACCGCTACGGCTCGAAGAAGCTGGGCAAGCTCCTGCAGCCGGCGATCGACGTCGCCCGCAGCGGCTTCGTCGTCGACCAGACGTTCTTCGACCAGACCCAGCCGAACGTCGACTTCTTCAACGACATCCCGTCGACCGCCGCGATCTACCTCGATCCCGACGGCACGCCGCGCGACGTCGGCACCACGCTGCGCAACCCCGACCTCGCGCGCACCTACGAGCTGATCGCCCGCTTCGGCGAGCGACGCGTTCTACTCCGGCCCGATCGCCCGCGCGATCGCGAATGCCGCCCAGGACCCGCCGGTCGCCGCGAACGCCAACCACCTCTGGCGGCCGGGGCTGATGACCGAGAGCGACCTGCGCGAGTACGACGCGGTGTGGCGCGACCCGACGCGCGTCGGCTACAAGGGCCTCGACGTGTGGGGCATGGGCCCGCCGTCGAGCGGCGGCTCGACCGTCGGCGAGGCGCTGAACATCCTCGAGGGCATGCCGCTCTCGGCCGCCGACCGCACGCGGTCGCTGCACTACTACCTCGAGGCGTCGCGCCTCGCGTTCGCCGACCGCGGCGCCTACTTGGCGGACCCGGACTACTACGACGTCCCGCTGGACTGCCTGCTGTCGGACTCGTTCGCCGCACAGCGGCGCGCCCTGATCACGGAGACGGCGGCGATGCACCCCGCCGCGCCGGGCAGCTGCCCGACCCGCGGCCACATCGTCGACGGCAGCCGAGGGCCTGTCCACGACCCACCTCACGGTCGCCGACAAGAACGGCTTCGTCGTGTCCTACACGTTCACGATCGAGTCCACGGGCGGCAACGGCATCGTGGTGCCGGGCTACGGGTTCCTGCTCAACAACGAGCTGACGGACTTCGACTTCAGCTCGTTGACCGCTCCGAACCGGGCCGACGGGGGCAAGCGTCCGCGCAGCTCGATGGCGCCGACCATCATCACCGCGCGACGGCCGGCCGGTCCTGGCGGTCGGGTCGCCGGGCGGCTCGATGATCATCACCACCGTGCTGCAGGTCCTACTCGAGCGGCTCGAGCTCGGCAAGACACTGCCGGAGGCGGTCGCCGCCCCGCGCGCGTCGCAGCGCAACACGCCGACGACGATCCCGGAGCCGGCGTTCGCGCCCGGAGCAACCGGGGCTCGTGGCGCGGGGGCACCAGTTCGGCGCCGCCAGCCGAGATCGGCGCCGTGACCGGGATCGAGTTCCTCGACCGCGGCCGCTTCCTCGCCGCGGCCGAGCCGACACGGCGCGGCGGCGGCAGCGCCGCGGTCGTGCGAGAAGACCGCTAGCGAATTCCGTGGAAGGGTCTGACCCCGCTCGGGGTCAGACCCCGTTCGCGAAGTCCTCGAGCACGGGCAGCAGGGCGCGGGCGTCGTCGACCACGGCGTCCGCGTCCGCCAGCTCGTCGAGCGCGAACGGACCGGTCGCGACGGCCGCCACCCGCAGGCCGTCGGCGCGCGCGCAGGCGATGTCGCGCGGCGTGTCGCCGATCACCACCGTGCGCTCGCGCGGCCAGTCGCCGGCGCGGGCGCGGGCGATCGGCGGCAGCTCTTCGCGGTCGAGGTGGTCGGAGCCGAATCCGCCCTGGCCCGGCTCGAAGTAGGCGCCGATTCCGGCGCTGGCGAGCTTGCGCCGCGCGATCGGCTGCAGGTTGCCGGTGACCAGCGAGAGCCGGAAGGCGTCCGCGCGCTCGGCGAGCGCGGCGAGCAGCTCGGGCACGCCGGGGGCGACCGCGGCCGAGAGGTCGGGCGGGCACAGGTCCTCGTAGGCCGCCACGGCGGCGTCCATCACCTCCGGCCAGCGCGCGTCCGCCTCGTCCGGGTCCACGCCCGCCAGTACCAGCAGGTCGCGCACGATCGCCGCGTCGGTGCGGCCGGCGAACTCGACCCGCAGGCCGTCGAGCGGCGCGATCCCGTGCACGTGCGCCGCGGCCTCGCGCAGCGCGCGCCCGTGCTCGATCGAGGCCCGCTGGAGCAGCGTGCCGTCGATGTCGAAGAGGAGCAGAAGCGCTATCGCCGGAGGTCCAGGCCGGGCTCGAGCCGGCGTGCGAAGGCGGCGATCAGCTTGGCGGCGTTCTCGACGTCGTCGAGCTGGACCATCTCCACCGGCGAGTGCATGTAGCGCAGCGGGATCGAGACGACGGCCGTCGGGATGCCGCCGCGCGAGACGTGGAAGGCGTCGGCGTCGGTGCCCGTGTAGCGCGCGGAGGCGGCGACCGTGAACGGGATGCCCTCGGCCTCGCCGGCCGCGTGGAGGAGCTCGAACACGGTCGGGTCGAGCGTCGAGCCGCGCTGGATCACCGGCCCCGAGCCGAACTTGTGGCTGCCGAGCTCCTTCTCGTCGGTGCCGGGGGCGTCGGTCGCGAACGTCACGTCGACCACCACGGCGATGTCGGGCCGCAGGGTGTAGGCGGTGGTGTGCGCGCCTCCGAACGTGATCTCCTCCTGCGTGACCGCCACACCGGCCACGTCGCCGGGCGCGCCGCCGGCCTCGGCCACGAGCCGCGCCGCCTCGAGCGCCACGTAGCAGCCGAGCCGGTTGTCCATCGACCGCGAGACCAACCGGTTGTGCGGCATCTCGACCGGCTCGCCGGCGATCACCGCCACGTCGCCGACCCGCACCATCGAGCGCGCGTCGTCGCCGTCCTTCGCGCCGATGTCGATGTGCAGGTTCTTGAGCTCCGGCGGCTTCTTGCGGTCCTCCTCCTTGAGCAGGTGGATCGGCTTCTTGCCCACCACGCCGGGGATCCGCCCGCGACGGGAGTCGATCTCGACGCGCTGGCCGACGAGGATCACCGGGTCCCAGCCGCCGACGCCGGTGAACCACAGATAGCCGTCGTCGTCGATGTGGTGGACGATCATCCCGATCTCGTCGATGTGCCCGACGACGGCCACGAACGGCCCGTCGGCGGTGCCCTTCACGCGCGCCACCGTCGAGCCGATCGTGTCGTGGGTGATCTCGGCGAAGGCGGCCGCCGCCTCACGGAAGACGGCGGCAGGAGCCTGCTCGTAGCCCGACGGTCCAGGCGCGGTCAGGAGCTTTCGAAGCGTCTCGGGGACGGCCATAGAGCCGGGCAGCTTATTAGCTGCTGCCCAGCAGGCCTCGCAGCACGAACTGCAGGATCCCGCCGTGCTTGAAGTACTGGACCTCCTTCGGCGTGTCGATCCGCACGCGGGCGTTGAACTCCTTCTCGCCGGCGCGCACGGTGACCTGCTTGGCCTCGCCGCCGTCGATGCCGGTGATCGAGAACTCCTCCTCGCCCGTGAGGCCGAGCGACTCGGCCGACTCGCCGTCGGGGAACTGCAGCGGCAGCACGCCCATGCCCACCAGGTTTGACCGGTGGATGCGCTCGTAGGACTCCGCGATCACCGCGCGCACGCCCAGCAGCCGTGTGCCCTTGGCCGCCCAATCGCGCGAGGAGCCCGAGCCGTACTCCTTGCCGGCGAGCACCACGAGCGGCGTGCCCTGCTCGGCGTACTTCATCGCCGCGTCGTAGATCGGCAGCTCCTCGGTGGTATGGGGGTGGGTGGGTGGGAAATAGAGCGTGAGGCCGCCGATCAGCTCGCGGCCGGCGATCGTGTTGCGCAGGCGGATGTTCGCGAACGTGCCGCGCATCATCACTTCGTGGTTGCCGCGCCGCGAGCCGTAGGAGTTGAAGTCCTTGTTCTCGACCCCGTGCTCGTTGAGGTACCTCGCGGCCGGCGAGTCCCGTCTTGATCGCGCCCGCCGGCGAGATGTGATCGGTGGTCACCGAGTCGCCCAGCAGGGCGAGCACCTTGGCGCCCTCGATGTCGCCGATGGGCTCCGGATCGGGCGAGAGGTCGTCGAAGAACGGCGGCCTGCGCACGTAGGTCGAGGCGTCGGACCACTCGAACCGGTCGCCTTCGGGCACCTCGAGCGAGTTCCAGCGCTCGTCGCCCGCGAACACCTCGCCGTAGGAGGAGGTGAACATGTCGCTCTGCACGGCCTCCTCGACCGTGTGGGCGACCTCGTCGGCGCTCGGCCAGATGTCCTTGAGGTAGACGTCCTCGCCGTCGGAGTCCTGCCCCAGCGGCTCGTCGAGCAGGTCGATGTCCATCGTCCCCGCCAGCGCGTAGGCGACGCACAGCGGCGGCGACGCGAGGTAGTTCATCTTCACGTCGGGGTTGATGCGGCCCTCGAAGTTGCGGTTGCCCGAGAGCACCGAGACGACCGCGAGGTCCTCGGCGTTGACGGCGTCGGAGATCTCCTGCGGCAGCGGGCCCGAGTTGCCGATGCAGGTCGTGCAGCCATAGCCGACGAGATGGAACCCGAGGTGCTCGAGATACGGCGTCAGCCCGGCGCGCTCGAAGTACTCGGTGACCACCTTCGAGCCCGGCGCGAGCGAGGTCTTCACCCACGGCTTGACCTCGAGCCCGCGCTCCACGGCGTTCCTGGCCAGCAGGCCGGCGCCGATCATGACCGACGGGTTCGACGTGTTCGTGCACGAGGTGATCGCCGCGATCACCACGTGCCCGTGGTCGAGCTCGGTCTCGGTGCCGTCGGACAGCGTCACCTGCGCCTTGACCGACGCGCGGTCGGCGACCTGGACACCGCCGGTGCCGGCGCCCGCCTGCTCGGAGTGATGCTCGTGCGGCGTCTTCGGCTCCTGCGGCGCGGTGGGGTCGGAGGCGGGGAAGGTCTCCTCCAGCGGCTCGTCGCACGCGTCCGCCTCGGGGATGAAGCCGTCGAGCGCCATCCGGAACGACGCCTTGGCCTCGGTCAGCGACACGCGGTCCTGCGGGCGCTTTGGCCCGGCCAGCGACGGCACGACGTCGCCCAGGTCGAGCTCGAGCGTCTCGGAGTAGGTCGACTCCTCCGCGTCCTCGTCGTGCCACAGGCCCTGCTCGCGCGCGTACGCCTCGACGATCTCGATGCGGTCCTTGTCGCGGCCTGAGAACTCGAGGTAGCGCAGCGTCTCGGCGTCGATCGGGAACATCGCGCACGTGGACCCGAACTCCGGGCTCATGTTGCCGATCGTGGCGCGGTCGGCGAGCGGCAGGTTCGGCACGCCTGGCCCGAAGAATTCGACGAACTTGCCGACCACGCCGTGCTCGCGCAGCATCTGCGTGACGGTGAGCACGAGGTCGGTCGCGGTGGCGCCCTCCGGCAGCTCGCCGCCGAGCTTGAAGCCGACCACGCGCGGGATCAGCATCGACATCGGCTGGCCGAGCATCGCCGCCTCGGCCTCGATGCCGCCGACGCCCCAGCCGAGCACGCCGAGGCCGTTGATCATCGTCGTGTGCGAGTCGGTCCCGACGAGCGAGTCGGGGTACAGCGTGCCCTCGTCGTCGAACACCACGCGGGCCAGGTACTCGAGGTTGACCTGGTGCACGATCCCGGTGCCGGGCGGCACGACCTTGAACCCCTCGAAGGCGCCCTGGCCCCAGCGCAGGAACGCGTAGCGCTCCTCGTTGCGTTCGTACTCGCGGTCGACGTTGACGCGGAAGGCGTCGCGGGTGCCGAACACGTCGACCTGGACCGAGTGGTCGATGACCAGCTCGGCCGGGACCAGCGGGTTGATCTTGTCGGCGTCGCCGCCGAGGTCGGCCATCGCGTCGCGCATCGCGGCGAGGTCGACGACGGCGGGCACGCCGGTGAAGTCCTGCATGACCACGCGCGCGGGCGTGAAGGCGATCTCGGTGGCCGGCTCGGCGGTGTGGTCCCAGCTCGCCAGGGCCTCGACATCCTGCTTGCGGACGGCCACGCCGTCCTCGTTGCGCAGGAGGTTCTCGAGCAGGACCTTCAGCGAGAAGGGCAGGCGCGCGACGTCGTACTTCGACTGGAGCGCGTCAAGACGGTAGATCTCATAGCTGCGCCCGCCGACCTCAAGGTCGGCCCGCGCATCGAAGGAGTTCTCAGGCATGGTCTCTCCGGAGTCAGGAGTCTCGCTTGAGACTACCCCGGGAGGGCCAAAGATCCCCTCCCGTAGTCGACCCGCGAGGGCTCGCCGTCGGCGTCGTGCCAGGCGACCGTCACGGCGCTCAGAGCCGCGAGATCGCGCTCAGCGCGGCGTCGACGTCCGGCTCGTCGACCCACAGGCCGGTCCCGAGCCGCACGTACGGCTCGGCGTAGGGAGTGACCGACGCCGCCACCTTGTGTTCGCGCCGCAGCCGGTCGACCGCCGTCACCGGGTCGAGCCCGTCGACCTCGAAGCAGACGATGCCCGCCGACACCTCCTCGGCCACCGGCGTCACCAGCCGCACCTTGCGCAGCTCGGCCAGCCCTTGCTTGAGCCGGGTGGCGAGGCCCTGGATCCGCTTCGTCACCTCGGTGCGGCCGATCCGGTGGTGGAAGTCGAAGGCCTCGGCGAGCGCCCAGCGGTGCTCGAACGTGTGGTAGCCGCCAGGGTTCCAGTCACCGGCCGGAGTCCCGGGGTGGAACGCGGGGATGAACGGCCGCAGCCGGTCCCAGGCCTCGCTCCACACGAGCCCGGTGCCGCGCGGGCCGCCCAGCCACTTGTGGCAGCCGGCGACGAGCACGTCGAGCGTGTCGCTCCCGATCGGCAGGTCGTCGGCGGCCAGCCCGTGGACGCCGTCGACCACGACGAGCATGCCGTCGCGGCGCACCGCCTCGGTGATCTGCTGGACCGGGATCTTCACCCCGGTCCCCGAGTGCACCCACGTGAGCGCGAGCAGCCCGGTGCCGTCGCGCACGCCCGCCCGCGCGGCCTCGACCATGCCGCTGACGGTCGCCTGCGACGGATCGTCGTAGAGCCGGATCGTCTCGAAGTCCTTGAAGCGCAGGCGCAGCGACTCGTGCGTGGAGTAGAAGTCGTGCTCGGTGGCGACCGGCCGGCCCTCGATCCGGATCCCGCCGTAGACCAGCCCGAGCCCCATCGTGGTCGAGTCCGTGAAGGCGAACTCCGGCGGCACCTCCAGGTAGCGCGCCGCCGCGTCCAGCACGCGCTGGTCGAGCTCGGCCTCGTGCGCGTGCAGGTAGGCGGCGGGGTCGGCGTCAAGCCCGCGCCGGTGGCGCTCGATCGCGTCGCGCACCGGCTTCGGGTGGGTGGCGAGCACGAACGCGTCGAAGTGCCGGACGCCCTTCGCGAGCGGGAACTGCGCCTTGACCGATGCCCAGTCCCCCGCGTCGAACGCGGCCGGCTTGGGCGAGGAGCCCCCGCACCCGGCGATCACGCCGGCCGCCGCGGCGCCCGCCAGCAGCTCCTTGCGCGTCAGGCCGCCCATGTGCCGACTCTACGCGGCCGGCGGCAAGGTGGTTCCGTCAGTGCACCTCTGACGGCGCGCGGCGCGAGCCGGTCATCTCGAAGACCCAGAAGTCCTCGCCCATCACCGGCACCGAGACGTTGTAGACGGGCACCTCGCCCACCCGGCCCTCAAAGGTGCCGGCGTGGGCGTGCCCGTGCAGCACGAGGTCGGGGTTGTGCTCGAGGATCGGCGCCGCCAGGCGATCGGTGCCGAGGAAGGCCCAGATGTCGCGCCGTTCGCCCTCGAGCGTCTCGCCCGAGGGCGAGTAATGCAGCAGCACGATCCGGAACGGGCACAGGGCGACCGCGCGCAGGCCCTCGTCGAGCGCCTCGACCTCGGCGCCGGCCTCGGCGTAGACGGACCGCATGAGCGGCTCACCGAAATCGGGGATGTGCGAGCCCGCGAAGCCGCCGACGAAGCCCTTCGTGCCGACGATGCCGATCTCTGCGCCGCAGAGCTCGAGCACGTGATGCGAGCGGTCGAGCACCACGATCCCCGCCTCCTCGAGCACGGCGGTCACCTCGCCGGCGCGCGCCGAGTGGTGGTCGTGGTTGCCGAGCACCGTCAGCACCGGGATGTCGAGCTCGCGCACGGCGTCGGCCAGGATCGCCGCCTGCTCGGGCTCGCCGTGGGTCGTGAGATCGCCGGCCAGCAGGATCACATCGACGCGGCCTCTGAGCGCGGCGAACGCCGCACGGGCGCGCTCGTGGTCGCCGCGGCGGCCGAAGTGCACGTCGCCGGCGGCGGCGATCCGGATCCGGCACTCCTCCTCGGCCGCCCCCGGGCGGTTTCTGGGGTTTATCGTCATCCCTCGTGGCGGGTACCCACCTGGCGATGGCCATAGACGAGCAGCCGTTCGCCGAGATCGAGCATGCGCTCAAGCGCGCGGCGGCGGCGCTGAACCAGGCCGGCATCCCCTTCCTGCTCGGCGGCAGCCTCGCGAGCTGGGCGCGCGGGGGCCCGGAGACGCGTCACGATCTCGACCTGATGATCAAGCCCGATGACGTCGAGCAGTCGCTCGACGCGCTGACGGAGGCCGGAATGCGGGCCGAACGGCCGCCCGAGGACTGGCTGGTCAAGGCGTGGGACGGAGACACGCTGGTCGACCTCATCTATTGTCCCAAGGGCCTGCCGATGGATGACGACGTGATCGCCCGCGGCGAAGAGCTCTCGGTGCTGGGCATGGAGATCCGCGTAATGGCGCTCGAGGACGTGATGGCGACCAAGCTGATGGCGCTCACGGAGCACTCGCTGCGGTACGAGGGCCTGCTTCAGATCGCTCGCGCGCTGCGCGAGCAGATCGACTGGCAGGCCGTGTGCGCGCGCACCGAGTCGTCGCCGTTCGCGCGGGCGTTCTTCGTGTTGCTCGAGGGCCTCGAGATCCTGCCGGGATCGCCGCCGAGCCGCCCTGGGACACGGGTTCGCGTCGTCACACCGCAGGATTCTCACGCGACTCAGGGAGGGTAGGCGAACCTCATGGCAGCCAACACGATCACCCGCACCCGCCTGCGTCAGCTTGCCGACGTCAAGCCGGAGCGCGGTCGCGTCCTGTCCGTGTTCCTGAACCTCGATCCAGCCGAGTTCGCCACGCCTGCGGCGCGCTCGACGGCGGTCACGTCCGTGATGACGGAGGCGGCCCGCCGCGTGGAGCAGGCGGACGGGCTCGAGCACTCCGAGCGCGAGGCGTTGAAGGCGGACATCGACCGCGTGCGGGAGACGCTGATGGCCGGCGACATCGCCCAGAACGGCGCGCGCGCGGTCGCCGTCTACGCCTGCCGGCCGGCCGACCTGCTCGAGGTCGTGCGGCTCAACCGGCCCGTGGACTTCGCCGTGGTGCTCGACCGCACGCCCTACATCGAGCCGCTGGTGGCCGAGGCCGGCGAGGAGCAGTGGTGCGTGCTGCTCGTCAACCGCCGCAACGCCCGCTGCTTCATCGGCGACGAAGGGGGCCTGGAGGAGACCGACCGCGTCGAGGACGACGTCCACAGCCAGCACGACCAGGGCGGCTGGTCACAGGCGCGCTACCAGCGGGGCGTCGAGAAGGAGAAGGACGACCACCTGGTGCACGTGGCCGAGGTCGCCTTCCATCGCCTCAAGGAGGGCCGCTTCGACCGGCTGCTGATCGGCGCGCCCGACGAGCTGGCCCGGGACTTCGAGCAGAAGCTGCATCCGTACCTGCGCGAGCGGATCGTCGGTCGCCTGCACCTCGACGTCGAGAACTCGTCGATCGAGGACATCCGCGCGGCGGCGGGGCAGGCGATGGAGGACTGGCGCCGCCGCTGCGAGCGCGAGGCGCTCGACCGCCTGGCCGAGGGCGTCGGGCGCGGCGGCCGCGGCGCGGCCGGGCTCTCGTCCGTGCTGCAGGCGCTCAACGAGCAGCGCGTCGAGGTCCTCCTCGTCGCCGAGGGCTTCCGCTCTGCGGGCGGCCGCGATCCCGCGACCGGCATGCTCCACGCCGGCGACCACGGGCCCGACGGCCGGGAGCTCGAGCACGTCGAGAACATCGTCGAGCCCGCGATCGAAAGGGCGGTCGAGCAGTCCGCAAAGGTGATCAAGGTCCGCCACCACGACGATCTCGGCCCGCTCGGCGGGCTCGGTGCGGTGCTTCGCTACTGATGTGAGCCGGGCGCTCGTCATCGTCGATTTCCAGAACGACTTCTGCGCCGGCGGTGCGCTGGCGGTGCCGGACGGCGACGCGATCGCCGGCCGGGTCAACGAGCTGGCGGGCTCGGGCGACTTCGACGTCGTGGTCGCGACACGCGACTGGCATCCGCCGGACCACCTCTCGTTCGCCGAGCAGGGCGGCCCGTGGCCGGTGCACTGCGTGGCCGGCACGCCTGGCGCCGAGCTGAACCACGCGCTCGACCCGACGCCGATCGATTTCGTGGTCGACGCGGGCCGGGAGCCCGCGATGGAGGGCTACTCGGGCTTCGAGGACACCGGGCTGGCCGAGCTGCTGCGGAGCCGCGACGTCGACCATGTGACCGTCGTCGGTCTGGCCACCGACTACTGCGTCAAGCACACGACGCTCGACGCGCTGCGCGAGGGCTTCGCCGTGACGGTCGACGGCAGCGCGGTCCGCGGCGTGGAGGTCGAGCCGGGCGACTCGGCGCGGGCGCTGGAGACCATGCGTGCCGCCGGGGCGAGCGTGGTCTGATGCCGGCCGCCCCGGAGCGGCTGATGCAGATCCTGCGGCGCCACGTCGCCGACCAGCGCGTCCTGGCGGCGGTGGCCGAGGTGCCGCGCGACCGCTTCGTGCCGCCCGACCTGCGCGGGGAAGCGTGGGAGAACATCCCGCTGCCGATCGGGTCCGGGCAGACGATCTCGCAGCCGCTCGTGGTGGCCCGCATGTGCGAGCTGCTCGAGCTCTCCGGCGACGAGGTCGTGCTCGACGTGGGCACCGGCTCCGGCTACCACGCCGCGCTGCTCGCGAAGCTGGCGCGGCACGTGTACTCGATCGAGGTCCATGCGTCGCTCTCGCGCCAGGCCGCCGAGAACCTGCGCGCCGCGGGCGTGACGAACGTGATGCTCGAGATCGGCGACGGCACGCGCGGGCTCCCGCAGCACGCGCCGTACGAGGCGATCAACGTGGCCGCCGCGGCGGGCGGCGCGATCCCGCCCGCGCTCGCCGAGCAGCTCGCGCCCGGCGGGCGCCTCGTCGCGCCGGTGGAGAGCGGCGACCAGCGGCTGGTCGTCGCCCGCCGCACTCCCGAGGGCGTGACGCTGACGGAGCTCGAACGCGTCCGCTTCGTACCGCTGGTGGGCAGCGGTTAGTGTCGCGATTCGTAAGTTCGGTCGCAGGCTGCCATCGAACTTCCGAATCGGGACACTAGGAAACGCGCGTGAGGCGCGGGCTCGGCCGCAGCTCGCGCCCGACCTTGCCGCCGGGGCGACCGTCGACGATCACGACGTCGGCCGTGAAGTCGTTCGAGCCGCGGATGAGGGACGAGCCGACGCCGTAGGCGTCGACCGGGACGCCCTCGGCCTCGAACTCCCGGATCCGGTCGGCCGTGAAGCCGCCCGAGACGACGATCTTGACGTCGCGGTGGCCGTTCGCGTCGAGACCTTCCCGCACGATCCGCACGAGCTCGGGGTTGACGCCCGTGGGCGCGTCGTCGCCGTGGCGCTCCCGCAGTGCGAGGTCGGCGAGCTTGTCCGACGTGTCCAGCCTCACGCCCCACAAATCGCCGCCCAGCGCCTCGGCCGTCTCCAGCGCGGTGGCGAGCGAGTGGTTGGCGAAGTCGACGAGCACGGTCACGTTCATCTCGGCCGCGAAGCGGTCCGCGAACCTGACCGCCGCGAGCGCGGTGTCGCCGCCATAGGCCGCGATCAGGCCGTGCGGGACCGTGCCGACGCCGCGGCCGCCCCACCACGACGCCTGCGCGTCGGTCGAGACGCCGATCGCGCCCGCCACATGCGCCGCCCAGCCGTCGCCGGTCTGCACGAGCCAGTGGTCGTGACGGGCCGGGAAGTACAGGATCGGCTTGCCGTTGGCCGCCTCCACGACCTCGCGCACGTTGCGCATGATCAGCGTGCGCCGCGCGAGGCAGCCGAGGTAGACGGTCTCCAGGTGGGCGAACTGCGAGTAGTCGCCCTCGATCGTCATCACGGTCTCCCACGGGGCGATCTCGTCGCCCTCGTACAGCGCGCAGACCTCGAGCTCCTTGAAGGTGGTGACCCAGCGCCCGTCGGCGCCGCGATGCCCCGTGCACTGCTTCAGCACGGCGATCGCCTCGTCGATCCCGCCGAGCACCGACTGCTTGCGCTGGAACACCTGCATCACCACGCGCGGGTGGTGGCCGTCGGCCTCCAGCAGCGTCTTCGTGTGGTTGAAGTACGCGTCCGAGTAGTAGCCGTCGCGGATCTTCTCGACCGGGAGCCGGAAGGTCGCGGGCGACAGACGCTGACGATCGGCCAGGGTCATGCCACCGCAGTATGGCTAGCCTGCTGCCGCCGTGAACCTGATCGAGGCCATCGTCCTCGGGATCGTGCAGGGGCTGACCGAGTTCCTGCCGATCTCCTCGAGCGCGCACCAGCGGATCGTGCCGGCGCTGCTGGGCTGGGAGGACCCGGGGGCGGCGTTCACGGCCGTGACGCAGCTCGGGACCGAGGCGGCGGTGCTGATCTTCTTCCGTCACGAGCTGTGGGCGATCGCCACCACGTGGGTGCGCTCGCTGCTGAAGCCGGAGCTGCGCTCGCACCCCGACGCGCGGCTCGGCTGGTACCTGATCGTGGCCACGATCCCGATCGGGATCCTCGGCCTCGCGTTCGAGGAGCAGATCGAGAACGGCGCGCGCAACCTGTGGCTGATCGGGACCGTGCTGATCGTGTTCGCGCTCGTGCTCGGCTACGCCGACCGGCACGGGCGCCATGAGCGTGAGATCGAGCAGCTCTCGGTGCGCGACGGGATCCTGATCGGGCTGGCGCAGTCGCTCGCCCTGATCCCTGGGGTCTCGCGCTCGGGGGCGACGATGAGCGCCGGCCTGCTGCTCGGGCTCCAGCGGCCGGCGGCGGCCAAGTTCGGCTTCCTGTTGGCAGTGCCGGCCGTGGTCGCCAGCGGCGTGTTCCAGCTCGAGGGGATCATCTCCGGCGAGGAGGGCGGCGACGAGCCGTTCGCCTACGTGGCGATCGCGACGGTGATCGCCTTCGTGGTCGGCTACGCGGCGATCGCCTGGTTCCTGCGCTACCTCGCCCACCACTCGGTCCGGCTCTTCGTGATCTACCGGATCCTGCTCGGGGGTACGGTCCTCCTCCTGGTCGCCACCGGGGCGATCAGCTAACTTGGCCGGTCCATGGCCAAGGTGTTCGAGGCGATCGACGACTCGCTGCGCGAGTTCATCGAGGCACAGCCGATGTTCTTCGTCGCCACCGCCCCGAGCGGCGACGGCGGCCACGTCAACCTCTCGCCGAAGGGCGGCCGGGGCCTGTTCCGCGTCACGGGACCGCTCGGCTTCGCCTACGTCGACCTGATGGGAAGCGGGATCGAGACGATCGCCCACCTGCGCGAGAACGGCCGCGTCGTGATCATGTTCTGCTCGTTCGAGGGGGCGCCGAAGATCGTCCGCCTGCACGGAGTCGGGCGCCCGGTTCAGCAGAGCGACGAGGGCTACGCCGAGCTGCTGTCGACCTTCGATGTCTCCGACGAGCAGCGGCGTGCGGTGCGCTCGGTGATTACCGTCGAGGTCACGCGCGTCAGCGACTCGTGCGGGTTCGTGGTCCCGCGGATGGACTACGTCGGAGAGCGCGACCAGCTTTATCGCTTCGCCGACAACCGCATTCGCAAGCTCGGTGCCGAGGCGGTGCTCGAGTACGTGAGCGAGAACAACGCCCACAGCCTCGACGGCCTGACCGGCCTCGATCCGCTCGTCGCGACGAACGGCCGGCAGTCGGCGGCCGGGCGCAAGCTGTAGCGCCGGCGAACGTCAACTGCGGCTGGGTGGGGAGCTCGTGGAGCCGGCGCCGGCGGCGGTCCCTGGCGCCTTTCCCGGACATATCCCGGTTAAGGCGCCACGCGCCCTCGAGGCGGCCGAGATCCGCCGCCGCCCTACCCAGCCGAAGTTCGCCGGCGCTACACCATCCCCGCACAGACCCAGTTGTGCGCGCCGGCGCCGCCGGCCCACAACGCCGCGGCGCGCTGATCCTGCTCGGCCTTTGGAGCCTGGTACGCGTGCGGCGTCGACCCGCCGAGGCCCTTCCAGGTCTCCGGCAGCATCTGGTAGTAGCCCGAGGCGCCGGCGCCGTTGGGCGGCAGGTTCTGCCCGCCCGACTCGCACTGCACGATCGGCCACGGGATCGCCCAGGGGCCGCGCGGTCCCCGGGCCGCCTGCTGAGCGGCTCGCCTACGCTCCGCGATCAGGCGCGTGAGCGCGCGCTGAGCGGCCACGCGGCCGCCACGCGTCCCGGCCAGCGCGCGCGTGCGCGCCGCGCGGGCGCTGACCAGGGTGGCCTGGCGCGCCGCGAGCCCGTCGCGCATGCTCGCCAGCGCGGCCCGGCGTGCGGCGATCGCCTGCGTGTCCTCGCGCCGCGACGCGGCGAGCCGGCCGAGCACGCTCGCCAACCGCCGCGTCCGCACCCGCGCGTCCTGCACGCGGGCGAGGATCTCGGCGTTGCGCTCGCGGATGCGGCGGGCGAAGGCGATCCGCTCGATCAGGTCCGCGAAGCTGCTCGCCCCGAGCACGAGCGAGACGATGTCGGGCGGATCGGCCTTGTAGTCCGCGACCAACTGGGCCGCGAGCAGCTCGCGGCCGTCGCCGTGGCGCGTCCGCAGCCGCACGAGCCGCCGCCGCCCGGTCGCGAGCCGCTCGCGCGTGGCCGCCAGACGCGCCTCCGCGCTCGCGAGGTCGGATTCGACTGCGGCCAGGCGCCCCTGCGCGAGCGCCACCTCGCGCCCGGCGCGCGCCGCGAGTCGGTCGAGCCGAGCCGCGGCGCCCGCCAGCGCCCGCTCGCGGTCGCGGCTGCGCTCGATCCGGTCGCGCAGCGCCGACTCGCTCTGGGCGAGGGCCGGAGCGGGCAGTGCGAGCGCGATCAGTACGGCGACGGTGGTGCGGAACAGGCGGCGGACGCTAGCGACGCACCGCTCACCGATCCGCCGCTGCAACGGCGGTTGCGTCAGACACCGACCGCGCGCGGAGCTCATGGGTGAGCTCCGCGCGCGGGAGTTGTGCTACATCAGGGACGGAGGCGATAGAGCCGGAAGAAGTCGTTCTCCACCGGCAGCACGTCGACGCCGGCGTAGCCGGCCTCGGACGCGCACTCGCGCACGGTTCCGGAGCGCAGGACCGTTCCCAGCGCGGCCGACGGCTGGTCGACCAGCTGCGTGGGCAGGCAGTGCGTGACGCTCCAGCCGTACATCATGCGCTCGACCTCGTCGCCGGGTGCGGTGAAGGAGTCCGCGACACGCTCGTCGACCACCAGCACGGCGCCGCCCGGCGCCGTCGCGGCGCGCGCGGCGCGCAGCGCGTCGACCGGCCGCGGCAGGTCGTGCAGGGTCTCGAGGATCATCACGAGGTCGTACGGCCCGCTCGCGAGCGCAGCGGCGTCGCCCTCGGCGAACCGCACGTCGACGCCGGCCTCCGCCGCATGGCGGCGCGCGTCGGCGACCGAGCCCGTGTCGGCGTCGAGGCCGACGACCTCGGCGTTCGGGAACGCGCGAGCGACCGCGATCGTCGACCACCCCTGCCCGCACCCGACATCCGCGACGCGGGCGGGCGGATCGGAGCGCAGGCGCTCCGCGATGTCCGGCATCGCCGCCAGCCACTCGCCCGGAAGCTCGCTGGTGAACGCGGGGCGGTTGATGTGGCCCTGGCCGTGGCGGAACTCGACGCCGTACTCCTCGTACGGCACGCCGCCGCCGGTCCGGTACGCCTCCGCCACCTGCGGCAGCACGCCGCCGATGCCGGCCAGCATGTGCGCGAACGGCGCGATGTGCGCGAGGTCGTCCTCGTGCACGAGCACGCGCGCGTGGTCATCGCTCAGCGCGCAGCGGCGCGACGAGGGGTCGACGACCTCGAGGAAGCCCGCGACGGCCTGCTGCTCCAGCCACTCGCGGGCGTAGCGCGGCGCGATGCCGGCGCGCTCGGCCAGCTCGTCAGGCGTGAGCGCTCCCTGGCGCTCGAGCGTGCGATAGAGCCCGAGCTCCACACCGAGATAGACGGAGAACAGCTCGAGCGCACCCAGGGTGGCGCCGAACAGGCGCTCGACGAGCGCGTCGGCTCGATCGACGGCTACGGACACGGGAACTCCTTGGTGGGGGGCGGTGTCATGCGGCCGGCAGCGTGGCGGAGCGGACCTACCGTACGTCTACGGCGCGCCTACGGCTAGCGATCGGGATCGCGTGCTCCGCCGTCCATGTTGGCGATCCCGGCCGCGATGACCGTGGAGCCGACGAGCGGCGCGACCACGAGCCACTGCTGGCCGATGCGGCTCCACGGGAGCAGAGCCATCGCCGAGCCCATGACCACGCAGGCGAGCGTGGTGATGACGGCGACGACGTCGTTGCGGATCGACTCGGCTCGGTCACCCACCGGATCACGGCCGCGTTCAACCGAGACCGAGATCCCGGACCCGCGACTGACCGCTCGTCCTGACCGACCGCAGCGGGCTGTCCGCAAGGTCGGCCGGGCGCGAGGCGGTCCGCCGCCGGCGTCGCCGCAGCAAGCGCGCCAGCAGGTACGGCGGCGCGGCGATCACCGCGCCGATCGCGGCCAGGGGCGCTGCCAGCGCGAGCAGCAGGATCGCCGGCAGGACGACGAAGAGGATGATCCCGGGCACGGCGAGCAAGAGCAACGGCAGCAGAACGGCTCCGAGGCCGGCGCTGAGATCGATCAGCTCCTCGAGCATCTCTCCGAACGTCGCACGCTGGGGCTGGGGCGTACGCGCGTGGTCGCGTCGCGTCGCCATGGTCGATGTGGGTGGCGTGTGCTTCATACCCGTAAGACGATTCGGCACCTGGGCTGTGACAGGTCGGCCCGCCACGCGACGCCGTCGGCGCAGCCGGGCCACGATCAGACGTGCTCGCTGAGCACTGTCACAAACGGCACCTCTATCCCGTCTCAGGGGCACATGAGACGAGAGGTGCAGTCATGAAGGTCTTCGTAGCCGGCGCCACCGGCGTGCTCGGCCGAGCGCTCGTCCCCAAGCTCGTGGCGCAAGGCCACGAGGTGGTCGGGATGACCAGGAGCGCATCGAAGCAGGAGCTCGTGCGCAGCCTGGGAGCGCGCCCGGTGGTGGCCGACGCCCTCGACCCCGACGCGGTCGCCCAGGCGGTGGCGTCCGCCGAGCCCGAGGCGATCGTGCATCAGCTCACGGCGCTGTCCGGGAAGCTGTCCGCGAGGGACATGCGGCACCCCGACCGCTCCTCCGCGGTGACCATGACCAACCGACTGCGTACCGAGGCGACGGACCATCTCTTGGCTGCCGGCCGCGCCGTGGGGGCACGGCGCTTCGTGGCGCAGAGCATTGCCGCGTTCCGCTTTGCCCGCACAGGCGAGCCGGTGCGGACCGAGGCCGATCCCCTCGATCCCGACCCGCCGGCGGCGCTGCGGACGGGGCAGGCGGCGATCCTCTATCTGGAGCAGGCGGTGACGACGATCGAGTGGGGCGAGGGTCTCGCGTTGCGCTACGGCGGCTTCTACGGTCCGGGGACCGGGATCAGCCTGGCTCCGGATGCGGTGATGGCGGCGCCGGTCCGCAAGCGTCGGTTCCCAATCGTCGGCGACGGTGGTGGCGTCTGGTCGCACGTCCACATCGAAGACGCCGCGGCGGCGACCGCGGTGGCTGTCGAGCGCGGCCGGCCGGGTATCTACAACGTTGTCGACGACGACCCCGCGCCCGTGCGGGAGTGGCTGCCGGTGCTCGCGACTGCGCTGGATGCCAAGCCACCGAGGCATATCCCACGCTGGCTCGCTCGGCTCGTGGCCGGTGAGGCGGCGACCGCCATGATGACCGAGGTGAGGGGAGCCTCCAACGAGAAGGCGAAGCGCGAGCTCGGCTGGCAGCCGCGCTTTGCGAGCTGGCGGCAGGGCTTCGCGCAGGGACTCGGCTGAGCGATGAACGAGGAGGAGTTCGACGAGCTGCGCCCGTCGGCGTTCGCCATCGCCTACCGGATGCTCGGCAGCGTGAGCGAGGCGGAGGACGTGATGCAGGAGGGGTTCCTGCGCCTGCACCGGGCGCGCGCGGCCGGCGAGCGGATCGAGTCGCCGCGCGCCTACCTGTCGACGGTGGTGTCGCGGCTCTCGCTCGACCACCTCCGTTCGGCGCGGGCCCAGCGTGAGATCTACGTCGGCGAGTGGCTGCCGGAGCCGCTCGTCACCAGCGCCGACGACGATCCCGCCCGCAAGGCCGAGATGGCGGACTCGCTGTCGCTCGCCTTCCTCGTCATGCTCGAGAGCCTGTCGCCCGAGCAGCGCGCCGCGTTCCTGCTGCGCGAGGTGTTCGACGAGCCCTACGACCGGATCGCGGAGATCATCGGCACGAGCGAGCAGAATGCCCGCCAGCTCACCACCCGCGCCCGCCGCCACGTGCAGGAGCGGCGCCCCCGGTTCGAGGCCTCGCGCGAGCAGCGCGACGAGCTCGCGACTCGCTTCTTCGCGGCCGCCGAGGAGGGCGATCTCGAAGCGCTGGAGGAGCTGCTGGCCCACGACGTCGTGCTCCACGGTGACGGCGGCGGCAAGGCACCCGCCATCGCACGCGCGCTCCACGGCCGCGCCAGGGTGGCACGCACACTGATAGCGGGCCTGCGCGCCGGCACCCGCTTCGGCCTCACCTCGCGCCGCGAGGAGGTCAACGGGCAGCCCGGTGCGCTGTTCCTCGACAGCGAGGGCAGACTGATCGCCGTGATGATCCTCGACATCGCCGACGGCCAGATCCAGGGCGTCAGCTCGATCGTCAACCCGGACAAGCTGCGGCACATGGGGCCGGTGGCCGACCTGCGTGCGCTGCTGCGCAAGCGGAGCTAGCGTCCTGATTCGGAAGTTCGGTGGCACCACCGGGGCACAGCGTCCCCGTGCAGCGCATCCTTGCGGCGTGGCCGGAATCCGAGATAGAGTCGACCCGGCTGGAACGCGACGCGGGGCGCCGAGCACTTCAGCAAAGGAGAGCCGGATGCCTCACTACCTGATCCAGGTCGCCTACAACACCAGCGGCCTGGGAGGACTTGTCAAGGAGCCTCAGGACCGGATCGAGAAGGTCAGGCCCGCGGTCGAGGCGCTGGGCGGAAGCATCGAGTCCGCGTACTACGCCTTCGGCGAGCACGACGTCGTCTTGATCTGCGATATGCCCGACAACGCCGCCGCAGCGGCCATGGCGCTCGCGGTCGGCGCCGGCGGGACCGTTTCGTCCTACAGGACCACGGTCCTGCTGACATCGGATGAGGCGGTCCAGGCGATGCGCACGGCAGGAGAGTCGGCCTACGCGCCCGCGTCGGC
Organism: uncultured Solirubrobacteraceae bacterium; assembly: GCA_963830725.1. Lineage (GTDB taxonomy): Bacteria > Actinomycetota > Thermoleophilia > Solirubrobacterales > Solirubrobacteraceae > DASSUW01. The sequence continues at coordinate 9,597 of CAWHNO010000009.1, read as the reverse complement.
CTGAATCCGCGTAAGTCCGGCAGCCACCGGCCGGCACGAGCACTGCCGTCGGCGGCACAGCCGCCGACGGCGAACGCTCAGCACATCGGGCGCCTACTGGCCGAGATTGCCGAAGGTGTAGATGCGGCGCGGTCGTTCGGCCGTCGATCGACCAGAGGTAGCCGTACGGGCTGTCGTGATCGGTCGCCGCCCGGCCGCGGGTCGCGGCGTTCGTTTGGCGCACCGGGTGGCGGACGAGCTCGGCGAGCCCGAGACTCGCGCCGAGCACATCCTGGTCGGGCTGCTGCGCGACGCCCGGGACCGGTTGGGACGCTGCTCAGCCGGCGCGGCGCGGGGGCTGAAGTCTCAAGGAACGCTCACGTGTGAGACGACTGTGAGGCGGCGCTGAGAAGACCGTGAGGACGCCCTTGCGGCCGGCCAGTTCTGCCCCGAGGGTGTGGGGCGTCGGCGGCCGCCGCGTACAGGCAGACCTCAGGAAAAGTGAAGCGATGTCCACGAGCAGCACACTGCGGCCTGAGGACTTCCGCCGTCGACTTGCCGTCGGCGGCCCCGCGGTGAGCCTGCGAGCACATGCCGTTGCACGAAGCTCGCGGCTCACCGTGCGCACTGCAACCCGCACCCGAAAATGCGCGGCGGTGCGAGGCCCAGATGAGCAGACGTGACGAGCAGCTTGCGCGCGAGCTTCGTGCGACGGCGAACGCTGGATCAGCGTGCTACCCGCGAAGGTGTCGGCGGCGGAGTCGACCCGGGGCCTTGGCCGTGGTCGGGCTCGTACTGCACCGGCTCTCGAGCATCGTCCGCAGCCACCGTCCTCGAATCACCCGAAGAAGGCTCGCTTAGCTTGAAAATGCAGCGATCAGCTCTCGACCGGGCGCAGCGCTTCCGAGCCATCCCAACCCTCGGCGGCGCTGCTCACCATCGAGAAGAAGTCGTGGAGTCCCTGGTTGTCGACATGGATCTCGATGTCATGGCCCAGGGTCGCGGAGGCGTCGTGAAGCGTCGTTTCGACTTCGCCGAGCTGAGAGCTCAGGTACTGCAGCACACCTCGCTCGTCGAGCGAGCTTCGCAAGTCGGCCACCTCCGTCGCCGGCACGACGTAGCCGACGTGCTGGATTCGCGGGCGGGCGCCGGAGAAGCCCCTCTCGACGCGCTCCGGCGCCAGGCTGACGACTTCGATCAGCTCGATCGCGCTGCCGTCGCAGGAGCCGAAGGCGGAGTTGTGGACGAACTCGGCCGGCTCACCGCGCGAGAGGACGTTTTCCAGAGGCACGTCTTCGATGAGGAAGAACGGCCCGGCGCCGAGTTGGTCGACCAGGCGATTCACGGTCGCCTCGATGTCGTCGACGACGTAGGCGTAATGGTGCGGCTCGCCGAGCTGCGCTCTAAACAGGTCCTCCGGCAAGCTCCCTCCTTTCGTAGCCGTTCACGCCGCGGGGTTGACCGGTCAGGAGGCTAGCCACGTCAAGGGGAGCGCTCCCGAGCGACCACTCTGAGGTACTTCCGCCTCCCCGCGAGCCGGGCATCTCGAGCACTCAATCGGAGGTGCCTGCTTGGGACGACGACCGAGAGCACGCACACTGGTCCCGTGAATGCGAGCGTGTTCGCCGCCGACCCGAACCCCTCCTCCGGACCCGCGCACACGTCGCTCGTCCTGGGCGGCAGCGGTCGGGACGCGCCGCGCAGGCAGTCCCATCGACGCGAAGCAAGAGTGCGCCGCGTGCATCGCGGACCCACACCCGCCGCACTGACCGCGACGCCGACGGCGCCCCCGAGCGCGGTGCCGTTCCTGCACGGGCAACTCGTGGCGTCGTAGAAATGCACGCGGCAGTTCCTGGCCTCCGGGGCAGCTCGCAACCTGCCACAAGCCTCGACGCCTGGCCCGCCGGCGGCCACCAGCATCGCCGCGCCGCCTCGTCCTGCCGCGGTCGTCATCCGTGCGCTCCGTCCGGTCGTCTCCGACGTCGGCGCGCGACGACGCGCGTGTCGGGTCCTCGAGGACTACACGCGTCAAGCACGCGATGATCGACCGCGACTGAGTAGTGTTTCCAGGGTGCTTGGCGGGCTTCGCGACAGGTTGGACGCGCTCGGTCTGAGCCCCCTCCACATCCAGCTGCCCGGCGAGGAATCACCGGTGGCACCGTTGGAGGGCGCGCTTCGGGTAAGCGCCAACGGCGGCCGGTTCGTGCTCGAGACTGTTGACTACGGCCAGGCCTTCCGGTTGCTCACCGTGGGAGCGGAACCCGAGATCGCTGAAGCGGTCATCGCCTACGTGTCTCGGCCGCTTCCGCCGGTCCGCGTCATCTCGCGCGGTGAGCTGGACACGGTTGTCGGCAAGCTCGCCGGGCACTATGCCGATCTCCGGGAAGGTGCCGGTGCGGCGGGCCCGCAGGGCATCGTGATCGACTTACCGCGGGACGTGCCGATCGACCGATCGGGCGCTCGACGGTGTGCATGCCTACCCGATCGATACGCCGTTCGAGTTCCGCTCTCTGCCGCCGACCGCGCTCGGCCCGGAAACCGAGCTTCATAGGTTCATCACCGCAGCTGACGTCCGCGTCCAGGCCGCGATCACGCCACCCTGGTTCGGACGCCCGGGCGGCGGCATCCGTTTCACCCTGCAACAGCCGGAGACTGGCCTGCGGGACCTGGTGGTTTCGGGTCGGCTGCAGCGCGTCCAGATCGCAGAGTCCCGCTGAATCGCGTGCATGCGCCCGAGCCCGTCGACGGCACGAGCGCCGCGGGTCTGTGCCAGACGCTCGCTTCCCCTCCGGGCGAGGCGGTCGTCTCGACGCCCTTCGCCGAGACAAGCGAGCCTCGTCCAAAGCAGTAGTCAGCAGATTCGACGCGCGGCTATCGCGTCTGCCTGCAAGGGGAAGCAGCTCATCGATCCCCATGGTTAGCCTGGAGTTGGCGGGCACGAACCTCAACCGGCCGACCACGACGGTCACACGCCGGCTCACGAATCAGGGGCTGATCGGCCGAGTGGCGCTGAAGCAGAACTGCAGGACGGCGAACGAGTAGGCACTGTTGGCGTCGAGCGCCTCGAGGTCGGCGAGCCAGGCGTCGGCCTCGGCCTGATCGATGTCATCGAGGTTGCCGAGGTACTGGCGGATGAGCGCGGGCATGTAGCCGCCGAACGCTTCGGAGTCCATCGACTCGGCGGTGAAGACATGCGCCTGGCGGCGCGCGTCGGTGAAGCCGGCCCGGTGTAGGGAGGCCAGGAGGGTTCGGGGCAGGACCGGGTCGGCGAGGTGACGGTCCCAGGCGGCGACCATGCGCGCCATGCGTTCGGCGTCGGAGGAATGCCACGACAGCGTCGACCAGTCGATGTCCCAGACGACGACGCGGCCGCCCGGCCGGACGACGCGCATCAGCTCGGCGAGCGCGGCGTCGACGTCGCTGAGGTACTCGAAGACCTGCACGGAAATCGCGCGGTCGACGGACGCGTCGCCGACCGGGAGCTTCGTCGCCTCGCCCTCGAGCAGGCGGACATTCGGCCGGTCGCCGGCCTTCCGGCCGGCGATCGCGAGCATCGCCGCGCTGGCGTCCACGCCGGTGACCGAGCCGTTCGCGCCGACGATGTCGAGGATGTCGACCACGTAGAACCCGGGCCCGCAGCCGACGTCGAGCACCTCGTCGCCGGGCTGGGGGGCCAGTGCCTCCTGGGCGAGCGCGCGCCGCCGTTTGATGTCGCGCGTGCGGTAGACGACCTCAAGCTGCGCGGCGATGCGTTCGTCGAAATCGATCTGATCCCTCATCGCCGGGAAGCGTTGCACGTCGGGCCTGCTGTCCGGCGGACTCGTACGCGGGACGTCGGCGGCGGGGGACGTGTAGAACGACGCTCGAGAGACATGTGGGCGACGCCACGCGCTGAGCACGACGCGGCGATGTCAACGGAGCGCTCGAAGCGCAATTGGCTGACACCGAATGACGCAGCGGTAAGCCCAGCCCAGCGGCTCTGCGTCGCGGTTGACCCGCGGGCAGGACTCCGGGGTCGGTGCTCGAACATGTCGCGGGACCGGCAATCCGTGCGTGTCCGCCGCTGGTACGAAGACGGCGCGCGAGAGAAGGAGCACGTCGATGGCGCAACAGGTCACTACACAACGCTCCGGCTGGGTCACCTTCGCCGGCGTGGCCGCGTTGATCGCGGGCGGGTACAACGCGCTGAGCGGCGTCGCCGCTCTCGCCGACGACGACACACTCGCCGCCCAGGCCCGGGAGGTGCTCTATGGGATCGATCTCACAGCCTTCGGCTGGTCCTGGCTGCTCGTCGGCATCGTGCAGGTCATTACTGGCGTCCTGATCCTGCGCCGCAACAAATGGGGGTTCTGGCTCGGCGTGACGATCGCAGGCCTCAGCGGCATGCTGACCCTATTGGTGATGTTCGTCTTCCCGTTGTGGGCGATCGCGGTCCTCGCGATCGACTTCCTCATCCTGTTCGGGCTGCTGACGCAGAGCGACGAGTTCTTTGTGTGACCAGGTGGGTTGACGTGGCCGAGTCTGGCTCGGCCAGGGACAGCCCGCCACGCACCGCCGGTCGAGGCGGCGCTCCCTCCTCGGCAGCGCGTATATCGGCGGCGAGGCTTGAGCCGCTCCCGAACAGCCCGAGGCCCAAATGCATCCGGACAGCGTGCCGTCATCCCGCGCCATCAGCACGCACGCCTGCTTCCCCCGTACTGATTGTCGACGAGTCGCCGCGTGGAACGCTCGCTCCTGCCAATCAGCGAGCGTCATGGGCAGCGATCCGCCCGCTATCGCATCTGCCTCATTGCGACAGCGACGGTGCTCGAGCTCCCTCCGATCGGGAGCTCGCGCGCGCCGACGTCATGCCTGTGCATCGGACGCAACGGGTCCGGCCAAGTGGCGCTTTCCGTTGGTCGTCCGAGGCGGTTGTCTCGCGGGTCGACGACCGAGAAGCTCGCAACCAGGTGAAGGCGATGCTGCGGCGCGCGCCGTACCGGCACGCTCGTCGATCTCGATTTGAGCGCAGTTGCCTGCCGCTTGCCTTACGCGTCGGCAGCTGAGAGCGTCGTGCCGCGCTCACAAAGAGCGCGCCACTGGCGAGGAGTAGCCATGCGATTCCCAGCAGACCACCCACGTCCTGATCGTGGCGAACCGGACGGCGTCAACGCCTCGGCTGCTCGAGGCGATCCGCCGCCGCGCCGAAGCCAGTCCCTGCGAGTTCGCCCTGCTCATTCCTGACGTCACCGACCGCAAGACAGCCGACTGGACGCTGGAGACGGCGCAACGGCTCCTGCAGCCGGCCACGCGCGGGAGGGTCGAAGGACTCTTGGGCGGCCCGGAGCCGTACGAGTCCGTCAAAGCGGCGGTACGGGGCGGGAACTTTGACGAGATCATCATCTCGACGCTGCCCACTGGCGTGTCCAAGTGGCTGCGGCGCGACCTGCCACGGCGGGTGCAGGCGCTGGGCATGCCCGTCACCGTCATCACAGCCGAGCGCGAGCGCATGCGCGACAACGTGTCCAACTTTGGCGGAGCCGCATCGCAAGGCTAGGAGCAAGGACCGACGACCCGTCGGGGCACACGCGCGACAGCGACCGCCGTGGCGGGACTCGATGGTCTGGATCAAGTCGCACGCCCAAGCGTCTCGACCTGGCGCGCGGCCCTGCGGTCTAGTCGGCCTCAAGCGCCGCGTCCGCGAGCAACTTGGTGGTCAGGAACAGGTCGACATCGCCGCTCGAGAGCACCGCCACGGTGATCGCCTTCGCGGGCAGATGCAAGACGCTGGTGACGAACTCGGGGCCGGCGCCGGTGTGGACCCACACCTCCTCGGTCCCCATCTGGCCCTTGCCCACCCCGAGGCCGTAGCCGTCGTAGCCGTCGCTGGCCGGCACGAACTGCAGCAGCTGGCGGCGCGAGTCCGGCGAGAGCAGTTCGCCGCGCAGCAGCGCGTCGGCAAAGCGCGCGACTGACGGGGCGCTGGCGACCATCCCGCCTGCCGCCCACTCCCACGAGGCCTCTGACGGGTACGGCGCGTAGCGACCGCCGATCCGCAGGGCGCGAGCGATCAGCGGCGGGCCTCCGTAACCGTGCGCCGTTTCGCTCGGCGGGCGCTCCTGTGGCTGCAACAGCGCGTCGCGGAGCTTGAGCGGATCGAGGATCAGTTCGTGCAGCGCTTCGGCCACCGTGCCGCCGGTCGCGTGCTCGATGACGAGCCCGGCGAGGATGTAGTTCGTGTTGTTGTACTCCCATTTCTCGCCAGGCGCGGCATGCGGACGCCGCGCGTAGCTCAGCGTCTTCTGCGGGGTCCAGACCGTCCGCGGCCGCGCCGCGACGTCACGTTCCAGGCGGCGCTGAGCGTTGCCGACCCCGCTGGTCTGGTTGAGCAGCATGCGCAGCGTGATGCGGTCGGCGTTCGGCCACCCCGGCAGCGCCCGGCTCAGCGGATCGTCGAGCTTCAGCCGGCCCCCCTGCGCGAGCTTTACCGCCAGCCCGCCGACGAACATCTTCGTGATCGAGAAGATCGGAAACGGCGTGGTGGCGGTCACGGGCGCCTTCGTCTCCCGGTTGGCAAGGCCTGAGCCGCCGGACCAGAACTGTCGTCCGCCGATGACGATCGCCGCGGCCGTCCCGGTCGCGTCGTAGCTCTCGCGCTGAACGTCGAGCACCTCCTGGAGCTCGCGCGACGTGGCCGCGTCGGCGGCCTTCGGGGGCGCGCGCACCTCCGCGGGCTCGTCGGCGTCCGACCCGCCGCAGCCTACGACCGCAGTGACGCAGAGCACGACGAGCAGTAGCCGCCGGACGGGGATCATGGAGTGCCTTGCGGGCGACGCTATGTGCAGGCGGTGGAGCGCCGTCAAATCCAGCTCTTAGCTTCGCCGAGGAGGAACCGCAGCCACGACGCCTCCGACCGCGTCATCGCCCAAGGACAATGGATGCGCTGCGGCGAGCAGACGGGACCACAAGCGGCTGCGCTGCCGCTTGGAGGCCGGCGCGGTAGCGCCGCTCGATTCGGAGCGGCACGCACCGTGGACGAGGAGCATCCGCGCCGCCAGGTCCCTCCTCTCCCGGCGCCCTTGATCGGCTCAGCGTAGGCTCTTTGACCGGCTCGACCCGCCCCCGGCACAGCTCCGCTTGCATTGCTGAGCGCACTGGGCTCGCTGGGGTTCGAAGCGTCGAAGCGTGCGACGGCCAGGGATGGACGTCTCCGGCCGGGTAACCATCATCGGCGGAGGTGCCGCATCCGCTCCCATTTCAGCTGCGCTGGCTTCGGCGCCCTAGCGCCCCGTATCGGCATAGTGGAAAGGTCAGCACGCCGCGCTCCCGCTTCGCCAGCAATGCGGTCGTCTCCGCCGACGCTGACGAGGCGCCTGCGTTGGACGACCTCCAAGCACGTGGATCGATCTCGCGCAGACGCTCGCTTCGCCCGGGCAATGCAGAAGTCCTTGGTGGCGGCAGCTCGCATAAGCGCGCGTCGTCCAGTGACAGGCGTGTCGTCGACGTCGCCTGACACGACCGCAGCTTGCTCGGTTGCGGTCGTGTCGTTGCCGGCGACGGGACGCCGCCTGGGGCGTCCAACGAGCGTCAACCCACTGAGTCACTGGCTATCGCGTCTGCCCTCGATGCGATAGCGCGGCTACGCGTGGTTCGGCGCCTCGCCACGCTGCTGCTGCTGAGGGTCCGAAGCTGCACTTGTGATTAGCGACGCACGCTTCGGGGGTGTCGAGCCGATCAGTGCCAGAAGTCGTGGAACCGCTCGGTGTCGCCTCCCGTGGGCTTGCGACCACCGATGCGATCACGTCGAGACCATCCGGGCCAGCCTCAAACGAGCGAACGACTGAAGGAGCGACGCGCAGCACGTCCCACACTGAGAGCTCGACTACCTCGTCATCGAGCTTGGCACGACCCGACCCGGCGACCACGACGTAGGCCTCCTCCTGCACACGATGCCGGTGCCCCCACGGCATGCGGGCACCGGGCTCGTAGGTGAATCGGCTCACGCCGAGCTCGGGCGATCGCAGCGCCTCCCGCGCGAACCGCCACTGCACTCGAGCATCCTGCGGGCTGACATCGCGAAGGTCGTCGAAGTTCTTCTTCGTCCAATCGGGCATTTCGACCGTATTGCACCGAACGGCCGCGTTCCATGCGAGGCCGCGTTCGGGCCGCCGCTCGAGAGTGCTCCTTCTTGCGCGCGACAAGCGGCCGTCCGCGGCGATGGCGGGCGAGTGTTGCGTTTGCCTCGAGGCGATAGCGACGCCACTCGACGACTTAGAGAGCGCAGGCGTGATGCCTCAGACGGTGCCGGGTCGCCATGGCTCGCGCTCGTGCGTGAGCCAGACGAGCTCGGGGTCGAGCGCAAGGACCCGCTGCCGGCCTTCGGTGGGCGGCTCGTCGAACTCGCCGAACCACACCGCGACGTCGCCGCCGACGATGACCGGGCGCCCGCCAGTCTCGACGACGACCATCTGCATGCCGGGTGTGTGGCCCGGCGCCGGGACGAGTCGGAGCCCGGGCAGCAGCTCGTGCTCGCCGTCGATCGGCACGTACCGCACGCCGGGCGCCTCGACCCACTCGCGAATGGTGTAGTCGTCCTTGCTGCGCGCGTCGTCGAGCTCCTGACGCTGGACATAGATCGGCTTGCCGGCGAAGAGGTGGTTGCCGCCGCAGTGGTCGGCGTGCAGGTGTGTGTTGACGACGATGTCGATGCCGGCAAGATCGAAGTCCTGCTCGCTCAGCGGCTGGAGGCGGGGATCCATGTCGGCCATCGCCGGGTGCAGCTCCGTCATGCCGGTGTCGACCAGCACGCGCGCATCGGGATGGTCGATGACGTGCACGTAGACCGGCATCCGCTCGCCCTCGACGGAAAGGTCGGCAACGAAGACTGGCGTGATGGTGATCGAGGCGGGGGCGTTCATCTCGTACCGACCGCCGCGCTGAGCGTGGCCGGCAGGTCGAAGTGCTCGAACACCGCGCCGTCGAAGGTGACGATCTCGGTGACGACCCCGTCCTGCACCCCGAGACATCGATCGCCAGCGGTTCGTACGCGGCGTCGCCCGGCTTGCGCACGTAGCCCGCGACCGCGGGCTGACCGTTGGCGCGGGTGACCACACACCGGATGCTGCCGAACGCCTCCGATCCCGAACCCGCCGTCGATCCAGCCCTGCACGACCGTGCTTCGGCCGGTCCAGACGCCGGGCGTCGGCGGCATCGAGAAGCGGACGTCCTCGTGCATGAGCGCGGCCAGGCCCTCGGCGTCGGCGCGCTCGCTGCACTCGACGTAGCGGGCGAGCAGCTCCCGCTCGGCGGCGGTCGGCTCGGCGGCGTGTTGCCACGCCTCGCGGTCCTCGGGCAGGCTCTCCCGCAACCCAGCCCGCGCGCGCTGCAGCGCGGAGTTCACCGACGCCTCTGTCGTCTCGAGCAGCCGCGCGGTCTCCTTCGCCGAGCAGCCGAGGACGTCGCGCAGCACGAGCACGGCCCGCCGCAGCGGCGCGAGGTGCTGGATCGCGGCGATGAACGCCAGCTCGACGGTCTCCTTGGCGAGCGCCACGTCCTCTGGGCCCTCGCGCCGGTCGGGCAGCTGCTCGAGGAGCTCGTCGGGATAGGGCCTGCTGAGCCACGCAACTTCGCCGCTCGCGC
>CAWHNO010000008.1:0-184130 GCA_963830725.1 uncultured Solirubrobacteraceae bacterium | reverse complement strand
GAACCTCGCGCCGGCAGTCGCAGTTGCCGCAGCGCAGCAGCATCCAGTACTCGGACTCACCGCTCGCGCGGCACTCGAGCGGGCCGGCGAACGGCTGCCCGCAGAACCCGCACATCCGCAGGGCCTCAGCGGACGTCGCGGGGCACGGCGGCGCTCGACCCACCGGCGCAGCAGCCCGACGAGACCCACCGACGCTGCGAAGGGAGGCGCGTAGAGGGACATCTGCCCTATCGACCGGCTCGCAGCCGCTCGCGCATCCGCGCAGTACACCGAACCGGCTCGGTACAAATCCGTCAGCTCGCCTCAGCCCGCAGATCCCGGGTCACGAAGTGCACGTCCTCGAGCGCGTCGAGCGAGAACCCCTCGGCAGGCTCCGGGCGACGACGTCGACAGGAACGCCGGCTGCCCCCAGCGCTCGTACTGATCGCCGTCGACGTAGAACGGCGCGCCGCCGAGCTCGCCGAGCTCGAGATCGTGCGGCGCCCGCGATCAGCTCGCCGTCCCGCGAGGCACATCGGCGCGCTGCCCTCGCAGCAGCCGCCCGACAGGAAGAACACGAGCGGCCCGTGCGCCGCACGGAGCCGCTCGATCAGCTCGAGCGCCGCCGGTGGTCGCGCTCGACTCTGGCGGTCATCGGCCTAGAAGAAGCCGAGCGCGTTGGGGTCGTAGCTGACGAGCATGCACTTGGTCTGGGTGTAGTGGTCGAGCATCTTGCGGTGGTTCTCGCGGCCGACGCCGGAGTCCTTGTAGCCGCCGAACGCGGCGTGCGCCGGGTACTGGTGGTAGCAGTTGGTCCACACCCGGCCGGCCTTGATCGCGCGGCCCATCCGGAAGGCGCGGCTGCCGTCGCGCGTCCACACGCCGGCGCCGAGGCCGTACGGCGTGTCGTTGGCGATCTCCAGCGCCTCGGCCTCGTCGCGGAACGTCGTGACCGCGAGCACCGGGCCGAAGATCTCCTCCTGGAAGACCCGCATCTTGTTGTGGCCCTTGAGGACGGTCGGCTCGAAGTAGTAGCCACCGGCCAGCTCGCCGGGAAGCTCCGTGCGCCCGCCGCCGATCAGCACCTCCGCGCCCTCGTCACGCCCGATCTGCACGTAGCCCTCGATCTTCTCGAGCTGCGCGGCGGAGACCTGGGCGCCGATCATCGTCTCGCGGTCGAGCGGGTCGCCCTGCGTGATGGCGGCGATGCGCTCGAGGCAGCGGTCCATGAACTCGTCGTAGATCGACTCGTGGATCAGGGCGCGCGACGGGCACGTGCAGACCTCGCCCTTGTTGAACGCGTACAGCACGAGGCCCTCGATCGCCTTGTCCAGGAACGCATCGTCGGCGGCCAGCACGTCCCCGAAGAAGACGTTCGGCGACTTGCCGCCGAGCTCGGTCGTCGACGGGATCAGGTTCTGCGCCGCATAGTGCATGATCAGGCGGCCGGTGACCGTCTCGCCCGTGAACGCGATCTTCGCGATCCGCTTGCTCGACGCCAGCGCCTTGCCGATCTCCGCGCCGGGGCCGTTGACGACGTTCAGCACGCCCGGCGGGACGATGTCGCTCGATCACCTCGCACGAACTTGAGGATCGACCACGGCGTCGGGCTCGCGGGCTTGACGACGGTGCAGTTGCCCGCGGCGAGCGCGGGGCGATCTTCCACGCCGCCATCAGCAGCGGGAAGTTGAAGGGGATGATCTGCCCGACGACCCCGAGCGGCTCCTGGAAGTGGTACGCGTAGGTCTGCTTGTCGATCTCCGAGATCCGCCCCTCCTCGCTGCGGCGGCGCCTGCGAAGTAGCGGAAGTGGTCGATCGCCAGCGGGATGTCGGCGGCGAGCGTCTCGCGCACCGGCTTGCCGTTCTCGTAGCTCTCGGCGACCGCGAGCATCTCGAGGTTCGCCTCGATCGCGTCGGCCATGGCGTTCGAGCACGGCGGCCCGCTCGGCGGCGACGCGCCGCCCCACGCGTCCTTGGCCGCGTGCGCGGCGTCGAGCGCCAGGTCGACGTCGGCGGGCGAGGAGTACGCTACCTCGCAGAACGGCTAGCCCGTGGCGGGCGTCACGTTCTCGCGGTACTCGGCCGCCGGTCGGGGGGACCCACTCCCCGCCGATGAAGTTCTCGTAGCGCGGCTGCAGATCGACGGGGCTTCCGGGACGGCCCGGCGCCTCGTAGACGACGGATGTCTCGGCAACGGCCATGGTCGGCTCCTTGACTCGCGGATGGCCCTCAGTCCAGGACATCACCTGGCACCGCGCCTTCCATCCGGGGCGACCCACGCCTTGCGCCAGCGGGAAGTCCGCAATCGCGAACCATGCTTGATCGCGCCGGGCCGATTCGCGAGTATCGACGCGTGAAACTCATCGAGCGAGCGCGGCACGGCTTCGGGGCGGCGATGACCACGAAGGGATCTCGGAGGGCGCCCTCCGCGGGTCGCCGGCCGGCGGGATGGGCCACCACCACCCGGCGTCCGAGGTGCTGCCTCCCGACGACCGCGGCGTCGAGGGCGGGCCGCCCTCGCATGAGGATCCGCTGGGCCCTTCCGTTCGCTGACGCTCATCCACGTCACGTGCACCGCCTGTCAGCGATGTCTCCGTGCTCGGCATGTCAGAGGCGAGTGCGGGAGTCGGACCCTCCTGACGCGAGGTCGGGGCCGCGGCCGTGAGCGAGGGATCGCGTCTGGTGACCGCCACCGGGCGGCGCCATCCGCCATGACCGACGCGAATGACTCGTAGTTCTCCCCGATGATCCGCTGCGTCGAGACAGTCAGTCTTCGCAGCGATGTCCGAACGCCTTATCCATGTCTGGTGCAACCGGACGGGCGACTGGTTGGTGCAGCCGGAAGACTGCGCCGGCTCGCTCTCCGAGCACGCGAGCGCGACTGCCGCCGAGCGCGCAGCGATCGAGCTCGCCGCCGGCCATGACGACGCCTCCGTCGTCATCCACGACCGGTACGGACGGGTTCGCTTCGTGCCGCATGGAGTCGCGAGCGTGTCGGGGCCGTGCAGCACTTGAACCGACCCGCTTCAACGCCCGGGCTGGATCGCTCGCGCGGGTTCGTATCTGACCGACCTTCCGTACCTGCGCGGGATGGCCGTCCGGTCCCGATCGGGCTGGAATCCGGGCATGACTGTGCGCCTCGGATGCGCGATCGCCCTGGCTGCGCTCGCCGTCGCCGTCGCGCCGGCTCGGGCGGAGTACCGGATCACGGGGCACGGGTTCGGCCACGGCGTCGGCCTCGCCCAGTACGGGGCGATGGGGTACGCGCGCGAGACCGGCCACACCTATCGGTGGATCCTGCGCCAGTACTACCCGGGCACGAGCCGCGCTGCCGGTGCGAGCGGGCGGATGCGCGTGCGGCTCAAGCAGACCACCGCGGCGCGCGTGTCAATGGCCACGGTCGCCGTCGACGCGCTTGGGCGCCGGGTGTCGATCCACGGGTCGAGCGTCTACCGCTTCGAGCCCTGGAGCACGGACGGCCTGGCGATGGTCGAGGCCGCGACCGGTCACATGCGCGCGCACCTGCACGCGCCGGTGCGTCGTCAGGGGCGGCTCGATGCTGCGCGTGCACGGTCCTGCCGAGAGCGGCGTGACCGGTGGCCGCTACCGCGACGCGATCGTGCTCCGTCGCGCCGGCGACCAGGTGCTCGTCGTCAACGATGTCGGCGTCGAGCGCTACCTGTACGGCGTCGTGCCGGCCGAGATGCCGGCCGCGTGGCCCGCGGAGGCCCTGCGATCGCAGGCCGTCGTCGCCCGATCGTACGCGCTCACCAGCCGCAGGCCGTCGGAGCCCTTCGACGTCTACGCCGACACGCGCACGCAGGCGTACGGCGGTGTCGCCGGTGAGACCGCGCGCACGACGGACGCCGTGCGGGCGACGAGCGGGGTCGTCGTGACGTTCGGGACGAGCGTCGTCCGAACGCTCTTCCACTCCTCCTCCGGTGGTCGCACCGCCGCAGTCGAGGAGGTCTTCGGCGGCCCTCCGGTGCCGTACCTGAGCTCGGTCGCCGACCCGTACGACCGGCTCTCGCCCCACCATGACTGGACGGTCACGCTGACCGACGCCGAGGCCGAGCGCCGGCTCGCACCGGTGTTGGCCGGCGACCTCGTCGGAGTGGCGGTCACCGCCAGGACGCCGAGTGGTCGCGCGGCGACGGTACGCGTGACGGGCACGCTCGGAACCAGCGACGTGCAGGGCACCACGGTGCGCTCGCTGCTCGGCCTGCGCTCGGCCTGGTTCAGCGTGGCGCACGAGTAGGTGGGCTTTCCACGGATCCGGATGGCGCCAATTCCCCGATGCGAGCCCGACCGGGTGCACGTAGCGTGGTACGTCGGAGAACCATGGGGACGCACGAACCGCACGGCAGGCCGGACGAGTCCGGGCATTCGCTCACCGATCAAACTGACGGTGCGCGCCGGCATCGACCCGGCCTTCGGCTCGGGCCCGCTGGCCACCGTCGTCCAGGACGACTCCTGTCGATCGTCGTCTACTTCGCGATCGCGGTGCCGCTGGCGGCCTGAGCCGGGGGTGGTACTCGTACGGGAAACCACGGTCGCGCGGCGACGACCGTCCGGCGTAGGGTGTCGCCATGGCCCCCTCCTACGCGCACGGCGCAGGGGCAGCCCCGCTGCTCGGCGAGACGATCGGTGAGAACCTCGATCGCACGATCGCCCGCTTCGGCGATCGCGAGGCGCTGGTGTCGGTGCACCAGGACACCCGCCTCACCTACGAAGAGTTCGGCGACGCCGTCGACCGGCTCGCCCGAGCACTGCTCGCCTCCGGCATCAGGCCCGGCGATCGCCTCGGCATCTGGAGCCCGAACAGCGCCGAGTGGGTGCTCGTCCAGTACGCCACCGCCAAGGCGGGCATCGTGCTCGTCAACATCAACCCCGCCTACCGCACGTCGGAGCTCGCCTTCGTGCTCGCCCAGTCGGGGTGCCGGGCGCTCGTCACCGCGCGGTCGTTCAAGACATCGGACTACGCAGCAATGGTCGATGCGGTGCGCGGCGACCTGCCGCGCTCGAGCGGGTCGTCTACCTGGAGACCGAGGAATGGCGGGAGCTGCTCGCCGGCGCAGACGCCGAGCCTGCCGGACCCGCAGTTCGACGAGCCGATCAACATCCAGTACACGAGCGGCACGACCGGGTTCCCCAAGGGAGCGACCCTCAGCCACCACAACATCCTCAACAACGGCTACTTCATCGGCGAGGGATGCCGGTACAGCGAGCGCGACCGGGTCTGCATCCCGGTGCCCTTCTACCACTGCTTCGGCATGGTCCTCGGCAACCTGGCCTGCACCACGCACGGCGCCGCATGGTGGTCACCGGCGCCGGCGTTCGACCCGCGTGGCGACGCTCGCGGCGGTCGAGGCCGAGCGCTGCACGAGCCTCTACGGCGTGCCCACGATGTTCATCGCCGAGCTCGAGCACGCAGCGCTTCGCCGACTTCGACCTCTCGAGCCTGCGGACCGGGATCATGGCCGGCTCGCCGTGCCCGATCGAGATGATGCAGCGCGTGGTCGTCGGAGATGCACATGGACGAGGTCACCATCTGCTACGGCATGACCGAGACCTCGCCCGTGTCCACGCAGACCGCGGCCGGCGATCCGCTGGAGCAAGCGTGTCGTCGACCGTCGGCCGCGTGCACCCGCACGTCGAGGTCAAGATCGTCGACGCCGGAGACCGGTGCGATCGGCCCCGGGGCGCGACCGGAGAGCTGTGCACCCGCGGCTACTCGCGTGATGCAGGCCTACTGGAACGATCCCGACGGCACGGCCGAGGCCATCGACGCGGCGGCTGGATGCACACGGGCGACCTCGCGACGATGGACGAGGACGGCTACGTCAACATCGTCGGCCGGATCAAGGACATGGTCATCCGCGGCGGCGAGAACCTCTACCCGCGCGAGATCGAGGAGTTCCTGCTACGGCCACCCGGACATCGCCGACGTGCAGGTGGTCGGCGTGCCCGACCCGCGCTACGGCGAGGAGCTGATGGCGTGGATCGTGCCGCGCGGCGACGCTCGGCCCGATGCGGAGGCGATCGCGGCGTTCTGCCGCGGCAAGATCGCCCACTACAAGATCCCGCGCTACGTGCAGTTCGTGGACGAGTTCCCGATGACGGTCACCGGCAAGGTGCAGAAGTTCAAGCTGCGCGAGCAGGCGATCGGCGACCTCGGGTTGGTCGAGGTCCTGACCGCCTAGCCACGCGCGCGGGCGGCGTCGCGGACGTCGCGCAGGCGTGGGCGGGCGCCGGTGCGCAGCAGCGCGCCGGAGTAGACGGCGCCGCCGAGCCGGACGAGCCCGTAGGTGGCGGCGAGCATGATCGCCACGGCGAGCACGATCTCCCACGCCGCGACGCTGCCGACGGCGATGCGGACGGGCATCACGAACGGGGCGGTGGTCGGGAAGAACGAGGCGACGCACGATGTACCACGCGTCGGGGAACTCGGCGGCGACGGGCGCGACGAACGCGAACAGCAGCATCGCCCAGGTCAGCGGCGACACCGCGGCCTGCAGGTCCTCGACGCGCGAGACGAGCGCGCCGACGGCCGCGAACGCGACGCTCCAGAACGCGTAGCCGAGCGCGAACCACAGGACGGTCGAGACCAGTGTGGCGGGAACGGCGGCGGGGACGTCGACGGTGTCGAGCGCCACGACGGCGACGGCGCCGGCGATCAGCGCGAGCAGCATCTGGCCGAGGCCGACGACGCCGATGCCGAGGACCTTGCCGGCAAGCAGATCGCTGGGCCGGACGCGGCACACCAGCAGCTCCATCACGCGCGTGCCCTTCTCCTGGGCGACCCCCTCGGCCACGGCGCTGCCGTAGACCATGATCATCATCAGCAGCACGATGAAGGAGACGAAGGCGATCGCCTCCCGGGCCTCCTGCTCGTCGTCGGCAGGCTCCAGGACGCGCGCGGGCAGCGTTGCGGGTGCGACGCAGCGTGCCGACCTGCGCGGAGGTGAGCCCGAGCTCGGCGGCGCGCTCGCCGAACCGCACCCGCTGCACCGCGCCGGTCACGACGGCGGCGACGTCGGCCTCGGGCTCGGACTTCCACACCAGCCGCTCTCCGGCCACGATCAGCACGTCCGCCTCTCCGTCGCGCACCGCGGTCTCGCCCGCCTCGACGGTCGGATAGCGGCGCAGCTCCAGCTTGGCGTCGATCGCGCGCGGGCGGCGTCGCGCAAGGCCGGTGCGAGCGCTGCCGGCGTCGCGCCCGTGATGCCCGCCTGCACGCGCGTCGTCCGGTCGTTCAGCGCGGGCAGGATCACGCCCGCCAGGACGACGGCGACGATCGCGATCGTGGAGATCATGAACGCGCGGCCCGACGTGCGCTCCGAGATCTCGCGCCACGCGACGAGGACGATCGATCGCCGTCCGCGCGTCATCGTCCGACCGCCTCGTGGAACAGATCCGACAGCGCCGGGGGCTCGAGGCTGAACCGCGTCAGGTCGCCGGCCGACCGCGCGAGCTCGACGAGCGTCTCGAGCTCCACGCCGTCGGTGAGCTCGAGCCGGGTGCGACCGGGCTCGGCCGTGAGGACGCGAGCATGCGCGACCGTCGGGACCCAGCGGCTCGGTTCCGCGGAAGCCGACGGCCAGATAGCGCCGGCTGGACGCCGCGCGCAGGCGCTCGAGCTCGCCGTCCAGCACCACGCGCCCGTGATCGATCACGACGACGTCCTGGCAGACGTCCTCGACGAGGTCGAGCTGATGGCTGGAGAACAGCACCGCCGTGCCGCCGAGCGCCAGGTCGCGGATCACCTCCGACAGCGCCTCGACGCCGAGCGGATCGAGGCCGGCGAACGGCTCGTCGAGCACGAGCGCCACCGGATCGTGCACGAGCGCCGCGGCGAGCTGCACCCGCTGCTGGTTGCCGTGCGAGAGCGCGTCCAGCCGCGCCTCCCCGCGCTCCTGGAGCCCGAGCCGCGCCAGCCAGCGGTCGACGCCGTCGGCGGCCGCGCGGCGATCCAGCCCCGACAGCCGCGCGAGGTACTCGAGCTGGGCGCGCACCCGCATGTGCGGATACAGGCCGCGCTCCTCGGGCATGTAGCCGAAGCGCAGACGGGCCTCGCGGTCGATCGGCGCGCCGCACCAGCGCACCTCACCCCGGTCGGGCTCGACGAGGCCGAAGATGCAGCGCATCGTCGTCGTCTTGCCGGCGCCGTTCGGGCCCAGCAGGCCCACGACGCGCCCCGGGCGCACCGTCAGGCTGCAGCCGTCGAGCGCCGTGACGTCGCCGTAGCGCTTGCCCAGGCCGGCGACCTCCAGGCCGAGGCTGCCGGCGCCGAGCGCAGACCCTCCGTCGTGCGTCGCAACGATCGCCATGTCAGCTCCTTTCGCCACAGCGTCCCAGCCGCAGCGCCTCCCGGCATCGGCGGAGTGCCGTACTCGTGCGCCGTAGATAGCCGCAGGCGAGGCGCGGTCAGGCGTGCCCGAAGCGGACGTCGGGCAGCAGGCGGTCGAGCGGCTTCGGCAGCCACCACGCCCAGCGGCCGAGCAGCCGCAGCATCACCGGCACGAGCAGGAGGCGGATCAGCGCCGCGTCGAGCAGCACGGCGACGCCGAGGATGATCCCCATCTCCTTCGGCGGCAGTGGCCCCGACAGGGCGAACGTGAGGAACACGGCCACCATCACGGCGGCGGCGGCGAAGATCACGCGCCCGGAGTGGGCGACGCCGCCGACCATGGCGTCCTTCGGGTCGCCCGTGCGATCCCAATGCTCCTTCGCGCTCGCCAGCAGGAAGACGGTGTAGTCCATCGAGATCGCGAAGATCATCGCGAAGAAGAACACCGGACCCCAGGCGTCGAGGAACCCCTGCGACTCGAAGCCGAGCAGGCCGGCCAGATGGCCGTCCTGGAAGATCAGCTTCGCGACGCCGAACGCCGCGGCGGTGGCAAGCAGGTTGGTGAGGACGCCGACGGCGGCGATCACCGGCGCCTGCAGCGCCACGAGCAGCAACAGGAACCCCAGCCCGAGCACGACGCCGATGACGGGCGGCGTCCGCTCGGCGAGCGCGGTCTCGAGGTCGTGGTTCTCGACCGCCGGGCCGCCGACCAGCGCCCCCGCGGGCAGGCCGTCGCGCAGCCGCGCGACGGTCTCGGCGAGCGCCGGGTCCGACGGGTCGTGCCGCGGCACGGCCACGATCAGCGCACGATCACCGCCCGGCGAGGCCGGCAGCACGGCGGCGATGCCGGGATCGGCCTGGACGCGCTCCCCCACGGCGCCCGCGTCGGAGCGCGGCGCCACGATCTGCAGCGGACCGGCGGCGCCCGGCCCGAACGCCTCCTGGACCTGCGCGTATCCGACACGCGAGCCGTCGCCCTCCGGCACGACCTTGATCGACGGCATGCCGGTGTCGAGCCCGAGCACGGGCACGGCGAGCGCCCCCAGCACCACGAGCCCGGCGACGGCATACGGGAGCGGGCGCCGCCAGAGCCGCTCGGCCCAGGCCGCGAAGCGCGGCGAGCGGTGCTCGCCGGAGTGCGCCCACGGCAGCGCGAGGCGGTCGATCCGCGGGCCGAGCCTGGCCAGCACCGCCGGCAGCAGCGTCAGCGTCGCCGCGAGCACGAAGACCACCGAGAGCATGATGCCGAGGCTCATCGAGCGGAACGCGGGGCTCGGCACCAGCATCACGGCGCTCAGCGAGATCAGGACCGTCACCCCACTGAAGAGCACGGCCTTGCCGGCGGTGTCCATCGTCACCGCGACGGCGTCCTCCGCGCTCAGGCGCGACCCGAAGAACGCGCCGCGGAAGCGATACACGACGAACAGCGCGTAGTCGATGCCGAGCGCGAGCGCGAACATCAGCGCGAAGTTCATCGCCCAGATCGAGATGTCCATCAGCTGCGCGCCGACGAACAGCGAGCCGGCCGCCGCCACGAGGCCGAGGATCGTGAGCATCAGCGGCAGGCCGGCTGCGACCAGCGACCCGAAGGCGAGGACCAGGATGCCGAGCGTGACCGGCCACGAGATCAGCTCGGACTTCATCATCGCGGCCTTGTTGGCCTCGTTGAAGTCCGACCACATGCCGGGTGCGCCGGTCAGGCTCACCTCGACGCCCGCGCCGCCGGCCTCGGCGAGCTCGCCCTTCAGATCGTCCGCCGCGCGGACCATGTCGTTGGCGTCCTTCGCGGCGCCGGCCTGGACCACCGCGGTGTGCCGATCCTCGGAGATCGTGCTGCCCGCCTGCGGGGGCACGACCGTGCGCACAGCGTCGCTCGAGCGCAGGATCCGTTCCACCTCGGCCAGCGATGCCCTGAAGGCGGGGTCCCCGACGGTCGCGTCCGGCGAGTGGACGACCACCATCAGCCCGTAGCTGCCGAGGCCGCCGAAGTGACGGTCGGCCAGCTCGCGCACCTGCACCGACTCGGAGCCGGTGGCCTCCCAGCCCGCGCCCGACAGCGCGTGCTCGACCCGGGGCGCGAGGATCCCCAGGCCGACCGCCACGACGACCCAGGCGGCCGCCACCGCGGCGAAGTGCTGCGCCGTCCAGCGGCCGAGTCGCCCGATCGGGCCCACGCGGCTCATCGTGCGCCCTGCAGCAGGTCGTCGAGCGCGGCCGCCTGGCGCTGGATGCCGCCGCACACGTGCTCGCACAACGCGAACACCTCCGGGTCGGCGATCGCGTAGCGCGACGCGGTGCCCTCCTTCGTCCGGCTCACCATGCCGGCGCCCAGGAGCACGCCGAGATGCTTGGACACGTTCTGCTGGGAGGCGCCGAGCGCGCCGGTCAGCTCGTGGACGGTCGCGCCGCCGTCGCGCAGGCGATCGAGCAGCTTGATCCGCATCGGCTCGGAGAGGACCTTGAAGCGCTGGGCGATCAGGTCGGCCAGGCGGTCGGGAACGGGGTGCGGCACCGGGGCGGTCGAAAGCATGCCGCCAGACTATCACAACTTCACGGTTGTACAACGGTGTAATAGTTCCGTAGTCCACCCACGCGCGCCTTCGGCGTCCCCCGGTGGCCGGCGCGATGGCCTAGCGGAAAGATCGGGGTGATGCCCACGCGCAGCCCAACCGGCGCGCTGGCCGCGCTCGTCGGCGACGGCGTCGCCGTCCCGTGCGTGGACGGCCGCGAGCGGCCGTACGTGGACCTCGACACCGCGGCGTCCACGAGCGCGCTCCCGGCCGCCGCCGACCGCGTGGCCGAACTCCTCCCCTGGTACTCGAGCGTCCATCGCGGCGCGGGCTACAAGTCGCAGCTCATGACCGCCGCGTACGAGGACGCCCGCGAGGCGATCCTCACGTTCGCCGGCCGCTCCGGGACGGACGACGTCGCGATCATCTGCCGCAACACGACCGAGGCGATCAACCACCTCGCGTACCGGCTCCGCCTGGAGCCGGCCGACGTCGTCGTCACCACCGTCGTCGAGCATCACGCGAACCTGCTCCCGTGGGCGCGCTACGCGCGGCGGCGGTTCGTCGAGTGCGACGCGGACGGGACGTTCGCCGTCGAGGCCGTCGTGCGGGCGCTCGACGCCCGCCCGACGCCGCGGCTGCTCGCCATCACCGGCGCCTCGAACGTCACCGGCTGGGTCCCGCCGCTCGATGCGATCATCGCAGCGGCGCACGAGCGAGACGTGCCGGTCGCCGTCGACGCCGCGCAGCTCGCGCCGCACCGGCTGCTGCCGGCCGGCGCCGACTTCGTCTCGTTCAGCGGCCACAAGATGTACGCGCCGTTCGGCGCCGGGGCGCTGATCGGGCCGCGCGAGGCCTTCGCGGACGGCGATCCGTTCCTGGCGGGCGGCGGCGCCGTCGAGCTCGTGACGCTCGACGAGGTCGTCTGGACGTCGCCGCCCGAGTGCGAGGAGGCCGGCTCGCCGAACGTGCTCGGCGCGGTCGGCCTCGCGGCCGCGGCCCGTGAGCTGCGGCGCCTCGGCGCGGCGGCGGTCCGCGCGCACGACGACGTGCTCGCCGCGGCGCTGCACGACGGGCTGGCCGCGATCCCCGGCGTCCGCGTCCTGGGACCGGGGCCGGAGGCCGGCACGCTCCCGATCGCGACGTTCACGATCGACGGCGTTCCCTTCGCGCTGGTCGCCGCCCGCCTGAGCGCGGAGTTCGGCATCGGCGTACGGCACGGCTGCTTCTGTGCCCACCCCTACGTGACCAGGCTGCTCGGCGTGGGCGCGGCCGAGCTCGCCCGCCATCGCGCGGCGGCGCGCCGGCACGAGCACGGCTCGCTCCCCGGCGCGGTCCGGGCGTCGGCCGGGATCTCGACCACGCCCGGCGACGTCGAGCGGCTGCTGGAGGCGGTCGAGAGCCTCGTGCAGACCCCGCCGCCCGTCGAGTACGTCCGCGATCCGGCCTCAGGTGACTACAGGACGACTACCCGAGCACCGGCCAGCGACGCTGGCCGGCGAGGCGATCCATGGCGCCCTGCATGAGCGCGACGATCGCGTCGTAGGCGGCGTCGACGTCGGCGCCGAACCGGGCGCCGACGTCGATCGGCTCCAGCACCTCGATCGTCAGCTTGGCCGGAAGCGGCAGATGGCCGAACACGTCGCCGACGTCCAGCCCCCACGGAAGCGCGATCGAGATCGGCAGCGCGTCGAGCCGCAGCCGACGGTGCAGGTTCAGCTTCCGCACCACGAGCTCGCCCCGGCTCAGGAAGAGCGCGGTCTCCTGGCCGCCGATCGAGACGACCGGGACGAGCGGCGCGCCGGTCTCGAGCGCGAGGCGGATGAACCCGTGGCGGTCATGGAAGTCGACGCGATGCCCCTGCCACACAGGCCGGTGCGCCTCCCAGTCGCCACCGGGGTACACGAGCACGGCGGCACCTGCGGCGAGCGCCGCGCGCGCGTTCTCGCGCGAGGCCGTCACGGTCCCGTATCGCCGCAGCGGCGCGAGCCACGGTGCGGCGACGACGAGCTCGTGTGCGAGCTGGAAGAACGGCCGCTGCGCGCCGAAGCGGCGGATGAACGCGGCCGTGAACACGAGCGTGTCCGGTGCCACGTTGCCACCGGAGTGGTTGCCGACGAGCAGCACCGGGCCGGTGGCCGGGATCCGCTCGAGGCCGCGCACGTCCGGACGGAACCACGCCCTGAGCACCTGCCAGATCACCGGGACGGTCAGCTCCGCCCAGCGAGGGTCACGCCCTTCGAGGGTCACGACCCCGCGCCTGGTGACGACACCGGGCTCACGACGTCGCACGTCCGTCTGCGTATTCACGACAGGCATGCTGCACCCGCTCGGCCCGGCCGTCATCCGCGCGGTCCCGCGCTCGCGGAGGGTACGCCCTACGGACGCGCCGTTCGGCGGACTACGGATGTCTGCCCCACCGCCAGGCCGGATCCTGGCTGCGTGGATCGGCGACTTATGTGCGAAGTGTGCGGCGTGAAGTGGTTCGTGCCCGGAGGCCGGCCCGTCCCCGTCACGCCCGTCCGCTGCGGCTCGTGCGGCGGGCCCCTGGCGCCGCTGTACGCGCCCGCCGACGATCTGCCCGGCTGGGACGACGAGCCCGACTGAACGGCGAGGCCTACTTGCGCCCGCGGTGGAGCGCACGCACGCGCGCGAACGCCGCGGCTACCGCATCCACGCGCCGGTTCAGCTCACGGCGCGCCGGATCACTCGAGGGGCGTGCGGGCGCGAACCGCGGCGACGAATGGCGACTCTCCGCGAACCGGCCACCGGTGGGCGCGAAACGAGAGGGCTGACGGCTGTGGGGCATCGTCACCACGATCCTCACCCACCGCTCGCCCGAGCGCATCCGTAGTTTTCCGGGGGTCGCGGTCGTGGCGGATACCGATGTCACCCGATGCGGCTCAGGCCAGGATCCTCGGTACCGGCGGACCCGGCATATCTGGAGCCCCGTCACTGTCTCCAGAACTCTCCCCGAGCCGCTCACGGATGAACTGACGGCCACCGTCGGGTCCGCCGGCGTAGCCACCAGCGCCGGAGCTCGTCGGACCCCCACACGATGAACGGGAAGGCGAGCAGCGGCAGCAACTCGCGGACGCCGAGGTCGTGGGTCCCGAAGACGGCCTGCAGCGGCGGGACGTAGATGACGAACGCGGCGAACACGAGCTCGAACGCGATGCCCCACAGCAGCAGGCGATTCGAGAACACGCCGATCGAACGCAGCGAGGCGTGCGTCGTCCGGCATGCGAAGGCGGTGCCGACCTGGCAGAAGGTGATGCCGGCGAAGGTCATGGTGGTGGCCGTCAGATAGGCCGCGTGCAACGCCGTCCCCTCTCCAGTCGGGTCCCCCGGAGCCCAGCCGGCGCTGAGCAGCACCCAGAAGAAGCCCGCCGTCACCAGAGCCGCCTCGAGCAGCCCCAGCCACAGCCACGCGCGCACCAGCATCGGCGCATCGAGGATCCCGCGGTCGCGGGCGCGCGGAGCGCGGTCCATGATCCCCGGCTCTGCCGGTTCGCGGCCGAGCGCCAGCGCGGGCAGCGTCTCCGTCCCCAGGTCGATCGCGAGGATCTGCATGACCGTCAGCGGGAGCGGGACCGTGCCGCCCGACAGCGCGTAGATGAGGAAGGGCACGACCTCCGGCGTGGCGTGAGCGAAGATGTAGGTGACGAACTTGCGGATGTTGTCGTAGACCACGCGGCCTTCCTGGATGGCCGCGACGACGGAGGCGAAGCTGTCGTCCGTGAGGACCATCGTCGCCGCCTCGCGGGCGACCTCCGTGCCGCTCGCCCCCATCGCGACGCCGATGTCGGCCCTTCGCAGCGCGGGCGCGTCGTTGACGCCGTCGCCGGTCATGGCGACCGTGTGGCCGACCGCCCGCAGCGCATCGACGACGCGCAGCTTGGTCTCCGGCGACGAGCGCGCGACGATCAGCTCGGACTCGTCGCGGAGCACCGCCTCGAGCTCGGCCTCCTCCATCGCGTCCAGGTCGGCGCCGTAGATGATGCGCGGATCACGGGCGATCCCGACCTGGCGCGCGACGGCCGTGGCAGTCAGCCCGTGGTCGCCCGTGATGACGATGATGCGAATGCCGGCGCGAAAGCAGCCGCTCACCGCATCGGCGACTTCGGCACGTGGCGGGTCGGCGAGGGCGGCGAGGCCGAGGAACGTCAGATCGAGCTCGGCGCGGTCCCGATCGGCGGGAGCGGAGCCGGTCTCGCTGCGATGCTCGGCGAACCCCAGCACGCGCAGCCCCTGGCTTGCGTACCGCTCGAACGCGGCCTCGATCTCCGCGCGGGCCGCCGGGTCGATCGGCCGGTCGCCGTCGGACGTGCGGACGAGGGCGCAGCGGGCCAGCAGCTCCAGCGGAGCGCCCTTGGTGTGCAGCCAGCGCATGCCGTCGCGTTCGCGGTCGACGGTCGTCATGCGCTTGAGCCTCGGGTCGAAGTGGTAGAGCCGCTCGCGTGCGGCGTCGCGCTCTTCCAGCAGGGCGGGAACGTCGTCACCGAGCTTCGCGGCGGCGACGAGCAACGCACTCTCGCCCGGGTCGCCGCTGCGCTCCCAGACGCCGTCCTGCCGCCGGATGCTCGCGTTGTTGCAGCGCACCGCGGTACGCAGCAGCCCGCGGAAGGGCTCGGTCCGCGCCTGGTCCTGGGCGGCGGGGGCCGGACGAAGCTCGCGGCCGGCCGCCCAGAACGCGTGCACGGCCATGCGGCCCTCGGTCAGCGTCCCGGTCTTGTCGGTGCAGATCACGTCGGTGGAGCCGAGCGTCTCGACGGCCGTGAGCCGCTTGACGAGGGCGCGGCGGCGCGCCATCCGCCGCACGCCGACCGCGAGCGCCAGCGTGATCGTCGGGAGCAGGCCCTCGGGCACGTTGGCGACCAGCAGGCCGATCGCGAACGTCAGCGCGTCGTCGAGCGGAAGCCCTGCGAGCGTCGTGCCGATGGCGAGGAACGCGGCGCCCGCGACCACGGCGACCAGCGCGATCAGCCACGCCGCGCGATTGACCTGCACCTGGAGCGGGCTGACCTCCGCGCGCACCCGCTGCGACAGCGCCGCGATGCGACCGAGCTGGGTCCCCATCCCGGTCGCGAACACGACGCCGACCGCCTCCCCGCCCGTGCAAAGTGTCCCCGCGAACACGAGATCGTCGGAGTCGAGCGGCAAGGGCGACGGCCGGGACCGCACCGCGCTCCGCGGGACGGGCATCGACGCTCACCGCCTGTCCGTCGCGGCGGACCGTGGCTTGCGCCGGAAGGAACTCGCGCAATGCCTCGGTGGCGCGCTCCGCCTGCAGCTCCTGCACGAACGCGAAGGCGGCGTTCAGCACGATCACGGCGACGATCGCGACGGCGAGCGGCGCGAGCCCGGCGACGAGGGCGAGCGCCCCCGCCACCCAGAGGAGCAGCGCCAGCGGGTGGGTGAACTGGCGCGCGAGGTCCCGCAGGTGGCCGGGTCCTTCCCGTCGCCAGATCTCGTTGGCGCCGTGCTGCTGCAGCCGGCGCTCGGCCTCGCGCTGGGAGAGCCCGCCGGCCCGCGTGCCGAGGTGGCGCAGGAGGAGGTCGATCGTCTCCTCGGGATCGACGTCCGTCTGCGGCCCGACGCGGCTCAGCGGTGCCGCCCCGGTGGCCATGTCAGCCCGTGGGTAGGTCCCGCGCGTGCGGCACGATCACGACGGGGCACGGGGAGTGATGGGCGCACTGCTGGCCCACGGACCCGAGCAGCAGGCCCCGGAACCCTCCGAGGCCGCGCGAGCCGACGACCAGGAGGTCGGCGTCCTGGGCCTCCTCGAGCAGCATGGCGACCGGAGCGCCCTCGCGAACGACCGTCTCGACCTCGAGGCCGGCGGCGTCGTCACCCGCGTCCTCGAGCACGCGCTCGAGCACCAGGCGCGTCTGCGGTTCGAGGTCATTCACGAGACCCGGATCCGGGGGAACCATGGCGCCGCCGTAGGCCGCGACGGGCACGTGCCAGACGCCGACCATGCGTACCGCGCGGTCCCGCAGACGCGCCTCGTCGAGCGCGAAGCGCAGCGCGCGGCGGGAGCTCTCGGAGCCGTCGACGCCTACGACGATCATGACTATGCCCGCCCCCAGGCGAGCGCGCCGGCGATGTCGAGGCTCGAGATCACCGCGGCCGGCCGGCCGCCGCTCGTCACGATCAGGTGGGCCGTGTCGTGCTTGTCCATGAGCATGGCCGCCTCGGCCAGCGACGTGCCCGGCTCGACGGTGACGACTTCGGTGCGCGCGGCGTCGGCCGCGGTGTGGCCTTCGATGCCTGCTTCGGCCGCGCGGACGATGTCCATGTCGGAGACCAGGCCCCAGACGAAGTGGTCGCCGCCCGCGTCGTCGGTGGCGATGCCGGCGACGACGACGGCATGGACGTGATGGGTGGCCATCGTCTGCGCCACGGTCACGAGCGGCGCGTCGGGGGCGCAGCTCATAACGCCGGGGCGCATGACGTCGGCGACGCTCGCCTTCTCGAAGGCGGGCAACAGGTAGGTGCCGCGATACGGCTGGAGCGACTGGGTCATGGCCCGACGCTATCGCCGCTCTCGACCGGTGCCATCCGTAGCTCTCGCGGTGCCGGACCCGTGTTGATCCCCGATGTCCCGAGCGCCCTCGGGGCCTGGGTTCGAGGCATGTCCGACGCGATTTGGGACGGTCGGGGTTCCCACCGAATTCCCACGAGGCGGCTGCGGCAGACGTAGAGTGGCTACGGTCAGATGCACGACACGGCACTACGAACGCTGATCGCGCTCGGTAACACCGTGCTCGAGGAATCCGAGCTCGAGCTGGTGTTCGAGCGGGTGATCGAGGCGGCACGCGAGCTCACCGGCGCGCGCTACGCCGCGCTCGGCGTGCTGGACGTGCGCCGGGAGCGGCTGGAGCGCTTCCTGACGACCGGGATCGACGATGACACGCGCGAGACGCTTGGCGAGCCGCCGAGCGGACACGGGGTTCTCGGCGAGCTGATCCGCAACCCGGAGCCGCTGCGGCTGCCCGACGTCGGCGGCCATCCGCGGTCGTACGGGTTCCCGATCGGCCACCCGCCGATGGAGACCTTCCTGGGCGTCCCGATCCTGGTCGGCGGCCAGGCGTGGGGCAACCTGTACCTCACGGAGAAGGACGGCGGGAGTTCACGGACGATGACGAGCAGGCCGTCGTCATGCTCGCCCGCTACGCCGCGATCGCGATCGACAACGCACGCCGGCTCGAGCAGCTGAGCGGGCGGCGCGACGAGCTCGAGCGGTCGCTCGCGGCCATGCGCGCCACGAACGAGATCTCGCGTGCGCTGGCCGGCGAGACCGACCTCGGGATCGTGCTCGAGCTGATCGCCAAGCGCGGGCGGGCGCTGGTGGGCGCCGGCGCGCTCCTGATCGAGCTGGTCGTCGGCGACCGGCTGACCGTGGCCGCCGTCGCCGGCGACGTCGACCGGGCGATCGTCGGGAGCGAGATCGAGACGGCGAGGACGGTGGCCGGTCGGGTCCTGGAGACGCGCCGGCCACAGCGGCTGAACGACGAGCTCAACCGGGCCCGCTTCAACGAGACGGGCCTGGGTCACCTGGGCCTGCAGGCGGGCGCCGGGCTCTTCGTCCCGCTCGTCTTCCGGACCGAGACGCCGGGTGTGCTTGCCGCGCTCCATCCGCCGGGTGGAGCCGACTTCAGCGACGAGGACGAGCGGCTGCTGACGTCGTTCGCCACCAGCGCGGCGAGCGCCGTTGTCACCGCGCGCTCGGTCGGCACCGAGCAGCTGCTGGCGCGCGAGGCGGCGACCGAGGACGAGCGCCGCCGGTGGGCTCGGGAGCTGCACGACGAGACGCTGCAGGGCCTCGGCGCCCTGCGCCTGTCGCTCGCCGCCGCCCGCCGAGCCGCTGATCCCGACGCCTGGCGCGCGGCGCTCGATGACGCTGTCGCCCAGCTCGACACCGAGATCGCGAACTTGCGCGGGATCATCTCCGACGTCCGCCCCGCGGTGCTCGACGAGCTCGGCACGGGGCCGGCCGTGGAGGCGCTGGCCGATCGGTTCCGCAGCCGCGGGATCGACGTGGCGCTGCGCGTCGACCTCGACTACGAGGCCGGCAGGGCGCAGGTGCGCCATGACGACGAGCTCGAGACGGCGCTCTACCGGATCACGCAGGAGGCGATGACGAACGCCCTCAAGCACTCGGGCGCCGAGTCACTGAGCGTCGAGATCAGGAGACGGACGGTCGCATCGACCTCCGTGTCCGCGACGACGGTCGAGGCTACGACCCGTCCGATCACTCCGGCGGTTTCGGGCTGCTCGGGATGCGCGAGCGCGTCGAGCTGCTCGGCGGACGGCTGACCATCGACACCGCGCCGGGAGCCGGCACCACGGTCATGGCGCGGCTGCCGGGGCGTCGCCGCCCGGCCGCGAACGGCGCCGACCGGTCGCGGGCCTCCACGACGGCGCGGCCCAGGCGATCGGCGTCGTCGAGGCGAACGTAGTCGGCGGCGCCGGCCTCGCGCGCGCGCGCGACGTATGCGGGGTGTTCGTGCATGCCGACCACGATGAACGCGCTCTGCGGAGCGGCGGCGACGATCGCCGGGAGCCCGGCGATGCCGTCCGAACCGAGCACCGACTCGTCGACGACGACCACTGCGGGGGACACGGTCGCGAGCAGCCGCGCGAGATCCCACGCGCTCGCCGTCGCGGCGAGCGGCTCGACGCCCGGCTCCGACTGGAAGAGGCTCCAGAGGGCGGTCCGGATGGCCTCGTGGCGGGCGGCGACGAAGACGGAGACCGGGGCTCGGGGATATGGGTGGGGTGCGCGGCCATTCGACAAGCATCGACCAGCGAGACGCGCTGCTCATCAGGGTCTGGGTCTGAACCGGCGCCCGTAGGAGCTACGGAACCGCCCGCACGGCGGCATCGATCCGGCGGCGCTCACCGCCGGCGTCAGACCGGTGCCGGCTTCGAAGCGCTCGCCCTCGATGCCGTAGACGATCAGCCGCTCCGGCAGCCGGCCCAGGGCGCGCGCCAGCTCGATCGCCTCGGCTAGCCCGACCGCGTGGGTCGAGGTCGAGCTCCTCAGCGCCGCCGGGAGCGGCTCGGTCGGCGTCGAAGCGGTGGATCGTCCCGGGAGCGGCGCCGGAGCGGACCGCGTCGATCACCACCACCGACTCGGCGCCGTCCCAGACGTCGAGCAGCGCCAGCGGATCTGCCCTCGTGCTCGATGCCCCCGAGCCGGCGCGCGGCGATCAGGCCGGCGGCGTCGTCACCGCGCGCGGCGTTGCCGACGCCGATCACGACCGCTCGACATCGAGCGTGAGGAAGTGGGTGGCGCACGAGATGCACGGGTCGTGGTTGCGGATCGCCTGCTCGCAGCGGTCGCGCAGCTCGTCGTCGGGCAGGCGGACGTGGCGCTGGACGAAGGCGCGCAGGTCGTGCTCGATCGCGAGCTGGTTCTGGGAGGTCGGCGGGACGATCCGCGCGTCGAGGATCGTCCCGTCCTCGTCGAGCTCGTAGCGATGCCAGAGCAGGCCGCGCGGCGCCTCGCTCACGCCGAAGCCGACGCCGGCCCGCGGCTCGAGCTCGACCGCGGGCCGGTCGGGCGGCTCGTAGGCGGCGATGATCCGCAGCGCCTCGTCGCACGCGTAGAGCATCTCGACGCTGCGCACGACGATGCTCTGGAACGGGTTGCGGCAGGTCGGGCCGACGCCGGCCGCCAGCGCCGCCTCGCGCGCCACCGGCGACAGCGCGTCGAAGTTGAGGTTGAAGCGCGCCAGCGGGCCGGCGAGGTAGGCCCCGCGGCCGCGGATGCGCGCGTGCAGCGCGTTCGAGTGGGCGACGGGCTCCTCGACGAACCAGTCGTCCCACTCGCGCGGCGCGATGTCGAGCCCGCGGCTCGACACGATCCGGCCGCGGTCGATCGGGTACTCGCCGTCGACGCGCAGCGCCACGAGCTCGTGGTCGTGCTCGAAGTCCGGGAACGGCAGCGTCCGCGGTCCAGCGCACGGTCTCCAGCGCCGCCTCGCGCGCCCGCTCGAGCTGCTCCACCAGCGGCTGCAGCTCGGCGCGCGTCGGGGCCCGGTAGAAGCCGCCGACGCGCACGTTGATCGGGTGGATCTCGCGCCCGCCGACCACCGCCATCAGCGCGTTGCCGGCCTTCTTCATCATCAGCCCGCGCTCGACGATCTCGCGATGGTCGGCGGCCATCGCGATCCCGCTCTCGTACCCGAGGAAGTCCGGCGCGTGCAGCAGGTGGACGTGGAGCGCGTGGCTCTCGATCCACTCGCCGCAGTAGAGCAGCCGCCGCAGGTCGCGGATCGGGCCGTCGTCGATGGCCACGCCGACGACGTCCTCCATCGCCCGCACGGCGCTCGTCTGGTACGCGACCGGGCAGATGCCGCAGATGCGCGCCGTGATGTCGGGCGCCTCGGTGTACGCGCGGCCGCGCAGGAACGCCTCGAAGAAGCGCGGCGGCTCGTAGATCCGCAGCTGCACGTCCTCGACGGTGTCGCCGTCGATCCGCACGTGCATGGCGCCCTCGCCCTCGACCCGGGCCAGCACGTCGACGTTCAGCGTCCGCCTAGCCGCGCTCATGCGCCTCGCTCTCCTCGCGGAACGGCGCCGCGCCCGCGTTGAACGTGCGGTAGACGCGGACGAGGTCGCGTCTCGCCGGCCCCGAGCTCGCCCATCCGCGCGCTCAGCGCCGCCGTGTTCGGCGTCTCCATCGGCCCGAAGCAGCCGTAGCAGCCGCGGTCGTAGGCGGGGCACAGGGCCCCGCAGCCGGTATGGGTGACGGGGCCCAGGCACGGGGTGCCATGGGCGACCATCACGCACACGGTCCCGCGCCGCTTGCAGTCGATGCACACGCTGTGCGCGCGCACGCGCGGGGCGCGGCGGTTCAGGTGGGCGCCGATCACCTCGAGCAGCTGGTGCTTGTCGATCGGGCAGCCGCGCAGCTCGAAGTCGACGGGCACGTGGGCGGCGATCGGCGTCGATGTCGCCAGCGTCGAGATGTACTCCGGCCGCGCGTAGACGATCGACACGAACTCGTCGACGTCGGCGAAGTTGCGCAGGGCCTGGATCCCGCCCGCGGTGGCGCAGGCGCCGATCGTGATCGAGCGCGCGCGAGGCGCCGCGGACCTGCTGGATCCGCTCGGCGTCGCCCGCGGTAGTGATCGATCCCTCGACGAGCGACACGTCGTACGGGCCCTCGACCATCGCGCGCGAGGCCTCCGGGAAGTACGCGATGTCGACCTCGCCGGCGAGCGCGAGCAGCTCGTCCTCGCAGTCGAGCACGGTCAGCTGGCAGCCGTCGCAGGAGGCGAACTTCCAGACGGCGAGCGTCGGCCGGCTCACAGCTCGCGGATCGCCAGCCACGGCTCGAGCTCCTCCCACGTGTAGACGGGACCGTCGCGGCACACGAGCGTCGGCCCGAGCTGGCAGTGCCCGCAGTGGCCGATGCCGCACTGCATGTTGCGCTCCATCGACACGTAGGCGCGGTCCGGCGCCACGCCGCGCCGCAGCAGCGCCTCGACCGCGAAGCGCATCATGACCTCGGGCCCGCAGGTCATCGCCACCGCGCTGCCGGGATCGAACGCCGCGCCGTCGATCAGCTTGGGCACGACGCCGACCCGCCCGCGCCAGTCGCGGCCCGCCGCGTCGACCGTGACCGCCGCGCCCCAGCCCAGGAGCTCGCTCGGGTACAGGATGGTGTCCGGCGTGCGGCCGCCGTACAGCACGACGATCCGGCCGTAGCGCTCGCGCCGCGCGAGCAGCCGCAGGATCGCCGGCCGCAGCGGGGCGAGGCCGATGCCGCCGGCGACGACCACCACGTCGGCGCCCTCGACGTCGTCGACCGGCCACGGCCTGCCGAACGGCCCGCGCACGCCGAGCGACGCGGCCGGGCTCGGCGGCGCAGATCGCCGCCGTGGCGGGGCCGACCGCGCGCACGGTGTGCACGAGCCGCGCCGGGTCGTCGGGATCGCCGCTGATCGAGATCGGCACCTCGCCGCAGCCGGCGGCGCCGAGCATGGTGAACTGGCCGGGCTCGAACTCGAGCGGGGTCGCCCCCTCGAGCTCCAGCGTCCACGTGTCCGCCGTGTCCTGCCGCCGTCGCGGTCACCCGGAACCCATCGGGGACCATCGCGCCGTGCGACTCAGCCGACGCGGGGGCGGCCATAGACGTCGAGCAGTTGGAGGCGGGTGGCCTGCAGGCGGTCGACGAGCACGGCCGCGAAGCGGCGCATGAGCTGGTAGCCGAGCTCGTGATCGGCGTCGCACTTGCCGCGCAGGCACGCGCCGTCGAAGGCGATCGCGGCGGTGTCCTCGACGGCGTGCGCGTCGAAGACCCAGCGGTGCGGCTCGAACAGCCAAGACCAGCCGACGACCTCGCCGTCATGGAGCGTCTCGATCGTGATCGGCTCGTCCTGCGGCGGCGCCAGCTCGAGCGCCACCGCGCCGTTCCGGATCAGGAAGAACTGGTCGGCCTGCTCGCCGGCGCGGAACAGCGGATCCCCGGCCGCGAAGCGGGCGTTCGTCCCGCAGCCGGCGATCAGCTCGAGCTGGCGCGCGGGCAGCCCGGCGAACACCGGCGAGGCGGCGGTCAGCTCAGCGATCGAGCGCATGGGCCTCCTCGGTCGCGCGGATGGCGGCGACCTCCTCGGTGATGTCGATGCCGACCGGGCACCACGTGATGCAGCGGCCGCAGCCGACGCAACCGGAGCTGCCGAACTGGTCGAACCACGTCGCCAGCTTGTGCGTCATCCACTGCCGGTAGCGCGAGCGCGCCGAGCGGCGGACGCTGCCGCCGTGCATCCGCGAGTAGTCGACGGTGAAGCACGAGTCCCAGCGCTGGTGGCGCTCGACGTGCTCGCCGGTCAGGTCGGTCGTCTCCTCGACGGTGGTGCAGAAGCAGGTGGGGCACACCATGGTGCAGTTCCCGCATGTCAGGCAGCGGTCGGCGACCTCGTCCCAGCGCGGGTGCTCGAGGTTGCGGTAGAGCAGGTCGCGGATGTCGGCTGACGTCCATCTCGCGGCCCATCTGCGCGGCCGCGCGCTCCGTGGCGCGCTCGGCGGCCTGCGTCTCGTCCGGTGCGGCGGCGCCGGGCGCCAGCTCGGCGACGAGGTCCGTGCCGGTGGCGCTTCCGGCCTCGACGGTGAAGTAGTGGCGGCCGTCCTCGAGCACCTCGGTGAGCGCGAGGTCGAAGCCGTCGCGGGCCCTGGGGCCGGTGCCCATCGAGACGCAGAAGCATGTCCCGCCCGCCTGGCCACAGTTGACGGCGACGACGAGGTCCTCGCGTCGCTCGCCGAGCACGCGGTCGAGGATCCCCATCGCGTGCAGCTCGCACGAGCGCGCGCCGAGGAACGCGTACCGGGGTCGCTCGCGAGGCTCGGCGACCTCTGTCAGGCTGCCGTCCTCGCCGAGGCGGGCGCGGAACAGCCGCACCTCCGGCGGAAGCTGAAAGCGCTTCCACGAGTGCGGGCCGACGGCATAGCCGAACAGCGCCTCGTCGTCGCGGCGGGTGAGCCGGTAGTGCCCGCCGTCCTGCTCGTCGGTCCACCCCACCGGCAGGTCGGCGGCGGACCGCAGCTCGCCGTAGACGATCGCGCCGTCGGCGACGGTCGGGCCGACCACGGTGTACCCGCGTCGCGCGAGCGCTCCGAAGAGCTCGTCGAAGCGCTCGCGCTCGAGGACGTGAACAGCGCTCACGTCACCGCCGGGACCGGGACGAAGACGCGCTGCGCCAGCTCCACCAGCCGGCTCGAGTAGCCCCACTCGTTGTCGTACCACGCGACGACCTTGACCTGCGTGCCGTCGACGACCGTGGTCAGGCCGGCGTCGAAGATCGATGAGTACGGCGATCCGACGAGGTCGGTCGACACGAGCGCATCCTCGCTGTAGGCGAGGATTCCCGCAAGCGATCCGGTGTCGGCGCGGTCTCGGACGGCGGCGTTGACCGCCTCGACGGTCGTCGCCTGCTCGATCTCGATCGTGAGGTCGACCATCGAGACGGTGGGGGTCGGGACGCGGACCGCGTAGCCCTGCATCCGGCCGGCGAGCTCCGGGATCACGAGGCCGATCGCCTTGGCGGCGCCGGTCGTGGTCGGGACGAGGTTGAGCGCGGCGGCGCGGGCGCGCCGCGGGTCCTTGTGCGGCGCGTCGAGCAGCCGCTGGTCGCCCGTGTAGGCGTGGACGGTCGTCATCACGCCGTGCCGGATCCCGAACGCCTCGTGCAGCACCTTGGCCACCGGCGCAAGGCAGTTCGTCGTGCAGGACGCGTTGGAGATGACGTGGTGGCGGTCGGGGTCGTAGACCTCGTCGAAGTTGATCCCGAGCGCGACCGTCACGTCCGGCTCCTTGGCCGGAGCCGAGATGATCACCTTGCGCGCGCCGGCGTCGAGGTGGCGGGCGGCGTCGGCGCGCGCGCGGAAGCGCCCGCTCGACTCGATCACGACCTCGGCCCCCACGTCGCGCCACGGCAGCGCGCCGGGGTCGGGCTCCGCGAAGACGGGGATCTCGCGTCCGTCGACGCGGATCGCGCCGTCGAGCGCCTCGACCGTCCCGGGGAAGCGGCCGTAGACGGAGTCGTTCGCCAGCAGTTGCGCAACGGCGCCGACACCCATGACGTCGTTGATGCCGGCCCACTCGATGTCGGCTCCCTGCTCGTGCGCGGCGCGGAACATGGCGCGCCCCGTCCGGCCGAAGCCGTTGATTCCGACTCGTACGGGCATGATCGGACCTCCGTCGTGGTTACGTGGCTTTGCCCTTCGAGTCTGCGATGCCCGCCGCGGCGCGCCATCCGCCCGATCACCCCGACGACGTGCGGGAAGCTACGGATCCGGAGGCGTGGCCTGCACGGCTGTGGCGGCGACCGCCACGGGCGATGCTGCCCTCATGGCTCCGCAGACCGAAATCACCCTCGCTCGCCCGACGTTCGCGTCGATCGTGTGCGGAGTCGACGGCAGCCGCCCCAGCCGCGAAGCGGCCCGCCAGGCGGCGCTGCTGGCCGACGACGGCGCCGCGATCGTCTACGCGGCCGTCAGCTGGCAGGAGGGCAGAGGCGCGACCGCCATCGCGACCCTCAGCCACCGCCATGCTCAAGAACGCCTGCGTCAGGCGCATATGGAGGCGCGGGAGCTCGGCGTCAGGCCGGCCCTGGTCGGCGACCGGTCCCGCGACGCCGCCGAGCGACTGATGGAGCTGGCCGTCGGGCAGGACCTGCTCGTGGTCGGGATCCATGGCCACTCGCGCGCGGCCGGGATCATGGTCGGGAGCGTCGCCAGTGCGGCGCTTCACCGCTCGCCCGTCCCGGTGCTGGTGGCACGGCGGCCGCCGGAAGGCGTCGAGTTCCCCTCCCGCATCGTGCTGGCGAGCGATGGAACGCCGACGTCGGACGCGGCGGCCGCCCTGACGGCGCGGCTCGCCGGCCGCCACGGAGCGCACATGGCGATCGTCGGCGCACGTGACGGCGAGGCGCCGTTCCGGCCCGGCCTCGCCGAGCACGCTGCGCGGATCATGGCCGCGACGGGCGCCAAGCCGGTGTTCATCGACGAGCCCGGTCCGCCCCACCGCGCCGTCGTCGCCGCCGCGCGCGACTTCGACGCCGCCCTCGTGATCACCGGCAGCCGCGGCCTGACGGGTCTTCCGGCGCTGCGCAGTGTCTCCGAGCGGATCGCCCATGCCGCTCCCTGCTCCGTGCTCGTGGTCCGGTCATGACGGCAATCGCCACGAAGTGGGTCTACGACTTCATCGAGGGCTCGCGGGACATGCGCGAGCTGCTCGGCGGCAAGGGCTCCGGGATCGCGGAGATGACCCGCGTGCTCGGGCCCGACGTGGTCCCCGCCGGCTTCACGATCACCACCGAGGCGTGCGTCGCGTACATGCGCCACGGTCGGACACCGGGCGGGCTCGGGGAAGCGGTCGGGGCGGCGATCGAGCGCCTCGAGACGCATGCCGGCCGTCGGCTCGGCGATCCGTCCGATCCGCTGCTCGTCTCTGTCCGCAGCGGCGCGCGCGACTCGATGCCGGGGATGATGGACACCGTCCTCAATCTCGGCCTCAACGACGAGTCCGTCGCCGGGCTGGCCGAGGCCACCGGCAACCCGCGCTTCGCCTGGGACTCCTACCGGCGCCTGGTCCAGATGTTCGGCGACGTGGTCTGCGGCGTGCCCGGCGTCCGCTTCGAGGACGAGATCGCAGCGATCAAGACCGAGCGCGGCGTGCGACTCGACACCGAGCTCGACGCCGACGCGCTGATCGCCCTCACCCGGCGCTTCCAGGCGCTCTATGACTTCCCGCAGGACCCGCGCGAGCAGCTCGAGCGCGCGATCCACGCCGTCTTCGACTCCTGGATGGGCGACCGCGCCGTCGCCTACCGCCGCATCAACGGCATCCCCGACGACTGGGGCACCGCGGTCAACGTGCAGCAGATGGTCTTCGGGAACAAGGGACAGCGCTCGGGCTCGGGCGTCGCCTTCTCCCGTGACGAGGTCACGGGCGAGCCGGAGCCGAGCGGAGACTTCGTGATCGACGCGCAGGGCGAGGACGTCGTCTCCGGCGTGCGCACACCGCTCGACCTCGCCGAGTTGGCCACCTGGATGCCCGATGCCCAGCGGCGGTTGCGCGACATCCTCCGCACGCTCGAGCGCCACTACCGCGACATGCAGGACACCGAGTTCACGATCGAGGACGGCCGGCTGTACATGCTGCAGACGCGCAGCGCCAAGCGCCCCGCGCAGGCCGCGATCCGCTTCGCCGTCGACGCCGTCGATGAGGGCCTGCTCTCGCGTGCCGAGGCAATCGCCACGATCGACGCCGGCGGGCTCGACGCCCTGCTGCACCCCACCTTCGATCCCGCCGTGCCGTACACCGCAATCGCTCGCGGCGTCGCGGCCTCGCCGGGCGCCGCCAAGGGCGCGATCGTCTTCACGGCGGGCGACGCCGTCGCAGCCGCCGAGGCGGGCCGCGCGGTCATCCTCGTGCGGCCGTTCACCGAAGCCGACGACGTCGCCGGCTTCCACGCCGCCAAGGGCATCCTCACCTCCGAGGGCGGCAAAGCGTCGCACGCGGCGCTCGTCGCGCGCGGCATGGGCCGGCCCGCCGTCACCGGCGCGAGCGCGGTGGAGATCGACCTCCATGCGCGCGTCGTGCGGATCGGCGCCCTCGTGCTGCACGAGGGCGACGCGATCGGGATCGACGGGTCCAGGGGCGCCGTCACGCTCGACGACGTCCCGCTCGTCAGCCCGAAGGTGGACGAGCGGTTCGAGACCGTGCTGGGTTGGTGCGACGAGCTGCGCACGCTCGGGGTGCGAGCCAACGCCGACACGCCCGAGGACGCGCGCCGCGCGCGCGCGTTCGGCGCCGAGGGGATCGGCCTGTGCCGCACCGAGCACATGTTCATGGCCGCCGAGCGCCAGCCCAAGATGCAGCGGATGATCATGGCCGACGACGAGGCCGCCCGCCGCGCCGCGCTCGACGAGCTGCAGCCGCTGCAGCAGGCAGACTTCGAGGGCCTGTTCGCCGCGATGGCCGATCTGCCGGTGACGATCCGCCTGCTCGACCCGCCGCTGCACGAGTTCATGCCCGACCGCGTCGAGCTCGTGGAGCGCATCGCCGAGACGCGCGCCGAGGGCGCCGACACCACGGCGCTCGAGCGCAGCCTCGAGCGCGTGCAGTCACTCGCGGAGGGCAACCCGATGCTCGGCACGCGCGGCGTCCGCCTCGGCCTCGTCCACCCCGAGATCTACGAGATGCAGGTGCGCGCGATCTTCCGCGCCGCGGCGCTGGTGCGCGAGCGCGGCCACGAGCCGGCCCGGCTGGAGATCATGGTCCCGCTCGTCGCGTACGCGGGTGAGCTCGAGCAGTGCCGCGCCCTGATCGAGCGCGTGGCCGCCGAGGAGGGCTACCCGCGCGACGCCTTCGAGATCGGGTCGATGATCGAGTTGCCGCGCGCCTGCCTGCGCGCCGGCGAGCTCGCGGCCGGCGCCGAGTTCTTCTCGTTCGGCACGAACGACCTCACGCAGACCGCGATCGGCTTCTCGCGCGACGACATCGAGAGCAGGATCGTGCCCCAATATGTCGACTCCGGGATCCTCGATCGGTCGCCTTTCGGGACGATCGACGCGGACGGCGTCGGCGAGCTCGTCGCCATCGCGGTCGACCGCGGGCGGGCCGCCCGTCCCGACATCGAGCTCGGGATCTGCGGCGAGCACGGCGGCGACCCCGGCTCGATCCGGTTCTTCCACGCGGCCGGGCTCGACTACGTCAGCTGCTCGCCCTACCGCGTGCCGATCGCCCGCGTGGCCGCCGCGCAGGCGGCGATCGAAGCGGGAGAGGTCGTCAGCCACGAAGCCGCAGGCGCGAAGTCAGCGGAGGACGCGGAGTTCTCGCGAGCGATCTCCAGGCGCTCGCAGGCTGAGCGCGTTGCGGGAAACCCGCAATCACGACCGCAGCAACGCCCGATCCCGAGCCCGTCCCGGCGGTGGCATGCTTGAGACATGGACATCGTCATCGCCGGCGGGGGCGTCGCAGGGCTCGAGGCGCTGCTCGCCCTCCGCGCCATGGCGCGCGACCACACGCGCCTCACCCTGATCGCGCCCGACCCCGACTTCTCCTACCGGCCGCTCGCGGTCGCAGAGCCGTTCGGCCTGGGCCACGCGCACCGCGTACCGCTCGAGCGCTTCACGGCGGACGCCGACGCCGAGCTGATCGTCGACGCCGTCGTGGGCGTCGACGACGCGGCGCGCGAAGTGCACCTGCGCGACGGCGGAGCGCTGCCGTTCGAGGCGCTGATCGTTGCGCCCGGCGGTCGCCCCGTGGCCGGCGTGAGGGGCGCCACGACCTGGTGGCCGGGCGGAGACGCCGAGCCGTACGGCGGGCTCCTGCGCGACATCGACGAGGGCTATGCGAAGCAGATCGCGATCGTGATCCCGCCCGGCGCGGTCTGGCCGCTGCCGGCCTACGAGCTGGCGCTGATGACGGCCGGCGAGGCGCAGGCGATGGGCCAGTCGGACGTGAAGATCACCGTCGTCACGCCCGAGCGCGAGGCGCTGACGCTGTTCGGCGAGCAAGCCTCCCGGGCGGTCGCCGAGGAGCTGGCGTCCGCCGGCGTCGACCTGGTGACCGGCGTCGTCGGCCGCGGCGACGGCGACGGCCTCGTGCTGGAGCCCGGCGGCGACCGCCTCGACGTTCAGCGCGTCTTCGCGGTGCCGCGGATCGTCGGCCCGGCGCTCGACGGCCTCGCCTGCGACGAGGAGGGCTTCATCCTCACGCGCGAGGATGGCCGGGTGCGCGGCGCGCGGCATACGTGGGCGGCCGGCGACGGCATCGACTCGCCGGTCAAGTTCGGTGGGCTCGCCACCCACCAGGCGCGCGTGGCGGCCGCCGGCGTGGCCCGGGAGGCGGGCGTCACCGTCATCGACCCGGGCGAGCCCGTGCTCCACGGCCGGCTGCTGGTCGGCGAGCGAATGCGCCGCCTCCGCGGCCGCGGCGACTCCGAGGGCGCTCCGCTGTGGTGGCCGCACGGCAAGGTGGCCGGCGAGTTCCTGCCGCGCTGGCTCGCCGAGAACGGCGTGGTCACGCCCGCCAGCGCGCCGCCGGCCGAGGACGAGGGCATCGTCGTGCGGCGCTCGATGAGCGCCCTGCGCGCGCCCGAGCACCAGTACCTGTTCGAGCTCGGCCGCCAGTACCGGACCGACGACCCGGCGATCGCCGCCCTCGGCCGCCGGATGCGCGAAGTGCAGTCGCGATGACGCTCAACGCGCCGCTGAGCGCCCAGGCGCTCGCCCGGATCGATGCGAGCTGGCGTGCCGCCAACTACCTCGCGGTCGGCCAGATCTACCTGCTCGACAACCCGCTGCTGCGCGAGCCGCTGCGGCCCGAGCACGTCAAGCCGCGCCTGCTGGGCCACTGGGGCACATCGCCCGGGCTCAACTTCCTCTACGCGCACATGAACCGCGCGATCCGCGAGCGCGACCTCCGGACGCTGTTCGTGACCGGGCCCGGCCACGGCGGCCCGGCGCTCGTAGCCGGCACCTGGCTCGAGGGCACCTACAGCGAGGTCTACCCCGAGGTCAGCCGTGACGAGGAGGGCATGCGCCGCCTCTTCCGGCAGTTCTCGTTCCCCGGCGGCATTCCCAGCCACGTCGCCCCGGAGACCCCAGGCTCGATCCACGAGGGCGGCGAGCTCGGCTACGCGCTCACGCACGCCTATGGCGCCGCGTTCGACGATCCGGAGCTCGTCGTCCTCTGCGTGGTCGGCGACGGCGAGGCCGAGACCGGCCCGCTCGCCGCGAGCTGGCACGGCAACAAGTTCCTCGATCCCGCGCGCGACGGCGCAGTCCTCCCCGTCCTACACCTGAACGGCTTCAAGATCGCCAACCCGACCGTCCTGTCGCAGATCCCGCACGACGAGCTCGCCGCCCTGCTCGAGGGCTACGGCCACCGGCCGATCTTCGTCGAGGGCCACGAGCCCGAGGAAATGCACCAGCGTATGGCCGCGGCGCTCGACGAGGCGCTCGACGGGATCGCCGAGATCCAGCGCCGCGCCCGCGAGCACGGCGACCGCGAGCGGCCGCGCTGGCCGATGATCGTGCTGCGCTCGCCGAAGGGCTGGACGGGGCCGGGCGAGGGCACGCCGGCCTCGCACCAGGTGCCGCTCAGCCACATGCGCGAGGACCCGGAGGCGCTGGCCGCGCTCGAGGCCTGGATGCGCTCGTACCGCCCGGAGGAGCTGTTCGGCGACGACGGCTCGCCGCGCGACGACATGCTGGCGCCGCCGCCGGAGGGCGACCGGCGGATGGGCGCGGTCCCGCAGGCCAACGGAGGACTGCTGCGGCAGGACCTGCGCATGCCCGACTTCCGCGACTACGCGGTCGAGGTCGCAGAGCCGGCCCGCACCAGCAGCGAGGCGACCCGCGTGCTCGGCGCCTTCCTGCGCGACATCGTCACCCGCAACCCGGCGATCTTCCGGGTCATGGGGCCGGACGAGACCGAGTCCAACCGCCTCGGCGCAGTGCTCGAGGCCACCGGGCGGGCCCCGGACGGCCAGGTCATGGAGGTCCTCAGCGAGCACCTGTGCCAGGGCTGGCTGGAGGGCTACCTGCTGACCGGCCGCCACGGGCTCTTCAACTGCTACGAGGCGTTCATCCACATCGTCGACTCGATGTTCAACCAGCACGCCAAGTGGCTGAAGGTCACGCGCGGCATCCCGTGGCGGCGCCCGATCTCGTCGCTCAACTACCTGCTGACGTCGCACGTGTGGCGCCAGGACCACAACGGCTTCTCGCACCAGGACCCGGGCTTCATCGACCATGCCGTCAACAAGGACCCGAACGTCGTCCGCGTCTACCTGCCACCGGACGCCAACTGCCTGCTGTCGGTGGGCGACCACTGCCTGCGCAGCCGCGACTACGTGAACATCATCGTGGCCGGCAAGCAGCCTGCGCTCGACTACCTGACGATGGACGACGCGATCGTCCACTGCACGCGCGGGCTGGGCATCTGGGACTGGGCGAGCAACGACGGCGGCGGCGAGCCGGACGTCGTGCTCGCCTGCGCCGGGGACGTGCCGACGCTCGAGACGCTGGCCGCGACGGCCCTCCTGCGCGAGCATCTCCCCGAGGTCAAGGTGCGCGTGGTGAACGTCGTCGACCTCATGCGACTCCCGCCGGAGTCCGAGCATCCCCACGGTATGCCGGACGCCGAGTTCGACGCGATCTTCACGCCCGACAAGCCGGTGATCTTCGCCTACCACGGCTATCCCTGGCTCATCCACCGGCTGACCTACCGGCGCACCAACCACCACAACCTGCACGTGCGCGGCTATAAGGAGCAGGGCACCACCACGACGCCGTTCGACATGGTCATGCTCAACGACCTGGATCGCTTCCACCTGGTGATCGACGTGATCGACCGCATCCCGGGCCTCGCCCCGCGCGCCGCCGCGCTGCGCCAGCGCATGGTCGACGAGCGCCTGCGACACCGCGCCTACACGCGCGAGCACGGCGAGGATCCCGCGGACATCCGCGACTGGACGTGGCCGGGCTGACCCGCCTGCTGGTCGTCAACGCCGGCTCGAGCAGCCTGAAGCTGCGGCTGCTCGACGCCGGCGACGGCACGCTGGCCGAGCGGACGGTCGAGTGGCCGGCCGGCGAGCCGTTCCCCGCGGGCGCGCTCGACGGTCTGCCGGAGCCCGACGCCGTGGCCCACCGCGTCGTGCACGGCGGCGACACGCTGCGGTCCGCCACGTGGATCGTCGGCGACGTCCGCGCCCGCATCGAGGAGCTGACCGAGCTGGCGCCGCTGCACCAGCCGCGCGCGCTGGCGGCGATCGACGCGCTGGCGGAGCGGCTACCGGGCACGCCGGCCGCCGCCTGCTTCGATACCGCCTTCCACTCCACCCTGCCCGACGCGGCGGCGACCTACGCGCTGCCCGCCGAGTGGCCGCGCCGGCGGTTCGGCTTCCACGGGCTCTCACACGCGTACGCCTCGCGCCGCGCCGGTGAGTTGCTCGGCCGCGACGACCTGCGCGTCGTCAGCTGCCACCTCGGCGCGGGCGCGTCGCTGGCGGCGGTGGCCGGCGGCCGGTCGGTCGACACCACGATGGGCTTCACGCCGATGGACGGCCTCGTGATGGCGTCACGGCCCGGCAGCGTCGACCCAGGGCTCCTGCTGTGGCTCGTCCAGCGCCGCGGCGTGCGGGCCGCCGAGCTCGAGGACGCGCTGGAGCACCGCTCGGGTCTCATCGGGCTCGCCGGCACCGGGGACATGCGCGAGCTGCTGCGGCGCTCGGACGACGACGCGCGGCTCGCGCTCGACGTCTACCTGCACCGCCTCCGCGCCGGCATCGCGTCCATGGCGGCCGCCATGGACGGGCTCGACGCGCTCGTGTTCACCGGCGGGGTCGGCGAGCACGCGCCCGCGATCCGCGCCGCCGCGGTCGACCGCCTCGGCTTCCTCGGCGTCGCTGTGGACCCCGATCGCAACGCCGGCGCCCACGGCGACGCGGTGATCGGCGAGCGCACGCTCGTGATCACCGCGCGCGAGGATCTGGAGATGGCGCGCCAGGTGCGCGCGCTCATGCGTAGCGCAGCGCCTCTCCGGGCTTGAAGCGCACCGCGCGCCGCAGTAGGGCGAGCATGACGAGCAAGGCGAGCAGCACCGTGCCGGCCAGCGCGATCGCGGCCGACGGGACGTGCATCGATCTTCCTCACCCTCCTTGAGCAGTCGCGTTCGCGGCGAACGAGCAGCTCGAGCTCGCGCTCGACCGGTTGCGCGCCCTCAGGCGAGGCGGCGAGCAGCTCGGCCTCCTCGCGGCCCATGAGATACGGGGCCAGGTACCGGGTGGCGATCTTCGTCGGCGGCCACCACAGCGCGTGCGTCGCCGCCTGCGAGTGCCCGGGCGTCGCGCCCGCGGGGGCGCGGAGCCAGCGGTTCTGCCCGCCGGTCATGAGCATCCCGCGCAGGACCGGCCGGAACGGCTGCGGGTCGAGGTCGGCGCCGTGGCGCGCCGCGATCGCCTCGGCCGCCGCGACGGCCTGCTGGGCGGCGAGACCGCCCTGCTTGATCCGTGAGGTGGTGACGTCGCCGGCCGCGTAGACGTCCTCGACGCCCTGCACGCGACCGTGCTCGTCGACGGGGATGAAGCCGTGCGGATCGGCCGGGAGGCCGGCTATCGCCGGGCCGGCGGGAACCGGCAGCGCGATCGTGCGCCCGGCGTCGATGCGGCGGTCGCCCGCCAGCACGAAGCCGTGGCCGACGTCCGCGTACGTGGAGCCGATGAACTCGATGCCCTCCTCGTCGAGCAGCTCGCGCACCATGGTGGAGGCCTCGGGCCCGAAGGCCTCGAGCGGTCGCGCCTCCGGGGTCACGAGGATCAGCTCGACACCGCCGATGCCCGCGCTCCAGACGTCGCGGGCGGTCATCACGGCAAGCTCGTACAGCGGCAGGCTCCAGGCCACCGTGCTCGGCACGACGAAGGCCACGCGCTTGGCGTAGCCGAGCTC
The DNA here is from genome assembly GCA_963830725.1 of uncultured Solirubrobacteraceae bacterium. Lineage (GTDB taxonomy): Bacteria > Actinomycetota > Thermoleophilia > Solirubrobacterales > Solirubrobacteraceae > DASSUW01. The sequence goes on along the minus strand of CAWHNO010000008.1, from coordinate 149,317 downwards.
GAGATCCGAGATGAGACCGGACAGCGCCTCGGGCGCGCCGTCGGCGCCGAACGTGATCGCGTGCCGGTACACCGGCTCCGGCCGTGCGCCGACGGCGATCAGCAGCGAGTCGTAGGCGATGGTCTCGCCCGAGCCCGTCGTGACCTTGCGCCCCTCGGGATCGACCTCGCCGAGGCTGTCGCGGACGAGCGCGGCGCCGAACTCGCGCGCGATGTCGGCCAGCGGGTGGTGGGCGGCGTGCCCGAGGCAGAAGGGCTCGGCGACCGACATCGGCCGGTAGACGAAGTCCGGTTCGGGAGCGAGCAGCGTGACCTGCTGTCGGTCGGGAGTCAGCTCGTGGAGCGCGATCAGCGCCTCCAGGGCGGCCACGCCGCCTCCGGTGATGAGGATGTGCGGCGTCATGGGGCGAGCCTAGGTCGGCGAGCCGCGGCCGACATCGGAGCGCAGCGCGGAGCCGCATCCGTAGTCCTCCGCAGGATTCAGACGCCGATGGCGGCGCTGAGCGCCAGCATCAGGGCCGCTCCGCCGGCCGCGCCGCCGAGCGCCATCCGCCACGTCCGTCTCGTGAAGGCCTGCGGGACCAGCTCGAGCGCGACGAGGGCGAGCATCGCCCCGGCGGCGAACGCGAACGAGACCGGCAGCAGGCCCTCGACCTGCTCGACGAGGATGTACGCGATCACGGCGCCGACCGGCTGCGGCGCGCTCGTCGCCACGGCGGCCCAGAACTGCTGCCACGGGGTGAAGCCGGCGTCCCGCATCGGGATCGCGGACGCGGTTCCCTCGGGCACGTTCTGCAAGGCGATCGCGAGCAGTACGAAGAGGCCGAGACCGGCCCGCTCCGACGCGAAGGCCGAGCCGATCGCGAACCCCTCGGGAAGGCTGTGAACGAGCAGCACGCCGAAGACGAGCACCGAGCGGCGCACGCCCTCGCCGCGCAGCGCGCCCACGTGGACGTCGCGGCCCGCCAGCAGCCGCCGCCCGCCGATCAGGAACAGCACGCCGGCGAGCAGGCCCGCCGCGACGGAGGCGGTGGAGCCCTCCTCGAGCGCGGGCGCCAGGAGGCCGACCGCGGACGCCACGGTCATGACGCCGGCGGCCAGGCCCCACAGCAGCGGGCGCAGGGCGTCGGCCCGCTCGGCCGAGCGCGAACACCGGGATTGCGCCGAGCCCGGTGGCGAGCGCGGTGCCGGTGCCGGCGAGCATCAGGAGCGCGAGGTCGCCCACGCCGTCGAGGCTCGCATGCCGATCCGTCGCCCGCATCCGCAGCGATGACGTGATCGGCGCGGTGAACTACGGAGGCGATGCGGTGCACGCCCCGATGCCGGCGCGCCGCATCGGTCGTACGTTCACCTCGATCCCCCACCAGGAGGTGTTCGAGATGACCGCCCTTATTGATCCGCATCCCATCGTCGTCGCCGGCTTCGACGGCTCGCCGGCGTCGCATGTCGCGCTCTCGCGCGCGATCGAGCGCGTGGGGCCCTACGGCAAGCTCTATCTCGTCCACGCCTGGGAGGTTCCCGAGGCCTGGCGCGGTCGCGGCACCTATCAGCCGTACATCGACCGTGCGCTCACGGAGGCCGAGACCGTGCTGGCCGCCGCCGTCGAGGAGCACCCCGGCCTGAAGGGCATCACGTGGGAGAGCGAGCTGATCGGAGGGCCGCCGGCGAAGGCGATCGCCGACGTCGCCCGGATCCGCCACGCCGACGAGATCGTCCTCGGAACGCGCGGGTTCGGACGCATGCGCGCGCTGCTCGGCAGCGTCGCCCATGAGCTGATCCACCTCGCCGCGTGCCCCGTCACGGTCATCCCGGAGCGGATGATCCAGCGCGACGCCGAGCCCGCCGAAGCGGAGCCCGCGGTGGCATGACCAGCGTCATGCCGGCCATGACCCGCTCCGCCTGATCACCGGTCGAGCACGCGCTCGAGCAGCTCGACGTACTGGCCGAGATGCCGCGGGCCCAGGAACTGGTCGCGCACGCGCGCCTGGGCCGCCTGTCCGATCCGCTCGGCCTCGTGCGGGTCGGACAGCAGTGCGCTCACGCGCTCGCCGAAGGCGCGCAGATCCTCGGGATCGACCAGGGCGCCGGTGACGCCGTCCTCGATCTGGTCCTGGATGCCGCCGACGCGGGACGCCACGACCGGGCGGCCCTTCCACATCGCCTCGGACACCGTCAGGCCGAATCCCTCGGCCAGGCTCTTCTGCACCACGACGTCGGCACGCCGTTGCAGCGCGTTGACCATGACCGCGTTCTCGTCGGCGTCGTCCATCGGCAGCAGCGCGAGGTGGACCCGCCGGCGATCGGCCGCGGGCAGCTCGCTCCAGGCGGCCTCGACCTCGGCCAGCACCTCCGCCCCCTCGGGGTCGTCGGCCACGGCGGTGACGTCCGGCCCGACGAGGATCAGGTGGGGCTCGTCGGCCGCGTCGACGTGTTCCACGAAGCCGGCGAGGACGCCGAGCGGGTCCTTGAGCCGATCCCAGCGCGACACCTGCGCCACCAGCGGGATGTCGAGCCGCAGCGGCTGCTCCTCGATCAGGCGCGCCTCCCGCTCCACCGTGCCGACGGTGCCGTCGAGGCGCTCGAAGACCGCCCGCGCGTGATGGTGATGATCGGCGGCGAGACCCGCGGCCCGCAGCACGGCGGTTATGCCGGTGAACGACATCACCTGGTTCTTCGGCGCGAACGCGTCGATCGAGGGAGCGATCACCGTGATCCGGTCGCGGTCGAGTCCCTCCCAGCCGAACGCCTCGCGCGAGAACACGTAGGCGGCCGCCGGCTCGACGTACGGGATCAGGAACGCCCACGCCTCACGCGCGCGCTCGTTGGGCAGGTCGAGCCCGATGTGGGCGCGCCAGATCACCCGCACGCCCGCGTCGACGAGATGCGGCACCATGCCCGCGGTCTGCGGATCGTGCAGCAGCACGACGTCGCTTTCGCCCAGCTGCCCGAGCATCTGCTCGGCGTTCGACGCCGAGCGCCGCTCGTACACAGCCCGCTCGGCGGCCCCGAGCGGCCCGCCGTCGCCCTCGGCGCCGTGGAGACGGTTGTGCAACCGCTTGGTGAGCGCGAAGAACTCCTCGTCGCCTTCGATCACCGCCCAGCGGGCGTCGATGCCGGCCCCGCGGACGTAGCCGATCAGCGAGCGGAGCATCTCCGCCACCCCTCCGCCGCGAGCGGTCGAGTTCACCGACCACAGCGTGCGATCCGCGAGCAGCTCGCGGCCGCGGGCGATCGTCCGTTGGAACCGCGCCAGCCCGTCCGCCGTCAGCACCGACTCGAAGCGCTCCGCGGGCAGGGTGGTCACCGGTTCGACGTGCAGGGCCATGGCGCGAGCGTACGTACTTCTCCGGCGCACAGCACGGACAACCACTCGTGACGAAGCGCCGTGCGCGCGCCAACGTAGGTGGCGATGTTCCAGGTACGCATCCACGGGCGCGGCGGGCAGGGTGTCGTGACCGCCGCCGAGCTCCTCTCCGTCGCGGCCTTCAACCAAGGCCGCCACGCCCAGGCGTTCCCGAGCTTCGGCTCCGAGCGGACCGGCGCGCCGGTCGTCGCGTTCTGTCGCATCGACGACCGCCCCATCCGCGTCCGCGAGCCGATCCTCGCGCCGGACGCGCTGATCGTGCAGGACCCGACCCTGCTGCACCAGGTCGACCTCTTCGCCGGGCTGCGGTCCGGCGGCCGCGTGCTCCTCAACAGCACCCGCGCCGCGGACCGGCTCGGGCTCGCCGATCTCGATGCGAGCGTGATCACCGTGCCGGCGTCGGAGATCGCGCGCGAGCACCTCGGGCGGCCGCTGCCGAATGCGGCGCTGCTCGGCGCCTTCGCCGCCGTCTCCGGGCTCGTCACGCTGGACTCCGTCGCCGGCGCGATCCGCGAACGGTTCCCGTCCGCGCTGGCGGAGGCGAACATCGCCGCGGCGACGGCTGCGCACGCGCTGGTCCTGGAGCCCGTCGATGCCTAGGCAGCTCGAGGGCTCCCGCGCTGTGGCCGAGACGATCGCGTGCTGCCGTCCCGAGGTGATCGCGGCGTATCCGATCTCGCCGCAGACGCACATCGTCGAAGCCCTCTCGCAGCTCGTGAAGACCGGCGAGCTCGCACCGTGCGAGTTCATCAACGTCGAGTCGGAGTTCGCCGCGATGTCGGTGGCGATCGGCGCCTCGGCCACCGGCGCCCGTTCCTACACCGCCACGGCAAGCCAGGGGCTGCTGTTCATGGTCGAGGCGCTCTACAACGCCTCCGGGCTCGGGCTGCCGATCGTGATGACCGTGGCCAACCGCGCGATCGGTGCGCCGATCAACATCTGGAACGACCACTCGGATGCGATGTCCCAGCGCGACTCCGGCTGGATCCAGCTCTACGCGGAGACCAACCAGGAGGCGGCGGACCTGCACGTCCAGGCGTTCCGCCTGGCGGAGGAGCTCTCGCTGCCGGTCATGGTCTGCATGGACGGCTTCATCCTCACCCACGCGGTCGAGGAGGTCGAGCTGCCCACGCAGGAGCAGGTCGACGCGTTCCTGCCCCCGTTCGCGCCGCGCCAGCTGCTCGATCCCGACGCGCCGGTGACGATCGGCGCGATGGTCGGGCCTGAGGCGTTCACCGAGGTCAAGTACCTCATGCACGCCAAGCAGATGCAGGCGCTCGACGCGATCCCCAGGATCGCGGACGACTTCGCCGCCGCGTTCGGTCGCGCCTCGGGCGGCCTGCTGCGCACCTACCGGACCGACGATGCCGAGACCGTGGTCCTGGCGCTGGGATCGGTGCTGGGGACGATCGAAGACGTGATCGACGAGCTGCGCGAGCAGGGCGAGCGGGTCGGCGCCGTTGGCCTGAAGTGCTTCCGCCCGTATCCGCTCGACGAAGTCCGAGCCGCGCTCGGGCACGTCGAACGCGTTGTGGTCGTCGAGAAGGCATTCGCGGTGGGCGCCGGCGGCATCGTGGGCCAGAACGTCCGGCTTGCGCTCTCCGGCCTTCCGGTCCGGGTCTACGACGTCGTCGCCGGCCTGGGCGGCCGACCGATCACGCGGGCGTCGCTGCGGGCCATGCTCGCCGACGCGAGCGCCGACCGCCTCGGGCGGCTCACCTTCCTCGACCTCGACGTCGACCTCGTCGAGCGCGAGCTCGCGCGCAGCAAGGCCACCGACCGGCCGGGACCGCACGCCGAGAACATGCTGCGCGAGCTCGGGATCGTGGCCGGAGGTCCCGTCTGATGCCCGAGCACCCGATCAAGTACTACCAAGTGGGCTCCTTCGCGGTCGGCAACCGACTGCTCGACCCGGACCAGCGCACGGTGCAGTCGGACGCGAGCCGCTCCAACACGCTCACCTCCGGCCACCGCGCCTGCCAGGGCTGCGGCGAGGCGCTGGGCGCCCGCTACACGCTCGACGCCGCGATGCGCGCCGCGGACGGCCGGCTGATCGCCGCCAACGCGACCGGATGCCTCGAGGTCTTCTCGACGCCCTACCCCGAGAGCTCGTGGCAGCTCCCCTGGATCCACTCGCTGTTCGGCAACGCGCCGGCCGTAGCCACCGGCGTCGCCGCCGCCCTCAAGGTCAAGGGCCGCACCGACGTCCGCGTGATCGGCCAGGGCGGCGACGGAGGCACCGTCGACATCGGGCTCGGCTGCCTGTCGGGCATGTTCGAGCGCGGCGACGACGTGCTGTTCGTCTGTTACGACAACGAGGCGTACATGAACACGGGCGTCCAGCGCTCGGGCGCGACGCCGCCCGCCGCCCGCACCGCGACGACGCAGGCCGTCGGTTCCGAGCCGGGGAACGTGTTCGGCCAGGGCAAGAGCGCGCCGCTGATCGCGATGGCGCACGAGATCCCGTACGTCGCGACCGCGACGATCGCCGACCTGCGCGACCTCGAGGCCAAGGTCGAGCGTGCCATGGGCTTCCACGGACCGCGCTACCTGCACGTGCTGGTCACATGCCCGCTCGGCTGGGGCTGCGGCTCGAGCGAGTCGGTCAAGATCGCACGGCTCGCCACCCAGTGCGGGCTGTTCCCCGTCTTCGAGGCCGAGGACGGCGACGTCACCGACGTCACGAAGATCCGCGGGCAGGTCCCCGTCGAGGACTACCTCCGGCCGCAGAAGCGCTTCGCCCACCTCTTCTCGCCCGAGCGGTGCGACGACGTGATCGCGCAGGTGCAGGCGCGCGCCGACCGCAACATCCAGCGATTCGGACTCCTGTGATGGACAAACCGTTTGCGATCACCCTCGACGTCGGCTCCAGCCTCGCCAACCACACCGGCTCGTGGCGCACCGAGCGCCCGCGCTACGTGCATCGGATGCCGCCCTGCAACGACGGCTGCCCCGCCGGCGAGAACTGCCAGCAGTGGCTCTACCATGCGGAAGGCGGCGACTACGAAGCCGCCTGGCGCCAGATCATGCAGGACAACCCGCTGCCGGCCGTGATGGGCCGCGTCTGCTACCACCCGTGCGAGACCGCCTGCAACCGCAAGCACCTTGACGAAGCGGTCGGCATCAACTCGGTCGAGCGCTTCCTCGGGGACGAGGCGATCCGGCTCGGGTGGACCGTCACCGTCGACGCGCCGCCATCGGGCAAGCGCGTCCTCGTCGTGGGCGCAGGCCCATCGGGCCTCTCCGCCGCGTACCACCTGCGGCGGCTCGGGCACGCCGTGACGATCTACGACGCCGGCCCGGCGGCCGGCGGCATGATGCGCTTCGGGATCCCGCGTTACCGCCTGCCGCGTGACGTCCTCGACGCCGAGATCCAGCGCATCCTCGACCTCGGCGTGGAGCTGGAGCTGAACCGCACCGTCACGAACATCGAGGACGCCATGCGCGAGGGCGGCTTCGACGCCGCGTTCCTCGCGGTCGGCGCCCACATCGGCAAGCGCGCATACATCCCGGCCGGCTCGGCCGCCAAGGTGCTCGACGCCGTCTCCGTGCTGCGCAGCATGGAGGGCGAGGAAGGCCCGCGGCTAGGTCGCCGCGTCGTCGTCTACGGGGGCGGGAACACCGCCATGGACGTCGCTCGCACGGCCCGGCGCCTGGGCGCCGAGGAGGCGATCGTCGTCTACCGCCGCACTCGCGACCGGATGCCCGCGCACGACTTCGAGGTCGAGGAGGCGCTCGAGGAGGGCGTCCTCGTCAAGTGGCTCTCGACGATCAAGCACGCCGACGCCGGCCGCCTGGTGCTGGAGCGGATGGAGCTCGACGAATCGGGCTTCCCGCAGGGCACCGGCGAGCTCGAGGAGCTCGAGGCCGACGCGCTCGTGCTGGCGCTCGGGCAGGACACCGACCTGTCGCTGCTCGACGGCGTCGCCGGGATCGAGGTGGTCGACGGCGTCGTGCAGGTCGACGAGCGGATGATGACCGGCCATGCCGGCGTCTTCGCGGGCGGGGACATGGTCCCCGCCGAGCGGACCGTCACCGTCGGCATCGGGCACGGCAAGCAGGCGGCCCGCTGCGTCGACGCCTGGCTGCGCGGCGCCGAGTTCCTGCATCCGGCCCGACCCGGGATCGTCGGGTTCGACGAGCTCAACCCCTGGTACTACTCCGACGCGCCGCGCTCGATGCGGCCGCAGCTGGAGGCCGTTCGTCGTGGCTCCACGTTCGACGAGGTCGTCGGCGGGCTCGACGAGTCGACCGCGAAGTTCGAGGCCCGCCGCTGCCTGTCGTGCGGCAACTGCTTCGCCTGCGACAACTGCTTCGGCGTCTGCCCGGACAACGCCGTCATCAAGCTCGACGAGCCCGGGCCGTACCGCTACGAGATCGACCTGGACTTCTGCAAGGGCTGCGGGCTGTGCGCCGAGGAGTGCCCGGCCGGGGCGATCGAGATGGTGCCCGAGCAGCTCTGATTGCGCCGCGCGGGAGTACGGTCGTCGCATGAGTGCACCGACCTTCCGCACGATCATCGAGCCGTTCCGGATCCACTCGGTGGAGCCGCTGCGGATGACGACCCGGACGGAGCGCAGGGAGGCGCTGGCTGCGGCCGGATACAACCTGTTCGAGGTACATGCGAACGAGGTGCTGATCGACTTGCTCACGGACTCGGGCACCGGCGCGATGAGCCGCGACCAGTGGGCCGCGATCCAGCACGGCGACGAGTCCTACGCCGGCTCGCCGTCGTACTACGTGTTCCGGGACGCGGTGCGCGAGCTGTTCCCGTTCGAGCATGTGATTCCCACCCACCAGGGCCGTGCGGCCGAGAAGATCCTGTTCAGCGTCCTGGCGCAGCCCGGGCACGTGGTGCCCAACAACACGCACTTCGACACCACCCGAGCGAACGTCGAGTACACCGGCGCGCAGGCCGTCGACCTGGTTATCGCGCAGGGTCTGGACCCGAGCGCCGACCACCCGTTCAAGGGCAACATGGACGTCGAGGCACTGGACGCACTCCTGCGCGAGCGCGGGGACGACGTCCCGGTGGTGTTCATGACGATCACCAACAACAGCGGGGGCGGGCAGCCCGTGTCGCTGGCCAACCTGCACGCGGTCCGCGAGGTATGCGACGCGCACCGTAAGCGGCTGTTTCTCGACGCCTGCCGCTTCGCCGAGAACGCCTGGTTCATCCACGAACGCGAGCCGGGGCAGCAGGACCGTGACGTGACCGACATCGTGCGTGAGATGGCATCGCTCGCCGACGGCATGACGATGAGCGCCAAGAAGGATCCGATGGGCAACATCGGTGGATGGCTGGCGATGGACGACGACGAACTGGCCAGGGACTGCCGAAACCTGCTGATTCTCACCGAGGGGTTTCCGACGTACGGCGGCTTGGCCGGCCGCGACCTCGAGGCGCTGGCGCAGGGGCTCAGGGAAGTCGTCAGTCACGACTACCTGCGATACCGGATCCGCTCCACCGGCTACCTCGGCGAGGCGCTGCAGCGGGCCGGAGTGCCGGTTCTGACGCCGATCGGCGGCCACGCCGTCTACGTCGACGCCCGGGCCCTGCTCCCGCAGATCCCGCCGCTCGAGTATCCCGGCCAAGCGCTCGCCATCGCCCTCTACGAGGCAGGGGGAGTGCGCAGCTGCGAGATCGGCACGGTCATGTTCGGCCGCCGGCCGGACGGTTCAGAGCTGCCTGCACCGCTCGACCTGGTGCGCCTGGCCATCCCGCGGAGGACGTATACGCAGAGCCACATCGACTACGTGATCGAAGTCTTCGAGTACGTCGCCGGCCGGGCCGGCGAGCTGACCGGCTACCGGATCGTCTACGAGCCGGCGGCCTTGCGCCACTTCACGGCCGTCTTCGAACCGCTGGGCTGACGTGGCGCTGGCTCAAGCCTCGTAGGCGCGGTGAACTGCGGCGTTGACGCGGTTCGACCCCAGCCACGCCCGCGCTCAGCAGCAGCGCGCGCGAGGGTTCTCGTTGCGCGCGTCCTGGCGGCGGCGCTCGTAGTCGCGGCGCGACATCACCGGCTGGGCCGGATGGTCGCGCCGCATGTGCTCGACGTAGCGGTCGTAGGCCGACTCGCCGGAGACCTCGCGGAAGTACCAGCGCACGCCGGCGAAGGCCTGCTTCACGGTCATGGCTCACCGCCGGTTCGGGTGGGCTCGCGCTCTTCGCGCTCGAAGCGTGCCTGGCCGCCGTCGGCCCCGGCGAGCACCGCCCGCTCCTCCGGGGTCCAGAACAGGCCGGACGGCGCGACGATGCGCGACTCGACGGACTCCGCCTCGGTCGAGGGCAGCGGCTCTCGAGCGCGGATCGCCTTGAACCAGACCCTGGAGGCGTCGAGGATCACGATGATGATCATTGCAGCGAAGAGGGCCGCGAGCACGCCGTCGACGGTCGAGTTCGTGACCACCGCCTGCATGTCGTCGATGTTCTGCGCGGGCGGCAGCACCTCGCCGGCGTCGAGTGCCTCCTTGTAGCGGTCGCGCTGGGCGAAGAAGCCGATCGTGGGTTCGCTCGAGAACACCTTCTGGTAGCTGGCGGTCAGCGTGACCGCCGCGTCCCAGGCCAGCGGGATGCCCGTCACCCACGCCCACTTGAGCTTGCCGGCCTTGATCAGCAGCGTGGTGGCGACCGTCAGCGCGACCGCGGCCAGGAGCTGGTTGGCGATGCCGAACAACGGGAACAGCTGGTTGATCCCGCCGAGCGGGTTGGTCACGCCGGTGTAGAGGAAGTAGCCCCACGCGGCCACGACCACCGCGCTCGTCGCCCACAAGCCGGGCTTCCAGCTCACGCGTCCGATCGGCTTCCAGACGTTGCCCAGCGTGTCCTGCAGCATGAAGCGCCCGACCCGCGTGCCCGCGTCCACGGTGGTGAGGATGAACAGGGCCTCGAACATGATCGCGAAGTGGTACCAGAACGCTTTGAGGCTCTCAGCGGTCGCTCCGGCGAAGATCTCCGACATGCCGATCGCCAGCGTCGGGGCGCCGCCGGTGCGGGCCACGAGCGTCTCCTCCTCGACCGCGGTGGCCGCCGACTGCAGCTCCCCCGGGCTGATCTGGAAGCCGAGGCCGTTGACGGCCTGCGACGCGCTCTGCACCGAGTCGCCGACCACGGCGGCCGGCGCGTTCATCGCGTAGTAGAGCCCCGGGTCGATGATCGAGGCGGCGATGATCGCCATCACCGCGACGAACGACTCCATCAGCATCGCGCCGTAGCCGATGAAGCGGACCTGCGACTCCTTCTCGATCATCTTCGGCGTCGTGCCGGAGGCGATCAGGGAGTGGAACCCGGACAGGGCGCCGCAGGCGATGATGATGAAGACGAACGGGAACAGCGAGCCGGCGAACACCGGCCCCTCGCCGTTGGAGGCGAAGGGCGTGACCGCCTCGTTCTGCATCACCGGCAGCGTCGCGAGGATGCCGACCGCGAGCAGCACGATCGTGCCGATCTTCATGAACGTCGACAGGTAGTCGCGCGGCGTCAGCAGCATCCACACCGGCAGCACCGAGGCGAAGAAGCCGTATGCGACCAGGCACAGCGTGAGCGTCTCGGGCGAGAGCGTGAACGTGTCGGCGAGCGAGGAGTCCTGCACGAAGCCGCCGGCGACGATCGCCAGCATGAGCAGCGTGACGCCGATCGCCGTGACCTCCATCACGCGGCCCGGTCGCAGCACGCGCAGGTAGAAGCCCATGAAGAACGCGATCGGGATCGTCATCGCGAGCGAGAACGTGCCCCAGGGCGACTGCGCCAGCGCGTTGACCACGACCAGCGCCAGCACGGCCAGCAGGATGATCATGATCGAGAAGACCGCGATCAGGGCCGCGATGCCGCCGACCGGACCGATCTCGTCGCGCGCCATCTGGCCGAGGCTCTTGCCGTTGCGGCGCATCGAGAAGAACAGGATCGTCATGTCCTGGACGGCGCCGGCGAAGATGACGCCGACGACGATCCAGATCGTCCCGGGCAGGTAGCCCATCTGGGCGGCGAGCACCGGCCCGACGAGCGGGCCCGCGCCGGCGATGGCGGCGAAGTGGTGGCCGAACAGGACCCGCCGGTCCGTCGGCTGGTAGTCCATGTCGTTGTCCAGGCGCTCGGCCGGCGTCGCCCGCTTGTTGTCGACGCCCAGGACCTTCTTGGTGATGAAGCGGGCATAGAAGCGGTACGCGATCGCGTACGAGCCGACGGCGGCCGCGATCAGCCACGCGGCCGAGATCTGCTCGTCGCGGACGAGGGCGATGACGCCCCACGCCACAGCGCCGATGATCGAGACGGTCGTCCAGATGACGATCGAGCGCACACGTGACTTGGTCCTCACGAGTTGCCTCCCCCAAGGTGGATCACACGACTTCCCCCGAGTGGGTGCTTCCCGCCGCGCAGGCGCGTAAACGTTCCGCTACTTAGTGGTCGGCCACGGCCACTTAGTCGTAGAGGCCGTCGCGGTCGTGGACGGCGTCCTTCGCGCTCCGGTGCAGAACCCGCTCGCAGTTACGGCGCTTGACCTTCCTGTTCTGGGTCTTGCTGACGTAGAGGATGTCGTCGTCGCCGGACCCGCAATCGACGCGGCCACGGCCGAACCAGACGCGGATGGTGTCGTCCCCGCCGCCGCCGCTGATGATGTTCCGGCCGTGGCTGGCGTAGATCCAGTCCTTGCCGGGGCCGCCGTGGAGCGTGTCGACCTGGCGCTTGGTGTTGCCGGAGGCCTTGTGGTCGCCCCAGATGACGTCGTGCTTCTCGCGGCCGTAGATGCGGTCGTCGCCGTGCCCACCGAGCAGCTCGTCGTTCTTGCGCGTGCCGCCGTGCGTGGTGTCGGTGTCGTGGGAGTTGATCCAGAGCTCGCCGTTGATCCTCGGCCAGTCGTCCTTCGGCGCTCCGGCCTGGGCGACTCCCGGGCCGAGGACGAAGATCGTGGCGAGCGATACGAGGATGAGTGTGCGGCGGAGCATGGGGTAGCGCGTGCCCGCAGCAGGCTAGTGCAACACGCGCGCCTGGTATCCGGCTTCCCCGAGCGCGGCGACGACGCGCTCGGCGTGGTCGTGCCCGCGCGTCTCGATCACCAGCTCGACCGCGGTCTCGCGCACGTGCAGGTCGACCCCCTCGCGCACGTGTGAGACGTCGACGAGGTTGGCACCGGTCTCGGCCACCTGGGCGAGCAGCCGCACGAGGTTGCCGGGCCGGTCGGGCACGCGCGTGAACAGCACCAGGCGCCGGCCGGCCTGGCTCTCGTGGCGGCGCGCGACGGCCGCCAGCAGTCCGGGGTCGACGTTGCCGCCCGACAGCACGGCGACCGTCGTGCCCTGCTCGGCGGCCTGGACCTGCCCGCCCAGCAGCGCCGCCACGCCGACCGCGCCGGCGCCCTCGACCACGAGCTTGCAGCGCTCCATCAGCACGACCATCGCCTCGGCGGTGGCGTCCTCGTCGACGGTGACGACGCCGACGTCGTGGCGGGCGAGCAGGTCGAGCGTGAGGTCGCCGGGCCGCTTGACGGCGATGCCGTCGGCGATCGTGAGCGCGGTGGCGGCGGGCACCGGCTCGCCGCGGCGCAGCGACTCCGGGTAGGGCGAGCAGGCGGCGGCCTGCACGCCGACGACCTCCACGCCGGGCCGCGCCTGCTTGACCGCGAGCGCGATACCGGAGCACAGCCCGCCGCCGCCGACCGGCACGACCACCTTGGCGAGGTCGGCGCACGTCCTCGAGCAGCTCGAGCCCGAGCGAGCCCTGCCCGGCCACGATGTCCGGGTCGTCGAACGGGTGCACGAACGCCAGACCGCCCTCGCGCGCGCGCTCCTGGGCGTGCGCCAGGCACTCGTCGACGGAGCCGCCGCCCATGTGGACGGTCGCCCCCTGCTCGCGCGCCGCCTCGACCTTGGACATCGGGGCGTCGTCGGGCACGAACACCTCGCACGGGATGCCGCGGGCGCGCGCGCCGGCGGCCAGGCTCTGCCCGTGGTTGCCCGCCGAGGCCGCCACCACGCCGTTGCGGCAGCCCTCCTCGCCGAGCGCGGCGAGCTTGGCCGCCACGCCGCGGATCTTGAACGAGCCGGTGCGCTGGAGATTCTCGGCCTTCAGCGCCACGACGCCGCCCGCGCGCTCGGAGATCGTGCGCGTGGAGAGCATCGGCGTCCGCCGAGCGATCGTCTCGACGGCTGAGCGCGCCGCTTTGACGTCGTCGGAGGTCACGCCGGCAGGGCCAGCACCATGTCGATCTCGACCTCGGCCCCCAGCGGCAGCGCCGCGACGCCGATCGTGCTGCGCGCCGGCGGGTCGTTGACGAAGTAGGTGGCGTAGGCCTCGTTGACGTCCTTGAAGGTCGAGATGTCGGTCACGTAGATGCCGACCCGCACCGCGTCGGTGAGCTGGGCGCCGGCGGCGGCGGCCACGATCGCCAGGTTGTCGAGGCAGCGGCGCGTCTGGTCGCCGATCGAGCCCTCGACGAGTTGACCGGTGTCGGGATCGACCGGGGTCTGACCCGAGAGGAAGACGAGGCCGTTGGAGATGACGGCGTGGGAATAGGGCCCGGCGGCGGGCGGGCCGGGGTCCGCGGTCACGGATTCGCGATGATGGGACATGGCACGCATGCTAAGGCGCTCGCGCGAGCTTGCGAGTGCGAGTAAGCCGCATACTCAATCTCATGGCCAATCGCCTCGCAGACGAGACCTCCCCGTACCTGCTCCAGCACAAGGACAACCCCGTCGACTGGCACCCGTGGGGCGAGGAGGCGCTCGCCCGCGCGCGCGATCAGCAGAAGCCGCTGCTGGTCTCGATCGGCTACTCGGCCTGCCACTGGTGCCACGTGATGGAGCGCGAGTCGTTCGAGGACCCCGAGGTGGCCGCGGTCATGAACGAGCACTTCGTGCCCGTCAAGGTCGACCGCGAGGAGCGCCCGGACGTCGACGCCATCTACATGGACGCCGTGCAGGCGATGACCGGGCACGGCGGCTGGCCGCTGAACGCGTTCCTCACGCCCGAGGGCGTCCCGTTCTACGCCGGCACCTACTTCCCGCCCGAGCCGCGCCAAGGGATGCCGAGCTGGCGGATGGTGCTAGACGGCGTCGCGCGCGCCTGGGACAGCGAGCGCGACCAGATCGTCGACGGCGCCGAGCGCATCGTCGGCCGGCTGCAGGCGACGGCGCAGATCGAGGCGCCCGACGCCGAGATCGATCCTGCTTCGCTCGATGCCGCCGTGACCACGCTCAAGCGCAGCTACGACGCCGAGAACGGCGGTTGGGGTGGCGCGCCGAAGTTCCCGGCCGCCTCGGCGATCGAGTTCCTGCTGCGGCGCGGCGAGCGCCAGATGGCGCTCCACACGCTGCGCCGGATGGCCGGCGGCGGCATCTACGACCAGATCGGCGGCGGCTTCGCCCGCTACTCGGTCGACGCGCGCTGGATCGTCCCGCACTTCGAGAAGATGCTCTACGACAACGCGCTGCTCGCGCGCGTGTACCTGCACGCCTTCCAGGTCTCGGGGGAGCCGTTCTTCGAGCGCGTGTGCCGCGAGACGCTCGACTGGGCGCTGCGCGAGCTGCGCCAGGCGGAGGGCGGCTTCGCGAGCGCCTTGGATGCCGACTCCGAGGGCGTCGAGGGCAAGTTCTACGTCTGGCAGCTCGAGGAGGTGCGCGAGGCGCTCGGCGAGCCGGCCGACGCCGCGATCGAGCACTTCGGGATGACCGAGGGCGGCAACTTCGAGGGCGCCAACATCCCGGTGCGCGCCACCTCAGATCCCGAGCGGCTCTCCGAGATCAAGGCCGGCCTGCTCGCCGCCCGCGAGCAGCGGGTGCGTCCTGGTCTGGACGACAAGCGCCTGACCGCGTGGAACGCGCTGATGATCTCTGCGCTGGCCGATGCCGGCGCCGTGCTCGGCGAGCCGCGCCACCTCGACGCGGCGATCGCCGCCGCCGAGTTCGTGCTGCGCGACCTGCGTGACGAGCACGGCCGCCTCCTGCGCACCTACAACCAGGGCCGCGCGCACCTGAACGCCTACCTCGAGGACCACGCCTTCCTGCTCGAGGCGCTGCTGACGCTCTACGAGGCGACCTTCGACCCGCGCTGGTTCGCCGAGGCGCGCGCGCTCGCCGACACCATCCTCGACCGCTTCGCCGACTCCGAGCGCGGCGGGTTCTTCTCGACCGCCGTCGATCACGAGGAGCTGATCGCCCGCCGCAAGGACCTCGAGGATACGCCGATCCCGTCCGGCTCCTCGGCCGCCGCCTTCGGCCTCCTGCGGCTGGCGCGGCTGACCGGCGAGGCGGCCTACGAAGACGCCGCGCTCGGCCACATCCGGCTGCTGCACACGATCGCTCCACAGCACCCGGCCGGGTTCGGCCACCTGCTGTCGGCGACCGACTTCCTGCTCGCCGAGGTGCGCGAGGTCGCGCTGGTCGGCGACGACCGCGCGCCGCTCGAGCGGGTCGTGCGCGACACGTTCCGCCCGCACATGGTGCTGGCGGGCGGTCCGGCGGACGGCGTGCCGCTGCTCGAGGGCCGCTTGCCGGTCGACGGGCGAGCGGCCGCCTACGTGTGCGAGCGCTTCGCCTGCCGGCGACCGGTCACCGAGCCCGACGAGCTGCGCGCCCTGCTCGAGACGTGATGTCCCGGCTCCTCACGCTCGCCACCGGCAAGACCTCCAAGTTCGTCGTCGCCGGCGTCTGGCTCGTCGCGATCGTCGCGATGCTCGGCGCGAACCTGCCGTCCAAGTACGCCGACGCCGAGAACAACGAGTCGACGTCGTTCCTGCCCTCCGACGCCGAGTCGACCAAGGCGCTGGCCGTCAGCGAGGAGCTGCAGGGCGGCGAGCAGGCGCCGATCGTCGTCATCTACCGTCGCGAGGGCGGACTGACCGAGGCCGACCAGCAGCAGATCGCGGCCGATCGCCAGGAGCTCAACGAGGCGATGCAGCAGTACCCACAGGTCTCGCCGTTCGCCGAGCCGCGGCCCTCGCCAGGAGGCGACGCCGCGCTGCTGATCGGCAACATCACCGGCGACGGCGAGTCGGAGACGATCCTCGACCCGATCGACGACATCCGCGAGCGGGTCAGCGATCCGGGCGGCGGGCTCGAGGTCAAGGTCACCGGCCCCGCCGGCTTCGCGGCCGACGCGATCAAGGTCTTCGAGTCGATCAACGGCCAGCTGCTGCTGGCGGCCGTCGGGATCGTCTTCGTGCTGCTGATCCTGATCTACCGCAGCCCGCTCTTCTTCTGGATCCCGCTGCTCGCCGTCGGCTTCGCGGAGATCACCACACGCGCGGTCGGGTACGGCCTCACCGAGCTGGGCGTGACCGTCAACGGCCAGTCGTCGTCGATCCTCTCCGTGCTGGTACTGGGCGCGGGCACCGACTACGCGCTGCTGCTCGTCTCGCGCTACCGCGAGGAGCTGCGCAAGCACGAGGACAAGCACGAGGCGATCGCGCTGGCCATGCGCACCGCCGGGCCGGCCATCTTCGCCTCCGGCTGCACCGTGATCGCGGCGCTGCTCTGCCTGTCGATCGCCCAGGTGGAGGGCACCGCCGGCCTCGGGCCGATCGGCGCCATGGGCATCGCCGTGGCCATGATCACGATGCTCACGCTGCTGCCCGCCATGCTCGCCATCACCGGCCGGCGCGCGTTCTGGCGGCCGCCGATCTTCGGCTGGAGCAACGGCGTGCCGCACTTCGGCGACACCGGAGCCGACGAGACGCACGGCACGTGGCGACGGGTCGGCAACCGCGTCGCCCGCAACCCGCGCCGCGTCTGGATCGGCACCGCGGCGATGCTCGCCGTGATGGCGCTCGGCCTGCTGACGATCGACACCGGGCTCACGCAGAGCGACGCCTACCGGGAGAAGGTCGAATCGATCGAGGGCCAGGAGCTGCTGGCGCAGTCGTTCCCGGCCGGCGCCAGCGCCGCGACCGAGATCATCGTGCCCGACCCTGCCCAGGTGGAGGCGGTCACGGCCGCCGCCGAGGGCTTCGACGGCGTGGCCGAGGTGCGCCCGGCGACCGAGGGCGAGGGCGGCGTGCTGCTCAGCGCGGTGCTCGAGCCGGACCCGTACTCGACCGAGGCCTACGACCTGATCCCGGACCTGCGGGCCACGGTCAAGGCGGCCGGCGGCGACGACGTGCTGGTCGGCGGCCCGTCGGCGATCGAGTACGACGTCCGCAAGGCCGCAGCGCGCGACACGCTCCTCATCCCGCCGATCGCGCTCGTGGTCGTATTGCTGATCCTGATCGCGCTGCTGCGCGCGATCGTTGCTCCGCTGCTGCTGATCGCCACCGTGGTGCTGTCCTTCGCCGCCTCGCTGGGCTTCAGCCTCGTCGTCTTCGACGTGGTGTTCGACTTCGTGGGCATCGACCCGTCGCTGCCGCTCTACGCCTTCGTGTTCCTCGTCGGCCTGGGGATCGACTACAACATCTTCCTGATGACGCGGGTCCGGGAGGAGACCCAGCGCTACGGCACGCGCAAGGGCATGGTGCGCGGCCTGGCCGTCACCGGCGCGGTCATCACCTCGGCCGGGATCGTGCTCGCGGGCACCTTCTCCGTGCTCGCCGTGCTGCCGCTCGTCTTCCTCACCGAGATCGGCTTCGTGATCGCCTTCGGTGTGCTGCTCGACGCGCTGGTCGTGCGCTCGGTGCTCGTCCCGGCGCTGGTGCTCGACGTCGGCCCGAAGATCTGGTGGCCGTCACGCCTCGCCGTGACCGACGGCGAGCACCGCGAGGAACCGGAGGAGGCCGTGACTACAGGATCGCCAGGTAGCGCTCGAGCTCCCACGGCGTGACCTGCACGCGGTAGTCCTCCCACTCCTGGCGCTTGATCTCGACGTAGCGGTTGAAGATGTGCTCGCCGAGCGTGCGCAGCACGAGCTCGGACTCCGAGGTCAGCTCGATCGCCTCGCCGAGCGTCTCCGGCAACTGCTCGATCCCGAGCCTTCGTCTCTCGTCCGGGCTCAGGTGGTAGAGGTTCTTCTCCATCGGCTCGGGCAGCTCGTAGCCGCGCTCGACGCCCTCGAGCCCGGCCATCAGCAGCGCCGCGAAGGTCAGGTACGGGTTGCAGGCCGGGTCCGGGCAGCGCAGCTCCATCCGGGTGGCCTGCTCCTTGCCGGGGTGGTAGAGCGGGACGCGCACGAGCGCGCTGCGGTTGCGCCGGCTCCAGGCCACGTACACGGGAGCCTCGTAGCCGGGCACGAGCCGCTTGTAGGAGTTCACCCACTGGGCGAAGATCGAGCAGATCTCGCGCGCGTGGCGGAGCTGGCCGGCGATGAAGGCCTTGCCGGTCTCCGACAGGAAGTACTTGTCGTCGGCGTCGTAGAAGGCGTTGCGGCCGTCCTTGAACAGCGACTGGTGGGTGTGCATGCCGGAGCCGTTCTCGCCGAACAGCGGCTTGGGCATGAAGGTCGCGTGCCAGCCGTACTTGAGGGCGATCTCCTTGACCGTGATGCGGTAGGTCATGCAGTCGTCGGCCATCTTCAGCGCGTCGGCGTACCGCATGTCGATCTCGTGCTGGCTGGGCCCGACCTCGTGGTGGGAGTACTCGACGTCGATCCCCAGCTTCTCGAGCGCCAGCACGGTGTCCCTTCGCACGTCCGAGCCGGCATCGAGCGTCGTGAGGTCGAAATAGCCGCCCTCGTCGAGCACCTCGGTGCTCTTGGAGTCGCGGAACAGGAAGTACTCGAGCTCCGGGCCGACGAAGAAGTTGTCGAACCCCATCTCCTTCGCGCGCTCGACGGCACGCCTGAGCACGTGCCGCGGGTCGCCCTCGTAGGGCTCGCGCTCGGGGGTCACGACGTCGGCGAACATGCGCGCGACGCCGCCGCCGTTCTCCTCGGGACGCCACGGGAGCACGTTGAAGGTCGTCGGGTCGGGCATGGCGATCATGTCCGACTCCTCGATGGCGTTGAAGCCGGTGATCGAGGAGCCGTCGAAGCCCATCCCGCCCTCGAACGCGTCGTCGAGCTCCTCGGCGTTGATGCTGAACGACTTCAGCTGGCCCAGGATGTCCGTGAACCAGAGGCGGATGAAGCGGATGCCGCGCTCCTGGACGAGCGCCTTGACGTCGTCCTCGGTCTGCGGCCGGTCGTCGTTGGGCACGAGGCGGGAGACTAGCCCACGCGTTGTCGTCGCGAGGTGGACCGGCGGTCGGGGCTCAGTCCAACCAGCGGTCGGCCCAGCGCTTGAGCTCGCCCATCGCCGGATCGAGCTCGCGGCCGCGCTCTGTCAGCTCGTACTCGACCCGCACCGGACTGGTCCCGGCCACGTGCCGCTCGACGATCCCGGCCGCCTCGAGCTCCTTCATGCGCTCGGACAGCAGGCGGTCCGACAGGTCGGGCACGGCATGGGCGATCTCGCTGAAGCGCAGCGGCCGTCCGCTCTCCAGCAGCACGTAGAGGATGGCGCCCGTCCAGCGCTTGCCGACCAGCTCGACGGCGCGATGGAACTGCGGGCAGCAGTGGGGTTGCCCCGGGTGCTCGAGCGTCGCGACGGCGATCCTGCGACGTGAGCCCGCGGCCGGCATCGGCTCAGGCGGCCCGAAGCACGCGCGTCTCCTCGACGGAGCCGTCCACGGGGATCTCTCCGGCGACGTTCACCATCGCCGTGAAGCATTCCAGGCCGAGCACCGCGATGGCGTCGATCAGCTGCTCGTCGCTCCAGCCGGCCTCCCTCGCCTCCTCGTGGAGGTGCTGCGGAGCCTTGCCGCGCTGGGCCACGAGCGGCTTGAGGAAGCGCAGCAGCGCCGCCTCGCGCGGGTCGCTCGACTCCCACTCGCGTGCGAGCGAGACCTCGTCGATGCCGAGGCCCGCCTGGCGCGCGGTGCGCGTGTGGATTGCGATGCCGGGCTCCGAGCGGTGGTGCTCGGCCACGGCCAGCGCGATCCGCTCGAGTGTCGGCAGCTCCAGCGAGCCGTGCCGCAGCTCACCGCGGAAGCGGGTGTAGCCGCGCAGCGCGGCGGGCGAGCCTGCGAGCACGCCGAGGAAGTTCGGAAGCTGGCCGGCGGAGGCGAGCGCGCTCTTGATGACCGGGAGCGACGCCTCGGGCGCGGTCAGCTCGTCGTGGATGGGGAAACGGCTCATCTGGGTCTTCTTGGGCATGGCGACCTGCCGTCTGGGTGATCCGGGGAGGCGGAAGGGCGTCCGGGTCATGCCGGTGCTCTTCCTTACGGTATGTAAGTGTAGGCCGCTGGACGCCTGCCTACAACTGCGAATACGCAGCAGGCGGCCCGGCGGGTGCACTTCGGTTTGCGTCGTGGCGCGGCGCGGATCTTCCGGCGTCGCCGAATCGTTGGCGCCCGCGATCGTCGCGGCTAGACGTTCGCGGTCGCGATCGCGATCAGGATCAGCAGCAGCCCGAGCGCGAAGGCCCAGGCCGCGATGCGGTCGGGCCGCGGTCCCACGCGCTCGTGGACGGGCCGCCGGCGCGGCGGACCGCTGTGGAACTGCGCAGGCTGACCGCCGATCTTGACGGTGCGGCGGCCCTCGACCCCGCCGCGGACGATCCCGTCGGCGGGGCGATGGCTCTCGGTGGCAAGCGGCGCGGCGAGATCCCTCTCCTCGGCCAGCGACTGCTCGTGCGCGGCGAACGGCTCGTCGCCTGCTCGCACGCGATCGCTCGTCCTCTCGGCGAACGGCTCCTCGCCCGCCCACACGGTGTCGTGCTCCCGGCGGGCGCGGATCGCCTCCTCGCGGCTGGCGAACTCCTGGTCGACGCGCTCGAGCGGCTTCGCAGGCACATCGCCGTCGGCGATCCTGATCGTGCGACGCCCGTCGTCGACCCCGCCGCGCGGGATCCGATGGTCGGCGCCGCGGCGCTCGAAGCGCCCGCCCGGCATGCCGTCGAACAACTCCTCGCCCACACCCCAGTCGGCCACCGGACGGCGGCGCCGGCGCGGCTCTTCCTCCGTGTGGTCGTAGACGGCCCGCGCAGGGCCCTCGTGCTCTGGCATGTCGGCTCTGATCCTCTTCCTGGCTTACGGGGTTAGCTGTCGGGCTCGCGCCGAAGAGCGGCGCTACGCCGCCCGGCATCGCCGGGCGAGCGACTCGCCCCCAACTGCTTGGGTCCCCCGCTTCCCGTCTCGTTCCGGGAACTCAGCGGAGCGCGGCTACGTTAACACCTGCTCCGGCGGCTCCCCAAAAACGACCGTGCAAAGTGCGGAAAGCCACGTTCGCAGGGCGCACAGCGCGGTGCGCTGACGCCGCTCAGCCTGGATTCAGGCTCAGCCGCCGGACTCGCCGGCCGACCCGCCCGCCTGCTGCGTGGCGCCGACGGCCTTCGCCACGTAGCTGGCGACGTCGTCGGCGTCCTCGCCCGTGTACAGCCCGGCCGCCATCTGGCCGTTGCCCGCGGCGCGGCCCTCCTCGATGGCGTTCAGTGACGACCTCCTTGTTCGGACGCAGCGTGTCCAGGTTCGGGCCGACCTCGGCGATGGCGTTGCTCGCCTTCAGCGTGTGGCAGTTCGCGCAGCGCTGGCCGAACAGCTCGCGGCCGTGCATCTCGGACTCCGTGAGATCGGACACGTTCGCCTCGGGGATGTCGTCCTTGTCCTTCTCGGCCGAGATCACCGCCGCGGGCACGAGCGCGCCGAGCACCACGAATGCGATCGCGAACAGCACGGTCGCCACGCGACGGCTCGCTCGCGTCTGCGACATGAACCGCTGCGACGCCCCGCTCGGACCGCCGCTCATCGCGATCAGCAGCAGGCCGAGCCCGGCCACCACCCAGACGAGGACGAAGATGAACGTCGTCATGCGAGGCGGGAATCTAACGGTTCTGCCGGTCCCTCACCTCCTGCGGCCGGCGGCGAAGCTCTGGATCGCGGGCGCCACGCCGCGGAAGTCTGCAGCGCCGGCGACCGCGGCGGCGCTCTGGGCGGTCGCGCGCGCCGGCCCCTCGGCGCCCGCGGCGGCGGCTGCCGCCGCGGCGCGGCGCTCGGCGAGCGCGACCACGTCGGCGGCGTCGTCCTCGGGCGTGACCAGCGCCCGCAGGGTGCGCACATAGACGTTGATCGCGCCGCCCGCTTGCGGCAGCCGCTCGAGCCGCCCCTCGGCCATGATCAGCGGCTCGGTGCGCACGATCAGGCGGTGGCGCTCGTAGACGGGCGGCGGGACGATCAGGTTGATCGTGCCGAACTCGTCCTCGAGCAGGATGAAGACGATCCCCTTGGCCGTCCCCGGCCGCTGGCGCGCCACGACCAGGCCGCCGATCCGCACCGGCGTCTCGTGCGGAAGGCGCTCGAGGTCGCGGCACGTGACGGCGCCGGCAGGCAGGTTCGGGCGCAGCAGCGCGAGCGGGTGCGGGCCGAGCGTGAGGCCGGTGGTCGCATAGTCGGCCACCATCCCCTCCCACGGGTCGAGCGCCCGCAGGGCCGGGGCCGCCGGCACCTCGAGCGGCAGCGACAGCTGCGTCCCCTCGCGGACCCGCTCGCCGGGCGCGGCGACGCCGAGCTGCCACAGGACGGTGCGCCGGACCGACGAGGAGGCGTCGGTGGGGGCGGCCGACGACCCGTTGGCGGCAGCGGGGATCGCGAGCGCGTCGCAGGCGCCCGCCCAGGCGAGCTTCTCCAGTGCCGGGCGGCCGGCGCCGGCGCGCGAGGCGAGGTCGGCGAGGGAGCGGAAGGGGCCGCGGGCGCGGCGGGCCTCGACCAGCGCCTCGACCTCGTCCTGCCGCACGCCGAGCACGTAGCCGAGGCCGATCCGCACCCGCGCGGGCGGGCCGACGGACTCGACCGTGCACTCGACCTCGCTGGTGTTGACGTCGGCCGGCGCCAGCTCGATCCCGCGGCGCTGGGCTTCGTGGGCCAGCGTGTCGGGCGCGTAGAAGCCCATCGGCTGCTCGTTCAGGAGCGCGCACAGGAACTCGGGCCCGTGATGCACGCGCAGCCAGGTCGACTGGTAGGCGAGCAGGCCGAAGGCGGCGCCGTGGGCCTTGGGAAAGCCGAAGCCCGAGAAGCCGACGATCATCGTGTAGACGCGCTCGGCGGTCTCCGCGTCGACTCCGTGGGTGGCGGCCGCGCCGTCGAGGAAGCGCTGGTGGTAGGCCTCGATCGCCGCCGCCGAGCGTTTGCGGCTCATCGCCCGCCGCAGGCCCTCGGCCTCGCCCGGCGAGAAGCCGGCGAAGGCCATCGCGACCTCGATCACCTGGTCCTGGAAGATGATCGTCCCCAGCGTGTCGTGCAGCACGGGCTCCAAAGACGGGTGGTCGTACGGCACCTCGTAGTCCGGGTCCGCGCGCAGCTGCTGTAGCCGCGAGATGTACGGGTTGACCGCGCCGCCCAGGATCGGCCCCGGGCGAACGATCGCGACCTGGATCGTCAGGTCGTCGAGCGACTGGGGCCGCGTGCGGAACAGCGACTGCATCTGCGCGCGCGACTCGATCTGGAAGACACCCATCGTGTCGGCCGTCTGGATGGCGTCGTAGGTCGCGGCATCGTCGAACGGAATGCGCGAGAGATCGACCCGCTCGCCGCGCACCCGCGCGATCATCTCCACGCAGCGCTCGACCGCCGACAGCATCCCCAGGCCCAGCAGGTCGATCTTCAGGAAGCCCGCGTCGGCGCACGAGTCCTTGTCCCACTGGCAGAGCTGGCGGCCCTCCATCGCCGCCGGCAGGACCGGGCAGCAGTCGATCAGCGGGCGGGTGGAGACGATCATCCCGCCCGAGTGCTGGGACAGGTGGCGCGGGAGCCCGTAGGCCTGGTCGCACAGCCGCGCCAGCCATTCCCAGCGGCCGGGCAGCGCGGAATACCGCTCCTCGCTCACGTGCGAGGGCGGTACGTCGTAGCCGATGTCGGCCGGATCGTGACCGTTGACCATCGCCAGCCACTCTCCGGTCGACATCGCGAACGGCGCCCGGTTGTCCATGTCCACGAACGGGGCGGGCGGGCCGCCCGGCTCGAGCCCGAGCGCCGTCTCCACATCGGCCGCCGTGCCGCGCACGGCCCACGGCTCCGCCCCGCGCGCGAGCCGCTCGAGCTCGCCCGGCGGCAGGCCGAGCACCTTGCCCAGCTCGCGGATCGCGCCGCGCGAGCGGAAGGTCGGGAAGGCGGCCACCAGCGCCGACCGCTCGCGCCCGTAGCGCTCGTGCACGCGCGGGATCAGCACCGCCCGGATGTCACGCGGGAAGTCGAGATCGATGTCCGGCAGCGCGGTCAGCTCCTCGTTGAGGAAGCGCCCGAGGAACAGCTCGTTGGAGACCGGATCGATGTGTGAGAGCCCGGTGAGGTAGCAGACGATCGAGGACACCGAGGACCCGCGCCCGCGCCCCGGCGGCAGCAGCGCCCGCACCGACGACGGCCCGCGCACCTCGACCGCCACCTCGCGCGCCAGCTCCAGCAGGTCGCGGTGCAGCAGGAAGAAGCCGGCCAGGCCCAGCGAGTCGATCACCCGCAGCTCCTCCTCCAGCCGCGCGTGCGCCGCGGCAGCATGCGGGTTGCCGGCCGGGTAGCGCTCCGTGAGCCGATCCCAGCACAGCTCGGCCAACTTGCTGAGCGCCTGCTCGTCGTCGGACCCCGGGTAGCGGTACCCGAGGTCGGCGCTCAGGTCGAACCGCAGGCGGGCGGCCAGCTCGCGCGTCTCCGCCACCGCCTCCGGATGCTCGGGGAAGCGCGCCGCCATCGCCTCCGGCGGGGCCAGCACGTGCGAGAAGTTGCCGCGCCGCATGGGCTCCGACGCGTCGAGCGTCGTGTGATGGCGGAGCGCGGTGAACGCGTCCTGCAGCGGCGCGCGCTCGCGCGCGTGCGCGTGGACGTTGCCGGTCGCCACCGTCGCCACGCCCAGCCGGCCCGCCAGATCGGCCAGGGCGCGGTTGCGCGCGCGGTCGTCGCGCAGGAACGGCCGCTGCAGCTCGACCCGCAGCCGGTCGCGCCCGAACGCCCCCAGCAGCCGCCGCAGCGTCGGCTCGTCGTGCACCCCCTTCAGCGCGCAGCCGCTCAGGCACACCAGCCCGCCGGCGTGTTCCTCGATCGCCGACAACGAGAGCTCGGGCGGAACGTCGACCCGCCGCATGCGTGTGCCGACCAGCGCCTGCCGGCGGCCGAGGCCGGTCCGGCGGGCCGCGCGGTCCTCGACCGTCTCGTCGACCGCCCCGCGCGTGTGCGCGTGTGCGCGGGTGAGCAGATGGCAGAGGTTGCGCCAGCCGCGCTCGCTCTCCACCAGCAGCGTCAGGTGACGGCCGTCCTCGAGATCCACCTCCGCCCCGTGGATCGCCCGCAGGCCGAGCGGCGCTGCGGCCTGCACGAACTCCATCGAGCCCGAGACGCCGTTGTGGTCGGTCAGCGCCATCGCCTCGTAGCCGAGCTCGGCCGCGGCGGCGGCCAGCTCGTCGGGGAGCGAGGCGCCGTCTAAGAAGGAGAAGGCCGAGTGGGCATGGAGCTCAACATACACGAACACATGTTCGCATACGGGACGGATGGGAAGCCGGCGACCGCGGCGGGAGGCCACGCTGCCCTCCCGCCGCGCAGGGCCGGTCGTCATGGTGGCCCGCGGGCGTTCGCAGCGAGTGGACGGCCGGCAGCGCCGGCGGCTGCGGGGGATGCCGCCGACGCGTGCCGGTCGTCTGGAACGGCCGCCTCGCCCGAGGGGGTCAGCACGGCAGGCGGCAGGGACGTCGCCGGCTGGAACAGGGCGGCCCGCGGAGCCAGGTCCGCGAGCTCGGCGGCCAGGGCATGGGCCGCGGGGGAATCGGCCCATTGCGAGACAGGCCTGCGCGGTTGCGCGATCGCGCTGGGCGCCGCCGTCGCCAGCGCGAGGCATGCGACGGGGACGACCACAGGGCGCAGACGAGCCATGCCGCGATCTTCCACCCCGACCCTCAAGGGAGCCTGGGAGAAACCCTAGAGCTTCCTAAATGTGTCGCCGTCGATCTCGAAGACCTCGACGCGGTTCGCGCCGGCCCGCAGCGCGCTCGGCGGCACGAGCGCGCCGAAGTGGCCGCGGTCGACCTTCGTGGTGGCCGTGACGCGGCCGTTGACCACGATCGCGACCTCGCTGCCGCCGGGCAGCGCGGTCACGGTGCCGGCCACCCAGATCGGCAGCAGCGGCGAGTCCGGGTCCACGTCCTCGAACTGGCCCGGGTCCTCGAGCTCGACCCGTCCGTCGCCGGGCGGCGCCGCTCCCACGCGGCGGCCGAGCAGCTCGGGCCGCGGGCCCATCGCGAACGCGTCGTACCCGGCGGCCTCCAGCAGCGAGCGCTCGTAGCGCCGCCGCTCCTCGCGCTGGCGCAGGATGGTGCCGAACGTGGTCGTGGTCCCGAGCTCCCAGCTGTCGGGCACGTCGATCTCGTTGTCGGGATCCGCGTCGCGCTCGCCCGACCGGCACGCCGTCGACCGGCTCGCCCAGCCGCAGGCCGAGCTCGTCGGCGATCGTCGGCAGCACGTCGATCGTCCGCACCGCGGTGTCCTCGATCCCGCCCTCGCGCTGCCCCGGGCGCTTGATGAACAGCGGGATGTTGGCGACGTCGTGGACGTTGGCGGGCGTCGGCCGCCGCCGCCGCTCGCCCGAACGGAAGCTCACGCCGTGGTCGGCGACGACCACGATCAGCGCGCGGTCGTAGAGACCGGTCTCCCGCAGCCGGCGCAGCAAGCCACCGAGCAGCCTGTCGGCGTACTGGGTCTGAAGCAGGTGGCGCTGGAAGCCCTGGTCCGCCAGCCACTGCGACCCGACCCACGTCCCGTCCACCACACCGGGCATCGACACGCGGGTCTCGTAGCGCTTGCCCTCCGGCGTGAAGTGCCACGGGACGTGCGGGATGCTCACGTGCAGGAACAGCAGCGGCGGCCGCGCACCCGGCTCACCCACCTCGCGCACGATCTGCTCGAAGCGCGCCGGCGCGTCGTCCTTGTTGATCCGGCTGAACACCTCCTCGATGAAGCGCCGCCGCTGTACACGGTTCGCGCGCGGGCCGATCGCGCTCGTCCTCGAAGCCCTGCCAGTCGCGGTCGATCGGCGGCAGGTCCTCGTCGAGGTCGTCGGGGAGCAGCAGGTGGGCGGAGACGACGCGCACGTCCTCGGCGAGCGACCGTCAGGCGATTCGCCGATGTCCGGCCGGTGCTCGGGACACAGATCGGGCGGGCAGACGTCGGTGATCGGCTCGATGACCGCAGAGCCGATGGCTGCGCGAGAGCAGGCTGAACAGGCTCTGCGGGTGGTCAGCGCGATCGGCAGATCGCCTTCACGCGGCCGGCGGCCGGTGAGCATGGCGGGGACCGCCTCGGTCGTGCGGCCTGCCACGGTCGTGGCCGTGCGGTACCAGGTCGCGTCGCGCGCCAGCGATGCGAACGCCGGATAGCGGCGGGCGTCGATCCGGTCTCTCGCGTTCATCAACGACGTCGCCGGGAGCTCGTCGAGCACGACCATGACGACCGGGATGCTGGAGCGCGCCGTCGCCCGCCACTGCCTCCGCTCCGCCCTCCGGCAGCACGAGCTCGGACACGGGCGAGACGAGCAGGAACAGCACGAGGAAGAGCAGCGGGGCCGGCGAGATGACGTGACGAACGTGCGCACCGGCGCGGCGCGCGCATACAGCGCGCGATGCCCCGCCGCCGGCGAGCAGCGCGACCGGCACGGAGACCGCCGAGCCGCCGAGCAGCTCGCCGAGCGGCGGCAGCAGGATCGCCGCGGCGAGCAGACCGACGAAGACGAGTTGGAGGGCGTCGCCCAAGGCCGGCTTGATGCGTCCCGCGAGCCAGACCGCGAGCGCGAGCAGCGCCGGCGGCACCAGCGTGATGACGAGCGCGAACAGCACGATGTCGCCCGCCGTGCTCCCGCGCACGACGAAGAACTGCGCCTGGCCGCCGAGCAGATTGAACAGCGGCTGCGCGAACGCGAACGCCCACAGGGCGGCGAGGTGGAGTGCCCTTACGCTCGTGGACGTGCCTCGTAGAGCGTCCGCGAGGCGAGCCGCTCCGTGCGCTCGACCTCGAACCGCTCGCCGAGGGCGCGCTCGAACGTCTCGCGCTCGTAATCCGGGTTGGCCTTCTCCGTCTTGCCCGAGAGCAGCCTCTGCACCATCGGGTCGTCGCGCTCGGGGAACTCGATCACGAGCGCGGCTTCGAGCGACCGCAGCCAGGCGATGAACTCGCGCACGGGGACGTTGCCGGTGATGACCACGTGGTGGACGAGTGCGAGGGCGAGCACGAGGTCGGGCGTGCCGCGCCGCTCGGGGCGCGCGCGCTCGAGCCCGCGCCAGCCGAGGTCGGGCGACGGGTCGGTGACACTCATCACCAGCGGCAGGATGTCCCGGCGCCCCTCGTCGCGCAGCGCGCGGTACAGGCCGTCGACGGTCGCGTGGTCGGCATCGACGGCCACGACGGCGGCGGCGTGCTCGGCGGCTACGCGCGAGTACGTGCCGTCGTTGCAGCCGAGGTCCCAGACGAGGCCGCTCGGCTGGCGCGCGGCGGCCTGGCGGACGAACTCGGCCTTGCGGGCGGCCTCCTCGTCCGTGTACGTGTTCGTGCGCCCGTACTCGGTCCAGGCGGTGCGGCCGGGCTTGAACTCGAGCCGGCGGACGAGCTTCTCCAGCTTGCGCAGGTTGGCGTCGAGCAGCGCCTTGCCGAACCCCGCGCGCTTGAGCTCGCGCTTGACCTCGCGGCCGCCGGCGTCGGCGTAGCGGGCCTCGAGCCGCGCGTGCAGGATCACGTGGGTGAGCACGCCGCGCCGGCGCGCGGACAGCAGCGCCCGCGCCTCAGCCGGCGCGATGCCGTCGAGTGATCCGCGCAGGAGGGCGTGGTACGGCATGCCCTTGTAGGCCTGCAGCATCAGCGGATAGAGGAACAGCATGCAGAACTGGCGGTAGCCCGCCCACGGCTCGCCCTCGCGCAGCCGCTCGAACGAGCCGACGTCCACGAACACGGGTCGCGCGCCGCGGAACTGGACGTTGTAGGCCGAGGCGTCCTTGAGCGTGAGGTCGTGGTGCAGCGCGGCGCGGCCGAGCTCGAGCTGGAGCAGCGCCGCGTCCTTGAGCATCGAGAACGGCCACTCGTACGGGTAGGAGACGAACGGGACCTTCTCGTGCCTCAGCGCGCCGACGGCAGGGCCCGCCGTGAGGTCCGGCAGGTCGTCGAGCTCGACCGGCTCGGTGGCGACCAGGCGGCCTCGTTCGATCAGCTCGTCGAGCAGGGGCGTGGCCGCGAGGGCCTGCCAGTCCTCCCAGCCGTCGGGGCTGAGGACGCGGTAGACGACGTCCTCGTCGAGGAAGACGCGGCTGTCGGGGTCCCGGAAGGAACCGACCTCGGCGCTGCTCTCAGCCGCGGCTGCGCGACTCGGCGGCATCCGGCTCGTCCTTGCGGATGCGCAGGAACCTCAGCACGCGCCGCCAGTAGAACTTGGCCGCGACGCCGATGGCGGCGATGCCGCCGACCAGCAGCTGGAGCAGCATGCTCCCCGTGCCGGCATCCAGATAGGCGATCGGTAACACCTCGGCAACATCTTGTCATGTAAGGCGGTCGAGAGCGTCGCCGAAGAGCTCGGTGTGCCGATCGACGTCGTCCTCGGTGGTCGCCGGACACATCAGCGCCATGTTGTGGAACGGCGTGATGAGGACGCCGCGGTTGGCCATGTGGACGTGCAGGTAGTCCTCCAGCTCGCGGTCGCCGGCGGCGGCCGATTCGCTGCCCGTGCGGGGCGCGGGCTTGGCGAAGCGGTACTCGACGCGAGCGCCGAGCTGGGCCACCGACCACTGCGAGTTGGTGGGCGTCGATGGCGTGCTGGACGCCCTCGGTGAAGCGGGTGGCGAGCGCGATCATGCGCTCGAACGCCTCGTCGGTGAGGACGTGCTCGAGCGTCGCACGGGTGGCGGCCAGCGAGAGCGCGTTGCCGGCCAGCGTGCCGCCGATGCCGCCGGTGTCCTCGATGTCGGCCTCGCGGTCGCTCGTGATCGCCGCCGCGAGCTCGTCGGTGATGCCGAAGGCGCCGGAGGGGACGCCGCCGGCGATCGCCTTGCCGATCGTGACGATGTCCGGGTCGAGCCCGTAGGCGCGCGTGGCGCCGCCGGGGCCGGCGCTGAAGGTGTGCGTCTCGTCGATGATGAGCAGCGTCCCGTACTCGCGCGTGAGCCGGCGGACCTCGTCGAGGTAGCCGGGCTCGGGCAGGACGATGCCGATGTTGGTGAGCGCCGGCTCCATCAGGACGACGGCGACGTCCTCGTGGGCGAGCTCCTGCTCGAGCTGCTCCGGGTCGTTGAACTCGGCGATGCGGGTGGTCTGCGCGAGATCGACGGGCGGGCCGGTGTTCCCCGGCCGGGCGACGACGCGGTCGCCATCGCGGAGCGCGAACGTCTCGTCGACGCTGCCGTGGTAGCACCAGGCGTTGACGAGGATCTTCGGCCGGCGGGTCACCTGGCGGGCGAGCCGGATCGCCCAGCGGTTGGCGTCCGTCGCCGTGAGCGTGAACGACCACTGCGGCACTCCGAAGCGGCGCGCGAGCTCCTGCCCGACCCAGGCGGCGTCCTCGGTCGGCATCATCGTCGTGATCCCTTTGGCGCTCTGACGGGCGATCGCCTCGACGGTTGCGGGCGGCGAGTGGCCGGCCATGGCGCCGGTGTCACCGAGCGCGAAGTCGACGTAGGTGTGGCCGTCGAGGTCGGTGACGCGGGCGCCTTCGGCGTGGTCGAGGTAGAGCGGGAACCCGCCGGCGGCGAGGTTCATCCACGTCATGGGCACGCCGCCGAGCAGGTGCGGGCGGGCAGCCGCGTAGGCGGCGGCGGAGCGCGGGTGGCCGGCCGCAAAGCGTTGGCGCTCTTCGGCGAGGAGGGTCTGGAGGCGGGCGCACTTTGCGGAGCCTATGGCTCGAACTGCGGCATTGAGGAGGCGCCCGGACGTCGAGTGTCGACTTTGTACGCCTCAGCCGTACAAAGTCGACACTCGGTTCGGGCCACCCTCAATGCCGGGGTTTGTCCCGCCTAGCGCTGCGTGTACCAGCGGCCGCGCACGAGATCGCGGTAGGCGATGAGGTTGCGGCCGTCGGCGGTGACGACCTCCCAGTAGCGGCGGCGCAGCGGGACGTCGGTCCACCAGCGGTCCTCGATCAGCCACGACTCGCGGACCGCCTCGATGGCGTGGCCGTCGATCGTCTCCGGGTGGCCGTCCGGGCCGGCCTCGACGGTGGCCGGCCGCGGCTCGGCCAGGCGGCGCGGCCTCAACCTGAATCCAGGTTCAGGGATCCCACGGCGTCAGCGCCAGGCGGCGCTCGGGCACTCTCGAGTCGGGATCGACCGCCAGGATGCGCAGCGCGGCATCCGGCCCGGCGGCGATGCGGGCCTGGCGGACGGCCTCGCGCAGGCGGGCGGCGCGCAGGGTGGCGGGCTCGGCCAGCAGCGAGCGCTGGTCGCCTTGCGGTGGGCCGAAGCCCTCGGCGCGCAGGCGGAGGACGTCGGCCGGGGCGGGCAGCTCGGCCAGGCGGGGAGCGAGCACCAGCCGCATCCGGCGCGGGTCGGTCAGCGCCTCGCGAAAGGTCACGCGCGTACGCCAGCTCCCGCCCTCGACCAGCTTGGCGCCGAGGACTGCGCTTCGCAACGAGCGGCCGCGGCGCTCGCGGCGGGCGAGCAGCCGGTCGATCAGCAGGCCGAGCGCGCGCTCGAGCTGCTGGCCGGAGGCCGACTCCGGCAGCTCGAGCCGCTCCTCGAGGTTCTCGGCCGCGCGGCGGGGCTTGAGTGGGGAGTCCTTGCCGCGCGCGAGGTCCTTTGCCAGCGGCCCGGCGGGGCCGAAGCGGTCGGCCAGGGCGGCGCGCGGCAGGGTGGCGAGCTCGCCGAGCGTGCGGATCCCGAAGCGCTCGAGGGTCTCCGGCAGCGCGGCGGTCTCGGGCCGGGTGGCGAGCAGGTCGACCGGCAGCGGCGCCAGGTAGGCGGCGAGGCGCTTCTCGGGAGCCACCTCCGCGCGGCGCACGCGAGCACGGCTGGCCGCCGCCAGGGCGGCGAAGCGCGACGGCGCCGCTCCCAGGCGCACCGGTGTGCCGAGCGCGCGCCGCGCCGCCGCGATCACCCCCTCGACCGAGCCGCCGTGCAGGTTGCGCAGGCCGCGGGCGTCGAACCAGGCGAGGCCGGGCCGGCCGGGCTCGACCGCCGCGCCGACGTTCTCGAGCGCGGCCAGCAGGCGCTCCCACTCGTCGGCCACCCCCGCGGGGTCGGGCGTCACGAGCCGCAGCGCCGGACAGCGCGCGAGCGCCTCCCCCAGCCGCAGGCCGGCGCGCACGCCGTGGGCCTCGGCGGCCGCGGAGGCCTCGCCGATGAACTGCTCGCGCCCCGCCTCGGGCGCCAGCGCCACCGGCCCGGCGGCCAGCACCTCACGGCCGCCGGCGGCGACGGCGAGCTCGAACCGCGGGATGAGGGCGCACACGATCAAGGCGAACACATGTTCGCACTCCGAGGGCCGCGCGGCAAGCCGCGTTCCTGCCTCGGGGCTGAGCGGCGCCCCGCCCGGGGCGATCGCGCGCGAACCGCGGTCCGCGCGCGGACACGGTTCGTCGGCCCCACCCACCAAACGGTCCGTAGGGCTGTGTTTTTCGCGAATCGGGGTATAGGAAAGGGCCCCCTTGCGGAGGCCCTTCCCGTAGCAGACCTGTAAGCCGGATTCTGTCTTGAGTAGCCATCCATCTGAGCGGCCGACCTGGACCTTGGCGGGCAGCCTGCAAACGGTCCTGCTTGGCCTTGCACCCGGTGGGGTTTGCCTGGCCGCCGCGTCACCGCGGCGCCGGTGCGCTCTTACCGCACCATTTCAACCTTGCCGGCCCGATGGGCTTAGGCGGTGTGATTTCTGTGGCACTTTCCCGCGGGTTTCCCCGGGTCGGCGTTACCGACCACCGTGCCCTGTGGTGTCCGGACTTTCCTCGAAGGTCGCTACCTCCGCGGCTACTCGGTCTGCGGGGTGGAACGCTAGCGCGAGTAAAGGTATTGTGATCAGACCATGCAGTTCGTCCGGACGTCGGACGAAACTGACGCCATGTACGACGTGATCTACATCGATGCCCACGGCTCGGAGACGCCGTTGGCGCAGCACGTCGACGACCGGAAGGAAGCCACCGACGTCGCCCGGCAGGCCGCGCTCGAGCGTGGCGCTGGGCGAATGGTCCTTCCCGGCTCGGCGAAGCTGCCCAACTGCGTCTGCGTTGTGCCGGTGGACGCCGGGGCCGCGTAGCCCTTAGCGGCCTGCGAGGCGTCTCCGCCGCTCTCGTGCGGCGCGGGTCTTGATCGCGTTGTGAGGTACCGTGCGCGGCCATGCGAATGGGAGTCATCGGCGGCGGGCTCATGGGTTCGGGCATCGCGGAGGTGTGCGCGCGCTCGGGCGTCGACGTGACGGTCGTCGAGATCGACGTGGACCGCTGCGAGAAGTCGCAGGCGGCGATCTCGAAGTCGCTCGACCGCGGCGTGCGCGGCGGGCATGTGTCCGAGGAGGATCGTGCCTCGGCGCTCGAGCGGCTGGCTTTCACGACCTCGTTGGACGACGTCGAGGGCGCCGACGCGGCGATCGAGGCGATCGTCGAGGACGAAGGGCTCAAGCGCGAGCTGTTCAAGCGGCTCGATGCGCTGCTGCCCGAGGCGCAGTTCCTCGCGTCGAACACGTCGTCGGTCCCGATCATGAAGCTGGGCGCCGAGACCTCGCAACCGCACAAGGTGATCGGGCTGCACTTCTTCAACCCGGTGCCGGTGCTGCCGCTGGTGGAGATCGTGCACTCGATCATGACCGCCGACGAGACCGCCACGTGTGCGCGCGAGTTCGCCGAGCAGACGTTGGGGAAGGAGTGCATCGACTCCCAGGACCGCGCCGGCTTCGTGGTCAACGCGCTGCTGATCCCGTACCTGCTGTCGGCGATCCGGATGTACGAGTCGGGCTTCGCCTCGCGCGAGGACATCGACCGCGGGATGGTGCTCGGCTGCGCGCATCCGATGGGGCCGCTGCGGTTGAGCGATCTGATCGGGCTCGACACGCTGCTCGCGGTCAGCGAGTCGCTGCACGAGGAGTTCCGCGACCCCGCGTCGGTCTCGCCCGCGCTGTTGAACCGCATGGTCGAGGCCGGCCTGCTCGGTCGCAAGAGCGGCCGTGGGTTCTACGAGTACTCGAAGAACTGACGTCGGCGCGGTCGGCGGGTCTGGAAACCCCGCTTGTAGGGAGGCGGGGTGGGCTGCTTCCGGCGCCGGTGTTCCGCGAAGTGCAACGCCGGACGGCTTGTGGGCGCCGAAAATAGGTGCACGTGCAGGTTGGGGTTGCTAATGCGCGCATAGCGCGTGCTAGCAACCCCAACCGCTCCGAGCCCGCGCAGCTCGCGCGACTGCGTTCCACGATGCGCAACCGGCCACCCTCCGTGCCCCTTCAATGCCGCAGTTCGGACCTCAGAGCGGTATGCCGCAGTTTCGAACCTCGGCGCGGCTCAGCTCAGGATCGAGCTGTGGCGCGCGACCACGCGCCACCGACCGTCGAGACGCGACCACACGTCGGTCAGCCGGAAGGCGTTCGACAGGCTCGTGTGGTGGAGGCTCGCGATCTGCGAGTAGCGCGAGTGGACGACCGCCGTGTCGCCGTGCACGTCGATGTCCATCGACTCGTAGGCGAACGACACGATCGTGTAGCCCTCGCGAGCCGCCTCCATCCACTGGTCGCGCGTCATCGGCTCGGGGTTGAGGTGGATCGCCGTGAAGCGGAAGCCGGGCGCGACGATCTCCTCGAGCCGGTCCATGTCGCGGTCCTCGACCGCCTGCATCCAGTCGCGCTGGAGCTGTTCGAGGGCGGCGCGGTCGTCGGCGGCGGTCATCGTGGCCCGCAGGCTACGCGAGCGAGGTGCCGCACGACTCGCAGCGGCCGCCGACCACACCGGAGCCGGCGGACGGGCGCGGCACGAGCTCGCCGCCGCAGACGGGGCAGGCGGCGGGCACGTCTGCGCGCAGGACCTCCCACGCGCGCGAGATGACATCGTCGAGCGTCGGCCCCGACTCGCCGTTCGGCTGCGGCCGCCACTCGCCCTCGCGCATACGACGCACGGTAGGGCTTCGTTCCAGCAGCGCGCTCATGCGACCTTCCTCATCACCCCGACCACGCGGCCGAGCACCTGCACCTCGCGCGAGCGGATCGGCTCCATGCTGTCGTTCTCCGGCTGCAGGCGCACGTGGTCGCTCTCCTTGAAGAAGCGCTTGACCGTGGCGTCCTCGCCGAGCAGCGCGACCACGATGTCCCCGTCCGTGGCGGTGTCCTGCGGGCGCACGACCACGAGGTCGCCGGCGAAGATGCCGGCGTTGACCATCGAGTCGCCGCGGACGGTGAGGACGTACTCGCCCTCGTCGCCGCCGATGCGAGCGTCGACCGCCACCCGGTCCTCGATGTTCTCGTCCGCGAGGATCGGCTGGCCGGCGGCGACGTTGCCGACGAGCGGCAGCCCGTCCGACGCGCCGACGACGGACTTCACCGCGTCGACGGTCTTGTCGAGCATCTCGATCGCGCGCGGCTTCGACGGGTCGCGCCGGAGAAGGCCGACCTTCTCGAGGTTCGACAGATGCGCGTGCACGGTCGACGACGAGGCCAGGCCGACGGCCTTCCCGATGTCCCGCACCGTCGGTGGATAGCCGTACTTCGCCGAGTACTTCTTGATGAAGTCGAAGATCTCCTGTTGGCGCTTCGTCAGGTCCTTCCCGATGTCCATGACGGGCCTCTACTCCTGGGTTCGTGGATGCGAAGCGAACATCTGTTCGGGCACAGTAGCGAGGGGTCAGGACGGATGCAAACGGCTACCGGCGCAGGGCTATACTCCGGCCCTCACCGCGCCGATGGCGGAATTGGTAGACGCGCCAGGTTGAGGGCCTGGTCCGGGATAACCGGGTGGAGGTTCGAGTCCTCTTCGGCGCATGACGCGAAGGCCCCGCATGCCGGGGCTTTTGTCGTTCTTGGGCCGCGGCCGTAGGCTCTGCGCATGCCGCAGACGGTTCATCGCCAGTGCACGCTATGCGAGGCGCACTGCGGCATCGACGTGGAGGTCGACGGCGACCGCGTGCTGCGGATCACCGGCGACGCGGAGGACCCGATCTCGCGCGGCTACATCTGCCCGAAGGCGGCGGCGCTCGCGGACCTGTACACGGATCCCGACCGACTCCGGCGGCCGGTGCGCCGGGTCGGCTCGGAGTGGGAGGAGATCGGTTGGGACGAGGCGCTCGACATGGCCGCGGACGGGCTGCGCGCGGTCCAGCGACGCCACGGCAACGACGCGGTCGCCACCTACTTCGGCAACCCGAGCGCGCACACGATGGCGGTGCTGTCCGGGTTGCCGCTGCGCCACGTGCTCGACACGCGAAACCACTACTCGGCGACGTCGGCCGACCAGCTGCCGCAGCACCTGACGTCGGCCGAGATGTTCGGGAACCTCGCGCTGTTCCCGATCCCCGACGTCGACCGCACCGACTACATGCTCGTGCTCGGCGCGAACCCGTCGGTGTCGAACGGCTCGCTCATGACGGCGCCGGGCGCGCGCCACCGGCTGCGCGCGATCGTCGCGCGCGGCGGCACCGTCGTGGTCGTGGACCCGCGCCGCACCGAGACCGCGGCGCACGCGTCCGAGCACGTCGCGATCGCCCCCGGCGGCGATCCCTACCTGCTGCTCGGGATGCTGCACGTGCTGTTCGCGGAGGGCCGCACGCGGCTCGGCCACCTCGAGGGCCACGCCGACGGGTTCGCCACGATCGAGGCGCTTGCCGCGGACTGGCCGCTCGCGCGCGCCGCGCCGATCGCGGGCGTCGACGAGGCGACGGTCGCAGCGGCTGGCGCGCGAGTTCGCGGACGCCGAGCGGGCGGTCGCGTACGGGCGCGTCGGCGTGTGCCAGCAGCGGACCGGCTCGCTCACGCACTGGCTCATCAACGTGCTCAACGCCGTCACCGGCAACCTCGACGTCCGCGGCGGCGCGATGTTCCCCAACCCCGCGTTCGACGTCGGCGCCGTGCTGAAGCGCGCCCGGCTGCTCGGCTTCGGCGACCACGGCCGCCACACGCAGCGCCTCAGCGGGCTGCCCGAGATGAACGGCGAGCTGCCGGTCGCCGGCCTGGCGGACGAGATCACGACGCCAGGCGAGGGCCAGGTTCGCGGCATGCTGATCTGGGCCGGCAACCCGGTGCTCTCGACGCCCGGCGGCGCGCGCTTGGAGCAGGCGCTCGCGACGCTCGAGTGGTGCGTGGCCGTCGACATGTACGTCACCGAGACCACGCGCCACGCGAACGTGATCCTGCCGCCGGTCTCGACGCTCGAGCGCTCCGACATCGACATCGTCATGCCGCTCGTCTCCGTGCGCAACCACATCCGCTACAGCCCGGCCGCGCTGCCGAAGCCGAAGGACGGGCGCGAGGACTGGCAGATCCTGACAGCGCTGACGAGCCGACTCGGCCGCGGGGTCGGGCGCCGCGCCGAGGCGGCGGTCGCGAGCCTCCCCTCGGCGTTCACGACACCCGAGCGGTTCATCGACCTCGCCATCGCGCTCGGGCCGCACGGCATCCTGCGGCGCGGCCCGCTCAAGGGCGTGACCGTCGCGAAGATCAAGCGCGCCAAGCACGGCATCGACCTGGGCCCGCTCGAGCCGCGGCTGCCGGGCGCGCTCGACACGGCGGGCAAGCGCGTGCAGCTCGCGCCGCCGGTGCTCGTCGAGGAGGCGGCGAAGCTGGCCGACCACGCGCGCGAGCGCGAGGACGCACTGTCCGACGGCTACGACCTGACGCTCATCGGCCGCCGACAGCTGCGCAGCAACAACTCGTGGATGCACAACAGCGCGCGGTTGATGAAGGGCGCCGACCGCTGTACCGCGCTGCTGCATCCCGACGACGCGCACGCGCGCGGGCTCGACGACGGCGACCAGGTGCGCGTGGTCTCGCGCGTCGGCGCGATCGAGCTGCCGCTCGAGGTCAGCGACGAGATCCGCCCCGGCGTGGTCTCGATCCCGCACGGCTTCGGGCACGCGCGCCCGGGCGTCGGGTGGCGACTGGCCGCGGAGAAGGCCGGCGCGAGCGTCAACGACATCACCGACCCTTCGGTCGTCGACGCGATCACCGGCAACGCCGCGTTCAACGCGGTGCCGGTCAGGGTCGAGGCGGCCTGAGCGTCAGGGCGGACCCAGGCCTGTATCCCGCGCGATCGAACCATCGCAAACCACCGCGTGAGTCGTTAACGCGTGAATCTGTCAGGGATCTAAAGAGCGATGACGTGAATCAGCGAAGGAGCGCTGCGCGCGCCGCGATCGTGCGATCGACGACCGCACCGCGAAACTCGGGTGGGATCGACGAGGTCCGCCGTCGCTTGCCGACGACGCGGAAGATGGTCACCGGTGCTTCCACCATGTCGCCGTTCTCGTCGAACCGGATGCTTCCCGAGGATGCCGTCCTCGATGCTCGTCCCGCGGAGCTCTCGTGTCACGGACGAGCGCGTGCCGTCGGAACGCCCGATCGCGTCGAGCAGGATCTCGGTGGCCTGCGCGGCGTACATGGCGGTCGAGGGTGAGCTCTGCTTTCTCCCGGAGGCTGCCTCGAACGCCTCGAGCAGGTGCGTCCCCCGCGGCGGGAGCTCCGTGTTCGCCACGCCGAACACGCTGACGTACATTCCCTGTGCCGCCGGCCCGGCGCGGGCCAACAGGTCCGGGATGGGCGTGAAGTAGTCGGGTGCCAGCAGGGCGACGTCGCGACCGAGCCGGGCACGGAGATCGCGAACCAGCGCGCCTCCGTGCGGATGGATGAAGCCGGCGATGAAGACGGCCTGAGCGTGAGTCCGGGCGATGCGTTGCGCAAGGCGCGTGAATCCTCGAGCTTCGGTGTTCCAGTTCGCCGAGCCGACGATCCGGAGCCCGAGATTGCGTGCCGCCGTGCGCACGTCGGTGGTGAAGTAGCGATCGCCGTCGGGTGACAGGACGAAGAGGTCTCTCAGGCCGAGTTCCTTGACGAGCGCGGCGTTCGCCACCGACTGCAGATGGTCGGCAGCCGCGATCCGGACGTAATTCCGGACACCCGACGGATACCGCGCCTCGAGCTCGCCTCGGCGCATTCCCTCGTAGGGGCGCGTGAGACCGTTCCAGGTGTTCGAGGTGCTGATCATCGCCAAGGGCCCGGCCGCGGCCTGGTTGGCGACCGGGATCTGCACGTCCGAGCAGCCGGAGTTGTAAGCGCCGATGACCCCGATCACCTTGAGGTTGCGGGCGTAGGCCCGTGCGTTCGAGAAGCAGGTGTGGACGTCGTACGTGCCCGCCTGGGCCGTCGAGTCGTCGCATGACTGGTAGCCGACCGTGAAGCGTCCGGCCCTGAAGTCGCGTCGGTCGAGCACGAAGCGGATCGCCTCCACCATGGGCGCGGTCGCCCCGCGGCCCGGCCCGTGCAGCGGGAGATCGGAGGCGATGAGGAAGCGCGGCGCACCCGCGCCCGCGTAGGTGACCCGGCTGCACGCGAAACTCGGCAGAGGCCGCGTCGGAGGGGCGCGGCGGTGCTGCCGTCACCCACACGGCGCCCTCGCCCACCGCGATTCCACGCGCCGATGCGATCCTGCTGACGACGCACCGCGCGGTTCGTGCGCGGGTCGATGCGATAGACCTCGCCGGCGACCTCGTTCGTCGCCCACACGGCCCCTTCGCCGAACGCGATCCCGTCCACGCCGACCGCCACCGGGATGGTCCGCAGGATCGGCTTCGGCTCGGGATCGATACGCCAGACGCTCCCGCCCACGGGATCAGCGGCCCACACCGCTCCGCCGCCGACCGCCAGCGCCGTCAGGCTGGCCGCGGCAACCTCGATGCGGTTCGCCACACGGTTCGTCCGCGCATCGATCTCGATGAGATCGCCGTGAACGCCGACGACCCACACGTCGCCGTCGCCGGCGGCGATGCTGTCGGCTCGGACGCCGTCGATCCTGGCCACGTCGTTCGTGCGCGCGCTGATCCGGGAGACGGTCAGGTCGGGATTGATGACCCATACCGCGTCGCGCGTCGCTGCCATGTGCGGTCGAACGCTGTCCTGCGAGGCCACGACGGCAGCCGTGCGGCTCCGCCCGGAAAGCGCGGTGGTCTCCTCGATGCCGCCCGACTTCGGATCGAGACGGGAGACACTCCCGGGGAGAGCGGTCGCGAGGTCGCGAAAGCCGTTTCCGATCCATAGCGTGGCCATCCCGGCGGCGATGTCGGTCGGCGTCGAGCCGGTGCTGAACGTCCGCACCAGAGAGTGCTGCTTCGGCTCGATCTGGGACACCGTCCGGTCCTCGGCGTCGAGGACCCAGACGCCTCCCGCTCCTGCGGCGATGCTCACAGGAGCCGTCCCGACCGGGACCGTCGCCAGTCGCTCGCCTGTCCGCGGGTCGAGCGCGCGAACGTAGCCGCCCGTGGTCGCCGCCTGGCCGTCGTCGACCGGTTCGGCGCCGCCGTCGTCGACCAGCCGGGCGCCCGCGGTGACGGCGACGGCAAGCGCGGCGACGCCGGCGAGGACGATCGCACCCGGATGACGGCGGGATACGGCTCGCCGCATCCATGGTCCCTCACGTCGCGGCAGATCGAGCACGGGATCCTGCTGCAGGATGCGGCGCTCGAGCTGCTGCAGGCCTTGGCTCGGCTCGAGCCCGACCTCCTGGGCGAGCGCGAGGCGACCCTGCTGGTAGACATGCAGCGCCTCGGCCTGGCGGTCCGAGCGGTACAGCGCGAGCATGAGCTGGCCGCGCAGCCGCTCTCGAAGCGGGTACCGGGCCACGAGAGCTTCGAGCTCGCCGACGAGCTCGCCGTCGCGGCCGAGGGCGAGATCCCCCTCGATGCGCTCTTCGAGCGCCGTGAGCCGAAGCTCGTCGAGGCGTGCGATCTCTGCCTGCGCGAACGACTCGTAGGCGAAGTCGGCAAGCGCGGGACCGCGCCAGAGGGCGAGCGCCCGGCGGAGCAGCTCCGCCGCCTGCTCGGGCTTGCCGTCGCCACGAGCGCGACGCGCCTCCTCCAGCATGTCCCGAACGCGGTCCGAGTCGAGCTCGCCGCGCTCGACCATGAGGACGTAGCCGCGCCCACTCGTCCGGAGCACGCCGGTTCCGTCCGTCGAGCCGTTCAGCGCCTTCCGCAGCCGCGAGACGTGAGCCTGCAGAGTCTTGACCGCTGTGGCCGGGGGCGCCTCACCCCACAGCTCGTCGATCAGGAGGTCCAGCGAGACAACCTCATTCGCGTGGAGCAGAAGCACGGCGAGCAGGGCCCGCTGCTTCGGACCGTCGATCTCGATCTCTCGACCGTTGTCGGAGACCTCGAACGGACCGAGGATCCGATACTCCATCCCGCTCCCTTGCTGTGGTTGTCGGGTGGCCTGCAGCCAACTGTGGCCGATCCACAACCACGCTGCAACCGCACCGCCGCAGCGTCCGAGCTCATGACCGGCTCAGGAGAGGGATGGACATGACTCGCATGTGGTGCGCATTCGCGGTCGTCTGCGCCGTCGCCCTCGCGGCTGTCTCACCCGCGCACGGTGCTTTCCCCGGCGATAACGGGAAGATCGCGTTCTTCAGCGACCGGGACGGCGATCCCGACATCTGGACGATGGACCCGAACGGGCACGGGCTCGCCAACCTGACGGCAGCGTCGAACGGCGACGAGCTGTCGCCGAACTGGCGGGCAGACGGACGGAAGATCGCGTTCATGAGCAATCGCGTGACCGCCGCCAATCCGGAAGGAGACTTCGAGATCTTCGTGATGAGCGCCGCCGGCTCACAGCCGCTGCAGCTCACCTCGAACGGGCTCGACGACGAAGACCCGGCCTGGTCGCCGGACGGGAGCAGAATCGCCTTCCAGCGGGACTTCGATCCGATCGAGGACGAGGTCGACCACGACCTGTTCACGATGAAGGCCGACGGCGCCGACCAGCGGAACCTCACGAACTCCCCTGGCGTTCAGGACAGTGAGCCCAACTGGTCGGCGAACGGGAGGTCGATCGCCTTCGTGAGCGATCGCGATGGCGACTTCGAGGTCTTCACGATGCGACCCGGCGGCCTGAACGTCCGGCAGCTCACCTTCAACGACGCACTGGAGTTCCGTCCGAACTGGTCGCCTGACAATCGGATGATCGGCTTCGCCAGCGACCAGGACGGCGACTTCGAGGTCTTCACCATGCGCGCCGACGGCACCGGGCAGCGCAACCTGACGGACGACGACGCGGGAGACGGCCTCATGGCCTGGGCGCCTGACGGCAGGAAGATCGTCTTCAACAGCGACCGCGCCGGCGGCGTGCCGGACGTCTTCACGATGCGCGCCGACGGCAGCCGTCAGGTGAACCGGACCGAGAACGACGCGTTCGACTTCGAGCCGGATTGGCAGCCGCTGGGAAGGAGAACGTCAGCTTCCCCGCCGGCGCTCACCGCGTGGCGCGCTCCGACGCCGTTGCGGTCTGGAACGCCAACGCCGGCAGCGCGGCCGTCGCCGCCTGCATCTCGCCCGCGCCCAACCCGCTCCACGAGTCGCGGCTCTACGCGATGACGCACGTGGCGATCCACGACGCCGTCAACGCGATCGATCGCCGCTCAGAGCCCTACGCGTTCGCCGGCCGAGCTCCGCGCGGAGTGTCGCTCGACGCGGCCGTGGCCGCGGCGGCAAGCGGAGTCATGGTGCCGGTCCTCAGCCAACAGACCCCTCCGTTCGACGGGTGCATCGGCGCGGCCGTGGCCCGCGTGGAGTCCGACTACGCGACAGCCCTCGCCCAGATTCCGGACGGCCATGCCAAGACCCGCGGCATCGCGGTGGGCCGGCAAGCAGCCGCGGCCATCGTCACGCTGCGGGCGGGAGACGGTGCCGACACGGCGCTGCTCGACTTCGGCTACATCGAGGGATCTCTCCCAGGCGAGTACCGCTTCACGCCCGGCACGCCGTTCGCGTTCGCGCCCGGATGGGCAGCCGTCACGCCGTTCGTGCTGCGGGACGCCTCGCAGTTCCGCTCGGCTCCGCCCTACGACGTCACGCGGCGCGAGTACGCCGCCGACTTCAACGAGGTCAAGGAGCTCGGGAGCGCGACCTCGAAGGCCCGCACCGCCGACCAGACCGAGATCGCCAGATTCTGGGTCGAGAGCTCGCCGCTGCAGTGGAACCGCATCGCGCGAACCGTCGCCGCCCGCCGCGGACTCGATCCGTGGGAGCAGGCGCGTCTGTTCGGCCTGCTCAATTTGGCCCTGGCCGACGGGTACATCGGGTCCTTCGAGACCAAGTACCACTACCGCTACTGGCGGCCCGTCACTGCGATCCACGCCGCCGGGACCGACGGCAACGCCGACACCCACCCCGATCCGGACTGGACCCCGTTGGAACCGACACCCGCGATCCCGGACCACGACTCGGCGCACAGCGTCGAAGGTGGTGCGGCGGCCATGGTGATGAAGCGCGTCTTCGGTACCGATCATGTGGCCTTCAGCGCGTGCAGCTCGACACTGCCGGCCGGGTCCAACTGCGACGAAGGATCGCCCGTGTTCCGTCGCTACGCGAGCTTCTCCCAGGCCGCGGAGGAGAACGGGCTCTCGCGCATCCTCGTCGGCTTCCACTTCCGTAAGGCAGTCGAGGATGGCATCGAGCACGGACTCAGGATCGGCGCGTGGACCGCCGACCACTTCATGCGACCCCTTCACTGACACCAGGACGGGACTCGACGGCGCGAGCCCCGCCCGGACCGCCGCCCGCTAGGAGCCGCCGCCCTCCCCGGCGTGCTGGGAGACGCACTTGCCGAACGCGTTGCGCTTGTTGGCGTTCTTGCCGTACTTGTCCTCGAACGCCTTGCGGCTCGCCGGCGTGTCGCCGCGCTCGGTGTCGCACATCTCGGCGGCGCTGATGCGCGCAGCCGCCTTCTCGGCGTCCTCGGCGTCCTGCTCGGCGCGCTTCGCCTTGGCCTTCTGCGAGACGCACTTGCCGAACGCGTTGCGCTTGTTGGCGTTGGTGCCGTACTTGACCCGGAACGCCTCGCGGCTCGCGTCGGTGTCGCCGCGTTCCTCGCGACACTCGCGCGCCGCGTTCGTCTTGGCCGCCTTGCGCTCGGACTTCGCCTCGCGCGCGTTCTGCGAGACGCAATCGCCGAAGTTGCGGTACTTGGCCTTGAACGCCTCACGGGTCGCGTCCGTGTCTCCGCGCTCGGCGCGGCACTCCTTCTGGGCCTCGCGCTTGTCCGCCTTGCTCGGCTGCGCAGCCGCACTGCTCGCGGGAACCGCGAGAACGGCGAGGGCGCTGAAGATGATGAGCAGTCGTTTCACAGGTGGTGCCTCCAGGGACCGTTTCCCAGTTGAACGCGGCGGCGCGACGAAAAGTTGGCGAGTGACGACCGTCGTCGACGTGCGGCCCCTGGAACCCGGGGGCCGTACGCTGGACGTCAGCGATGTGGACACATTGGTGGGCTAATCTGTCCACATGGCCGACGTGGGCGTCCGCGAGCTCAAGCAGCGACTCTCCGAGTACCTCGACCGCGCCGAGCGCGGCGAGCTGGTGCGCGTGACCGACCGCGGG
Organism: uncultured Solirubrobacteraceae bacterium; assembly: GCA_963830725.1. Taxonomy (GTDB): domain Bacteria; phylum Actinomycetota; class Thermoleophilia; order Solirubrobacterales; family Solirubrobacteraceae; genus DASSUW01. Next base: position 104,576 of record CAWHNO010000008.1, on the reverse strand, counting down.
CGCCCGAAGGCGTTGCTCGGCCCGCTCCCGGGCCGGGCTCGGGTCGAGGAGGGCGTCGCCGAGGGATGGATCGTTCGCGGTTCCGGCGCGAGCCTCGGTGCGACACGGCGCTGGAAGAGCCGGCGACGCGTCCTCGACGCGCTCGCCGAGGACCGCGACGAATGAGCCTGTACGTCGACTCGAGCGCCCTCCTCAAGCGGTACGTCGACGAGCCCGACTCCGACGAGGCCGAGGCGCTGCTGCGAAGCGATCCCACGCCCCTCACGGCGCGGCACACGATCGTCGAAGTTCGTCGCAACCTCTCTCGCCTCCTCGAGGACCGCGATGCCGCAGCCGCCCGCGCCGTGTTCCTCGAGGACATCGCCGTCTTCTCGATCGTCGAGCTGGATCGCGTCACCTGCGACACGGCCGCCGACATCGCCGAGATCACCGGCGCCCGAACCCTCGACGCGCTGCACCTCGCCGCGGCCCGGCGCGTCGGCGGCCCCGCCGTGCCTTTCCTCACCTACGACGTCCGACAAGCCCAGGCGGCACGCGCACTCGGTTTCCTCGTCCTAGGCGCATGACGCGCCTGCCGTCGCGGCCGACCATCAGCCTCGCCGCGGCATGTCGAACGCCTGGATCTCCTTGACCCCGATCCCGAAGTCGCCGGTCCGCGTCATCAGCACCCGCAGCCGGCGCACTCTGCGCTCCGGGAAGGTGACGAGGTTGTAGTTCGCGTGCGGGGTCTCGGGCGTCCTGGCCTGCCCGGGGATGTCCACCCAGCCGCGGCCGTCGTGGTACTGGAGCACGTACTGCGCGGCTCGCGGTAGGTGTTGCTCGAGCTGTTCTGTTGCGGGTTGTAGCTCTTGTCGTTGAAGAAGTAGAGCCTGACGGTGTCGATCTCGTAGGACTTCGTCAGGTCGACCTCGAGCCACTGCTGGTCGTCCGGTGAGCCGTCGCCGCAGGCCGGCAGCGCGTCACTGCACGCGCCCCAGATCGTGTTCGGGGCGATGTAGCCGGGCCGCGCCTGGCCGGCCGGGCCGCCGGCCGGCAGGCCGCTGATCGTGAAGCCGTCCACCGCGTATTCGGCCGAGGTGGCGCGCAGCGGCGGGCTGGTCGTCGTGAACGAGGCGGACACGGGCTTGCCCTCCGCGCGGTTCTCCGCCCGGCTCGACAGGTCGACGCCCGCCTTCTGGAACATGTCGACGATCCGGTCGTTGTCCGCGAGGCTGGTGTGGGTGGACTCGGGTAGCCGTCGTTCGTCCCGATTGCTGATCTGCCCGCCGCCGTCGAGGATGCTCACCGTGCCGCTCTCGGACTCCCAGATCACGTGGGCGAGGCGGCTGACGGTGAAGATGCGCCGCCCGTCGAGATAGGCGGAGTAGCCCTCCGGGACACCGTCGTAGCGCCGATCGCCGTCCGGACGATCCCAGACGATCGTCAGGTCGCGACCGTGGTAGTTGAGGTTGTTGACCGCGAAGTAGTCCCAGCCGACGTCGATCGGCCACAGCTCCAGCCGGTCGTCGAGACGCGGCCGCACACCGGCGATGTCGTCGACGATCATGAAGTTGTAGGAGCCGAGGATGTTGTGGAAGATCCCCGACCGGCCGAACGTGCGGGTCTGCGGGTTCCAGTTGAAGAAGAACTCGTTGTTGTTGGGCAGGTGGTTGTCGCCGCCCACGTACTGCACCCAGGTCAGCCACTCGAGCAGGCGCAGGTACATCCCCGAGGTGACGTGCGGCGACGGGTACTGTCGCAGCGCCCGCGCATACAGCTGCGCCTGGAGCGTGGAGTTGATGTTCGAGAAGTTGTTCGAACCGGGGAAGCCGACCGCCGCGGCCAGCGCCTTGTCGACCTGGTTCGACGTGTAGAACGGCATGATCGGGAACTCGTCGGCGTCCGCGTAGTAGCGCAGCGCCTGCCGGTACTCGGCGGTGTTCGGCACGAGCCCCTCTATGAAGGGCGCGAAGTTCTGCTGGTCCTTCCACTGCACCCGCTCACCGTTCGAGACCAGCTGGTGCTTGAACACCTTGCCCGGCCAGTCGCCGACGAACTCGAGCGCGGTCTCGACGGTCGCGTGGCGGCCCGCTCCCGAGGAGTCGAGCACGGTTTCGCCGTCCGCCTCGTCGAACTGGTACGAGGCCACGTTGCCGCCGCCGGGAGCCGTCATCAGCGCCTGGATCTCGGCCTGCGACAGCGCGCGATCGTGGATCTGGAAGTCGTCGACCTCGGCCTGCAGGAGCGGATCCCCGTACTGCGAGCGGCCGATCCAGTTGTTGGTCGTGCTGCCCATGCTCGACGGGCTGAGGGTGACGTTGGCGTTCGTGGCGACCTGGTTGCCGTCGACCCACACGGAACGGTGGTGCCGGAGCGCGTCACCGCGACGTGATGCCAGCCCGTCGGGATCGGGTCGGGCGCCGTGACCTGCTGCTCGGCGCCGCCGCCGTTGAGCGTGATGGCGAACCGCGCCCCCGCGGCGCCGCCCGCGTCGACCGTCAGGAACATGTTGACGGCCGTCCCGGTGCCGAAGTCGAACACGCGCGACCAGGTCTGCCCGCTGGTGCTGGTCCGGTTGACCACGTCGCGATCGTGAAGTCGGTCAGCGAGCCGAGGATCCCGTCGGGCATGTCGACGTAGCGGTTCGGCCCCGGAGGCCCGAGCGGGATCGCGTTGCCGAAGCCCGCCTGGCCGGGCGAGCGGGTGGCGGGCACCGGCTGCGGGGTGGGCGGCTCGCCCACCGGGGCGGGATCCCAGAGGATGTCGAGGACCGCTCGCCGGATCTCCTCGGCCAGGTCCTCCATCTCCTCCGCCTTGCTCCGCCGGCCGAGCAGCTCGTACGCCTCGGCGGCCGCCTTGGCGCCCGCGTACTGGAACGCCGCCTCGGCGCGATCCTGGCGCGGCGGCTGGCCGCGGTACTGCGCCCAGTGGAAGGTCGGCGTGTCGGCGTCGTTGCCGGTGAGGAAGCCGACGTTGTACTCGATCAGGCCGTTCCCGTTCGAGTCGTACTTGTTCAGCTGCCCCTTGACGTCGCACTCGGCGTACTTGGCGAACTGCTCGATGATCTCGCGCTCGCCGCCGTGCACCTTGTACGCGTTCCAGGCTTCGCGGGCGATGTACTGCTCGTAGGTGTTGCCCCAGCTGTGCGAGCCGGGGTTGTCGATGAAGGCGTCGCATTTCGACGTCTCGCCCGAGGCGAGCCAGTTTCCGTACGACCACAGCGGGTCCCTGAAGTACTTCAGGTCCTGCATGTGCATCGGCTGCGTCAGCTGGATCGCGTTGTTGTAGCCGAGCGCTCCCTCGACCGAGACCGGGAACTGGAAGTCGTTGCCCGGGATGTTGGCGTCGAAGTAGTTGAAGCGGTTGAGGAACGTCCGGTAGTAGGACATCTTCTTGATGTTCTGGTCCGGGACGTCGATGTAGGGGACGTTCTCGACCCACCACTCGTTGTACTCGGCGAGATGGGTGCGGAAGGCGGCGTCAGGGCCGTAGCCGCGGTAGCGCTCGTACTCGCGGGCCGACTCCGGGAGCTCCACCGCCTGCGCCCCGAGCTGCAGCTTGACGGTCACGGACTCGCCGGGCGCGGCACTCACCTCCCGCGCGAGCGCGTCGCCGGCGGCGGTGAAGCCGTCCCCGCTGAAGCGGGTCTGCACGGTGGTCAGGTTGTAGCGCGTGTTGAACGTGCCCGTCCGCTCGGTGCCGTCGGTCGACGTGGCCTGCGTGACGGCGCCCGGGGTGGCGGCGGTGAGCGTCCAGCTCGCGGGGGCGCTGCCGGTGTTGGTGAGCGTGAGCACCGTGACGGCGACGTTGTCGTGCGTGATGAACTTGCGCTGGCCGACCCGCAGCCCGTCGGCCGTGTGGACGCTCGACCAGTGGCTCGGGTACTGCCTGCGCTGCGCCGTGTCCTCGGCGAGCGTCACGCCCGCGATGCCGACCGTGTAGAGGTTCGTCACGACCGCCGCGATCGGCTCGCGGTAGCCGAAGCCGCCGCCGCCCTGCGCTCCGGTCCCCTGCCCCGCGAACCCGAGCACGCCCGGTGCATGCGTGTACATGTAGAGCGCCCTGCCCTTCGTGTAGAGCGCGTTGCCGCCGTTGCCACCGGCCGGGCGCTCCAGGATCCGATCGATCCAGTACGACTCGCCGCCCGCGGCGCTGTCCGCCTTGTAGATCTCCCGTAGGACGTTCCCGGTGGGGTCGAAGGCGACGGGCTCGGGAGGAACCGGCTGCTCGGGCCCGACATACGACGGTGTGCCGGGATCGACGGCCGGCGGGACGGCCGGCCCTTGGTGCGAGGCGACCGAGAGCGCGCCCGAGCCCAGCACGAGCGCGACCGCCGCGATCGCCCCGAGCATGCTCCCGCGATGATGTGAGCGTTCACAATTGCCTGTGTCCGACATTTTCTGCGACGCCATCGCGCGTGCCCCCTCCTGATCTCGTTGGCGCCCGCTCTGATGCCCGCCGCCGATGCGGCATCCTGTGGTTCCTCCCGCGGACGCGCGCTCCCGTGCGCGATGTTAGCGCTAACGGCGCTGGCGTCAAGCGATTCGTTGCATCTTCGCGCGCAGGCCGTTATCGCTCACATGGCCGTCGGGCGCTTTGCCGAGGCCAGGAGCGACATCGAGTCGCTCAGCGGATCCTGCTAGACACGCTCTACTCCAACTGAAAGGAACGAGATGGCCAGCAAGTCGCCCGTTCGCCCGGGCTTGTCGGACGAGCAGCTCGGGGAGCTGATGGGCCTGTTGCGCGGTTCGGACACGGTCGAGCTCAAGCTCACGGTTCCCGCCGCCAAGCAGCGCGCCGCGATCCGGTCGCTCGGGCTCGACGCGCTGGACGCCCAGATCCGCCAGGTGGTGTTCTTCGACACGCCCGACCTCGCGCTCGACAAGGCCGGCGTCGTCGTGCGCGCGCGCCGCATCCAGGGCCGCATGGGCGACTCGGTGATCAAGCTGCGCCCGCTCGACCCCGACCGCGTCGACGCGGACGTGCGCCGGCTCAGCGGCTTCGGCGTCGAGGTCGACGCGATCCCCGGCGGCTTCGTCTGCTCGGGCAGGCTCAAGTGCAACACGGACTCCGACGCCATCCACCAGGCGGTGCTCGGCGAGCACGCCCTGCGCAAGCTCTACACCAAAGAGCAGCGCGCCCTCTTCAAGGCCCACGCCCCCGACGGGATCCAGCTCGACGACCTCGCCGTGCTCGGGCCGATCTTCGTGCTCAAGCTCAAATGGCAGCCGCGCGGCTTCGCGCGCAAGATGGTCGCCGAGATGTGGCTCTACCCGGACGGCGCCCGCATCTTCGAGCTCTCCACCAAGTGCCTGCCGCCAGAGGCCTTCCAGGTCGCGGCCGAGGCGCGCGTCTACCTCAGCAAGCACGGGATCGACCTCTCCGGCGAGCAGCAGACCAAGACGCGAACCGCGCTCGAGTTCTTCGCAGGCGAGCTCGCAGCCGGCTGAGCGCGTCTTCAACCGGTTCCAGAAGGTGGCGCGCCGCATCCAACCCGCGCCGTAATTCGACGTGCCCCCGGTGGAGTCGAAGCCGCAGAGCGGTGAGGCGGTTCAGCCGGCGTAGGAGCACCGTCGGTGCACGAAAGGCGGGCCGCCGGACACCGGCGGCCCCACGTGCACCCTCAGCGCCGATACTGTCGCTCCATGGCCGGCCCGGGAGTGAACCAAGACCTCGACACCGTCGCCGCGGAGTTCCAGCGCGACGGCGCCTGCGTGGTGCGCGGACTGCTCGAGGAAGACGAGGTGGCGCAGCTGGCCGAGGGCGTCGAGCGCAATCTCGCCGAGCCGAGCGAGCGCGCGATCGAGGGCGGCGGCGACACCGGCTCGGGCCGGTTCTTCGAGGACTTCCGCAACTGGACGCGGATCGCGCCCTACGAGTCGGTCATCCGCAACTCGCGCCTGGGCCCGGTCGCCGCGGCGCTCATGGGCTCGCGCACGGTGCGGTTGCACCACGACCACCTGCTCGTCAAGGAGCCGGGAACGACGATCCGCACGCCGTGGCACCAGGACCAGCCCTACTACAACATCGACGGCTCCGACACCGTGTCCTTCTGGATCCCGCTCGACCCGGTGCCCCGCGAGAGCACGCTCGAGTTCGTGGCGCGCTCGCATGCCTCGCGCACCTGGTACATGCCGCGCGGCTTCTTCGACGATCGCCCGCTGGTCTTCGACGAGGGCACCTTCGCCGAGGTCCCGGACATCGACGCCGACCGTGACGCCCACACGATCCTCGGGTGGGCGCTGGAACCGGGGGACGCCGTCGCCTTCAACATGCTGACGCTCCACGCGGCTGCCGGCTCGCGCAACCGCCGGCGCGCGTTCTCGGTCCGTCTGGTCGGGGACGACGCACGGCTCGCGGCGCGGCCGCACGCGACGAGCCCGACGTTCCCGGAGCTCGACGGCGTGTTGCGGCATGGCGACGAGCTCGACCATCCGCTGTTCCCGCGGCTCGTCTAGCGGGACGGCCTCATAGACGCTCGTCGGCGTTCCCTCAGACCCAGCCTCTTTGGCGGAAGTACGCCAGCGTACGCTCGACGCCCGTGGCGAACGGCGTGGGGTTCCACCCCAGCTCGGTCCGCGCGCGTTCTCCGGACGGGCGAGCGCCCCGCTCGAGGAACTGGAGCACGCTTCGGGAGATCATCGGCGGGCGGCCGGTGACCTGTGCCACCCGCTCACCCACCGTCGAAACGGCCCGGGCGATCGCGAGCGGCATGATCCGCGGCACCTTCGCGCGGGGCTCGTTGGCGGCCACCGCTCGTGCGATCTCCGTCAGCGACTGAAACGACTCAGCGAGGATGTAGCGAGCGCCGACCGGGGCCTGAGCGGCCGCTCTGAGGTGGCCGTCGGCGACGTCGTCGCTGTAGGCGACCCCCATGCCCCCTGGCAGCAGCATCGGCGTCTTTCGCTTCGCCAGCTGCATGAGGAGATCGTTGAGTCCCTTCACGAGGAAGGGGGCCGGTCCGTACAGGCCCGCGGGGTGCAGGAACACGGCGGGGAGGCCCCGGTCCAGGGCCGCGGTGACGATCCGGTCGGCTTCCTGCTTGGAGCGCTGGTAGGGCGTCTGGCCCGGGTTCGGATTGATGACGGATTCGTCGAACGGCGCGCCGGGCCCCTGCACCAGCACGTCGTCCGTGCTGGTGTAGACGAACCGTTCGACCCCCGCCGCGAGCGCCGCCTCGACGACGTTCCGCGTCCCCTCGACGTTCACGCGCGTGAACTCGCCGACGTCCCGGCGCCACTGCTCCGGTATGCCCGCTGAGTGGTACACCGTGGTGCAGCCGTCGAGCGCCGCACGTAGGGATGCTGCGTCGGTCACGTCGCCGAACACAGGCTGCACACCTGCCGGCAGCACCCGTGCGCGCTCGGGCGAGCGCACCAGCGCACGCGGTTCGACCCCGTCGTCGGCGAGTCGTCGCGCGATCGCGTTGCCGACCTGGCCCGTCGCGCCCGTGATCAGGACGGTCACGTCGGCCAGAAGCGTCGCGCGAGCGGAAGGAACACCCTTCGCGGAGCGTACCGGCCGGAAACCGCGTTGACCTTGTTCAAGGCACCGGGGACCACCGACACGCGAGCGTGCTCGAGACCGTCGATCGCCTCACGCGCCACGCGCGCGGGGTCGATGAAGAGTGCGCTGGGCAAGCCCTCGATGATGCCGGCGAACTCCGTCTTGACCGGCCCCGGGCAGAGTGCGGTGGCGGTCACGCCCGTGCCGTGGAGATCGATCGTCAGGGCCTCCGTGAAGGTCAGCACGAACGCCTTCGACGCGCTGTAGGTCGCCTGCTGCGGCACGGGCATGAACCCGGAGACCGACGCGACGTTGAGGACTCCCCCGCTCCCGCGCTCCACCATGCCCGGCAGGAACGCGCCGCACAGCGCCACCATCGCCTCCACGTTGAGCCGGACGAGTTGGACCTCCTTCGCAACGGGGAGCTCGTGAAAGCGTCCGCTGGTCCCCATTCCCGCGTCGTTGACCAGCAGGTCCACGACCTGTCCGCGCGCGGCGACCTCGGCCGGGAGCCGATCGCGCTCGGACGCGTCGGTCAGGTCCGCGGCGATCCACTCGACGCGGACGCCGTGCTCGCCGCCGATCTCGGCCGCCATCTCGCTCAGACGGTCGGCGCGGCGCGCCACCAGCGTGAGCGCGTGGCCCCGGCGGGCGAGTTCCCCGGCGAGCGCAACGCCAATGCCCGACGACGCCCCCGTGACCAGCGCAGTGGTACTCGGCTGCGCGTCCTCATCGAGGGCAGCCGGCCCGGTCTCCGCCGCCGGCGAGGACGTCATCGCCCACACGCTCCCGTGAGCGGGTCGTGCCCGAGGGTGAGCGGGATCTCGCGTTCCATGGTGTGCTCCGCTTCTTCGAGTTCAGCGGCGGCGGCCCCGCCCCAGTGATCGCGCGCCACGTGGCGCGGACGGTGCCGTTTACCGTAACCACGCCGTTCGAGCGGAGTCAAGATGGCGGGGGGTTCTTGTCGTTCTTGGGTACGCTCGATCGATGCCCAGCGGGATCGTGCTCGCAGGCGGCCGCTCGAGCCGCATGGGCACGCCGAAGGCGTGGCTGGACTGGCACGGCGCGACGCTGCTGAGGCGCACCTGCGGCGTGGTCGCCCGCGGCGCCGGCGGGCCGGTCGTCGTGGTGCGTGCGCCCGGGCAGGAGCTTCCCGCGCTGCCCGAGAGCGTGCGCGTGGTCGAGGACGCCCGCGAGGGCCGCGGCCCGTTGCAGGGGCTGTTGGCGGGGCTGGAGGTGGCCGAAGGCGAGATCGCGTTCGTGGCCTCGACCGACATGCCGTTCCTGCATCCGCGCTTCGTGGCGGCCGTGTGTGCCGCCGCCCGTGACGCCGACGCCGCGGTGCCCCAACTCGGCGGCTTCCGGCAGCCGCTCGCCGCCGCGTACCGCACGACGCTCGCTCCGGTGGTCGGCGAGCTCGTCGCCGAGGGACAGCTCAAGCCGGCCTTCCTGTTCGAGCGCTGCGCGACTCGGTGGCTGGACGATCTGCCGCACCCCGAGAGCGTGCGCAACCTGAACGTACGCGACGACTACGAGGAAGCGCTGGCCGAGCCCGAACCGACGGTGCACGTCCACTGCATCGGCCCGCTCCGCCGGCCGCCGGCCGAGGTCCGCGCGGCGACACTCGGCGCCGCGGCGGCGGCGATCGGAGTCACGCTCGACGCGCACGTCGTGGCCGCCCTCAACGGCGACCAGATCGCGCGCGACCCGCTCGAGCCGCTCGCCGACGGCGACGAGGTCGCGTTCATGGCCGCAGAGGCCGGTGGCTGAGCTGTCATTGTCGGCCCGCTCCCGGCGTGCCACCGTCGTGTCCCGAGATGAGCGCCACCACCGACCGCGCCGTGAGGCTCATCCGATCGGGATGAGCGCGGCTGCGCGGGGTCCGGCGAGCATTCGCGCCATGGCATCGCGCGACGCCGACCGAGCGCTTCACCATGGCCCGGGGCATCGAGCTCGTGATCGTCGCGTCGCTGATGTTCTGGCCGCGGCTCTTCATCCTCGGGTTCGTGATCTTCAGCTGGCAGATCGGCGATGCGTTCTCGAGCTGGATCATCTGGTTCGTCGGCTTCTTCATCCTGCCGTGGACGACGATCACCTACGCGATGATGTGGGCGATCAGCTCCGACCAGGTCTATGGCGTCGAGTGGGTGTTCGTCGCCGGCGCCTTCCTGCTCGACCTGTTCACCTGGGCGCTGCTGCGCAACCGGTGAAGTCCATCCCTGAAGGAGGTTCGTGATGCGAGGTACCGGTCGAGTCGTGTTCGCCGCGACGCTCTTGCTGATCGCCGGCACGCTCAACATCATCTATGGGATCGGCGCCCTCGACGGGGCCAACATCTTCGTCGACGACCGCAGGTACGTGCTCGACGATCTCAACACGCTGGGCTGGGTGCTGATCGTCCTCGGGCTCATCCAGCTCGTCGGCGGCTTCTCGCTGATGTCCGGCAACGCCTTCGGCCGGTTCATCGCGACCCTCGGTGCCACCCTCGGCGCGATCGGAGCCCTCCTGTCGATCGGCGGCGCCTACCCGTGGTGGTCGCTGGCGGTCTTCTTCCTCTGCATCTACGTCATCCACGGCATCTTCATCTACGGCGACGATCGCGCGGGAGCCTGATCAGGCGAGGGCCCCCTCCGGCTCGGGCGCCGGCTTCGCCGCGTCCTCGGCCTCGTACTGCTCCAGCAGCCGCTCCTCCTCTTCCCTGCGCGGGAAGAAGAAGGCCACGAGCACCGCGCCGAGCAGGACCGCGACGATGCCGGCGGTGTACGCCCAGTCCGCGCCGTCCAGGAACGACTGCTTGGCTGCCGCGGTGATCTGGCTCGCATGCTGCGGGTACTGCTGGGCGACGGCCTCGGCGCCGGCGAACGACTTCGTGAGCTGGTTCTGGACGCTCTCGTTGACCTGCGCGTTGTTCGGCGTGCCGGCGATCGCAGCGGCGGCGGCCGCGGCGTAGCCGGCGGTGAGCAGGGCGCCGAAGACCGACTGCATGATGGCGCCGCCGAGGTCGCGCTGCAGGTCGGCGGTGCCCGATGCCATGCCGGCGCGCCGCACTGGCACCGAACCGGTGAGCGAGTGCGAGGCGGGCGTGCCGGCGAACCCCACGCCGACGCCGATGAAGACGTACGCGAGGCCGATCTTCCAATACGAGCTGCCCTCCTTCCAGAGCAGCAGCATCGTGACGAACGCGAGCAGCAGGAACACGTAGCCGCACAGCAGCGTGAAGCGAGCGCCGCGCGTCTCGACGAGCTTGGCCGAGCGCGGAGCGACGAGCACCATGAACACGATGGCGGGCAGGAACGCCGCGCCGGCGCCGAGCGTCGAGTACGAGAGCACGTTCTGCAGGAACTGCTGGCTGATGAAGGCAGCGCCCATCAGCGAGCCGAACACGATGATCCCGGCGACTGCCGCCACCCAGAAGGTCCTGCGCGCCGCGACGTGCAGGTCGTACAGCGGGTTGCTCGCTCGGCGCTGCCGGATCACGAAGGCGATCAGCCCGACCGCGGCGAGCGCCGCCAGGGCGAGGGTGAGGTCCGTCTTGTCGGGGACCGCGGCGAAGTTGATGGCGAGGATCAGCCCCGCGACGAGGACGACCGAGAGCACTCCGCCGAGGTTGTCGACGGGGTCGGTCGTCTCGTTGACGTGGGCGGGCACCAGGCGCGCGGCCATCGGGAACGCGACCACCACGAGCGGCAGCGTGATCACGAACACCGAGCCCCAGTCGAACTGCTCGAGCAGCCCTCCGGCGATCAGCGGGCCGAGCGACGCGATCGCGCCACCCAGGGCCGACCACAGCGCGATCGCCTTGGTCCGGCCCGGCCCCGACCACAGCGCGGTGATCAGCGCCAGCGTCGTCGGGTACGCCATGCCCGCCGAGACGCCGCCGAGCACCCGGGCGCCGAAGAGCACCTCGTCGCTCGGCGCGAACGCCGCCAGCAGGCACGCGGGGACGGACAGCGCGAGACCGAGCAGCAGCATCAGCTTGCGCCCGTAGCGGTCGCCGAGCGCGCCGAGATAGAGCACGGTCGCCGCCAGGCCGAGCGAGTAGCCGACCGCGATCAGGTCGAGCGTCGTCTGCGAGGAGTCGAAGTGCCTGCCGATGTCGGGCAGCGCGACGTTGGCGACCGACAGGTTCAGGTTGGCGACGCCCGCGACGAGGATCAGCGCGACGAGCACGAGCCCGGCGCGGGGTGGGGCGGCCTGGGTCATGGGCTGCATCCTCGCGGGCGGCGCCGGTCGATGCGCTGAGGAGCCACGACGGACTCAGCAGAGCGTGCCGCCGGGCGCCACCGCGCGCGCGACCTTCGCGCTGCGCGTCGAGCCTCAGGAGTCGTCGCGGTAGCCCCAGGACGCGAGGCCGTAGATGACCAGGATGTCGATCGCGAGCAGCGCCAGCGACGCGAGCGGGAACGAGGCGATGAAGAGCAGCTGGACGATCGCGTTGCCGCTCGCCGAGATGATCCCGATCCAGCGGCCCCATCCACGACGCGACCAGATCCCGAACGCTGCGAACAGCTGGACGACGCCGACCACGAGCAGGACCCAGCCCCACGTGTTGAGGTCGGCGAAGACGTACTTGGCGTCCTGGATGAAGAACGTGGACTTGTCGATCGCCGCGATGCCGTAGATCACGTTCATCACGCCGACGATCAGGATCATGATCCCGGCGAACACGACCCAGGGCTCGCCCTCGATCTCGTATGTGCTCTGCGTGGGACGGCTCGCGGGTTCGGACTCCTGTGCCATGGGGCTGCTCCTTGTTCGAAGGCCGCCCGCAGCGTGCCGCGCGGCGGCCGCAGCCGCCTCATACGAACCGGGTGAGGTTCGGCGACGCGGCCGTGCGACGGTGCCACCGACGGCGGCCATCCGCTCGCTCATGTTCGCGAACCGGTTCCCGAGCGCCGGGCCGACTCGACGCTACTCGTCGAGCAGCCCGGTGCTGCGCGCGAGGACCACGGCCTCGGAGCGCGAGCAGACGTCGAGCTTGCGGTAGATCGCATGCGCGTGCGTCTTGACCGTGTTGCCGGACACGTGCAGCTGCTGGCCCATCTCACGGAACGAGAGGTGGGTGGGCATCAGCGTGAGGACGCGCAGCTCCGCGGTCGTCAGCGAGGACGGGCCGACCAGCTCGGTCAGCGCGAACGCCTCGACCTGGTCCCACAGCTCGTCGACCCAGCCGCGCAGGACGCTCGCGGCGGGGTCGTGCGACAGCGCCCGCGACGCCTCGCCCAGCAGCGTCCGCGTGCCCGTCACGTCCCCGAGGCGGAGCGCCGCGCGGGCGAGTACCACGCGTGCCTCGGCGTCGTACCACGGCACGTAGTCGACGAGCGCGGTCAGGAGCTCGACTGCGCGCCGCCGGTCGGCCTGCGCGTCCTCGACACGCTCGCGGTGCGCGCGGACGAGCGCCGACACCGCGAAGACGAGCGCGGCGGTCGGGTTGCCCTCGAGTCCCACGCGGTCCACCTGCGCCCGAGCGCGGGCGGCGAGCAGCGGCCCCTGCTCCCAGTCGCCGTCATCGATCGCGAGCAGAGCCAGCTGGGCCAGACACAGCGCCTGGACGCTCGGCGCGGCGATCGCGCCGCGGCGCGCGCCCTCCTCGAGATGGGCCCGGGCCGGAGCGGCGTTGCCCCGCAGGTGCTCGCCGACGCCGCGCAGCAGGCAGCACAGCGACCGCCAGGGGCTGTCATCGGGGGAGCGCTCGTACGCGCGCGCAGCGTCCGACACCATCGTGTCGATGCCGTCGCGGGCGACGGCCGCGCGCATGGTCTCGACGCCGGCGTACAGCGACTCCGGTCCGGAGCCATTGAGGCGGCTCTGGGCCGCAGCCGTCCAGTGCTCGACCAGGTCGCGCTCGCCCGTCGCGAGGTGCTGGGCCGCCGCCGCGAGGGCGAGCGTCGGATGGGCGGCGATCTCCTCGGGCGTGAAGCGCTCGAGCCGGCGGCGGACCTCGGCGCCGTGGCCGTCGAACACCCGCGCGGCCGCCGTCGCCCACAGCAGCTCTCCGGCGCGCTCGACGTCCCCCGCCTCGATCGCGTGGTCGACCGCGCGGTCGGCGTCACCGGCGCGTGCATACCAGTCGCTCGCGCGCCGGTGCAGGTCGGCCTCGCACTGCGGCCGCGCGCGACGCAGCTCCGCCCGCAGCATGTCCGCGAGGAGCGGGTGATAGCGGTAGGACACGTCCGCGTCGTCGAGCGGGACCACGAGCAGGTTCGAGCGCGACATCTCGCGCAGCACGGCTCCCGACCCGTGGCTCCGCAGGACCGCGTCGCACAGCGGGCCGGACAGCTCGTCGAGCACCGACGTCTGTTCGAGGAAGGCGTGCTGCTCGCTGTCGAGCGGGCTGAGCACCTCGTCGCGCACGTAGTCCGCGAGCAGCCGGTCGTCGCCGCCGAAACGCGCGACGGCGCGATGGACGTCCGGGCGGCCGGCCAGCGACAGTGCGGCGAGATACAGGCCGGCCGGCCAGCCCTCGGTGCGCTCCAGCAGCACGCGAACGTCGTCCGGCGGGAGGTCGAGGCCGGCCAGGCTCAGCATCGTCACCGCCTCGCGCGGCGTCATGACCAGGTCGCGCGCCCTGAAGTCGATCAGCCGCCCCTGTGCGCGCAGGCGCCCGATCGGGAGGTCGGGCTCCCGGCGGCCGGCCACCACCACCTGCGATCCGGGCGGCGCCGCGTCGGCGATCGCCATCACCACGCCGTGCGCCTCGCGCGAGCGCAGATGGTGGAGGTCGTCGAGCACGAGGACGAACGGCTCCTCGCGTCGCTCGACCATGGCGGCCAGCTCGACCAGCGTGGTGGCGAGCGCGACGTCGTCCAGCGCGAGCGCGATCGATGCAACAAGCCGGTCGGGGTCGTCGTCCGCCTCGACGACCGAGAGCCACGCGACGGAGCGCGGGTCCTGCCGGAGCCAGTGCTCGAGCAGCGTCGTCTTGCCGTAGCCCGCGGGCGCGACGAGCAGCGTGAGAGGCACGTGGGTGGCCTGAGCGAGGCGGCACAGCAGCCGCTCGCGCCGCAGCGTGCCCTCGCGCAGGCGGGGACGGTGGCGCCGGCGCTCGGTCGACCTGTCCAGCTCGGCGGACAGCAACGCGGACCCGTCAGTCATCTGACGTGAGCATCTCCGAGTCGCCCATGCCTCGACAAGGAGGCGCACCCCCATACTGCGAGCGGGGGCGTACACCACCATTTTGTTAACGCGCCCCCCGAAACGATCATCCGGTTGGGTGCGCCGAGGGCCAGGACCTGGTCGACGACGTCGTCGACCTGACGCCCGTCACGAGGCGAGTTCGACAATCCCTTTGACGACCAGGTAAGCGCCGACGCACCCGAACACCGCGACCACGATCACCTGCTCACGCGCTCGTGCCCACGCGTTGATCTCCGCGATCCTCGCGTGCGCACCGGCCGCGTGCTTGCCGGCGACGGCGAATGCGGCGATCGGGACGCTGAACCAGATCGCGTTGTAGACCAGGACGGCCACGGTCGCCTCGGTGAGCCGCGGCGATCCGGCCGCGATCGAGTTGAGCGCTACCAGGTAAAAGAGGCCGGGCAGGTGCGTGAGAGCCCCGGCCGCGGCCGCGACCTTGAGCGTCGGCCGTCGCAGCGCGGTGACGATCCGACCGGGCTGGTCGGCGGCGCGGCGGCGGCGGCGCAGGCGCTCGACATGGCCGGACCAGGCGCCGGCGGCGAACCCGATCATCGCCGCGCCGGCCACGAGCTCGATGATCGCGGTGCGGTCCGACTCACGGCCGGGCAGCGACACCCCGTGGAGCGCGGACACGACGAGGAGGCCGAACGCGCAGCTGAGGGCGAGCCCGCCGATCGTGAAGGCGGCGAGAACGGGACGCGGGCGCTCGGATGAGAGCAGCGCGTAGACCGCCGCGGTGCTGGTGCTCGGACGCAGGGCGCTGGCGGTCGCAAGGACCAGGACCTCGACGTTCATGGCGTCACATCGTCGTTGGTGCGGCGGCGTGTCCGCTGTCAGGCGTCGAAGTCGTAGCCGAGGGCGAGCCCGAGCCGCGGCGCGACGCCGACCACGCGGGCATGCCCGACGGCCGGGGCGATCGCCAGCAGCACGCCGACGATCTCGTCGTCCGTCGCACCGGCCGCGCTCGCCATCTCGACGGTGCAGCGCACCGAGACCGTGGCGGCGCCGACCGAGAGCAGGGCCCCGAGCCGGATCAGCGCCTGCGTCTTGGCATCGAGATCGCTCGCCGATCCCGGGTCGGCGAGTGCCAAGCGCAAGGAGCGCTCATCGTTGAGCGCGAGGCGACGGAGGGTCCGTTCCACGCGTTCCACGATCAGCGTGACTCCTTTCGCATCCTGATCGCAGGTTCAAGCCGGAGCTCGATCCCGTCCTCGTACGAAGGGGGTGATCTTTCCGCCGCTCAGTACCCCGTGTTGGTCTTGACCCGCTGGCGGTCGAGCTCGTGCAGGCCGCCCTTCTTGTCGAGCGTCTCGCACGCCTGCGCGATGTCGTCGGCGAGCGTCGAAGCGAGCGTGTGGCTGAGCGTGAGCTTCACGAGCGCGCGCATGATCGTCACGTGGTCGGCGTTCGGCGGGAGCGTGTAGGCCGGGACCATCCAGCCGCGCTCGGCGGCGAGCTGCGATGCGACGTCGAACTCGTCGTACTCGTGACCGTCGGTGAGCTGGAAGGCGACGAGCGGGAGCTGCTCGGCGCCGTCCTGTCCGATCAGCTGGAACTCGCCGATGCCGGCGATGCGCTCCGCCAGCGAGCGCGCGTTCGCCTGCATCGTCTCCATGATGTAGCGGTAGCCGTCGAAGCCGAAGCGGACGAAGTTGTAGTACTGCGCGAGCACCATCGCCGAGCCCGTCGAGAAGTTCAGCGTGAACGTCGCGTCGGTCTTGCCGAGGTAGTTCTCGTAGAACACGAGATCCTCGGCCAGGTCGCTGCGCTCGCGGAAGATCAGCCAGCCGATGCCCGGGTACACGAGCCCGAACTTGTGCCCCGACACGTTGATCGAGCGGACCTGCTCGAGCCGGAAGTCCCACTCGGAGTCCGGGTACAGGAACGGCCACACGAACCCGCCGCTGGCGCCGTCGACGTGCAGCGGGACGTCGAGCCCGCGCTCGTCGCGCAGCCGGACGAGCAGGTCGTTGATGCCGCGGACGTCGTCGGCGTGGCCGGTGAACGTGGTGCCCACGACCGCGGCGACGCCGATCGTGTTCTCGTCGACGTGCGGCTCGACGTCCTCCGGACCGATCGTGTACTTGTCGGGCTGGAGCGGGATGATCCGCGGCTCGACGTCGAAGTAGCGGCAGAACTTCTCCCACACGACGTGCACGTCGCCGCCGAAGATCAGGTTCGGCCGGGTCGTGTCCTTGCCGGCCGCCTCGCGGCGCTGGCGCCACTTCCACTTCAGCGACAGCGCGCCGAGCATGATCGCCTCCGACGACCCCTGGCAGCGCGCGCCCGTCGTTTCGCCCGGGGCGTGGAACAGGTGCGCGAGCATGCGGATGCAGCGCTGCTCGATCTCCGCCGTCTGCGGATATTCGGCGTGGTCGATGAAGTTGCGGTGCAGGTTCTCGGAGATCACCCGCCGGGCCTCGGGCTCCATCCACGTCGTGACGAATGTCGCCAGGTTGCGCATCGGGATCCCGTCGAGGATGAGCTCCTCGCCGACCAGCCGCATCGCGTCGGTCGCCGTCATCCCGTGCTTCGGGAGCTGGTTGTCGGGCGCGGGCTCGCGCAGGAAGCGGTTCCCGTACTGCTTGGCGAGCGTCTCGAGCTCCGTCGCGACGTCTTCGTGGATCGTCATTGGGTGGCTCCTCTTTGGTGGCGGGCAAGCATGATCGAGCCTGCGAGGAAGCAGGCGGCGCCGAGCGCGGTGTTCCAGTTGGCGGCGGCGAGGTCGAGGATCGAGCCGGTGTCGGGGACGATGTAGGCGGCGACGGCCGAGATCATGAAGAAGACGCAGCCGGCGAGGTTGACGGCGGCCATCGTCCGCGGCTTCTCGCTGACGCGGTAGCCGAGCACGCCGGAGACCAGGAAGCAGATGGACCCGAGCAGGTCCGGAGTCCAGACGAGGCGGTCCTCCTGGAGGGCCGAGAGGTCGCTGAGCAGCACGTCGCCGGTGCTGAGGTTGAAGAACAGGGTGCCGGCGAACTGGATCGCCGCCGACCACCAGGTCGCGTCGCGGGTCGGGCGGTCCCTGGTCGCGTGCAACAGCTCGAGGCCCCCGGCGGCCGTGAAGAAGAGCGAGCCGATGAAGAAGACCCAGGCGTCCGCGCGGGCGCCGACGAGCTGGACGAAGCCGGGGAACGGGCCGACGAGGAAGCAGACGGAGCCGATCCCGAAGCCGGCGGCGACCCAGCGCTCCGAGAGGGGATGGACGGCGTGCCGCGGCGCATGGATCAGCGCGTGGCCGATCACGACCCGCGTACGACGACGACCGGCCGCGCGCAGCGCCCGAGGATGTCGCGCGACGTGCTCCCCAGCAGGTGCGAACGCAGACCCGAGATCCCGTGCGAGCCGATCACGACCGCGGCCGCCGAGCGCTGCTCGGCGACGTCGGCGATCGTGGCACCGATCTTCGCCTCGTCGGCGATGGCATGCGCCTCGGCCTCCAGGCCGAGCGATCGCCCGAGCTGCGCGCCCTGCTCGGCGACGAGCGCCGCGTGATCCTCGGCGGCGAGGTCCAGCTCCGTCGCCAGCGCGGGATCGAACCGCGTCGGGAACGTCGTGTCGTAGCCGACGGGCATCATGCTCAGCGCGGCGAGGCCCGGCTCCCAGACCGTGACCACGACGGCCGGGCTGCCGGGGAACAGCGTCGCCGCCTGGCGCACGGCCTCCTGGGCGAGCTCGGAGCCGTCGTAGGCGATCAGGATGAGCGGCGTGGCCATGGCCGGTCCATGCTCGCCCGCCCGCGCGACGGAGGGGTCACCCCTTTCGGATGATGCGAGCGGAGGCGGGCTGCCCGTGGCTCCTCGGCGACCGAACGGAGACAGCCATGGTCGAAGGAGGTGACTACGACGAGATCATCCTGTCGACTGCGCCGGCGGTCTCGGACTTCCTACCCGACTGGACGCCGCAGGCGCTGTCGCCGGGATTCGGCAACTACTGACTCGCCGCGGCGCGGGCGAGCAGCAGCTCGCGCTCGCGGGCGTTGCGCGTCATCGCGGCCGCGCGCTCGAACTCCGCGCGCGCCTCCGCGTGGCGCCCGAGCTTCGCGAGGAGGTCGCCGCGGACGCTCGGCAGCAGGTGGTAGCGATCGAGCACGCCGTCGGCGACGAGGGCGTCCACGGCCTGTAGCCCGAGTTCGGGGCCGAACGCCATGCCGAGCGCGACCGCCCGGTTGAGCCGCACGATCGGGGAGGGCGACACGCGCTCGAGCACCTCGTAGAGCGCGGCGATGCGCACCCAGTCGGTCTCCCCGGTGCTCGCGGCCCGCGCGTGGCACGCGGCGATGGCGGCCTGGAGGTGGTACGGGCCGGCAGCGCCTCCTCCGAGTGCCTCGGCCCGCTCGAGCCCTTCGAGCCCGCGACGTATGAGCAGCCGGTCCCAGCGGGAACGGTCCTGGTCGGCGAGCAGGATCGGCGCGCCGTCCGGGCCGGTGCGGGCCGCCTGGCGGGAGGCCTGGATCTCCATCAGCGCGACGAGGCCGTGTACCTCCGGCTCCGTGGGCGCCAGCGCGGCGAGGATGCGTCCGAGCCGCAGCGCCTCCTCCATCAGCGACGGTCGCATCCAGTCGTCGCCGCCGGTCGCGGAGTAGCCCTCGTTGAACACGAGATAGACGACCTCGAGGACCGACGCCAACCGGGGCGCGAGCGCCTCGCCGGAGGGCGTCTCGAACGGCACGCCCGCCTCGGCGAGCGTGCGCTTGGCGCGGGAGATCCGCTGGCCGAGGGTCGCCTCCGGGACGACGAAGGCGCGCGCGATCTCCGGGGTGGTCAGGCCGCCGACCATGCGCAGCGTCAGGGCCACGCGGGCGTCCGTCGACAGGACGGGGTGGCAGCACACGAACATCAGGCTCAGGACGTCGTCGCCGATCTCCACGTCAGGCTCCGGCTCCGCGCCCGCCTCGTCGAGATCGCGGGCGAGCTGGGCGTACTTGTCCTGCAGCACGCGGCTGCGGCGCAGGTGATCCAGCGCCCGGTGCTTCGCGGTCGTCGTGAGCCAGCCGCCCGGGTTCGGCGGGAGGCCGGCCGCCGGCCACTGCTCGAGCGCGGCGACGACGGCCTCCTGCGCCGCGTCCTCGGCGAGGCCGACGTCCCCGGTCATGCGCGCGAGCGTCGCGATCACGCGCGCCGACTCGATCCGCCAGATCGCGTCGATCGCCGCAGGCGTCGCCTGCGCGTGGCCCGGCACGCGGGGCTACCCGGCGGTGGTCTGGTCCGGAGGTTCCGCCGAGAGCCTCGCTGCCTCGGCTATCTCGGGCGAGTAGTCGGATTCCTCGGCGATCTGCCGGACCTCGATCGTCCCGTCGCCGACCGGCGCGCGCGACGCCCACTCGACCGCTTCGTCCTTCGAGCGCGCCTGGATGATCCAGTAGCCCCCGACCAGCTCCTTTGCCTCGGTGAACGGACCGTCGACGACCCGCGGCCGCTCGCTCCCGTCGAAGTGCAGCAGCGTCGCCGCCGCCGGCGGGTGCAGGCCGTCGAGCGCCAGCAGCGCGCCCGCGCGCGCGAGCTCCTCGTTGTAGGCGTTCATCGCCTGCACGCGCTCGAGCGTGGGGCCGGGATCGGTCGCGCCGGCGTAGACCAGGAGCAGGAATCGAGGCATCCCGCGATCCTACGCCGCCGCGCACGGGGCGCGGCGGCGCGACGGCCGGCAGCTCCTCAGGAGCCCCCGGGGGTCATGCGCAGGACGAGCATCCCGCCCTCGAGGAGCCGGGGCTCGGTGATCTTCAGCGCGCGCTGGGTGCCGTCCTCGGGCAGCAGCTTCTTGCCGTGGCCGCGCACGATCGGCGAGACGAGCAGGACGAACTCGTCGACGAGGCCCTCGTCCATCAGCGTCTTGACGAGCCCCGGGCTGCCCCACACGAGCACGTTCTCGCGCTCGCGCAGCGCGCGGATCCTGCCCGCGACGTCGTCGGCGATGATCGACGTGTTGTTCCAGTCGGCCCGCTCGAGGGTCGTCGACACGACGTGCTTGGGCATCGCGTTGAACTTGTCGGCGAACGGGTCGCCCGAGCGCGACGGCCAGGCCGCCGCGAAGCCCTCGTACGTGACGCGCCCGAGCAGCATCGAGTCGACGTCCCGCAGCACCTCGTCGTTGAAGAGGCCGGTCTCGTCGCTGAAGTAGTCGCCGGACCACAGGTGGGGGTCCTCGGCGACGTTGTCGAGCGTGGTGAAGGCGGTGACGGTGAGCTTGCCCATGGGGATCTCCTGGGTGTCGGGGTGGGCGTTCGTCTGCGCTTCGAACGGGCGACGCCGATTTCGACACGAGCTGTCGTGTTGGCGCGTTGCCGCTCGTCTGTTGCAGTCTGCAAGCTGATAGTTGTTGCAATCTGCAAAAGCTAGTTGCTAGCGTTATGCAACATGAGAACACTCTACTTGCGCAACGTGCCCGATGACGTCGTCGACGCGCCTCGAGCGCCTGCTCGCCGCCCGTCGATGTAGGCGACCTCGCGCTCGTCGTCGTCGTGCAGCACCAGCAGGCGAAGGCCGGCCGCCGGGTGCCGGTGTAGTCGAGCATCTGGATGTCGCCGTTGGAGTTGCCCGCGCGAGCAGCGGACGGCGCCCCAGCCGGCTCCAGATGCGGATCGGCTTCTCCGGCCCGTCGTTCAGGTAGTCCGGCTCGGGCTTGTGCGTGATCGTGCCGCCCTCGCTCGTCGCCGGCGTAGGCGAACGTCGAGGCGCTGCCGATGACGTTCTCGCGCGGGATGCCGTAGCCGGCCCGGAGATCGGCCGCATGAAGTCGCGGCCCCCGCCCGAGGCGATGTAGGTCCTCGAAGCCGTTGTCCCTCAGGTACCCGAGCAGCTCGACCATCGGCGCGTACGCGCAGTCCAGAACACCCGGTCGAGGTCGGATGCCTGCCCTTCGCAGGAACGCGGCCGCCTGCTGCCTCGAAGTCGTCCACCGAGAACCCGGCGTACGCGCCGAGCACCCCGCCGCCAGCTACCGCCACCTCGGTTTCCTCGCCGGCGTGTGCTCGGAGAGCTCGCCGAACGCCGTCGCGCCGTGGCGGACAACCCGGGCTGGTGGGCGCCCTGCCCCGACCTCGGCTCTCGACAGCGGCGACGATCGTCTCCGACCTGGACGACGGACGAGCTTCCGAACCACGCGTGACTCGTGGTCGACGCTTCGGCGGCGCTCGCGGCGCTGCTCAACGACGGGCCGGCGCGCCGGGCGCTCGCGAGCGAGCAGCTCCATGCCCCTTCATCACCGAGCTCACCAGCGACACGGTCCTCGTTCCCGGCGTGCTCTTGGTCGGCTCGTTCCTGGTGCCGGTGTGCTCGGTGCTGTTCGTGCTCTCGCGCCGCTCGAGACCCACCTGTCCGTCGGGTGCTCGCGCTGTGGTTTCTGGCTGGCGGGACCGCCGGCGTGGTGCTGAGCGCGGTCTCCGGGTCTATCTGCTGCCCGTCCTCGTCGCCACCATCGCGGTCATCGCGCTCTTCGAGGGGCGGCTAGATCCTCATCCTGCTCGCGGTCGCGCAGTTCGCCCGTCCGGTCCTGCGTGCCGGCTTGGCGCTGGGAGATACCGACAGCGCCGGGTGCGCCGCGTCGAGCCTCCGGCTCCGTGGTGCGGTTGCTCATCAAACACAGCGACGACCTCTAGATCCTCTACATCTTGGAGACCGAGGCCTTCCGCTATCTCCTTCACCGTTCTCTCACTTCACCTTTACCTCTCTCCTTTTCTTTTCATTCCCCCATCTCATCGACTCCGAGGTCGCGAACGCCCTCCGTCGCCTGGGTACCAATCGGCATCATGCGCTACCCGGCGCGCTCCCTCCTCGACCGGATCTGGGAAGCTCCGGCGCCGACCCTCGGCCTACGACGCAACCTATGTCGCGCTGGCCGAGCTCCTGGGCTGCTCGCTCACCGCCGACATGGCTCGGTCGAGCGGATTGAATGCCGGCACCGTCGGGCTCAGCGGACCGCCACGGCGGGCGCCCGGCGCCAGCCGAGCAGGCGCTGCAGGCGCGCCAGGGCCCGCGCGCGCGTCGGGCCGATCGAGCCGATCGGCATATCGAGCGCGGCCCCGATCTCCTCGTAGCTCGGCGCCGGCTCGGCGGTCAGCAGGCGGAGCAGCGCCTGGTCGCGCGACGGCAGGCGCTTGAACGCCTCCCACAGCTCGGCGTCGCGCTCGGCCGTAAGGAGCTCGGCGTCGATCTCGGTCGGGTCGGCGCCGGCGTGCGCCTCGATCTCGTCAGACGGGCGGCAGCGCGCCGTGCGACGCAGGGTCGCCAGCGACTCCCGCCGCGCCGTCGTCGCCAGCCACGCGCCGACTCGCTCGGGGTTCCGCATGTGCGGGAGGTGCTCGACGAGCCGGAGCCAGCTCGTCTGGAACACGTCGGCGGCGTCGCCGGACCCGAGCCGGTAGGCGCGGACGATGGCCCACAGCATCCCCGAGTACTGGTCCACGAGCGTGTCCCACGCCCGCTGATCGCCGCGCACCGCGGCGCGAACCGTTCGCTCGGTATCGCCGGCCGAGCCGGGCTGCATCTGATGCTGCACGTCTGATCCTCGAAGGTCGCTCTGCACTGGAGTGCGCAGCCTGCGGCCCGGTGGTTGGAGCGACCTTGGGGTGACCTTGGGGTCGAGCGGAATCAGTCGCGCGCTGGAGCGTCGCCGAGCAGCGCCTCCAACTCGGCCTCGCCGAGCGGCCACGTCGGCGCGGTCCGCGCGTTCTCGACGAGCCCGACGGGGCAGGCGTCCACGCGGCGCAGCAGCTCGCCGAGCGCGTCGTCGTCCTCGAGGCGTGGATCCCTGGTCATCGTCACCTCTATCGCGGCAACCGGCGGACGTGCGTCCGCCGGCTTCCTTCGATCGCATAGAGACGCGGGGGTGGGCGCCTGATACATCGCGGCACGCGGCGGTGACCCGGCTTCGTGCCCCGCTGGTACGCCGTCACACGGAGGAACGGCTCATAGACGACGCCCGCAGCAAGGGGCGCCAACGCCGTCATCGCCTTCCGCTTCGACACCTCGGAGATGGGCACCTCGGGAACCGAGATCTGCGCCTACGGCACCGCGGTGCGCCTGCGCGAGGTCAGGGGCGTGAGGTAGGGTCGAGCCGGCGCGTGAAGCTCGGCGCCAACACCTGGATCTGGACCTCGCCGCTGACCGACGACGGCCTGGCCGAGCTCGCGCCGAAGCTGCGCGACTGGGGGTTCGACATCGTCGAGCTACCGGTCGAGCAGCTCGGCGACTGGACGCCGTCGCGGGCGGCCGAGGTGCTCACGGAGCACGGCCTCGGCGCCTCGATGGCGATCGCGATGGCGCCGGGGCGTGAGCTGTGTGGCGCCGACGCGTCCGTCGTGGCGGACACCCAGGCGTTCCTGCGGGAGTGCCTGGACACCGCCGCCGTGATCGGGGCCGGCGCCATCGCCGGCCCCATCTACACCTCGACGGGCCGGACGTGGCGAGTGTCGCCGGACGAGCGGCGGGCGCTCTACGCCTCGCTCCGCGAGGGGCTCAAGCCGGTCTGCGACCACGCGGCGTCGGTCGGCGTCCGGATCGCGATCGAGCCGCTGGTGCGCTACGAGACCAGCCTGATCAACACGGTCGAGCAGGCGCTGGAGGCGATCGACGGCCTCCCCGCCTGCGGCCTGCTCGTCGACACCTACCACGCCAACATCGAGGAGAAGTCGGTCGGCGACGCGTACCGCCTCGCCGGCGACAAGCTGTTCCACGTGCACGCGTCGGCCAACGACCGCGGTGCGCCGGGCGCCGATCACGTGCCGTGGGGCGAGGTCCGTGACGCGCTGCGCGACATCGGCTACGACGGGACCGTGGTGATCGAGTCGTTCACCGCCGAGAACGAGACGATCGCGACCGCCGCCTCGATCTGGCGGCCGCTCGCGGCATCGCAGGACGCGATCGCCGTCGACGGCTTGAAGTTCCTGCGCGAGTTACTGGCCTGACGGCGCCTCGACGGCCCTTGGCGGTCTCGGCTAGAGTCGAGCTTCCGCCCCTTCGAGAGGTTTCTCGATGATCATCCGTTGGGCGCCATGGGAGCTCGGACTGACCCCGCCGGCTAAGCCCGGCGCCCGCGCCCTCGCCCGCGTCGGTCCGGCAACACCCGATGGGGCGCTGTGGATCGCGCTCTGGATCGCGGTCGTGGTCGCGGAGTTGCTCGCGCTCAGGCCGGTGCTGTTCGACCGGGAGGCGCCGATCCAGGGGATCGAGGTCGTCTTCACGCTCGTCGGCGGCTCGTTCGCCGCCTGCGGCCTCGTCGCATGGCGCCGCCGGCCCGACAGCCGCAGCGGGCCGCTGATGGTCGCGACGGGCTTCCTGTTCTTCGTGGCCCCGCTGCTCGGCCAGCTTCAGGGCGAGCTCGCGAGCACGCTGTGGGTCCTGTTCGTCGACTACTGGATCTTCCCGTTCGTCACGCTGATCCTGACGCTGCTGACGAGCGGGCGGCTGCAGACGCGCTTCGACCGCCTGCTCGTGGCCTCGTACGCCATCCCGCTGGGAGTCCTGCAGGTCGCGTGGATGATGACCGACCCCGAGGAGGGCCACCTGCTGCTCGCCTTCCCGAACGCGGACGTCGCGCACGCGATCGACCGGGTCCAGCGCGGAATGCTCGTGGTCTGCGCCGTGGTCACCGTCGTCGTGGTCGTCGCCAGATGGTGGACGTCGTCGCGGCCGCGCCGCCGTGCGCTGCTGCCGAGCGTCGCCGGCGCCTTCGCGCTGCTGTGCTTCGCGACCCTGCTCGTCACCGACCTCGTCGCCGGAACGCGCTCGCAGACGCTGCTGTGGATCGCGGCCTGCTCGCTCGTGACCGTGCCGCTGGCGTTCCTGGCCGGGCTGCTGCGCTCGCGGCTGGCGCGCGGCGGCCTCGCCGACCTGTTCCGCGGGCTCGGGGCGACGAGCGCCGCCGAGCTGCAGGCCGCGCTCCGGCGCGCGCTGGGCGATCCGAGCCTGGAGCTGGCGCTGGAAGGCTCTCCCGTCGCGGGTCCCGGCCGCGCCGTCGCGCCGGTCGAGAGCAAAGGGCGGCAGGTCGCCGCGCTCGTCCACGACGCATCGCTCGACGAGGATCCCGAGCTGCTCGAGGCCGCCTGCACGGCGACGGCCGTCGCGCTCGAGAACCAGCGCCTCCTGGCCGAGGCCGACGTGCGGCTCGACGAGCTGAAGGCATCGCGCGAGCGGATCGTCGCCGCCGGTGACGCGGAGCGCCGGCGGCTCGAGCGCAACCTGCACGACGGCGCGCAGCAGCGGCTCGTGGCGATCGCGCTGCATCTCCGCCTGCTGCAGAACCGGGTCGGAGACGACCCCGACGCCGCGCGAGCTGGTCACGACCGCGAGCGCCGAGCTCGCCGAGTCGCTGGCGGAGCTGCGGGAGCTCGCGCGCGGGATGCACCCGGCGGTGCTCGAGCACGGGCTCGCGGCGGCGCTCGACGCGTTGGCGAACCGCTCGACGGTCGCGACGACGGTGTCGTGCGAGATGCGCGAGCGGCTGCCCGATGCCGTGGAGCTCACCGCCTACTTCGTCGCCAGCGAGGCGCTCGCCAACGTCGCGAAGTACTCGGGCGCGTCCCACGCCAGGGTGCGCCTGTGGCGGGCCGGGTCGCTCGCCAAGATCCAGATCGCCGACGACGGCGTCGGCGGCGCGGACGACAGCCGTGGCTCCGGCCTGAGCGGGCTCGCCGACCGCGTCGAGGCGCTCGACGGCCGCCTGTACGTCACCAGCCCGCCGGGCGCGGGCACGACGATCACGGCGGAGCTGCCGTGCGGGTCGTGATCGCGGACGACAACCTGCTCGTCCGCAAAGGGATCGTGGCGGTGCTCGAGGAGTCCGGGGTCGAGGTGAGCGGGCAGGCCGGCACCGCGGAGGAGCTGCTGAGCGAGGTCGACGCGCACGATCCGGAGGTCGCGATCGTCGACATCCGCATGCCGCCGACGCACACCGACGAAGGGCTGCGTGCCGCGCACGAGATCCGCGAGCGGCGGCCCGGCACGGCGATCGTGATCCTGTCTCAGCACCTCGAGTCCGGCGTGGCCGCGCGCGTACTCGCCGAGCACCCGGAGCGGCTCGGCTATCTGCTCAAGGACCGCGTGACCGATCCGGACGAGTTCGTGCACACGCTGCGCCGGGTCGCCGCCGGCGGCACGGCGCTCGACGCCCAGGTCGTGGCACGGCTGCTGGCGAAGGACGATGACGGTCCACTCAAGGTCCTCACCGAGCGCGAGCGCGAGGCGCTCCAGCTGGTGGGCGAGGGACTGTCGAACCCGGCGATCGCCGAACAGCTCGGTATCACTCTGCGCAGCACCGAGAAGCACATCTCGCGCGTGTTCTCCAAGCTCGGGCTGCCCGACACCGGCAACGAGAACCGGCGCGTGCTCGCCGTGCTGGAGCTCCTGCGCGGCTGACAGCCGAACCGGCGCACCCCCGGAGCACCGCCCCCCGGTCCACAGGCGAGCCCGTTGGCGAGCTCGCACGGCTCGCCGGGAACCTCGTCGCATGTCCCTCCACATGCCAGACTCTCCAGACGACCGCGGTCGTCTCCGCCCGCAATCTCGTGCGCCGCTACGGCGAGGGCGACGCCGCCGTCGACGCGCTGCGCGGCGTCTCCGTCGACATCGACGAAGGCCGCCTGACGGCGGTCATGGGCCCATCGGGCTCGGGCAAGTCGACGCTGATGCACATCCTCGCCGGGCTCGACAAGCCGACGGCGGGCGAGGTCCACGTCGCCGGCGTCGACGTCACGAGCCTGAGCGACGACGAGCTGACGAAGCTGCGCCGCGACCACATCGGCTTCATCTTCCAGTTCTTCAACCTGCTCCCGATGCTGACGGCGGCCGAGAACATCGCGCTGCCGCTCAAGCTCGCCGGCGGCACGCCGGATCCGGAGTGGCTCGACGAGCTGGTCGCCACCGTCGGCCTCGGCGATCGCCTCGTCGCATCGCCCGTCCGAGCTGTCCGGCGGCCAGCAGCAGCGCGTCGCCGTCGCCCGCGCGCTCGTCTCGCGCCCGAGCGTGATGTTCGCCGACGAGCCGACCGGCAACCTCGACTCCACCACCAGCGGCGAGATCCTCTCCCTGCTGCGCGACTCGGTCGACAACGCTCGGCCAGACGACCGTCATGGTCACGCACGACGCGCACGCCGCGGCGATCGCCGACCGCGTGCTGTTCCTCGCCGACGGCGACATCGTCCGCGACCTCGGCCCGTCGACGGCGCACCAGATCCTCGAGACGCTCGAGAGCGTGACCGAGCGATGATCGCCGTCGCGCTCAAGGGCCTCGCGGGGCGCAAGCTCCGCGCACTGCTGACCGCGTTCGCCGTCGTCATCGGCGTCTCGATGGTCAGCGGCACATTCATCCTCACCGACACGATGCAGAAGACCTTCGACGGTCTCTTCGCCGCGACGTACGAGGACACCGACGCCGTGATCGCCGGCAAGCAGATCGTCGAGTCGTCGATGAGCGGCTCCACGACGATGCCCGAGTCGCTGCTCACGAAGGTGCAGGCGCTGCCCGAGGTCGAGTCCGCGGGCGGCATCGTCTCGCCGGCCGAGGGCAACGCCGCCGACATCATCGGCAGCGACGGCAAGGCGGTCGCCAACGAGAGCGTCGGCATCAGCGTCGACGCCGCCAACCCGCAGTTCAGCCCGCTCAAGCTCAAGACCGGCGAGTGGCCGGCGGGGCCGAACCAGGTCGTGGTCGACGCCGGGACCGCCGAGAAGGAGCACTACGCGGTCGGCGACTCGGTCGACGTGTCCGCGTCCGGCGAGACCAACTCCTACACCGTCACCGGCACCGTGCGGTACGGCGAGGTCGACTCGCTCGGCTTCGGCAGCATCGTCGCCTGGGACCTCGAGACCGCACAACGGGTGCTGGATCGCGACGGCCTGTATGACCAGATCTCGATCGCGGCGAAGGACGGCACCTCGCCGGCCCAGCTCGTCGACGCCGTGCGGCCGCTGCTCCCGGACACGCTCGAGGTCCAGGACAGCGCCAAGCAGGCGGACGAGGCCTCGGCCGAGATCGACGAGGGGATGGCGTACATC
The DNA here is from genome assembly GCA_963830725.1 of uncultured Solirubrobacteraceae bacterium. Classification (GTDB taxonomy): domain Bacteria; phylum Actinomycetota; class Thermoleophilia; order Solirubrobacterales; family Solirubrobacteraceae; genus DASSUW01. The sequence goes on along the minus strand of CAWHNO010000008.1, from coordinate 75,966 downwards.
CGCTACTTCCTGCTCGGCTTCGGCGCGATCGCGCTGTTCGTCGGCGCGTTCGTGATCTTCAACACGCTGTCGATCACCGTCGCCCAGCGCACGCGCGAGTTCGCCACGCTGCGCACCCTGGGTGCATCGCGCAAGCAGGTGCTGCGCTCGGTGCGCCTCGAGGGCCTCGTGATCGGCCTCCTGGCCTCGACGATCGGGCTCTTCCTCGGGTTCGGGATCGCGAAGGGGATGCTCGTGCTGTTCAGCGCGATGGGCGTCGACCTGCCGGAGGCCTCGGCGGTCTTCGGGCTGCGCACCGTGATCGTCTCGCTGCTGCTGGGCACCGGGATCACGCTGCTCGCGACGATCATCCCGGCGCGCCGGGCGACGCGCGTGCCGCCGATCGCCGCGGTCCGCGAGGGCTCGACGCTGCCGGCGTCGCGCTTCGCCGCGCACTCGCTGAAGGCGGGGCTCGGCGTGACGCTCTCGTCGCTCGCCGCGATCTCGGCCGGCGTGTTCGCGAGCGGGATCAGCGGAGCGGCCGTCGGGCTGCTGCTCGGGCTCGGCGTCATCGGCCTGTTCCTGGGCATCGCGCTGCTCGCCCCGCGGCTGGTGAAGCCGCTGGCAAGGCTCGTCGGCTGGCCCGCCCGCCGCGCGGGCGGCGTCGCCGGTGAGCTGGCCGGGTCCAACGCCCTCCGCAACCCGGGCCGGACGGCGTCGACCGCCGCCGCGCTGATGATCGGCATCACGCTGGTCACCGTCGTGGCGGTGCTCGGAGCCGGCATGGCCAAGGCGACCGAGAACGCCGTGACCGACCAGGTCCGCGCGAGCTACGTCGTCGACGGTCAGGACGGCCTGACGTTCGACGCCGAGGACGGCGACGAGCTGGCCCAGGTGGCCGGCGTGAAGGCCGCCTCGCACGTCCGCACCGACAAGGCACTCGTGAAGGGCGAGGAGATCGACGTCACCGGCATCGACGCCGCGACGATCGACCGCTTCTACCGCTTCGAGTGGACCGCCGGGTCGCTGGCCGGGCTCGGCAACGGACGGCGCGCTCGTGACGAAGGACTACGCCGACGACAACGGCCTCGCGGTCGGCGAGCGGCTCGCGCTGCAGACGCCGTCCGGCGAGAAGCTCGCGCTCGTCGTGCGCGGGGTCTACGACCCGCCGCAGGCCAGGCAGATGCTGAAGAGCATCAGCATCGCCCAGGCGACGTTCGACCGCTCGTTCCCGACCCCGAAGAACGCCTACACGTTCCTCGACGCCGACAGCGCGGCCGACGCGGGGCTCGAGGCCGCGGTGAAGGACTCCGGCGACGCCGTGCTGCACACCGGCGACGCGTATGCGAAGGACGCCACGAAGGACATGGCGACCTTCCTCGCGATGCTCTACGTGCTGCTCGGCTTCTCGGTGATCGTGAGCCTGTTCGGCATGGTCAACACGCTCGTGCTCTCGGTCTTCGAGCGCACGCGCGAGCTGGGCATGCTGCGGGCGATCGGCATGACGCGCCGCCAGGCGCGCCGGATGATCCGGCACGAGAGCGTCATCACCGCGCTCATCGGAGCCGTGATGGGCCTCGGGCTCGGCGTGCTCCTGTCGGCGCTCGTGACCCAGGCGATGTCGGACTACGGCATCCCGATGTCGCTGCCCCTGCCGACGCTGATCGGCTTCACGCTGGTCGCCGTCCTCGCGGGCATCGGCGCGGCGATCATGCCGGCGCGCCGGGCGTCCCGGCTCAACGTCCTCGACGCGCTGCACTACGAGTGATGACGGCCACCATGACCGCCCCCGCCCCGCCGCGCATGCGGCGGGGCGGGTGGAGCCGCGAGACGGTCCTCTTCTGGATCGCGCTCGCCCTCGTCGCGCTGCACGTGATCGACGACAACTACCTTCAGCCGCAGCCGGGCACCTCGGCGGGCGACCACCTGGTCAGCGGGCTCGTTCCGCTCGCGCTGATCGGACTCGCGGCATGGGCGTACCCGCGCCTGAGCGGCGGCCGGCGCGGCGCGCTGGCTCTGTTCGCCGGCCCGCTGGCGATCGCCACCGGGATCGAGGCGTTCCACTACACGCGCGAGGTCGGCCCGTCGGGCGACGACTTCACCGGCCTGCTGACGCTGCCGGCCGGGCTGCTGCTGATCGGGCTCGGCGCCGTGACGCTCTGGCGCACGCGCCGCACCGAGGGCAGCCTCGCCTGGCGCTATCCGCGCCGTGTGCTGTTCGGGATCGCCGGCGTGCTCGTCGGCATGACGGTCGTGATGCCGGTCGCCCTCGGCTACGTCACGACGCACACCGCCCGCGCCGTCGTGCCGCCGAACCATCTCGGCGTCCCCTACGAGGACGTGAAGTTCACGACTGACGACGGGCTCGAGCTCGAGGGCTGGTACATCCCGTCCGAGAACGGCGCTGCCGTGATCTCGTTCCCCGGCCGCAGCGGCCCGCAGAAGCAGGCGCGCATGCTCGCCCGCCACGGCTACGGAGTGCTGCTGTTCGACCGTCGCGGCGAGGGCGAGAGCGAGGGTGAGCCGAACTCCTGGGGCTGGGGCGGCGGAAAGGACGTCGACGCCGCGATCGAGTACCTCCAGCGCCGGCCCGACGTCGATCCGGACCGGATCGGCGGCATCGGCCTCTCCGTCGGCGGCGAGATGATGCTCGAGACCGCCGCCGGGAACGACCAGCTCAAGGCCGTCGTCTCGGAAGGCGCCGGTGCGCGCACGTACTCGGAGGACATGGACGAGGACCTGCCGGGCATCGAGAAGGTGCTGGGCGCTCCGGTCTCCGCGTTCAAGACCGCCTCGATCGCCGTGTCCTCGAACCGGCTGCCGCCGGAGAACCTGAAGGACCTGGCGGGCGGGATCGACCAGCCGCTCCTGTTGATCGCCGCGCCGGTGAAGGGCGTCGGCGAGGAGCTCAACCGCGGCTACCACGCCGCGGCGGGCGACAACAGCACGCTGTGGGAGATCCCCGAGTCGAGGCACGTCGGCGGGCTTGCGGCACGGCCGGAGGAGTACGAGCGGCGCGTGGTCGGCTTCTTCGACGAGGCGCTGGGCCGATGAGCCGCTACCGCACCGGCGAGCCGCTCGTGTTCGCCCTCGCGACGCTGCTCGTGCTCGTGCACGCGCTCGACGACGCGTTCGTGCACCGCGGAGCCGGGCTCGGCCTCGGCCAGCATGCGCTGGCCGGGGCGATCGCGCTCGCCGCGTCGATCGCCGGCCTGCTCGCGTTCCCGTCGCTCCGCCCCGGCCTGCGTGCCGCGCTCGCGTTCTCGTTCGGCGGTCTCGCGATCGTCAACGGCGTGCTGCACCTCATCCACATCGAGAAGTACGGCGCGAGCGGGAGCGACGTCACCGGCGCGCTCGCCGTCGCCGGCGGCGTCGTGCTCGTCGGGCTCGCTGTCGCGATCCCGTGGCGCCACCGCGGCGCCGGATCCCGGCCCTGGCTCGGCCGCGCCGTGGCCGTGCCCGCGGTCCTGGCCGGCGTCCTGTTCGTGCTCGCCCCGATCGGCGCGGGCATCGTCGCCTCGCACAAGTGGCGCGAGCCGGTCGGCGAGCCGCCGAGCGCCGCGTACCGCGATGTCGCGTTCGAGGCCAGCGACGGGCTCGACATCAAGGGCTGGTACCGCCCGTCCGAGAACGGCGCCACGGTGCTCGTCGTGCACGGCGGCAGCAGCGACCGCAAGGGCTCCGTCGCCCACGCCGAGCTGCTCGCGCGCCACGGCTACGGCGTCCTGCTCCACGACGCCCGCGGGCGCGGCGAGAGCGACGGCAGCGAGAACAACTACGGCTGGGACTGGGCCAAGGACATCGCCGGCGCGCTCGCGTTCCTCAAGCGGCAGGACGGCGTCGACCCCGAGCGGATCGGCGCGCTCGGCCTCTCGACCGGCGCCGACGTCCTGATCGAGGTCGCGGCGAAGCGCGACGACGTGAAGGCGCTCGTCTCCGACGGCGCCGCCGCCGGATCGTTCGAGGACGGGCAGCGCCTCAACGGCGTCAGCGCCGCGACACCGCCGTCCTGGCTGATGTTCACCACCATCCGCGTGCTGTCGGGCGACCCGCCGGGCCCGCCGCTCGAGGACCTGATCGCCCGCGTGCAGTCGCCGACCCTGCTCATCTCGGCCGGCACTGCGGTCGAGCGCGACTTCAACGTCCTCTACGACGAGGCAGCGCGCGGATCGGTCGAGCACTGGAACCTGCCCGACGCCAACCACACCGACGCCATCCGCGACCGGCCCGCGGACTACGAGCGGCGCGTCGTCTCGTTCTTCGACCGAGCGCTGCAGTGAGCGAACGTACTACTGCGAATCGGCTGCCTCTCCCACGCGAGGCGACTAGACTCGCGTGGTGGACAAGGACGCTCCGCTGATCACCGAAGTGGGTCATAGCCGCGCCGCGCGGTACGTGGTTGGTGTCGCGCTCGTCGCGCTCGCCTACTACCTGGCAGGGCGGGTGGGACTGGAGCTCGCCTACCTCGACGGCGCGGTCGCTGCGGTGTGGCCGCCGGCGGGCGTGGGGTTGGCGGTCCTCTTCCTGTACGGCCCGCGGATGGTGCCGGGGATCGTGATCGGCGATTTGCTGCTCGCGGACTTCTCGACGCCGCTCGGCACCGTCCTCGCCCAGACCGTCGGGAACACCGTGGCGCTCGTCGTGGCCGCCGAGCTCATGCGCCGGCTCACCGACGGCCGGGGCGGTCTCGATCGCGTGCGCGACGTGCTCGCCTTCATCGCCTGTGCGCTGGTCGCGGCGGTCGTGAGCGCCGCGTTCGGCCCGACCGCGCTCTGGCTCGGCGACGTGATCGCAGACGACGAGCTCGGCCGTGTCTTCCGCACGTGGACGCTCGGAGACGCGGCCGGCGTCCTGATCGTCGCGCCGGCGGTGCTCACCTGGGCCGTCGGGGGTATCGGCGGCGTTCGGCGACGGGACCTCGTCGAGGCCGCGGTCCTGCTCGTGCTGCTCGTCGTGCTCGCCGAGCTGCCGCCCCAGCGCGACGTGCCCTATGTGGTCTTCCCCGCGCTCCTGTGGGCGGCGCTGCGCTTCGGACCGCGCGGCGCGGCGACGGCGGTCCTCATCGTCTGCTCGATCACGGTGTGGAACACCTCGCAGGACGCGGGACCGTTCGTGCGCGACTCGGTCACCGACAGCCTGCTCGCCACCCAGCTCTTCATCGCGATCGCGGCGATCACCTCGTTGCTGCTCGCCGCGGTGACCGCCGAGCGCACCCGCGCGGCGCGGGCGGCGGCTTCGGCCGAGACGGCCCAGCACGCGCTGGCCAACGAGCAGGCGGCGCTGCGCCGGGTCGCCACGCTCGTGGCCGGCGACGCGCCGCCGAGCCGGGTGTTCGAGCAGGTGACCGAGGAGGTCGGGCGTCTGCTCGGCCTGCCCGGCGCGAACGTGATGCAGTACGACGGCGTCCGTACGGCCACCGTCGTGGGCGCGTGGAGCGAGCACGGGCAGCCGCGGTTCCCGGTCGGCGCGGAGCTCGACATCGACGGCGACACGGTCCTCGCGCGGGTCGTGCGCAGCGGCGCCGCCGCGCGCGTCGACCGTTACGACGAGACGAGCGGGGAGCTGGCGGCGGCGGTCGCGAGCGCCGGCTACCGCGGAGCCGTCGCCGCGCCGGTCCATGTCGGCGGGCGGCTGTGGGGCGTGCTGGCCGCGGCGAGCACCTCGGACGAGCCGCTGCCCGAGGGCATCGAGCAGCGCCTGTGCGATTTCGCCGATCTCGTCGCGCAGGCGCTCGCCAACGCCGACGCGTACGACAAGCTGGCCGCCTCGCGCGCGCGGCTCGTGGAGGTCGGCGACGCCGAGCGGCAGCGGCTCGAGCGCAACCTCCACGACGGCGCCCAGCAGCGGCTGGTATCGGTCGCGCTCGGGCTCGGCATGGTGGCGTCGAGGCTCGAGAGCGACCCGGCGACCGCCCGCGAGCTGCTCGCAACCGCCCAGGGCGAGCTCGCCCGCGGGCTCGACGAGCTGCGCGAGCTGGCCCGCGGCATCCACCCGGCGATGCTCACCGATCGCGGTCTCGGCGCCGCGCTGGACGCCCTCACGGCGCGTGCCCCGGTCCCGGTCGAGGTGACGACGGTGCCGGAGGAGCGGCTTGCGGCGCCGGTCGAGGCAGCGGTCTACTACGTCGTCGCCGAGGCGATCACGAACATCGCCAAGTACGCGCAGGCCTCCAGCGCGACCGTCACCATCGAGCGCACGAACGGGGCGGCCACGGTGCTCGTCTCGGACGACGGCGTCGGCGGCGCCGATCCCACCGGGGGCTCGGGCCTGCGCGGGCTCGCGGCTCGCGTCGAGGCTCTCAACGGCCGGCTTGACGTCGACAGCCCGCCCGGAGGCGGCACGCGCATCACCGCGGAGATCCCGCTCGGCTGATCAGGCTCGCAATCGCGGCGATCCGGCCACGGTGCCGGCCCGGGCGAGCGTGACCTGGGCCGTCCGAAGCTCGCTCGCCGCGCGGAGCGGCGCCGACTCCGGGATCGGGTGGCGGCTGAAGCGCGCCTCCTCGAACAGCGCCGTCAACGTGGTCAGCGACTGCTCCGGCATGCCGTGCTCGCTGAGCACGCGCCGGAGATACTCGCGCGGCGCCTCGGACGCGCGCCGGCCCAGCCGCTGTTCCGCGAGGACCCGCTCCATCCGCGTGTAGGCCTCGATCACCGCGGAGCGGGGATCGGTCGGCTCGCGCAGCGGCGCGAGCGCCGCGTCGACCGCCCGCCGCGCGACCCGCACGTCGTCCTCGGGCTCGACGGACCCCGGCTCGATCGCGTCGGCCGGCGGGAAAGCGATCGTCCGTCGGCGCCGCGGGAGACGGAACCGCCGGCCGGGGCGCCACGCCGCCAGCGCGCGCGCCATCCGCACGACGATCACGAGGAGTCCGGCCGCGGCGATCGCGCCGAGCATCCACAGCAGCCACGCGGGCGGGCCCGGCGGGCGGAGGTCCCACGACTCCGTAGGGAAGATCTCCGGCGGCAGCGCGCCCGGGACGGGGAAGTCGTCCGTGATCACGCCGACCTCCCGCAGCTCGGCCCGCGTCGGGGTGTACAGCTCCTGCGACGTGCGCCCCCGGACCGGCCCGTCGCCGACGAAGGCCACGACGCAGATCAGCGTCGTGAGCACAATGACGGTGCCGACGATGCGAGAGCCCGAGGCACCCATCGCGCCGCGAGCATATCTCCCGCCGCGGGCTGCGCTCGGATAGCGTCTCGGGATGGCTGATCGGCGACGGTCGGGCGGGGCCCGGTGACGCTCGAGGCTGTCCTCATCGTCGCCGGCGCAATCGCGACGGTGATCGCGGTCGCCGCCCTCACAGCGTGGCTGCCCGTCGGGGCGCCCCCACCGCCGCCGCGGCCCGACGCGACGAGCCGATCGCGCCCGAGCCAGCTGCTGCGGATCGAGCGGATCGTCGACCGATCGGGCGAGAGCGGCCTCGCGACGCACACGCAGCTGCGGCCGCTCCTGCGGGAGATCGCAGACACGCGGCTGGCCCGTCGCGGCCTGCGGCTCGATCGCGACGACGAGGCCCAGGCTCTGCTGGGCCCGCAGGCCTGGGAGCTCGTCCGCCCGGACCGTCCGGCGCCGCCGGACGGCCGCGGCGGAGGCATCCCCCCGCGCGAGCTCGACGCGGTGCTCGACCGCCTGGAGGCGCTATGACCGAGGCAGTCGGCGACCGTGCAGCCCGCATCCTGGGTGAGGTCGAGCGGGCGGTCGTGGGCAAGCGCGACGTGCTCGAGCTCGTACTGCTCGGCCTGCTGGCCGACGGGCACGTGCTGATCGAGGACAACCCGGGGCTCGCCAAGACATTGATGGCGCGCTCGTTCGCCGCGGTCACCGGCCTGAGGTTCGCCCGCGTGCAGTTCACGCCCGACCTGATGCCGTCCGACATCACGGGGTCGGCGATCTACGACCAGCGCACGGGCGACCTGCGGTTTCAGCCCGGGCCGATCTTCACGAACGTCTGCTCGGCGACGAGATCAACCGGGCGCCCCCGAAGACGCAGGCCGCACTGCTCGAGGCGATGCAGGAGCGCCAGGTCACGAGCGAGGACGGAACGCGGGAGCTGGAGCGCCCGTTCCTCGTCCTCGCCACGCAGAACCCGATCGAATACGAGGGGACCTACCCGCTGCCGGAGGCACAGCTCGACCGCTTCCTGCTGCGGATCAGCGTCGGATACCCGGACCGCTCATCGGAGCTCGAGCTGCTCGGGCGGCGACTTGCGCGCGGCCGCGACGAGGTCGAGCTGGACACGGTCATCGAGCGCGACGAGCTGCTGGCGATGCAGCGCGCGATCGAGCTCGTGCACGCGGACGACGGGATCCTCGCCTACGCCGTCGACCTCGTCACGGCCACGCGCGAGAGCCCGCAGGTGCAGGTCGGAGCCAGCCCGCGCGGCACGCTCGCGCTGCTCAAGCTGGCGCGGGCCAAGGCCGGCGTCGAAGGCCGCGACTTCGTCACGCCCGACGACGTCAAGCTCGTCGCCGTGCCGGCGCTCGCGCACCGGATCACGCTGCGCCCGGAGCTGTGGATCCAGCGCGTGCGCGCCGAGGACGTCGTGCGCGACTGCCTCGAGCGCTGCCCCGCGCCGTCGGCGACGCCATGAGCCGGTCGGCCTCGCCCCGCCTGCGGGGCTACGCGGCGCTCGCGGCCGCGGCGCTCATGGCGGCGCTGATCACGGGGCGTCCGGAGCTCGCGGTCCTGGCGACGCCGTTCCTGCTGCTCGTCGCCGTCGCGCTCGCGGCCGCGCCGCTCGCGGTCCACGGCGAGCTGCGGCTCGAGCGCGACCGCGCACTCGAGGGAGAGCGGCTCACCGCGACGCTCGCGGTGGTCAACCACGGTGCCCCCGCGCGCGTGCGCGTCCATCTCCCGGTCGCCGCGCGGCTGGACTCCGACCCGGCGACGATCGGGATCTGGCTCGCACGCGGCGAGCGGCGTGAGCTGCGATTCGCGGTGACGGCCCGGCGGTGGGGCGTGCATGACGTCGGTCCCGCGATCGTCCGCGCGCAGGACCGGCTCGGGGCGATCATGCTCGCCGGCCCGCTCGGCGAGGTGGCCGAGCTGCGCGTCTATGCGGGCGTCGAACGGCTGCATCGGATCGTCGCGCCGCTCAGGACCCGACCCGTGCTCGGCAGTCAGGTCTCGCGCGAGCTGGGCGAGGGAATCGAGTTCGCCGACCTCCGCCCGCTGGCGCCGGGCGACCGCGTCCGCAGCATCAACTGGCGCGCGACGGCACGCCGTCGCATGCCCTACGTCAATGTCCAGCACCCCGAGCACAGCGCGGACGTCGTCCTGTTCCTCGACACCTTCGCGGAAGCCGAGCTCGCCGAGGAGGGCACGCTCGACGCGGCGGTGCGCGCCGCTGCGGCACTCGCCTCCAGCTACCTGGCGCAGCGGGACCGTGTGGCGCTCGTGAGCCTGGGCGGCAGCCTGAGCTGGCTCACCGGCAGCCCGGGCACGAGGCAGCTCTACCGCATCCTCGACGCGCTCTTCTCGAGCCAGGTCAGGCCGAGCTTCCGGTGGAAGGGCGTCACGCACGTGCCGCGCCGGCTGCTTGCGTCGCGGGCGCTGGTGATCGCGCTGAGCCCGCTCTTGGACGAGCGCGGCATCGCCGCGCTGCTCGACCTGCGCGCCCGCGGCTACGACCTCGTCGTCCTCGAGATCTCGCCCCTCGTGCACGGTGACACGCCCGCGCTCCGGCTCTGGCGGCTTCAGCGCGACGCCGTGCGCAGCCGCTTCGAGGCACTCGGCGTCTCGGTCGCGCGCTGGGAGCCGCCGCACGCCGCCGTCGACACGGCGATCGAGGAGGTGATCACGTTACGGCGCCACGCCCGTCCCGCACACGTGTGACCGCCGCCGGCGCGGCGCTCGCGCTCGCCGCCCTTGCCGGCGCGTTCGCCGCCACGGGCGCCGGCATCGTCGTGGTCGCGAGCGCGACGCTGCTCCTCGCCGGCGCACTCGTCACCGGGCGCGGCTCGCCGGTCTTCGCCGCCGTGCTGCTGCTGGGAGCGGTCTACGTCATGCCGGAGGGCGATCGCGCGATCCCCGCGCCGCTCTACGCAGGCGCGCTGCTGTTGACCGCGGAGCTCGCGTTCTGGTCGCTCGACGAGCGTGAGGCCGGCAGCCTCGAGCCGGGTGCCGGGACGCCGCGGCTGCTCGCCATCCTCGCCGTCGCGGCGACCGGCGCCGCGGCGGGAGCGCTCGTCCTGCTGGCGTCCCACCCCGACACGGTTCGGTCGCCGGCGGCCACGGCCGCCGGGCTGGCCGCGGTCCTCGCCTGCATCGGAGTGCTCATGGCGCTGGCCCGGCGCCACGCGCCCGGCTGAGTGGCCGCGGCCGGTCAGGCGAGCCGGCCGCCGCCGTCGACCTGCAGGACCGTTCCGGTGACGAATCGTGGAGACATCACGGTTTACGGCGCCTGCGGGAGCTTGGCCGCGCCGCGCCGCGTGACCGGCGCCGAGGGCGGCGGCACGACCGGCCCGATGTCCCCGTCCGGCGCCTCGTCGAGGTCGACCATGACCGGAGCGTGGTCGCTCGGCCCGCTGCCCTTGCGGGCGTGCCGGTCGATCCACGCCGCCCGTACGCGCTCCGCGACCGGCGCGCTCGCCAGCACCAGATCGATCCGCATCCCGAGGTCCTGATGGAACATGCCCGCGCGGTAGTCCCAGTAGGAGAAGACGCGCTCGCCGGGCCAGCGATCGCGCACGACGTCACGCAGGCCGAGCGCCTGCAGCTCGGCCAGCGCATCCCGCTCGGGCGCCGTCACGTGCGTCTGGCCGATGTAGGCGTCCGGGTCGAACACGTCGTCGTCGGCCGGCGCGATGTTCATGTCGCCGCACACGATCGTCGCCTCAGGGCCGGCGGCGACCAGCTCGCGCAGGGAGCCCAGCCAGGCGAGCTTGTAGCGGTAGTGGTCGGAGTCCGGCTCGCGCCCGTTCGGCACGTACACGCAGACCACCCGGATCCCGTCGCAGGTGGCCGACACCGCCCGCGCCTCGGGATGCGGGAAGCCCGGCGCGCCGGGGATCCCCGCGGCGACGTCGTCCAGGCCCACGCGCGAGAGGATGGCCACGCCGTTCCAGGCCGCCTCGCCGTGCGCCGCGACCTCGTAGCCGCGGTCGGCCAGCTCGCTGCCGAGCAGCTCGGCGAACGCGTCGTCCGCGAGCTTGGTCTCCTGCAGGCACACCACGTCCGGCTGCCGCTGGTCCAGCCACGGCAGGAGCCGCGGCAGCCGTTGCTTGATCGAGTTGACGTTCCAGGTCGCCAGCCGCACTTGCTCCCACGGTATCGACCGACCGGCTCGCAGCCGATCGCGTCAACCTTCGCGCCAATCTGACACTTGACGTAGTGCCAAAATGATGCCATATTGGCATCATGGACCTGTCGACGTACGCCGAGAACCTCCGCCGCGAGCTCGCCGTCGCCGCCGAGGCCGGCGGTGAGGACGCCCGCGCGCTCGCCGAGCGGCTGACCGCTCCGCTCGATTCCGCGGTGCGGCTGATGCTGCTCGACGCCCTGTCGGCCGCGGCCGACGAGATCACGCGCGAGCTCGCGCCCGGCTCGGTCGAGCTGCGGCTGCGCGCCGGCGAGCCCGAGTTCGTCGTGTCGACGCCGGCCGAGCCGGCCGGCGACCCGTCGCCCCCGGCCCCGCCGGAAGGCGACGAAGCGGCCACCGCGCGCATCAACCTGCGGCTGCCGGAGCAGCTCAAGGCCGCCGTCGAGCAGGCCGCGAGCCGCGAGCGGCTCTCCGTCAACTCCTGGCTCGTCCGCGTCGTCGCGGCCGCGCTCACCCAGCGCGAGCCCGGCCGCCGCGGCGGACGGACCGGCGAGGCCTTCACCGGCTGGGTCCGCTGACCACCCGAACCAGACCATGCAGGAGGAACCGCCCCATGCCCAGCTTCGACACCGCCGGACCGATCTCGGCAACGATCGACGTCGTCGTCGGCGACGTGCGGCTCACCGCCGGGGACGGCGCCGCCGCCGTCATCGACGTGCGGCCCAGCGACGCATCCAACGCCGAGGACGTCAAGGCGGCTGAGCTGACCCGCGTCGAGTACGCGAACGAGCACCTGCTGGTCAAGGCGCCGAAGCTGCGCTCGTGGCGCATTCGCAGCGCCGGCGGGTCGATCGACGTGACGATCGAGCTGCCCGCCGGCTCCAACCTGCGTGGAAGCGGCCAGATGACCGACTTCGCGTGCAACGGGCGGCTCGCCGACTGCCGGATCAAGACGGGCATGGGCCAGGTCCTGCTCGACGAGGTCGACACGCTGAGTGTCAGGGGCGGCATCAGCGACATCAGCGTCGACCGCGCGACGGGCCACGCCGACATCACCACCGGGTCGGGTGACGTGCGCGCGCGCGAGCTCGGCACGAGCGCCGTGATCAAGAACTCCAACGGCGACACCTGGGTCGGCTCGGCCGGCGGCGACCTCCGGATCAGCGCCGCCAACGGCAGCATCGCGGTCGACCTCGCGCAGGCCGGCGTCGTCGCCAAGTCGTCCAACGGCGACGTGCGGCTTGGAGAGGTCGCACGCGGCTCGGTGGTCCTCGAGACCGCGCTCGGCGATCTCGAGGTCGGCATCCCCGAGGGCACTCCCGCCTGGCTCGACGCGCGCTCCACCGCGGGCCGGGTGGAGAACGCGCTCGAGGCCGGCACGGCCCCCGAGCCGTCGGCCGAGACCGTCGAGGTGCGCGCCCGCACGACCGCCGGCAACGTCCTCATCCGGCGGCCGTGATCAGGTCGGTCGGCTACGTGTGGGCCACGCGGCTGTTCAACCGCGACCCCACGCCGTAGGCGCCGGCGACCATCCACGCCAGGGCGAACGGGATCACGAAGAGGACGCGATCATCCTGGTCGTTGGCCGCGAACAGCGCGAGCGAGCCGGCCACGAGCAGCGCGCCCACCCACGCCGGCGCCGCACCGGCGCGGACCACGGCGATCCCGAGCGCGATCGAGCCCACGACGCAGGCGGCGACGCCCGCCACGAGCACGTACCAGTTGCCGCTCACGATCCCGGCGAGGATGACCGCGACGCCGCCGGTCACGGCGACCGCGGAGAAGCCGCGCACCCTGGCCGCGAGCTGGGCGACCGCGAACAGGAGCAGCAGCCCGCCGGCGATGACGAGCGCGTCGAGCCCGCCGAGGTCGCGGTGCGACTGGAGCAGGCACGCGTCGCCCACGCAGCCGGGCGGCCGTCCGGCCGCGAGCACGGCGTACACGATCCACAGCGCTCCGCCGATGACGGCGGCGGCCGCGCTCAGGCGGCCCGATGTCTTCCACATGATCTCGTTGCTCCTCTGCGATTGGGACTTGATGCAGAGCAAGCTACGGCCGCCGGCCCCGCCCGCCATCGCCTCCGGGATCGATTCGAGATCAACCTCACGATGGATCCCGGCTGGACCAATTGACCGATGCGGCGCCCGGCAGCGCGCGTAGGCTGGCCGCATGCCGAATCGGAGCGATCGCCTTGACGCGCTGCTCGCGCTCGCACTGTTCGCGCTGGCGGCCGCCGAGGTCCTGCTCGACGGCGGGTCGGGCGTGGCGGTCCTCTCGGCAGCCGCCTTCACGCTGCCGATCGCGCTCCGGCGGCGCCTCCCGATCGCGGCGGCCGCGGGCCTGCTCGCGGCCCCCCTGGTCGGGCGGGCGCTCGGCGAGACTTGGGAGTCGACGCCGCTCGCGCTGTTCGTCGCCGTGCTGATCGTGCAGTACTCGGTCGCCGCCTACGGCTCCGCGCCCACCGCGGTCGTCGGCGGCCTTGTGGCCTTCGCCGGCGCGGCGCTGAGCGACGCGTGGTCCGCGGCGGACGACACCGAGCTCGGCGTGATGGCGGCGCTGGCGGCCGGGCCGTGGCTGGCCGGCTGGTTCGCCCGGCCGCTGCGCCGCGAGGCCGAGGAGCTCGCGGCGCTCGCCGCCGAGCTCGAGCGCCAGCGCGAGGCGAGGACCCGCCTCGCCGTCGCCGAGGAGCGCGCGCACCTGGCGCGCGAGCTCAACGACGCGGTCGCGCACTCGGTCAGCGCGATGGTGATCCAGGGCGCCGCGGCCGAGGCGGTCCTCGTCGACTCGCCGGCGAAGGCGAGCGGATCGCTGCGGATGGTGCAGACGCTCGGGCGGGAGTCGGTGACCGAGCTCCGCCGCATGCTGCGGATCCTGCGCACGGACGAAGCGCCGCCGGCGCCCGCGGCGCGCCCGGCTGCGCGCGCGCGCCCGCGCGCGTGGCACTCGACACGGCTCGACATCGCGCTGGCGCTCGCCTGCTTCGCCCTCGCCGAGTGGGTGGTCATGACGCAGTTCATCTGGGACCGCTCGCGGCTCACGGCCGCGCTCCTGATGGCCGTGGCCACGCTCCCGCTGGCCGTGCGGCGCCGCTTCCCGGTCGCGGTGCTGCTGACGGCCGGCGGCGCCGTCGCGCTCCATCAGCACCTGCTCGACCCGGTCGCGATGCCGGAGAGCGCCGTGATCCCGGTCCTGATCGGGCTCTACACCGTGGGCGCACACGCCGCGCCCGCGCGTGCGGTCGCCGCCGCAGCCGTCTCCGTGCTGGTCGCAACGGTTGTCAACGCGGCCTACTGGGACGAGGGGTTCGGCTGGTTCCTGTTCGCCTACACGCTGGCCGGCGGCTCGTTCGTGCTCTCCGGCTTCGCGGTGCGACGCCATCGCCGCAACGCCGACCAGCTGTACACGCTCACGGAGCGCCTGCGGCGCGAGGGCGACGCGGTCGCGCGCCTGGCGGTCGTCGACGAGCGGACCCGGATGGCGCGTGAGCTGCACGACGCGATCGCCCACGGCGTCAGCGTGATGGTGCTGCAGGCCGGCGCCGCCGAGCAGGTCATGGCGTCGTCGCCCGACCAGGCCCGCGAGGCCGCCCATGCCGTGCAGGACGTCGGCCGCTCGGTGCTCGAGGAGCTCGGACGGCTGCTCGGCGTCCTGCACACCGACGAGGACGACAGCCCGCGCGCGCCTTCGCCGAGCCTGGCACAGCTCGACGAGCTCGTCGACGGCGTACGCCGGGCCGGGCTGCCGGTCGAGCTGCGCGTCGACGGCGAGCCGGCCGGGCTGGCCCCGGGGATCGACGCGTCGGCCTATCGCGTGATCCAGGAGGCGCTGACCAACGTGCTCAAGCACGCGGGCCATGTCCCGACCGCGGTGACCGTGAGCTGGGCGCCGACGTCGCTCGCGCTCGAGGTCCTGTCCGAGGGCGCCGGGGCCGCGACGCGCACGAACGGCGAGGGCCACGGGCTCGTCGGCATGCGAGAGCGCGTCGAGCTCTACGGCGGCAGGCTGCAGGCCGGACCACAGGCCGGCGGCGGCTTCGCCGTCCGCGCCCAGCTCCCGCTCGAGGGCGGCGCCGCGTGATCCGCATCCTCATCGCCGACGACCAGGCGCTCGTGCGCGCCGGCCTGCGCATGATCCTCGACGCCCAGGGCGATCTCGAGGTGATCGGCGAGGCGGGCGACGGCCGCGAGGCGCTGCAGCAGTGCCGCGAGCTGTCGCCGGACCTCGTCCTGATGGACATCCGGATGCCCGGGATGGACGGGCTCGACGCGACGCGCCGCCTGCTCGGCGGGTCCGGCCCGGCGCCGAAGGTGATCGTCCTCACCACATTCGACACCGACGACTACGTCTACGAGGCGATCCGCGCCGGAGCCAGCGGGTTCCTGCTCAAGAGCTCCCCGCCCGAGCAGCTCGCCGACGGCGTGCGCGCCGTGATGGCGGGCGACGCGCTGCTGGCGCCCGAGATCACCCGCCGCCTGCTCGAGCGCTTCATCCAGCGCCCGCCGCCGAGCATGACGACGCCGCCGGAGTTCGAGGACCTGACCGTGCGCGAGCTCGAGGTCCTGCGCCTGATCGCCGACGGCTGCTCGAACGCCGAGATCGCGGCGGCGCTCGTCCTGAGCGAGGCCACGGTCAAGACGCACGTGAACCACATCCTCACGAAGCTGCGCCTCCGGGATCGGGTCCAGGCCGTCGCGCTCGCCTACCGCACGCGGGCTGATGGACAGCGCGCCGTAGGGTGCCGCCCGCTTGCTTCTGGGCTACAGAGGCGTAGTCTCAACATCAAGACCGCCTTCGCTCGCCGCCCCGGCTCGTACCGCAATTCATTGCGGGTCGTCGCCTCGTCCGACCGCGTGACCGCGACGAGATGAGCGAACCCCTTGCGCACAGACCCTCTCGAAGTGACTGAGCTACGCGAGACCGCACGCGTGCGGCTCGCGCTGCGCGGCGAGTTCGACCTTGCGACGGCCGACCTCGTCTCCGATCGCCTGAGCCGGCTCCGCGAGCGTCACGAGACGGTCCTGCTCGATCTCGACGAGCTGGCGTTCATCGACGCCGCCGGGCTCCGCGTCATCCTGACCGCCGCCGATGACGCCCGCAGCGATGGGTGGGCGTTGACCGTCACGCGCGGATCCGCGCCGGTCCGCAGGCTCTTCGAGCTGCTCGACCTCGACCGGCACCTGCCCCTCGACGGGGAGCCGGCATGACGGAGTTCACGACGGGGCTGCCCCGCGACCCCACATCGGTTCGCGCGGCACGCCGGCTCGTCGCGGCCCACGCCACCGGGCTCAGCGACACACAGCGTCGAGGACGCCTGCCTGATGGTCTCCGAGCTGATCACCAACGCGCTGGTCCACGGAACCGGGGCGATCGGCCTGCGGATCGCCACCGCGCCCGACCGGGTCACGATCGAGGTGGCCGACGACGGGCACGGCAATGTTGCGATCGCCCCCACCCCCGGCCCCGCGGGCGGTTGGGGCCTGCGCGTCGTCGACGAGCTCGCCGATCGATGGGGCGCCAACGCGGGCAGCACGCAGGTGTGGTTCGAGCTCGTGCCCGAGCGCGCATCCTGATAGACCGCCGGGATGGAACTCCGTCCGTTCGGCCGCACCGGGGTCACGGTCAGCCCGCTCTGCCTCGGAGCGATGATGTTCGGCGAGTGGGGCAACCCGGACCACGACGAGGCGGTCCGGATCATCCGCGCGGCCCTTGATGCTGGTATCAACTTCATCGACACCGCCGACGTCTACGGGCGCGGCGAGTCCGAGGAGATCGTCGCCAAGGCGCTCGCCGGCGGCCGCCGCGAGCACGTCGTGCTGGCGACCAAGGTCCACGGCAAGATGGGCGACGACCCGAACCAGTACGGCAACTCGCGCCGCTGGATCATCCGCGAGGTCGAGGACTCGCTGCGGCGGCTCGGCACCGACTACATCGACCTCTACCAGATCCACCGCCCCGAGCCGGACACCGACATCGAGGAGACGCTCGGCGCGCTGACCGATCTCGTGCGGGCCGGGAAGGTGCGCTACATCGGCTCGTCGACCTTCCCCGCCTCGCGGATCGTCGAGGCGCAGTGGGTGGCCCGCGACCGCCGTCTCGAGCGCTTCGTCTGCGAGCAGCCGCCGTACTCGATCCTCGCCCGCGGCATCGAGGCCGACGTGCTGCCAACCGCGCGCCGCCACGGGATGGCGGTGATCCCGTGGAGCCCGCTGGCCGGCGGCTGGCTGTCGGGCCGCTGGCGCAAGGGCGCCGACACGCCGCAGACGGCTCGCGCCAGGCTGGTGCCGCGGCGCTACGACCTGTCCCTGCCGGAGAACCAGCGCAAGCTCGAGGTCGCCGACGCGCTGGCCCGGCTCGCCGACGAGGCCGGGCTCTCGCTCATCCACATGGCCCTGGCCTTCGTGATCCGGCATCCGGCGGTGACGGCGGCGATCATCGGCCCGCGCACGCTGGAGCAGCTCGAGTCGCAGCTCGGGGCGGCCGACGTGCGACTCGACGACGCGCTGCTCGATCGCATCGACGAGCTCGTGCCGCCGGGGACCAACCTCAACCCGGCGGACGCCGGTTGGTCCAACCCCGACCTGGAGCCGCCGCGCGGCGTCGCTAGTGCCGCGGCCACTAGCGAGCCAGGCGCTCGTAGCCCGGGCCCGCGGTCGAAGAACGGCCGGCTCGCCGCGGCGGGCGCGCAGCTCGTCACGGGCGCGCTGCGTCGCCGCCGCGTCGCCGACGACCACGCCGTAATCGTGCGCGGCGGCCTCTGCCGACACCTTCCCCTGCAGCACGTCGAGCGCCACGAGCTCCGGGTCGCGGTCGAGCGGGTCGCCCCATCCCCCGCCGCCGGTCGTCTCGATGCGGACGACCTCGCCGGCCGCGATCGGCTCGTCGTCGCAGAGGCCGGAGAGCACGCGCTCGTTCGGCCCGCCGGGGTCGATCGTCACGCGGAAGGGCAGGCCGGCGCTGCCGCCCTTGACGCCCCAGCACGCGAGGATCGACCGGTCGGCGATCGACATGAAGCTCGCGTCCTCGAGCACGCGGATGTCCTTGCGGTAGCCGAGGCCGCCGCGGAACTCGCCGGGGCCGCCGGAGTCCACGCGCAGGCCGAGCTGCTCGACGCGCACGGGATAGCGCGACTCGACGAACTCGACCGGGAGGTTCTTGGAGTCCGGGACGATGTGGATCGTGTCGGAGCCGTCGGCGTAGTAGCGGCCGCCCGAGCCGCCGCCGAGGATCTCGCGGTACAGGTACCACTCGCCGCCCGCGTCGCGGCCGGTGATGCCCGTGTAGCGGATCGTCTCCTGGTCGGCCGGCATCCGGCCCTCGACGGCCTGCGCGAGCGCGCCGGCGAAGACGCCGAGCAGCCGCAGGATCACGAACGTGCGCGCGTTGGTCGGCGCCGGGAACACCGGCGTGAGCAGCGTGCCCGGCGGCGGGAAGCGCATCTCGATCAGCTCGACGACGCCCTCGTTGACGTCGAGCTCGGCCATCCGCTCCGGGCTGTCGGCCAGGTTGCGCAGGATCGGCGCCAGCCACTTCTTGAGGAAGTTGCCGTCCGCGTAGTCGCCGGCATGGTTGATCGGCCCCTTGGCCTGCGGGTCGGTGCCGGTGAAGTCGATGATCAGCGAGTCGTCGCGCTTGGTCAGCGTCATCCGCTGCGCGTGCAGCCGCGGCGGGTCGACGCCGTCGTGCTCGGCGTAGTCCTCCCAGCGGTAGACGCCGTCGGGGATCTTGGCCAGCACCTCGCGGCGGAAGGTCTCCGTCGTGGTGTGGATGATCGCGTCGAAGCACGCCTCGACGGCATCGCGCCCGTAGCGCTCGAACAGCTCCTCGACGCGGCGCGCCCCCATGCGGGTCGCCGCGCACTCGGCGTCGATGTCGCCCGCCAGGCTCTCCGGCATGCGCGAGTTGCGGGCCACGATCCTCAGCACGCCGTCGTTCGGCACGCCGGCGTCGAACAGCTTCACCGGCGGGACCATCAGCCCTTCCTGGTAGGCGGAGGAGGCGTTGCTCGGCATCGACCCCGGGACCATCCCGCCGATGTCGTCGTGATGGCCGAAGGCCTGCACGAAGGCGACGACGTCGCCGCCTGAGAACACCGGCACGGTCACGCACAGGTCGGGCAGGTGGCCGATCCCGCCCTCGGAGAGGTAGACGTCGTTGTGGAAGTAGACGTCGCCCGGCCGCATCGTCTCGAGCGGGAAGTCGCGCACGACCGGATGCACGAGCGCCGAGTACGAGCGCCCCGTGAGCTTGCGCAGGCGGCGGTCGTGGATGCCGGCGCGGAAGTCGTGCTGGTCGCGGATCATCGGCGAGCGCGCCGTACGGCCGATCGCCTCCTCGACCTCGGCCTCGATCGAGGCGAGCGTGCCCTGCACGATCTCGACCAGCACGGGGTCAAGCGCCACGGCGCACCACCACGTTCCCGAGCTCGTCGACCCGCGCCGTGAAGCCCGGGTGGATCGGCAGCGTCGAGCCGAACTCCTGGATGACCGCCGGGCCCGTGATCTCGCCGCCCAGCCGCTCGCGCCGGTACACCGGCGCGTCGTGCCGGCGATCGCCGAAGAACACGGGTCGCTCGCCGTCGCGCGCGTCGCCTCCGGCGCCCACGGGGTTGAGCTCCGGCCGCGGCATCGCGCCGACGCCGGTGACGCGCAGGTTCACCCATTCCACGACCTGGCCCGGATCGTCCCGGTAGCAGTACCCGTACGAGCGCTCGTGCGCGTCGTGGAAGCGCGCCTCGACCTGCTCGACGAACGCGCCGTCGACGGGGCCGTCGGGCGCGTCCACGCGGATCTCGAACGCCTGCCCGAAGTACCGGAGGTCGGCGGAGCGTTCGATCGAGCCATCGTGCCCCTCGACGTCGTCGAGCGCCGACGCCTCGAGCCGTGCGAACTCGCGTGCCAGCTCGCCGGTTTCGAGCTGGTCGTGCCGCCGCACGAGCGTCTGCACGTGATCGCTGCGCAGGTCGGTGGCCAGCAGCCCGAAGGCGCTCAGGTTGCCGGGGTCGCGCGGGACGAAGACCGTCTGCAGCCCGAGGATGTCGATCAGCCGGCACGCCGTGAGCGGGCCCGAGCCGCCGAACGCGCAGAGGTCGAAGTCGCGAACGTCGAGCCCGCGCTTGACCGTGACCTGCCGGATCGCGTTCGCCTGGTTCCACGCCGCGATCTCCAGCACGCCGGCGGCGCACGCCTCGAGCCCCAGCCCGACCGAGTCCGCCAGCCGCGCGTACACCGCCTCGGCGGCCGGACGGCTGAGCGGGATCTCGCCGCCCAGCAGGTGCTCCGGGATGTGCCCGAGCAGCAGGAAGGCGTCGGTCGTCGTCGGCTCGGCACCTCCGCCGGGGTAGCACGCCGGGCCGGGGCTGGCGCCGGCCGAGCGCGGGCCGACCTTCAGCGTCCCCTCCGGCGACACCCAGGCGATCGAGCCGCCGCCCGTGCCGACCGTGATGACGTCGACCATCGGGACCTTGACCGCGAAGCGGCCGACCGACCCCTCGGTCGTGAGGCTCGGCCGGCCGTCGCTGATCACCGCCACGTCGGTCGAGGTGCCGCCGCCGTCGAGCGTGATCACCTTGTCGAACCCCGCGTGCTCGGCCACCAGCGCCGCGCCCAGCGTGCCCGCCGCGGGCCCCGAGAGGATCGTCGTGATCGGCTTCTCGCCGACCTCGCTGCCCGCGATCACCCCGCCGTTGCTCTTCATGAGATAGAAGGGACGGCCGAGGCGGTCCTGGATCGAGCGGACGTAGGCGGCGACCCGCGGCTTGACGAACGCGTCGACGAGCGTGGTGACCGCCCGTTCGTACTCGCGGTACTCGCTCAGCACGTCGGAGCTCACGGAGACCGCGCAGCCCGGGTGCTCCTCGGCGAGCACCGCCCGCATGCGCCGCTCGTGCTCGGGGTTCATGTACGCGTGCAGGAAGCACACGCCGACGCACGCGATCCCCTGCTCGGAGAACCAGCGAGCGACCTCGCGTGCGCCGGCCTCGTCGAACTCCTGGACGACGGCGCCCGACCGGTCGAGCCGCTCGTCGACCTCCTTGACCAGGTGCAGCGGGACGATGCGATCCGGCTTGACCCAGAAGTACGAGTTGCCGTAGCTGTCGGGCACGCTCTGACGCCCGATCTCCAGCAGCCCCCGGAATCCCTTCGTGGTGACGAAGCCCAGGCCGCCGAAGTCGTCCTCGAGCAGCGCGTTGGTGGCGACCGTCGTCCCGTGGACGACGTCGGCGATCTCCTCCGTGCCCGCCTTCTCGATCGCCCGCATGAAGGCCACCGACGGATCGCCCGGGGTCGACGGCACCTTGGTGCTGACCACGCGGCCGTCCGAGTCCACGGCGACCACGTCGGTGAACGTCCCACCGGTGTCGATGCCGATGCGGACCGTCACTCGTGGACGAGCTCGAAGATCTGCAGCGGTGAGATGGGCATCCGGTCGACCTGGACGCCGAGCGCGTCCGAGATGGCGTTGGCGATCGCGCCGGCGACGGGGATCGTGCCGGCCTCGCCGACGCCCTTGACGCCGAGCACGTTGTTCGGCGACGGCGTCTCGGTGTGGAACAGCGTCGGCGTCGGGAGCTCGGTGGCGTACGGCATCAGGAAGTCCATGAAGCTCGCGTTCAGCAGCTGGCCGTTCTCGTCGTAGGCCATGCGCTCGAACAGCGCCCCGCCGATCCCCTGCGCCACGCCGCCGTACATCTGCCCGTCGACGATGATCGGGTTGATGATGCGCCCGCAGTCGTGCCCGACGACGTACTGCAGGATGCGCACGTCGCAGGTCGCCTCATCGACCTCGACGACCGCGGCGTGCATCCCGAAGCCGAAGACGCCCGACTTCGGGCTGTAGTACTCGGTCGCGTTGAGGCCGGGGGTCGTCCCGTCGGGCAGCGGGACGTCCTGCGTCGCGTAGATGCGGCGGGTATAGAGCGCCGCTTCCGCGGTCTCCTCTCCGAACGCGTAGCGCAGCGGGTTGGCCATCGCGGCGAGCTGCCCGAGCTGCAGGGCCTGCGCGGGCGAGCCGACGACGCCCACGGTCCCGTCGGCGAACTCGATGTCGTCGGGGTCGGCCTCGAGGATCCGGGCGGCAAGCTCGGCGGCCTGCCGGCGCACCTCCGCGGCCGCCTTCTGCACCGCGTTGCCCGACACCACCGCCGTGCGACTCGCGAACGTCCCGACGCCCCAGCCGAGCCGTCGCGTGTCTCCGGTCGTGACCCGGACGTGCTCGATCGGCACGCCGAGCTCGTCGGCGGCGATCTGGGCGAAGATCGTCTGGTGGCCCTGGCCCTGGGTCGCGAGGCCGGTCGCGACGGTCACGGTCCCGTCGACCTGGACGTTGACCGCCGCGCCCTCGTACGGACCGATCCCGGTTCCCTCGACGTAGCACGCGATCCCGAGCCCGATCTTCCGCCCCTCGGCACGCGCCGCCTCACGCCGCGCCTCGAAGTCCTCGTAGCCGACCTCGTCGAGGAGCAGCTCGAGACCGGCCGGGTAGTCGCCCGAGTCGTAGACCGTCGGCCCGCCGTCCTGGAACGAGACGCCGACGTCGTAGGGGAACTCGTCGGGCTGGATGAAATTGCGGCGCCGGATCTCGGCCCGGTCGAGCCCCAGCTCGAGCGCGAGGCGGTCCATGACGCGCTCCATCACGAAGGCCGCGTGCGGGCGCCCCGCGCCGCGGTACGGCGACGTCGGCACCATGTTCGTGAACAGCGCCGTGAAGTCGAAGCGGTAGTTGTCGAGCCGGTAGGGGCCCGGGAGCTGGGCGGCGGTGATGATCGGGATGATCAGCCCGTACGGGCAGTAGGCGCCGCTGTCGTGCAGGAAGCTGGTCTCGAGGGCGAGGATGCGGCCGTCCTCGCTCGCCCCGACGCGCACATGATGGATCTGCTTGCGCTCGTGCGTGGATCCGACGAAGTGCTCGCGCCGGTCCTCCGTCCACTTGACCGGCATCCCGAGGCGGTGAGCCGCGAGCGGGACCAGCACCTCCTCGGGATAGAACTGGATGACCTTGACGCCGAAGCCGCCGCCGACGTCGGGTGCCACGACCTGGACCTTGTCGAGGTCGATGTCGAACAGCCGGCTGAGCCCGCCGCGGATGCCGGTCGGCGCCTGCGTGGCGTCGTGCACCAGCAGGGCGCCCTCCTGGTCGAAGCGCGCGACGACGGCGCGGCCCTCGAGCGGCGTGGCGGCGCTGCGCTCGACCTCGAAGCGCCACTCGAAGATGTGCTTCGCCGCGCCGAAGCCGGCGTCGACGTCGCCGTGGTGCTCGCTCACGCGCGCGACGACGTTGTCGGGACGGTCGCCGTGCACGCGGTCCGCACCGTCGCGCGCGGCTTCGAGGTCGACGATCACGGGCAGCGGCTCGTAGCGGACGACGATGGCCCCCGCCGCGTCCTCGGCGATGTAACGGTCGCGGGCCACGACCATGGCGATCGTCTCACCGACGTAGCGGACCTCGTCGCGCGCCAGCGCGTACTGGGTGCGGCCGTCCTCGATCGCCTCGTGCGGGATGATCAGCGGCAGCGGGTCCGCGAACCGCCCTTCGAGATCGTCGTAGGTCCACACCGCGTACACGCCCTCGACGTCGAGCGCGCCGCTGACGTCGATGTCCACCACGCGCGCGTGCGCGTAGTCGGAGCGCACGAACGCCGCGTGCGCGGCGTGCGGCTCGAAGTCATCCGTGTAACGGCCCTCGCCGAGCAGCAGCCGGTGGTCTTCGCGCCGCTCGACGCGCTCGCCGAACAATCGGGTCGTCAAGGTCCGGACGATAGTCGGTCCAGCCTGGTTTGATGCGTCCATGTGCCGCTGGATCGGCTACTTCGGGGATCCGCTCCGGATGGAGGAGCTGGTCTACAACACCTCGCACTCGCTGATCGAGCAGAGCCGCTCGGCCCGCTTCACATCGCACCTCACGAACGCGGACGGCTTCGGCATCGGCTGGTACGGGACGGCCGACGGTCCGGGCGTGTACCGCAGCGTCGCGCCGGCCTGGAGCGACCGCAACCTGCAGGAGATCTGCGCGCAGATCGAGTCGCCGCTGTTCCTCGCGCACGTGCGCGCGACGACCGGGACGCCGGTGCAGCAGACCAACTGCCATCCGTTCCGCCACGGCCGCTGGATCTTCGTCCACAACGGCTACATCGACGACTACGCGAGGCTGCGACGCGACCTGATGCTCGCGGTGGACCCGGAGCTGTTCAGTCACATCGAGGGCACGACGGACTCCGAGCTCCTGTTCTACCTCGCGCTGACGTTCGGGCTCGACGACGACCCGCTGCCCGCGCTCGAGCGCATGGCGGGCTTCGTCGAGGCGACCGGTCGTGAGCACGGCGTGGCCGAGCCGCTGCAGATGACGATCGGCGCGAGCAACGGCGAGCGGCTGTACGCGGTCCGCTACGCGAGCGGCGGCGTCGAGAACTCGCTCTACGTGAGCAACGACCCGCATGACGTGCGCCTGCTCTATCCCGAGGACACGCGCTTGGCGCATATCTCGGACGACGCGCGCGCCGTCGTCTCCGAGCCGCTCGGCGACCTCCCGGGCGTCTGGCGCGAGGTTCCCCCGTCATCCGCCCTGATCGTGCAGCCCGGCGCCGACGAGCAGCTCGCGTTCGAGCCGCGTTCGGCATGAGCGGCCTGGTCGAGGTCCGCCGGCACGGATCGGTGTGCGTCATCGCGCTGCGGCGCGAGGCGAAGCTCAACGCGCTCTCGACCGAGCTCGAGCGGGCGCTCGGCGACGCGCTCGGCGAGATCGGCGACAGCCGGGCCGTCGTCATCACCGGGTCCGAGCGCGCGTTCTCGGCCGGCGCCGATGTGACGGAGCTGTCGGGCCGCAGCCCGGAGGCCGTGATGGCCTACTACCGCGACACCGGGCGCGTGTACGAGCGGGTCGCGGCGCTCGAGCTGCCGACGGTCAGCGCGATCTCCGGCTACTGCCTGGGCGGGGGCCTGGAGCTGGCGCTGGCGACCGACTTCCGCATCGCCGACGAGTCCGCCGTCTTCGGGTTCCCCGAGGTCGGCCTCGGCATCCTGCCCAGCTCCGGCGGCACGCAGCGCGTCACCCGCCTGCTCGGCGCCGCGCGCGCCAAGGAGCTGATCCTGCTGCACGACCGCTTCGACGCGCAGACGGCGCTGCGGGCCGGCCTCGTCACCGAGGTGGTGGACCGGGCGCTCGACCGCGCGCTCGAGCTGGCCGAGCGGCTCGCCGGGCTGCCGCCGCTCGCGGTCGCGCTGACCAAGGAGGCGATCGGCGCCGCGGAGGACTCGCCGCGCGAGGCCGGCCTGCTGATCGAGCGGCTCGCCTACGCGCTGCTCGCGCAGACGGAGCGCGGATGATCCACGAGAAGGAGATCGAGATCCGCTGGAAGGACCTCGACGTCTACGGCCACGTCAACAACGCCGTCTACCTGACCTATCTCGAGGAGGGGCGCGACGAGTGGCTCGGCATCGTGCTCGATGATCCGGACGAGGTCTGGGGCTACGTGCTCGCGCGTGTGGCGATCGATTACAAGCGCGAGCTCGACCTGGCCGACGACCGGGTGCTGGCGCGCTGCCGGCTCGGCCGGATCGGCACCTCGAGCGTGCACACGATCGAGGAGGTCGCCACGCGCGACGGCGAGATCGCCGCGCGCGCCGAGGCGGTGCTGGTGGCGCGCGACCGCGACAGCGGCCGCTCGCGGCCGCTCACCGAGCGCGAGCGGGCGGCCTTCGAGCGCGCCCAGGTCAGTCTGAGCAGGCTGCGCGCGATGACGAGCCGCATGATGTCGCTCGTCCCGTCCCAGATCTCGTCGAGCTTGGCGTCGCGCAGCCACTTCTGGACCGGCGAGTCGCGGACGTAGCCCGCGCCCGCGAGCGTCTGCGCGGCCGCCCAGGTCGCGAACCAGGCCGCCTCGGAGGCGGCGAGCTTGGCCATCGCGGCCTCGGTCGAGAAGGGCTTGTGTTCGTCGGCGAGGCGGGCCGCGTGCTGGGCGAGCAGGCGCGCCTGGTCGAGCCTGAGCTTGGCGTCCACGAGCCTGAACGACACGGCCTGGAACTCCCCGATCGGGCGCCCGAAGGCGTGCCGGCGCTGCGCATACTCGAGCGCGTGCTCGAGCGCCGCGCGGCCGATGCCGAGCGAGTTGCCGGCGAGTTGGACGCGGGCGCGGTCGAAGCACTCCATCAGCCCGGAGAAGCCCTGCCCCTCCTCCCCCAGGCGGCGGTCGTCGGCGACGAAGCACGCCTCGAAGTGCAGCTCGCCCGCCGGGAAGCAGCGGCTGCCCATCTTCGGCAGCCGGTCGCCGATCACGAAGCCGGGGTCGCCGCGCTCGACGACGAAGGCGGTGATGCCCTTCGAGCGGGTTCCGGGGGCGACGGTCGCGAACACCACGCAGGCGTCGGCGATCGGCGCGTTGCCGATGAACTTCTTGTGACCGTCGAGCACGTAGCCGCCGTCGACGCGGCGAGCGGTGGTCGTGATCGCGGCGGCGTCGGATCCCGCCTCGGGCTCGGTGGTGGCCAGCGCGGTGGCCGGCGGGGCCGGGCCGCACAACGGCGGCAGCCAGCGCTCGCGCTGCTCGGCGCTGCCGAGCGCCAGCAGCGGCCCGGCGAAGAAGCCGCCCTGGGAGATGCAGAGCGCGATCGGGCTGTCGCCCCAGGTCAGCTCCTCGATGACGCGGAGCTGGTCGACCAGGCTCTCGACGCCGCCGCCGCCGTACTCGGCGGGCAGGTCGTAGCACGTGAGCCCGAGCGCGGCCGCGCGCTCCACCAGCTCGCGCGGGTACTCCTCGCTCTCGTCGTAGGCGAGCGCGACGGGCCGGAGCTCGTCGCGTGCGAAGTCACGCGCGGTCGTGAGCAGCTGGTCCATGCTCATCGCGCCATCCCGATCGCGCGGCCGGCGCGCTCGGGCCGCGGCAGCCCCGCGTGGGCGCCGGCGATCCGCGCCAGGCGCTCGAGCACGCTCGGCAGGCGCGGGCGCCGCGCGGCGCTCGCGGGCGTCGACGTGCAGGAGCATCTGCTCGGCGGTGGCCAGCAGCGCGTCGTCGCGGCGGAGCTCGTGGAAGAGGTGCAGCCGCTTCTCGTCGTGGTCGAGCAGGCGGGTCGTGACCTGCGACCTTGCTCGTCCGCGGTCGCCTCCCGCAGGTGCGAGAGATGGGTCTCGACCGTGAAGTAGCTGCCGCGCGAGACGTCGATGCCCAGGTGCCGCAGCAGCGCGTCGGTCGCGTCGCCGAACAGCTGCAGGTAGCGGCTCTCGTGCATGTGGCCGTTGTAGTCGACCCACTCCGGCCGCACGCGTGCGACGTGCACGCCGACCTCGTCGTCCGGGGTCGCCTCGAGCAGGCCGCGCTCGTAATCGGCCAGGACGGCGCCGGCGCCCTCGCCCTGTGCTCGCAGGCCCTGGATGATCGCCACCAGGCAATCGTCGCGAGCCTGCTCGAGCTCGCGGATCGAGCGGCCCGCAGCCTGCTCGTCGGACTGGGCCACCAGCGTGTCGATCAGCCCGTCGGTCAGCTCGGGCACGTCCATGAGCCTCGTCCAGGGGAGCTTCAGGGTCGGGCCGAACTGCTCGAGGAAGTGCCGCATGCCCTGCTCGCCGCCACCGATGCGGTAGGTGAGGAAGGTCCCCATGAACGCCCACCGCAGCCCGGCGCCGAAGCGGATCGCGTCGTCGATCTCGCTCACCGTCGCGACGTCGTCGTGCACGAGCCACAGCGCCTCGCGCCACAGCGCCTCGAGCAGCCGGTCGGCGACGAAGCCGTCGATCTCGCGGCCCAGGATCAGCGGGCGCATGCCGACCGAGCGGTAGACGGCGGCCGCACGCTCGCGGGTTTCCGGGGCGCCTCCGCAGACCTCCACGAGCGGCAGCAGGTAGACCGGGTTGAAGGGGTGCCCGACGACCAGCCGCTCGGGATGGACCATGTCCGCGCCCAGGCGCGAGGGCAGCAGGCCGGAGGTCGAGGAGGCGAACGGCACGCCGGGCTCGGCCGCCCGGCTCGCGGCCGCGAGCAGCTCGCGCTTGACCTCCTCGCGCTCCGGCGCGCTTTCCTGCACGAAGCCGGCTCCCTCCACGGCCTCCTCGGGCGAGGCGGCGATCGTCAGCGACCCCTCGGGCGGCAGCGGGGCGAGCGTCAGCCGCGCGTACGCGCGGCGCGCGTTGCCGACCGTCTCGGCGAGCTTGCGGCCGGCTTCGGGATCGGGGTCGTAGACGCGGACGTCGACGCCGTTGAGCAGGAACCGCGCGGCCCACCCACCGCCGATCACACCACCGCCGAGCAGGCCGACACACCGCGCGTCAACCAAGGGGGGTCTGACCCCCCTTGAGGCGCAGCTTCGCGCGCACCTCGTCGGGGCCGAGGATGCGCGCGCCCATCCCCTCGAGGATCGTCACCGCGCGCTCCACGAGCTCGCCGTTGGTGGCCAGCCGGCCCCGCGCCAGGTACAGGTTGTCCTCGAGGCCCACGCGCACGTTGCCGCCCGACGACGGCCGCCAGCGCCACGTACGGCAGTTGCATGCGGCCGATCGAGAACGCCGAGAAGACGCTGCCGGGCGGAAGGCGGGACACGAGCGCGAGCAGCGTCTGCGGGTCGTCGGGCGCGCCGTAGGAGATGCCCATGCAGAGCTGGATCAGCGGCGGATCGTCGATCAGCCCGTCGCGGATCAGCTCGTCCACCATCACCAGGTGCCCGGTGTCGAACACCTCCAGCTCAGGCCGGACGCCGAGCGTGCGGATGCGCGCGGCCATCGCGCGCAGCATCCCCGGCGCGTTGACCATCACGTAGTCGCCGCCGGCGGCGAAGTTCATCGTCCCGCAGTCGAGCGTGCAGATCTCGGGCCGCAGCTCGGTGACGTGCGCGAGCCGCTCCTCGGCGCCCGCCATGTCGGTGCCGTCGGGGTCGGGCGGCAGCGGCGCGCGCGCCCGAACCCAGCACCAGGTCGCCGCCCATGCCGGCGGTGAGGTTCAGCACCACGTCGACGTCCGAGGCGCGCACGCGCTCGACCACCTCGCGGTAGAGCGCCACGTCGCGGCTGCCCTTGCCGGTCTCGGGATCGCGCACGTGGATGTGGGCGACGGCCGCCCCGGCCCGCGCTGCCTCGAGCGCGGCGTCGGCGATCGCCGCGGGCGTGACGGGGACGTGCTCGCTGCGAGCGGCAGTCTCCCCCGCGCCCGTGACCGCGCAGGTGATGAAGACCTCGGTGTTCATCGATCGCCGGACCATACGCCGAGAGCCAGCGTGAGCTCGCTCGCATACGCGACGCACCGCCCGGCCAGCTCGTGGGCGACCTCGCGGTCGAGCCGGTACTGCGGCCCCGAGACGCAGAGCGCTGCGATGCACGAGCCGTCCTGCCAGACCGGCGCGGCGAGCCCGACGAGCCCCGGCTCGAACTCGCCCTCGGAGAGCGCGAAGCCGCGCGCGCGAACGTCGTCGAGCTCTCGTTCGAGCGCGGCCGGGTCGACGATCGTCCGGTCGGTGCAGCGCTCGAGCCGGCCGCGCCCGGTCGTGACCGCGGCGAACGCGAGCAGCACCTTGCCGTCGGCCGTGCAGTGGATCGGGGTGCGCAGACCGACCCACTTCCCCGACGACACGAAGTGAGCGCCACCGGCCTGCGCCACGGTCAGCGCTTCGTCACCGGCGACCACGGCGAGCGTGACCGTCTCCCCGGTCTCGGAGGCGAGCCGCTCCATCAGCGGCTGGGCGAGGGTCGCGAGCTCGCGGCTCGCGAGCGTGACCCGGCCGAGCCGCGCCACCTCCGGCCCGAGCTGCACGAGGTCGCCCACCTGCGTGCGCTCGAGGAACCCGCGCGCGCGCAGCGTCGACACCAGCCGGGACGCGGTGCTGCGGTGGATCCCGAGCCGCTCGGCGATCTCGGTGACGCTCAGCGCGTCTGCGGGCGTTCGGAACTGCTGGAGCACCTGCAGCGCGCGGTCGGCGGTCTGCAGCGTCATGTCGCCCTATGCATTTGCTGCACGGAGCGATATCATAATGCACGCTCGTGCGCTTTGCCACAAGCGAGCGCGTCTCAAGAGGCGGAGAGACATGCAGCGGCTGATCCGAGGGGTCGACCCCCTCGTCTTCTGGGGATCCACCGGGGTGGCGACGGCGTTCGTCCTCTGGGGTGTGCTCGGGACCGACAGCCTGGCCTCGGTCATGGGGTCGGTGCTCGACTGGGTGATCACCAACTTCGGCTGGGCGTTCGTCCTGATCGCCTTCGGCGCGCTGGTCTTCTGCATCGTCGTCGCGATCAGCCCGTACGGGCGCATCCGCCTCGGCCCGGACGACAGCCGGCCCGACTTCAGGACGGTGTCGTGGGTGGCGATGATGTTCGCCGCCGGCCTCGGCCTCGGGCTGATGTTCTACGGCGTCGCCGAGCCGATCTCGCACTACTCCGCGCCGCCGCACGGACTGGCCGAGCCGAGCACCCCGGAGGCGGCCCAGGTCGCGCTGGAGACGACCTACTTCCACTGGGGCTTCAACGGCTGGGCGATCTACGCGATCATGGGCCTGGCGCTCGCCTACTTCACCTTCCGCAGGGGCGGGAAGAACCTGGTCAGCGCGACGTTCGTGCCGGTGCTGGGCGAGCACGCGAGCGAGCGGCCGGTCGGCCGGCTGATCGACGGGCTCGCGATCTTCGCGACGCTGTTCGGCACCGCCACCTCGCTGGGGCTCGGCGCGCTGCAGATCAACAGCGGCATGAACTTCCTCTGGGACGTGCCGATCTCGAACGCGATCGGCGTCCTCATCATCGTCGTCATCACCGCGCTGTTCGTGCTGTCCGCGGTCTCCGGAGTCGAGCGCGGGATCCAGTTCCTCAGCAACCTCAGCGGCGGCGCCACGATCGGGCTGATGGTCTTCTTCCTGGTCGCCGGCCCGACCGTGTTCATCATCGGGTCGTCGATCGAGACGATCGGCGGCTACGTCCTCAACGTGTTCCCGATGAGCCTGCGGATGGACACGTTCACCACCTCGGACTGGATGGCGGCGTGGACGATCTTCTACTGGGCGTGGTGGATCTCCTGGGCGCCGTTCGTGGGCACGTTCGTCGCCCGCATCTCGAGAGGCCGCACGATCCGCGAGTTCATCATCGGCGTCGTGGCGATGCCGACCGGCATGGGCTTCATCTGGTTCGCGATCGTCGGCTCCGCCGCGATCGACATGCAGATCAGCGGCGCGACCGATCTGATCGCCACCACGGCGACGCCCGAGCTGTCGCTTTTCACCGCGCTCGAGGAGCTGCCGTTCACGACGATCACGTCCGTGCTGTCGATGATCCTGATCGCGTTCTTCTTCATCAGCGGCGCGGACGCCGCCGCGGTCGTGATGGGGATGCTCGCCTCGCGCGGCGTGCTCCATCCGGCCAGGACCGTGACCTCGGTGATGGGCTGCCTGATGGGCGCGATCGCCTCCGCCCTGCTGCTGGTGGGCGGGCTCAGCGCGCTGCAGCAGGGCGCCGTGCTCGCCTCGGTGCCGTTCACGTTCGTGCTCGTCGGGACTCGTCTGGTGCCTGGTCAAGGCGCTGCGCGAGGAGCGTGTGCCGCAGGCGGCGCCCGTGGTGGCGCCACCGTTGCGTCCCGCCAACCCCGGCCCGCGCCCGGATGAGGCGCGATGAGGCGCTTCGCCACCGCGCTGGTCATGGCCTTCGCGCTGGCCGCGGGCGCGTGCGGCGAGCAGGAGCTCGACCGCAAGGGCTCGGCCCAGCCGCAGGGCGCGAAGGTGCGGATCACGCTCGGGACGCAGGACTTCCCGGAGGCCCGCGTCCTCGGGGAGCTCTGGCGCCAGGCGCTCGCCGTCAACGGCTACACGGTCGACCTGCGCAAGCGGATGGGGCCGACCGAAGATCTCGACAAGGCCGTGCTCGACGGCACGATCGACGGCCATGTCGCCTACACCGGCACGTCGCTCTCGATCGTCGCCGGCGAGGAGGTCTCCGGCCTCGACCCGGAGGAGACCTTCGACCAGATCAAGGCGTTCTACGCCACCCGCGGCATGGCGACGAGCGCGATGACGCCGTTCGAGGACGTCGACGCGATCGCCACGACCGACGCGTTCGCGCAACAGAACAAGCTCACGACGATCCAGGATCTGCGCGACCTCGATGAGTTCACGCTCGGGGCGAGGCCGGAGTTCGAGGACCTCTACCTGGGCCTGCAGGGGCTCGAGCAGGTCTACGGGCTCACCAACGCGGAGTTCGAGCCGGTCACGCTCGGCGCCCAGTACACCGCGCTCGACGAGGGCGACGTGGACGCGGCCAACGTCTTCACGACCGACCCGCAGCTGGAGAGCGGGGACTACGCCGTGCTCGAGGACCCCGAGTCTCTGTTCGGATCCCAGAACGCCGTCATGGTGGTCGATGCCGACAAGCTGGAGAGCGTCGGGAAGGAGCAGTTCCTGCGCGTGGTCGACACGGTCAACGATCTGCTCACGACCGACGTGATCGTGGGGCTCAACAAGGCGGTCAACGACGGTGGCGACGACGGCGAGGTCGCGCGCAGCTTCCTCCGCCGCGAGGGCCTGCTCGAGCCATTGGAATCGGACCGGGGGTAGCGATGGCCGAACGCAAGAACCTGTTCGAGGGAGTCTCCGACTTCTTCACCGAGCTCGGCCGGATCCGCGAGGTCGGCAGCCACGGCTACGGACATGTGACCGAGGATCGCGAGCGCACGGAGGCGACGGCATGGGTCCCGGCGACCGACATCTTCGCCCGCGGCGATGACATGGTGATCCGCGTCGAGGTGGCGGGCGTCGCACCCGAGGACGTCGCGATCACGTTCTCGGGCGGCGTGCTGACCGTGTCAGGCGTACGCAGGACGGAGCTGGAGGGCGCCGACGAGGACAGCTTCTACATACGCGAGCGCCCGTACGGAGCGTTCCGGCGCGCCGTGACGCTCCGCCCCGACATCAAGGACAGTCAGATCAGCGCCGAGATCCGCGACGGACTCGTGGCGATCACCGTGCAGCACGGCTGCGCCGGGGACGCTCCGCAGCGGATTGCGCTCAAGGACACCTCGAGCGAGCCGACCGTGCGGACGGTCGGACCCGACTGATCCGCTCGTGCGGCGCCCGAACATCCTGCTGCTCATGGCCGATCAGCTCGCGGCGGCGTGGCTGCCGCCGTACGGCCACGCCGTCGTGCAGGCGCCGCACATCGACGCGCTCGCGAGCGACGGCGTCGTGTTCGACAGCGCCTACTGCCCGTCGCCGCTGTGCGCGCCGTCGCGGGCCTCGCTTCTCACGGGCCGGCTGCCGTCGCGCACCGGCGTCTATGACAACGCGGCCGAGCTGCGCGCGTCGGAGCCGACCATCACGCACCGGCTGCGGGCGGCGGGCTACGACACCTGCCTGAGCGGCAAGATGCACTTCGCCGGCCCCGACCAGCTGCACGGCTTCGAGCAGCGGCTCACGACCGACACCTATCCCGCCGACCTGGACTGGACGCCGGACTGGCGGCGGCCGCCGGCAAAGCGCCTGCCCTGGTACCACTCGATGGAGAGCGTGCTGCGCCCCGGGGTGTGCGCGGCCTCGATGCAGATGGACTACGACGACGAGGTCGCGCACCGGGCGGTCCGCAAGCTGCGCGACCTCGCCCGCGACGGGCGTGAGCGGCCGTTCTTCCTCTGTGTCTCCTTCACGCACCCGCACGACCCGTGGGAGCTGCGTCCGGCGCTACTGGGAGCGCTACGAGGGCGACCGCGATCGACCTGCCCACGGTCGCTGCGATCGCGCGCGCAGGACGCCGATCCGCACAGCGTGCGGCTGCGCGACATGGCCGGCATCGACGACGTCGAGCTGACCGACGAGCAGCTGCGCCGGGCGCGCCATGCCTACTTCGCGGCGATCAGCTACGTCGACGAGCGGATAGGCGAGGTGGTCGCCGCGCTCGCCGAGTCCGGCCTGCGTGACGACACGATCGTCCTGTTCACGACGGACCACGGGGAGCTGCTGGGCGAGCGAGGGCTCTGGTACAAGATGGCGTTCTTCGAGCCG
The DNA here is from genome assembly GCA_963830725.1 of uncultured Solirubrobacteraceae bacterium. Lineage (GTDB taxonomy): Bacteria > Actinomycetota > Thermoleophilia > Solirubrobacterales > Solirubrobacteraceae > DASSUW01. The sequence goes on along the minus strand of CAWHNO010000008.1, from coordinate 41,784 downwards.
GCGGCGCGCGTCCCGCTGATCGTGTCGGCTCCCGGTCGGCTAGCCGCGCGACGCGTGGCCGAGCCGGTCTCCCTGCTCGACGTCGCGCCGACGCTGCTCGACCTGTGCAGCCTCGAGCCGTCGTCCGACTCGACGGCCGCAGCCTCGCGCCGGCCCTGGCGGGTGACGCGCTCGGCGATGCGGACGTCGTGGCGGAGTACCTCGCCGAGGGCGTCACGTCACCGGCGGTGATGATCCGGCGCGGGCGCTTCAAATACATCTGGTGCGAGGACGACCCCGAGCAGCTCTACGACCTCGAAGCCGACCCGCACGAGCTGACCAACCTGGCCGGCGAGGAGCCGCGCCTGCGCCGAGCTGCGGGCCGAGGTGCAGCGCCGCTGGGATCTGGGCGCCGTGCACGCCGCGGTCCTGCGCAGCCAGGCGGAGCGCCGGCTGGTGGTCGCCGGGCTCAACACCGGCGGCACGCGAGTTGGAGCTTCGTCCCCGGAAGCGGACACCGAGCCCCTGCATGGGCAGGGACGATCTCTACGCGTTCCAGCGGCGAGCGCGGCTCGACGCGCCCTGAGTCGTTTCGCTCCGGTGGGCGTGATCACCGACCATATTCTCGTCCGCGTGGTGTCGTATCGGGTGGTGGCCTTGATCGAGGGAACTCTGGCCCGCGCTCGCGCGGGAGACGACGAGGCGTTTCGCGAGCTCACCGACCCCCATCGGCGCGAACTGCAGCTGCACTGCTACCGGATCCTCGGCTCCGCACAGGACGCCGAGGACCTCGTGCAGGAGACGTTGCTGGCTGCCTGGCGAGGGCTTGACGGCTTCGAGGGCCGTTCGTCCTTGCGCGCCTGGCTGTATCGGATCGCGAGCAATCGCTGCCTGAACGCGCTCCGCGATCGGGGGCGGCGGCCACCGGAGCTGCCGCTCGAGCCTCCGCCCGCGCCGCCCGAGCCGACGCGGCTCGGCGAGCCGATCTGGCTCGAGCCCTATCCGGACGCGTGGCTCGAGGATGTGGTGGCGGGACCCGAGGCGGCGTACGCGGCGCGTGAGGCGGTGTCGCTCGCGTTCGTCGCCGCGCTCCAGCACCTGCCTCCGCGGCAGCGAGCCGTGCTGGTGCTGCGCGACGTGCTGGGCTTCCGCGCCGCCGAGGTGGCGGGGATGCTCGACAGCAGCGAGCCGTCGGTCAACGGCGCGCTCAAGCGCGCCCGCGCCGCGATCGAGACGCGGCTGCCCGCGGCCGGCCGCGCGGCAGGCTCCGCTCCCGCGGTCGCCGCAGGAGCGGGAGCTGGTCGGGCGCTTCGCCGACGCGTTCCAGGCCGGCGACGTCGAGCGCGTCGTCGCGCTGTTGACCGACGACGCGTGGCTGACCATGCCGCCCGAGCCGCTCGAGTACCAGGGCCCGGTCGCGATCGGCCGCTTCCTCTCGACGGTGCCGGCGGGCGGCGCGCTCGAGCGCATCCGGCTCGTGCCCACGCGCGCGAACCTGCAGCCGGCCTTCGGCTGCTACCTCGAGGACCCGCAGGCCCCGATCGCGCATGCCTATGGCCTGATGGTGCTGACGCTCGAGGGCGACCGGGTGGCCGCGATCACCGGGTTCATCGACTCGAGCGTGTTCCCGCTCTTCGGCCTCCCGCGGACGATCCCCTGCGATAGCGAGCCGAAGCCCTAGGCCAGGAGGTCGGGGCATGCCTCCCGGAGGCGTTCCCACACCTCTCGCGGCGCCGCGAAGCTGGGGTCGGACCGGTAGACCTCGCTCATGGCGAGCGCGAGGTCGAGCTGCTCGGCCGCTCGCTCGATGGTGCCGGTCTCGATCTCCCCGCGGTCCGCGCGCGCGTGCTCGGCGAAGACGAGGTTCTCGCGATCCAGGATCCCGAGCGCCAGGCTGCCCTCGATCTGCCGGCCGCAACGGCACGGGTTGGAGGCGTCGATCAGCCCGCAACGGTGAGCGATGATGTGTCGCATCGTCTGCCGCGCTCGCGCCAGTCGCTGCCGCTGGGCCGCGCGCGAGATCCCGCAGATCTCCGCCGCCACCGTGTCCGGCATGCCCATCGCGTCGCCCAGGATGTACGACGCCCGGAGCGCCCGCGAGAGGCACAACAGCATCCCGTACGTGCAGCTCATCCGGACCTCCGCGCAGAGGAGCCGGTACTCCGCCTCCTCGGCCGTGAAGTCGCGGGCGGCAAGCCCTTGGTCGAGGAACGAGGCGAACGTCTCCGCGTCCTTGACCGAGGACTCGACCTGCCGCTTGCGCGTGCGCATCAGCTGCCGTACGGCGACGGTGTAGGCCCACGTCATGAACTGGGACCGGCCCTCGAACGACCCGAGATTGGTGACCAGTCGCACGAGGATCTCCTGGCTGGCGTCCTTGGCGTCCTCCGGGTGGCCGAGGAAGCGCAGCGCGAGCCGGTAGATCGGGTGCTGCACCTCCCCGACCAGCCGCGACAGCGCCGCGGAGTCCCCGGCTGCGGCCCGCTCGGCGAGCTGCTCTAGCCCGTCGTCGCCCATGCGCTCGCGGTGCTGTGCACGATCTCGCCGCGATCGTGTCCGAGCTCGTCGGCGATCAGGCTGTGCATCTCGGCGGCCTTCGGCGCGGCGGACGCGCCGCGCGAGATGCGTTGCTCGTCGACCGGGCCGCTCCAGATCAGGACGTCGAGCCAGACGTCGTCGTCGAGGCGGACCAGGTCGGCCTGCAGCAGCTCGGGCACCTGCTCCCGGAACTCCGCCACGGCGGCAGCGCGGATATCGAGCAGCCGCTCCACGTTCGCAGGGTCGATCTGGACTCGGTAGATCTCGATGAGGGGCATCTTGCTCCTTCGCTCGCACGTCGGCGGTGACCGATCACCGCCCTTCACCTTCGTTAGAGACCGCGTCGCCGGCTCGTGTGACATCGCCGGAGCGGATGAGTTCGAGAACATCGAGCGCGTCTTCGAACGCGAGGAGGGCACATGAGCGTCGACATCACCGCCGAGGTCCACGTCAGCCGTGAGCCCGCCGCCGTGGCCGAGTACATGACCGACCCGGGCAACGACCCCCAGTGGATCGGCGGCCTGCGCGAGGTCGAGCTGCTCGGGGAGGGGCCGGTGCGCGTCGGCAGCCACGTCCGGCGCGTGGCGTCGTTCCTCGGCCGCCGCGTCGAGTACATCAACGAGATCCTCGCGCTCGACGACCGGCAGCTCGACATGCGCTCGGTGAAGGCGCCGTTCACGATGCACATCACCTACCGCTTCGAGCCGGGGCCCGAGGGTGGCACGACGGTCAGCAACCATGTCCGCGGCGGCGGCCCGAGCCTGTTCAACCCGCTCGTCCGCCGCAACGTCAAGCGCGACCTCGAGCGCCTGCGCGACGTGCTCGAGCGCTAACGTCCCGGGCACGATCTCATCGTGCAACCGGAGGGCTTGGTGACGGCGGGATTGGTGCGGGGATTCGCGCGGTCTTGCCGATCCCGGCCCGCCTTTGAGCACGAGACCGCCCGGCGAGGCCACGGCCGCGACGAACTCGGCAGGATCGCGAACTCCGACTCGCGCCCGACGATCTTCGCGCGGGTCTCGGTCTGCACGAGGCCACTCTACGCGGCTGCGCGTTCCAGCCCCGTGACGTTCCAGGCGATGCCCGTATGCGTGAACGCCACCCGGAGGCCGCGGTCGCCGAGGACGGCGAGCATCGCCGACGGCGGATGCGCGAAGACGCGGAACTCGCGCCGCATGAGCCGGAAGCCGGTGTTCTGGATGCCGAGCACCAGCCGGGTGGCGGCGTTCCGCCGCGGGTAGCTGAACACGAGGAGGCGCTCGGCGCGCGCGCCGGCTGCGCCGAGCAGGCGCTCGTAGTCCGGGTAACAGCAGACCACGCGGTTGAGGACGACGACGTCGGCCGGCTCGACCGCCTCCGGATCGACGGCGATGTCGTGCAGTCGGCGCTGACCGCGCGTCGCGAAGCCCGTCTCACGGAGGAGCTGCGTGGCCTCATGCTCGTAGGCCGGCGACAGCTCGAGGTTGAGCGAGCGCGTCGGCGCCGCGCTTGAGGAGCTCGACCTGGATCTCCCCGACGCCGCCGCCGATCTCGAGGACCGACGCGCCCTGGATCCCGCGCTGCTCGAGGAACGAGACCATCCGGCGCGCGATCCGGTCGAGGCCGCGCTTGCGGTAGCGCCGGGCGACGCGGCGCGCGAAGCTCGGGCCGAAGAACCGATCGCAGCCCCGTGGGTCGCAGCAGCCGGACATCGCCGGCCGAACGATAGCCTCGGGCGCCGTGCTCGCCACGACGGTCATCGGCAGCTACCCCCAGCCAGACTGGCTGATCGACCGCGATCGCCTGCGCGGCTCGCTGCCGCCGCGCGTGCGCGCTCGCGACCTGTGGCGCGTGGACGAGCCGTACCTGGCGCAGGCGCAGGACGACGCGACGGCGCTCGCGATCGCCGACCAGGAGCGCGCCGGGGTCGACATCGTGAGCGACGGGGAGATCCGGCGCGAGAGCTACTCGAACCGCTTCGCGACCGCGCTCGAGGGACTCGACATCGACAACCCGGCGATGGTGCCCGGCCGCGCGGGCGGAACCAACGCGGTGCCGCGGGTGGTCGGCCGGGTCCGGCGGGTACGGCCGGTCGAGGTCGACGACCTGCGCTTCCTGCGCGCGCGGACGGAGCGGACGATCAAGATCACGCTCCCCGGCCCGTTCACGATGAGCCAGCAGGCCTCCAACGAGGCGTACGCGGACGACGCGGAGCTGGCGATGGACCTCGCCGCGGCGGTCAACGAGGAGGTGCGCGACCTGTTCGCGGCCGGCGCCGACGTCGTGCAGATCGACGAGCCGTGGCTGCAGTCGCGCGCGGAGAAGGCGCGCGAGTTCGCGATCCCGGCGATCAACCGGGCGCTCGAGGGCGTCGGCGGCACCACCGCGCTGCACACCTGCTTCGGCTACGCCCACATCGTCCACGACCGCCCGCCCGGCTACCCGTTCCTCGCCGAGCTGGCCGGGTGCGCGGCCGACGTGCTCGCGATCGAGGCGGCGCAGCCGCGGCTCGACGTGTCGGTGCTCGAGCCGCTCGCCGGCAAGACGGTCATCGTCGGCGTGCTCGACCTCTCCGATCCGGCGGCGGAGACGCCCGAGCAGGTCGCGGAGCGGATCGAGGCGGCGTTGCGGGTGATCCCGGCGGAGCGGCTCCAGGTCGGGCCGGACTGCGGGATGAAGTACCTGTCGCGCGAGCTCGCCTTCGCCAAGCTGCGGGCGCTGGTCGAGGGCGCGCGGATGGTGCGCGAGCGGCTCGCGTAGCGCCAGCGAACGTCAACTGCGGCATTAAAGGGAGCGGGATCGGCCGCGATGTCGGCCATCGTCCTGCCTGGGTGGTCTATAGGACCACCTATCCAGGACGGTGGCCCGGATTCTCGCCGCGCGGCCGGCTCCCCAGCTCCCTCACCCAGCGCAGTTGACGTTCACCTCGCGGCACGGGCACGCACGCAGCCCGCGCTCACGGACGCGCTCCACAGCCCACCGCAGCACGGCGAAGCGCTCGTCCGAGTCGAGCAGGAACGGGTGGAAGAGCAGCGCGACGAACCCGTCCCCGTCGAGCGCCGCCTCCAGCGAGGCGCGCAGGCGCGACGGCGGAAGGACCTCGTCGGTGCCGCGCAGAGCCGCGAAGTGCGGCAGGTAGTGGAACGCGTCGATCAGCTCCCAGCGGAACGGAATGACGGCGAGCCCGTCGCGCGTCTCGACCGTCTCGCCCACCGGCGACACGTACCGAAACCCGAGCTCGCGCAGCAGCGCCGGCGTGGCCGGCGTGAGCTCGCCGCCCGGCGGGCGGAACCCCACCGGACGCAGGCCGAGCGCGTCCAGCGCGTGGATGCCGCGCTCGAGCGACTCCCGCTCGGCGGCCGGATCCAGCTCGGCCCAGCGCTCGTGCTGCCAGCCGTGGTACGCGACCTCGTGGCCCGCCGCGGCCAGCGAGCGCAGCGCGTCCGGGTAGAGCTCGGCGTTCAAGCCCTCGACGAAGAACGTCGCGCGCAGATCCGCCGAGGCGAGCAGCTCCAGAATGCGCGGCAGCGTGCGCGTCACCGAGGCGTGGCGGCCCAGCGGCGCGTCCGCCGGCCACTGCCCGCGCTCGAGGTCGGCGACCTCGCCCAGGTTGTCGAAGGTCAGGCTGACTGTGGCGCCAGCGCGATGTCGAACCTGCACGTGAGGTGCCCGTTCTCCCGCTCGACCGGCCGCACGAGGGCCGGCTTCACCGCGCCGATGGTGTCGTTCTCCAGGTAGGGATCGTCGGGGAAGAAGACCTGCGTCACGAGCCGCCGGTGGCCGGGCGCCGTCACCTTGAAGTGGATGTGGGCAGGCCGCCACGCGTGCTGTCCCATCGCCTCGAGGTAGCGCCCGACGGGACCCTCGGTGGGCACCGTGTACGGCCGCGGCAGCATGGTCTCGAACTCGTAGTCGCCGGACTCCTCCACGCGCACCTTGCCGCGGAAGTTCATCTCGGGCTGGCGCTCGTCCCAGATGTCGTAGCCGCCGTTCGGCCCGGTCTGCCAGATGTCGAGCACCGCCTCCGGCAGTGGCGACCCGTCGACCGAGGTCACCCGCCCGCGGACGAACAACGGATCGTCGTCGCCCATCCCCTCGTACTCCTCGTAGATCTTGGCCGGCTTCTCGCGCCACGGCGGATCGTCGACGTACAGCGGGCCCTCGACATCGCTCGCCGTCGCGCCCGACTCGTCGCCGGCATGCGACAGCGCGTCGATCAGCACCGACGTCCGCGTCACGTCCGACAGCAGGATCAGCTCGTCCGCCTTGGCGATCTCGCCCAGATACGCGAGCGCGCCGAACCACTCCTCCTCCGTCACCTGGTGGCGCTCCAGCACCTCGTGGATCGCCGCCAGGACGTCCGGCACGACCTCTCTCAAACGGTCGCTCACTGCTTCCCCCATTCCGTGTACTGATACGGGTTCTCGAGGATCGTCGTCTCCGGGATCTCCGGGTGCATGCCGCCGGTCCACGCCTCCTCCCCGAGGGTACTCGTCGCGAACTCGACGGTCTCCTCGATCGCCGCCCGCGCCCGGCCGAGGTCGATCCCGACCAGCTTGCCCTCGCTCTTGACCACGCGTCCGTTCACCAGGACCGTGTGGACGTCGCCCCGCTGGACCTGGAAGGCGACGTGGCCGTAGGGGTGGAGCACCGGGAACATGACCGGCGAGTCGTCGTTCCTGACGAGCACGACGTCCGCCTTCTTGCCCTCCTCGAGGCTGCCGATCAGCGAGTCCATCCCCAGCGCCCGGCTGCCGCCGCGGGTCGCCCAGTCGACGACCTGCTCGGCGCGCAGGTGGTGATTGGTCACCGTCTCCTGCTTCGCGTGCGCCTCGAGGTGCTCGCGCGAGCGGTCGGCGCCGAGCGTGGTGCGCATCGCGCAGAACAGGTCGCCGCTCCACCACACGCTGGTGTCCATCGAGAGCGAGACCGGGATGTCGTGCTTGCGCAGCCGCCAGGTCGGCGGGTAGCCCTGGCCCGCGCTCTGCTCGCTCTCGGTCGAGACCGACACCGAGCCACCGGTCGCCGCGATGCGGTGGTAGGAGTCCTCCTCCAGCGTGCAGGCGTGCACGTAGATGCTCTCCGGCGTCATGAAGCCGTGCTCGTGCATGAGCCGGATGCCGTCGTCGTTGGTGGCGCCCCACACGCCGGCGTGCGTGGTCACCGGGACGCCGAGCTCGCGCGCGACCTTGAACGCCTCCTGCTCGGGGAACTCCGGGTCGCCGGTCACGTCGAAGGCCATCTGGAAGCCGAGCATGTCGTCGCGCGAGCCGAAGCGGCGCTCGACGAAGCTGCGGAAGTCCGCCGAGGTGGACCACTCCCACGGGCCCTGCTGGATGTTGCCGTAGGCGAGCACGAACCGGCCCGGGACGGCCTGCAGCGCGTCGACCGCGGCGTCGGCGTGGTCGACGGTCTGCAGCCCGTGCGACCAGTCGACGGTCGTCGTCACGCCCGCCTCGAGCGACTCGATCGCCGACAGCAGGTTGCCGGCGTAGATGTCCTGCGGGCGGAAGATCTTCCCCCACTCGAGATAGAAGTAGACGAAGTACTGGCTCAGCGTCCAGTCGGCTCCGTAGCCACGCAGCGCCGTCTGCCACATGTGGCGATGCGTGTCGACCATCCCCGGCATCACGATGCCGTTCGACGCGTCGATCTCGACCGTGCCGTCCGGCACCTCGAGCCCCGGTCCGATTCCGGCGATCTTGTCGCCGACCGCGAGGACATCCGCCTCGCGCAGGATGTCGTGGGCGTCGTTCATGGTCAGAACGGTGCCTCGGCGAAACACGACCGGGCGGCCGTCCTCGATCATCGCGCCGTCGGTGCTCATCTCCGCAAAGCTCCTCTCTCGGGGACCCCGCGCACCACCTTTCCAATCGCGCGGGGCCCGAGTCAAGCGGAGGAGGCGAGATCAGACGGCGCGGTGCATGGCGACGCCGGTGCGCGGCTTCGCGGCGCGCCGCCAGAAGCGACGAGCAGCGCGGCGCGGCGTGCGCGGGGGCCGGGCCTCGCGGGCCAGGCGTGCGGCGGTTGGCTTCGGCGATGCGGTCCTGGATGTAGAGACCGACCATGTGGGAGTGGAGGTTGGATTCCATGAGCGGCATCCTTCAGCGCCCGCTCCCGCCGCTGTAGGGGCCCTGGGTGTCGACCTTCACACCCTGGGTCGGTTGCCCCTCCCCTCGGTGGCGGTTACAACTGAGCGGTGTCCGCGGACCCACGCATCGGCTCGGTGATCGCCGGCCACCGCATCGAGCGGCTGGTCGGGCGCGGCGGCATGGGCGTCGTCTACGCCGCCGTCGACGTCGCGCTCGACCGCACCGTGGCGCTCAAGCTGATCGCTCCTGAGCTGGCCGCCGAGCCCGGCTTCCGCGGGCGGTTCATGGCCGAGTCGCGGATCGCCGCCTCGATCGACCACCCGAACGTGGTGCCGATCTTCCGCGCCGGCGAGGAGGACGGGCTGCTGTTCCTCGCCATGCGCTTCGTCGGCGGCGACGACCTGCGGACGATCGTCGAGCGCGACGGGCCGCTCGGCCCCGAGCGCGCCGCCGCGATCGTCACGCAGGTGGCCGCGGCGCTCGGAGCCGCGCACGCGCGGGGGCTCGTGCATCGCGACGTCAAGCCCGCCAACGTCCTCGTCACCGGCGACGACCACTGCTACCTGACCGACTTCGGGCTCGTCAAGGACCTCGCCGCCACGACCGGTGTCACCCGCACCGGCGAGGTGCTGGGGACGCTCGACTACGTGGCGCCGGAGCGGATCCAGGGCGGCGAGACCGGTCCGTGGACGGACGTCTACGCGCTCGGATGCGTGCTGTTCTTCGCGCTCACGGGCAGCGTCGTGTTCCCGCTCGACGCCGCGGAGAGCAAGCTGTGGGCCCACGTGTCCGCGCCGCCGCCGTCGGTGGCGGCCGTGCGGCCGGAGATCCCGCCGGCCGTCGACGCGGTCGTCGCTCGAGCGCTCGCCAAGGACCCGCGCGAGCGCTACGAGAGCGCGCCTGCCCTGGCCGCCGCCGTCCGCGACGCGACGTCGGCGAGTCGCCCCGCCGACGGCCGGCTCGCGGCGCTGGCGCGCGCGTTCGACGGCCCTTCGGATGACGTCGAGCGCCTGGCGCGGACGGCCGAGCGCGTCACGGCGAGCGTGCAGCGCCTGCAGGACGCCGTCGACGAGCTGCCGCCGGAGCAGATCGAGCGCCGGCTCGCCGAGGTCCGCGGGCAGCACGTGCCGGGGAAGATCCAGCTCGTGGACTCGCTTTCGCAGCAGCTCGCCGGTCAGCGGCGCCTGCGGGCACGGCTCGAGACGTTCCGCGCGCGCCTCGAGGATCTGCTCGAGGACCCCGGCGACCCGCGCGCCGCGTGCGACCGGCTCGACGCGCTTGCGGCCGAGCTGCAGGGAACGCCGTGAGCGCGCCCGGCCCGCACCGCTCGACTCCGGCCGAGCTCAAGGCGCGGCTCGAGGCCGAGCGCCGCGGCACGCCGTTCCTGCTCTTCTTCGACGCCGCCGGGCAGCAGGTGCTGCGCGAGCTGGCCGTCGAGCAGCCGCTCACCATCGGCCGCGGCGCCGACTGCGACGTCGCGCTCGGCTGGGACCGCGAGGTCTCGCGCGTGCACGCCCAGCTCGAGCCGGTGGGAGCGCACTGGGTGCTGGTCGACGACGGCCTGTCGCGCAACGGCTCGTTCGTCAACGGCGAGCGGGTCGTCGGCCGCAGGCTGCTGCGCGACGGCGACCGGCTCTGCTTCGGCGAGACGCCCGTGATCTACAGCGCGTCGGCGAACGCCGGCGCGAGCTCGACGATCGGCGTCACCACCAGCCCCGCGGCCGTCAATCTCACCCCCACGCAGCGCCAGATCCTGGTCGCGCTGTGCCGGCCGGTCCGCGATTCCGCCTTCGCCACGCCGTCGACGAACCGCGACATCGCCGACGAGGTGTCGCTCAGCGTCGACGCCGTCAAGGCGCACCTGCGCACCCTGTTCGAGCGCTTCGGGCTCGGGGATCTGCCGCAGAACCAGAAGCGCGCCCGCCTCGCCGCGATCGCGCTGCTGCAGGGCATCGTCACGCAGCGCGACTAGGTGGGAAGACGGCCACCCAGGGTGGCTGGTCGTTCCGCTCGCCCGCGCGGACCATGGCGGCATGGTGAATCCCCTCATGCATCGCGGGCGCTACAGGCGCCGCCGCGACTTCATCGAGCGCTACGAGTTTCCGCTCGCCCTGAGGAGCAAGGTGGGCGAGAAGCTCGAGCGCGGACAGGCCGGCGCCGACGCTCGAGGGCCTGCGCGAGTGGTACCTGGCCTGCCTGGACGCTCGCCGAGGAGATGCTCGGCATGCCGTCGCGGGCCGTCGACATCGCGTGGCACGAGATGATCCTCATGACCCGCACCTACCACCACTTCTGCGAGCGGGCGTTCGGCCGCTACCTGCACCACAGCCCCGAGGCGATCATGGAGGAGCCGCTGCGCCAGGGCCTCGGCAGGACGCTCGCCGTGGTCGAGAGCCGGTCGCGGACGCTCGCGGCGGTGCCGCTGCTGTTCGCGATCGACAGCGAGCTCGACATCGCGGACGGGCACGCCTGGACGGTGGCCGACATCGACGCAGCTGCGAAGCGAGCACCAGCGGTACGCCGACAAGGCGGCGGCCATGCGTTCTACGGCGGCGGCGCCCACGGCGACGGGGGCGGCGATGGCGGCTCGGGGTGCGGCGGCGGCTGCGGCGGGGGCGGCTGCGGCGGCGGCGGCTGACGTTCAGACCCGCGCGGCCTCGAGGCCGACCACGTCGAAGGCCGGCGCGGGGCGCGCGAACCCGCGCAGGCCGAGCTCGCCGAGCGCCTGGGCGATCACGAGCTCCTCGGTCGCCGCGTGCACGCGCTGGCTGATGAGGATCTGGCCCGGACCCGCGGCCTCGCACAGGCGCTCGGCGAGGATCGTCACGCTCCCGATCGCCGCGTAGTCCGAGCGGCCCTCGAAGCCGATCCGTCCGAGCGTGGCGTGGCCCTGCGCGATGCCGACCGACGGGTGCAGGTCATAGCCCCGGCGGCTCCAGCCCTCGGCCAGCTCCCATACGCGGTTGCGGATCGCGACGCCGAGCCGGACCGCCCGCTCGGGTGCGTCCGGGCACGGCACCGGGTCGTTGAAGCACACCATCAGGCGGCTGCCGCTGAAGCGCTCGAGCGTGCCCTCGAAGCGGTGGATCTCCTCGCCCGCCCGCGCGTGGTACTCGCGCAGGACGAGCATCAGCTCCTCGGGCTCGACCGACTCGGCGAAGGCGGTGAAGTCGCGCAGCTCGACGGCCAGCACGGTGATCTCGGCGCGGTGGCTCTCCAGCGACGGCGCGTCGCCGGAGACGAGGTCGGCGACCTGGGGCGACAGGAAGCGCCGCAGCTGCGCGGTCTGGGCCTCGATCGTGTCGTGGTAGCGCTTGATCCGCAGCAGCGACCGCACGCGCGCGAGCAGCTCGTCGTGGTCGAACGGCTTGGTCACGAAGTCGTCGGCGCCGGCCTCGATCGCCCGGCGCTTCTCCTGCGCGCCGCTGGCGGTGACCATGACCACGGGCAGGAAGCTCGTGGTCGCGTCGGCGCGCAGCCGCCGGCAGACCTCGTAGCCGTCGATCCCCGGCATGACGACGTCGAGCAGCACGAGGTCGACGGGCTCCTCCGCCAGCCGCGCGAGCGCCTCCTCGCCCGACGCCGCGGTCACCACGGTGTGGCCGCGCGGCTCGAGCACGGCCTGCAGCAGCCGGACGTTCTGCGGCACGTCGTCGACGACGAGGATGACCGCAGGCTCGCTCATCCGATCAGCGCCGCGATCTGGCCCGGCAGCTCGGGCACGCTGACCGGCTTCTCGAGGTAGCCGTCGAAGCCCGCGGCCAGACAGCGCTCGCGGTCCTCCTTCATCGCGAGCGCGGTCAGGGCGACGACGGGGATGCCGGCGGTCGCGGCGTCCGCCCGCAGGCGCTCCAGGGCCTCGATGCCGTCGATGCCCGGGAGCTGCACGTCCATGAGGATGAGGTCGGGCTCCTCGGCGCGCGCGAGCTCGATCCCGCGCTCGGCGTCGCCGGCCTCGAGCACGCGGTAGCCGGCGTGGCCGAGCACGTCCCGCACCAGCTTGAGGTTGAGCGGGTTGTCCTCGACCACGAGCACGGTCGCGTTCACAGCAGCTCCTCCGTGCGCGACAGGCGCCCGATCAGGCCGACCAGCTCGGCGCGGCCGAACGCGCCCTTCTGGGCCAGGAAGCTGATCCGCCCGGCGAGCCGCTCGCGGTCCGCCGGCAGCATCTCCTTGGCCGTCAGCACCACGATCGGCACGTCGGCGATCGCCGGGTCGGCGCGCACCTCCTCGATGACCGTGAAGCCGTCGACGCCGGGCATCAGCAGGTCGAGCAGGACCACGGCCGGCCGCTCGCGCCTGATGGCCGCCAGGCCCTCCTCTCCCCCGGCCGCGGTCAGCACCTGATACCCGGCGGGCTCGAGCGCGGCGGCCATCAGCCGGCGGTCGACGGGGTCGTCGTCGATGACCAGCACCACCGTCGGCTCACCGGGCGGCGCGCAGCGCGCCAGCGCGCCGAGCATCTCCTCGCGGCCGACCGGCTTGACGAGGTACTCGGACGCTCCGAGCGCGAAGCCCTTGCCGCGCTCGTCGAGCATCGAGACGATCACCACCGGGCACGCCGCCGTCGCGGGGTCGGCCTTCAGGCGCGCCAGCAGCTCCCAGCCGTCGACGCGCGGCAGCAGGATGTCCAGCAGCACGGCGCGCGGGCGCAGCCGGCGCGCCATCTCGAGCCCTTCGGCGCCGTCGCGCGCGTGCGCGACCCGGTAGCCCGCGCCCGCGAGATAGAGCTCGAGCAGCTCGGCCGAGTGCGGGTCGTCCTCGACCACGAGCACCGTCTCGCCGTCGGGCGCGATGCCCTCGGGCAGCTCGCCGGCCGGGCCGACGGGGACCGCGAAGCCGAACGTGCTCCCGGCGCCCAGCTCGCTGGTCATCCACAGCCGCCCACCGTGCAGCTCGACGATCCGCTTCGACAGCGTCAGACCGAGCCCCGTGCCCTCGGTGGCGGACCGGGCCTCGCGGCCGCCGCGCTGGAAGGCCTCGAAGATCCGCTCCTGCTCGGCCTCGGCGATGCCGATCCCGGTGTCGCGCACCACGACCTGCGCCTCGTCCCCGGCGATCTCGGCGTGCACGTCGACCGAGCCGCCGTCGGGCGTGAACTTGACCGCGTTGCTGAGCAGGTTGAGAACGACCTGCTTGAGCTTGAGCTCGTCCGCCCACACATCGCCGACCTCGGGCGCCATGTCCAGTGACACCGTGATCCCGTGGCGCGCCGCCCGCTCGCGCACCATCGCCAGCGCGTGCTCGAGCAGGCCCGGCAGCGACAGCGTGCCCAACTCGAGCTCCATCCGCCCGGCCTCGACCTTCGAGAGGTCGAGGATCTCGTTGATCAGCTCGAGCAGGTGGCGCCCGGAGTCGCGGATGTCGCGGACGTACTCCTCCTGGCGCTCGTTGAGCTCGCCGAACATGCGCTCGAGCAGCACGTCCGAGAAGCCGATCACGGCGTTCAGCGGCGTCCGCAGCTCGTGCGACATGCTGGCCAGGAACTCGGACTTGTGCCGCCCCGCCACCTCGAGCTCGCGGAAGAGCTGGACGTTCTGGATCGCGATCGCGCCCTGGGCGGCGAAGGTGGTGATGAGGTCCAGGGTGCGCTCGCCGAAGGCCTCGACCTGCTCGCGCCACAGCGTGATGACGCCGATCACCCTGTCGCCGGCCAGCATCGGCACGCCGAGCATCGTGCGGAAGCCGCCGAGCTCGCGCGCGCGATGCAGCTCGTAGTCGGGGTCGGCGAGCACGTCGAGGATCTGGACCGTGCGCCGCTCGAGCCCGACGCGCCCCACCAGCGTCCCGGCGCCGCGCGCGATCGGCACCTCGGCGATGTAGTCACGGTACGCCTGCGAGCCGCCGATCGCGTTCGCGAGCCGGTAGACGTCGCCGTCGAGCACGTAGATCAGGCCGGCGTCGGCGGCGCACAGCCGGACCGCCTGGCGCAGCACGGTCTCGAACACGGGCTCGAGCTCGAACTCGGTCCGCCCGATGACCTCGAGCACCTCGTGGGCGGCTGCCTGGCGCTCGTTCGCCTCGGCCAGGTCCCGCTCGAGCTGCTCGATCCGCTGTTCGCCCACGCCGTCAACCCTACGGCGGTGTGAGCGGGTCGAACAAGTTCGGCCTTGCGAGTTCGCTTCGCGAACGGAGGTGCGCGAGATGCACGCCGTCGATCGACCAGATCGCGGTCGCGTCGCCGTCGTGCGCGGCGAGGAGCGCGGCGAAGTAGTCGTCCAGGGCCTGCTCGTAGGCCAGCGTGCCGCCGAGCAGCTCGCCGGCTGCTGTCACGATGGCGTCGAGGTCCTCGCTGATCCGGGCGCGGCTCATGCTCGGTGTCCGCGGCCCGTCGTCGCCGTCCTCGGCCGTCGCCGCCGGCGTGAACTGGCTGAAGCAGGGATAGCGCTCGACATCGGGGATGACCGAGCGGAACGGGACGTGGTTGAAGTAGTACTCGAACCAGCGGCCGCCCGAGATGGCTAGCCACGGAGTGCCCACCGCGAGCGCGGCGAGGCCGAAGCCGGTGTGCGGGGCGAGGAAGACGTCGCACGCCTCGACGATCGCGAGCTGGTCCGCGAGGGCGAGGTCGAAGGCGTCGACGGGCGAGGTGTGATGCGCGAGCAGCGCCGCGTGCTCGCCGTCGCCGAGCGTAGTCGCGGCCGCGCGGTCGCCGCGCAGCTTGCCGACGAGCGCGAAGCGCGCATCCGGGAACGCGCCGGCGAGCGCGTCGAGGATCGTCCGCCAGGAGGCGAGCGACGGGTACAGCGCCCGCTCGCTCGAGCCGGCCGGCATGACGGCGATCCACGGGCCGCCCTGCAGCCGGCGGGCCGCCGCGGCGCGCGCCTCCGGGGGCAGCTCCAATCGCAGCGGCCGGCCGGGCGCGTAGGCCAGCCGGCCCGCGCCGGCGATCGTGCGGGCGCGGCGCGCGTGCAGATGGACGTCGCTGGCGGCGTAGTAGTCGCGCAGGCCGGGGAAGGCCGCGAGCTGGAACTCCTGCCAGCGGCGCGGGTCGTCAGCCACCCAGTCCCACTCGCGTGGGATGCCGGCCAGGCGCGTCGCCGAGTCGGCGCACGGCTGGAGCAGCGGATGATCGACCGCGTAGGCGCGCTCGACGAACGGGCAGAACCGCGCCAGCTCGACGGCCGTCGCGGCGTTGAGCGCGACCGAGATCTCGAGCTCGGGGTTCGCCACCCAGTGGCCGTGCGCGTAGTGCAGCGCCTCGACCGCGTGGCCGACCGGGTGCGCGTAGAAGAAGTTGACGAGGCCTGTCGTCAGCTCGAGCTGGACTTCTTGCCGCCCTTGCGGCCGGCGGCCTGCTTCTGGGCGCGGTTGCCCCCGCTGCCGCTGCCGCTGCTCTTGCGGCTGCGGCTGCTGCCGGAGCTCTTGCCGCCCTTCTTGGAGGCGTCGGGCGTATTGGCGATCGCGGCGGCGCGCGACTTGCTCATGCCCTTCTTGCGCAGGCCCTCGTACTGCTTGTCGTCCTTGACGCTGGGTCCGTGATCTTTGGTAGCCATATGCAGGGGCTACCCGAGCGCGCACGACCTCATTCGGTGAGCGCGGTGGCCGTGTCGACCACCGTCGCGAACTCGCCGTGCAGGCTCGTCGCGGTCACGCGCGCGATCAGCTCGGCGGGGACGATCTCGCCGGCGGGATCGGGCCGGTCGAAGGTGTGCGTCGCGTCGAGCACGAAGCGCACGTCGTAGCCGAGGTTGCCGCCGACGCGCGCGGTCGTCTCGCAGCAGTGGTTGGTGGTGATGCCGCAGATGTAGATGGTCTCGACGCCCTGTCCGTCGAGCCACGCCTGCAGGTCGGGCTCGCCGTGGAAGGACGAGTTGACCGACTTCGTGACCAGCAGGTCGGGCTCGCCCTCGATGACGTCCTTGAACGCGTTGCCCGGCTCTCCGGGACGGAGCGGCGACTCGGGCTCCACGGAGTCGTGGCGGACGAAGACGACCGGGCGTTCCTCGGCGCGCCAGCGCTCGATCAGCGCGGCGATGTTGCGCTCGCAGTCCGGGTTGTCGCGGCGGCCCCAGACGGGATCCTCCAGCCCCTGCTGGACGTCGACGACGACGAGCGCGGGTTCGGGCATGCCCTGACTCCTATCAGACGCGCTGGACCGGGACGAACTTCATCTGCGCTGGGTAAGGGCGGCGGGGGGTCGCCAAGCGATGCCACTTGGCGACTTCACGGCGTATGTCGCCGTGAACTCGCCAAGGGACCGCCGAACCGGCTGACTCCTCACCGCCCTACCCAGCCGCAGTTCGACCCTCCAGCCGGCGACGAGCGCACACGCCTTCGCCCAGCGCTCACGCTCGGCGGCTCGCTCGGAGGGGGCGAGCGCGGGCTCGGCCACGAGGTCGTCGGGGATCTCCGGCACCGCCTCGAGGTCGTCCCAGACGCCCGCGGCGAGCCCGGCGAGCATCGCGGCGCCGAGCGCCGTCGAGTCGGGCCGGGCGGTGCGGCGGACGCGGACGCCGGCGAGGTCGGCGATGCGCTGGGCGGTCCAGTTCGAACGTGACAGACCGCCGTCGATCCGCAGCGTGTCGAGCGTCCCGATCGCCTCGACCGCGTCGGTCACCTGGTGCACGATGCCGTCGACCACGGCTCGGGCGAGGTCGGCGCGGGTGGCGCCCAGGTGCAGGCCGAGCACGGCCCCGCGGGCGCCCGCGTCCCAGCTCGGGCTGCCGAGGCCCTGCAGGGCAGGGACGCAGACGACGCCGGGCTCGCTCGTCGCGAGCAGGGCATCGAGCTCCTTGCCCGCGGGAAGGGCGCCGATGCGCGCGAACCAGTCGACGGCCGCGCCGGCGGTCGGGATGAACCCCTCGAGCGCGTAGCTGGTCCGGCCCGCGCGGCGCCAGGCGCACGACGCGAGGATGCCGCCGGGCGGGCTCGGGGCCGTCTCGCCGGCCTGGGCGAGGACGAAGGCGCCGGTGCCGAGCGTGACCTTCGCGGTCCCCGGCTCCCAGCAGCGCAGCCCGAACAGCGACGCCTGCTGGTCGCCGGCGGCGGCGCGCACCGGGATCCCGCCGGCGTCGGCGTCGATCGCGTCCGAGTCGACGATCGGCGGCAGGATCGCGCGCGGGATGCCGAACAGGTCGAGCAGCTCGTCGTCCCAGTCGGACCCGCCCAGCGGGCAGAGCAGCGAGCGGCCGGCGTTGCCGGCGTCGCAGACGTGGACGCCGGCGAGCCGGAAGAGCAGCCAGGACGCCACGTCTCCGTAGGCGAGGTCCCCGTCGCCGACGTGGTCGAGCACCGAGCGCAGCTTCGTCGCCGGGAAGGTGGCGTCGAGCTCGAGCCCGGTGCGCTCGCGAACGAACGCCGCGTGCTCGCGCAGCCCGGCGCACACGGCGTCCGTGCGCCGGTCCTGCCAGACGATCGCGGGGTGGACGGCGCGCCCGGTCGCGCGGTCCCAGACCACGAAGGTCTCGGTCTGGTTGGCGATACCGAGCGCCGCCACCTCGGCCGGCCGCGCCCCCGCGCCCTCGATCGCCGCCAGGGCCGACGCCACGAGCGCCTCGGGATCCTGCTCGACCAGCCCGGGCCCGGGGAACGAGCACGCGACCGGGACCGCCGCGGAGCCGCGCTCGACGAGGTCGGCGTCGAGCGCGACGCAGCGCGTGCTCGACGTGCCCTGGTCGAGACCGAGGACGAGGCTCACCGTGCCGCCGCGGCGCGAGGCTCGGCCAGGGCGGCGCGGTAGGCGGCGAGCGCGGACTCGTCGTCGCGCTCGGCCTCGCCGGCCCGCGCGGCGGCCACGCGTGCGCGCCACGCGTCGGCCTCGTCGCGCGCGCGCTCGGGACTCCAGCCGAGCGCGCCGGCCATCAGGGCCGCCGCCGGGCCGGCCGCGGCGAGCCCGCGGTCGGGCGCGGTGAGGGCGAGCCGGGTGCGGCGCTCGAGCACGTCCTCGAGGTGCAGCGCGCCCTCGTGCGTGCACGCGTGGACCACCTCGGCGCGCAGGTGGCCGGCGCCACCTTCGAGCGGCTCGCCGAGCCCGGGCTGCTCGCCGATCAGCGCGCCGAGCTCGCCCGCGCGGCCCGCGCCGAGCAGCGGCATGTCGCGGGTCACGGAGCGCGTGCCGGGCGCCACCGCGTCGACGAGGTCGGCGGCCATCACGCGGTAGGTCGTGTACTTGCCGCCCGCGACGGTCGTCAACCCGGGCGCCGGCGTCTCCACCACGTGCTTGCGGCTGATCCGCGTGGTGTCGCTGCGAGCCGCGTCGGCGACCAGCGGGCGCAGGCCGACGGTCACGCCGTGCACATCGTCGCGCGTGAGCGGCTCGGCCAGCAGCGCGTTCGTCCTCGCCAGCAGGTAGTCGACGTCCGCCCCGTTCGCCACCAGCGTGTCGGGCCCGTGCCGCCACGGCGTATCGGTGTCGCCGATCAGCCAGCCGCCCTGCCACGGGATCACGAACAGCACGCTCTTCTCGGTCCGGGCGAGCACGCCCGTGTCCATCCGCAGCCGGTCGCCCGCGACGAAGATGTGGATCCCCTTGGACGGGACGATGCGGCGGGCGGACACGCCGCCTGCCAGCTCGCGCAGGCGGTCCGTCCACACGCCGGCCGCGCCGGCGACGTGGCGCGCGCGCAGGACCAGCTCCTCGCCGGTCTCCTCGTCGCGCGCCTCGACCTCGCCGGGGCGCCGGAAGCGCGGTGACGCGCACGCGGGTGGCGATGTGCGCGCCGTGCGCCGCGGCCGTGCGCGCGACCTCGACGACCATCCGCGCGTCGTCCTCGGCCGCGTCGTGGAACTGGACCGCGCCCACGAGCGCGTCGGGCCGCAGCGCGGGCGCGACGGCGAGCGCGCCGCGCCTGCTGAGGTGGCGATGGCGGGGCACCGACCGGGCGCCGCCGATCGTGTCGTAGAGGAGCAGTCCGGCGCCGAGGTACGCCCGCTCCCAGCCGCGGCCGCGGAGCGGCCAGAGGAACGGGACCGGCGCGACGAGGTGGGGAGCGAGCCGCGTGAGCAGCAGCTCGCGCTCGCGCAGCGCCTCGCGCACCAGCCCGAGGTCGCCCATCTCGAGGTAGCGCAGGCCGCCGTGGATGAGCTTGCTCGACGCGCTCGAGGTCCCGGCCGCGAGGTCGCGCGCCTCGACGAGCGCGACGCGCAGGCCGCGCGTGGCGGCATCGAGCGCCGCTCCGGCGCCGGTGATGCCGCCGCCGACGACGAGGACGTCGAGCTCGCCGGACGCCGCCGCCTCGAGCGCCCGCCGCCGCGACGCCGCGTCGAGCACGCTCACAGGGCGACCCCTCCGCGATGTTCGCGAAGCGAACTCGCAAGGGAATCGGCGCCAGCCGATTCCCCGAACAGCGGCCGCAGCGCCGCGTACAGCGCCAGGTGCCGCCGGTGCAGGTCGTCGTAGACCTCGCGCAGCTCGGCGTCGGGCCGGACCGGCTCGTGGCGGGCATCGGCCATCGCGCGCGCCGCCTCGGCCACCGACGAGTGAAGGCCGGCGCCGGCGGCGGCGAGCATCGCGGCCCCGCGGGCGGTGGTCTCGACGTCGTCGGGCCGGGTCACCGGCAACCCGGTGATGTGGGCGCGCAGCTCCAGCAGCAGATGCCCCTTGGCGCCGCCGCCGACGCACACCACGTCGCTCGGCGCATGACCGGCGCCCGCGATCGCCTCGATCACGTCGCGCAGCGCCAGCGCGTTGCCCTCGAGCAGCGCGCGGGCGAGGTGCGCGCGGCCGTGGGCGGCCGTCATCCCGAACCAGGCCGCGCGGGCGTCCGCGTTCCACTCGGGCGCCATCGCTCCTGCGAGCGCAGGCAGCCACGTGACGCCGCCGGCGCCGGGCGGCGCGCTCTGGGCGAGCTCGTTCAGCAGCTCGTACACATCCGCGCCGCACTCCTTGGCGCGCGCCGCCTCCGGGCCGCCGAGCTCGTCGCGGAACCAGCGGTAGGCGCCGCCGGAGAGCCAGCCGGGGTTCTCCAGCAGCCACGTGTCCGGGTCGGCGTGGGGATGGAGCTCGACGACCCCGGTGGGGTCGTGCGCGGGCTCGTCGACCACCGCGCAGACCGGCTCGGCCGTGCCCATCACGTCGCACACGACGCCCGGCTCCACGACGCCTGCGCCGAGCGTCGCCGCCATCTCGTCGCCCGCGCCGAGCACGACCAGCGTGGACCCGTCGAGGCCGGTCGCGTCGCGCAGCCAGTCGCGGATCGGCCCGAGCACGGCGTGCGCCGGGCGGACCGGGGCCAAGCGCGCCACGTCGACGCCGAAGGCCTCGCACGCCTCGGCCGACCAGTCCCGCGCGCGGGGATCGAGCAGGCCCGTCGAGGACGCGTTCGACGGGTCGACCGCGAGCGTCCCGGACGCGCGCCAGGCCACCCACGAGCCGGGCAGCAGGAACGCCGCCGCCGCGCGGTGCACCTCCGGCTCGTGCCGCGCGAGCCACGCGATCTTCGGGGCGACGTGGCCCGGGTCCAGGTTGCAGCCGGTGAGCGCGCGCAGCCGCTCGGGGTCGATCCGCTCGGCCGCCGCCGCGCACTCCTCCCCCGCGCGCCGGTCGCACCAGATCAGCGCGGGATGGAGCGGCTCACCGCGGGCGTCCGCCGCCACGAGCCCGTCGAGCTGCGAGCCGAACGACAGCGCGGCGATCTCGCGCCCGGCGGTGGCCTGCCGCAGCTCCGACAGCGTCGCGACCAGCGCGGCCGTCCACTGCGACGGGTCCTGCTCGGCCCAGCCGGCGTGCGGGTAGCTGAGCTCGTGAGGCTCGTAGCTCGTGGCGACCAGCGTCCCGTCGGGCTCGAGCGCCTGCGCGCAGGTGCCCTGCGAGCCGACGTCGACGCCGACGACCAGTGGCGCGTCAGTCACCGGGCCCGTGCCGCAGGAGCGTGAACGTGAACGCGTCGACGAGATGGTGCTCGCGTGCGACGAGCACGGCGACGCCGTCGGCTGTGCGGTCGATCTGGTCGATCGTGAGCAGGAGCGTCCCGCGCGGGACGCCGAGGCGCCTGGCGACCTCGCCGTCGGCGTTCTCGGGCGTGAGCTGCGCGACCCCGTGGGCGACGGTGAGCCCGCGCTCCGCCAGCGCGGCGTAGATCGAGCCGCCCGGGAGCTCGGGCAGCTCCTCGGGCGCGAGATGATCGGTCCGGCACCAGTCGGTCACCTCGACCACGCGCCGGCCGTCGGCGGTGCGGACCCGGCGCAGCTCGCTGACCGGCTCGCCCACCTCGACCTCCAGCGCCTCGGCCACGGCGGCCGGGGCGGGGACGGCGCCGGAGGACTGCTCCACGGTCCCGGGCTGCATTCCCGTCGACCTGATCAGCGAGGACACGCTGAGGTTGCGCCCGAGGTCGTTGGGCACCGCCGGGCGGTGCGTGACGTAGGTGCCCGACCCGTGCCGGCGCCTGACGAACCCGGACTCCTCGAGCACCGTGATCGCCGCGCGCATCGAGGAGCGCGAGACGGTGCGGCGGCGTGCCAGCTCGGGCTCCGAGGGCAGCCGTTCCCCCGGCCGCCACTCGCCGGCCAGGATGCGCGTGCGCAGCTCCTCGGCGAGGCTGTGGCGCAGGGAGCGGCGGGACGTCTTCATGGCGCCACGACGACCTTGAGCGCCTCACCGGCACGGATCCGCGGGAAGGCGTCGGGCGTCTCGTCGAGCCCGATGATGTCCGAGACCACCGAGCGGATGCCGCCGGCATCGGCGGCCAGCATGTCGAGCGCGGCGACCTGGTCGCGATGGCGCGACGCGTACGAGCCGTGGACCTGGACCTCCTTGTAGTGCAGGACGTTGGACGGGAACTCGATGTGCGTCGTGCCCTTCGGCAGGCCGCCGAAGAACAGCACCCGCCCACGCGGCGCGGCCATGTCCATCGCCTGCTGCTGCGCGACGTCGCTCGAGCAGGCGACGATCACGACGTCGGCCCCGAAGCCGTCGGTGGCGCGCGAGACGGCCGCGCCGCCGTCCTCGAGCTCGGTGTCCACATACTCGACGCGCTCGTCGCCGAGGATGTCGCGTGCGAGCTCGAGCCGGCGTGCCGCCCGCTCGAGCATCAGCACACGCCCCGCGCCCTGCAGCCGCGCCAGGGCCGCGTGGGCCGTCCCGACCGGGCCGGCGCCGATCACCACGACGGCGTCGTCGAGCCCGATCGCGATGTCCTTGTGGCCGCAGATCACGTCCGACAGCGGGTCGGCGAACGTCGCGTGCGCCGGCGAGAGACCGTCGGGGATCCGGAACAGGTTCTTCAAGGCGATGTTGGGGATCGCGACGCGGTCCGCGTAGGCGCCGGGGTGGTCGAAGCCCATCAGCTCGCCGTTGAGGCACAGGTTCTCGGCGCCGCCGCGGCACATCCGGCAGCGCCCGCACCAGAGCGTCGAGATGCAGTGCACGGCGTCCCCGGCCGCGATGCCGCTCGCCGCCACCTCCGCCTCCGCGCGCGGGCCGATCTCGAGCACCTCGCCGGAGATCTCGTGGCCGAGCACCCACGGCGCCGCGATCCGGCGGTCGCCGTTGTAGAACGAGCGCACGTCGGTGCCGCAGACCCCGCAGGCGAGCACCCGCAGGAGCAGGCCGTCCTCGGGGCAGACGGCATCGGGAGCGGTACCGACCGCCATGCTTCCGGGCCCGTTCCAGATCGCTGCGCGCACGTGCCAATCCTCCTCCGAGAGACCGGTGGTAGCGTACCAGTTGTCAGACAACTCTCACCGCCCGGAGGCCTGGATGATCGAGTTCATCTTCATGCTCACGCGCGACGATGTGACGCTCGCAGACGCCCGCGAGGTCTACGCGTCGGTCGCCGGCACCGGCCTTCACCACGTCGGCTGCAAGGACGTGGGCCTGCCGCGCGAGGAGCTCGCGGCGCTGATGGACGACATCCGCTCGCACGGCCACGAGACCTACCTCGAGGTCGTCTCGGAGACCGAGGAGGCGACGCTCGAGTCCGCCCGCGTGGCGGCGGAGATCCGGCCCGACCACCTGATCGGCGGCACGCTGATCGAGCCGGTGCAGGAGATCCTCGAGGGCACCGGCGTGCGCTTCTGGCCGTACGTCGGCCGGATCGTCGGGCATCCGTGCCTGCTGCGCGGCACGATCGACGAGATCGTCGCCGACACCGAGCGCGCGGAGTCGCTCGGGGTCGACGGCATCAACCTGCTCGCCTACCGCCACGACGGCGATGTCGAGGCGCTGGTCCGCGCCGTCGTCGGCGCCACCGACCTGCCGGTCATCTGCGCCGGCTCGGTGGACTCGGTCGAGCGCATCCGGGCTTTGGACGCGTGTGGCGCCTGGGCTTTCACGATCGGCACGGCCGCGCTCGATGGGAAGCTCGTGGGCGGGCCGCTCGACGCCGA
Source organism: uncultured Solirubrobacteraceae bacterium (assembly GCA_963830725.1). Taxonomy (GTDB): domain Bacteria; phylum Actinomycetota; class Thermoleophilia; order Solirubrobacterales; family Solirubrobacteraceae; genus DASSUW01. Next base: position 17,926 of record CAWHNO010000008.1, on the reverse strand, counting down.
GCTTGCCGCGGCGCTGGACGCCGCGGGCGCCGGCGCCTCGGCGGCCTGAACTTCTTGCATTGAGGGAGGCACGGCGGGTGGTCGGTTGCGCATCGTGGAAGCCGGGGCGCCGGCGGGCGGCCTCGGAGCGCCGTGGGGTTGCTAACGCGCGCTATACGCGCATTAGCAACCCCAACCTGCACGTGCACCTATTTCTGGCCCTATTCGCGGCGCCACGTTGCCCGACGCGGAATCTCACGGCCGAGACTGGCCAACCCCGCCTCCCTACAAGCAGGAAGTTCGTCCCGCCCGGGCGCGACACGAGACCCCGGCCGCGACGACCGGGGTCTCGGACCCAGTTCCTAGAGGACGGTCTCGCCCTCGTCGATCATGCGGCCGATCATGTCGAACTTCTTGCGGTTGGTCCGCTTGAGGATCAGCGCGTAGCCGAGGGCGACGATCACGCCGACGATCGCGATCCACTTGATCAGGTCGACGTAGCCGATCGTGCCGGCCAGCACGTCGATGTTCTTGAACAGCAGGTAGAGCGCGAACACCTGGCCCGCGATGGCGATGATCGGGGCGACGACCACGACCAGAACGAGTCGGGGTGCTTGTGGCGACGGTGCCAGACGATCACGGCCAGCGCGCACACGGTCTGGATGGCCATCAGCCAGACCACGCCCTGCACGGCCATCATCGTGTAGATGCGGACGTAGGCGGTGTCGAACCCGTCGGCGAAGGCGAACCCGGCGCCGATGCCCCACGCCAGCACGAGCGCCAGGGCGATCACCGTCTGGAACACGCTCGCCACGTGCGGCGACTTGTGCGTCGCGTGCGTCCTCCCGAGGGCCTTGGGCAGGATCTCCTCCCGGCCCATCGCGTAGTAGTAGCGCATGGCCGCGTTGTGGAAGGCCATCGCGCACGCGAACGAGCCGGTGAGGATGAAGACCTCCATCACGTGCACGAAGAACTGGTTGCCGTATTCGCCCATGGCGAGGAAGAACGGGCCGGCGGGGTTCTGCGCGTCCTCGACGAGCGACGACTCCGGGTAGGCGGAGACGAAGGCCAGCGACGTGATCACGTAGAGGATCCCCAGGCCGACGACCGAGATCAGCGTCGCGCTCACCACGATGCGCTTCGGGTCGCGCGACTCCTCCGCGTAGTTGGGCACCGCCTCGAAGCCCACCCATGACCAGAAGGCGAGGAAGAGGCCGACCCCCGCGGCCAGGCCCACGCCCGGATCGGTGAGCTGGAACATGTTCAGGGCTTCCCACTGGATGCCGTCGGCCTCGCTGCCGCCCGCGCCGAACACCGACGATGTCGAAGACCGCGAGGATGAAGAGCTCGCCGATCAGCGCGGTGCCGAGCACCTTCACCGAGAGCTCGACGTCGAACCAGCAGAGCACGCTGATCAGCAGGGCGGCGCCGAGCGCGAACAGGATCCACGGCACCTCCCAGCCGAACCACGAGTTGAAGTTCGTCACCGCGAAGTACGAGAAGCCGCCGAGCAGCGAGACCTCGAACAGCGTGTAGGCGAGCGCGCCGCAGATGCCGGTCGCCAGCCCCAGCTCACGCCCGAGGCCGTGCGAGATCAGCGTGTAGAAGCCGCCCGTGGCGCGGATCTTCCGCGCCATCGCGACGTAACCGATCGAGAAGATCGTGAGGATGATCGTCGCGAACAGGAACGCGGCCGGGGTGTAGAGGCCGGTGCCGAAGCCGGTGGCGAACGGCACGTTGAACAGCATCGCGGAGATGGGCGCCGCGCCGGTCACCGCGATGAAGATCACCCCCATCAGGCCGATTGCCCCGGGCTTGAGGCGGTCGACCCCGGAGTCGGCTACCAGGACGGACTCGACCATCCCCTCGTGGCGCACCTCGACGCGGGTTTCCGGCTTGGTGGTGGACATCAGCTCCCCTCTCTCCCTTCCCTCGGTGGACGAAGTTGTCCGACGACTTGCCCGCATTCAACCACCTGCGGGGGCGCTGTGGCAAGCGTCACAAGACCTGCACGGCCGCACCGACCGAGCGGGCGCGCACGACGATCCGGGCGCGGTCGCCGCGGAACAGGTCGTGCGAGCGCTCGAACGGCCTGCCGTCCGCGTCCCAGGTCGTGCGCGCGACCGTCAGCAGCGGCGCGCCGCGCGCCACCCCGAGCAGCCGCGCCTCGGACGCGCCGGCGGCGACCACCTCGATCCGCTCCTCCGCCTCGCCGGGCTCGAGCCCGTAGTCGGACTGCAGCAGCTCGTACAACGAGCCCGCGAGCGAGCGATCGAGCAGGCCCGGGAACCGCTCGGCCGGGAAGCTCGCGCGCTCGAGCGAGATCGGCTCGCCGTCAGCGAGCCGCACGCGGACGACCTCGAGCACGAGCTCGACCCCCAGCGCCTCGGCGGTCTCGGCGTCGGCCTCGATCGTGGCCGTCGAGAGCACGCGGGCGTCGGACTCGAAGCCCTGGCGGCGCAGGTACGAGGGAAGGCCCGCGAGGCTCGTGAGATCGCGCTCGACCTTGCGCTCGGCGACGAAGATCCCGCCGGCGCGACCGCGCGCGCGGCGCACGACGCCGTTGCGCTCGAGGTCGGCGAGCGCCGCGCGGATCGTCGAGCGCGACACGCCGAGCCGCTCGGCCAGCTCGCGCTCGGCTCCCATCCGGTCGCCGGGGGCGCCGAGCTCGGCCAGCAGCCGGTCGCGCGCCTCCCGCGCCGTCGGGCCGAGCGTGACGTCCACTACATCGCTTCCATCGCCATCATCGACTCCGGCAGCACCTGGCCCCCGTCGACGACGATCGTCTGGCCGGTGATGTAGCCCGCCTCGTCGGTGGCGAAGAACAGCGCTGCGTAGCCGATGTCGTCGACCGTGCCGAGCTTGCGCTGCGGGATCGAGGACTCCATCTTCTCCCGGTACTCCGGGCCCAGCTCGGCCAGGCCCTCGGTCTCGATGTTGCCGGGCATGACGGCGTTGATCGTGATCCCCTTGGGCGCGAGCTCGATCGCCGCCGTGCGCAGGAACCCGAGCTGCGCCGCCTTGGTCGCACCGTAGTGGCACCAGCCGGGGTAGCCGGTGATCGGCCCGGTGATCGACGACGTGAGGATCACGCGCCCGTGGCCGCTGCGCTCGAGCGCGCCCATGCACGCCTTGACCGACAGCATCGTGCCCTTGACGTTGGTGGCGAAGATCGCGTCGATGTCCGCCTCGGTCATGTCCTCGAGCTTCGCGTCGGGGAACACTCCCGCGTTGGCGCACAGGACATCGATCCCGCCGAAGCGCTCGACGGCCTCGGCGGCCATCCGCTCGCAGTCGGCGGCGACGCCGACGTCGGCGGCCACGAACGCGGCGCGGTCCCCGAGATCCTCCGCCGCCGCCTCGCCGGCCTCGGCGCCGCGACCGACGACCACGACGTTCGCGCCCGCGCGCACGAACACGCGCGCGATGCCCTTGCCGATGCCCTTCGTGCCGCCGGTGACGAGGACGGTGCGTCCGGTGAGCGGGGTGAACACTGGTCGGGCCTCTCAGGTGTGGGTTGACAGGTAGCGCTCGGCGAGCGCGCAGGTGCCGGCCGTGAAGCCGGCGCCGAGCTCCGCCGCCTCGGTCGCGAAGGTGTGGTGGGAGCCGATCCACGCCACCAGCAGCAGACGGCGCAGCATCACGAGCGTGTCGAGCTCGGCCTCGTCGGCCGCGTCGAGCGGCGCGACGCCCCGGTAGCCGTCGAGCCATGCCTCGCGCAGCTCGGGCACGCGCGGGTGGTCCTCCATGAACGACACGGTGGTCGCGAAGTCGTACATGAACCAGGCGAAGCCGCTGTCGTCGAAGTCGATCACGCGCACGTGGCCGTCGTCGACGAGCAGGTTGGCGAGCCGGATGTCGGCGTGGATGAGGCCGAACCGCTCGGACGACTGGCCGTAGGCGCGCAGCCGCGCCTCGATCGTCGCCGCGAGCCGCTCGAGCAGCGCGAGCTCCTCGGCGCCCATGCCGAGGCCGTCCTGCCACAGACCCCAGTACCCGCCGGCGCCGAGCGTGTGCTCGAAGTCCCAGGCCGGGCGGTCGAAGCCGGGCGGGAGCGTCCACGCCCGCGCGTGCGCGTGCATGCGCGCCGATACCGAGCCGAGCGTGCGAAAGCCGGCGATCACGTCGTCGCCCTCGGGGTCCGGCTCGGCGCCGGGCAGCCACTCCCACAGCACGACGTTGCGGGCGCCGAGGCCGTCGGCGGAGACCTCGAGCACGCGCTCGCCGCCCGGGGCGCGGCACCGGCACGCAGGTGTCGACGGCGCCGTGCTCGCGCAGCGCGTCGACCCACTGGAGCTCGGACTCGATCTGGTGCGCCGTGCGGTAGCCGGGACGGTGGACGCGCAGCGCGAACGTCCCTGAGGGGTCGTCGACCCGGTACGTGTGGTTCTCGGAGATGTTGCAGAGTGTGGCCGTCGCCTCCGGCGACAGGCCGAAGCGAAGGAGCGCCGCCGTGGCCAGGTCGTCGATCCGCTCCGTCACGCTCATCCGAACCTCCTCAGTGCTCGCGTCCTGCGACATCCTCCAGCACGCGCGTGATCTCCTCGCGTGCGCGCACGATATCCGGGGTGGTGCCCGCGAGATAGACGCGGCCCGCCGCGCCGATCATCGAGACGGTGACGAGCGTGAGGTCCGGCGCGACGCGCTCGGCCGCGTTGGCGGCGACGGCGGCGAACAGCGCGGGCGTCATCTCGACGACCAGCAGCGTCTGGCCGGGGAGCAGCATCGAGGCCTCGCGGTTGCGATTGACGATCACCGCGTGCTGGTCGGTGACGTCCTCGATCACGTCGGTGTAGAGGATCCGCGGCCGCAGCCCATCCTCGGGCCGGGCCTCGATTCCGGCGAGGATCGCCTCGCCGGCGCGCTCGACGTCGGCCGGGTCGCGCGAGTGGACCTCGAGCACGCCGAACTGGCGCTCGACGAAGTGGATGCCGGGCTCGATGTCCGGCACCGACTTGAGCGCGAGGTCGATGACGCGCTCGATCGCCAGCCCGGGCGCGACCTCGACGATCAGCGCGTGGTCGCCCTCGATCGGCGGGTAGCCGCGCGCCCGCAGCGGCGTGCCGAGGTACGCCGCGAACTGCCGCCCCAGGTCGGGGATCGGCAGGTAGACGCGCAGCTCGATGCTCACGCCGCCGAGGCCGTGAAGTGCTTCCCGAGCTCGTTGTGGGGCCGCGGGATGACGTGCACGGAGACCAGCTCGCCGACCGTCCCGGCGGTCTCGGCGCCGGCCTCGGTCGCCGCCTTCACCGCACCGACGTCGCCCTTGACCACCACCGCCACGAGGCCGTCGCCGACCTCCTCGCGCGAGATGATCGCCACGTTGGCGGCCTTCACCATCGCGTCGGCGGCGGCCAGCGCCGCCACGTAGCCCTTCGTCTCGATCATGCCGAGCGCTTCGCTCATCGCTGCTTGCCTCCTGTCCCGGGCTCGTCGAGCGAGCCGATGATCAGTGCGTCGAGCGGCGGGTGCTCGGGCGCGAAGTAGGCCGAGGCCACCGACCCCGTGGCCACCAGCACCCGCTCACCCGTGCCGCTCCCCAGGACGTCGAACGCGATCAGGGTCGCGCCGTCGTCGGTCTGAACCTCCAGCAGGGCGCCGCTGGGCAGCTCATCGAGCCGCCGCGTCATCCATACGGAGCCCGTCACCGTCGCTCTCAGCATCGCCGCTCCCGTTCGATCTCGATCCCCAGGGCGCGCGCCTTGTCGCGCGCCAGGGGCGTCAGCACGGCGCCCGGCCCGAGCACGAGCCGCGCGCCGGCGTCGGCCGCCTTCTTGATCGTCCGCTCGGTCACCGCACCGTGCTCGACGCGCACGACGCCCGACGACGAGGTCGTCCCGCGACCCAGCGTGAACCGCAGCCGCCCGTCGCGTGCCGCCGCGCGCTGGTGCGGGTCCTCGAACCGCGCGGCGAGCGCGCGCACGAAGGCCTCGAGGTCGGCGTCCGACGAGATCGTGACCGGCTCGGCCGGCGCCGCGGCCGGCCGGCCTCCGTCGCCGATCACCTCGCCCGGCGCCGGCGGCCGGGCCCAGGTGGAGGGCCGCAGCACGGCGGCGACGGGCGGCGGCGGCACCGTCGCCTCGTGACCGTCGCCGTTGGCGAGCGTCTCCTTCAGCAGCTCGCGCAGCAGCTCGCGGACGTCCTCGCGGTCACTCATCCGACCTCCTCCAGCGCGCCCGTCGCGGCTTCGGAGGCCGCCCGCACGTCGGACTCGTCGCCCGTGATGTAGACGCGGCCTGTCGCCCCGATCATGCGGTAGTCGACGACCTTGATGCGCGCCGCCTTCTCGGCCTCGTTGACGGCCAGGATCGCGTACGAGGCGGGCTGCATCTCGAGCACGAACATGGACTCGCCGGGCAGCGCCATCGAGCCGAGCTTGTTGCGGTTGATGAGGAAGGCGTGCTGATGGTCGAGCCGCGAGACGAGCGTCGAGGCGAGGATCTTCGGCCGGGTCGCCTGCGACGGCGACGCGCCGAGCGCCTCCAGCACCGCGGCGCTGGCGCTGCGCACCGCCGCCGTCGAGCGCGAGTGGAACTCCAGGTAGCCGAACTGGCGCTCGACCACGAGGATCCCGGCCTGCAGCGCGGTGTGCTTGACGGCCACGTCGGTCAGCGGCTCGATGTCCAGCCCCGGCGCGACCTCGATCACCGCCGCCGCCATCCCGGTCCGCGGCAGCCGGCCGCGGATCCACGTGCCGAGGTAGCACATGGTCTGCGGCTGGAGCTGGTCGATGAAGATCGCGGACCTGAGCTCGGCCATCAGGTCCTCGCCAGCTCGCGCAGCTCGTCGAGGATCAACTGCCGCAGGTCCTCGCGCGAGACGCCCCCGTTCCCGGCGGGCCGCGCGACCGGCGCGGGCTCGGGCCGGGCGGCCCACGGCTGCAGGTCGCCGAAGTCGCCGAACGGCTCCTCGGTGGCGTAGGCCACGCGCGTCCACTGGGTCAGGTGCCGCGGTTCGAGGTTCTCGGTCAGGCTCGACCGCCCGAAGAAGCCGGTGCCGATGGTCATGGTGGGCGCCAGGTTGGTGTCGAGGCCGGCGGAGCCCGTGCTGCCGGGCGCGTTGACGGCCACGCGCAGCACGCGCACGGCGGCGCCGTAGGCGAGGATCGTCTTCGGGTCGCGCGAGTGGATGACCGCCGAGTGGCCGGCGCCGCCGATCCGCAGCAGCGCGCGCGCCGCGTCGATCCCGCGCGCCGCGTCGGGCACGCGCACCAGGCCCAGCAGCGGGAACAGCTTCTCGAGCGCGAGCGGCTCCTCGGGGACGATCAGCGGGAACGGCGCGACGAGCACGCGCGCGCCGCTCGGCACGCTGATCCCGGCCGCCGCCGCGAGCGCCGCTGCGTCCCTGCCCGCCAGCTCGGTGTTGATCCGCCCCTCCGGGTAGCAGCGCGCGCCGCGCCAGCTCGCTCTCGTCCGCGTCGAGCACGTGCGCGCCGTTGCGCTCGAGCTCGCCCTCGAACCGGTCGGCGATCCGCTCGTCGACGATCGCGACGGACTCGTTGGTGCACAGGATCGAGTTGTCGAACGCCTTCGAGTCGGCGAGGCAGCGCGCGGCCTGCGCCACGTCGGCGGTCGCATCGACCAGCGCGGGCACGTTGCCGGGACCGACGCCGAGCGACGGGTTGCCCGAGCGGTAGGCCGCACGAACCACGGCGGTGCCGCCGGTGGCGACGATCACGTCGACCCCGTCGTCGGCCATCAGCGCCTCGATCAGCGGGATCGTCGGCTCCTCCACCACCTGCAGGCAGCCGTCGGGCGCGCCGGCGACCGCCGCGGCCTGCGCCAGCAGGTGCACCGCCTCGGCGCACACCTTGCGCGCCAGCGGGTGCGGCGAGACGACGACGGCGTTGCGCGTCATCAACGCGAGCAGGACCTTGAAGTACACGGTGGCGATCGGGTTCGTCGACGGCGTCAGCGCGAGCACGACGCCGGCCGGCCGCGGCACGGCGACGATCTTCGAGGCCGCGTCGACCTGGATGCCGACGAAGTCGTCTCCCGCATAGCGCTCGACGATCCCGCGCGAGCACGCCTCGTTCTTGCGGCGCTTGTGCTCGGCGACGCCCATGCCGGTCTCCTCGACCGCCATCACCGCGAATCTTTCCGCGTTTTGGTATGCCACCTCGGCCACCGCCTCGACCACGCGCCGGGTCCGGTCGCGGTCGTACTCCGCGAACGCGGTGGCCGCCCAGCGGGCGCGCTGGAGCATCATGCGGGCGCGGTCGATCATGCCGGCGCCCCGGCGCCGGCGAGCGCCTGCCCGATCCCCACGGCGGTGCGGTCGAGCACCTCGTCGACCATGTCGGGGCCGAGCAGGATGCCGGGCTTGAACTGCAGCACGCGCGGGTCGAGCGTCGAGAAGATCGCCCACACGCCGTGCTCGTAGAGCTCGCGCATGACGAGCTTGGCGCCCTGCGGGTGATCGAACTCGAGCCCCATCACGACGCCGTCCTGCCGGATGCCGACGAACCAGTCCGGATACAGCTCCTGGATCTCGCGCAGCCCGGCGCGGAAGCGGTCGGCGATGTAGTGGACCATCGAGCGCACCTCGGGCCGGCCGCAGATCTCGAGCACCTTGAGCGCCACGACGCAGCCGAGCTCGGCGCCGCCGCCGGTGGAGATGTGGCCGAAGCCGTCCTCCTTCAGCCAGGCGCTGCACTCCTCGCTCACCACGCAGCAGGCGATCGGGTACATGCCGCCGGTGATCCCCTTGCCGATGATCATGATGTCGGGCTCGATCCCCGCCTTGGTGACGCCCCACATCTCGCCCGTGCGCATCAGCCCTGTCTGCACCTCGTCGGCGATGTAGAGCGCTCCGTACTGCTCGCACAGCCTCTTGACGGCCTTCAGATAGCCCGGCTCGGGCAGCGGGAAGCCGTAGGTCGCGGGGATCGTCTCGACCACCACGCCGGCCACGTCGCCGCCCTTCAGGGCCTCCTCCATGGCGTCGAGGTCGTTGAACGGGACCTGCGCGAACTCCTCGGGCCGCTCGGAGAGGAAGAGCGTGCTGAAGCGGTCGTCGCCGGCCGCCACCGCGAGGCCGGTGTGGCCGTGGTAGCCCTTGCGGATCGAGACGATCTTGCGCTTCTGGCGCGTGTGGCGGGCGGTCTTGATCGCGATGTCGGTCGCCTCGCCGCCGCCCGAGCCGTAGATCACGCGCTGCATGTTGGGCGGGCAGGTCGCGACCAGCGCCTCGGCCAGAGCGGTGCGCGCCAGCGCCGGGAAGTGGTGGTTTCCGATGTCGAACCGGCCCATGGCCTGCTCGAGCGTGGCGATCAGCTCGGGATTGCGATGGCCGAGGTTGTAGGTGCCGCCGTTGAGGTGCAGGTCGATCAGCCGGCGGCCCGCCATGTCCCAGAAGCAGTAGCCCTCACGGCGATCGATCACGAGATCGACGCCGGCGTCCTGCCAGAAGCGCGTCTTGTCCGGATTCCAGAACTCCTCGGAGCGACGGAGGAAGTCCGCCTTCGACTCGTAGGAGAAGAACCCGTACTCGTACATGCTGCGCGCCTTGCGCGGAACGTACCAGAAGCGGACCATTCTGCAAACCGAAAAGCGCAAAAGGTCCAAGGCCTACAAGTTGTAGTGACAACTTGATAGGTTCGCCCCGCCATGCCGGGCGAGGCTCCGGTCAGCCACATCAGCCAGGCCTACCCCGATCGCGTCGAGGTGCGGGGCCGTGACCTGACCGCCGAGCTGATGGGCTCGCTGACCTTCACCGAGTACTTCCATCTGCTGCTCACCGGCCACGAGCCGAGCGACGACCAGCGCTACTTCCTCGACCTGCTGCTCGTCGCGATCGCCGAGCACGGCATGATGCCCACCAACGTGGCCGCGCGGATGACGCTCGCGGCCGACCCGAATTCCCTGCAGGGCGCCGTGGCGGCGGGGATCCTCGGCTGCGGCCCCGTGCTGCTCGGTACCTCCGAGGAATGCGCACGGCTGCTCGAGAGCAGCGACCCCGTCGAGGAGGTCCGCTCGATCCGCGCCGCGGGCGGGAAGGTGCCGGGCTTCGGCCACCCCGTGCACAAGCCGCTCGATCCGCGCGCCGAGCGGATCCTCGAACTGGCCGACGAGCGCGGCGTGAGCGGGAGATACGTGGCGCTGGCGCGCGCGGTGCGAGATGCGGTCGCCGAGGCGTGGGGCCGGCCGCTGACCATGAACGTGTCGATGCCGATCGCCGCCGTCATGCTCGACCTCGGCTTCCCGGCTTCGGCCGTCAAGGCGGTACCGATCCTCGCGCGCACGGCGAGTCTGCTCGCCCATCTGGCGGAGGAGCGCGAGCAGGCGCTCGGCTTGCAGATGGCCGCGGCGGCCGAGCATTCGATTCAGTACCGGCGGGAATGAGCGACGACGACGCCTACCGCGAGCAGATCGCGTACCTGCTCGAGCGCTCGGCCTTCTACCGCTCCAAGCTCGGCAACGAGCCGGTCGGCGGCCTGGATGAGATCGCGCAGCTCCCGCTGACCGAGAAGAGCGAGATCCGGGCCACCTGCACGCCCGAGAACCCGATCGGCACGCACCTGTGCGCCGCGCCCGAGGAGATCGTCCGCATCTACTCGACGAGCGGCACGACCGGCACGCCGAGCTACATCCCGCTGACGGCGGGCGACCTCGACAACTGGGTCACCGGCTCGGCGCGCAGCTACGCCGCCTCCGGCATCCGGGCCGGCCAGCGCATCGTCAGCACCTACAACGCCGGCCCGTTCGTGGCCGGCGCTGCGCTCGCCGCCTTCGACCGTCTCGGCCTCACCCACATACCGGTCGGCACCGGCAACACCGACCGGCTGCTGAAGGCGATCGAGCTCCTGCGACCTGAGGCGGCGGCGCTGACGCCCTCGTACGCGGCCTACCTCGTGGAGACCGGCTTCGATCTCGCCGGCTCGAGCGTCGAGCGCGTGCTCGTCGCCGGCGAGCCGGGCGGCGGCGAGCCGGCCTTCCGCGCCAAGCTCGAGGCGGGCTGGGGTGCGAGGGTCACCGAGGCGATGGGCATCGGCGACATCGGCGTATCGCTGTGGGGCGAGTGCGAGCGCCAGGACGGGATGCACCTCGGCGCCCACGGCTTCGTGCATCCCGAGCTCATCGATCCCGAGTCGGGCGCCGCGCTGCCGATGGAGGACGGCGCGACGGGCGAGCTGGTCCTCACCCATCTCCGGCACCGCGCCGCGCCGCTGCTGCGCTTCCGCACGCGCGACCACGTGCACGTCCGCACCAGTCCGTGCCCATGCGGCCGCCCGGGGCCGCGCATCCGCTGCATCGGGCGCACCGACGACATGCTGATCGTGCGCGGGGTCAACGTGTTCCCGTCCGCGATCCGCGAGGTGGTCGGCGCCTTCGCTCCAGACGTCAGCGGCCACGTCCTGGTCAGGCCGCAGGCGGCGGGCGTCAAGCAGGAGCCGCCGCTGCCGGTGAGCGTCGAGCTCGCCCCCGGCCAACGGGCCGACGAGGCGCTCGCCGACTCGATCCGCGAGCGCCTGCGCAACGTGCTGATCGTCCAGACACAGGTGGAGCTCGTGCCGTGGGGGAGCCTGCGGCGCAGCGAGTACAAGTCGAAGCTGGTCGAGCGATAGGTTCGAGGCCCATGCGAAAGCTCCAGACCCAGGGTGTCCATCACATCACCATCGTGGGAGCCGACCGCCAGACGTCGATCGACTTCTGGGAGGGCGTCCTGGGAATGCCCTTCGTCTTCGAGCAGCCCAACCTCGACAACGCGTCCGAGAGCCATCTCTACTTCGACCCGGGCGACGGCCGCCTGATCACGATCTTCACCAACGAGGACCGCACGCCCGACCCGGCGCGCACGGCGACCGATCCGGGCTGCGTGCACCACCTCGCCTTCTCGCTCTCGCAGGCCACCTTCGCGCTGACCGTGGAGCGGCTCGACGAGCGCGGGATCCGGCACAGCGGCGTCAAGGACCGCGGCTTCATGGACTCGATCTACTTCGAGGACCCGCTCGGCCTCTTGATCGAGCTCGCGTCGTACCGCTTCGAGCCGCCGTTCGGCTACCAGCACGGGGACGTGCTGCTGGAGGCGCACAGGCTGCGCGTCGAGCGCGGCGACCATCACATCGACCGCGTCCACGTCGCGGACGCCCTCGAGCTGCTCGTCGAGCGGTCGCGGGCGTCGCTCTCGGACGACCGGTCACCGAAGGATCCCTACGCTAGGAGGAGCGCATGGCAGCGAACCGGCTGAACATCCTGACCCCGAGCGTGAACAACCTCACGGCTCGGATCTTCGTGCGGGCGGCGGGGCTCGAGTTCGAGGAGGTCGACGTCTGGGGCAAGACGACCGAGCCCGAGTACCTGGCCAAGTACCCGGCGCACCTGACGCCGACGCTCGAGGAGGAAGGGCTGCCCAAGGGGACGCTCGGCGAGAGCTGCGCGATCATGGCCTACCTCTGCAACAAGCACGGCCTCGACCAGTTCTACCCGGCCGATCCGGGCGAGCGGGCGATGGTCGACAACGCGATGTTCTATCTGATCGGGACCTTCTATCCCCTGCTCGCGCGCGCGACCTATCCGACGCTCGGGTTCGGGCAGTACCCCGGCGAGGTGGCGACCTCGGAGGCCGACGACGAGATGAAGGCGAAGGCGGCCAAGGACGCCGAGGCGGCGCTCGCCGAGCCGCTCGACGTGTTCCGCTCGTTCTTCATGGAGGGCAAGCGGTTCATCGGCGGCGACCACCCGTCGATCGCCGACATCCGGCTGGCCGCCACGCTCGAGTTCCTGCGCGCGATCGACTACGACTTCCCGGACTGGGCCGAGGAGTACATGGGCGCGATGGAGTCGGCGCTCGGCGACGCGTACTCGGAGCCGGCCGCCGACGTGCGCGGCTACGTGGCCTCGGTCAAGTCATGAGCCCCTGCGCCGTCGGGTGACAATACGGTCGGCATGACCGCGGACCTGCGGAACTGGCTCGACGGGCGGGCCGACGAGATGGCGACGCTGCTCGAGGAGCTCGTGCGGATTCCGACCGAGAACCCGCCCGGCCGCGAGCTGCGAGCGCTGCGCCGGCCTGCTGTGCGACGAGATGGATCGGCTCGGCTTCTCGCCGGAGCAGATCGAGGGACCGGCGATCGTGCGCGGCAGCGCCGGCGACGGGGCCGAGCTCGTGTACTACCACGGGCACTTCGACGTCGTCCCCGCGCAGAGCCCGTCGCAGTTCGAGCCCGAGCGCCGCGACGGCAGGATCGTCGGGCGCGGCACGGCGGACATGAAGGGCGGCCTGGTCTCGATGCTCTACGGCGCGGCAGCGGCGCGCGAGCTCGGCCTGCTCGACGGGCGCAGGATCGTCTTCCACTTCGTCTGCGACGAGGAGACCGGCAGCACCACCGGCTCGGGGCACCTGCGCGAGGCGGGGCTGATCGACCCCGGCGCGGCCGCCATGCTCATCGCCGAGCCGACCGGCGGCGTGATCTGGCACGCGTGCCGCGGCGCCATCACGCTGCGCGTGCGGACCTCGGGGCGCGAGGCGCACGTGGGCTACGTCCACGAGGGCGTCAACGCCTTCGAGCACATGATCCGCATCGCCGAGCCGCTGGCCGCCCTGTCCCGCGAGCTGCTCGCGGAGAACTCGATGCTGGTCGTCGGCGGGCAGGCCGGGGCCGGGGCCGGCTTCAACGTCGTGCCGGGCTCGGCGTGGTTCTCGCTCGACCGCCGCTTCAACCCGGAGGAGGAGCTCGAGCAGGAGCTGGAACGGCTGACCGGCATGATCCGCGAGGCGGCCGACGCCGCCGGCGCCCAGGTCGAGATCGAGGTGCTGCAGAAGCAGCCGTCGGGGAGCACGGACCAGGAGCACCCCGCCGCCCGCGCGCTCGCCCGCTGCGTCGAGGCCGTCGAGGGCGCCGCCCCGGCGTTCCGGCTCTGCCCCGGAGTGCTCGAGACGCGCTGGTACTCCGAGCTCGGCATCCCGGCCTTCGGGTACGGCGGCGGTGGCCTCGAGGTCGCCCATGGCCCCGACGAGTACATCGACGAGGCCGCCATGCGCCGCTGCGCGGCCGTCTACGCCCTCTTCGCAGCCTCGTGACGACGACCCTGCTGTTGTAGGCGGCGTCAGCCCGCCCAGACGATGACCACCGGAGCCAGCGCGCGCAGCGTCATCGCGATCACCGCCACGAGCGCGTCCTCGGGCAGTCCCGAGCACCATGCCGGAGCGGGTGGTAGAAGGGCACCGGGATGCACACCCGGTCGCGCTCGCTGTAGCCGAGCGCAAGCTCGCTGATCACCGCCCCGGGGGTGTCGGGAGCTGCATATCGCCGATCGTGTCGGCTGTCGCTCGGTGTGGCCGGCGCAGAGCTCGAATCGGATGACGGTCGCGATCGCGGACTTATTCCCGGCGAGCGGCGGAATAGATGCGCCGCCGGCGGCGTCCAAAGGCCGACGGGTCCAGACAGGTCAATCACAGCCCGCCGATCAGCGGCCGGCTGCTCTCAATGGAGACACGATGAACACAGGACGTGACAAGGCCGCACGACACGCGCGCAGAGCTCTCGCCGGCGCCGTGCTCACCGTCGGGATACTCGCCGCCACGAGCGTGCCGGCGAGCGCCGCGGTCACCTCGACGTTCAGCGCCGGCGTGCTGAACGTCAACGGCGACAGCCTCGACAACACGATCACGATCAGCCGCGACGCCGCCGGACAGATCCTGGTGAACAACGGCGCGGTCTCCGTCGTCGGTGGCACGCCGACGGTGGCCAACACCGCGGAGATCAAGGTGTTCGGTCTCGGCGGCCGGGACGTGATCAGCCTCAACCAGGCGAACGGCGCGCTGCCGCGGGCCAACCTGTTCGGCGGCGCCGACAACGACACGCTCACGGGCGGCGCCGGCGGCGACCAGCTGTTCGGCCAGGGCGGCAACGACACGCTGCTCGGTGCCGGTGGCTTCGACCTCCTGTTCGGCGGAACCGAGAACGACACGCTGACCGGCGGCGACGCCGACGACCAGGCCTTCGGGCAGGGCGGCAACGACCGCATGATCTGGAACCCCGGCGACGACACCGACCTCAACGAGGGCGGTGCGGGCGCCGACACGGTCGAGGTCAACGGCGGCGGCGCCGCCGAGCAGTTCACGACGACCGCCAACGGCACCCGCGTCCGCTTCGACCGCCTGAACCCGGCCCCGTTCGCGATCGACATCGGCACCTCCGAGGAACTCGTCCTCAACGCCAACGGCGGCGACGACAGCGTCTCCGCGACCGGCGACCTGGCCGCGCTGATCGACATCACCGTCGACGGCGGCGCGGGCAACGACACGCTCCTCGGCAGCAACGGGGTCGACCTCCTGCTCGGCGGCGCCGGCAACGACTTCGCCGACGGCCAGCAGGGCAACGACGTCGCCTTTCTGGGCGCGGGCGATGACACCTTCCAGTGGGATCCCGGCGACGCCAACGACGTCATCGAGGGTCAGGACGGCAGCGACAGGATGCTGTTCAACGGCAGCAACGGGGATGAGCTCATGACCGCCTCCGCCAACGGCGGGCGGGTGTTGTTCTTCCGCAACCTCGGCAACGTCACCATGGACCTCGACGATGTCGAGTCGATCGACGCCAAGACGCTCGGCGGCGTCGACAACCTCACCGTCAACGACCTCTCCGGGACCGATGTCACCGACGTGGTAGCCGACCTCGCCGCCGCCGGCGGCGGCAACGACCTCGCGGCCGACAACGTCATCGTCAACGCCACGAACGGCGATGACGTCGTGACCGTGACCGGCTCCGGACCGACCGCGCAGGTTCGCGGTCTCGCGGCCCAGGTCTCGGTGTCCGGCGCCATCGCCGGCAGCGACCGGGTGACGATCAACGCGCGGGCCGGCGACGACGTGGTCGACGCCTCCGGGCTCGCCGCCACGTCGGCACTGCTCACCGCCAACGGAGACGACGACGACGACGTGCTCATCGGCGGCGACGGCAACGACACGCTCAACGGCGGCGCGGGCGACGACGTGATCATCGGCGGGCTGGGCACCGACGTGATCAACGGCGCACCCGGCGACGACGTCGTGATCCAGTCCCTCACCGCCGGCGCCGTGCGCTCGGCGAGCGTCCGCGGGGCGGGCTGGCTGACGGCCCACGCCCGCACCGTCAAGGGCAAGACCGTGCTCACCGTCGACGGCGAGAAGACGAAGCTGCCCCGTGCCAAGCTGGGCAAGCTCGTCCGCACCGTCGCCTCGTCCTGACTCACGGCAGCGGCCGGCGCCGGAACCCGCACCTCGGTTCTGGCGCCGGCGCTACGGCGTCCTCGGCGGTCCGGCGCGGACCACGGCGCGGACTTGGTCGACCGAGACCGGATCCCAAGGGAACGCGACGAGGCCCCAGGTCGCACCAGCCGCCGCAAAGGGAGCCGGGTCGCTGCCTGGCTCGAGCTCGACCGCGACGTCGAATGGCTCCGCTGCGTCGATTCCCTCCTCGCGGCGCAGCCGGTCGAGCCCGGCGACGACCTCGGCGAGCTGGTCCGGGTGCTCGAGACCGACGGGGAAGAAGCCCTGGTATCGGATCGCCCGGCGCAGCGGCTTGGACTTGCCATAGAAGCCCGCAACCCAGATCGGGATGCCCGGGCGCTGTACAGGTCGCGGTAGGAAGCGCATCGTGTCGACGGTGTAATGCTCGCCGCGGTGCCGCACGGGCTCTCCCGACCACGCGGCCTGGAGGATCTCGAGCGCCTCGTCGAGCATCCGCGCGCGCCGGCGGTCATCGAGTTCCTCGCCGGTGATCGAGTACTCGCCGGCGAAACGGTCGCTGCCGAGGCCGACGCCCAGCGTCAGCCTGCCGCCGCTGAGTCGGTCGAGGGTCGCTGTCTCGCGCGCGACCTTGGCCGGACGACGCCGGGCAAGCGGGGTGACCATAGGGCCGAGCCGGATGCGCTCGGTCGCGCTCGCGATCGCGGCGAGGGTGACTTGGGGATCCGCCACGCCCACGACGGGCTCACGCCAACGCACCTGGTCCCAGACGAAGACCCCGTCCCAGCCCGCCTCCTCGGCCTCGGCGCATAGACGCGCAACGAGCGCGGGGTCGGCGAGCGCGTCGAAGAGCGGGATGTAGAGGCCCAGGCGCATTCAGGTGTGGCCGAGGATCGCTTCGACGATCGTGTCCCAGTCAGCCCGGTCGACGCCATGTCCGGCTTCCTCGAGGCGTAGCAGCCTGGAGCCTGCGATCTCCTGCGCAAGCGCCTCGCCGTGCCCGATCGGGAACATCGGATCGGCGGTGCCGTGGATCACGAGGGCGCGGGCGGAGATCGATGAGAGCGGGGCGCGCGATCGCTCCTCGTCGCGCAGCAGGTCGTGATTCTGAGCGGCCGCACAGTCCCGGGCCCGCTCGACGTCCCAGCGGGCGAGCGCGCGGAGCGCCGCCTCGTCGAACGGGCGCTGCCCTCCGGCGAGCACGCGCGAGTAGTCGACGAGGTACTCGATGACCGACTCGGGGTCGGACCAGTCCACGTCGACGGTTGCGGCGAGGCGCGTGAACTCTTCGGTCGGCGGCGGCAGCGCGCGATCGGTGGACACCGCCAGCGAGGTGCTGATGAGACCGAGCGAGAGGACGCGCTCGGGGAAGTCGAGCGCGAGCAGCTGGGCAAGCGCGCCCCCCGCCGAGACGCCGACGACATGCGACCGCGGGATCTCGTAGGCGTCGAGCACGCCGGCGGCGTCGGCGACCAGATCCGCGCCGCTGTACCCGGGGCGCCCCGGCTCGTACGTGACGGAACGGCCCGTGTCGCGGTGGTCGTAGCGAACCACGAACCGGCCGCCGTCCGCCAGCATCCGGCAGAAGCCCTCCTCCCACCAGAGCATCGACCCGCCGGTGCCCATGACGAGCAGGATCGGGGGGTCGGCCCGGTCGCCGAAGGGCTCAGTGCAGAGCTCGACGCCGTTGGCTTCGATCATGCGCTCGGCCACGGCTCACCTCCGTACTCGTCGTCGGGAGGCTCGGGGATTGCCGGTTCGAACGCTCCATTCGCCA
>CAWHNO010000007.1:0-138361 GCA_963830725.1 uncultured Solirubrobacteraceae bacterium | reverse complement strand
GAGCCAGCGCTGGCGGCGCAGCGGGCACTCCGAGCCGCCGCAGACCCGCGTAGCGCCGCCGCCACTGCGTCCGGTAGATGGCGGGGATATGGCTCGGCAGCTGGAACGTGACCAGCCCGCCCGGGCGGACCACGCGGCAAACTCGGCGACGTCACGCTCGATCGCGGACCGGTCCGGGACGTACTGGAGCACGATCGACGAGGCCCCCAGATCGAAGGCGACATCATCGAAGCAGGGCGAGAACTCAGCGACGTCACGACGAACGACGCACCCGGCACATCGGCATTAAGCCCTAGCGGGCACACCATGTCCTCGGAGATGTCGACGCCGACGGCCTCCTCGAACTGCCGCGCGGCGCGCGCGCGTGATCCGGCCGACCCGCCGCCGAAGTCGAGCGCCCGCTCATGCTGCGCGGGATGCCCAAGCCGCTCGAAGCGCTCCATCGTTCCGGCGACCTCGTCGGTCCGATGGCGAGGAACTCCTCAGTATCCCGGCCGCCGAACCGCTTCTCCCGGCGCGGTCACAACGCCAGTCGGGGGTCCGAGCTGTACGAACTCGTTCCAGTCCTTCGCCTGGCAGTCAGCCTCATGGCGCGCAACCTTACGCAACTCAGCGCTTGTCCGCGGCGCGCCATGCGCGCGTCGAGGATGCGCGCGGCCACGCCCGGGGCGACGCGGTCGACCGCGGAGTACGCCCAGCGCGGCGGGCGGACGACGAGCGTGCTGTAGGCGCTCGCCGCGAGCTGGGCGCGGCGGATCGCGGCACCGTTGGCCGCGCCGGCCGTGAGCGGGCGCTCCTCGTCCAGCACCGCCTCGATGCGCGCGGCGAGCGCGGCGTAGCCGTAGCGCCCGCTGAGCACGAGGTCGCGGTGGGCGCGCTCGGCCAGCCCCTGCAGCAGCGCGTGGTCGCCCAGGCGCTCCACGACGGCATCGGCGTCGGCGAAGTCGGCGCGCACGGGCAGGTAGTGGACGTCCGGCTCCAGCACGCCGTCGTAGTCGCCCGCCACCAGCACCTGCGCCGTCTTGGCGACCGCCGCCTCCAGGTGCCGCGGCCCGATCGCGCCGAGCGGCGTGCCGTCCCAGCCCGCCGGCATCGCGGCGTCGAACTCCTCGAACGTCAGGCCCGGGCGCTCGGCCAGCAGCTCGCGCTCGCGGGCCACGAGCTCCCCGCGGCGGTCGATCGCGCTCGCCCCGCTCTCGCTGCCGAGCACGGCGCGCGCCGAGGCGATGAATGCGAACCAGCGGTCGCCGAGGATCGCGTCGCGGCCGTCGAGCGAGACGTCGACCCGCAGGCCGGCCGCCCGCGCGCGCGGGCCGAGCTCCTCCGCCACGCGCAGCTTCGCCTGGCCGAGGCGGCCGAAGCGCGGCGGCAACGCCTCGGCGCGGTACGCCAGGTCGAGCGGGCGGCGGGCGTGCGGAAGCACGACGCCGGCCTGGCGGGACGCCTCGCGCTCGTCGACGTAGCCCGTGAGGGCGCGCTCGAAGCGGGCACGGCGCGCCATCCGCGGATAGAGCCGCTCGCGGTGCTCGGGGCCGTAGATCGAGAAGACGACGTCGACGCCGAGCTCGTCGCAGCCAGTCGTCGAGCACGTGCGCGTGGTTGTACTCGTCCTGCGGGAAGGCGATCTTCAGCGCGGGCGACGACGCGACCCACGCGAACGAGGCGCGCCGCGCCTCGAACCCGGGCGCCCAGCGGGCAACGAGCAGCGTGTTGTCGAGCACCAGCGCGTCCACCCGCAGCTCGCGGATCGGCCGCGGCACCGGGTAGCCGGCGTTCCAGTAGACGACGCGGTGACCCGCCGCGCTCGCGTCGAGGGCGTGCAGCTTCTGGCGCAGCGCGGCGCGCATCGCGCCCGGCGCGGTGTGCTGGTAGAGCACGAGCAGCGTCCGCGGCGTCCCGCCGAAGGCCAGCGAGCGAGGGCTGCCGGCGCGCCAGAGCGGCGCGCTCACGGGCCGCGGTACCAGGGCCGCTCGCGCAGCCAGCCGCGCGTGCGCACCATCCCGTCGGCCAGCCACGGGGCGTGGCGCGACGCGATAGCGGTGGGCGAGCCGGGGCGCGCGGATCACGACGTTGCTGTAGCCGTCGGCCGCCGCGTTCGCCGCGCGCCAGGCCAGCTCGCCGCGCGAGCCGCGCCGCGGCCGCTCGCCGGCGACCTCCTCGACGACCGTCTCCACGTGCGCCGCGAACGCCCCGTAGGAGTAGCTGCCGCTGAGGATCAGGTCCTCCCAGGCGCGCTCGGCGAAGGCCTCGGTCTCGGCCGGGTCGGCGATCCGCTCGAGCGCCTCGTCGAGGTTCGAGAGGTCCTCGCGCAGCGGCACGTAGTGGCGATCGGCCGCCAGGATGCCGTCGTACTCGCCCTCGACGAGGAGCTGCGCGGTCTTCGTCTGCGCGGCCTCGAACAGGCGCGGGCTGATGGCCGTGAAGCCGTAGTCGTCCCAGCCGGGCGGCTGCAGCGCCGAGAACTCCTCGAAGGTCGCGTCCGGGTGCTCGGCGCGCCAGGCGGCCTCGAAGCGCCGCAGGTCGCCGTAGGGGTCGAGCGCGCTGGAGCCGCTCTCGGTGCCGATCACGCAGCGCCCGCTGGCCAGGAAGTCGAACCACGCGTCGCCGTACTTCGTGTCGGCGATCCGCGTCGAGATGTCGGTGCGCAGGCCGTGCGCGCGCGCCGCCGGGTCGACGATCTCGGCGATCCGGTGCTTGAGCTGCCCGTGATGGCCGATGTGGAAGGGCAGGTTGCGCGCGCGGTAGACGATGTCCAGCGTGCGCTCGGCGTGCGGCCGCGGCAGCGTCGCCACCGCGCCGGCCGCGCGGTCGTCGACGAAGCCCGTGTACGACCGCTCCATCCGCGTCCGCGCGCTCGTCCGGGGATAGAGCGTGGGCCAGTGGCGCTCGTCGAGCACCGAGAACACGCAGTCGAGGTCCAGGCTCTCCAGCCACTCGTCCAGCGTGTGGGCGCAGACGTACTCGTCCTGCGGCATCGCCAGGCGCACGGCGTCGCTGTCCCGGATCCAGTCGAGGCTCGACCGCCAGCGCTCGAACGGCGCGTCCCAGCGCATGCAGAGCACCGAGTAGTGCAGCAGCACGACGTCGAACGGGTAGTCGCGCACCCAGCGCGGCACGCCGTGGAGCGGCGTTCCAGAGCAGGACGTCGTGTGGCGTCAGCGAGTGGTCGAGGAAGCGCAGGTGCTGCACCGTCGTCGGCCGCATCGGCTCGGCCTCGGCGTGGAGATAGAGGATCAGCCAGGCGCGCGGCGTCGCGTCGACGGCCGAGCGCGTCCACGGCGCGCCGCCGCGCCAGAGGCGCGTCGTGCTCCCCGTCTCCACAGCCGTCATGGCGGCGATGCTAGACGAGCGCCCCACGGCCTGGCTATCCTGCGCCGCCCGTGGCCGCCCAGACCGGCATCGACGTCGCGAACGCCAGCTTCTGGGACGAGCTGTGCGGGACGAACCTGGCC
This sequence comes from uncultured Solirubrobacteraceae bacterium, assembly GCA_963830725.1. Lineage (GTDB taxonomy): Bacteria > Actinomycetota > Thermoleophilia > Solirubrobacterales > Solirubrobacteraceae > DASSUW01. Next base: position 134,909 of record CAWHNO010000007.1, on the reverse strand, counting down.
CGCGAGATCGGCCTGACCGACGCCTCGCCGGCCTCGCTGGAGCGCTTCGACCGCGCCTATCTCGACCTCTACCCGTACCTCGCCGGCTACCTGCGGGCGCCCGGAGATGGCCGGCCGCCGCGTGCTCGAGATCGGCCTCGGCTACGGCACCGTGGCCGAGTTGCTGGCCCGCGCCGGCGCCGACTACCACGGGCTCGACATCGCCGCCGGCCCGGTGGCCATGGCGCGGGACGCGGCTCGAGCGCGTCCCCGGAGCGCAGCCGGAGCAGGTGCAGCAGGGCTCGGCGCTCGACCTGCCCTTCCCGGACGCCTCCTTCGACCGCGTCGTCTCCATCGGCTGCCTGCACCACACGGGCGACCTGGCGCGCGCTGTGGCCGAGGCGCGCCGCGTGCTGCGGCCGGGCGGCGAGCTGCTGCTGATGGTCTACAACCGCCACTCGGCGCGGCGCGTGCTCCTCTGGCCGCTGCTCGCCGCGCGCCACCGGCTGGTGGCCGGCGCGCCGACGCCCGAGGCGTGGCTGCGGCACGCCAACGACGGCACCCCGAGCGGCGGCGCGGCGCCGCACACCGACTTCGTGACCGTGGCCGAGCTGCGCGGCCTCCTGCACGGGATGCGCGACGTGCGCATCGACCGGCGCAGCATCGACCGCGTGCCGCTCGGACCGCTGGAGATCTCGCGGGCGCGGCTGATGCGGCTGGGCGTCGACCGCCTCGTCGGGCTCGACCTGTACGCCACGGCCGCGGCTAGGCCTGACGGCGTGGCGACGGCCGACGTCTCCCAGCGCAACGCCGAGTTCTGGGACGAGCTCTGCGGCTCCCACACTGGCGCGCGCATCTCGGCATCCGCGACGCGTCGCCCGGAGAGCTCGCCCGCTTCGACGCCGCCTACCTGGGCCTCTACCCGTACCTGCTCGGCTACTTCCCGCGCGAGCAGGTCGAGGGGCGGCGGGTGCTGGAGGTGGGGCTCGGCTACGGCACGCTGGCCGAGGCGCCTGGCCCGCAGGGCGCCGACTACCACGGGCTCGACATCGCGGCCGGGCCGGTGGAGATGGTCCGCCACCGGCTGGCGAGCGTGCCCGGCGCGCGGCCGAGCAGGTGCAGCAGGGCTCGGTGCTCGAGCTGCCGTTCCCCGACGCCTCGTTCGACCTCTTCGCCTCCATCGGCTGCCTGCACCACACCGGCGACCTGTTCGGCGCCATCCAGGAGGTGCGACGCGTGCTCCGCCCCGGCGGCGAGCTCGTGCTGATGGTCTACAACCGCCGCTCGCTGCGCCGCCTCGTGGCCGCGCCCGTCGCGGCGGTGCGCCACCGCGGCCACCGCGCGAGGCGCCGACGAGGAGATGCGGGCCCGCTACGACGCGACGGCGGACGGCGCCGCCGCCCCGCACACCGACTTCGTCACCGCCCCCGAGCTGCGCGGGCTCCTGCACGGCTTCCACGACATCCGCGTCGAGCGCCGCAACATGGACGGCCTGCCGATCCCGCTACGTGTCGGAGCCGCAGCCGCTCCGCGCTGATGGCCCTGCGCGTCGACCGCCTGCTCGGGCTCGACCTCTACGTCACCGCGCAGCGCTGATCGCGGCGACGACCGCGTCGGCCTGCTCGCGCGAGAGGACGGGGCTCATCGGGATCGCGAGGTGCGTGCGCGCCGCCTCCTCGGTGCCCGGGCAGCTCGCGCTCCGGCGCGTAGTCGCGCATCGCGGGCTGGAGGTGGGTCGGCACGCGGTAGTAGGCCTTGTGGCCGATCCCGGCGGCCTTCAGCGTCGCCGCGAGCTCGTCCGCGCGCTCGTGGCGCACCACGTACAGGTGCCAGGCCGGCTCGCCCAGCGCCGCGCGGGAGGTCCACCAGCTCGCCGAGCCCCGCCTCGCGGTAGTGCTCGCCGGCCGCGGCGGCGGCCGTCGGCCCAGCCCTCCAGATGCGGGAGCTGGACGCGCAGGATCGCCGCCTGCAGCTCGTCGAGCCGCGAGTTGTGGCCGATCAGCTCGAACGTCTGCTTGTCGCGCGAGCCGTGGAAGCGCAGCATCCGCACCCGCTCGGCGACCGCGTCGTCGCGGGTCGTGATCGCGCCCCCGTCGCCGAACGCGCCGAGGTTCTTGGACGGGAAGAACGAGAACGTCGCCGCCGTGCCCAGCGCGCCCGGCCGTCCGGCCGGCGAGCGCGACCCGGCCGCCTGCGCCGCGTCCTCCAGCACCGGCACGCCCAGCGCCTCGATCTCGGCCACCGGCGCGACGTTGCCGAACAGGTGCACGACGACCACCGCCTTCGTGCGCGGCGTGAGCGCCGCGCGCACCGTCTCGGGCGTGACGCAGAACGTCTCCGGGTCGACGTCGCAGAACACCGGCCGCGCGCCGGTCAGCGGGATCGCCTCGGCGCGACGCGTAGAACGTGAACGACGGCACCACGACCTCGTCGCCGGGTCCACGCCCATCGCCCGCAGCGCGAGCGTGATCGCGTCGGTGCCGTTCGCCACCCCGATCGCGTGCCTCGCGCCCACGTACGCCGCGAACTCGGCCTCGAAGGCGCCGACCTCGGGACCGAGGATGAAGCGGCTGCCGTCGATCACCTCCGCCAGCTTGGCGTCGATCTCGGCCCGCAGCGGCTCCAGGGGCGTCCGAGTGTCGAAAAGGGGAACCGAAACCGTCGTCACCGCCATCGCTCGAGCAACTCCTCATCCGCGACTTCACGTATCTGCCGGGCCGGCACGCCGACCATGAACCCGCGCGCCGGGACGTCCTTGGTCACCACCGCGCCCGCCGCCACGAACGCCTCCTCGCCGACCTCGACGCCCGGCACCAGCACCGCGCTGCCGCCGATCCGCGCCGCGCGCCGGATCGTCGCCCCGCGCAGGGCGTACTCGGGCCGTGCCGGCCCATCGTGTCGTCGTTGGTGGTCGAGGCGCCCGGGCCGAGGAAGACATCGTCCTCTACGACGCTGTAGGCGGTCACATAGACCTGCGACTGGATCTTCACGCGGGCGCCGATCCGCACGTCGTTGTCGATCCCGGCCGCGCGGCCGATCACCGTCCGCTCGCCGATCGTCGTGCGCTCGCGCACCTGCGCCTGGTCGCCGACGATCGCCTCGTCGCCGATCTCGCTGCCCGCGTAGACCACCGCGCCGGCGCAGACGGTCACGCGCGCGCCGATGCGCAGCGGCGGCAGCTCGGCGCGCGGGGCGGTCGAGGCGCGGCCGAGCCGCGGCGACTTGCCGAGCACGGCGCCGTGCTCGATCACGCAGCCGTCGCCGATCTGCGTGCCGTCGTGCACCACGACGTGGGCGCCGAACAGCACGCCGTCGCCGATCCGGACGCCGTCACCGAGCACGAGGCCCACGGCCTCAGACGCGGGGCGCAGCAGCGCTCAGCTCCCCGTCAGCGCGACGGTGCGCGCGAGGCCCTCGCGGCGCGTGGCGTCGAGCGACTGCTGGAGCGCCTCGAGCACGCGCACGACGCGCAGGCCGGCCGCGCCGTCGGAGATCGGCGTCGTGCCCGTCGCGGATCGCACTGCGACGAAGTGCTCGACCTCGGTCCGCAGCGGCTCGACGTTCGAGATCCGCGGGCTCCAGATGTCGCCCGAGCGGGTGATGTACTCGCCGTACGAGTTCGTCTGCTCGTCGAAGCCCTTGTCGTAGACGGTGATCTTGCCCTCGAGCGCCATGTCGTCGAAGGTCGCCATCCGGCGACTCGCCGACGACGGTGAAGCGGCGCTCCTTGTGCGGGTCCAGCCACGACAGGTGCAGGTGCGCGGCCAGGCCGGACGGGAAGCGCAGGAAGCAGAACACGACGTCCTCGATCGCCCTCGCGCATGTAGCTCTCGCCGCGCGCCTCGACCTCGTACGGCTCCTCGCCGGCGAGCCGCAGCAGCACCGACACGTCGTGGGCGCCGAGCGACCACAGCGCGTTCTCGTCGGCCGCGCAGCTTGCCGAGGTTCAGCCGGTTGCCGTAGATGTAGAGGATGCGCCCGAGCTCGCCGCTCGTCGATCAGCTCCTTGAGCTTGATGACGCCCGGGTGGTACTCGAGCAGGTGGCCGACCATCAGCATGCGGTCGGCGGCCTCGGCCGCGGCCACCACGGCCTCGGCGTCGGCCGCCGACTGCGCCATCGGCTTCTCGACGAAGCAGTGCTTGCCGGCCTCGAGCACGCGGAGGGCGAGCGGCGCGTGGCGTCGGCACCGGCGTGGCCAGCGCGACGGCGTCGACGCTGTCGTCGGCGAGCACCTCGTCGAGGTCGTCGGTGAAGCGGGCGCCCGGGAACATGCTCGCGCGACGCGCGCGCGGTTGGCCTCGGAGGCGTCGCAGCACCACGCCAGCTCGACGTCCGGCAGCCGCGCGACGTTGCGCGCGATGTTCGGACCCCAGTAGCCCAGCCCGGCGACGGCGACGCGCAGGGGGCGTTCGGTCGGTCATCGGTCGCCGGAGTCTAGAAGCGGCCTCCCTAGAATGCCGACCGTCGGCATGGATCGGTCCCACACGCACGTCGCCGCGCCCTCCGGTCGCGGCGCCGGGCCACGCCGCCCACGGCGGAGGTCCTCGGCGTCCCGCTCGCGCTGACCGACTATGAGGGCACGCTCGACTGGATCGACGCCACGGTCGGGGCCGGCCGCGGCGGCTACGTCTGCGTGGCGGCCACGCACACCGTCATGGCGTCGCAGGACGACCCCGAGCTGCGCGAGGCCGTGCTCGGCGCCGACTTCACGGTGCCCGACGGCCAGCCGCTCGTGTGGGCGCTGAACCTGCTCGGCCACGGGCTCGACGACCGCGTGTACGGGCCCGACCTGATGGACCGGGCGTGCGCGCGGGCCGCGAGACCGGCCGCCGCATGTACCTCTACGGCGGCCGCAACCAGGGCGCGCTCGTCCAGCTCACCCGCAACCTGCGGCTGCGCCATCCCGGGCTCCAGATCGTCGGCGGCCACGTGCCGCCGTTCCGCGAGCTCACGCGGGAGGAGGAGGCCGCCGTGGCGGCCGACATCCAGCGCTCGGGCGCCGAGGTCGTGTGGGTCGGCATCGGCGTGCCGCAAGCAGGAGAAGTGGATGGCGCGGATGACGCCGCGGCTGCGCTCGCAGGTGCTGATCGGCGTCGGCGCGGCGTTCGACTTCCACGGCGGCCTGATCCCGCAGGCGCCCGCGCGACTGCAGCGGCTCGGGCTCGAGTGGGCGTTCCGGCTCGCCCAGGAGCCGCGCCGGCTGTGGCGGCGCTACCTGCGCTACAACCCGCGTTTCGTGGCCGGCTTCGCCCGGCAGTGGGCGCGAGAGCGCCTGATCCGCTCTCGCTAGCCTCGGTCGGATGCTCAATCCGAACCTCGGGCGGGTTCTGAGCGCCGTAGGCGCGTGCCTGCTCATCGTCACGCTCTTCGTCGTCTGGTACGACATCGACCGCAGCGCCGCCGAAGGAACCACGACTTCGACCGGCTGGCAGACCTTCCCGCGTCTGCGGCTCGCGGTCCTCGGTGGAGCCATCCTCATCCTCATCACCACGTTGCCGCGCCAGACGCGCCCCGTGCTCATCGCGCGCACGCTGCTGGGGCTGGCGGTCGGCGCCCTGATCATGCGCCGCATCATCGACATACCGGAGTACAGCGCCCCGCTGCATCCTCAGCTCGGGATCTGGCTCGCGTTCGCCGGTGCGATCCTCGTCGCGCTCGGCGGTCTCGTCGACACCGGCCGCCGCGCGGTCGCTGCGTACCCGGGTCTCGCGGGCGGCGGCGCGGCTGCGCTCCCACCCGGCGACCGCGGCGATGGCGGCGGCGGCGCCGCGGTCCGCGTGCCGAACGAAGCCGAGTCGGCACGCCCGCTTCGCCGATAGCCTCCCGAGCATGTACGACGTCTCGGTGATCGGCCTCGGCCGGGTCGGCCTGCCGCTCGCGCTCGCGTTCGCCGACGCCGGGCTGCGCGTGCTCGGCGTCGACAAGGACCCCGAGCGGCTCGAGGCGGTGCGCTCGAGGCGGATGCCGTTCAAGGAGCCGGGGACCGACGAGCTGCTCGCCCGCGTGGAGCTCGACGTCTCCGCGCGGGCGTCCGACGCCGCAGGCTGCGCACGCGATCGTGCTCACGCTCGGCACGCCGATGCTGCCGCACATCGAGATCGACCTCGGGCGACATCCGCTCGGTGCTCGACGACCTGCTACCGCTGCTGCGCGCGGGCCAGCTGCTCGTCCTGCGCTCGACCGTCGCGCCCGGCACGACCGACTTCGTGGCCGGCTACCTCGAGAAGCAGCGCGGCTTCACGGCCGGCGAGGACGTGTTCGTCGCCCACGTGCCGGAGCGGATCGCCGCCGATCGCTTCATGGCCGAGATCGGCACGCTGCCGTGCATCGTCGGCGGCGTCGGCGAGGGCTCGGGCGAGCGCGCCGCGCGGCTGTTCGAGGCGCTCGGCGCCCCGATCGTCCAGACGACGCCGGTGCAGGCCGAGCTGGTGAAGATCTGGACGAACATCATGCGCTACACGACGTTCGCGCTCCCGAACCTGCTGATGATGGACTGCGAGCGCTACGGCGCGAACGTGTTCGACGTCGTCGACCTGATCAACCGCGACTATCCGCGCGGCGGCATGGCGATGCCGGGCCTCACCGCCGGCACGTGCCTGCGCAAGGACTTCGCGTTCTCGGAGGAGAAGTCGAACGCGCCGGGCATGCTGCTCGGCGTCTCGCGCGTGCACGAGAGCGTGCCGCTGTTCCTGATCGACGGCGTCAAGCGGCGGCTCGGCGGGTCGCTGCGCGAGCGCAAGGTCGCCGTGCTCGGGCTCGCCTTCAAGCGCGACACCGACGACGAGCGCGACTCGCTGTCGCACAAGCTGATCCGGCTGCTCGAGCGCGAGCTGGCCGACGTCGCGGTCCACGATCCGGTCGTCGCCACGCCGACCGCGTCGTTCGAGCAGGCCGTCGACGCTGCGGACGTCGTCATCGTGGCCACGAACCACAGCGCCTTCGAGCGGCCTGACGCGCTGGCCGCGATCGCCGAGCGGGCGAAGCCGGACTGCCTCGTCGTCGACCCGTGGAACACGCTCGGCGCGGCGCAGGTCTTCGCCTACGCCAACGAGATCGCCGCCCTGCGCACGTGAGCCGCGTCCTGGTCACGGGCGGCGCCGGCACGATCGGCGCCGCGGTCGTGCGCCGCCTGCTGCGGGACCCCGACTTCGAGGTCCGCGTGTCCGACCAGCGCGAGGCGCCCGACTGGATGCGCGAGGGCGCCTCGATCCACACCGGCGACCTGCGCGACGTCGAGGAGGCGCGGCGGGCGATCCACGAGCTGCTCGCACGTCATCCACCTCGCCGCGATCGTCGGCGGGATCGCGAACTTCCACAAGCTCCCGTTCACGCTCTCCGAGGTCAACCACGCGCTCTACAACGCGGTGTTCCGCGCGGCGATCGACGAGGGCGTCGAGCGCTTCACCTACGTCTCCTCGAGCATGGTGTTCGAGAACGCCGAGGAGTTCCCGACGACGGAGGACTACCTGCCGCGCTGCCCGCCGCCGCGCTCGGCCTACGGCTGGTCGAAGCTCGCCGGCGAGGTGTACTGCCGCGCGGCGCACGACGAGTTCGGCCTCCCGTTCACGATCTGCCGGCCGTTCAACGCGTACGGGCCGGGCGAGCTGCCCGACGCCGAGCCGGGCATCGCGCACGTCGTGCCGGACCTGATCGCGCAAGTCGCTTGTGCCGCTTGAAGCCGCTGCCGATCTTCGGCTCCGGCGAGCAGACCCGTACGCTTACGCACGTCGACGACATCGCCGACGGCATCGTGACCGCGACCGGCCCATCCGGCCGGCCTGAACGACGACTTCAACATCTCGGCGAGCGAGGAGCTCACGGTCGCGGAGATCGCGCGCATCTGCTGGGAGGCGTGCGGCAACGACCCGGACGAGTTCGAGCTCGAGCACCTGCCGAGCTTCGAGGTCGACGTCCAGCGGCGCTGGCCGTCGGTCGAGAAGGCCGAGCGCCTGCTGGGCTGGCGCGCCCGGATCGGCGTGCGCGAGGGGATCGAGGAGACGGCGCGATGGGTGGCAGGGCGCCTATAGCGCCTCCGCCAGAGCGTCGACCACCAGGTCCTGCTGGGCGTCCGTCATCGTCGCGAACAGCGGGAGCGTGACCGCCCGGGCGGCGTAGGCGTCGGTCAGCGGCAGGTCGGGCGCGCCGTCGGCGTAGATCGCGAAGCGGTGGGCGGGCGGGTAGTGCAGGCTGGTCTGCACGCCGCGCTCGTGTAGGGCCGTCCGGAGGCGTCGCGGTCGATCCGCTCGTCGAGCACGACGCGTGAAGATGTGGTGCGCCGGGGCGGCGGTGGGGGTGACGCCGGCCGGCAGGAGCTCGCGGTAGCGGGTGTCGAGCTCGCGGCGTCGCGCGGTTTCGTCGTCGAGCCGTCGCCAGGCGCGCGGTGGCGAGCGCGGCGCGCGGCTCGTCGATCCGGTAGTTGAAGCCGAGCGCGACGACGTCGTACCCGGCGGCGTGGCCGCGGTGGCGATCCCAGGTCAGGGTGGTCATGCCGTGAGAGCGCAGCAGCCGCATCCGCTCGGCCAGGTCGTCGTCGTCGGTCACCACCGCGCCGCCCTCGCCGACCGCCAGGTTCTTGTTGGAGAAGAACGAGAAGGCGCCTGCAGCGCCGAAGGTCCCCACGTGGCGGCCCTGATGGCGCATCCCGATCGCATGCGCGGCGTCCTCGAGCAGGACCAGCCCGCGCGCCGCAGCCAGCTCGCGCAGCTCGGCGATCTCGCCCGGATGGCCGCCGTAGGCGACGGCCATGATCGCCCGCGTGCCGCGGCGTGATCGCAGCCTCGACCGCCGCTGCACTCGGCCACGGCGTCTCCAGCGCGGCGATGTCGGCGAACACCGGCGTCGCGCCGGTGTAGGCGATCGCGTTGACGCTGGCCACGAAGGTGAGCGACGGCACGATCACCTCGTCGCCGGCCCCGAGCCCGGCCGCGAGGCAGATCAGGTGCAGCGCCGCCGTGCCGTTGGCCGCGCCCAGCGCGTGCCGGCGCCGGTGTACTCGGCCAGCGCGCGCTCGAACTCGGCCGTGCGGGGCCCCATGCTGAGCCAGCCGGAGCGGTAGACGTCCGCGACGGCCGCGACGTCGTCCTCGGGAACGACCACGTCCGCGAGCGGGACCTGCCAGGCGGGCACGGCGCCAGCGTATAAGCTCGCGCGCCGATGAGAGCCGTGCTGCACGACGGTGTAGCGGCTTCTGGCACGGCCGCCGGGTGCTGGTGACCGGGCATACCGGCTTCAAGGGCGTCGGCTGGCTATCGAGGCACCGGAGCTGCGGCTCGACGCGACGGCCGCGCGAGCGGCTGCAATGGCGCCCTCAGATGGACGCCGAGGCCGCCCTCGCCGCTACCGTCTTCTGGTACGACGAGGTCCGCGCGGGGCAGATGCGCGGACCGTGACACTGACGCAGATCGAGGAACTGACTTGAGCATCGGCATCGTCGGACTTGGCTACGTGGGCCTGCCGCTGGCCGTCTCCTTCGCGGAGGCGGGCGAGCAGGTCATCGGCGTCGACGTCGACCACGCGCGCGTCGCCGCGCTGTCGGGCGGCAGCTCGCCGATCGAGGACATCCCGGACGACCGCCTGCGCGCGCGTTCTGGACTCCTGCCACTTCACCACCCGCGCGGTCGAGCTGCACGAGGCCGAGGCGATCCTGGTCTGTGTCCCCACGCCGCTGACCCGCAACCGCGAGCCCGACCTCGGGCCGCTGCTGGCCGCCACACGGGCGCTGGCCGACGTCGTCCGGCGCGACCAGGTGATCGTGCTCGAGTCGACGACCTTCCCCGGCACGACGCGCGAGCACCTGGTGCCGCTGCTGGAGGAGTCGGGCCTGCGCGCCGGCGAGGACTTCGCGCTCGCCTTCTCGCCCGAGCGCGTCGACCCGGGCCGCACCGACTACACGATCCGCACCACGCCGAAGGTGGTCGGCGGGCTCACGCCGCGCTGCACCGATCGCGCGGCCGCGGTCTACGCGCGCGTCTGCGACCACGTCGTGCCGGTCTCCACGCCCGAGGTGGCCGAGCTCTCGAAGCTGCTCGAGAACATCTACCGCTCGGTCAACATCGCGCTCGTCAACGAGCTCGCGCGGCTGGCCGACCGCATGGGGATCGACATCTGGGAGGTCATCGACGCCGCCGCGACGAAGCCGTTCGGCTTCACGCGCTTCGACCCCGGTCCCGGCATGGGCGGCCACTGCCTGCCCGTCGACCCGTTCTACCTGAGCTGGAAGGCGCGCGAGTACGACCTCTCGACCGAGTTCATCGAGCTGGCCGGCAAGGTCAACCAGTCGCAGCCGTACTTCTGCGTCGAGAAGGCCGAGCGGGCGTTGAACGACGCCGGCAAGCCGATCCGCGGCTCGCGGATCCTCATCCTGGGCGTGTCGTACAAGGGCGGCGTGGGCGACGTGCGCGAGTCGCCGGCGCTGAAGATCATCGAGCTGCTCCAGGCCCGCGGCGGCGAGGTCGTCTACCACGACCCGCACGTGCCGGAGCTCCCCGAGCACGGTCTGCGCAACCTGCCGCTGGACGAGGCGCTCGAGGGCATCGACCTCGCCGTGATCGTCACCGCCCACCCGTCGGTCGATCACGGGCGCGTGGTCGAGCGCGCTCCGCAGGTGCTCGACCTGCGCGGGACGACGCGCCACATGGGCGTGCCGCAGCTCTAGCCGTACAGCTCGCGCAGCTGGGCCGCGACGACCGCGGGGGCGAACCGCGCCCGGGCGCGCTCGAGCGCCCGGCTCGCCGGCGGCGGCATCGCCGTACAGCGCGCGCACCCGCTCGGTCAGCGCGCCCACGTCGCCCGGCGGGTACAGCCCCTCGTCGGGCACGGTCTCGGCCAGCCCGCCGGTGTCCGCGGCGACGACCGGCAGCCCGGCGGCCATCGCCTCCAGCGCGGCCAGCGGCAGGATCTCGGCGTAGCGCGAGGGGACGATCGCGAGCGCGGCCTCGCGCCGCAGCGCCGCCAGCTCGGCCGGCGAGACGCGGCCGGTGAAGCGCACGTCCGGGGCGCTCGCGCGCAGCTCCTCGAGCTGCGGTCCGGCGCCGGCCACCACCAGCGGCACGCCGGCCGCACGGCACGCCGCGACCGCGTCGGCGAAGCCCTTCTCCGGCGTCAGCCGCCCGGCGGCCAGCGCGAAGCGCCCGGCCGCGGCGCTCGACGCCGACGCGAACGAGCGCTGGACCGACGGGATCACCCGGGCGCGCCCGCCGAGCGGCGCGCGCAGCTCCTCCAGGCGCCGCAGAGCGAAGGCGCTGGGCACCACGAAGGCGTCGACGGACTCGGCCAGTCGCCGCTGCCACAGCGACAGCGAGGCCCCGTAGACGACCGCCTCGGCGCGCGAGCCGCGGCAGTTCAGCCGCACGCCCGGCAGCGTGTTGCGCCCCTGGCAGCGCGTGCAGTCCTCGCCGCGCGTGAAGCAGGTGGCGACCGCGCACACGAGCCGGTAGTTGTGCAGGTGCAGCACGACGCGGGCGCCGGCCTCGCGGGCGGCGGCCAGCGCGCGCCAGCCGAACCACGGCCAGACGTTGTGGGCGTGGACGACCCGGGCGCCGCTGCGCCGCACGTAGTCGCCGACGGCGGTCGGCCGCAGCCCGCCGCCGAGCAGGCCCGCCGCGGCCCGCAGGGGGTCGAGCCCCTCCGAGTCGCGCTCGAGGACGGCGGCCGGCTCGCCGAGCTCGGTGCGGATCAGCCACGCGAGGTCCTCGACCGCGCGCTCCTCCCCGCCGGGGGCGCGATAGCGGTTGTGCACGAGGAGGATCAACGGCGCCCCCTACCGCGCGTGCAGGGACGGTTGAGGCGGCCGCCGGTCAGTGTCCCAACAGGCGGTCGAGCCGCCCGCCCCAGACCGCCACCGCGTGATGCACGTGCGGCATCACGCGCCGCTGGACGCGCGAGCGGATGTGCTTGTCCGCGAAGCGCGCCGCCGAGTCGGGCATGTGGACCTCGCGCGAGGCGACGGCGGCGCCGTCGTGCCGCACGCGCACCGACGGCAGGTAGCGCACGCGCCCGCCGGCATGCCGGATCCGCAGGAACAGGTCCTCCTCCTCCTTGTAGAGGAAGAAGCCCGGGTCGAAGCCGCCGACGCCGTCGAACGCGTGCCGCGCGACCAGGCACGCGGCGCCGGACACCCAGGCGGCGTCGGCCGGCTCGTCGCGCCGCCGGTAGTGGCTGGTGCCCGCGGCCTGGGCGACGCGCGCGCGGAAGCCGCGCAGCTCGCCGTGGTCGCGCGGGTCCCACTCGCCGGTCGCCCCGACCAGCTGCGGCCCGACGGCGTGCACGTCGCCGTCCAGCGCGGCGAGCAGCCGCTCGACCGTGCGCGGCTCGATGAACCGCGTGTCGGGGTTGAGGAACAGCAGCTGCCCGCGCGTCGTGGCGCGCCGCCAGCAGGTTGTGGCCGGCCCCGAAGCCGAGGTTGCGCTCGCCGGCCACGAACTCGACCTGCGGGTGCCGCGCGGCGAGCTCGGACAGGTCGTCGCCGGACGCGTTGTCGAGCACCAGGACCCGCGCCTCCGGCGCGTCGGCGAGCACGGTCGGCAGGCACGCCTCGAGGTGCTCGCGCGTGCGGTAGTTGACGAGCTGGATCGCGACGTCGAGCGCCACGCCGCCATCATAGGTTCGCCATGGCGCCCATCGTGACCGTCGCGCTGCCCGTGCTCGACGGCGGCCCGCTGCTCGGCGAGGTGCTCTCCGCGGTCGGCGAGCAGGAGATCGACCGCGAGGTCGAGCTGCTCGTGATCGACTCCGGCTCGACCGACGGGTCGCGCGAGCTCGCCCGCCGCCATGGCGCGCGCGTCGTGGAGATCTCGCGGGCCGAGTTCTCGCACGGCGGCACCCGCAACCGGCTGATGGAGCTGGCCGCCGGCGACCATGTCGCGTTCCTCACCCAGGACTCGCGCCCGGCCCACGCGGGCTGGCTGGCGGCGCTGCTGCGCGGCTTCACGCTGGCCGACGACGTCGCGCTGGTCACCGGCCCCTACCTCCCGCGGCCGGACGCCAGCCCGATGGTCCGGCGCGAGCTGCGGGAGTACTTCGACGGCTTCGGCTCCGAGCGGGTCGACCGCGGCGTGGCCGGCCCCGGGCCGGCGGCGTTCTTCAGCAGCGCGAACGGCGCCGTCGCGCGCTGGGCGTGGGAGCGCTTTCCCTTCCGCCCGGTGCCGTACGCCGAGGATCAGCAGCTCGCGCGCGACATGCTCGCCGGCGGCCTGGCCAAGGCCTACCTGGCGGAGGCGGCGGTCGTGCACTCGCACGACTACCCGCCGCGGCAGGCGCTGGGCCGGTACTTCGACGACTTCCGCGCGCTCGCCGAGGTGTACGGGCACCGGGAGCCGCTGACGCCGCGCTACATCGCGGCGCGCGTGCGCAACGACGTGGCGGCCGATCGCGCGTTCATGCGCCGGGAAGGCGACGAGGAGCAGACGCTGCGCTCGCTGATGCATCACACGGCGCGCGCGCTGGGACGCAGCCTGGGCAGCAACGCCGACCGCCTGCCGGCCTGGCTGCGGCGCTCGATCTCGCTCGACGGACGCGAGAGCTTCGAGCCGCGATGAGCCGGCCGGTCCTGTTCGTGACCAACCACGCGCCGCCGTTCCGCGTCGGCGCGTTCGCGGCGCTGCACGAGCGCGAGGACGTGGTGTTCGCGCTGATCGGCGGCGGCGTGCGCCACGGCGGCGGAGCGGGCGACGGCGAGCTGCCGTTCCCCGTCGTGCGGCCGCCCGAGCGCGGCGTGCTGCGGCTCGCGGCCTCGGGCCGCTTCCGCGCCGTCGTCGCCGGACTGTCGGGCCGCGTCGCACTGCCGGCCGCCTATGCGGGCGCGCGCCGCGCCGGTGTCCCGTTCGTGCTGTGGGCGACGATCTGGGCGCATCCCCGCACCCCCGCGCACGCGCTCTCCTACCTTCCGACGAGACACCTCTATCGCCACGCCGACGCGATCGCCACCTACGGGCCGCATGTGAGCGCCTACGTGCGCGAGCCAAGGGCGCGCGGGGCCCGGTGGTGGAAGCGCCCCAGAGCGTCGACAACGCGTTCTGGTCAGCGCCCGCGCGCCCAGAGCGGCGTGCTCCCTTCCAGGCGATGTTTGCCGGGCGTCTGGCGCGGGAAAAGGGGGTCGCGGTGCTCCTTCGGGCCTGGCGTTCCTCAGGCTTGTCAGCACCATCAGCCGCGCTGGTTCTGGTCGGCGGCGGCCCGATCCGAGCCCGGGCCGCCGCCACCGGCGCGGCCGTGCTCGAGGACGCGGTCGGCCCGGAGAAGCTGCGCAACTTCTACGCCGGCTCCGATGTTGTGGTCCTACCGTCCATCCCCACGCGCGACTTCCGCGAGCCGTGGGGGCTGGTCGCCAACGAGGCCTTCAACCAGGGAGTCCCCGTGATCGCCACCGACGCCGTCGGCGCCGCCGCCGGCGGCCTGATCGAGCACGAACGCACCGGCCTGATCGTCCCCGCGGGCGACGACGACGCGCTCGCGCGCGCCCTCCGGCGCCTGCACGACGACGGCGCGCTGCGCGAGCGCCTCGGGCGCCGCGGGGCGCGCCGCCGTGGCCTCCTACACGCATGACGCGTGGGCCGCGGGAATGGCGCGCGCGCTCGCCGCGGCAGGCGCCGGACGCTCGGAAAGTGGCTGCTAGCGTGCTCCGCTTCATGCTGCGCCCGGCTCTCATCGCCCTGCTGGCGCTCCTGCTGGCTGCGCCGACCGCGTACGCCGACGCGACCCGCAACAAGATCCTGCGCGAGTGCCAGTCGGGGCAGCTCACCGGCGACTACACGGCGCGCGAGATCCGTGATGCGCGCAACAACATCCCGGACGATCTCGACCAGTACACCGACTGCCGTGACGTCCTGACGCGTGCGCTGCTGAGCCGCGCCGGCGGAGACTCGGGATCGGGCGGCGGCACCGCCGGCACGCACGGCGGCATCGGCGGCACCGGCGGCGGCGAGGGCGGTGCGCCGCTGACCCCCTCGACCGAGGCCGACAAGCAGGCCATCGAGGAGGCGGCGCAGGCCGGCGAGGTGCCGCTCGAGATCGCGGGCCGCCCGGTCACGCCCGGCGAGTCGACGCTGCGCAACGACCTGCCGCCCACGCTGCTCGTGATGCTGGCGCTGCTCGCCGCAGCGGCGGTCGCCGGTCTCGTGCCGATGATCCGCCGGCGCGCGCCCGAGCTCGCCGCGATCACCCGACGTGTCCTCCCTGGTCGATCCGGTTAGCCGCCCGCAGCGGCGCACGGTCACGATCCCGCTCCCGCAGATCGCGGGCAACGGGATGGTGGCCGCCGGCATCGCGGCCGCGATCGCCGCTGTCTCGTTCGCCGCCGCCGGCGGCCTGCGGCTCGAGCGCACGACCAACGTCCTGATCGCGCTCATCCTCGGCAGCGCGGCGCTCGTGGTGGCGGCGCTGATCCAGCGGCCGTGGACCAAGGAGGCGCCGCTCTACGGCGGCGGGCCGCTGCTCGCCTTCGCGGCGCTCGCCGGCCTGACGGCACTCTCCGTGTTGTGGTCTCTCGCCCCCGGGGACTCCTGGATCGAGGCGGACCGCACGTTCGCCTACCTCGCGCTGTTCGCGGCCGGCATCGCGTTCGTGCGGCTGGCTCCGCAGCGCTGGCCGGCGGTGCTGGTCGGCGTCGGCCTCGGCTGCCTGCTCGTGTGCGCGTGGGCGCTGCTGACCAAGGTGTTCCCCGCGGCGCTCGCGGGAGAGGAGACCTACGCGCGGCTGCGCGAGCCGTTCGCCTACTGGAACTCGGTCGGGCTGATGGCGGCGCTCGGCGTGCCGCCGATGCTGTGGCTCGCCGCCCGCCGCTCCGGCCACGCCGCGGTCAACGCGCTGGCGTGGCCGGCGATCGGCCTGCTGCTGGTGTGCCTGATGCTGGCGTACTCGCGCGGGGCGCTGGTCGCGCTCGTGCTCGGCGTCGGCGCGTGGTTCCTGCTCGTGCCGCTGCGGCTGCGGGCGCTGGTCGCCCTGGCCGCGAGCGTCCTCGTCGCCGGCCCGGTGATCGCGTGGGCGTTCTCGCAGGACGGGCTGACCACCGACCGCGCGCCGATCGCCGCGCGCGTCGACGCCGGACACGAGTTCGGCGCGCTGCTGCTGCTGATGGCGTCCGTGCTGCTGGTCGCCGGGCTCGCCGTCCACTTCGCCGCCGCCGAGCGCCCGCCGACCGCGCGCCAGCGGCGCCTGGCCGGCCGCGGCGCGCTCGCCGTGCTCGCGCTGATCCCCGTGATCGGCCTGATCGCGCTCGCCACCGCCGAGGGCGGGGTCTCCGGCCAGGTCTCGAAGGCGTGGACCCAGCTCACCGACCCCAACGCGAAGACGCCGGCCAACACGCCGGACCGCCTGACCGCGACCTCGTCGGTGCGCGCGCGCTACTGGCGCGAGGCGCTCGACATCCACGCCACCGAGAAGTGGCTCGGCTCCGGCGCGGGCGCGTACGCGACCGTGCGCACCCGCTTCCGCACCGACGCGCTGACGGTCCGCCACGCGCACGGCTACGTGGTCCAGACGCTCGCCGACCTCGGCTGGGTGGGGCTGATCGTGTCGCTGCTGGCCGCGGGGGCGTGGCTGCTGGCCGCGGCGCGCGCGACCGGCGTGTGGCCGGGCGACCGCGGCCTGCCGTACGACGCCGAGCGGATCGGGATGCTCACGCTGGTCGTCGTCGTGCTGGTGTTCGCGGTCCACTCGCTGGTCGACTGGACGTGGTTCGTCCCCGCCAACGCCGGCGTCGCCGCCCTGTGCGCCGGCTGGGTCGTCGGGCGCGGGCCGCTGCGGGCCCGGCTCGAGCACCCCGACGGCGCGCCCGGCCCGAGGCGCTCGCCGTGGCCGCACGCCAGCCGGCTCGCGCGGCTCGGCCGGCGCGTGCCGCCGCTGCGCGCGCTCGCCGTGCTGACCGTGATCGCCATCGCCCTGGCGGCATCGTGGACGGCGTACCAGCCGGTGCGAGCCGTGCACGCCGGCGACGCCGCGTTCGAGCGGCTCGACCTTGGCCAGCCGGAGGCGGCGGCCGAGATCGCGCGCATCGCGACGGAGCGCAACCCGCTCTCGGTCGATCCGCTGTTCGAGCTGGCCGCGATCGAGGAGGCGCGCGGGCGGACCCAGGAGGCCGAGGCGACGCTCGAGCGGGCGGTCGAGCTCCAGCCCGCCAACGCCGAGACGTGGCGCCGGCTCGGCCGCCTGCGCCTGTCGACGCTCAACGACCCCAAGGGCGCGCTGGACGCCTTCCAGGCCGCCTACTACCTCGATCCGCAGTCCCCGACCTCGACGTCGGACGTGGTCGAGGCCAGCCGCGCCGCCGCTACCGGCGCGCCGCCCGCGCCGTGAGCCCGGTCCGCAGGAGCGGCGGGCCCCACGCGCTGACGCGCACGTCGTCGAACCCCGCGTGCTCGAGCGTGCCCGTCAGCGAGCCGCGCGTGTAGAAGCGCAGGTGCTGGCCGAGCGGGTCGAAGTGCGCCTCGAAGCGCCCGAGCGAGATCAGCGCCGCCTTCACCCGGCCGTGGAACGGCACGGTCGCCAGCAGCCGCCCGCCGGGCCGCAGCACGCGACGGACCTCGAGCAGCAGGTGCGCCGTGTCGGCCACGTGCTCGAGCACCTCCGAGCACCAGACGAGATCGACGCTCGCGTGCTCGAGCGGCAGCGACCCGTCGTCGGCCAGCCGACGCAGGTCCGCGCCGGGAGCGTTGACCCGCGCGCGCTCGAGCGCCGCCTCCGCGAGCTCGACGCCGACCGGCTCCGCGCCCGCGTCGCGCAGCGCCGCGACGAACCGCCCCGCGCCGCAGCCGAGATCGAGCACGCGCTCGCCCGGCCGGGCCTCGCCGAGCAGCAGCGCGCGCCGGCGCTCCCACGCCCACGGCTCGGGATCCGCGGGTGCGTCGGCCCAGAAGTCCTCGTAGTGGCCGCGCACCGGCCCGAGGGTACGCTTCAGGCGGGATGCGCCTGCGTCTGATCCGCAACGCGACGCTGCACGTGAAGGCCGCGGGGCGCTGCCTGCTCGTCGACCCGATGCTCGACCCGGCGGGCGCCCGCCCGCCGGTGGAGGACACCGCGAACCCGGTCCGCAATCCGCTGGTCGAGCTGCCCGAGCCGGCCGAGGTCGTCGTCAAGGGGCTCGACGCCGCGCTCGTCACGCACCTGCACCGCGACCACCTCGACGCGACCGCGATCGGCCTGCTGCCGAAGGACCTGCCGGTGTTCTGCCAGCCCGAGGACGTCGAGACGCTGCGCGGGCACGGCTTCGAGGACGTCCGGCCGGTCGCCGACGCGCTCGACTGGGACGACGTGCGGATCGCCCGCACCGCCGGCCGACACGGCACGGGCGAGATCGGCGCGCAGATGGCGCCGGTGTCCGGCTTCGTGCTCGAGGCGCCCGGCGAGCCGGTGCTCTACGTCGCCGGCGACACGATCTGGTGCGACGAGGTGGCCGACGCGATCGACGGCCACCACCCGACGTCGTGGTCGTCAACGCCGGCGGCGCGCGCTTCCTCGAGGGCGATCCGATCGTGATGACGGCCGACGACGTCGTGGCGGTCGCCCGTCACGCGCCGGACGCGCGCGTGGTAGCGGTCCACCTCGAGGCGATCAACCACTGCCCGCAGACGCGCGCCGACCTCCACCAGCGGCTGCACGAGGAGGAGCTGACCGAGCGGGTCACCGTCCCCGAGGACGGCGCCGAAGTACCCCTGCCCTAGCCACAGCCCTAACGCGGTGTGCTGAGTCAAGGCCCGTTCATGCACGACGCATGCTATGGTGCGTCGTGCATGAGCCAAAATCTTCAAGTTCGCAACCTCAGCAACGAGACCCACCGAGCCTTGAAGGCGCGCGCGGCGCGCGAGGGGCGTTCGCTGTCGGACCTCGTTCGCGAGGAACTTGACCGGATGGCGGCTCGCCCGTCGCGCCGCGAGCTGTTCGAGCGCATCGAGAGTCGTGGTCGCCCGCGCCTGAGCGAGCCGCTGGCCGACACGGTTCGCCGCATGCGCGACCGCGCTTGATGGTCCTCGACAGCTCCGCGTGCCTTGATGTCGTCCTCGACACCGGGCCGGGGCGCGTGCTGCGCGGCATGCTGCTTGACGGTGAGCCGGGCTTGCTCGCGCCGGGCCTGCTGTGGGTCGAAGTCGGTCGCGTTTTGCGCGCGAAAGTCAGCGACGGTGCGCTCGACCGCCGCCGCGCAGAGGCCGCGCTTGCCGACTTTCTGACCTCGGCGTACAGGAGACTGGGTCGAGCCGCTGCTCGTGCGCGCCTGGCACCTCCGCGAGAACCCTCACCATCGACGACGGCGTTTTCGTCGCGCTCGCCGAGGCGACGGCGCAGCCCCTGCTCACAACCGACCTACGTCTCGCCGTGCGCCGCTCGCCGATCGCCGCCCGCACATCGCAGTCATCACTCATCGGGACAGATAGCGTCCACGACGCCGGTCATCAACCTATGCGACACCGCCGCCGCGCCAGGCGCTCTCCCAGAACGCCAGCTCGTGCTCGCTGGAGGCGCGGAAGGCCGCGTGCATCCGCCGCCGGCCCGGCCCGGCGACGTCGGCCGCCGCCGCGTCGGTCAGCTCGCGGCACCACGCGGCGAGCTCGCCGAACTCGTCGCTCGCGTACATCTCGATCCACTCGGCGTAGCCGGCGTGCTCGGGCAGCGCCGGCGGCGGCCAGGTGGCGTGCCGATCTCGGAGTAGCTCCACATGCACGGCAGCAGCGCCGCGACGAGCTCGGCGAAGTCGCCGAGCGAGGCCGTGCGCAGCAGGAAGTCGCAGTAGGCGTCGGTCGCCGGCGCCGTGCGCTCGGTCTCGAGCTGCTCGGCGGTGACGCCCCAGCGGGCGGCGAACTGGCGGTGCAGGTCCATCTCGGTCTCGAGCACGGACTGGGCGAGCGAGGCGAAGCGGCGCATCCACTCCAGCCGCGGGGCGCGCGCGGCGGCGAGCGAGAGCAGCCGCCCGTAGTCGATCAGGAACAGGTAGTCCTGGCGGATGTAGAAGCGGAACCGCTCCTCGGGCAGCGATCCGTCGCCGATCCCGCGCACGAACGGATGGTCGAGCTGCGCCTCCCAGACCGGCGCGGCGGCCTCGCGCAGCTCGGCGGAGAAGCTCACGCGGCGCCGGCGGGATGCGGCGCCGTCGGGTCCTCGCCCTCCTCGCCCGGGTGCTCGCGCGCCATGAAGTTCTCGATCTCCATCGGGTCGTCCTTCGAGCGCTCGACCACGCGCAGGAGGTCGGACATCGTGGCGACCTCCTCGACCTGCTCCTTGATGAACCACTGCATGAACTGCTCGCTCGTGTAGTCGCCGGCCTCGCGCGCGGCGGCGGCGAGCGCGTTGATCTGCTCGGTGACGCGCTTCTCCTGGTCGAGCGCGAGCGCCACGGGCGCCACGATGTCGCCGAACGAGTGCTGCGGCGCGGCCACGCCGGGGACGACGACGTCGGCGTCGGCGTCGATCAGGTACTGGATCATCATCATCGCGTGGTCGCGCTCCTCGAGCGCCTGGCGGTAGAAGAAGCGCGCGAGCTGGGGCAGCGTCTCGGCGTCGTAGTGGACGGCGATCGCGACGTACTGCTGGTGGGCGGCGAACTCGTTGCCGATCTGCTCGTTGAGCTTGGTCACGAAGGTGTCGGCGGGCATGCGCGCGCAGGCTACTCCAGTTAGGGACCCCTAACGGGTGCTGCTACGCTGCGCCGCGCTCGTGGGGGAGTTCAAGCTCGTCAAGACGAAGAAGCGCTGCTGCAAGTCCGGGCCGCGCTGCAAGAAGTGCCCGGTCGTGTGCAAGCGGCTCGCCAACGAGGGCCTGGCGCTCCGGCAGGACAAGCGCCACTACCTCGTCGAGCTCGGGATCGGCAAGAAGGCGCTCAAAGCCGCGCGCGCCCGGTAGCGTCGATATCCTGCCGCCGACATGGCCACCTGCCTCGTCACGGGTGGTGCGGGATTCCTCGGATCACATCTCTGCGATGAGCTGCTCAGGCGCGGCCATCGCGTGATCTGCGTCGACAACTTCGAGACCGGGTCCCTCGCCAACATCGCACCACATCCGCGTGCCGGAGTTCGTCCACGTGCACGCTGACATCATCGACCCGTTCTACGTCGACGAGCCGGTCGACGTCGTCTACCACTTCGCCTCGCCGGCGTCGCCGATCGACTACCTGCGGCTGCCGCTGCACACGCTGAAGGTCGGCTCCTACGGGACGCATCACGCGCTCGGCGCTGGCCAAGCACCACCGCGCGCGCTTCCTGCTCGCCTCGACCAGCGAGGTCTACGGCGATCCGCAGATCCATCCGCAGCCCGAGTCCTACTGGGGGCACGTGAACCCGATCGGCCCGCGCGGCGTCTATGACGAGGCCAAGCGCTACGCCGAGGCGCTGACGATGGCCTACCACCGCCAGCAGGGCGTGGACACCGCGATCGTGCGGATCTTCAACACCTACGGCCCTCGGATGCGCCCGCACGACGGCCGGGCGATCCCGACGTTCATGCGCCAGGCGCTGCAGGACCGTCCGATCACCGTGTTCGGCGACGGTTCGCAGACGCGTTCGTTCTGTTACGTGTCGGACCTGGTGGACGGGATCATCCGCCTCGCCGAGTCCGGCGCGCACCTGCCGGTCAACATCGGCAACCCGAACGAGTTCACCCTCCTGGAGCTGGCCAACGCCGTGATCGAGGTCACCGGCTCGCGGTCGGAGATCGTCCACGAGGCGCTCCCGACCGACGACCCGAAGGTCCGGCAGCCGGACATCGCCCTCGCCCGCGAGCTGCTGGGCTGGGAGCCCCAGGTGGAGCTGCGCGACGGACTGCGCCGCACCCTCGACCAGTCCGGCGTCGAAGCGCTGACCGGCGCCGGGATCACCTAACCCCGCTACATCCGCCTCCCGGCGCGCGTTAGAGCACGGGAGCCA
Source organism: uncultured Solirubrobacteraceae bacterium (assembly GCA_963830725.1). Classification (GTDB taxonomy): domain Bacteria; phylum Actinomycetota; class Thermoleophilia; order Solirubrobacterales; family Solirubrobacteraceae; genus DASSUW01. The sequence continues at coordinate 113,089 of CAWHNO010000007.1, read as the reverse complement.
GCACCTTGGCAGACGTTCCCACCGAGACCCAGCAGCGCCCGCACACCGCCGTCAGGTCGGTCGAGGTCGACCTGCCGCCGGTCGACGTGCGCCGCAAGCGGCCGCCGGCGCTCGCGTTCCTGCTGCGGATGGAGACGCTGCGCACGGTGCTGCGGGTCGCGTCGCTGCTCGTGCTCGACTTCGCCGGCGTCTTCGCGGCGATCTACGTCGCGCTCATGGTCAAGGCCGTGCTGCGCTACGGCGACTGGGCGTGGGCCGCGTCGCTCGACGAGACGCGCGACAACGATCGCCTTCGCCTTTCTCCTGACGGCCCTGCTGTTCGCGCGCTCGGGGCTGTACTCGTCGCGCGCCCAGCGGCCCGGCCTCTCGCGGATCGTCTCGTCGCTGTTCCAGGTGATGGTCGTCGCGCTGGTGTTCGCGCTCGTCAACGGCGAGCAGTACTCGAGCTACTACATCTTCTACGGCACGCTGGCCTTCGCGATCTGCTTCGTCGGCTCGCTGCGCTGGCTCTACGAGCGCGCCACGGGCTTCATCCTGAGCCTCGCCGGCTACCGCCGCCGCGCCGTGCTCGTCGGCTCCGGCAAGCACATCGAGGACGTCGCGCACGCGCTCAAGGACGAGGTGCACGCGCCGGTCGAGATGGTCGGCTTCGTCTCGCTCAGCCCGAGGCCCAACAACGGGCTGCGCTCGCTCGGCCGGATCGAGGACCTCCCGGCGGTGCTGGACACGCACCGCGTGCAGGAGGTCATCATCGCCGACCCGGACTTCCCGCAGGACCGCGCCGTCGAGCTGGTCGACCAGTGCCACCGCCGCGGCGTCACGGTCCGGATCGCGCCCTCGACGATGGAGATCCTCGTCCACCGCGCGGAGTTCGTGCCCGGCGCCTCGGTGCCGCTGTTCGAGCTGCGCCCGCCGGTGTTCGACGGCTTCGACTACGCGGTCAAGCGGACGTTCGACTTCGTCGGTCGCGCTGCTGCTGCTGATCGTGCTCAGCCCGCTGCTGCTGCTGATCGCCATCGCCGTGGCGATCTCGTCGCGCGGGCCCGTGCTCTACAAGTCGATGCGGCCGGGGATCGGCGGCGAGACGTTCGCCTGCCTGAAGTTCCGCACCATGCGCTCGGACGCCGACCAGATCCAGGCCGACCTCGAGTCGCTCAACGAGGCCTCGGGCGCGCTGTTCAAGATCCGCGCACGATCCGCGCCTCACGCGCTTCGGCCGCTTCCTGCGGCGCTACTCGATCGACGAGCTGCCGCAGCTGCTGAACGTGCTGGCCGGCCAGATGTCGCTCGTCGGGCCGCGGCCGCTGCCGCAGCGCGACTTCGACCAGCTCGACGACTGGCACAGGAAGCGCTACCTCGTGCTGCCGGGGATCACGGGCCTGTGGCAGGTCTCGGGCCGCTCGGAGCTCGACTTCGACGACCTCGTGCGGCTCGACTTCCTCTACCTGGAGCGCTGGTCGGTCGGGCTGGACCTGGCCATCCTGCTCAAGACCGTGCCGGCCGTGATCAGCCGGCGCGGCGCGTTCTGAGTTGCTCGTCACCGCGCTGGTCGCGGCTGCTCTCGGCGTGCAGGCACACAACGTCGCGGTCTCGATCTCGCGCGACGGACCGCGCCCGGCGGCGGGACGGCTCGAGCGGCGCGCGCACACGCGGATGCGGCGGCGCTTCGAGGCCGCCGGGCTCGACGTGCGCGTGCAGCGCTTCGACACGCCGCGCGGGCGCTCGCGCAACGTGATCGGGGTGCGCGAGGGCGGGCGCTGCGTGCGCGTCCTGATGGCCCATGCGGACACCGTGCCGCCGTCGCCCGGGCGCCGAGGACAACGCCTCGGGCCTCGGGCCTGCTGGCGGGACTGGCGCCGCGGCTGGACGCGCTCGACCCGCCGTGCACGGTCTGGCTCGTCGCCACCGGCGCCGAGGAGCGCATCTACACCGGCTCGCCCGACCACCTCGGCGCGCTCGCGCTGCGCGAGATCGTGCCGCGGCGGCGCCTGCGCTACGCGCTGTCGCTCGACGAGGTCGGCCGCGGGGCGACGTTCCGCCTGCGCTCGCCGGTGGCCGCGCCACGTCGCCGCGTGGAGCGCGAGCTGCTGGCGGCCGCCGAGGAGGCCGGCGTCGCGGTCGACTGGCAGCGCGACGACGGCACCGGCAACTCCGACCACCGCGAGTTCGAGCTGGCCGGGATGCGCGGCGTCAAGCTCGGCGTGCTCGACAACCCGTGCCGGCACGAGGCGTGCGACACGCCGGACCGGCTGCAGCGCGGGGCCTTCAGGCGCGTGCAGCGGGTCGTCGAGGCGGCGATCAGCCGGCCCTGACGACGATCGTCCTGGCCCGAGAGGAGCTGCTCGTTGAGCTGTACGCGGCCCGCGTGGGCAGCGCGTTGTGTGGGATATCCCGCGCGAGCGGATCGGCGCCGGTTAGGATCGCGATCGTGTCCGAGCTGCGCAGCGTGCGCGTGGCGGCGATCCAGGCCACGCCGGTGATCCTCGACGCCGAGGCGAGCGTCGCCAAGGCCGTGCGGCTGCTCGAGGAGGCCGCCGGCGGCGGCGCCGAGCTCGCCGTGCTGCCCGAGACCTTCATTCCGCTCTACCCGTCGAACAAATGGGCGCGCGGGGCGAGCTCGTTCGGCGGCTGGGACGAGTTCTGGGAGCGGCTGCTCGCGAACGCGGTCGAGGTGCCCGGGCCGCTCGTCGACGAGCTGGCGGCGGCCTGCGAGCGGCTGGGCCTGCACGCGGTGGTGGGGATCAACGAGCGCGACCGGCGGGACGCTCTACAACGCGTTCCTGACGATCGGGCCCGAGGGCCTGCTGCACAAGCACCGCAAGCTGATGCCGACCCAGCACGAGCGGCTCTTCCACGGCATCGGCGCGGGGAACGACCTCGAGCCGGTCGACACGCCGGTCGGCCGCGTCGGGGGCCTGATCTGCTGGGAGAACCGGATGCCGCTGGCGCGCTGGGCGGTCTACCAGGGCGCGCCGCAGATCTGGGTCGCGCCGACCGCCGACGACTCCGACGGCTGGGTGGCCTCGATGCGCCACATCGCGATCGAGTCAGGCGCGTTCGTCGTCTCGGCGCCGCAGTACATCCCCGGCAGCGCCTTCCCGGACGACTTCCCGGCCGAGATCGACCGCGAGTACGTCTACGGGCGCGGCGGGGCCGTGATCGTCGAGCCGACGTGGGGCAACCTGATCGCCGGGCCGCTGTACGACGCCGAGGGGATCCTCTACGCCGACTGCGACCTGCGCGCGGGATTGCACGCCAAGCGCTGGTTCGACGCGGTCGGGCACTACTCGCGAACGGACGTCCTCTCGCCGCGCTGACGGAGATCTCGACGCAGTCGGGAAGCGAACGTCAACTGCGCATTGAGGGCGGCACGGAAGGGGGTGTGCTCCCTGGTGCTGACATATTCAGCCAAAGTGAGCACACCCCCGCCGCGAGGAAGACCGCCTCCCTCACCCGGCCGCAGTTCGTCACGCCGGAACGTTGCGCCGGCGGAAGCCCGCGAGGCCCACGGCCGTCAGCGCGGCGGCGACAGCGGTGAGCACCAGCAGCGGCACCAGGTCGAGATCGGCCGCCGGCAGCAGCGGCACGTGCGTGAAGGGCGAGAGGTCCATCACCCAGTCCGGAAGCCCGAGCAGCGGGCCGAGAAAGGCCGCCAGGTAGCAAGCGGCCAGGAAGCCCCACGCCGCCGCCGCCATCCGCGGCAGCAGGCCGAACAGCGCCACGGCCACCCCGATCAGCACCCACACGGCGGGCGCGAGCGCGACCGAGGAGCCGACGAGCAGCGGCAGCCGGCCGAGGTCGTCGCTGTTGGCGGCGTCGGCGATCCCGGCCCCGAGCCCGCTGGCGGCCAGCACGACCACGGTGCCGAGCGCGGCGACGGCCACGTAGCCCGCCGCCCAGCGCGGCCGCGCGAGCGCGGTGGCGAGCAGCGGCTCGAGCCGCCCGGCGGTCTCCTCGGAGCGCATCTTCAGCACGGCGGCGATCGCGAAGCCGGTTCCGATCAGCGCCATCGACAGCAGCGAGACGGCGAGGTAGTTGTCGACCAAACTCCCCGCGGCCTGCGCGAACAGCTCGTCGACCTCCTCGCTGTCGCCGAGGATGCTGTCGGCGTCCTGCGCGGTGAGGCCGATCGAGAGCCCGCCGAAGAACAGCCCGACCGCCCACGCGGCCAGTGCCGCGCGCTGGAGCCGCAGCGCCAGCCCGAACGGCCTCGTCAACCCCCGCGCCGCGTGCGGCGGGCCCGGCCGCGGCACGAGCAGCCCGGCGCCGTCGTCACGGCGGGCGAGCAGCGCGAAGGCGACGAAGACCAGCGTCGCCGTGAACACGAGGAAGAGCGCGAGCGGCCACCAGCGCTCGTCCGCGTACGGCCGCATCGCCTGGCCCCAGCCGATCGGCGACAGCCACGAGAGCGTCCCGTCGCCCACGTCGCCGGCCGCGCGCAGCGCGTACGAGGCGCCGAGCACGGCGCCCACGAGCCCGTAGGCGCCGCCCGTGCCCTCGCTGACCTGGACCGCGACGGCGGTGACCCCGGCGAACAGGATCCCCACGGCGGCCAGCGAGGCCCCGAGGGCGATCGAGCCGGCGGCCGGCGTGTCGGCCGCGATCATCACGAGCGCGGTGGCGGCGCCCATCAGCACCTGCGCGGCCGCGGCGACGATGAGCGCCGCGGTCAGCGGCGCGCGGCGGCCCACCACGCTCGCTCGCACGAGCTCGCTGCGCCCGCTCTGCTCCTCGCCGCGCGTGTGGCGGCCGACGATGAACATGCTCATCAGCGCGGCGACGACGGCGCCGAACGCGCCCCACTGCCACGCCACGTCACCGCCGACGCTGGTCACCGCGTACGGCGGGCCGACCATCGCGATCAGGCCGGGATTGGCTTCCACCGTCGTGACGTAGTCGGCGCGCGAGGCGGCGGTCGGGTACAGCTGCTCGCTCTGCGCCGCGGTCGAGGCGATCAGCGCGACGAGCACGAGCACGTAGACGGGGATCCGCACGCGCTCGCGCCGCAGCGTGAAGCGGAGCAGCGTGCCGAGACCGGTCACTCGATCTCGTCCCCGTAGTGGCGCAGGAAGAGCTCCTCGAGCGTCGGCGGCGTGCTCGTCAGGGTCCGCACGCCGAGGCCGCTGATGTGGCGCAATGCGTCGTCGAGCTGCGCCGTGTCGACGTCGAAGCGCGCGCGGTGGTCGTCCACCTGGACGTTGTGGACGCCGGCGAGCGCTTGGAGCCCGGCGGGCTCCCGGACGGTCTCGACGTCGATCGCCGTCCGCGTCAGGTGCCGCAGATCGGCCAGGCTGCCGGTCTCGACGGTCCTGCCGGCGCGGATGATGCTCACGCGGTCGCAGAGGGCTTCGACCTCGGCCAGGATGTGGCTGGAGAGCAGCACGGTGCGGCCGGCCTCGCGCGCCTCCTCGATGCACTCGCGGAAGACCGTCTCCTTGAGCGGGTCGAGGCCGGAGGTCGGCTCGTCGAGCAGCAGCAGCTCGGCGTCCGACGCCAGCCCGGCGACGAGCGCGACCTTCTGACGGTTGCCCTTGGAGTAGGTGCGGCCCTTCTTGGTGGGATCGAGGTCGAAGCGCTCGATCAGCTCGGCGCGGCGGGCGGGATCGATGCCGCCGCGCAGGCGGCCGAGCAGGTCGATCGCCTCGCCGCCGGTGAGCTGGGGCCACAGGTTGACGTCACCGGGCACGTAGGCGATCCGGCGGTGCAGCTCGACGGCGTCGCGCCACGGGTCGCCGCCGAGCATGCGGACGTCGCCGGAGTCGGCGCGCAGGAGGCCGAGCAGCACGCGGATGGTGGTCGACTTGCCGGCGCCGTTGGGTCCGAGGAAGCCCTGCACCTCGCCGGTGGCGACGGTCAGGTCGAGCCCGTCGAGCGCGCGGACATGGCCGAAGGTCTTGACCAGGCCGGAGACGGAGATCGCATCGCTCATCACTCCTTCAGGGTACACAAGTTTCACGAACTTCTGAAGATTCTGTAGGATGGAGAGCCATGGACGACGCCGTCGACCGCTTCGTCGAGCGGTTCTCCGCGCTGCTGATCGACGGCGGCATGCCGCGGATGCCCGCGCGGGTCTTCTCGCGCGTCCTGGCCGAGGACTCCGGGCAGCTGACGGCCGCCGAGATCGCCGAGCGGCTCGAGGTCAGCCCCGCGGCCGTCTCCGGCGCCGTCCAGTACCTCACCCGGGTCGGCATGCTCGTCCGCACGCGCGAGCCGGGCAGCCGGCGCGACCTCTTCCGCGTGCACGAGGACGGCTGGGGCGAGATGTACACCCAGCAGGCGGCGCTGCTTCGACGCTGGATCGAGGCGGCCGACGAGGGCGCCAACGCCCTCGGGCTCGACCGGCCGGCCGGCCGCCGGCTCGCCGAGACGCGCGACTTCTTCGCCTTCATGCACGCCGAGCTGCCCGCGCTGATCCGGCGCTGGCGCGAGCGCTAACGGCGGCGCCGGAGCACGCGCTCGTCGCCGCGGCGCAGCGTCACGTGCTCGCCGTCGAGGTGCTCGAGGTAGGCCTGGGCGTACTTGCGCGAGGTGCCGAGCTCGTCGCGCGCGCCCGCGAGCGTGATCGAGCCGTCGCGCTCGATCGCGGCGACGAGCCGCTCCCGCACCGCGGCCAGCGCCTCGGGATGGACGTGCATCGAGGGGCCGAGCCGGACCGCGCGGCCGTGGGCGCGCAGGATCGCCAGGGCGGCGCGATCCTCGTCGAGCGGCGGCTCGGCGCCCGCCGCCCGCAGCCGCTCCTCGACGGCGAGCGCCGCCGCGGTCAGCTCCGGGAGCGGCTCGGGGGCCGGCGGCGCGGGCGGCGGCGGCTCCTCGGGGACCTCGCCGCGCTCGAGCGCGACGAGCCGCGCGAGCAGGTCGCGCGACGGCCCATGGCGGCGCGGCGCGGGATCGAGCACGACCCCGCCGCCGAGCGTGTCCGGCGGCGCCAGCGATCGGATCACGAGGCGGTCGCCCCGCAGCGGGACGATCGGCTCCTCCAGGCGGAGCTGGAAGAACCGGCCGCCGAGTTCGGCGAGCCGTGCGGCCGACTCACGGGTGCCGTGGTGGACGGCCACGCGGGCGCCGCCGTGTGGCCGCGCGTCAGGGGTGGTCCACGAGAGCGCGGCATCGACGCGGTACGTGGCCGCGGGCCGATCGCCGCAGGGCGACGATGTCGCCCGCCGGCGAGTCGCGCCGCGGGGCCGCGACGACCACGTCACCGCGCCCGACCTCATCGCGCGCCAGGCCGGCGAGGTTGAGCGCGACCCGCCGGCCGGCCTCGGCGCGCTCGACCGGCTCGTCGTGGACCTCGACCGACCGGATCCGGGCTCGGCGGCCGGCCGGCAGCACCTCGACCTCGTCGCCGCGCGCCGCGGTGCCCGACCACAGCGTGCCCGTGACGACCGTCCCCGCCCCGTGCACGGTGAACACCCGGTCGACGTGCAGCCGCAGGCCGCCCGGGCGCGCCGGCACGAGCCGGCGCCGCGGCGGCCGCGCGGTCGAGCGCCGCGCGCAGGTCGTCGAGGCCGGCGCCGGTGCGCGCCGAGACCGCCACCGCCTCGGCGCCCGGCAGCAACGCGGCGGCCTCCGCGGCCGCGCGCGCCGGATCGGCGAGGTCGGCCTTGGTGATCGCCACGACGCCGGTCTCCACGCCGAGCGCGGCCAGCACCGTCGCGTGCTCGCGTGTCTGCGGCATCACGCCGTCGTCGGCGGCGACGGTCATCAGGTACAGGTCGATCCCGGTCGCGCCGGCCACCATCGTGCGCACGAACCGCTGGTGGCCCGGGACGTCCACGACCGACAGCCGCCGCCCCGACGGCAGCTCCAGCGGCGCGTAGCCGAGCGCGATCGAGATGCCGCGCTCGCGCTCCTCGGGCAGCCGGTCGGTGTCGACGCCGGTGAGCGCGCGCACCAGCGCGGTCTTGCCGTGGTCGATGTGGCCCGCGGTGCCCAGCGTCGTCATCGCAGCGCGCGGGCGACGAGCGGCAGCTCGTCGTCGGTCAGCGTGCGCGGGTCGAGCAGCAGCCGGCCGTCCTCGATCCGGCCGACGACCGGCGGGTCGGCGGCGCGCAGGCGGGCGGCGAGCTCGTCCGGCACGCCGGCGACGGCCACCGCCGGGCCGGGCAGCTCGAGCAGCGGGAGCGCGCCGCCGCCGACCTTCGCCACCGCGGGCACGATCTCGGCGCCAGGCCCGATCGCCTCCGCGAGACGCTCGGCGCGCGCCCGCAGCAGCGCTCGTCCGCGGTCAGCATCGCCAGCACCGGGATCTCGCGCCGCGCGCGCTCGGGGTCGCGGTAGAGCCGCAGGGTCGCCTCCAGCGCGGCGAGGCCGAGCTTGTCGAGCCGCAGCGCGCGGGCGAGCGGATGGCGGCGCGCGGCGGCGACCGCCTCGGCGCTCCCGGCCATGAGCCCCGCCTGCGGCCCGCCGAGCAGCTTGTCGCCCGAGAAGCACACGAGCGCGGCCCCCGCCCGCACCGAGCGCCGCACGGCCGGCTCCTCGCGCAGCGTCGCGATCTCGTCGGCCAGCACGCCCGAGCCGACGTCGTCGATCACCGGCACGCCCAGCTCGCACAGCTCCTCGATCTCGACCTCCTGCACGAAGCCGAGCTGGCGGAAGTTGGACGGGTGGGCGCGCAGGATCGCGCCCGTCCGCGGCCCGATCGCGGCCTCGTAGTCGGCGCGCCGCGTGCGATTCGTCGTCCCGACCTCGACCAGCCGCGCGCCCGCCTGCGCGATCACGTCCGGCACCCGGAAGCCGCCGCCGATCTCCACGAGCTGGCCGCGCGAGACGATCACCTCGCGGTCGGGCCCGGCGAGCGCCGCGGCCGCCAGCAGCACCGCGCCCGCGCAGTTGTTGACGGCCAGCGCCGCCTCGGCGCCGGTCAGCTCGCAGATCAGCCCGGCGACGTGGTCGTGGCGCGAGCCGCGCTCCCCGGTCGTCGAGGTCGAGCTCGAGGTTGCCGTACCCCTCGGCCGCCCGCGCCACCGCCTCGCGCGCCGCCGCCGCGAGTGGAGCACGACCGAGGTTCGTGTGCACGATCACCCCGGTCGCGTTGAGCACCCGCCGCAGCCGCGGCCGCTGCGCGTCCTCCACCCAGGCTCGCGCGCGGGCAACGAGGTCGGCCTCGCCGGCCGCGCCGCCGAGCAGCTCCGCCCGCCGCTCCGCGAGCACCGCCCTCGCGGCGGCCACCGCGATCGCGCGCGGCGCGTCGAGATCCGCGGCGAGAGCGTCGACTGGGGGCAGCGACCGCAGCGCCTCGCTCATGGCGCGGATGCTACGCCGCGGTCTGCCCGATCAGCACCAGGTTGCCGTCCGGGTCCAGAACCCTCGCCATCCGCTCGCCCCACGGCTGGTCGGCGGGCTCCTCGACGACCGTGACGCCCGCCGTGCGCAGCCGCGCCACCGCCGCGTCGCAGTCGCCGACGTAGGCCCAGAGGCTGAAGCGGGCGCTCGGCCCGTCGGTCGCCTCGGGATCGCGGCCGATGCCGAGCTGCGAGGACCCGAGCTCGAGCCCGACGTAGCCCGGCTCACCGTCGGGCGCCGGGAACTCGTACGTCACCGTCGCTCCGAGCAGGTCGCGGTAGAAGCCGAGCGCCGCGCCGAGGTCGCGCGTGGTCAGGATCGGGAAGATGCTGGAGACCATCTCCCGAGCCTAGCCCGGAGGCAGCGATGCCGGGACGGCCGCGTTGATCGCGCGGATACTCTGACGCCATGGCGACCAAGGACACCACGGACCTCTCCGTCGCCCCGGTCGTCGGCCCGGACGACCCGCGGCGGTTCACCGACTCCGGGATCGAGGTCAAGCCCGTCTACGACGGCGACGACCTGCCGGCGGACCTGGACCTCGGCGCGCCCGGCGAGTTCCCCTTCACGCGCGGCATCCACGCCGAGATGTACCGCAAGCGGCCGTGGACGATCCGCCAGTACGCCGGCTACGCGACGGCCAAGGAGTCCAACGAGCGCTACCGCTACCTGCTCGCGCACGGCGGCACCGGCCTCAGCATGGCCTTCGACCTGCCGACCCAGCTCGGGCTCGACTCCGACGACCCGCGCTGCCTCGGCGAGGTCGGCCGCACCGGCGTCGCGATCGACACGATCGACGACATGCGGACCGCGTTCGACGGGATCCCGCTCGACGAGGTCTCGACCTCGATGACCATCAACGCGCCCGCGAGCGTGCTGCTGCTGCTCTACGAGCTGGTCGCCGAGGAGCAGGGCGTCGCGAGCGAGGAGCTCCGCGGCACCGTCCAGAACGACATCCTCAAGGAGTACATCGCGCGCGGGAACTTCATCTACCCGCCCGAGCCGAGCATGCGGCTCACGACCGACCTGTTCGCCTACTGCAACGAGCGGATCCCGAAGTGGAACACGTGCTCGATCTCCGGCTACCACTACCGCGAGAAGGGCGCCAGCGCCGTCCAGGAGGTCGCCTTCACGCTCGCCAGCGGGATGGCCTACGTGCAGGCGGCGCTCGACGCCGGCCTGCAGGTCGACGACTTCGCGCCCCGCCTGGCCTTCTTCTTCAACGGCCACAACAACGTCTTCCAGGAGGTCGCCAAGTTCCGCGCCGCCCGCAACATGTGGGCGCACGCGATGAAGGAGCGCTTCGGCGCGCAGGACCCGAAGTCGATGATGCTGCGCTTCCACACGCAGACCGGCGGCGTCACGCTGACCGCCCAGCAGCCGCAGAACAACATCGTGCGCGTCGCCCTGCAGGCCTTCGCGGCCGTCTGCGGCGGCACGCAGTCGCTCCACACCAACGGCTACGACGAGGCGCTCGCGCTGCCCACCGAGCGCGCCGCCAAGATCGCGCTGCGGACCCAGCAGATCGTCGCCCACGAGTCGGGCGCCGCCGACACCGTCGACCCGTTCGCCGGCTCGTACTTCGTCGAGTCGCTGACCGCCGAGATCGAGAGCCGGGCGTGGAAGCTGATCGAGCGTGTGGACGAGCTCGGCGGCTCGGTCAACGCCGTCGCGTTCATCAAGAACGAGATCGAGGACTCGGCCTTCGGCTACCACGAGCGCTACCGCACCGAGCAGGACGTCGTGGTCGGCGTCAACCGCTACGTGGAGGACGAGATCGAGGTCGAGGACACGCTGACCGTCGACCCCGCCACCGAGCGCGGCCAGGTCGAGCGCCTGCAGGCGTTCAAGGCCGACCGCGACCAGGAGCTCGTCGACCGCCGGCTCGAGGAGCTGCGCACCGCCGCGCAGGGCACGGACAACCTGCTGCACCCGATCCGCGCCGCGCTCGCCGACCGCGCCTCGGTCGGCGAGGTGTGCGGCGCCATGCGCGAGGTCTTCGGCGAGTACCAGCCCGAGATCTAGTCGGCCGGTGCCCGCCGCGCGAGGCGGTACACCGACATTCGTCCAAGGCACCACGGAGAGCCGCGGCTAGGATCGCCACCTGCTTTCCCGCGCCGCCCTCGCACTCTGGCCGCTGCCGCCCTCGTCGCCGTCTGGCCGCGCTCGACCGTAGCGGACCCGTCCGCGTCACGTCGCGCGCGAGCGCCGCTGATCGTCTCCACGCGCTTGAGCGTGCACGTCGAAGCCGTGCGCGACGCCTCGACGAGCGCCGTAGCCGTGGTGGTCGAAGTCGGCTAGGTCGACCCACGGGTTGATGCCGCGCAGCGCGTCGAGGAGCCGGGCCGGTGACGGGTTCGGTCGCTGCTGCTGTTGCACGCGCCGCCGGCGACCCGCAGGTCGCTTCTCGCCGAAGGTCGCCGAGGTGACCGAGCCGCTGACGAACTCGACCGCCACGATCTCGCCGTCGCCCGTGTTCGTACGCACGTCGCCGGCGACGAACGGGTGGATGTCGCCGGTGATGAAGACGACGTCGTCGATGCCCGCGGCCTGATGTGCGCGAGCAGCTCCTCGCGCTCGCTGCGGGTAGCCCTGCCAGGAGTCGAAGTCGTCGTAGGCGCCGCCGGTGGCGTTGGCCTGCAGTCTGTCTCGTTGCGACGACCGTGCGCGCCGTCAACGCCAACCGCAGCTAGCCCGGTCAAGCAGGGCAACGACAAGCGCGCGAAGCTGGGCGCGTCGCGACACCGCGGGCGACGGCTGGCCGCACAGCAGCTCAACGAGTACGGAGTGGTCGGCTGTCCGGACGACGTTGCTCGACGCGCGGCGCGGTCGACCCCTCTCTCCGGCGCGCGATGAACGCATCAGCTCGAACAACCTTGTACCGTGCGGCGCTCCCGCGCCGCCGGCGCAGGTTCGACGCGCTCGACGCCGCCGTCGCGGCCCGCGTTTTCTACACCTCGGCGTCCAGGTCTCGACGATCGGGAACTTCGCGTGCAGGTCACGCAGCGCCTTGTCGAGCGGTAGAGCGCGTACTTGGCGCGGTAGTCGGCGAGCGTCAGCGCCGCGCCCACGATCGCGCGGGTTCTCGGATTTCGCTCGCCGATCGTGTCGTCGCGCCGTCGGTGCCGCCGTCGCCGCGCGTATCCCGGCCTGATGGAGTCGCCCAGGCGCCGCTCTCGTCGCGCGCCGGGCTCGACGTTGCCGTGTGTACTCTCACGCGGCAACCACGAACGGGCTGGATCCAGCCGGCAACGCGGTCTGGAAGCGCCCGACCGGGCTTCCGGTCGCGCGTCTCGAAGCGGTAGTAGTAGCGCTCGTCGGGCTCGAGGCCGCCGACGCGCGCCTTCACCGAGTAGCCGCGCCCGCCGCTCGTGGCGATCGTCCTGCGCGCCACCACGCGCCGGAAGTCGCGGTCGCGCGCGACCTCGAGCCGCACGCCGCCCCGACCGCTCGACGTCGTCGAGCACCGTGAGCAGGTGCTCCCGAGCGCGGCGTTCGACCCCGGCCGGTTCGCCCTGGGCGCCTCCGACGACGAGCTGTTCGCCGCCTTCGGCGACCTCCCGGCCTTCATCCAGACGCGGCCAGCGGCCGGCGGTCCCGCCGGACCCCGACGCGGCGGATCATCTCCAAGCCCGAGTACCGCAGCTGATCGGCACCGGCCGCAAGCACGGCTTCGGCTACACGCCGAAGCCGAGCAGCTCGACGACTCCGAGGGCACCGGCGAGCTATCTACGCCTTCGCAGCGACGCAACGCGTGATTCGAATCTTCTCGCAGTCCGCTCGCGACGCGGTCGCGGTGTTCGCCCAGACGGCATCCTGCCCGGACCGCAGCGGATGCGGTTCCTATTGAGGTTGACCGCGTTGACCTTGTCGTCGCCGGGCCCGCGTTGATGCGGCCGCGGCCGGATCCGGCGTTGATCGCGTCATCGCCGCTACCGCCGGAGATGCGGTCGTTGCCGGCCTCGGCCTTGATCGAGTCGCGCCCCCAACCGCCGATCAACCTGTCGTCGTTCGAACCGTCGCCGAGGTAGTCGTTCCCCTGCCGCCGATGAGGCGGTCTCGACGGACCCGCAGTACCGGTGGCTGCGCTCCGAGCTCAAGCGCGCGCGCAAGTAACGACCAGCTCGCCGTTGCCTTCGCGCCGACCAGCGCGTCACGATGCTGCACCCCGACGATGTCGTCCCGCCGCCCGCCCGCCGACGCAGTCCTCGCCCTGCGCGGCGGCCACCTTGTCATTGCCGGCCCCGGCGTCGATCTGTGGGCAACGACGAGCAGGCGATGACGTGTGGCCGGGAGTCCCGCGGAGGCGGTTCGAGCCCGGCTCGCGACCCGCGACCCGCGCCGCTCGACGCCGTTGCACCGCGGCACGAAGGGCTCCAAGACGCGAATCCCCTCCGCGGGGTGTAGACGGCCCGATCGCCCTGCGGCGCGACCGTGCCGTTGCCCGGCTGGCTCGACGATCGCCGAGTCAGCACGTTGCCGGTGTTGGGGTCCGTGCAGGTCAGCGGCACGGTCACCGGCCGGTCCGCCGTGTGAACGCGAGCGCGTCCTCGCAGAACGGCGCAGTTGCCGCGCCCGGTCCCGTGTACCGCAGGATGTACAGGCCGTAGTCGCGGTCGGAGAACGCGGCCAGGCGTTCACGGTCTCCCGGGCCGTTGAACCACTCCACGCCCCAGAAGTTGTTGCCGCCCTGGTCGTGAAGGCGCTGTTCGCGGAGTACCCGTGGTCGCCGAACGTGGCCGGCCACACGCACGCCAACGCGGTGAAGTTCAACAAGGGCAAGAAGGGCCGCGGCTCTCTGGTGAGAGTCACAACACCGTCGAGAACCGCTCGTCGAGCGACTCCTCCACCGCCCAGCTTCCACGGCGCGTGAGCTTGCCCGCCTCGTGCGGTAGAGGTGGGCGTAGCCCCAGCCGTCGAACTGCGAGTCGCCCTCACCTTGTCGCCGACGTGCCCATCGCCGCCATCTCCGCCTCGTCGTCATACGGGTGCCGTATTGCGGCGGGCCGTCGCACATCGACTGGCCGCAGCAGAGCGCGTCCTGATCGAGATCATGCGACGAACCGCGACGGCACGCTGTCGCTCTTCGGCACGCTGCTGGCGGTGACGAAAGGACGTTCCGCCAGCCGGCGTCCCAGGCCCGCTCGGCCTTCTGCCCCGGAAGCACGCCTCCTCGGGGTTGTTGCTGTCGCCGGTCGGCCCGCGCTGGAGGACGAGATCGCCTCCTCGCCCGCCTCGAGGCGAAGTTGTAGGCCGAGCGCTGCGGCCCGGCAGGAGCCCGGGCAGGCGTAACCGCCGTAGACCGTCGGCCCGTTCATGACGCGGTCCGGCAGCATCGCCGCGGGCGCGCCGCCGCCGACGCCCGACGCCGGGTACTCCGTCCCCTCCACGTCGAAGCTGCCGGCGCGGTGCGTCGTGAAGTCCTCGTCGGCGCCAGGATGAACCTGTTGTCGTGCGAGAACTCCGCGTAGTGGGCGTTGCCCTCCGGGGGCGTGAGGTGGGTCAGCGGATCCGGGCCCAGGAACGAGGAGTCGCCGATGTACTGCGGTACCGCGGGTCGGTCACGTCATAGGTCACGTAGCCGCCGTCCCAGTAGGACGTGAGCGCGATCGCGCGACCGTCGATGATCTTGACCTTCGAGTCGTGATGGAAGGTGCCGAGGAAGGACCCGATGTCCCGAGTCCTCGATCTGCGGAAGACTCGAGGAGCTCGTACTCGGCGACGGGCACCGGCACGGCCGGTTGCTGATGTCGAAGATGTCGACGTCGCGCAGCTCGACGTTGTCGATGTCATCAGGTAGAGCCTGCCGCCGAGCTCCCACATCACCGTGCTGTGGATCGAGTGCGGCACGTCCGTCCGACCATCGAGCCTCCCCGCCGTGTCGCCGCCGGTCGCCGCGCCGGCCGGCCGAACTTGAGGCCTCGTTGTCACGTCCCGAGTGCCGCCGGGCCCGGCCGGCGCGTTCTCGGCGTTGGCGAACGTGCACGGCTCGTTGTTGGTCGCGATGATGTCGCGACCGTTGTAGGTCACGACGTGCGCGCCCTCGCCGTTGATCGACCCCGTCGGCGCGGGAAGGAACCCGATCTCCCGCGGGCTCGCAGGGTTGCGGATGTCGACGATGTACGTCCCACCGCGTTGGCAGGTCGGCTCGTTCCAAGAGTTCAGATACGCGAACCCCTTGTGAACCGATACGTCTGCGATCTGTTCCGGCACGATGTTGCCGAACCGGCCCGTCAGCTCGAGCCTCGATACGAGCTGGTAGTTCTCGCGCCCGCGCCGGCAATGACCGCCGGGCGAGCCATGCTGTTTCTCACCGGAACCGGCACCGAAGACCGCGACCGGTGACACATCGGAGTCCGTGCCCGGCTCACCTGGCGGAATGTGCGCCATCGCGACGCCGGTCGACGGCAGCGCGAGCACGGCAGCAACCATCGCGGCGCGCCGCACCGTTGTGAAAAGTCGCAAAACCCAACCCCCCTCGTGAAGCGATAGGTCGGGGCCGTCGCGCGCGGTTGGGCCTTGCAGGATCTGGATCGCGCGGCTCCGCGGCCGTACCCCCCGTATTTGAGCGGGAAGGTAACGGAGAACCCGAGCCTGCCGCGCCGGTTTCCGGTCCGAGTTCTTACCCGTGGTTCAGGTCCCGACCGGGTGCCAGGCGGTCTTGAGCTCGAGGAAGGGCTCGATCCGCGACAGCCCGTCGAGGCTCGCGACGTCGAGGTAGTCGTCGCGGGCCTTGGCCACGCGGGTGACGCTGTCGGCGGCGAGGCGGACCACCTCGGGGTCGCCGGTGGCGTCGAGGATCCCGTCGACGTCGCGGTGGCCGGCGAGCGGCTTGACCAGCTCCGAGCGCAGGCCCGAGAGCAGGTTGACGACGCCGGCCGGCACGTCGGCCACCCCGAGCACCTCGCCGAGGTGCAGCGAGAGCAGCGGCCAGCGCTCCGAGACGAGCGCGACGACGACGTTCCCGCCCGCCAGCGGCGGCAGGATCTCGGCGACCAGCCCGAGCACGTCGGGCTCCTCGGGGGCGATGACGCCGACGACGCCGGTCGGCTCCGGGAAGGTGAAGTTGAAGTGCGGCGCCGCGACCGGGTTGACGCCGCCGAGCACCGCGTGCAGCTTGTCGGTCCAGCCCGCGTAGTGGACGGCGTGGTCGACCGCGGCCTCGATCTCGGCGCGTGCCGCGCCGCGCTCGATCCCGCGCAGCCGCGCGGTCTCGCTCGTCAGCTCGTCGGCGCGCGACTCGAGCGCCTCGGCGAAGCGGTAGAGGATCTGGCCGCGGTTGTAGGCCGTGCGGCCCTGCCAGCCCGGCAGCGCTCCGCGGGCGGCGCGCACGGCGTCGCGGACGTCCTTGCGCGTGCCGCGCGGCGCGTTGGCGACGTGGTTGCCCTCGTGGTCGGTCGCCGCCACGTGGCGGCCCGACTCGCTGCGCGCGAACGCTCCGCCCACGTAGAGCTTGTAGGTCTTGACGACGGGCAGGCGGCTCATCGCGAGCTTCACGTACGGCCGCAGGCCGACCGCCCCGCCCTCGCGGCCGAAGCCGCTCTCCTTGTAGCCGCCGAACGGCGAGGTCGGGTCGAACTGGTTGTAGGTGTTCTGCCAGATCGTGCCCGCCTTCAGGCCGCGCGCCACGGCCAGCGCGCGCGAGCCCTTGTCGGTCCAGATGCCGGCCGCCAGGCCGTAGGCGGTGGAGTTGGCCTTCTCGATCGCCTCGGCCTGGGTGCGGAAGGTGAGCACGGAGACGACCGGGCCGAAGATCTCCTCGACCGCGATCCGGTTGACGGGCGCGACGTCGGTGAACAGCGTGGGCGGGAACCAGTAGCCGCGCTCGGGCAGCGTGCACTGCACGGTGCGGCGCGTCGCGCCCTCGCGCTCGCCGGCGTCGACCAGCGCCTCGATCCGTGCGAGCTGCGCGGCCGAGTTGATGGCGCCGACGTCGGTGTTCTTGTCGAGCGGGTCGCCGACGCGCAGCAGCCCCATCCGCCGCCACAGCTTCTCGATGACCTCCTCGGCGACGCTCTCCTGCAGCAGCAGCCGCGAGCCGGCGCAGCAGACGTGGCCCTGGTTGAAGAAGATGCCGTTGACGATGCCCTCGACCGCCTGGTCGATCGCCGCGTCGTCGAACACGATGTTGGCCGACTTGCCGCCGAGCTCGAGCGTGAGGCCGATGTCGCGCCCCGCGGTGGCGGCCTGGATGTCCTTGCCGACCTCGGTCGAGCCCGTGAAGGCGATCTTGTCGATGCCCTCGTGGCGCACGAGCGCGGCGCCGGTCGAGCCGTCGCCGGGCAGGATGTTGACCACGCCCGCGGGCAGCTCGGCCTCCTGGCAGATCTCGGCCAGCAGCAGCGCGGTCAGCGGCGTCGTCTCGGCCGGCTTGAGCACGGCCGTGTTCCCGCAGGCGAGCGCCGGCGCGAGCTTCCAGGCCGCCATCAGCAGCGGGAAGTTCCACGGCACGATCTGGCCGACCACGCCCATCGGCCCGACGTCGCGGCCCGCGAGGCCGTAGCGCAGCTTGTCGGCCCAGCCCGCGTAGTAGAAGAAGTGCGCCGCGGCGAGCGGGATGTCGACGTCGCGCGACTCGCGGATCGGCTTGCCGCCGTCGAGCGACTCCACGATCGCCAGCTCGCGCGCACGCTCCTGGATCAGGCGGGCGATGCGGAAGACGTACTTGCCGCGCTCGAGCGCGGGCAGCCGCTGCCAGCGCGGCAGCGCCTCGCGCGCGGCCGCCACCGCGGCGTCGACGTCGGCCGTCGAGGCCTGCGCGATCTCGGTCAGCGGCTCCTCGGTGGCGGGGTTGATGGTCGGCTCGTAGGCCTCGGCCTCCCGCCACTCGCCGCCGATGAACAGCCCGTAGCGGTCGGCCAGCCGGATGTGGTCGGTCGCCTCGGGGGCGGGCGAGTACTCCCAGGCCAGCGCGGTGCGCGTGGGCGAGGCGGTCATGCGTTCACTCCTTCGAGAAGTCCTCGGGCCGCTGGTAGCGGCCGGAGGCTCCGTGCTCGTACTGCATGAGCAGATCGTTGAGCAGCGACGAGGCGCCGATGCGGAAGCGGTCGGGCGTGAGCCACTCGTCGCCGAGCGTCTCCTTGACGAGCACGAGCTGGTGGATCGCCTGCTTGCTGGTGCGCACCCCGCCCGCCGCCTTGAAGCCGACGACCTTGCCGGTGCGGTGGGCGTAGTCGCGCACCGCCTCGAGCATCACCAGCGTGGCGCTCGGGGTGGCGCCCTTGCCGACCTTGCCGGTCGAGGTCTTGACGAAGTCGGCGCCGCCCTCCATCGAGAGCCAGGTCGCGTGGCGGATGTGGTCGTAGCCGCCGAGCTCGTCGACCTCGACGATGACCTTCAGGTGCGCGGACCCGCAGGCCTCCTTGACCTGCTCGACCTCGGTCACGACGCGCTGGTCGTCGCCGGCCAGGTAGGCGTCGCGCGGGATCACCATGTCGATCTCGGTGGCCCCGTCGGCCACCGCCTGGCGGGTCTCCTCGAGCTTGAGCTCCATGCTCGTCAGACCCGAGGGGAAGCCGGTCGCGACGCTGGCCAGCGCGACGCCGGAGCCGTCGAGTGCACGCTTGGCGTCGGTCACCCGCGACGGGTACACGCAGAGCGCCGCCACGGACGGCATCTCGGGGTGCGTCGGCGCCGGGCAGACGGCCTTCGCCGCGAGCTGCGCGACCTTGCCCGGCGTGTCCTGGCCCTCGAGCGTGGTGAGGTCGACCATCGACACCACCATGCGGATCGCCTGCTGCTGGGACTCGGACTTGATCGAGCGCTTGCCCAGCACCGCGGCGCGCTCGTCCACGCCGACGCGGTCGACCGGTGCGACTCGCCGTCTCATGGCCGTCAGCGTATCGCCACGGCGACGACCCGCAGGCCGGGAACCCGTTCGAAGTCGGCTACGTTCCGAGTGCCCACGCCCAGGCCGTGTGCAACGCGTACCGGCCGAGCGATGAGTCTTCGGCCCCCGGGCCGTCCCTACAGGCATGACGTCACTACCGGTTTCCACGATCGACTCCCGCTTCAGCGATCCCGACGCCGACGCCACCTCGTGGGACGACACTCTGCGCGCGCTGGAGGAGGCCGAGCTCTACTGGCTGACCACGGTGCGGGCCGACGGGCGCCCGCACGTCACGCCGCTGGTCGGCGTGCTGCACGACGGGGCCGTCCACTTCTCGACCGGGATTCGCGAGCAGAAGATGCGCAACCTCGAGCACAGCAACCGCGTCGCGCTGACCACCGGGACGAACACCTGGGCTCGCGGCCTCGACGTCGTCGTCGAGGGCGAGGCCGTCCGGATCACGGACCAGGACGCGCTGCACCGAGCGGCCGAGGCTTACGTCGCCAAGTACGGCGAGGTGTGGCGGTTCGAGGTCGCCGACGGCGCGTTCCACCACGGTGAGGGCTCGGACCCAGCGCACGTGTTCCGGATCGAGCCGGCGAAGGTCATGGCCTTCGCCAAGGACCCGCACGCGCAGACGACCTACCGCTTCGCCGCCACCGGCCGGCGGTAGGTCAGCCGCAGCCACAGCTCGCGCACGCGGCGCTTGGCGTACACCCTCCGCATCTCGCGGCGCCGCCGGCGGTGGCGCTGCGCGAGCTTCTCGGGCACGGGCTTCCCCGTCGCGGCCGGCTCGTAGCCGTAGCGGCCCATCCAGTCGCCGAGCGCGCTCTCCACGAACGCGACCTCCCGCGGCCGCAGCGTCTGCTCCCACGTGCGGACGGCCTCCGAGGTCACCGGTCTCGAGACGAGCCGGTGCAGCCGCGCGCTGGCCACCTCAGTGGTCTCGTGGTGGTGGAGCATCGCGTCGAGCCCGGCCGGATCGAGCTCGAGGAAGCCGACGAGCCGGCCGAGCACGGCCTCGGGGTCCGCCACCAGGTCCTCGTAGCGCAGCTCGTGGAACTGGTCGGCGCGCAGCCGCCCCCGCCAGCGCTCCGCCGCGCGGATCGAGCGCTCCCACTTGTCCGCGCCCGCGGCCAGGCCGCGGCCGCCCCAGCCCTGCTGCCGGCCGACGCGCCGGATCGAGGCGAGGACGGCGCGCGGGTCGCGCACGAGGTTCACGTACTGCGCGTCGGGGAACATCGCGAACACGGCGTCGAGGTTGAGCACGAGGCTCGGGCGCTTGTCGCCCCACCGCGGCTTCCCGTGCCGCTCGGCGTACAGGTGGAAGCCCGCGCTGAGGACGGAGCCGATCGTCGGCGGCGCGGCGACCATGCGCTCGACCAGCTCGCCGGCGTCCTCGCTCAGCCGCCGGTGGCGCGACACCTTGCGCTCGACCACCCACTGCGCCACGGCCCGCCGGTTGGCCGGTTCGGAGAGGTCGCCCCAGCGCGCCCGCGCGCGGTAGCCGTCGACGAGGATCCGCGTCTCGCCGGGGATCGCCAGCTCCGGATGCGCCTCGAGCATGGCGCGCAGCAGCGTCGTCCCCGAGCGCGGGCAGCCGCCAACGAAGACCGGCCGCGTCGACATGGTGCCAGGCTACCTCAGTCGTCCGCGCTCGGATCCTTGTGGATCGGTGATGCCCTGGCCGACCGGGCGCGGCGACCTCCTGCGCGACGGTACGCCCTGACCCCCACAGATGGCGGGTTCGGTCGCGCGAACGCTTGAAGACGAGCCGTGACGTCCGTCACACCAAGTGCGCGTGACCCCCACGCACGGGCCCTTCACGCGCCTGGCCATCGTCAACCGCGGCGAGGCGGCGATGCGCGCCATCCACGCCGTCCGCGAGCTGAACGACACGCGCGAGGAGCCGATCCGTGTGATCGCGCTCTACAGCGAGCCCGAGCGCCACGCGCTGTTCGTGCGCCAGGCCGACGAGCGCCACTGCCTCGGCCCGGCCTCCGCCTACCTCGACTACGAGGCGCTCGAGCGGGCCCTGACCGAGACCAGGGCCGACGCCGCCTGGGTCGGCTGGGGCTTCGTGGCCGAGCACCCCGCCTTCGCCGAGCTGTGCGAGCGGCTCGGCATCGTCTTCGCCGGGCCGGACGCCGACGTCATGCGCGCGCTCGGCGACAAGATCGAGGCCAAGAAGCTGGCCGAGCAGGCCGGCGTGCCGGTCGCGCCGTGGAGCGGCGGGCCGGTCGACAGCGTCGAGGACGCCCAGCGGATCGGCGACGAGCTCGGCTTCCCGCTGATGATCAAGGCGGCGGCGGGCGGCGGCGGCCGCGGCATGCGACGCGTCGAGGAGGCCGGCGAGATCGCCAACGCGTTCGAGCGAGCCCGCGCCGAGGCGGGCCAGGCGTTCGGCGACGACTCGGTGCTGATGGAGCGCCTCGTGGAGTCCGCGCGGCACGTCGAGGTCCAGCTCCTGGCCGACGGGCAGGGCGGCGTGTGGGCGCTCGGCGTGCGCGACTGCTCCTA
Organism: uncultured Solirubrobacteraceae bacterium; assembly: GCA_963830725.1. Classification (GTDB taxonomy): domain Bacteria; phylum Actinomycetota; class Thermoleophilia; order Solirubrobacterales; family Solirubrobacteraceae; genus DASSUW01. The sequence continues at coordinate 91,458 of CAWHNO010000007.1, read as the reverse complement.
CCAGCGCCGCCACCAGAAGGTGGTCGAGGAGTCGGCCAGCCCGGTCCTCAGCGCCGAGCAGGAGCGCGAGCTGGCGGCGTCCGCGGCCGAGCTCGCCCGCGAGGTCGGATACCGCGGCGCCGCCACCGTCGAGTTCCTCTACGAGCCCGCCTCCAAGCAGTTCTCGTTCATGGAGGTCAACGCGCGGCTGCAGGTCGAGCACCCCGTCACCGAGGTCGTGACGGGCGCCGACCTCGTCGCCCTCCAGCTCCACGTCGCGGCCGGCGGCCGGCTCGAGGGCGATCCGCCGCCGCCGAGCGGGCACGCGATCGAGGTCCGCCTGAACGCCGAGGACCCCGCGCGCGGCTTCTCTCCCGCCCCCGGCCGGATCAGCCTGCTGCGGCTGCCGACCGGCCCCGGCATCCGCGTCGACACGGGGTTCGCGGAGGGCGACACGGTGCCGTCGGACTTCGACTCGATGCTGGCCAAGATCATCGCCCACGGCAGCTCGCGCGAGCAGGCGATCGCGCGCCTGCGCCGCGCCGTGGCCGACACGATGGTGGTGATCGACGAGGGCACGACCAACCAGGGCTTCCTGCTCGAGCTGCTGGGGCGGCCCGAGCTGCGCGCCGGCGAGGTCGACACCGGCTGGCTCGACCGCCTCCAGGCGCAGGGCGACGTCGAGCCCGATCCGCCACGCCGACGCCGCGCTCGTGCAGGCGGCGATCGCCCTCTGCGACGAGGAGACCGCCGCCAACCGCGCGCACTTCTACGCGCTCGCCCGCCGCGGCCGCCCGCAGGCGGAGGCCGACGTCGGCCACACGCTCGATCTCCTCTACCGGGGCGTCAGCTACCGCTTCGCGGTCTGGGAGACCGGCCCGCGGCGCTACCGCGTCCAGGTCGACGGCGCGACGATCGAAGCCGAGGTCGAGCAGCTCACCGACCACGAGCGGCGCCTGACCTTCGGCGGCCGCTCGTACCGGACGCTGACCGCGGTGCAGGACATGGACCTGCTCGTCGAGGTCAACGGCGTGCCGCACCGCGTCTCGCGCGACGAGGGCGGCCTGGTCCGCAGCCACGCGCCGGGCGTCGTGGTCGCGATCCCCGTGTCGGCCGGCGACGAGGTCCAGGCCGGCGACGTGGTCGCCGTCACCGAGAGCATGAAGATGGAGACCTCGCTCACCGCGCCCGTCCACGGCCGCGTGCGCGAGGTGCTGGTCGGCAGCAACGTCCACGTCGCGGCCGGCCGGCCGCTGCTCCAGATCGACCCGCTCGACGACGCGCCGCAGGAGGCGGGCGAGCGCCTGACGTTCGAGGCCGCCGAGGCGCGATACGAGCGAGCTGGAGCGGCTCAAGTGGCTCGTGCTCGGCTACGACGTGACCGGCGTCGAGATCGAGCGCGAGTCGATCGATGCCGCGGGTGAGAACCGCCTGCTCGAGCTCTACGCGGACGTGCGGGCGCTGGGCCGCCCGCACACGACCGGCGACGCCGACGAGATGCTGCGCAGCCCGCAGGAGTACCTGCACGCGTTCCTGCGCTCGCTCGACGCCGCCGCCGAGGGCCTGCCGGAGCGCTTCGTCGCGGCGCTCGAGCGCGCGCTCGCCCACTACGGCATCGGCGGGCTGGAGCGGACGGCGGCGCTCGAGGAGGCCTGCCACCGGCTGTTCCTCTCCCAGCAGCGGGCCGGCGCGGCGCGCGCGGCGGTGCGCGCGATCCTCACGCGCCGGCTCGACCTGGACGCGCCCGGCGACGATGAGCTGCGCGGCGTGCTCGACCGGCTCGAGAGCGCGCTCGGCTCGCGCGAGCCCGCGCTGGCGGAGCTCGTGCGCGAGCTGCGCTGGCGCTGCTGCGACGAGCCCGTCGTCGAGGAGGCGCGCCAGGAGACGTACGCGACGATGGAGAGCCATCTCGAGGCGCTCGCCGAGGAGCCCGACCGCACGGACCGCGAGGAGCGGATGGCGGCGCTCGTCGCCTGCCCGCAGCCGCTCGCGCCCCTGATCGGACGCCACCGCGGCGACGCCGGGGCGCTGATGGAGGCGATGACGCGGCGCTACTACCGGATCCGGCAGCTCGAGACCGTCGAGCAGCGCCTGCTCGACGGCGTGCCGTTCGTGTACGCCACGTACGAGCACGAGGGCATGCGCCACCACGTGGCGGCCACGCTCGGCGACCGGGACGACCTCGCGACCGCGCTGCGAGCCGTGGCCACGGAGGCGCTCGAGCTGCCCGCGGGCGAGCGCGTGCTCGCCGACCTCTACGTGCGCGAGGGCGAGGACCTGGCAGCGCTGCTCGACAGCGCCGACCTCCCGGACGCCGTCACGCGCGTCGCGTTCATCGTGACCCCGTCGGAGGAGGTCGACGTCGCCACCTTCTTCCGCTCGGGCGACGGCTGGGCCGAGAACCCCGACCTGCGCGGGATGCACCCGATGATGGCCGCCCGGATGGACTTCTGGCGGCTGTCGAACTTCGAGCTGGCGCGCCTGCCCTCCGCCCCCGAGGTCCACCTCTTCCGCGCCGTGGCGCGCGAGAACCCGCGCGACGAGCGGCTCGTGGCACTCGCCGAGGTGCGCGGCCTGTCGCCGGTGCGCGACGAGGCCGGCCGGATCACGGCGATCCCGCAGCTCGAGCGGGCGGTACGGCAGGCCTTCGAGTCGATGCGCTCGGTGCAGTCGAGCCGCCGGCCGCGCGAGCGGATGCTGTGGAACCGCCTGCTGCTCTACGTCTGGCCGGTGATGGACTTCGGCCCTGAGGACGCCGGCGCGATCATCGAGCGCTTCACCCGCATCACCGCCGAGCTCGGGATCGAGATGGTCATGGTCCGCGGCCGGCTGATCGAGAACGGCGTCGAGCGCGAGCGCGTGCTGCGGCTGTTCAACCCGGCCGGGCGCGGCGTGATGGTCGAGCTCACGGACCCGCCCAGCGACCCGCTGCAGCCGCTCGACGAGGGCGCCCAGCGGATCGTCTCCGCGCGCCGGCGCGGCACCCTGCATCCCGCCGAGATCGTCAAGATCCTCGCCCCGCTGCGCGCCGAGCGCGGCGCGCCGATCCCGGCCGGCGAGTTCGTCGAGCACGACCTCGACGACGACGGCGACCTCGTGCCCGTCGACCGGCCGCCGGCCACCAACCGCGCGAGCGTCGTCGTCGGCCTGATCCGCAACCGCACCGAGCGCCATCCCGAGGGGATGCTGCGCGTGGCGCTGCTCGGCGATCCCGACGCGCGCGCTCGGCTCGCTGGCCGAGCCCGAGTGCCGGCGGATCATCGCGGCGCTCGACCTGGCCGAGGAGCTCGCCGTCCCGGTCGAGTGGTTCGCGGTCTCCTCGGGCGCCAAGATCGCCATGGACTCCGGCACCGAGAACATGGACTGGGTGGCGGCGGCGCTGCGCCGGATCGTGCAGTTCACGCAGGCCGGCGGCGAGATCAACGTCGTGGTCAGCGGCATCAACGTCGGCGCCCAGCCGTACTTCAACGCCGAGGCCACGATGCTGATGCACACGCGCGGCATCCTGGTGATGACGCCGGAGAGCACGATGGTGCTGACCGGCAAGCAGGCGCTCGACTACTCGGGCGGCGTGTCGGCCGAGGACAACCTCGGCATCGGCGGCTACGAGCGCATCATGGGCCCGAACGGCCAGGCCCAGTACTGGGCGCCCGACCTGGCCGGCGCGTGCGAGCTGCTGCTGCGCTACTACGACCACACCTACGTCGTGCCCGGCGAGCGCTTCCCGCGGCGGGCCACGTCCGGCGATCCGGCCGATCGCGACGTGCGCTCCTCACCGCACGAGGCGCCGGACTCCGACCTGTCCACGGTCGGCGAGATCTTCACCGAGGAGACCAACCCGGGCCGCAAGAAGCCGTTCGACATCCGCTCCGTCATGCGCGCGGTGGCCGATCAGGATCGGGCGCCGCTGGAGCGCTGGGCGGCGATGCGCGAGGCCGAGGTGGCGGTCGTGTGGGACGCGTTCCTCGGCGGCCGGCCGGTGGCGATGATCGGCATCGAGTCGCGGCCGCTGGCGCGCTTCGGCCCGGTCCCGGCGGACGGCCCGGAGGGCTGGACCTCGGGCACGCTGTTCCCGCAGGCCTCGAAGAAGGTCGCGCGCGCGATCAACGCGGCGTCGGGGCGGCGGCCGCTGGTCGTGCTGGCGAACCTGGCGGGCTTCGACGGCTCGCCGGAGTCGATGCGCCGGCTGCAGCTCGAGTACGGCGCGGAGATCGGCCGCGCGATCGTCAACTTCGACGGCCCGATCGCGTTCTGCGTGATCTCGCGCTTCCACGGCGGCGCCTTCGTGGTCTTCTCGCGCCGGCTGAACCCGTCGCTGGAGACGATCGCCCTGGAGGGCTCGCACGCCTCGGTGATCGGCGGCGCGCCGGCGGCTGCGGTGGTGTTCGCACGCGAGGTCGACGCCCGCACGCGCGAGGACTCCCGGCTGGCCGGCCGCGACCCGCTGGAGGACGAGGCGCTGTACGCGGAGGTCCGGTCCGAGAAGCTGGGCGAGCTGGCCGGCGAGTTCGACGCCATCCACAGCGTCGAGCGCGCGGTCGAGGTGGGGTCGGTCGACCGCATCATCTCCGCCGCCGAGCTGCGGCCGCACCTGATCGAGACGGTCGAGCGCGGGATCGAGCGCGCGGCCGCCACGGGTCACCCCGTGGCGGCCGGCTGACGTCGCTTCAGGCGGCGAGGCGGCGGGTGCCGCGGCGGTGCACGATGAACAGCGCGCCGCCGAGGCCGATCAGGGTGATGCCCAGCAGGCTGCCGGCGCCGAGCCCGGCGTCCGCCCAGTCGATGCCGCCGGCCGAGACCGGGGGCGCTCTCGGGCTTCGGCACGTCCACGACCACGACCTCGGGCGAGTTGTAGGTCCCGCGCCCGTTGGCGAAGTCGACGGTGTCGGGGTTGCGCAGGTCCTGCGGCGGCTGCCGCTGCTCCGACGGCGGGATCGGCTCGTAGAGGCCGCGGGTCGACGACGGCGTCGCGGGTGTCCGCGGTCTGGAAGTCGTGCGGCAGGGTGTACTTGCTCGCAACGACGGGACCATCGGCGGGCATCGCGGCGGCGGTCGGGGCGGCGACGGCGCCGAGCGCCAGGGCGACGGCGACGGTGCGGCTGAGGCGGTGCGTGAACATCTCTGCTCCTCTCTCGAGACCACCCGGTGCGGTCTTCTTGGAGCGCACGTTCCAGGGCGGCGGTCGACGCCCGGTGTGGTTCGCGGTAGACGCCGGTAGACGCGCTCGGATACGGTCGCGTCTGAACGAAATGGATTTCGCCCTTCTCGGACCCCTGGCGGTAACCGAGCAGGACAGGACGCTGTCACTGGGCGGGGTGAAGCAACGGTCACTGCTGGCGCTCCTGCTGCTGCACGCGAACGAGGTCGTCGCCGCCGACCGGCTGATCGGCGAGCTGTGGGGAGAGTCGCCACCGGCCACCGCGGCCAAGAGCATCCAGAGCTACGTCATGCGCTACCGGCGCGAGCTCGGCGCCGAGCGGCTGACCACGCGCGCACCCGGCTACGTGCTGAACGTCGAGCCGGACGAGCTGGACGTCGCCGTGTTCGAGCGGCTGCGCGCCGAGGCGCGCCGGGCGGAGCCCGCTCGAGCCGCCGCGAAGCTGCGGGAGGCGCTGGCCCTGTGGCGGGGCTCGCCGCTCGCCGACCTCGCCTACGAGCCGTTCGCGCAGACGGAGGTCGCGCGGCTCGAGGAGCTGCGGCTGACGGCGCTCGAGGAGCGCATCGACGCCGAGCTGGCCTGCGGCCGCCATGCCGACCTGATCGGCGAGCTGGAGACGCTGATCGCGGCGCACCCGCTGCGCGAGCGCCTGCGCGGGCAGCTCATGCTCGCCCTCTACCGCACTGGCCGCCAGGCCGAGGCGCTGCACGTCTACCGCGCCGCTCGTCAGGAGCTGGCCGAGGAACTCGGGCTCGAGCCCGGCGAGGAGCTGCGGCGGCTCGAGCAGGCGATCCTCCAGCACGACCCCGAGCTCGGGCTCGAGCAGCGCCCGCGGCGGGCGCCGCCGGAGACCGACCGGTCGCTGCTCGTCTTCCCGCGCCGCGCCGATGCCCTCGACGCGCTGCTCAGCCTCGCCGCGACGCTCGCCGACGCCAAGCCGCCGCGCGAGCTCATCCTCGCGCGCGTGGTCGCCGCCGGCGACGTGGGCGAGCAGGCGCGCGCGCTGGCCGAGCGGGCGCAGGCGCTGCAGGACGAGGGGATCGCGGCGCGGACCGCGGCGTTCTCGTCGCCTACGCCAGGCCTCGACGTGGCTCGGCTGGCCGCGCAGCAGGACGTCGACCTGCTGCTCACGGACGCCGGCGAGGCGCCGCTCGAGGGTGACGCCGGGGCGGTGCTCGAGCAGGCGCCGTGCGACGTCGCGCTGCTCGTCGACGCCGGCGGCCCGCCCACCGCCGGGCCGGTCGTGGTCCCGTTCGGCGGCGCGCACCACGACTGGGCGGCGCTCGAGCTGGGAACGGCGGTGGCGTCGGCGACCGGCGTCCCGCTCCGGCTGATCGGCGCGGCCTCCGACGACCGCGCCGGCGGACGCGACGCCAGCAGGCTGCTCGCCGACGCGTCGCTGATCGTCCAGCGGCTCGCCCGCGTCGTGGCCGAGCCGATGCTCGCCCGCCCCGGCCGCGAGGGCGTCTTCGCGCTCGCCGCGGGTGCGGGGCTGCTCGTCGTCGGCCTCTCCGACCGCTGGCGCGACGAGGGCCTCGGAGCGATCCGCGAGCAGCTCGCGTCGGCGCCGCCCGCGCCGACCGTGCTGGTGCGGCGCGGCGCCGCGCGACCGGGGCTGGCGCCGGACGATCCGCGCACGCGCTTCCGCTGGTCCCTGACCGGGGCCGAGCCATGAGCATCAGCTTCGTCAGCGGGGCCACGTTCGCCGGCTACCGGATCGAGTCGGCGGTCGGCCGCGGCGGCATGGGCGTGGTCTACCGGGCGACCGACCTCTCGCTCGAGCGGCCGGTCGCGCTCAAGCTGATCGCCCCGGAGCTCGCCGAGGACGAGCACTTCCGTCGCCGCTTCCTCAAGGAGCCGAAGCTGGCCGCCGCGCTCGACCACCCGAGCGTGGTCCCGATCTACGAGGCGGGCGAGCACGACGGGCAGCTCTACCTCGCCATGCGCTTCGTCGAGGGCAACGACATGCGCACGCTGCTCCGGGGCGAGGGCGGCCTGCCGCTCGAGCGCGCGCTGGCGATTCTCGCGCAGGTCGCGAGCGCTCTCGACGCCGCGCACCGCCGCGGGCTCGTGCACCGCGACGTCAAGCCCGCCAACGTGCTCGTCGACGATGACGGCCACGCCTACCTGACCGACTTCGGCGTCACGCTCCAGCTCGGGGACGCGACCGAGACCGGCAACATCGTCGGGACGCTCGACTACATCGCGCCCGAGCAGATCCGCGGCGAGAAGGTCGACGGGCGGGCCGACGTCTACGCCCTCGGCTGCGTGCTGCACCAGTGCGTCACGGGCGCCGCGCCGTTCCACCGCACCACCGAGGCCGAGACGCTGTGGGCGCACCTGCAGGAGCCGGTCCCGCCGGTGCCCGGCCACCCGGCGCTGGACCCGGTGCTCGCGAAGGCGCTCGCCAAGGAGCCCGCCGACCGCTACGGGACCTGCGCCGAGCTGATCGAGGCCGCGCAGCTCGCGCTGGCCGGCGTGCGCGTCCCGGCCGGGCTCGTGCGACGGCGGCGGATGGTGCTGGCCGCCGGCGTGCTCGCGCTGGCGGCGACCGCCGTCGCGGCCGCGTCCTCGCTGCTCGGCGGCGGCGAGGCGACGCGCGCCCGTGGGGAACGGCCTCGCGATGATCGCGGCCGACGGCGACGAGATCGCCTCCTTCGCTAGCGTCCGAGACGCCGCCGAGCAACATCGCCGTCGGCGAGGGCGCCGTCTGGATGCTCAACACCGAGGACGAGACGGTGTCTCGCGTCGACCCGAAGACCGGGAGGGTGGTCCGCACGTTCGACCCGGTACGGCGTCCGACCGACATCGCGGCGGGTGGCGGGGCCCTCTGGATCGGCACCGGCAGCGGGTGGGTGACCGAGAGCGTGTCGCGCGTCGATCCGAGGACTATGGAGGTCACGAGCGCGGTCAAACTCCCTCAGATGCCGGCCGGCGGGATCGGCCTGCAAAGCAGCGGATTCCCGCAACTCGTCGTCGGCGAGGGGTCCGTCTGGGCGATCAACCCGGATCGGACGGTGTCCCGGATCGATCCCGCCACAGGCAAGATCGTGGCGAAGGTCCCGGTGCCGGAAAGGGGCGCGAGAACGCTCGCGGCCGGCGACGCCGGGGTCTGGGTGCTGGGCTGGGAGAACGCGATGATGCGCATCGACCCGCGCACGAACCGGCTCGACGAGCCGATCGAGCTCGGCAGCAACGCCCTGCTGGGCATCGCGGTCGGCGGCGGCGCGGTGTGGGCCACCTCCGAGGAGGGACAGCTGTGGCGCGTCGAGCCCGGTCCGCGGCCACTCACCCGTGACATCGACATCGGCGCCGGCGTGCAGTACGTGGCGTACGGCGACGGCGCCGTCTGGGCGGCCAACTGGAACGACGGCACCGTCGCCCGCGTCGATCCGGCCACCAACGCCGTCACGACACGGATCCCCGTCGGCGCCACGCAGGCGCTCGCCGCCGGCGCCGGGTCGGCGTGGGTGAGCGCCGCGGGCCGGACGCGCGACGGAACGCTGCCCGCTTCGGCCTGCGGCGCGATCAAGTCGGGAGGGAGGACCCCGGACGTGATCGTCGCCTCCGACATGCCGCTCCAGGGCGATAACAGCATCGCGATCGCGAACGCGCGCGCGGTCGAGTTCGTGATCGAGGACCACGGTTTCCGAGCCGGCGACCACGTCGTCGGCTACCAGTCGTGCGACGACTCCACGGCACAGACCGGCTCCTACGATCCGCGGCGCTGCGCGGCGAACGCGCAGGCCTACGCCGGCGCGGAGCGGCTCGTCGCCGTGGTCGGCCCCTTCAACTCGGGCTGCACGCAGATCGAGGTGCCGATCGCCAACCGCGCGCCCGAGGGGCCGCTGGCCATCGTCAGCCCGTCCAGCACCTCTCCGAACCTCACGCGGGGCGGGGAGCTGGCGCTGCCGCCCCCGTTCGGCTTCCGCGGAGAGCCCGAGGTGTACTACCCGACGGGCGAGCGCAACCTCCTCCGGCTGGCGGCGCGCAGCGACCTTCTGGGCGTCGCGCTCGCCCAGCTCGCCCGCGACCTCGGCCTGCGCAGCGTCTATCTCTTGAACGACGCCCCGGACGGCCCCGGCGACGTGCTCTACACCGACGGGTTCGAGCGCGCGGCGCCGGAGCTCGGCGTCGGCGTCGCGGGGGTCGAGGGCCACGGTCGACCGCGAGGGCTACGGCGAGCTGGCCGAGCGCATCGCGCAGTCGGGAGCCGACGGGGTCGTGCTGGGCACCTTCGTCGACGACACGCTGTTGTTGCCGGCGCTGCGCAAGCGGCTCGGAGACCGCGTGGTGCTGATGGCGGGCGACGGCTTCCTGCCGCCCTCGTACGTCCTGGAGCTCAATGGCGAGGCCGCCGAAGGCCTGTATGTCGCGAGCCCGGAGCTGCCGCCCGAAGCGGTCGAGCTCACGGCCGACGGCGAGCGCTTCGTGCGCAGCTTCGGTGACGACGCTCACGAGAGCCACGCGCTCCAGTCCGCCCAGGCGACGGAGGCCGTGCTGGCCGCGATCGCCCGCTCCGACGGCACCCGCGCGTCGGTCTTGAGCGAGCTGTTCGCGACGGAGGAGGCCGATGGTGCTGTTCGGCCACTTCCGCTTCGACCGCTACGGCGACATCACGCCGGCCCGCATCACGATCCTGCGGGTGACCGCCAATGTGCCGCCCGGGAAGCGGGTTCCCGGGCTCGACAACGCCGTCGCGGAGCGCGTGATCGAGGTACCCACCGATTAGACGACTGATTCACAACCCAGCGATCCGATGATGCCGGCCGCCGAGGCGGTGGAGGGCAGGACGCGCGCGCAAGGTTCACCAGGCGTCGGCAGGGCCGATCGGCACCTCGGCGCGGAGCACCGAGTTGCGATCGATCCGCACGCGCCCGCCGACGGCCGATACGCGCTCGATCAGCCCGCGCAGGCGAGTCTCGGAGGCGCCGATCCCCTCGTGGCCGATCTCGACGAGCAGCAGCTCGCCGCGGTCCGCGACGGCCACGGTGACGCGTCTCGGCACGCTCCGGGGCGACGGCGAGCACGCCGGCGACGACGAAGTACGCGGTCGCCTCGGCCAGCGGCGGGAAGCGCCGGCGAGGGAGCTCGCTGAGCTGGACCGCGACCTGCGCGCGCGCCGCGAGGGCCTGGAGCGCGGCCGCCAGGCCGCGCTCGGACAGCGCGATCGGGTACAGCCCGCGCGACAGCTCGCGCAGCGCCTCGTTGGCGATCATGGCCTCGGCCAGGGCGGCGTCGAGGAGCTCGGCGATCTCGGCGTCACCGGCGCGCGCGTGCGCCATGCGCAGCTTGAGCGTGAGCGCGAGGAGGTGCTGCTGCGTGCCCTCGTGCAGCTCGCGCTCGAGCCGGCGGCGCGCCGCATCCGCCTCCTCGACGATGCGCCGCCGCGACGCCTCGAGCCGGCGCAGCGTCTGCTCGCGCGCGACCGCGCTCGCGGCGAGCTCGGCCAGGTCGCCGATCCGGTGCTCGCTGCCCTCGGGGAACGGCGCCTCGCGCGAGCTCGTCCCGGCCAGCGCGCCCCAGATCTCGCCGGCCACCACGATCGGCGCCGCAACCGAGGACCGGACGTCGATCGCCCGCATCATCACCGGCAGCTCCCCGGCCAGCCCTTCGTAGCTGTCGGCCCGAGCCGGACGGCCCGTCCGGCGCACGCGGCCGGTCGCGCTGTTGCGGTGGTCGAAGTCCAGCTCCGCGTTGACCGGCAGGCCGCGGCCGCCGTCCTCGCGCCACACGCCGACGATCACCGCCCGCTCGTCCCCCAGGTACTGCATGACGGCGGCGGAGTCGGTGCGGAGCCGGCGCGCGGTCGCCTCCGCCACGGCTCCGAAGACCGTCTCGGCCGGCGCCTCGCGCACGATCAGCATCGCGATCTCGAGCAGCCCGGCCTGCTCGTCCGGCTGCACCTGAGGAGAGAACCGCGTGGCCATCCCTGGAGTCTCCCAGCGCCCACGACTCAGGGCAATCGCCCCGCCTCCGTGAACGACTTCGACGTTCTGCTGGACTCGCGCGGCGCCGTGCGCGACCGTTGCGACATGCCAAGCTGGTCAGAGTTCGAAGCCGCGGCGCCCGAGCTCGCGGCGAAGGTGCGTGAGCGCCTCGACGCCCACGCCCACAAGACGATCGCCACCGTGCGGAGCGACGGCTCTCCGCGCATCTCAGGCACCGAGACCGAGTTCGCCGACGGGGAGCTGTGGATCGGCTCGATGTGGCAGGCCCGCAAGGCCCGCGACCTGCAGCGCGATCCGCGCTTCGCGCTGCACAGCGGCTCGGACGAGCCGTCGGACTGGAAGGGCGACGCCAAGCTCGCCGGAGTCGCCGAGGAGATCACCGACTCCGAGGAGGTGAGCGGCGAGGCGACGTCGGAGCCATCGCATCGGTTCCGGCTCGACCTGCGCGAGGTCTCCACCGTCGGCCTCGACGCCGAGCGCAAGCTCCTCGTCATCGACGTCTGGACGCCCGAGAGCGGCGTGCGGACGATCAAGCGCAAGTGAGCGAGCGCCTGCGGCGCGTGGTCGACCGCCTCGACCTACGCCCCGGCGACCGCGTGCTCGAGATCGGCTGCGGCCACGGCGTGGCGGCCACGCTGGTGTGCGAGCGGCTCGACGGCGGGCGGCTGACCGCGATCGACCGGTCGCCGAAGATGATCGAGGCCGCGGCGCGGCGGAACGCGGCATACGTGGAGGCGGGCACGGCCGAGTTCCTGGTCGCCGCGCTGGAGGAGCTCGAGCTCGGCGACCGCCGCTTCGACAAGGTCTTCGCCGTGCGCGTCGGGCTCTTCCACCGCGAGCCCGAACGGGCCCGCGCACTCGTCGAGCCCTGGCTCGCGCCCGGTGGCAGGCTCGTCACGGAGTACGACTGAGGCGACAATGCCCGGATGGAGTCGATCCGCAGCGCCCTCGAGACCACAGCCGGCTACCTCGCCGAGCACCCCGAAGCCGGGGCCGGGGCCGACCCGCCGGCGACCGCCGTCCGGGTGGACGGGCTCCGGTTCCGCGTGACAGGGCCCAGCGGCGAGGTGAGCACCGACATGGCGACCGCGCTCGGCGGCGGCGGCTCCGCGCCCTCGCCCGGCTGGCTGATGCGCGCCGCGCTCGCGTCGTGCGACGCGACGATCATCGCGATCGAGGCGGCGCGGGCGGGCATCGAGCTCAGCGACCTCAGCGTGACCGTGGAGAGCGTGTCGGACAGCCGCGGCGTGCTCGGCGTCGGCGACCCCGTGCCGCCAGGCCCGCTCGAGGTCCGGGTCCGGATCGAGCTGGCGGGCGACGCGACCGAAGACCAGCTGCGCGCGCTGGTCGAGCGAGCCGAGTCGCGCTCGGCGGTCGGCGATGCCATCGCGCGCGAGGTCGCGGTGACGACCGAGGTCGTGGCTCGGTCGCGCGGCGCGTAGCGTGGTGGTGGAGCATCGGCGCGTTCCCGTCGGGGTCGGTCTCCCCGTAGAAGGCGCAGGAGCGTTCGCGGTCGCGCGTCGGGATCGAGACGAAATCGACGCCGGTGACGATGCTCGAGGTCATAGGAGGATGTTGCCATCCGCCCACTGCTGCACTCGCTGCTGTACTTCCCCAGCCGTACGCTCGCGCTGACGCCCGGCGTCCCGTACTCGGACGTCGCGGTCGAGACCGATGACGGCGAGCGGCTCCACGGCTGGTGGGTTCCGGCGACGTCGCCGCCCGTCGGCCACGTCCTCTTCCTCCACGGCAACGCCGGCAACATCGGCGACCGCGTGCCGCACGTCGAGCTGCTCGCGGCGGCGGGCCTGGACGTGCTCGCGTTCGACTACCGCGGGTACGGCCGGAGCAGCGGGCGACCCAGCGAGCCGGGCACCCAGCGCGACGCGGCCGCTGCCCGCGCCGCCCTGCTGCGCCACCCCGGGGTCGACCCGGAGCGCGTGGTCTACGTCGGCGAGTCGCTCGGCGGAGCCGTCGCGCTCGCGCTCGCGATCGACTCGCCCCCTGCAGGCCTGGTGCTGCAGTCGACGTTCACGAGCATCCGCGACATGGCGCGCCTGCACTACCCGCTGATCCCGCGGGCGGTCGTCCCCGACGCCTATCCGAGCCTGCGGCTCATCCCCGGCCTCCGCGGCCGGCTGCTGGTGCTGCACGGCGACCGCGACGAGCTCGTGCCGCTGATGTTCGGCGAGGCGCTGTTCGAGGCCGCCACGTGCCCGAAGGAGATGGTCGTGTTCCCCGGCGTCGCCCACAACGACGTCATCGAGCGCGCCGGCCCGCGCTGGGCGGCGGCGATCGCGAGCTTCGCGGGATGAGCTGGTGCACGACGAGATCTTCGACAACCCGACGGGCTGGGTCGCCGAGCATGTCCGCCGGTACGTCGAGAGCGGCGGGAGGCGCGGGCACAGGTTCAACGGCCGCGCCGCGCTGCTGCTCACGACCCGTGGCCGGCGCACCGGCAGGCTCCGGCGAACCGCCCTCTACTACGGGCGCGACGGCGACCGCTACGTCCTCGTGGCGACTCCGACCGATGGAGGCGGCGAGCCGGCCTGGTACCTGAATCTGCTGGCTAGCCCCGCGGTCGTCGTGCAGGTGCGGTCGGAGACCTTCCCCGCCTCGCCCGGCCCGCTGGTCAGGGCGAGCGACCGCGTCTGTGGGAGCTGATGCTCGGTGTCTTTCCGAAGTACGCGACGTATGCGGGCGAGGCGGCCAGAGACCTCTCGGTCGTGATCGTCGAGCGGGCGTAGCGCCGCTCTCAGAGCGGGATGTTGCCGTGCTTGCGCTTCGGGCCGGGCTCGCGCTTGGTGGCCAGCGTCTCCAGCGCCGTGATCACCTTCGGGCGCGTCTCGTGCGGGATCAGGACGTCGTCGACGTAGCCGCGCTCGGCGGCCGAGTACGGGTTCGCGAAGCGGGCCTTGTAGTCGTCGATCAGCTTCTGCCGCCGCTCGTCCGGCGTCGGTGAGGTCGTGATGTCGCGCCGGTGGATGATGTTGACCGCCCCCTCCGGCCCCATGACCGCGATCTCGGCGGTCGGCCAGGCGAAGTTGAAGTCGGCCGCCAGGTGCTTGGAGGCCATGACGTCGTAGGCCCCGCCGTAGGCCTTGCGCGTGATCACGGTGACCTTCGGCACGGTGGCCTCGGCGTAGGCGTAGAGCAGCTTGGCGCCGTGGCGGATGATGCCGCCCCACTCCTGTGAGGTGCCGGGCAGGAAGCCGGGGACGTCGACGAAGGTCAGCAGCGGGATGTTGAAGGCGTCGCAGGTGCGGACGAAGCGGGCGGCCTTCGCGGACGCGTCGATGTCGAGCACGCCGGCGAGCGCCGCGGGCTGGTTGCCGACCACGCCCACGGTCCACGCCGTTCAGGCGGCTGAAGCCGCACACGATGTTCTTCGCGTAGTGCTCGTGGACCTCGAAGAACTCGCCGTCGTCGACCACGTAGCGGACGACGTCGCGCATGTCGTAGGGCTTGTTCGGGTTGTCCGGCACGACCGAGTCGAGCTCGGCGTCCATCCGGAACGGGTCGTCGGACGGGGCCACCCGCGGCGGCGTCTCGAGGTTGTTCTGCGGCAGGAACGACAGCAGGTAGCGCGCGTCCTCCAGGCACGCGTCCTCGTCGTCGGCGGCGAAGTGGGCGACGCCCGACTTGGAGTTGTGCGACATCGCCCCGCCGAGCTCCTCGAACTCGACCTCCTCGCCCGTGACCGTCTTGATCACGTCGGGGCCGGTGATGAACATGTGCGAGGTCTCCTTGACCATGAAGATGAAGTCCGTGATGGCGGGCGAGTAGACCGCGCCGCCGGCGCACGGGCCCATCACCAGGGAGATCTGCGGGATCACGCCGGAGCTGCGCACGTTGCGCAGGAAGACGTCGCCGTAGGCGCCGAGCGACACGACGCCCTCCTGGATGCGCGCGCCGCCGGAGTCGTTGATCCCGATCACCGGGCAGCCGATCCTGGCCGCCAGGTCCATGATCTTGCACATCTTCTCGGCCATGACCTCGCCGAGCGAGCCGCCGAAGACGGTGAAGTCCTGCGAGAAGACGCAGACACGGCGGCCCTCGATCGTGCCGTGCCCGGTCACCACCGCGTCGCCCCACGGCCGGTTCTTGTCCATCTCGAAGTCGGTCGTGCGGTGGCGGACGTAGGTGTCGAGCTCGTGGAAGGAGCCCGGGTCGAGCAGCTTCTCGATCCGCTCGCGCGCCGTGTACTTGCCCTTGGCGTGCTGCTTCTCGACCGCCTTCTCGGAGGCGTGGTGGACCATCGCGTCGCGCAGCTCGTTCAGCTGCGCGAGCTTCTCCTCGTAGGTCTCGGGGCTCTTGCGGCGCATCGCGACCGCGATGGTAAGGCCACGGCGACTCTCACGTCTCGGATCGTGCCATCGCCCGCCGCAGCGGCTCGCCGTCGTAGATCAGCTCGCCGCGCACGATCACCGCCGTCCTCGACCTCCAGGAGCTCCGCGGCGGTCATCCTCCCGGTTCCGGGAATCGCCATCTCCCAGTCGATGATCGAGCACACGGTGTCGACCGTCGCGCGAACTGCCTCCGCACGACGAAGCTCGTCACCGCCGCGCCGGCGTCGCGCGCCATGGCGCGGTAGCCCTCGGCGCTGTCGAAGCTCGCCACCGGACCCGCGAACTCGAAGTCCGCGGCCAGTGGGACGTCGCTGAAGTCGCCCCGCTTCGTCTGCCAGGCGTCGTAGTAGCGGGCGACGGCCTCCTGCGTGGTCATCTCGGCTCCTCCTTCGAGGCTCGACAGCGCGTGCCCATGTCATGACACCGTCCGCGCGCGGAACTGTCCGACCGGACGGTCGCCGCTATCGTGCGCGCCGTGGTCAATCGCCGGCCCCGGCTGGAGCTGCGCGGCTCGAGCGCGACGCCCGAGGAGGCCGCCGCCGTGATGGCGGCCGTCGAGCAGTTCCTGCGCGACACCGCGCCGCCGCCCGCGCCCGAGCCGCCGCCGAGCCCGTGGGTCGAGGCCGCGCGGCGCGAGGCCGTCGACCGCGAGCCGCGGGTCAGACCCCTGGTAGCTTGGCTAATGGGTCTGACCCCTTAACAGGTCCAAATACTTGGATTCGGATCTGGATTTGGTACTTTGGCGTGATGCGCCAGGGCTCCCTCGAGAACCCGGAGGTCCGCGAGGACGTTCCGGGTCACATCATCCCGATCCTCCAGCGCGAGTTCGACGACTTCGACAACGAGGCGGAGAAGTTCCTCGACGGCGAGACGGAGGAGACCGAGTTCATCGGCTTCCGCCTGAAGCAGGGCGTCTACGGCCAGCGCCAGGCCGACGTCCAGATGATCCGCGTCAAGCTGCCGTTCGGGCGGCGTCACGCCGGAGCAGATGGAGACGTTCGCCGACGTGGTCGAGAAGTACGCGCCGCTCAACAAGGGGCACATCACCACGCGGCAGAACATCCAGATGCACCACGTCCCGCTGCGGGACGCGGCCGCGCTGATCCGCGAGATCTCCGACGCCGGGCTCTCCAGCCGCGAGGGCTGCGGCAACACGGTCCGCAACGTGACCGCCGACCCGTGGGCCGGCGTCTGCCACGACGAGCTCTTCGACCCCACGCCCTACGCGGGCGCGTACGTGCGCTACTTCGTGCGCCACCCCACGACCCAGCTGATGCCGCGCAAGGTCAAGACCGCGTTCACGGGCTCCGACACCGACCGCGCGCTGACCGGCATCCACGACGTCGCCTTCATCGCCCGTGAGCGCGACGGCGTCAAGGGCTTCGAGATGCGGATCGGCGGCGGCACGTCGATCATGCCGCGGATCGCGCCCACGCTGATCGACTTCGTGCGCGCCGACGACGGCGAGTACCTCAAGTACACCGAGGCCGTCCTGCGCATCTTCGACCGCCAGGACTGGCTGCGCGTCAACCGCGCCCGCGCCCGGATCAAGGTGCTGGTCGACAAGGTCGGCATCGAAGAGGTGCGCGCGATGGTCGAGGAGGAGCTCAAGGGCGACTGGGTCGCCGAGCGCGACTTCGACCCCCAGGCCGCGCCTCTTCCTGCACGACGAGGAGGCCAACGCGCCCGAGAAGCCGCACTCGTACGGCTCGCCCAACGGCGACGGCGCCGAGTTCCTGCGCTTCCGCGACGGCGAACGTCGAGGCCGCAGCGCCAGCAGGGCTTCTGGCCGTCCAGGTCAAGGTCGAGCGCGGCGACCTGACGCCCGAGCAGTTCCGCGGCCTGGCCGCGATCATGCGCGAGTTCTCGGGCGGCTACGCCCGCACCACCGTGCACCAGAACCTCGTGCTGCGCTGGGTGCGCGACGAGGCGCTCTACGACGTCTGGCGCCGCCTGGCCGAGCTCGGCCTCGGCGACAGCGGGAGCCGATCAGGTCAACGACGTCGTCTCCTGCCCGGGCACCGACTCGCTGCAAGCTCGGCATCACCAGCTCGATGGGGCTCAACCGCGCCGTATCGGAGCGGATCGAGGCGATGAACATCACCGATCCGCTGACGCGCGGCATCCACATCAAGATGTCGGGCTGCCCCAACGGCTGCAGCCAGCACCACATCGGCAACATCGGGTTCTACGGCGCCTCGATCAAGGTCGGCGAGCACACGATCCCCGCCTATGTCGCCCACATCGGCGGCAACTACGAAGGCGGCGAGATCGTCTACGGCGCGCGCCTGAAGGTGCGGCTGCCGGCCAAGCGCGTGCCCGAGGCGGTGGAGCGCTGGATCCGCAAGTACGAGGCCGAGCGCGAGGACGGCGAGGTGTTCAACGCCTACGCCGCGCGCGTCGGCACCAAGGAGTTCGAGGACGCGGTCCGCGATCTCGCCATGCCGGTCGAGTTCGGCCTGGAGTCGATGAACGACTTCATCGACTGGGACCAAGCAAGGTCCCGTTCCAGGTCATCCGCGGCGAGGGCGAGTGCGCGGTCTGATGCACCACCTCGACCAGCTCGAAGCCGAGGCCATCCACGTCATCCGCGAGGTGGCGGCCGAGCTCGAGAAGCCCGTGCTGCTGTTCAGCGGCGGCAAGGACTCGATCGTGCTGCTGCACCTGGCGCGCAAGGCGTTCCGGCCGGGCCAGGTGCCGTTCCCGGTCATGCACGTCGACACGGGGCACAACTTCCCCGAGGTCATCGAGTTCCGCGACCGCCACGTACCGGACGTGCTGGTGGCCAGCGTGCAGGAGTCGATCGACCGCGGCCGCGTGCGCGACGCGCCGTCGCGCAACCAGCTCCAGACGACGACGCTGCTCGACGCGATCGAGGAGCACGGGTTCGACGCCGCCTTCGGCGGCGCGCGCCGCGACGAGGAACGCTCGCGCGCCAAGGAGCGGGTGTTCTCGTTCCGCGACGACTTCGGGCAGTGGGATCCGCGCCGCCAGCGGCCCGAGCTGTGGGACCTCTACAACGGCCGCGTGCGGCGGGGCGAGCACGTCCGCGTGTTCCCGCTGTCGAACTGGACCGAGCTCGACGTCTGGGAGTACATCCGCGTCGAGGGTCTCGAGCTGCCGCCGATCTACTTCGCCCACGAGCGCGAGGTCTTCGAGCGCGACGGGATGCTCTACGCGGTCTCGGAGTTCCTGCCCATGAACGGCGACACGCCGTTCACCGCCTCGGTCCGCTACCGCACGGTGGGCGACATGACGTGCACGGGCGCGGTGCGCTCGCAGGCGCGCGAGCTCGACGACGTGATCGCGGAGATCGCCGCCACGCGGATCACCGAGCGCGGCGAGACGCGCGCCGACGACCGCGTGAGCGAGGCCGCCATGGAGGACCGCAAGCGGGTGGGGTACTTCTAGTGCTCCGCGTCGCCACGGCGGGATCGGTCGACGACGGCAAGTCGACGCTGATCGGCCGCCTCCTGCACGACTCCAAGTCGCTGATGGCCGACGAGATCGGCACCGCCGCCGACCTCGCGCGCCTGACCGACGGCCTGCGCGCCGAGCGCGAGCAGGGCATCACGATCGACGTCGCCTACCGCCACTTCGCCACGCCGAACCGGCGCTTCGTGCTGCACGACTGCCCCGGCCACGCGCAGTACACGCGCAACATGGCGACCGGCGCCTCGACCGCCGACCTCGCGCTCGTGCTCGTCGACGCCCGTCGCGGCATGACCGAGCAGTCGCGCCGCCACCTGGCGATCGCCGCGCTGCTCGGCGTGCCGAACGTGACCGTGCTGGTCAACAAGATGGACCTCGTCGGCTACGCCGAGGAGCGCTTCGACGCCGTCGCGCGCGAGGTGCTCGACTGGTCGTCGCGGCTCGGCCTGCACGGCGTCGGCTTCATCCCGGTTTCAGCGCTCGCACGGCGACAACGTGGTCGAGCGCTCGACCGCGATGCCGTGGTACGGCGGCCAGTCGCTGCTCGAGCACCTGGAGTCGGTGCCCGCCGCCAACGGCGTGGCCGACGGCCCGGCCCGCCTGCCCGTGCAGTACGTGATCCGCGCCGAGGGCACGCGCTGGTACGCCGGCCGTCTCGGCGCCGGCACGCTGCGCGTCGGCGACGAGCTGGTCGTGCTGCCCGCTCGGGCCTGCGCACGCGCATGCACCGCGTTCGAGGACGGCAGCGACGTCGCCGCCGCCCCCCGCTCGGTCGCCGTCGCGCTGGCCGACGCGCTCGACGTCGGCCGCGGCGACCTGCTCGCCCGCCCGGCCGAGGCGCCCGAGCCGGTGCGCGAGCTGACGGCCACGCTGTGCTGGCTCGGCGACGAGCCGGCGCGTCCGGGCGCGCGCTACCTGATCAAGCACACCACGCGCTCGGTGCCCGCCAGGCTCGACACGATCGAGCACCGGCTCGACGTCACCACCCTCGGCAACGAGCCCGCCGACGAGCTGGCGCTCAACGAGATCGGCCGCGTCCGCCTGCGCCTCGGCGCGCCGCTGGTCCCCGACCCGTACGAGCGGGTCCGCGCCACCGGCGCGTTCATCGTGGTCGACGAGCCACGAACGACACGGTCGGCGCAGGCATGATCCGCTGATCGGGTCGCTCGCCGGGCCACCGTCGGCGCCGGCATGGTGAGCTGCGCGTGGCGTCGCCTGGGGGTGCGGGTGCCGGTGGGGATGACCTGGAGGCCATCACGCGGATGCCGCGCAGCGCCTCCGCCGCCCCACCCTTGCGCAGCGCCGCCTCGGCAGCCCACGCATCCGCGTGCGCGGTCCGGACGCGCGCCTCGAGCATCAGTACAGCCCCGTCGGCAGTCCGCCGTCCGGCAGCGAGCCGTAGACGAGCAGCCGCGGCCGCGCGCCGAGCTCGAACACGGTCGCGCTGGCGTTCGGCGGCGAGCCGAGCGCGAGCGCGTCGGCGCCGGTCACGTGGGCGACGGCGGCCCGGATGCAGCCGCCGTGGCAGACCACCATCCACGAGCCGCCCGCGCCGACCAGCTCGTCCAGCGCGCCGGCCACGCGCGCCGAGAAGGCGTCCCACGACTCGCCGTCGGGCGCCGCCCGCGGCCCGCCGCGCCAGTTCGTCAGCCCGCCGCCCTGGGCGTCGATCTCGGCGGCCGGCCGGCCGCCCCACTCGCCGACGTCGATCTCGCGCCAGCGCGGGTCGAATCGCGCCGGCCGCAGGCCGAGCAGCTCGGCCGTCTGCCGCGCGCGGCCGAGGTCGCTGCAGATCACGCGCTCGTCCGGCAGGCCGTCGAGCATGCCCGCCAGGGCCAGCGACTGCTCGCGGCCGCGCTCGGACAGCGGCGGATCGAGCTGCCCCTGGAGCAGCTCCTCGGCGTTCCACGTGGACTCCCCGTGTCTGACGAGGATCAGCTGGTCGCGAGATAGCATCACCGCCCCCATGTTCTCGAAAGTGCTCGTCGCCAACCGCGGAGAGATCGCCGTGCGCGTGATCCGCGCCCTCGACGAGCTCGGCATCCCGTCGGTCGCCGTCTACTCGGAGGCCGACCGCGAGGCCCAGCACGTCAAGCGGGCGCGGCGAGGCGTACCTGCTCGGCCCCGGGCCCGCGGCCGAGTCGTATCTCAACGTCGACAAGCTGCTCGAGGTGATCGAGCAGTCCGGCGCCGAGGCCGTGCACCCCGGCTACGGCTTCCTGGCCGAGAACGCGGCCTTCGCCCAGCGGCTCGAGGAGGCCGGGATCACCTTCATCGGCCCGCCGCGCCTCCGCGATCGAGGCGATGGGCTCCAAGACCCGCGCGCGCGAGCTGATGAAAGAGGCGGGCGTCCCGATCGTCCCCGGCACGACCGAGCCCGTCGAGGACGTCGAGGCGGCGGCGAGCATCGCCGAGGAGATCGGCTACCCGATCGCGGTCAAGGCCGCGGGCGGCGGCGGCGGCAAGGGGTTCCGGGTCGCGCTCGAGCCCGACAAGCTGCAGGAGGCCTTCGAGGGCGCCGCCCGCGAGGGCGAGAAGTTCTTCAGCGACGCGACCGTCTACCTCGAGCGCTACCTGCCCGACCCGCGCCACGTCGAGGTCCAGGTGCTGGCCGACACGCACGGCAACGTCGTGCACCTCGGCGAGCGCGACTGCTCGATCCAGCGCCGCCACCAGAAGCTGATCGAGGAGTCGCCGGCCCCGATGGTGGACGACGAGCTGCGCGCCCGCATCGGCGAGATCGCCGTCGAGGCCGCCCGGGCGGTGAACTACCACTCGGCCGGCACGATCGAGGGCCTGCTCCAGGACGGCGAGTACTACTTCCTGGAGATGAACACGCGCGTGCAGGTCGAGCACTGCGTGACCGAGGCGACCACCGGCGTCGACATCGTGCGCGAGCAGATCCTGATCGCCGCCGGCGAGGAGCTGAGCTTCGGCCAGGACGACATCCGCTGGCACGGGCACGCGATCGAGTGCCGCATCAACGCCGAGGACGCGGCCAAGAACTTCGCCCCCGCCCCCGGCACCGTCACGTGCTACTTCGAGCCCGCCGGCCCGGGCGTGCGCGTCGACTCCGGCGTGCTGGCCGGCTCGGAGATCACGCCGCTCTATGACCCGATGGTGGCCAAGCTGATCGTCTGGGACGCCGACCGCGAGAAGGCGACGCGGCGGATGCTGCGCGCGCTCGACGAGTTCCAGATCGAGGGCGTGCGCACGCTGATCCCCTTCCACAAGGCGATCATGGCCTCCGAGCAGTGGGCCAAGGCCGAGACGTGCCGCGACCTGATCGAGGACAAGGCGTGGCTCAAGCAGCTCGCACAGCCCAAGCCGGAGAAGGCCGCGGACGAGGCCGAGAAGGTCGAGCGCACCTACCTCGTCGAGGTCTCCGGCAAGCGCTTCGACGTCCGCGTCCACGGTGACGCGACGGCCGCCAACGGCGCCGCGCCGGCCGCCCGGCCCGCGCCTCGCCGCGAGCGCAAGAGCGGGGGCGGCGGCGCGAGCGGCGACACGCTCACCTCGCCGCTGCAGGGCAACGTCTTCAAGGTGCTCGTCGAGCAGGGCGCCGAGGTCGAGGAGGGCGCCCTGATCTGCATCATCGAGGCGATGAAGATGGAGAACGAGATCACGGCCCACAAGGCGGGCAAGGTGGCCGAGCTCCCGATCTCCGAGGGCGCCGCCGTCGCGAGCGGCGACACCCTCGCCGTCATCCGGTGACCGCGGAACACTCTTCCGGAGGAAGAGGTTCCGGGGAGCTCGGACTGATCCTCATCCACGAGGCGGCCGACTGGCTGCGGATCCCGTCGATCTCGGCCGGCGCCCGCAACGACGAGGCGCTGCGCGCGGCCGCCGAGTGGGCGCAGCGCCGCGTGCTGGCCGCGGGCGGCGCCTGCGAGCTCGTCGACACGCCGGGCGGCGCACCGCTCGTGGTCGGCGAGCTGAAGGCCCGGGACGCAGCGCCCACCGTCCTCATCTACGGCCACTACGACGTGCAGGATCCGGGCGACGAGTCGGCGTGGACGACGCCGCCGTTCGAGCCCGACATCCGCGACGGCCGGATCTACGCCCGCGGCGCCTGCGACGACAAGGGCAACTTCCTGCCGCTGCTGCACGTGGCATGCGCGATGGCCGACGCCGGCGAGCTGCCCGTGAACGTGCGCGTGCTGATCGAGGGCGCGGAGGAGACCGGCGGCACCGACGTCAACGACTGGGTCGAGGCCGACGAGCGCGGGGCCGACTGCGCGATCGTGTTCGACGCCGGGATGCTCGACCCCGAGACGCCCGCGCTCACCGTCGCCACGCGCGGGATGGTCTTCGCCCACCTGACGGTGCGGACCGGCGAGCGGCCGGCGCACTCGGGCATGTACGGCGGCGCTGCGCTCAACGCCATGCACGCGCTGCACGCCGCGCTCGGAGCGGTCCTGCCCGGACCGGACGGCCGCATCCCGGACGCGCTGCGCCAGGGCGCCGTCCCGCCCACCGAAGACGAGCGCGCCGCGTGGGGGTCGCTGCCGGACGGCGCGACGGTGATCGCCGAGGCCGGCGCCGTCCCGGCCGACGCGGCCGCCGCCGGCGAGTACTACGACCGCACCACGGCCGACGCGTCGCTCGACGTGCACCGCATCGCGGGCGGCGAAACGCGCACGATCGTGCCGCCGGAGGTCCATTGCGACCTCTCGGTGCGCCTGGCACCCGGCCAGGATCCGCCGGCGATCGAGGCCGCACTCGGCGAGCTGCTGCGCGGCGCGCTGCCGGCCGGCGCGACGATGGAGCTCAGGACCGGCACGGCGTCGCCGTCACGGTTCGATCCGGACAGCCCGCCGCTGCGGATCGCCCGCGACGCGCTCGCGCGCGCCTGCGGCCGCGAGCCCGCGCTGATCCGCAGCGGCGGCACGCTGCCGATCCTGGCGAGCTTCGCGCAGCGCGGCATCCCCGCGATCGTCTCGGGCTTCGGGCTGCCGCAGGACAACTTCCACGCGCCGGACGAGTCGTTCTCGCTCAACGGGCTCGAGCTCGGGCGGCGGTCGGCGCGCGCGCTCTACGAGGATCTCGGTGCGGGTCTGGCGCGCGGCGCCTGACGAGGCGCCCGCGGTGGCGGCGCTGCTCGGCGCGTTCCGCGACCACCTGGGCTACGCCGAGCCGGACGACGCGTCGCTGCTCGCGTCGGTCGAGCGCATCATCGTGCGCGACGACGCCGAGTACCTGCTGGCCGGCCAGGACGAGCCGCGGGGCGTGGCGCAGGTCCGCTACCGCTGGAGCGTCTGGTGGAGCGCCGAGGACTGCTGGCTCGAGGACCTCTACGTGAGCGCAGGAGGCGCGCGGGACCGGCCTCGGCCGCGCGCTCACGCAGGCGGTGATCGAGCGCGCGACCGCCCGCGGCTGCCGCCGCGTCGAGCTCGACGTCAGTTCCGAGAACCCTGCCGCGCTCGCCCTGTACCGGTCGCTCGGCTTCGACACCGGCAAGACCGGGGGTCAGGACCTGTTCATGCGCCGACGGCTCTAGCGAGCCGGACGGCGGGAAGCCTTGCCCGGGCACAGCGTGAGGCTGGCCCGGACCAGCTCCCGCTGGCGCAGATGCAGGTCGCGCTGCGTCGCCAGCATCTGCTGGACGTTCGACGCGCGAACCGGCTTGAGCGGCGGGGTGGTCATGGCGGGAGGATCGTCCCCTTCCTACGGATCTTGAATCGAGCGGACACGTGTATGAGGGTGCGGTTAGCCGCCTGATTCAGATCATTGCGTCGAGAACGATCCTGATGTCCGCCAGGGTGGTCCGCGGGTTGACCAGCGCGAGGCGCGCGACTGCCTCACCTTCGTGCGTGGTGGGTAGGACGAAGGCGCGGCCGGACTCGCGCAGACCGGCCGCCCATCGCCCGTAGTCGTCCGGCCCCCAGCCGCGGCGGCGGAAGACGATCACCGACAGCTCCGGCTCGGCCACGAGCTCCAGCTCCCGGCGCGCGCGGATCTCGTCCGCGGCCTCGCGCGTGACGGCCAGCGTGCGCTCGACCGCCTCCGTGTAGGCGTCGGTGCCGTGGACGGCGAGCGAGAACCAGAACGGCAGCCCGCGCGGCCGGCGCGTCAGGTGCACGCCGTAGTCGGACGGGTTGAAGGTCGCGTCGTCGGCGTACAGCGACTCCAGGTAGGACGCGTGCTGGCGGTGCGCCGCGCGGCCGTAGGCGGGGTCGCGGTAGACGAGCGCGCACGAGTCGAACGGCGCGAACAGCCACTTGTGCGGATCGACGATGAACGAGTCGGCGCGCTCGATGCCGGCGAAGCGGTCGCGCACGCTCGGAGCGCACAGCGCGCCGAGCCCGTAGGCGCCGTCGATGTGCAGCCACAGCCCGCGCTCGGCGCACACGTCGGCGACGCCGGCCAGGTCGTCGATGGTGCCGAGGTTCGTGGTGCCGGCCGTGGCGACCACGGCGAACACGCCCTCGTCGCCGGCGTCGAGCGCCGCCCGCAGCGCCGTGCCGGTCAGCCGCGCTCCCGGCACCTCGAGCGTCCCGGAGTCCATCACCCGCAGCATCGACCGCACCGACGAGTGCACCTCCTCGCTGACCGCCACGCGCGTGGCGGTCGCCCCGCCGTGGCGCGCGCGCTCGCGCGCCGCGTGCAGCGCCGAGAGGTTGCCGTTCGTGCCGCCCTGCACGAAGGTGCCGCCCGCCGACTCCGGGAAGCCGGCCAGGTCGGCCAGCCAGCGCAGGGCCTCGTTCTCCGCCTGCACGGCGCCCGCGGACTCGATCCACGAGCCGCCGTAGAGCGCATGCACGCTGACCAGCAGGTCGACGAGCGACGCCGCCGGCGTCGACGCGTTGGGGATGAAGGCCAGGTAGCGCGGATGGTCGATCGCGGTGCTGGCGGGCAGCAAGGCCTCGCTCAGCAGCGCCATGACGCGCTCGCCGCCGAGGCCCTCGGGCGTGATCGTGCCGCTCGGCAGCTCGCCCGGCTCGCGCGCCAGGCCGAGCTCGGGCGGGTCGGCCTCGAGCCGCGCCCGCGCCGCCGCGAAGATCGCGGCGACGAGCTGCGGGTCGGGGTGGTGAAGGCTCAGGAGGGCGGCGGCGAGCTCGGTCGGGGCGTGCAGGCTCATACGCGGGTCGCGTTGCGTTCGTGGATCTGGCGCTGCGCAGCGGTCCGGCGCGCCGGCGGCAGCTTGGCCGCCTCGCCGTGCTCGAGCAGGGCCTCCAGGTACGCGCGGTCCTCGCGCAGGATGGCCGCGGCTCGCGTGCCGTCGATCGGCACGCCGTGGCCGGGCACGACGTGGTCGGCCTGCTCGACGAGCGGTTCGAGGCGCGCCAGCGTCGCCAGGTACGCGTGCGCCGCCCCCTTGGCGTGCAGCATCGGGATCTCGACCGGCGACAGGTAGTCGCCGCAGACCAGCACGCGTGCCCACGGGATCCACACGGCCATGCCGTCCTCCGTGTGCCCGTCGGCCGGCTGCAGCTCCAGCTCCCGGTCGCCGACCTCGACCTTGCCCGGCACGGGCAGCCGCTGGATTGGTCCCGCCCACGCAGGGACAGCGGTCGCGGGCGCTCGACGTAGTGCTCCTCATCGAACTTGCGCATGGCGCGCTGCGCCGCGCCGGGCTCGTTGATCAGCCGCCCCGCGGTCGTCTCGGCGCAGCCGAGCGGCGCCTCGGGAAACGCGTAGCGGCCCAGCAGGTGGTCCCAGTCCGCGTGCGTGGCGAGCAGTCCGACGACGGCGAAGCCGGACTGCTCGGCGAGGGCCGGCAGGATCTCGAGCTCGTCCGGCAGCACCGGCGAGTCGATGCAGAAGGCCTCGCCGCCGGAGCGGACGAGGGTGCAGGTTGTCTGGTAGACCCGGGAGGTGGCGACGACGACGTCTGCGTGGAGCCCGACGGCCCTCACGCCGCGCCGAGCAACCGAGCGGCCTCGAGGAGGCTCTTGACCTCGGCCGTCGGCTTCTTGGCGCCCGCGTCGAGCGTCTCACCGTTGCGGTTGACCCAGATCACGGGGATCTTGAGCTTCACGCACGGCTCCACGTCGTAGTAGTAGCTCGACGCGACGTGCACCCAGCCCTTCCTGCCGCCGATCCGGCGCTCGGCCTCCTTGAAGTGCGCGGGATCCGGCTTGTAGGAGCGCACCTGCTGGGCGGTCACCACGAGGTCGAAGTCGGCCTTGAAGTGGCGCCGGGTGAGACCGAGCAGCTTGTCGTCGATGTTGGAGATGAGCCCGATCTCGTACTTCTTGGCGAAGCGCTCGAGCTGCGTGTTGGTCTCCTTGAAGGCGGGCCAGCGGGAGACCGAGTCGGGCAGGAAGCCGGACCGCGAGGGCTCCAGCGGCCAGCCCAGCTCGCGCGAGATGTTGACGGCGGTCCGGCGCAGCACCTCGGCGTAGAGCTCGTACGACCCGCTCTTGATCTCCTGCTGGGTCTGGACGAAGAGCGGGATCAGCTCGTCGCGCGACAGGGTGTAGCCGTCGCGCTCGGCCTCCTTGGAGAAGGCGTCGAAGGCGCCCGTCTCCCAGTCGACCAGCGTCCCGTAGACATCGAAGGTGACGAAGTTGACTTCCTTGGGCAGCGGCATGCGGCCGATGATTGTGACACGGCGGTAGCATCGGCGCCCTCCATGGATCTCCTCGAATATCAGGGCAAGCAGCTGTTCGCCCGTCATGGGGTGCCGGTGCCCTCCGGCTCACCCGCCACCACGGTCGAGGAGGCGGTCGCGGCCGCCGACGAGATCGGCTACCCCTGTGTGATCAAGGCGCAGGTCCAGATCGGAGGCCGCGGCAAGGCCGGCGGCATCAAAGTCGCCCAGGAGCGCCCCGAGGCCGAGGAGCACGCGAAGAACATCCTCGGCATGGACATCCGCGGCCACACCGTGCACGAGGTGTGGGTCGAGGCGGCGTCCGACATCGCCGCCGAGTACTACGCCTCGATCGTCTTCGACCGCAGCGCCAAGCGGCCGCTGGTCATGCTCTCCACCCAGGGCGGCATGGACATCGAGGAGGTGGCCGAGCGCGACCCGGACGCGATCGCCCGCCTGCACGTCGATCCGCTGCTCGGCTTCCAGGACTTCCATGCCCGCCGGCTCGCCTTCGAGGCCGGCGTCGACGGCGACGTGGTCCGC
Source organism: uncultured Solirubrobacteraceae bacterium (assembly GCA_963830725.1). Classification (GTDB taxonomy): domain Bacteria; phylum Actinomycetota; class Thermoleophilia; order Solirubrobacterales; family Solirubrobacteraceae; genus DASSUW01. The sequence continues at coordinate 63,510 of CAWHNO010000007.1, read as the reverse complement.
CCCGTCGGCGCGCTGCTGAACCGGCTCTACGACGCGTTCGTCGCCGAGGAGGCGATGCTCGTCGAGGTCAACCCGCTGATCGTGACCGGCGACCGCCAGGTGACGGCGCTCGACGCCAAGGTGACCCTCGACGACAACTCGCTCTTCCGCCACGCCGACAACGCGGCGCTGCGCAACACCGAGGGCGAGGACCCGCAGGAGCGGATGGCGCGCGAGCGCGGGCTGACCTACGTCAAGCTCGACGGCAACGTCGGCATCCTCGGCAACGGCGCGGGGCTCGTCATGTCGACGCTCGACGTCGTGGCACAGGCGGGCGGGCAGCCCGCCAACTTCCTCGACGCCGGCGGCGGCTCGAAGGCCGAGGCGATCACCCAGGCCGTCGAGGTGATCCTCTCCAACGAGAACGTCACCGCCGTGCTGTTCAACATCTTCGGCGGCATCACGCGCTGCGACGAGGTGGCCAAGGGGCTGATCGAGGCGTTCCGCCAGATCGAGCCCACCGTGCCCTTCGTGGTGCGCCTGGACGGGACCAACGACAAGGAGGGCCGCGCCCTGCTGGCCGAGGCGAGCCTTCCCAACGTGCACGCGGAGGCGACGATGCTCGACGCCGCGCGCCGAGTGGTGGAGCTGGCCGGATGAGCATCCTCGTCGGCAACGAGACGCGGTTGTGCGTCAGCGGCATCACCGGCCGCGAGGGCACGTTCCATACGCTCAACAACAAGCACCTACGGGACCAACGTCGTGTCCGGCGTCACGCCCGGCAAGGGCGGCCAGGACGTCGAGGGCATCCCGGTGTTCAACACGTTCCACGACGCCGTCGCCGAGACCGGCGCCAACACGGCGATGATCTTCGTGCCGCCGCGGTTCGCCGCCGATTCGATCCTCGAGGCCGAGGACGCGGGCATCTCGCTGATCGTGGCGATCACCGAGGGCATCCCGGCGCACGACGAGCTGCGTGTCTACAACCACCTCGCCCGCAACGAGAACGTCCGCCTCGTCGGCCCCAACTGCCCCGGCATCCTCTCGCCCGGCAAGGCCAACGTCGGGATCATCCCGGCGGCCTTCTTCAGCGAGGGCAACGTCGGCGTCGTCAGCCGCTCGGGCACGCTGACCTACCAGATCGGCAACGAGCTGGCCCAGCGCGGGTTCGGCAACTCGAGCATCGTCGGCATCGGCGGCGACCCGGTGCCGGGCTCGAGCTTCATCGACATCATCGCTCTGTACGAGGCCGACGACGAGACCGAGCTGATCGTCATGGCGGGCGAGATCGGCGGCTCGGCCGAGGAGGAGGCGGCGGAGTTCATCGCCGACAACGTCTCCAAGCCGGTCGTCGCCTACATCGCCGGCTTCACGGCCCCGCCGGGCAAGACGATGGGCCACGCGGGCGCGATCGTCTCCGGCACCGCGGGCACGGCGGTCGCCAAGCAGGAGGCGCTCGAGGCACGCGGCGTGCGCGTCGGAAGGACGCCGACCGAGGTCGCGGAGATCGCCGCGGAGATCGCCGGCTCGCTGGCCCGGTGAGCTGGACCTCCTCGCTCGCCGAGGCGCTCGCGCCGGACGTGCTCGAGCGCTTCCAGCGCTACGTCCGCATCGACACCCAGTCCTCGACCGTCACCGGCGCCGAGCCGAGCACCCCCGGGCAGCTCGAGCTCGGCCGCCTGCTGGTCGAGGACCTGCAGCAGATCGGCCTCGAGGACGCGGCGATGGACGACGGCGGCTTCGTCTTCGCCACGCTGCCCGGCGACGGCCCCGTCGTCGGCCTGCTGGCGCATGTCGACACGACGCCCGAGGTGCCCGGCGCGGGCGTCGAGCCGATCGTCCACCGCGGCTACGACGGCGGCGCGATCGAGCTGCCGCGCGGCGGGACGGTGCTCGACCCGGCGGCGATGCCGGTGCTGGCGGGCAAGGCCGGCCACGACATCGTGACCTCGAGCGGTGACACGCTGCTGGGCGCCGACGACAAGGCCGGCGTGGCGGAGATCATGGCCGCCGTCGCGCACCTCGCCGCCCATCCCGAGCTGCCGCGGCCGACGCTGCGGGTCGGCTTCACGCCCGACGAGGAGATCGGCCTCGGGGCCACACGGTTCGACCTCGAGCAGTTCGGCGCCACCTGCGCGTACACGCTCGACGGCTCGCAGCCCGGCGAGCTGCAGGACGAGAGCTTCTCCGCGATCGGGATCACGGTGACGTTCAGGGGCGTCGACGTGCATCCCGGCTGGGCGACGGGCAAGCTCGTCAACGCCACGCGCCTGGCGGGCCGCTTCCTGGCCGGGCTGCCGCCTGAGCTCACGCCGGAGGCGACGCGCGATCGCGAAGGGTTCGTGCACGCCCACGAGGTCGACGCGACGACGGCGCGAGCGGTGATCAAGCTGATCGCGCGGGACTTCGACGAGGAGCTGCTCGAGCAGCACGTCGCGCTTGTGCGCCGCACGGCGCAGGAGGTCGCGGCGGACGTCGAGGTCGAGATCAAGCACCAGTACTCGAACATGCGGCGTCACCTGGAGGCCGTCCCCGAGGTCGTCGAGCGGGCCGCCGAGGCGATTCGCGCCGAGGGCCTCGAGGTCGTCCGCGTGCCGATCCGCGGCGGCACCGACGGCTCGATCCTCAGCGCCCGCGGGCTTCCCACGCCCAACCTCTTCACGGGCGGCCACGAGTACCACTCGAAGCGCGAGTGGGCGTCGGTGCAGGACATGGCCTCGGCCGCGGCGACGATCGTGCGGCTCGCCGCCGAGTGGTCTCGTTAGCGGCGCCGGCCCGCCGTCTTGCGCTCGACCACCACGCCGCCCATGAACGAGAAGGCACGCACGCGGACGACCGGCGAGTTGGGGAGCGGCAGGACGCGGTCGTCGGGCCCGCTGTTGCCGCCCATCAGCGCGAAGCCGCTCATCTCCACCGAGACGCCCTCCGGCACGACGATGCTGACCGCGCCCATGACCGGGACGGCGAGGATCTCCGCGCCGTCGGCCAGCTCCGCCTCGCGCAGGTCGATGTCGATCCCGCCCATGACCGCCACCGCGTTCGTGCGCCGCGACGGCCGCCAGCGGCCCTTGCGCGTCTCGCCGCCCATGATCGCCACGATCCAGCGCCGCTCCTTGCCCGGGACGTCGAGCGGCGCGGTCGCGCGCCCGGAGCTGTCGGGCAGGTCGGCGGTCAGCGCGTCGAGCTCGCCGCGCGTGCGCGCGGCGTCGGCCGCCTCGACCCGCTCGGCCAGCTCCTCGAGCGTCAGCCGGCCCTCGCCGCCCGCCTCGCGCAGACGCACGACGGTCGCCTCGCGGTCGGCGTCGGAGACCCGCAGCTCGGGATGCTGCTCGTGCACCGTCCGCAAGCTAACCACGGGTGGCGGGGGTCAGAGTACGGCCAGCCTCACTGTGCGCCCTGTGGCGTGGCGGAGCCCAGAACCATCTCGACTTCGCCTCGCTCGAGGTGCTCGAGGCGGCGCTGCGCGACTACCCGGGCGCGATCGTCGCCGTCTCCCACGACCGCGCCTTCCTCGAGGCGATCGGAACGGACCGCCTCGTGCGCGTCAGTGAGGGGGCGGTCGTCGAGACGACGTAGGGTGTGCGCCGAGTTGAGGGCACGGATCGCTTCTGGGGCGCTGATCGGCATCGGCCTGGTCCTGGCATGGCTGGGCCTGCTGCTGCCGTGGGAGCAGTGGCGCGCCGAAGCGAAGTCGCCGGCCGCGATCGGCGCCGACGGCTCGGTCGGCGGGTTCGACGCGTCGCCGGCGTTCTGGATCGTGCTCGCGGTCGCGACGGTGCTCGCGATCGTGGCCGTGTGGCTCCACCGGCGCTGGCTCTTCGTGGCCCTGGCCGTCGCCGCGCTCGGCCTCGTCGTCCTGGCCATGCGCGAGATCGGCGCGGCGGTGGACGCCACGTCGGCCTTCGTGTCCGTCGCGCCCGGCGCCGGCGTCATCCTCGCGCTGGTCGGCGCCGCCGCCCTGCTCGCCGCCGTGATCGTCGCGCTCCGGCCGCCTGCGCTGCAGCTCGCCGCCGGGCTCGCCGTGTTCGCGCTCGCGACCGGCGGCGCCGCGGCGTGGCCGCGGAGCGACGACCGTCCCGACGACGGGGCGATCGCCGACTTCGCCGCCGAGCCGGGCAGCACGATGGCCTTCCAGGGCGACACGCTGTACCGCGTCGCCGGCGGCGAGCTGTTCGCCGTGCCGGCGCCGGACCGCGAGTACGCCGCGCTCAGGATGTGGACCTCGCCCGACGACATCGGGTTCATCGCGTTCTCGGGCGAGATCGCCTACGCGGCCCTCGGCGGCATCGACCGCCTGATCTCGATCACGCCGGAGGGCGAGCGCCGGACGCTCGTCGCCCGCCCACCGCGGCGCCGCCGCGACGAGCCGGCGATCCCCGACGGCCAGAGCCCGCAGCCGGCGGCGGACTTCGTGGCGGGGCCGGTGGCGACCGACGGCAACGTCTACGTCCTGCAGGGCGAGGCCGTCGCGCGCTGGCGCGACGGCCGGCTGGACCAACTGGCGCCGCGCTTCAACGGGGCGGAGGACATCGCGACCGACGGGCGCGGAGCGCTCTACGTGGCCGACACGGGCAACGGCCGTGTGCACCGTGTCGATCCCGACGGCGCCGTCCGGACGATCGTCGGGACCGAGGCCGCGCGCAACTGCGTGGAGGACGGGCTCGACGACCCGCTCGCGCTCGACGCGAGCCGCTGCACCGCCGTGAAGGCGCTGGCGGTCGACCGTGGCGGCACCGTCTACCTGGCGCTGAAGAACGTGGCGATGGTCGTCGGCGTCACGCCGGAGGGCCGGATGGGCGTCGTGGCCGGTACCGGGCCGAAGGGCTCCGGCGACGGCGACGGCAGCGCCGCCCGTGCGCGCCTCGGCGTGGTCGCCGCGCTCGCCGTCGGCCCTGACGGCGACCTCTATGTGAGCGAGTCGGCGCCGACGGAGCGCATCCGGCGGATCGCGGATCCCGCCGGCATCCTCGCCTCCGAGCCGCCCGAGCCCGAGCCCCCCGAAGCCGCGCCGGCGTGCAGCGAGATCGCGGCGCTCAACGTCGCCGCGGCGGGCATCGGCCGACCGGCCGCACTCGAGCGCGCGCTCAACGCACTCGCCGACGTCGCGCCGGAGGAGATCGTCGACGACGTCAATGCGATCGCCGGGGGCGCCACCGGCCCGACCGCCGCCCGCGCCGAGATCCGCGCCGCGATGGAGCCGGACGAGTCCGGCGTCAGCCTCGGCGACTACGCCGAGGAGGAGTGCGGGCTGGTGGGCGGCTTCGACGTGCCCGTCGACGAGGCGAACGAGTTCTGTGTGGCCTACGGGCGCTACCTCGACGGGGGCGACGTCGCCGAGGCGGGCAAGGAGCCGCCGCCCTCGCTCGAGGACGTCCTCGCCGCCGCGCCGGACTTCCTCGCCGAGGCCGGCCGCGACTCGCTGAGGGAGCTGCGCAGCGCCGCGGGGCGCGCGGTGCCGGACGCCGAAGCGCTGGAGGTGCTGGCCGGCGTCGCGGCGATCCACAGCGTCGCGTCCGCGATGTGCGTGTCGGGCTGAGCCTCACCCGCGTATCCTGCGGGCCATGGCCGACACGATCTCCTTCGCCCGCGGGGCGCCGTCGCTGGACATCGTCGACGTGGAGGGCCTGCGCGAGGCGGCGCGGCTCGCCTTCGAGAAGGACCCGGGCGGGACGACGGCCTACGGGACCTCGGTCGGCTACGTGCCGCTGCGCGAGTACATCGCCGACGTGCACCAGGTCGGGGTCGACCAGGTGCTGGTCACCAACGGCTCGATGCAGGCCGACGCGTTCCTGTTCCAGCTGCTGGTCAACGCGGGCGACACGGTGGTCGTGGAGTCCCCGACCTACGACCGCACGCTGCTGAACCTGCGCAACCGCGGCGCCGACGTCCGCATGGTCGAGCTGGAGACCGACGGCATCGACGTCGACGAGCTCGAGCGGCTGCTGCGCGACGAGAACGTCCGGCCGGCGCTCGCGCACGTGATCCCCAACTTCCAGAACCCCGCCGGCTACACGCTGAGCGCGCCGAAGCGGGCGAAGCTGCTCGCGCTCGCGGGCGAGTTCGACTTCACGCTGTTCGAGGACGATCCCTACATCTCGATCCGCTTCGAGGGCGAGGGCATGCCGACGATGCTCTCCCAGGACGAGGCCGGGCAGGTCGTCTACGCGTCGTCGTTCTCGAAGACCGTCTGCCCGGGCATCCGCGTCGGCTACCTGGTGGGCCCGCAGGCGGTGATCAAGCAGATCCAGGGGATCGCCACGAACACCTACATCTCGCCGAACATGGTCGCGCAGTCGATCGTGAACCAGTTCTGCCGCTCGGGCCGGATCGAAAGCGCGATCGAGACGGTCAAGAACGCGCTGCGCGAGCGCCGCGACACGCTCGTCGCCGCGCTCCGGCGCGAGCTGCCCGAGGCCGAGTTCAGCCCGCCCGAGGGCGGCTACTTCATGTGGGTCGTCCTGCCCGCGGAGGTGTCCGTCGCGGAGCTGGAGAAGGCCGCGTCCGAGCGCGGCGTGATCTTCGTCAAGGGCACCGACTTCCTGCTCGAGGGCGGCGAGAACACGCTCCGGCTCGCCTACTCCGGCGTGACCCCCGCGCAGATCGACGAGGGTGTGTCGCGCCTCGCGGAGGCCGCGCGGTCGCTTGGCGTCACTGCATAGCTACGGGGACCATCCGTCCCAGGTCTGTGAGCTGCACGGTGACTCGCCCTCCGTGGCCGTGCTCATCCACGGCGGCTTCTGGCGACAGCGCTACGGCCGCGAGCTCGAGGGCGGCATCGCCCGCGACCTCGTGGCGCGCGGCTGGGCGGTGTGGAACATCGAGTACCGGCGGCTCGGTGGAGGCGGCGGCTGGCCGCACACGTTCGACGACGTCGCCGCCGCGATCGAGGCGCTGCCGCTCGACGCGTCGCGCGTCGTCGCCATCGGCCACTCGGCCGGCGGCCAGCTCGCGGTCTGGGCCGCGGCGGAGGGCCTCGTGGGCGCTGCGGTGTCACAGGCGGGCGCGCTCGATCTCGACGAGCTCTCCCGCCTCGGCACCTCGGACAACGTCGTCAATCAGCTGCTCGGCGGCACGCCCGACGAGGTCCCCCATCGCTACGCGCGGGCGTCGCCGCGGCGGCGGCTGCCGATCGACGTACCGCTGCTGCTCGTGCACGGCGAGCGCGACGACGACGTCCCGGTCCATATCTCACGCGAGTTCGCCGCCGCGGCGGGCGACCACTGCGAGCTCGTGGTGATCGAGGACGAGAGCCATTACGAGCACCTCGAGCCGGGGTCGCGCTGCTGGGCGGCGGTGACGGAATGGCTCTGACCCGCGAGCACGCCGCCGAGCTCGACGCCGCCGACCCGCTGGCCGGCTTCCGCGACCGCTTCGTGATCACCCAGCCGGAGCGGATCTACCTCGACGGCAACTCGCTCGGGCGGCTGCCGCGCGCCACGCGCGAGCGGCTGGCCGAGGTCGCGGACGAGTGGGGCGACCGCCTGGTGTCCGGCTGGGAGGAGTGGATCGACGCCCCGGCGCGTGTCGGCGACGCGCTCGCCGAGGGCGTGCTCGGCGCGCGGCCGGGCGAGGTGGTGGTCTCCGACTCGACGACCGTGAACCTGTTCAAGCTCTGCTCGGCGACCCTGGACGCCTACCGGCTGTCGGCCCAGGGCGTGGTGGTGACCGACCGCGACAACTTCCCCACGGACCGCTACGTGCTCGAAGGGCTGGCCGAGCAGCGCGGGCTCGAGTTGCGCATGTTCGAGGGCGACCCGCTGCTCGGGCCCGAGCCCGAGCAGCTCGAGGCCGAGCTGCGCGACGGCACGGTCGCGCTCGTGGCGCTCTCGCACGTCAACTACCGCTCGGGCGCGCTGGCCGACATGCGGGCGCTGACCGAGGTCGCCCGCCGCTATGACGCGCACGTGGTGTGGGACCTCTGCCACTCGGCCGGCGCCGTGCCGGTCGAGCTGCGCGAGGCGGGTGTCGAGCTGGCCGTCGGCTGCACCTACAAGTACCTCAACGGCGGCCCGGGCTCGCCGGCCTTCCTCTATGTGGCGGAGGAGGTCCAGCCGCGCCTGCGCTCGCCGATCCAGGGCTGGTTCGGCCAGCGCGACCAGTTCGACATGGACCGCGACTACGACCCCGTCGACGGGATCGGGCGCTTCCTGGCCGGCACGCCGCCGATCGCCGAGCTGGCGGCCGTCGAGGAGGGCGTGCGGGTGACGGCAGAGGCGGGCATCGGGCCGCTGCGCGAGAAGTCGATCGCGCAGTGCGATCTGATCGTCGCGCTGCACGACGCGTGGCTGGCGCCGCTCGGGTTCGAGCTCGGCTCGCCGCGGGAGTCCGAGCGGCGAGGCTCGCACGTCTCGCTGCGGCACCCGGAGGCGTGGCCGATCTGCCGCGCGCTGATCGAGCGCGCCGGCGTGATCCCCGACTACCGCGGGCCGGACTCGATCCGGCTCGGCGTCGCGCCGCTCTACACGCGGTTCGTCGACGTGTGGGACGCGCTCGACCGCCTGCGCGGGCTGGTCGAGCGCGGCGAGCAGCGGCTGGTCGACGCGACCCGCGGTCGAGTCACCTAGCGGCCGTAGCGCTCTTTCGCCAGCACGAGCTGCTCGGGCAGCGCGGTGCGCGGCGGCGGCGAGGGGTCGGCGAGCACGGAGACGGTCTCGGAGACCGAGCGGGTCAGCGTCGCGTTGCCGTCGTCGAACGCCACCACGACATGGTCGGCGTCGACCTCGGCGACCTGGCCCTTCTTGCCGGGGGCCAGGCCCTCGTTCATGAACAGGTGCAGCAGGTCCTCGGCCTCGTTCTCGAACCGCAGCACGGTCACCTTGGCGCCGGCCTCGACGTCGGCCAGCGGCACGCCCTCGATGCGGTCGCCGGGGGACAGGGGATGCCCGTGCGGGCAGGTCTTCGCGTCGCCGATCGCGGCCATCATGCGCTCCTCGAGCACCGGCGACATCGCGTGCTCGAGCCGCTCGGCCTCCTCGTGCACGTCGTCCCACGGGATCCCCAGCACGTCGGTCAGGAAGCGCTCGATCAGCCGGTGCCGGCGGACCACGCCCTCGGCGTGCTCGCGCCCGTGGTCGGTGAACATCAGCGCCTTGTCCGGGGCGCGCGTGATGTAGCCGTCGCGCTCGAGGCGGCCGATCATCTCGTGCACGGTCGGCGCCGAGAGCTGCATGGCGCGGGCGACGTTGGCCCCCGTCATCGGCAGCCCGGCCTCCTGGAGCCAGAAGATGGTCTGGAGGTACTCCTCCTCGGCGACGGTGGCTTGGTCGTGCGACATGTTCCTGAGCATATCCTCCGCCCCCATGCGCATCGATGCCACGACCCGGGCGCTCGTCACGGGCGCCTCGCGCGGCATCGGGTTGGAGCTCGCGCGGGCGCTGACGGCCCGGGGCGCGGCGGTCGGGCTGCTGGCGCGCTCGGCCGATCAGGCCCTCGCGCGCGAGCTCGGGCCGCGCGCCTGTCGCGCTGGCGGGCGACGTCGGCGACCGGGCGCAGGTCGAGGCGGCGGTGGAGCGGTTCATCGAGCACGCGGGCGGGCTCGACCTCGTCGTCGCCAACGCGGGGATCGCCCACTACGGGCCGTTTCTTGCCCAGGACGTCGAGCGCGTCGAGGCGATGACGCGCGTCAACTGGCTCGGCACCGTCTACACGGTCAAGGCGGCGCTCGGCCACCTGGTGGACCGGGCCGGCGGTCACATCGTGATCGTGTCCTCGGGCGCGGGCCTGCGCGCGTTCCCGTGGGCGGCGGGCTACGGCGCCACGAAGGCCGCGCAGCGGGCGTTCGCCGAGGCGCTGCGGCACGAGCTCAGCGGCTCGGGCGTGTCGGTCACGACCGTGTTCCCGGGCGAGATCGCCACCCACCTGCACGACCACGAGAAGGACTCGATGCCCGATTGGTACCGCGGCGGCGACCGGGCCGCCGACGCGGGCCGCCTCGCTCAGGCCGTGCTGCGCGCGGTGGAGCGCGACCGCCGCGCGGTCTCCTACCCGCCGTTCGTGCGGCTGCTGGGGCTGAACGGGATCGCCCCGCGGTTCGCCGACGCTGTGGTGCGGCGGCTGCGCGGCGGGACCGCTGCGCCGCGGCGGGATTAGCGAACGTCAACTGCGGCTGGGTAAGGGGGCGGTGAGGTCGGCCGCTGCGATCTGCCGTGGGGCGATCTGTGCACGCTATGCGTGCATTGGCAACCCCACAGCGCGCTTGGGGTTGCTAACTCGCGGTATGCGCGAGTAGACAACCCCAGCGCGCCGAAATCCAACCGCACCGCCCGCTCAACCGCCCCCTTACCCAGCCGCAGTTGACGTTCGCCCGCGCGACAGCCACCGCATCGCGCGCCGCGACCTTCTCCCGCGCTACAGCCGCCGGCCCAAAGCCGCGACACGCTTCTCGGCCAGCGCCATGAACTCGCGCGCGGCCGGCGAGAGCTGGGCGTTCCGGCGGGTGAGGAACGCGAACGTGTCGTAGAGCGGCGGATCGAACGGGACGCCGCCGAGCTTGCGGCCATATCTCCGCGTGCGCAGCATCGTGCCCGTGCTGATGGTGTCGCCGAGGCCGCGCGCGCAGAGATCGAGCGCGGCCGTCACGTACTCGACCTCGATCTGCGGCTCGAGCTTGACGCCGGCGCGCTGGGCGCGCTCGCGCAGCTGGCGGCGCGTCGGGTCGTCGGCGCCCCAGCGCGCGTCGTAGAGGATCAGCGGCGCCTCCGACAGCCGCTCGATCGTCATCGGCTCGGTCAGCCGCGCCGGCTCTGCGCTGATGTAGAGCTGCTCCTCGCGGAGGGCCGGGCGCACGTCGAGCCCTCGGTCGTCGATCGGCAGCATCACGAGGCCGGCCTCGAGCCGCCCCTCGCGCACCTCGTCGGCGACCTCGGCCGAGTTCTGTCCGATCGCGCGGACGCGGACGTTCGGGTGGCGGGTGCGGAAGTCCTCCACCAGGCCGCCGAGCAGGTAGTGGTGCGCGCTGCCGAAGGTGCCGAACGCGACCGTGCCGCCGGTGAGGTCGCGCACCTCCTGGACCGACTCGGCCGCCTCGCGGGCGGCGGCCAGCGTGCGCTCGGCGTGCGGGTGCAGCAGGCGCCCGGCCTCGGTCAGCTCGAGGCCGCGGCCGACGCGCGCGAAGAGCGGCACGCCGAGTTCGGCCTCGAGCCGCCGGATCTGCTCGGAGAGGCTCGGCTGGGCCATGAACAGGGACTCCGCGGCGGCCGAGAACGAGCCGTGCTCGGCCGCGGCCAGGAAGTAGGTGAGCTGCTGGAGAGTCATAGGCTAAACCTTCTGACGCTCTAGTCAATCAAGTATACAGCAATGGGTCACATGCTCCGATAATCAGAGCATGATCACCTTCGCCGCTATCGCGCTCCCGATCGCGGCCGTCCTCGGTCTCAAGTTCGGTCCCGAGGACCGGCCCGGCTTCAACGAGCGCCGCCCGCTCTCCTAGAGCGCGCCTCCAACACCCCCCGAGCCTCGTCGTCCGCGACGGGGCTCTCCCTCTCCCGAGCCTCGTCGTCCGCGACGGGGCTCTCCCTCTCCCAAGCCTCGTCGTCCGCGACGGGGCTCTCCCTCTCCCAAGCCTCGTCGTCCGCGACGGGGCGCTCCTCCCCCGAGCCCCTGTGGACCGCGTCCGCAGGGGCTCTTTGCTTTGCTGGGGGCATGACGCTGCCGCTCGCCCCGCCGCTCCTGCCCCAACTCGCGCGCTCGGCCAAGGCGCTGCCGACCGGCGACGGCTGGAGCTTCGAGCCCAAGTGGGACGGCTTCCGCGCGATCGCCTTCGTCGACGGCGAGGAGATCTACCTCCAGTCGCGCAACGGGCGCCCGCTGACGCGCTACTTCCCCGAGCTCGCCTTCCCGGCCGGCCGCTATGTGCTCGACGGCGAGATCGTGCTGTTCGACGACCAGGGCCGGCAGGACTTCGACGCGCTCGGCCAGCGCATCCACCCGGCAGAGTCGCGGATCAACATGCTGGCCGAGCAGACGCCGACGCGCTTCATCGCGTTCGACCTGCTGGCGTCCGGCGACGAGGTGCTGCTCGAGCTGCCCCAGCACGAGCGGCGCTCGCGGCTGGAGAAGCTCGTCGACGAACCGGTCGACCTCACCCCGGTCGCCTTCGACCCCGACGGCGCGCAGGAGTGGCTCGAGGGCGCCGAGGGCGTGGTGGCCAAGGAGCTGGCGGCCCCGTACCGCCCGGGCGAGCGCACCGGCATGCTGAAGATCAAGCGCGTGCGGACGATCGACGCCGTCGTCATGGGCTGGCGGCCCGGCAAGGAGGAGGGCACCGTCGGCTCGCTGATCCTCGGCCTCTACGACGAGGCCGGGAAGCTCCGCACCGTCGGCCACACCTCCGGCTTCTCGGCCAAGGAGAAGCGGGAGCTGCCGGCCAGGCTGAAGCCCTACGAGACCGGCGAGCGCGGGATGGGCGACCCCAGCCGCTGGGCCAGCGACCGCGAGCTCGAGTGGATCGAGCTGCGCCCCGAGCTGGTCGTCGAGATCAACTTCGACCACACCAGCAACGACCGCATCCGACACGGCGCGAAGATCTCGCGCTGGCGCGAGGACAAGCCGCCGGCCGAGTGCCGGACCGATCAGCTCAATTGAGTCGCCGCGGAACGCGGCGGCTAGACGATGCGGCGGGCGTCGGCCTGCGAGCGCGCCTTGATCTCCTCGCCCTCGGAGCGCCAGCGCTGCAGGCGGTCGAAGTGCTCGCGGGCGTTCGTGACGTCGACGTGGTGCTCGAGCCCCCAGCCCGCGAGCGGGACGAGCGCCACCAGCAGGTGCTCGCCGACCGGCGACAGCTCGTACTCGACGCGTGCGGGCACGCGCGCGTACACGTGCCGCTCGACCAGCCCGTCGCGCTCGAGCTGGCGCAGGGTGGCGCTGAGCATGCGGCGCGAGACGCCGTCGATCTGTCGCAGCAGCTCGTTGAAGCGGTGCGTGCCCTCGGCGAGCCGGGCGAGCACGATGACGCTCCACTTGGCGGCGAGGACGCCGACGGCGGCCTGGAGCGCCTGCAGCGTCTCGTCGTCGGACACCCGCAGGTTGATCGGCTGGGTGGTGCTGGACCATGGCGCTCGATGGTGACATGTCCGCAGGCGACAGGATGTGTCGATGACCGTGCCCGAGCGCCCGGTGCTCGTCGCGCCCGACTCGTTCAAGGGCACCTTCCGCGCCTCCGAGGTGGCGGGCGCGATCGGCCGCGGCCTCGAGCGCGCCGGCCTGATGCCGCCCGACCTGTGCCCGGTGGCCGACGGCGGCGAGGGCACGATGGACGCGCTGCTGCCGGGGCTCGGCGGCGAGGTGGTGGCGGCGGACGCGCACGACCCGCTCGGTCGCGAGCTGCGCGGCTGCTTCGCGCTCATCGAGGACGGCGGCACGGCGATCGTGGAGACCGCCACGGCCAGCGGGCTCGGCCTTCTGGCCGAGCACGAGCGCGACGCCTGGGCCGCCTCGACCTACGGCACCGGCGAGCTGATCGCGACCGCGGCGGCCGCCGGCGCGCAGGTGATCCTCGTCGCCGTCGGCGGCTCGGCGACAACCGACGGCGGCGCCGGCGCGCTGGAGGCGATCGAGGACGCGGGCGGCCTCGGCGGCGCCCGCCTGGTCGTGCTGTGCGATGTGCGCACGCCGTTCGAGGACGCGCCGCACGTCTTCGGGCCGCAGAAGGGCGCCGACCCGGCGCTGGTCGGCCGGCTCGAGGAGCGCCTGACGGAGCTCGCCCGGCGCTGGCCCCGCGACCCGCGCGGCGTGCCGATGACGGGCTGCGCCGGCGGCCTGTCCGGCGGCCTGTGGGCCGTACACCGCGCCACGCTCGAGCCGGGCGCCCCGTGGGTGCTCGACGCGCTCGGCTTCGACGAGCGCATGCGCGCCGCGCGCGCCGTGGTCACCGGCGAGGGCAAGCTCGACGAGCAGACGCTGCAGGGCAAGCTCGTCGGCGAGATCGGCACCCGCGCCCGTCAGGCCGGCGTGCCGCTGCACGCGATCGTCGGCCGTGACGCGCTCGACCCGTTCGGCAAGCGCATGATCGACCTCATGCGCGTGATCGAGGCGACCGACCGCGATCAGATCGAGGCGGCCGGCGAGGCCCTCGGCAACGAGCTTGCCGAGGGCCTGGCCTGAGTGCCTCGTCGGCCGTCAGCCGACGGCGAGCCCGATAACAAGCCGTTCGCGGCAGCGCCCTCCCGAGGCGCCGTTGTCGGCATGATAACCCGATGCCCCCGCGCCCCCACCTCTCGCTGCCCTCGCCCGGGTCGCGCCGGGCGGTGGTGATCGGCGCCGGGTCGTTCGGGACCGCCGTGGCCGTCCTGCTGGCGCGCGGCGGTTTCCGCACCACGCTGCAGGCCCGTACAGCGGAGCAATGTGAGCGGCTCGAGGAGGACCGCGAGAACCGCGAGTACCTGCCGGAGGTCCACCTGCCACGCGAGTTGCGGATCGAGTCGATCAGCGCCGGGCTCGGCCGCGCCGACTACGTGTTCCTCGGCGTGCCCTCGCGCGGGCTCGACGAGGTGATCGCCGGGCTCGAGCGCGTGGGCCTGGGCCGCCGCACGCCGGTCATCTCGCTCGCCAAGGGGTTGGTGCCGCCCGAAGGGCTCGCGCCGACGACGCTGCTCTCGAACGCGCTCGGCGCCGGCCGCGTCGCCTGCGTGGGCGGGCCCGCGCACGCGCGCGAGATGGTCACGGAGGGCGCCGGGCTGGTCGCGGCGAGCGTCGACACGACGCTGGCGCTGACGATCGCCGACGTGTTCATGCGCGCCGGCGTGGTCTGCGAGCAGTCCGGCGACCCCGTCGGGGTCGAGCTGGCGGGCGTGGCCAAGAACGCGGCGGCGCTGGCCGCGGGCGCCACCGAGGCGCAGGGCCTGAACGCCGCCGGAGCGGCGGCCGGGCACATCTTCCTCGAGGTCTGGCGCTTCGCCGAGCGGCAGGGCGCGCGCCCGGAGTCGCTGATCGGGCTTGCCGGCACCGGTGACCTCGTGGCAACCGCGCTGGCGCCGCAGAGCCGCAACCGGCGGGCCGGCGAGCTGCTCGGCGAGGGCGTGCCGGCGGCCGAGATCCCCGAGCGCATCGGCCAGGCCGTCGAGGCGCTCGACATGGTGCCGCTGCTGGCGGGGGCGCTCGCGGCGGCCGACATCGAGGCGCCGGTCACCAACGCGCTGAACCGCCTGATCGCCGGCGAGCTGCCGCTCGACGAGTGGGTCGCCCAGGTGCGCGCCACCGTGCCGCCGCCGGCGCGGTTCGACAGCGGCGCCGCCTGGCGGCGCTGGTGGTGGCGGCTGCGCGTGCGGCTCCGGCGGACGTGACGCCGCGGGCGGTCCTGTTCGACCTCGACGGCGTGCTGCTCGACTCGCGCACGGCGATCGTCCGCTGCATCCAGCACGGCCTTCGCTCGGAGGGGCTCGCGGCGCCGGAGGCTGCGGAGCTCGAGCGCTTCATCGGCCCGCCGCTGATCGACGCGTTCGCCGAGCTGGCCGGGGCGGACCGCGTCGATGCCTGCCTCGCGGCGTATCGCGAGCGCTACGTCTGGTCGAGCCTCGAGGAGACGACCGTGGTGCCGGGCGCCGCCGAGGCCTTGGCCTCCGTCGCCGCGCGGGTGCCGGTGGCGGTGGCGACCACCAAGCCACGGGCGTTCGCCGAGCCGCTGTGCGAGCGGCTCGGGCTGGCGCCGTCGCTGACGGCGGTATGCGGGCCGGAGCTGAACGCGCCGGAGGAGGTCAAGACGGTGACGGTGCGGCGCGCGTTGGAGGCGCTGGGTGTCCCGCCGGGCGCCGACACCCCGCTCGTCGGCGATCGCAGCCACGACGTCGAGGCCGCCCGCGCCAATGGGATCCCGTGTGTCGGCGTGCTGTGGGGGATCGGCGACGAGGCCGAGCTGCGGGGCGCGGGCGCGGACCCGATCGTCGCGTCGCCCGCTGATCTGTCGGCCGCCCTCGGGCTCGGGCGAACTGCGGCTGGGTAGGGGAGCTGGGAAGTCAGCCGCGCGGCCTGCCGTTGATGGGTTTGTTCCCTCCACGGGCACAAAGTGATCACGCGGCCGATCCCGCTCCCCTAAATGCCGGGGTTGACGTTCGTCGCGGGCAACCTCAGCTCAAACGAAGCCCCGCCGTCCGCGTTCGCGGCGCGACCGAGCCCCCGTGCTGCTCCGCCACCTGGCGCACGATCGCGAGCCCCAGCCCGGTGCCCGGCCGCCCGCGGTCGTCGGCGCCGCGGTAGAAGCGGTCGAAGATGTGCGGCAGGTCGTCCGGGCTGATACCGCCGCCGTCGTCGCTCACGCGGACCCCCGACGGGCCCGCGCTCACCGAGACGTGTCGCCCGTGGCGGGCCGCGTTGTCGAGCAGGTTGTTGACCGCGCGCGCGAGGCGGTCGGGGACGCCGTCCACCACCGCAGGCTCGAGCTCGGTCTCGAACCGCACACCCGGCGCGTGCCGGCGCGCGCGCTCGACCGCCTCGGCGACCAGCGCGTCGAGCCGCACGTCCTCCCGCACCGGGCTCGGCTGGTCGCCGCGCGCCAGCTCGATCAGGTCCGCCACCAATGCGCTCAGCTCCTCGGCCTGGGCCTGTACGTCCGCCACCAGCCGGGCGCGCTCGGCGCCGTCGAGCCGGTTCTCCGCGAGCACCTCGATGTTCGTCCGCAGGGACGTGACCGGCGTGCGCAGCTCGTGCGAGGCGTCGGCCACGAGCTGGCGCTGGGCGGCGATCGAGCCCTCGAGCGTGTCGAGCATGGCGTTGAAGCGCGCCGCCAGCTCGCCGACCTCGTCCTGGCTCGTGACCTCGATCCGCCGCCCGAGGTCCTCGGTCTCCTCGATGTGACGGGCGGCCTCGGTGACGCGCACCACCGGTGCGACGAGGTGGCGCGCGGCCAGGCGTCCGAGCGCCGCCGCCAGCGCGATGCCGCCCAGCACCAGCGCCAGCAGCACCCAGCGCAGGCGGGCGAGCACGTCGTTCGTCGACTCCAGCGAGCGGGCGAGCTGGATCGCGCCGCCGCGCTCGAGCGGGACGGTCAGCACGCGTACCGGATCTCCGTCGAGCTCGGTGTCGTCGAAGGCGGCGCGATCGATGCTCGCCGGGATGAACTGGACGTAGTCAGCCGACCCGCCGCTGCGCGCCTTCAGCTCCGGGAAGTCCGGCGGCGGGGCCTCGAAGCCGCGCGGCCCGCGCCCGAACCCGGGCCGCAACCGGAACTCGGCCCGCCGCACGAGCTGCGCCTGGCCGCTCAGCTGCTCGTCGATCTGGCGGCGCAGTTCCCCTCGCACGACCGCGTAGGCCACGACCGCCGCCAGCAGCACCGCGGCGCCGACCGCGAGCGCGGTGGCGAGGGCCATGCGACGCCGCAGCGGCATCAGCCCACCGTGTCGTCGGGGGCGACCATCACGAGTCGCGCAGGACGTAGCCGACGCCGCGCACCGTGTGCAGCAGCCGCGGCTCGCCGCCGGCCTCGGTCTTGCGCCGCAGATAGCCGACGTAGACGCCGAGCGCGTTCGAGCCGGCGCCGAAGTCGTAGCCCCACACGCGCTCGAAGATCTGCCCGCGCGTCAGCACCTGCCGCGGGTGCTCCATGAACATCGCCAGCAGGTGGAACTCGGTGCGTGAGAGGTCGATCCGGCGCTCGCCCCGCCACACCTCGTAGGCCACCGGGTCGAGCGCGAGATCGCCGAATCGCAGCGGCGCCTGACCCGCCGGCCCGGATCGCCGCAGCAGGGCGCGCAGGCGCGCCTTGAGCTCCTTGAGCGCGAACGGCTTGACCAGATAGTCGTCGGCGCCCGCGTCCAGGCCCGCCACCCGATCGTCGACCGCGTCACGCGCGGTCAGCATCAGCACCGGCGTGCGGTCGCCGGCGTCGCGCAGGCGGCGGCAGACCTCGAGGCCGTCCACGTGCGGCATCGCCACGTCGAGCACGACGGCGTCCGGTGCGGTGGCCGCCAGCCGCTCGAGCGCCTCGCGGCCGTCGGCCGCCAGCTCGACCTCATAGGCCTCCAGCCGCAGTGCGCGCTCGAGCGCGACGCGGACCGCCGGCTCGTCGTCTACCACCAGCACACGCGTCATGAATCGATCATGACGCGGCGAACATAAGAGCCGCCGAAGAACGCCTTTATCCCACCCTGACCGCAAGGCGCTCAAAATGCGGGCATGAGCCGGCTTCTGTTCTTCATCGCCGGCGCGGTGTCGGTCGGCGCCGTCGTCGGTGTCCTCGCCGTGGCCGGCGTCTTCGACGACGAGGCCGAACCACCGGCGCGCACCACCACCCCCGAGGCCACGCGCGCGCCCTCCAGGGCCGCGTTCGACGTGGCCGCGCTCTACGACCGCGTCTCCGCCGGCGTCGTCTTCGTGCAGTCCAACTCCGGCCAGGGCGCCTCGGGCTCGGGCTTCGTGATCAGCGACGAGGGCCACATCGTCACCAACGACCACGTCGTCGAAGGCGGCGACCAGTTCCGCGTCCGCTTCGGCGAGGACGGCAAGCCGATCGAGGCCAAGCTGCTCGGCGCCGACCCGTCGGTCGACCTCGCGCTGCTCAAGGTGAACCCCGAGGACGCCGAGCTGCAGCCGCTCGAGCTGGGCGCGTCCGAGAACCTGCGGCCCGGCGATCCCGCGATCGCCATCGGGAGCCCGTTCGGGCTCGAGGGGACCGTCACCAGCGGCATCGTCTCCGCGCTCGGCCGCACGATCACCGCGCCCAACGGCTTCTCGATCTCGGGCGCGATCCAGACCGACGCGGCGATCAACCCGGGCAACTCGGGCGGCCCGCTGCTCGACGAGCAGGGCCGCGTGATCGGCGTCAACTCCCAGATCCGGACCGACGGCGGCAACGCCAACAGCGGCGTCGGCTTCGCCGTGCCGGTGGACGAGATCAAGCGCTCGCTGCCCGCGCTCGAGAAGGGCGAGGATCCCGAGCGCGCGTTCCTCGGCGTCTCGAGCGGCGTCGCGACGGAGGGCGGAGCCGAGGTCGGCGCCGTCATCCCCGATGGCCCCGCGGCCGAGGCCGGGCTGCGCGAGGGCGACACGATCGTCGAGATCGCCGACCAGCCGGTGCGTGAGCCGGACGACGTGTCGGCGGTCGTCAACGCCCGCCGCCCGGGTGACGAGGTGCGTGTCGTGGTCGAGCGCGACGGCGAACGGCGTACCCTCACGGTGACGCTCGGGGAGCAGCCCGAGCAGGCGACCAACCCTTGATGGCTGATTCCACGACCCCCACGACCGCCTGGACGCGTCTCGCGGCGCCGGATCGGCACCCGGCGATGGGGCCCGTAGAACCACCACTGTTCCCCATCGCCGGGCACCGCCCGGCACCCACGATCCACGACCATGCGGCCGCGCGGGCCGCGGAATCAACCATCCAGGAGACCGGATGACAGCGGACGATCGGCGCCTGCGGGCACTGGGAAGCGAGGACGAGGATCCCCGCCCCGCCCGCGCTGCCCACGACGCGCTCGAGGGCGGGCTGTTCGAGATCAAGCGCGTGATCGTCGGCCAGGAGGCCATGCTCGAGCGCGTGCTGGTGGCGCTGCTCGCCGGCGGCCACGTGCTGCTCGAGGGCGTGCCGGGCCTCGCCAAGACGCTGACGGTCAAGACCGTCGCCGACGTCCTGGGCGGCTCGTTCAAGCGACTCCAGTTCACGCCCGACCTCGTGCCCGCCGACCTCGTCGGCACGCGCATCTACCGGGCGGACACCGGTGGGTTCGACACCGAGCTCGGCCCCGTGTTCTGCAACTTCCTGCTCGCCGACGAGATCAACCGCGCGCCCGCCAAGGTGCAGTCGGCGCTGCTGGAGGTCATGCAGGAGCGCCAGGTGACGATCGGCCACGACACGCACAAGGTGCCGGAGCCGTTCCTGGTGCTCGCCACGCAGAACCCGATCGAGTCCGAGGGCACGTACCCGCTGCCCGAGGCGCAGGTCGACCGCTTCATGTTCAAGCTCGTCGTCGACTACCCGCAGCCGCGCGACGAGGTGGCCGTGGTCGAGCGCTCGCTCGACGGCGGGGCGCGCGCCCGCCAGGTGCTGACCCCGGAGACGCTCGCCGATCATCAGCGCACCGCGATGTCGGTCTACGTCGACCGCCGCGTGATGGAGTACGCCGTCTCGCTCACGACCCCGACCCGCGATCCGGGCGAGGAGGGCTGGGTGGAGTTCGGCGCCAGCCCGCGCGGATCGATCAACCTGATCCACGCCGGCCGCGCGCTCGCCCTGCTGCGCGGCCGCGACTACCTGCTCCCGATCGACGTGCGCGACCTCGCGCGCGACGTGCTGCGCCACCGGATCGTGCTCACCTACGAGGCGCTGGCCGCCGGCGTGGACGCCGACCGGGTGCTCGACGACGTGCTCGAGAAGGTGCCGATGCCACGGATCGAGCTGGCGGAGGGGCACGCCAGGTAGATGAGCTTCCGGGAGCCGCTCCTGCTGGTGGGGCTGGCGCTCGTCCCCCTCGCGCTGGTCGTCTACGTCGTCGCCCAGCGCCGGCAGCGCCGGTACGCCGTGCGCTACACGAACGTCGACGTGCTCGCGTCGGTGGCCGCGCGCGTGGGCTGGACGCGCCACATCCCGGCCTTGCTCGCCCTGCTCGCGCTGATCGCCCTCCTGATCGCCCTCGCGCGCCCCGAGCGGACCGTGGCCGCCGAGCAGCGCCAGGCGGTGGTGGTCATGGTCACCGACCTCTCGGGCTCGATGTTCGCGACCGACGTCAAGCCCGACCGCCTGACGGCGGCCAAGGAGGCTGGGCGCGCGCTGGTCGACAAGCTGCCGCGCGACTTCCGGCTCGGGCTGGTCGGCTTTGGCACCGCGGCCGAGCTGCTCGTGGAGCCGACGACCGACAAGGCGCGCGTGCGGGCCGGGCTCGACGGGCTGAAGTTCGCCGGCAAGACGGCGATGGGCGACGGGCTCGCGCTCGGTCTCAACGCGGCGCGGACGCCGGTCGCCAACGAGCTCGGCGTCCCTCAGCGGCTGCCCGCCGCGATCGTGCTGCTGTCGGACGGCGCCAACACGGCCGGCGAGGAGGACCCGATCACGGTCGCCGAGCGCGCGCGCCGGCAGCGAATCCCGGTCTACACGGTGGCGCTGGGCACGCAGCAGGGCTTCCTCGAGCACACGCGTCGCGACGGCACGACGTGGCGCGAGCCGGTGCCGCCCGACACGGCGACGCTGCAGGAGATCGCGCGCGAGACGCGCGGCCGCTACTACCAGGCAGCCGACGCCGAGCGCCTGACCGACATCTACCGGAGCCTCGGCACGCGCCTGGCCACGCGGCGCGAGAAGCAGGAGGTCACGGCGGCGTTCGCCGGCGGCGCCCTGGCGCTCCTGGTGTTCGGCATGGCCGCCGCGATGGCGCGCGGAGGGCGGCTGCCGTGAGCGGCCGCGCAAGCGCGGCCTTGCGAGTTCGCTTCGCGAACATCGCGGGGTTGTCCTATGAGACGGACGATGCCGACCGTGGAGCGCACGCCCGAGCGGCCCGGGCCCGGGCCGGTCCCGCCCGCCGTCCTGCGCTCGCTCGACCTCGCCGTGCTGCGGCGCGTCGAGAGCCTGGTGCCGGGCGAGCACCTGACCCCGCAGGTCGGGGCCGGGACCGAGCTGGCCATGATCCGCCCGTACTTCCCGGGCGACGACGTCCGCCACATCGACTGGAACGTGACCGCCAGGATGCGCGAGCCGCACGTGCGCGTGCACGTCGGCGAGCGCGCGCTGACCGCCTGGCTGGTGCTCGACACCTCGGCCTCCATGGCCTTCGGCACCGCCGACCGCCGCAAGGCCGACGTGGCCGAGGGCGTCGCGATCGCGATCGGCCACGTCGCGAGCCGGCGCGGCAACCGGCTCGGCGTCGTGGCCTTCGGCGGAGGCCCGCCGAGGGTGCTACGGCCCCGCCAGGGCCGGATCGGGCTGCTGCAGCTGCTCGCCGAGCTGCGCCGCGAGCCCGAGGAGGACGGCCTGGGCGCGACCTCGCTGGGCGGCGCGATCGCCGCCACGGCCGCCGTCGCCCGCCAGCGCGGGCTCGTGGTGCTCGTGTCGGACTTCCGCGGCGAGCGCGACTGGGAGGGCGCCGTGCGCGCCCTGCGCGCGCGCCACGGCGTGATGGCGGTCGAGATCCGCGACCCGCGCGAGCTCGAGCTGACCCCGATGGGCGACCTGTGGCTGATCGACCCCGAGACGGGCCGCCAGCTCCAGGTCAATACCAGCCGCCGGCGCGTCCGGCGCCGCTTCGCCGAGGCCGCGGCCGCCGAGCGCGAGGAGGTCGCGGCCGCCCTGCGCCGCGCGGGCGCCGACCATGTCGTCCTCTCCACGGGCGGCGACTGGCTGCGCGACCTCGCCGGCCACCTGCGCCGCGGCGAGGCCGCGCTGCGGGCGACCTCTCCCGCCCGCGCGGTGGCGGCGGCGCGGGCCCGGATGTCCGGCGTCGAGGCCGCCCCGGGCCGGCCGCGCCCTCCGGTCGAGGACCACGAGCCGGAGGCGCTGGCATGAGCTTCCGCGAGCCCGTCATGCTCGCCGGCCTCATCCTCATCCCGCTGGCCGCGCTCGCGTACCTCTCGATGCAGCGGCGCCGCCGGCGCGAGGCGGCGACGTTCGCCAACCCGGCCCTGCTGCCGAACCTCGTCACCGCGCGCCCGGGCTGGCGCCGCCACATCCCGCCGCTGCTGGTCCTGCTCGCCCTGGCGACGCTCGTGATCGCGCTCGCCCGCCCGCAGCGCACCGTCGCCGCTCCGCAGCGGGCCGCGACCGTCGTGATGGTCACCGACATCTCGGGCTCGATGAACGCCAACGACGTCGAGCCCGACCGGCTGACGGCAGCCGTCAAGGCCGCACGCCGGCTCACCGACGAGCTGCCCGAGACGTTCCGGCTCGGGATGGTCACGTTCGCCGACTACGCGCAGATCCAGGCGCCGCCGACCACCGACCGCTCGCCGGTGCGCGCGGCGCTCGACCGCTTGCGCGCGGAGGGCGGCACGGCGATGGCGGTCGGCCTCCAGCGCGCGCTCGAGCTGGCCCGCGCGCCGGTGCCGAACGAGCGCGGGACGGGCACGCGGCGGCTGCCCGCGGTGCTCGTGCTGTTGTCCGACGGCAAGGACACCCAGAGCAGCATCTCGCCGCTCGAGGTCGCCCGCGAGGCCCAGCGGCTCAAGATCCCGATCTTCGCGATCGCGCTCGGCACGCCCAGCGGCGAGGTCGAGGTCCGCGACCAGTTCGGCGGGATCCAGCGCATCCTCGTGCCGCCCGACACCGAGACGCTGCGCGAGATCGCCCGCACCACCGGCGGGCGCTACTTCGCCGCACCCGACGCGGCACGGCTCGAGTCCATATACGCCAACCTCGGCACCCGGCTCTCCTCGCGGCCGGTCGAGCGCGAGGTCACGGCCGCCTTCGCGGGCGGCGCGCTGGTGCTGTTGCTGGCCGGGGGAGCGCTCTCGCTCGCCTGGTTCGGCCGCCCACTTTGATGGGTAGGCCGATTCTCGGTACCTAGACCGAGGGAGGCGAGGAACCATGGACGCAGCGGAGCGCAGGGGCGCTACGCAGTCGGTGAAGAAGGTCGCTGCGGCGAGCTTCATCGGCACAACCATCGAGTGGTACGACTTCTTCCTGTACGGGACGGCGGCGGCGCTGGTGTTCGGCGACCTGTTCTTCCCGGAGTCCGAGCCGCTGGTCGGCACGCTGCTGGCCTTCGGCACCTACGCGGTGGGCTTCGCCGCCCGGCCGATCGGCGGCGTCGTCTTCGGGCACTACGGCGACCGCATCGGCCGCAAGTCGATGCTCGTGCTGTCGCTGCTCATCATGGGCATCGCGACGTTCCTGATCGGCGTGCTGCCGACCTACGCGTCGATCGGCGTGGTCGCGCCGCTGCTGCTCGTCGTGCTGCGCTTCGCGCAGGGCATCGGCGTCGGCGGTGAGTGGGGCGGCGCCGTGCTGATGTCGGTCGAGCACGCACCCAAGGGCCGCCGCGGCTTCTTCGGCTCGTGGCCGCAGATGGGCGTGCCCGCCGGCCTGCTGCTCTCGACCGCGGTGTTCGCGATCGTACAGGCGATCACGACCGAGGCCGCGTTCATGTCGTGGGGCTGGCGAGTCCCGTTCCTGGTCAGCGTGGTGCTGGTCGGCGTCGGCCTGTTCATCCGCCTGAAGCTGATGGAGTCGCCCGCCTTCCAGCGGGTCAAGGAGACGAAGACGGAGGCGCCGCAAGCCGATCGTCGACGTCGTCCGCAAGTACCCGCGCGAAGTGCTCATCGCGATGGGCATGCGCGTCGCGGAGAACGGCTGCTTCTACATCCTCACCGTGTTCGTGCTCGCTTACGGCGAGGACGAGCTGGGGCTCGCCAAGGGGACGATGCTGTGCGGGCGTGATCATCGCCGCCGCGATCGGCCTGGTCGACCGTGCCGCTGTGGGGCGCGCTGTCGGACCGCATAGGCCGCAAGCCGCTGTATCTGGCGGGCGCCGTGGTCACGACGCTGTGGGCGTTCCCGCTGTTTGGGCTCATCGACACCGAGACACCGGTGCTGATCTGGCTCTCGATCGTCGTCGGTGTCAACCTGGGCCATGACCTCATGTACGGGCCTCAGGCCGCCTACTTCTCGGAGCTGTTCGGGACCCGCGTGCGCTACAGCGGCGCCTCGCTCGGCTACCAGCTGGCGTCGGTCTTCGCGGGCGGCTTCGCGCCGCTGATCGCGACCGCGCTGCTGGCGGCGAACGGCGGCGACCCGGCGCTCGTCGCGATCTACATGATGGGCATGGGCCTGATCTCGGTCGTCGCGACGCTGTACGCCTCGGAGACGTACCAGAAGGACGTGTTCGAGGACGAGCAGGAGGAGCGCGAGCTGGTGCGCGAGAAGCGGTTCGACCGCGAGCGGTTCCGGGAGCCGGCCGAGACGAGGTGAGCCGCGAGCAGGTCTTCACGCTCGAGGCGACGCCGCTGAAGTACGGCCCCGGTGCGGCTGCAGAAGCCGGCTGGGAGCTCGAGCGCCTCGGCGTGAAGCGGGCGATGCTGGTCTCGGATCCCGGCGTGGCGGCCGCCGGGATCACCGACCGCGTGCGCGAGTCGATCGAGGCGGCGGGGATCTCCGTCGAGGTCTGGGACCGCGCGCGGGTCGAGCCGACCGACGAGTCGTTCGCGGAGGCCGCCGCCTTCGCCGTCGACGGCGGCTTCGACGGCTTCGTGGGGGTCGGCGGCGGCTCGAGCATCGATACCGCGAAGGTCTCCGACCTCATCGCCACCCACGGCGGCGAGATCATGGATTACGTCAACCCGCCGGTCGGCGACGGACGCAAGCCGCCGTCGCCTTTGATGCCGCTGCTGGCGATCCCGACCACCTGCGGCTCGGGCGCGGAGGCGACCACGGTCGCGATCCTCGACATCCCAGAGCAGCACGTGAAATCCGGCATCTCGCACCGCTACCTGCGGCCCGATCAGGCGATCGTCGACCCCGAGCTGACCGCCTCGCTGGCGCCCGAGGTGGTCGCCTCGTGCGGGCTCGACGTCATCTGCCACGCCGCCGAGTCGTTCGTCGCCAGGCCGTTCTCGGAGCGCGAGCGGCCCGAGTCGCCCGGCGACCGGCCGCCCTACCAGGGGTCGACGCCGATCTCGGACATCTGGTCGGCCAAGGCGCTCGAGCTGGGCGGCCGCCACCTGCGCGACGCCGTCGGCGGTGACCAGGAGGCGCGCGGCTGGATGATGCTGGCCGCCTCGCTGGCGGGGATCGGGTTCGGCGCCGCCGGGGTGCACATCCCGCACGCCTGCGCGTACCCGATCGCCGGTTTGAAGCACGAGTACCACCCGCCCGGGTATCCGGACGGCCACGGCTTCACCCCGCACGGCCAGTCGGTCATCGTCACCGCTCCGGCCGCCTTCCGCTTCACCTACGAGGCCGCGCCCGACCGGCACCGCCGAGCCGCCGAGCTGCTGGCCGGCGAGCCGGTGTGGGACGACGACGACGAGACCCTGCCGCGGCTGCTGCTCGAGCTGATGCGAGACGTCGGCGTGCCCACCGGGCTGCGCGAGCTCGGCTACGACGTGGAGGACGTCGACGCGCTGGTCGAGGGAGCGCTGAAGCAGCAGCGCCTGCTCGTCGTCGCGCCGCGCGAGGCGGACGGCGAAGCGCTCGGCGCCATCCTCCGCGCCTCGCTCTGAGCGATCATGCGGCGCCATGCGCGGTGCTGATCGTCTTCGCCGTCGTCCAGATCGTCACCGGGGCGCTGCTGTGGCTCACTCCGGGCTTCTTCTTCACGGAGATCGGCCCGTACGGGGTGCGCAACGACCACTACATGGGCGACCTGGCCACGTGGTACCTCGCGTGCGGAGCGGCGCTCGCGGTCGCCGTGCGGCGCGCCTCCTGCGGGTGCCGGTGCTGTTTCTCACCGCCGTCCAGTATGCCCTGCACGCGGTCAACCACCTGCTCGATGTGGGCGAGGCCGACCCCGGCTGGCTCGGTCCTGAACCTCATCTCGCTCGCGCTCGCGACCGTCCTGCTCGGCTGGATGTTGCGAGAGGCTGCCCGATGAGGGTGTTCGTGGCGGGAGCGAGCGGCGTGATCGGCAGGCCGCTCGTCGCGCAGCTGGTGGCCGCCGGGCACGAGGTGATGGGGATGACGCGCTCACGGCCGCCTGCGCTACGGCTGGTTCGACGGCCCCGGTACGTACTACGGGAGGGCGGCTCGCGGCGGCTTCCGCGACGCGCCGCGCTGACGCGAGCGACCGCGAATGGCACCCGCCCTCCGGCGGCGCCACCCTGATCTCAGGCCAGCGGGCGAGGCACGGCACCGAGCTCGCGCGAGACCGAGCGGGCCGCCTCGGTGACCGCTCCGACGATGCGCTTCGGCGCGCCACGCGAGAGCAGCCGCGGGGTGTCGCCCACCACGCCGATCGCGCCGACGGCGTGGCCCGCGCGATCGAAGATCGGCGCGGCCAGGCTCGACTCCCCCAGCACGGCCTCGTCGCGCTCGCGCGCGATGCCGCGCTCGCGCACCGCCTCGAGCTGCCCGAGCAGGCCCGCGGCGGTGAGCGTCTTCTGCGTCAGCCGCGGCAGCGGCTCGGCCGTCAGCTCGGCCAGTGCCTCGGGCTCGGCCCAGGCGAGCATCGCCTTCCCGAGCGCGCTCGCGTGGGCCGGCAGCTGGGCCCCGACCTCGAGCACCTGGAACGCCGTGCCCGGCCGGAACACGTGGTGGACGACCACGACGGACGACCCGTGCATGACGCCGACGCGCACCGCCTCGCCCGCCTCGGTCGCCAGCCGCTCGGCGTGCACCAGCGAGCGCGCCCGCAGCTCGTTGTGGTCCAGATACGAGGTGCCGAGGTGCAACAGCCCGGCCGCGAGCTGGTACTTGTCGGAGTCGCGGTCCTGCTCGACGAAGCCGTGCGCCTGGAGCGTCTGGAGCAGCCCGTGGACGGTCGGACGCTGCAGGTCAAGCTGGTCGGCGAGCTGCGACACACCCAGCCGCCGCGGTCCTGAGGCGAGCGCCTTGAGGATCCGAGCGGCGCGATCGACCGACTGGATCGTGCCCGGGCGACCCAGGGGCTTCAGTCGCTCGTCGTGGTGATGATTCAGCATTGTCGAATCGGCTTCGATACTTTAGACTCCGATCCGTGGTCGGGATCGTCATCGTTTCGCACAGTCGCGACATCGCAGCGGGCGTCGCCGAGCTCGCGCGTCAGATGGCCGGACCCGATGTGCGGATCGAGCCCGCGGGCGGTGACATCGACGGCGGCCTCGGCACCGACGGAGCCCGCGTGCAGGCCGCGCTCGACAACGCGGAGACCGGCGACGGCGTCGTCATCCTCGGTGACCTGGGCAGCGCGATCCTGACCGTGCGCGCCGTGCTCGACGGGGACGGCGACCGCGCCCGGCTGGCCGACGCCCCGCTGGTCGAGGGCGCCGTGGCGGCGGCGGTCGCGGCCTCGGCCGGCATGGACCTGGAGTTCGTCGTCTCGGCGGCCGAGGAGGCCCGTGGCTATCGCAAGCTCTGAGACCCGGGTCGAGCTTCCCGCCGGCGTGGACCTGCACGCCCGCCCGGCCGCCGAGTTCGTGCGCGCGGCCATGCAGTTCAGCGCGCGCATCGTCATCAGCGCGGGCACGCGCGACGCCGACGCCAAGAGCCTGCTCTCGGTCCTCGCCCTCGGCGCCAAGGGCGGCACCCCGTTACTCCTGCGGGCCGACGGCGACGACGCCGGCGCGGCCGTCGCGGCGCTCGCGGGCTGCGTCGCCGGCCTTCGCGATTAGCACCTGCGACCGCACGCCGATCACCGCCTGACGCCACCCGGCGTCGATACGAGGTGCTCGGTCTCCGTCGCCAGCGCGTCACGCGCCGCCTGCTCTGCCGCGGCGTGATCGAGGCCGCGGACCCAGGCGCGGACGCGGCCCACGCGCGCGGCGCCGACCGACAGCTCGTCGACGCCGAGCCCGATGAGCAGCCTGGCGGCGACGGGGTCGGAGGCCGCCTCGCCGCACACCTCGAGCGGGACGCCTGCAGCCGTCGCAGCGGCCGCGGTCCTGGCGACGAGCGCCAGCACGCGCGGATCGTGCACGGGGGTCGCGGCGGCCGTGAACCGGTCGCTGCCGACGGCGGCGTGCGCGAGGTCGTTCGTGCCGATCGAGAGGAAGTCGGCCGCGGCCGCGAGCTCGCCGGCCGCCTCGACGGCGGCGACCGACTCGACCATCGCGCCGATCGCGGCGCCCGGTCCGAGGATGGCGCGCACCGCCTCCACGTCCTCGGCGCGCTCGGCGATCGGGAGCAGGACTCGCAGGTCGGTGGCGGCGCCCTCGGCGGCGATCGCGCGCAGCTGCGCGGCAAGCGCGTCCGGCGCGGTCAGCAGCAGCGCGAGGCCGCGCTGCGGCGACCCGTGCAGGAACGGCGGCAGCTTGTCGCCGCCGAAGTCGAGCACGCGCACGGTCGCGGTGCGGCCGGCGAGGCGCCCGAGCAGCGGTCGCAGGAGGCGCCGGTGCGCGGCCTCGTCAGGCCACTCGCGCGCCTCGAGGAACCCGAGCTCGGTCCGGATCAAACCGACGCCCTCCGCACCCGCCGCCAGGCCGGCCTCGAGCTCGGCGACGGTCGCGGCATTGACGAGGACGCGCACCCGCCGGCCGTCGCGCGTGATCGCGGGCAGCTCGCGGTCGGCCGCCGCCCGCTCCCGCTCGGCGTGGCGGCGACGCTGCCCGGCGCGCCCCGCGGCCAGCGTCTCGGCGGACGGCGCCAGCACCGCCGTCCCGGCGTCGCCGTCGACGGCGATGGGGTCGCCCGCCCGGGCCTCCAACAGTCCCGGGCCGAGCCGCAGAGCAAGCGGGATGCCGAGCCCGCGCGCCACGACGGCCGCATGGCCGGTCTGAGCGCCGCGGGCGAGCGCGATCGCCGCGACGGCGCCGTCGAGCTCGACGACGTCGGCCGGCCCGAGATCCTCGGCGACGAGCACGACGTCATCGCCGCGCACGACGGGATCGTCGCCGCCCGAATCGTTGGCCGGCCCCACGACCGCGACGTCGTCGCCGCCGCCGCAGCGGCTCGGTCTCGTCGGCCGCGTGTCGCCCGGCCCGGCGGCCGAGCGAGCGGACGTCCTCCGCGCGGGCGGCGAGCCGCTCGTCGCCGAGCGCGGCGATCGCCTCGGCGTGCTCGTCGCAGGCCGCCGCGATGGCCGCAGGCGCGGAGCGACCCGCGCCGGTGTGCCGCTCGACCGCGGCCTCGAGGGCCGGATCGCCCGCCATCAGCGCGCCCGTCGCGACGACGTCCGCCTCGTCCGGCCTGCCGTCGGCGCGCAGCCGCGAGGCCATCGCCTCGAGCTCGGCGCCCGCCGCCGCCAGCGCTCGGCGCGCTCGATCCAGCTCGCCCGCACGCCGTTCGAGCGGGACGGTGGCGGCCTCGGCCCGCGCCGGCGCGAGCACGCGCGCCGTGCCCGCCGCCATGCCCGGCGCGCCGGGCAGGCCCGTCAGCCGCTGCTCGGCCATCAGCCCGGCCGGCCGACGGCCCGTCCGAGGGCGCGCACGATCAGCGCCGTGGAGGTCGCGCCCGGGTCCTGATGGCCGACGGATCGCTCGCCGAGATAGGACGCCCGGCCCTTGCGGGCCTGCATCGGCGTCGTCGCACGGGCGCCGGCGTCGGCCGCATCGGCCGACGCCTCCAGTGCCGCCTCGAGCTCATCACCCGCCGCCAGGCGCTCGCGCAGCGTCTCGATCGCGGGGCCGAGCGCATCGACCATCGTCTTGTCCCCCGGCTCGGCGGCGCCCAGCTCGACCACGGCGGCGAGTGCCGCGTCGAGCGCCTGCACCAGCGCATCGCCGTCGACCTCGGGCGCGTCCCCGACGGCCCGGCCGGCCCGGCGCAGCGCGAGCCCCCACAGCGGCCCGCTGGCGCCGCCGACCGTCGAGACCAGCGTCTTGCCGGCCACGATCAGCTGCCGGCCGGGCGGCTCCACGTCCCCGTCGAGGGCCGCGACCACCGCCCGGAACCCGCGCGTCATGTTCACCCCGTGATCGCCGTCGCCGATCGCCGAGTCGAGCTGGGTGAGATGGTCGGCCTCCACCTCGACGGCGGAGGCGACCTCGTTCATCCAGGTCGTGACGGAGACGGCGGCGCCCACGGTCGGCTGCACCAGCTCACACCCCCCAGCGGAGTGCCGCGGTGTGCACGGGAGCATCCCACAGGCCGGCCAGCTCGTCGTCGAGCTCGAGCAGCGTCAACGACGCGCCCGCCATCTCGAGCGACGTGATGTACGAGCCGACGAGCCGCCGGGCGGGAACCAGCCCGCGCTCGCGCAGCGCGCGCTCGACCTCTCCGTAGAGCAGGTAGAGCTCGATCTGCGGGGTCCCGCCCATGCCGTTCACGAACGGCAGCACCTCGGCGCCCTTGGGCGGCGCGAGGTCGCTCACGACGGCCTCGACCATCACGTCGGCGATGTGGGCGGCGGTGCCGAGCGCCTCGCGGCGGCGCCCCGGCTCGCCGTGGATCCCGATCCCGACCTCCATCTCGCCCGGCGGCAGGTCGAAGATCGGCTTCCCCGCGGCGGGCGGGATGCACGACGACAGGGCGACGCCGAACGAGCGCGAGCGCTCGTTCACGCGGCGCACAACGCCGGTGACGGTCTCGAGGTCGTCGCCGCGCTCGGCCGACGCGCCGGCCAGCTTCTCGGCCAGCACCGTCGCGCCCACGCCGCGGCGCCCGGCCGTGTAGAGCGAATCCTGGACGGCCACGTCGTCGTCGATCAGCACGGATTCGACCGCGATGCCCTCGTCCGCCGCGTCCTCGGCGGCGAGTTTGAAGTTCATCACGTCGCCCGTGTAGTTCTTGACGATGTGGACGACGCCGGCGCCGCCGTCGACCGCCTTCGTGGCGGCCAGCATCTGGTCCGGGACGGGGGAGGTGAAGACCTCGCCCGGACACGCGGCGTCGAGCATGCCGAGGCCGACGAAGCCGCCGTGCATCGGCTCGTGGCCCGACCCGCCGCCCGAGATCAGCGCGACCTTGCCTGCCCGCGGCGCTCCGGTGCGCACCACGATCTGCGCGTCGGCATCGACCCGGAGGATGTCGCCGTGCGCGGCCGCCAGGCCGGCCAGCGACTCGCGGACCACCGCCTCGGGGTCGTTGAGCAGCTTGCGCATCGTCGGGGTGACCGTGGCCATGAAGCGTCTCCTCTCACTTGGCCGGGAGCGCGTCGTCCGGCGTGGTGACGGCGGCCTCGATCGGCCGTTCGACGCGGCGCGGAGTGGCGATCGCGTCATAGATGAACGCGGCGAGCGCCGTGCCGACCAGCCCCGGAATGACGTAGACCGGGATGAACTGGTTCCAGTGCGTGTCGCCGCCGCCGATCGCGGAGACGAGCTCCGGGCCGAAGGCGCGCGCGGGGTTCAGCGAGGCGCCCGTGATCGGGCCGATGACCATGATGATCGCCACCACGGCGCCGCCGATGACGATGCCGGCGAACTCGTTCGGCGACCGGGGGTCGACGATGCCCATGATCGCGAGCATCAGCATGGCCGTGCCGATGAGCTCGGCGAAGGCGGCCGACGCCCATGTCACGGTGTCCTCGTTGAACGAGGTCTGGCCCATGCCGAGGTCGATTCCGGACTGGGCGAACATGGCCCAGAGCGCGAGCGCGCCGAGCACGCCGCCGACCAGCTGGGAGCCCCAGTAGGTGGGGACCTCGCGCCACGGGAACCGCTTGGTGACCGCCAGCGCGAACGTGACGGCCGGGTTGATGTGACAGCCCGACACCTTCCCGAACGCGTACACGAGCACCGTGATGATGAGGCCGAACGCGAACGAGATGCCGAGCAGGTCCGAGCCCGTGATGGCGGGCACGCTGTCGCCCGCCAGGTAGAGGGTTGCGACCACCGAGCCCGGTCCGACGAGCACGAGCAGGGCGGTGCCGAGCGCTTCGGCGAGTGCACGCTGACCGAGCGAGAACGACTCCATTCCTCTCCTCCTCCGGGAGAATGGGGATTCGACAATGTCGAATCGAGTTCGCGCGGGAACGTACTCCGCTGAACCCTTGAAGTCAAGGGCGCGTACGTCGCTTCGTGGATCTCTGGCGCGCGTTGGAGGCGGACTGGCTCGGCGTGCCGGTCTACGTGCGCTTCAAGCCCGGGCGGCGGCTGGTGGTGATGTACGACTCGCTGACCCACCTGACGGTGCTCAAGCCGAAGCGCACCGAGCGGCTGTGGGAGAAGGTCGCCGGTTCGCCGCTGGCGACCCGGGTGCCCGAGCTCGGCGGCGTGTTGCAGCGCTTCCCGCTCGACGTGCGCCTCCCGGGCCTCCCCGAGGCCGCGCAGGGCGGTGAGCTGATCCGCTACAAGCCCGGCCGCCGCGCGCTGTTTCGCTATGACGGCGCCTACGGCAAGGTGCGAGCCGACCGTCGTGCGCCGGTGGCGATCCCGGGCACGCCGCGGGTCCTCGAGCACCGGCCCGAGATCGGGCTGACGGTGTACGAGGCAGTGCCGGGCACGCGACTGCGCGAGACCGATCTCGAGCCGTGGATGGCGCCGGTCGCCGCGGCGATGGCGCGGCTGCACGCCACTCGCGTGGACCTGCCCGTGCACGACATGGTGGCCGAGGCGGCGGACCTGCGGGCGGCGGCGGAGACGGCGGCCGCCCTCGGCGCGGATCCCGGTGACCTCGCGGAGCGGCTGCTCGCCCACATGTACGACGTGCCGCCGGCGCAGGCGACGATCCACGGCAGCTTCCACGACGACCAGGTGCTCGTCGGTGACGAGGGCGTGACACTGCTCGACCTCGACAGCGCGGCGATCGGGCACCCGCTGCTCGACGTCGGGCACTTCGCCTCCTACCTGACCGCGGCCGGCGAGGACGAGGCGCGGGGGCGCTTCCTCGAGGCCTGCGGCGCCGGCCGCGACGCGCTGCCGTTCGAGGCCGCCGCGCTGCTGCGCTGGAGCAGCCTGCCGTTCCGCGACCTCGAGCCGGGCTGGCGCGAGGCGGTCGCGAGGCGGGTGGAGCTCTCGCGGGAGCGGCTGGCCGACTACCGTCGCTCGGCCAGCTCGGTCATCACCGCCTCGTAGACGCCGGCGCCGTTGGACTCGTCGCAGACGCGCGAGTTGACGGTCAGCGCCTCACGGAGCGTGGGGTCGCGCTCGAGGCCGTTGGCGACGAGCCAGAAGGTGCCGACGACCTCGGCCGCGCCGAGGTCCTCGCGCGAGTCGCCGACCGCGATGCACTCCTCGCGCGCGTAGCCGCGGGCGCGCATGTGCCAGGCCACGGCGCGGCCCTTGGACGCGCTGCGCGGGATCAGGTGGTAGGCGCGGGCGTCCTCCATCCCCGGCGGAACCGGGTGGATGCCGCCGTTGTCGACGAGGCGCAGGTCGCCGTGGCCCTCGCGCTCGAGCAGCTCGTCGGCCTCGAAGGCGTCGATGTCGCCGCGGAAGAGGTGCGACACCTCGCGGCCGACGTGCCACGGCGCGTGGTACTCGAGCCGCCCGGCGTAGTGCTCGAGCAGCAGCTTCGGCGCGCCGGTCGCCTCGATCTGGTCGAAGATCGTGGCGCCGTCGCGCGGGACGAGGTCGCCGGTCAGCCACTGCAGCTCGCCGTCGAGCACGACGCCGGCCCCCGCCTCGAAGATGTACGAGGTGATGCCCATCACGCGGGCGTCGTAGAAGCACGTGAGCTGGCGGCGCCCGGAGTAGATGACGACCTCGACGTCCGCCCGTGCACACGCTTCGAGCGCACGGGCGCCGAGCATCGAGAACGAGCCGTCGCCGGCGCGAAGCAGCGCGCCGTCCCGGCCGAGGAGCGTGCCGTCGAGGTCGACATAGAGACAGCGGAGCATCGCGAGCCAGTATGCGGCTTACTCGCACTCGCAAGCTCGCGCGAGCGCCTTAGCATGCATTTCGTGGACCTGGTGCAGGGCAACCCCACGGAGGTGAAGGTCGTCCTCGCGAGCGTCGCGACCGCCTTGGCGGTGTACCAACTGGTCCTGATCTCGATCGTCTACCGCAAGCTGCGGCCGCGGTTCCTCGACGCCGGGCCGGCGGCCTTCACACACCGCGCCTCCGGCGACACGATCGCCTTCCTGGTCATCGTGGTCGCGATCATGTGCCTCTCCTACTTCGAGCTCGAGGACAGCGCCTTCCACGCCGTCACCGGCTTCCTGCTGCTCGTCGTGCTGGCCGTCAAGGTCGTGGTCATCCGCTGGTGGCACAGCGCCGGCCGCTTCCTGCCCGCGCTCGGCATCAGCGTGTTCCTCCTGCTCACCGCCACCTGGGCCAGCACGGCGGGGGCGTTCCTCGCATGAGCCGCCAGCTGATCGGCTCGCTGCTCGTCGCCGCGATCATCGTCGCGGTGACGATCATCGCCGTGACCGCGCAGCTCGGGCCCACCAGCGCCGCCGAGCTCGAGGCGCAGGAGGAGCGCCAGGAGGAGCGGCTCGATCAGCAGGAGGAGCGCCGCGAGGACCGCGAGGATCGTTGAGCGTCGTCCGCGACATCGAGCCCTGGGACGCGCTGCTGCAGGCCGGCCGCGAAGACGAGCGCCTGGTCATGCAGGCCTCCCAGCATCCCCGCCCACCGCTCGAGGCCGCGATCCCCGACGAGCTGCACCCGGACGTGGCGCAGGCGCTGCGCGCACGGGGGATCGACCGGCTGTGGACCCACCAGGCCGAGGCGCTGCACGCCGCCTGGGCGGGGCCGACGATCGTCACCACCGGCACCGCCTCCGGCAAGTCGCTGTGCTTCAACCTGCCGACGCTCGACACGCTGTGCCGCGACGCACGGGCCCGCGCGCTCTACCTCTACCCGACGAAGGCGCTGGCCCAGGATCAGGCGCGGGCGCTGAACGCGCTCGGGGTGAAGCGGGCGCGGCCGGCGATCTACGACGGCGACACACCGCGCGAGCAGCGGCTGGCGATCCGGCGGCGGTCGAACGTCGTCATCACCAACCCGGACATGCTGCACCTGGGGATCCTGCCCAACCACCCGGCGTGGGGCGACTTCTTCTCCAACCTGGCGGTCGTGGTCGTCGATGAGGCGCACGTCTACCGCGGCGTGTTCGGGTCGCACGTGGCCAACGTGCTGCGGAGGCTGCGGCGCGTGGCCGACGCGTACGGCACGGCGCCGCGGATCCTGCTCGCTTCGGCGACGGTGGCCAACCCCGGGGAGCTGGCCGAGCGGCTGACCGGCCTGGGCGACATCACGGTGCTCGACCGCGACGGCGCGCCCCAGGCCAAGCGCACGATCGCCATGTGGAACCCGCCGATCGTCGACGAGCAGACCGCGGCCCGCCGCTCGGTGCTGGCCGAGGCGGCCGATCTGCTCGCCGAGCTCGTGACCGAGGGCGCGCGCACGATCGTGTTCATGAAGTCGCGCAAGGCGGTCGAGCTGATGTCGCGGTTCGCCCAGCTCACGCTGACCGACCGCGGCCGCGGCGACCTCGCCGAGCGGATCGCGCCCTACCGCGCGGGGTACACGCCGCAGCAGCGGCGCGAGCTCGAGCGCAACCTGCTGGAGGGCGAGCTGCTCGGCGTCGTGGCCACCAACGCGCTCGAGCTGGGCATCGACATCGGCTCGCTCGACGCGGCGATCTGCGTGACCTTCCCGGGCACCGTCGCCTCGCTGCGCCAGATGTGGGGCCGCGCCGGCCGCCGCGGCCGCGGCCTCGCCCTCTACGTGGCCGGCGAGGACGCGCTCGACCAGTTCTTCTGCCGCCACCCCGACGAGTTCCTCGACCGCCCCGTGGAGGCGGCCATCCTGGATCCCTGGAACGAGCAGCTCCACACGGCGCACCTGCTGTGCGCGGCGGCCGAGGGCCCGCTGGAGGAGGCCGACGCGGAGATCCTCGGACCCGAGTGGCGGCGCTTCGCCGAGGCGCTGGTGTCGGCCGGCGACCTGCGCGAGCGGCCCGACGGGACCTTCGTCCCCCGGCACCCCGAGGAGTTCCCGGCCGCCAACGTCTCGCTGCGCTCGGCCAGCCGCGACGGCGTGGTGATCGTCGACCGCCGGTCGGGAGAGCTGCTGGGCACCGTCGACCTCGCGCGGGCCCACAACACCGTGCACGACGGGGCCGTCTATCTGCACGGCGGCCGCACGTTCGAGGTCGAAGGGCTCGACCTGGAGAACCGCCGCGCCGTCGTCCACCCGTTCGAGGGCGACTACTACACGCAGCCCAAGTACGAGACCGACACCTACATCGAACGGCTGATCGAGCGCCGGACCGCGCTCGGCGTCACGCTCTCGTTCGGCACCGTCGTGGTGACCGAGCAGGTGCTCGCCTACCAGCGCCGGCGGCTCTCGGACCACGAGGCGGTCGACCTCATCGCGCTCGACCTCCCGCAGACCTCGTTCGCCACGCAGGCGCTCTGGTACGAGCTGGGCGACGACGTCGCCGCCCTGCCGCTCGAGCAGATGCTGGGCTCCCTGCACGCCGCCGAGCACTCGCAGATCGCCGTGCTGCCGCTACTGGCGATGTGCGACCGCTGGGACATCGGCGGGCTGTCGACGAACCTGCACCCGCAGACCGGCGGGCCGACGATCTTCATCTACGACGGGCACCCCGGCGGGATCGGGATCGCCCGCCGAGGCTTCGAGCAGTTCGAGGCGCTGGTCGACGATGCGCACCGCCTCGTCAGCGAGTGCCCGTGCGAGAGCGGCTGCCCGTCGTGCGTGCAGTCGCCCAAGTGCGGCAACCTCAACGAGCCGCTGTCGAAGGCGGGCAGCGCTCAGCTGATGGGCCGCATGCTCGCCTCGTAGTGCTCGTTGTGCACGGCCCAGCGCTCGCGCGGCCAGTTGGGCCAGTCGACGGGGCGGCCGTCGAGCGCGTCCTCGAGGAAGTCGATGTGGACGTGCCAGCCGGCGCGCACGCTGGCCAGGAAGTCGTCGGGCAGCTCGGCGGTGACGGTCAGCGTCAGGCGCGTCCGGCCGCCGTCGGGCTCCAGCTGCCATAACAGGCGGCCGTGGATGTCCGTGTCGAACTCGATCGTCGTCGGCGGCTCGAGCCGCGTGATGCGGCCCTCGGCAACGGCGTCGCCGTTCAGCCACTCCAGCCGCGCACGGCCACCCTCGGCCAGCTCGACCTCGGCGCGGGCCCACCACTCCTCGATCTGCGCGGGGTCGGTGAGCGCCGCCCACACCTTCTCGACCGGGTGCCGCAGCTGCCGCTCGTAGCGCAGCACGTAGCTGCCGTCGTCTCGGGTCTCGATCGTGCCGTAGGGATCGGTCATCGGTCCTCCGTCTCGTCGAGGTGCCGCTCGAGCGCGTCGAGCGTCCCCGCCCACAGGCGCCGGTACGGCGCGAGCCACGCGTCGATCTCGGCGAGCGGCTGCGCGCGCACGCGGTAGAGGCGCCGCTGGGCGTCCTGGCGGACCTCGACCAGGCCGGCGTCGCGCAGCACCTTCAGGTGCTTGGAGACGCCGGGCTGGCTGATATCCAGCCCTCGCACGAGCTCGTTCACGGGGCGCTCCTCGTCGCGGAGCAGATCGAGGATGCGGCGCCGGGTCGGCTCGGCGAGGGCGTCGAAGGTCGAGGCCATATAGCCAGTATGGCATATAACTGGCTAGGCATGAACTTCCTGCATTGAGAGAGAGGAAGCGAGGAGGGCGATCGTCGCCTCGGGCTCGCGTGCGATCTGGCGAAATGTGACTCTGGTGATGCGGAGGCCAAGGGCCTGGAGGTCGGCGTCCTTGCGGCGGTCGCGCTCGAACGCCGCCCGCGTCGAGTGGTAGGCGAAGCCGTCGACCTCGACGACGAGCCGCTGCGGCCGCCACAGGAAATCGACCTCGTACCCGCCGATCCGCGCGTTGACCTCGGGCGTGGGTAGCCGAGCCGCACGGATCAGCGCAAGCAGCTTCGCCTCGGCCTCGGAGCGCGTGAAGGCGGGCTCGGCAGCGCTCGCGAGGACGGCGCGGAGTGCGCCGGCACCGCGGCGACCGCGGCTGCGATCGATCAGCGCCGCCAGGCCGCGGCGGCTGACCAGTCGCTGGAGCTCGGCTTCCTCCACGGCGCGCGCGAGGCTGCGCAGATCCAGCACGGCAGCGAGATCGAGGAGGGTTCGCGCCGCCGTGGTGACGGGGATCCCATGGCGGCGCGTCACATCGCGCCGGTCGAGCTCGCGGGCGCGGTGGACGCGAATGCCGGGGCGGGCGCGCAGCTGGCGGGCGACCGTCACGTCGATGTCGCCGTCGCGGGCCGGACGAATCGTCCAGAGCGCGGCGGCGGCGTGATGGCTCAGGACGGCGGTGCTGCCGCAACTCAGCACTGCGGCGAGCTCGCGTGCATGTGGCGGGAGTGCCGCGCTCAGCGCGTACACCCCGCGGTAAACGGGGTGGAGGCGGCCGGCCGCGACCCGCCTCGCCCGGGCCCCGCGCCGGAGGCCGGCCGCCACGAGATCCTGCGCCGTCACGAGGCCGAGCTGCCGGGCTGCGATCGCCGCGATCGCCCGATCGCGATGCAGAACGCCACTCTCGGGACCGGTTCGACCGAGGTGTGTTGTTTTCTGCGCGTCGGCGATGCGGTTCGTCACACTCGATTCCGCGGGCCCGCCGAGCGTGACGTTTTGCATCGGTCGACGATGGCACGAGATCGCCGCGCGGAGGCCTGGTGCGCGTGTTTCTTCACGGAGTTGTGGCTTTGAACGAACGCGTGCAGCGGTTGAGAGCGTCGACGCGGCCACCGAATCTCCTTCCGTGCGCCGTTCGCTCGCACTCGCCGCTGTCGTCGCCGGGACCCTCGCCGCGCCCGCGGAGGCCCAGACGGGCGGGGTCACGTACGAACCGGTCCCGCGCCTCGCCGCTACCGCCTTCACGGTCTCGCCGGCGTCGATCGCGCCCGGCGCCACGCTGACGATCCAGTACCGGATCGCCGGGCGGCCGCGGCGCGTGCGGGTGCGGGTCGATCTGCTGCCCGAGGCGGGTGGAAAGCCCGCGGCGACGCTGCACCTGGGCCGGCACCGCACGGGCCGCGACCTGACCGCCACCTGGCGCCCGAAGCTCGCCCCCGGCCGCTACACCGCGCGCCTGCGCGCCACCACGCTCAACCGCGCAAACAAGGCGCGAGCGTCGCGCAACTCGACGCTCGAGATCGTCGCGCCGCCGGTCACCGCCTCGACCGGCGTCTTCCCCGTCCAGGGCACCTACTCACTCGGCGGCGAGGAGGCGCGCTTCGGCGCCGGCCGTACCGGCCACAGCCACCAGGGCCAGGACATCACGGCCGCCGCCGGCACGCCGGTCGTGTCGCCGCGCACCGGCTTCGTGTCGTGGCGCGCGTTCCAGGAGGGCGGCGCCGGCCACTACCTCGTGGTGCGCGGCGACGACCTGCGCGACTACGTGTTCATGCACCTGCTGGACGGCTCGGTCGCCGTGCAGAAGGGCCAGGGCGTCGCCGCCGGGCAGCAGCTCGGCGCGGTCGGGTCGACCGGCCGCTCGAGCGGGCCGCACCTGCACTTCGAGATCTGGCCCGACGGTTGGTACTCGAGCACGGCGTCGAAGCCGATCGACCCGCTGCCCGACCTGCTCGCCTGGGCGGCGTAGCCTCCAGGGCGTGGACCAGGTCCTCGCCTTCCGCCTCGCCACGCAGGGACTGAACGCAAGAGACAAGTCGGTGACCGAGGTTGCCGCCTCCTTCGCGCTCCAGGACTCGCCACCCCAAGCCGCGCTCACCGCCCTCAATGCCCGCAGTTCCGACCCGGCACGGCTCGACGACCTGCTGACCGAGCGCAAGCTCGTCGCCCTCCCGAACCCCCGCACGGCCATCGCGATCCTTCCGGCCACGGACGTCACCACCTACCTCGAAGCCCTCCAGCCACCCGACGAGCGCGCGCTGAAGGCGGTGCTCCTGAATGCCGCGCCCGGCGACTACGAAGCCGCCCGCGACCACGCGGTGACGGCGATCGCCGACGCGCTCGACGGCCGGGTGCTCAGCCGCGACGCCCTGCACGAGGACCTGCGCGGCCGGCTCCCGCAGGAGCTCCTGCCGTGGTGCGAGCCGTGCCAGAGCCACCACGCCCGGCGTGGACTGCTCAGCGTGGCCGCGCTCGAAGGCCGGCTCTGCATCGCGGGCCGGGAGGGGCGCCAGAACACCTTCGCGCGCACCGACCAGTGGATCGCGCTCGAGGCTGCCACCGACGCCCAGGCCGAGTTCGCGCGCCGCTACCTGCACCACCTCGGACCGTCGACGCACAGCGACCTCGCCGCCTGGGCGGGCATCGCGCCGTCGCACGCCAAGGCGCTGATGAGCGCCGTCGAGGACGAGCTCGTCCAGGTCGGAAAGGCGTTCCTGCTGGCCGCCGACCAGGCGACGTTCGAGAGCCCGCCGAAGGCGCGCGGCGTGCGGCTGCTCGGACCGGGCGACCCACTGCTCGGTGCGCGCGACAAGGAGCACCTGATCGAAGACAAGGCGCTGCACAAGAAGATCTGGCGCCCCGTCGGGAGTCCCGGCGTGGTGCTGAGCGACGGCGCTGCAGCCGGGACCTGGCGCGCCCGCAAGCAGGGACGCAGGCTGAGCGTCGAGACGGAGTGGTTCGGCGAGCCCGTGCACATCGGCGCCGAGGCCGAGCGGCTGGCCGAGCTGAGAGGCGCGGTCTACGAGGCGGCGTAGCCGTGCACGACCCGGAACGGGAACGGCTCGGCCTCGACACGCGGGCGCTCCTCGAGCGCCGCGCGGCGCTCGGCGAGCAGGCGCGTCATGGCACTGGCCGGCAGCGGCCGCGAGACG
This sequence comes from uncultured Solirubrobacteraceae bacterium, assembly GCA_963830725.1. Classification (GTDB taxonomy): domain Bacteria; phylum Actinomycetota; class Thermoleophilia; order Solirubrobacterales; family Solirubrobacteraceae; genus DASSUW01. Next base: position 22,464 of record CAWHNO010000007.1, on the reverse strand, counting down.
TGGAAGCCCTGCGCGAGGTCGCAGCCAGCTCCTCCAGCCGGCGCCACGCCTCGTGTGACTCGACGGCCTCGGCGACCACCTTCAGGCCGAGCCGGCGTCACCAACGTCGGCGAGGTGATCCTCGCGCGCGACGTGATCGGCACCACCGGCTCCGGCCTCGCGGTCGACCTGCTGCTCTGCGCCCTGTGGCCGAAGCTGCGGCTGCGTTGCCGGTCTTCGTGCTCGGCGGCTTCGGCAACGGGTTCGCGTTGGTGCACGACCGGCTGCTGCTCGGGGACGCGGTCCCGGAAGCGCTGCACGGGCGCGTCTTCGCGCTGCCGAAGGCGGTGACCTCGCTCGCCTTCGGGCGACTACGACCGCAGCCCGTGGAACGCGGCCTTCAGGCGCTATCTCTGGTTGGCTGCGGACCATGACACAGGTCGAGAAGGCTGAGAGGTTCCGCGCCCTGCACGAGGGCGAGCCGTTCATCATCCCCAACCCCTGGGACGCCGGCTCGGCGAAGGTCCTGGCGGGACTCGGCTTCAAGGCGCTGGCCGGCACGAGCTCCGGCTTCGCGTTCACGCTCGGGCGGCTCGACGGCGGCGTGTCGCTCGACGAGGTGCTCGACCACATCCGCGCGATCGACGCTGCCACCGACCTGCCGTTGTCGATGGACCTCGAGAACGGCTACGGGCCGGCGCCAGGCGACGCCGCCCGTGCGGTCGCGGCGGCGGCTTCGGCCGGCGCCGTGGGCGGATCGATCGAGGACTGGGACCCGGACGACGGCCTCTATCCCGTGCCCGTCGCGGTCGAGCGCGTGGCCGCGGCGGTCGAGGCGGCGCGCGGACTGAGCTTCCCGTTCACGCTGACCGCGCGCGCCGAGAACCACATCCGCGGCAACCCGGATCTGCAGGACACGATCGCTCGTCTGCAGGCCTACGAGCAGGCGGGCGCCGACGTTCTGTACGCACCCGGCCTGCGCAACGCCGACGAGGTCCGCACCGTCTGCGAAGCGGTGTCGAAGCCCGTCAACGTGCTCGCCCACCGGGGCCTCACGATGCGCGAGATCGTCGACGCCGGCGGGCAGCGAGTGAGCGTGGGAGGCGCGCTCACGTGGGTCGCGGCGCGTGCCATGGCCACCGCCGCAGAGCAGCTGCGCGACAGCGGAGATTTCTCCGCGCTCACGGGCCCAGGGCCGATCGGAGACTGGCTGTCATCGCGCTAGGCTCTTCTGCCGCCAGGCGAGATAGCTCAGTTGGTAGAGCACACGACTGAAAATCGTGGTGTCCCCGGTTCGAGTCCGGGTCTCGCCATACCCCGCAAAGGCCGAGCTGCTGGATCTCGTTCTTTCCGGCGTGTCGGAGCGCATCCGAAAACGGGGATGAAAAGGGGATAGCCGGCTGAACTCCCGGCAATTCCGCGTAATCGCTGGACGACCGGCGCCGGGCTCCGGCGTGCGCGATTCCGGCGGTGCCGGCGGTGCGAGCGTGCTGAAGCCAGCCCTGCCCGATGCCGAACACGATCATCGGTAGCGCGATGCAGGAGCAGCGGCGCGGCCGCCCGCGTCGTCGTGTCGGCCGCTGCTCGTATTCGGGGCATGAAACTGCTGCTTGAAGGTCCGGGTCTTGTCCGGCGGCCGGGTTAGGTTCGCTGGAAACGGGCCGACCGGAGCACCTTGATCAGTGGCCGGCGCAAGACCACAACCGGGCGCCGGTTCGTGGTCTCATCAGCCCGCGGCGAGCGGCTGCTCGGCGTGCTCGGGCTTGAAGAACACCCGGTCGGCTACGACACCGGAGACGGTCTCATCGGGCCGCTCGATCTCGAGCTCGGCACCGAGCTCGGAGTGCTCGATCGGGACCATCGCGTAGCCGATGTTGCGGTCCAGGCGAGGCGAGTAGCAGGCAGACGTGACGCGACCGATCTCGCGACCGCCGGAACGGACCGGGAAGAAGTCGGGCATCGAGCCGTCGTTGTATGCCCCGAGCTTGGCTCCGCCGATCTCGACGCCCACCAGCTTGCGATCGACCCCCCGCTCGTGGACCGTGCGCAGCGCGTCGCGGCCCATGAAGTCCTGCTCCTGCTCGAGTTCGACCATCCACTTGTAGCCGTAGCCGACCTCGTAGGGGTTCTCCTCGATGGTCATGTCGCAGCCGTGGGCGAGGATGCCTCCCTCGATCCGCCGGATGTGACACGGTCCGGTCGGCGAGAGGCCATGCGGCTCGCCGGCCTGGATGAGCGCGTCCCACAGCTTGAGCCCGTCGCGACTGGCGTCGCGTAGATAGAGCTCGTAGCCGAGTTCTCCCGTGTAGCCGGTGCGCGAGATGACAAGCCGCATGCCCTCAAGCTCGCGGTCGACCATGTAGTAGTACGGGACGTCGAGGATGTCGGCGCCGAAGAGGTCGGTCATCACCTCCTTGGACTTCGGGCCCTGGACCTGCACGGGAGCCACGTCGGGCTCTGAGATCTGCACGTCTAGCCCGGAGTGATGGGCCAGGCCCTTGCACCACAGCAGCACATCGCTGTCGGCCAGCGACAGCCAGAAGTGGTTCTGGGCCAGGCGCAGCAGGACGGGGTCGTTGATGATCCCGCCGCGCTCGTCGGTGATGAACGCGTACTTGCACTGCCCGATCGCGCACTGGTCGAGGTCGCGGGGGGTGAGCATGTTCGTGAACCTGAACGCGTCGGGCCCCGTGATCTCCACCTGCCGCTCGGCGCCACCGACGTCCCACAGCGTCACGCCCTCGAGCAGCTGCCAATACTCCTGGAACGGGTCGCCGTAGTGGCGCGGGTGATAGTGGTGGTTGTAGAAGCTGTACAGCGCCACGCCGTGCCGGCGCGACCCGTAGTAGTACGGCGACTTCTTGATCCGCGTGTAGAGCAGAACCCCGGGATTCGGGTTGACTCGATCGGTCATCGTCCACCTTCCTGTCCGTGCGACCGGTTTTCGCAGTGTCCGGTCCACGACGGCACGCCGCGCAGAGGACCGGCGCGAGGTGAGCGTCGTCGTCCATCGACCCGAGAAATGAAACCGCAAAATGGCGATTGACAGCTAGGCCGCGTCGGGCGTGGCGCGCATCGGGGCGGGCATCAGCGCTGCACCGGCGATCACGAGGCAGAACGCCAGGAACCGGGCGGTGATCCCGACTCCGCCGGAGCCGATCGGCTCGTGGAAGACGAGGATGCCGCCGATGATCGCGATCAGGTTGGCGGCCACGGAGGTGAGCGCGATGACCTCGACGCCGTTGCCGATCTGGAGGCTGCGGGCAGAGGCGTAGAAGGCGATCACCCCGGCGATCAGCGCGGTCAGCGCCCACGGGCTCACCAACCCGAGCACCGGTCCGGGTGGTGCTTGGGTGAGGTACTTGAGCGCGACGTCGGAGACGCCCCACAGCGCGCCCGCGGCGGTCCCGAGGATCAGTCCCTCGCCGCGCGGCGGGAGGTGGCGGCGGGTCGAGATCCGCACGAGCGCGGCGACGACCGCGAAGATCGTGCCCTCGATGGCGATCAGCGCGGCCAGGGAGGCGCGCTGCAAGTCCTCGGCGCCGCCGCTCGTGAGCCCGATCACCCCCAGCCCAGCCGCCGTGATCGTGATGCCGACCCACTGCCGTCGCCCGAGGTCAAAGCCGAAGAAGCGCTCGGCGAGCACCGCGAGGAAGACGAGCCCGCCGGAGAGCACCGCCTGCACGATCGAGAGCGCCGCAAGCGACAGCGCGCCGACATGCAGACCCCAAGCGACGATCGCCACGATCCACCCGACCGCGAACCAACGCGAGCGAAAGAGACCGGCGGCGCTGCGCAGCGGATGGCGGACCTCGATCGGCGGAGCGAGCACCGCACCGCGATGCTTCAGCAGAAAGGCGAGGTTCGTCGCCACCGCCGAAGCGAGCGCGAGGATCAGTCCGAGGATCACGAGAAGCGGCTGCCCGGCTAGACGCCGTGTTGGTTACCGATAAGGCCCGCGGTTGCCAGGGGCCCGGGCGATCCTCCCAGGTTTCAAATCAGACTGACCGGGGCCGCACGACTGAGCGCTCGCCCGTAGGACGGCGTTAACCCGATCACGCCGACTGAGCCGCTGCGAGCGTCCTGGTCGCAAGGCAATGCTGGCCGGCGATCGGAACCATCGTCGGCGACCTCGAGGCCGTCGGACATGCCGGTCGCCGCTCGTCGAGACCACCGGCGGGCGCGCCGCGATCGGACAGCTCAAAGCGATCCCGGGCCTGATCGCCGGGACGGCCGGAACGCAGATCGACGGCCGGAGACCGGCCGTCGAATACTGCGGCTGAGCGCTGACCGGATCAATCGGCCGCGGATTGCTGGCGGACGGTCAGGACGGTACGGGGACCGCCGACACCGCTCTGGCGCATCACCGGCACGCCAAGGACCCGTGCCTCGAGCTTCCCCCGGCCGCCGGAATAGCCGTCGAAGACCCGAATGGCGAGCGGGAACCGGGCGCGCCACGAGAACGCGATCCGATCGACGGCGAGCTCCTCCACGGCGGAGAAGCGCATCGCCCGACCCCCGGGCCGCAGCCGCATCTCCCCCTCCTGCCCGATGCGCACCAGCCCTGGCACGCGGCCACCGGCGGATAGCGACCGCTCGAGATAGCGACGCACGAGCGCAGGCAACAACCCTGTGCGCATCTCGTCACGCGAAGTCACGGTCACGCCCGGGACGAGCCTCGGCACGAGAGCAGGACGATGCCCGCGCCCGCAACGGCCCCGAGGACGGGAACCGCACGGCGAGCTGCGGTCGGTGAGAGCACGAGCTCGAACAGCGGCACCGGGTCTCCGAGACGATCTTGCAGGCCACCGAGCGGGCAGTCTCCCCGGTTGACGGTGACGAACGCGCCCTCGGCTACGAGCGCAGCGACGGCAACGCGCAGCCACCTGTCACGCCGACCGGTCAGCGCGCACCACCAGACATAGACGATGGCGAGCAGAAACGCGACGGTGATCAGACCGTGGACGGCACGAAACGCGCGTGCCGCCACCGACACTTTCGCCTGCGTCATGCCTCACCGGCCGCTTGAACGGGCGTGGGTCAGCCGCGCCTTCGCGGCCTCCCATATCCGGCCCAGCTCGCGAAGCCGCGCCGGGCTGGTCGGCCTCGAGCCATACGAACGAGCCCGGTAGAGCGCGAGGCGCTCGCGGTGGTAGCGCTCCTCGGCCTCGAGCTGGACGAAGTCGGGAGGCGCGATCGTCGGTGTCTGGGCTGGTGCGACGCCTGGCTCTGGGCGCTCGGACGCTGGTTGCGTGGGACTCATCGGCTATCCGGTGACTTCGAACGGCAGCTTCTGCCCGGCGGCGTAGTGCCCTGGCACGTGGCAGATGAGCTCGTACTTGCCGGGCTTGAGGTCGGCTGAGACGGTTTCGGCGGCGCCGGCGGCGAGGTCGCCGCCCTGGGCGAGGAACGTCGAGTGGTCGACCATGCCACCGTCTACCTTTGCGGGCGCGGAGACCATGGCGAGCCCGTGCATCGTTGCGCCCTCGTTCTTGACGCCGAAGGTCACCTTGCCGGCCTTCACGGTAGGAGCGCTGGCCTTGACCCACATGTCGCCGAGGGTCACGTTCACGTCGGCAGCGGCAGCGGCAGCGGACTGGCTGCCCTGCGCGCCGGAGCCGCCCATGTCGTGCCCTGCGGCCGCCTTCGGGGCATGCGCGGTCTGCACGACGCCGATGGCGCCCTTGCCGGCGTCGGCGAACGCGTGCGTCACGAACGGGTAGGCGCCCTCTTCCTCGAGCGTGAACTCGGCCCACCCGCCCTGCGACGGCGCGAGGTTCATGGTCTGGCTGTCGGCGCCCGGCCGGCCCTCGACGACGGTGCGGTCGAACACCGTGCCGATGACGTGGAAGGCGCTCCAGATGCTCGGGCCGGCGTTGAGGACGTACATCCGGACCCGCTCGCCCTTCTTGACGGTGATCGGGTTGTCCTGGTACTGGTTCGCGTAGCCGTTGAAGGCGATCACGTCCGGCTTCTTGGCCTCCATCTTGGCCATGTCTCCGCCCTTGCCGGGCTCGCCGAGGTAGTACTCCTGCTGGACCATCCACAGCTCCCTGTCGACGGGTGCCAGGTTCTTCGGCTTGACCACGAACATCCCGACCATGCCCATGCCCGTGTGCATCAGCACCGGCTGGGTCGCGCAGTGGTACATGAAGACGCCGGGGTGCTCGGCGACGAAGCGGTAGTGCATCGACTTGCCCGGTGCGAGGTCGGCGTAGCGCTTGCCGGGGTTGACCTCCGCCGAGTGGAAGTCGATCGAGTGCGGCATCGTCACCTTCATCGCCTTGGTCGAGCCGTTGACGAGCGTGAAGTCCACCGTGTCGCCCTCGTTGACGACCATCGGGCCGGAGGCGCCGGTCCCGCGGTGGAGCTTGCCGTTGACTGCGAAGCTCCAGATCTCCGTCGGCGCGAGCGCCTTGGAGACCTGCGTGACGTGATGGAAGACGTCGACCTTGAACTTCTTCACGGCCCCGGCCGGCACCGGGGGCAGCGTCGCGTCGACCTTCTCGAACTTCTCGAACGCGACGCCCTTGGCGTCGGCCAGCGTCGGAGCCGTCGCCTCGGCGGTGGGCGCAGCGGGCGCCTGGGCAGGCGCGGCGGCAGGACGCGCGGCACTCGGCTCGCCGCCTTCAGCGAACGCGAGGACGGCGAGCACGATCGCCAGAACGGCGACCAGGACCGACAGGCCGACCCCGACCATCAGCCACTCGCGCCGGGCGCGATCGCGCCGCCACTCTCCGGCCGTGATCTCCACGAGAACCGCGGGCGCCTGGTCGAGCCCCTCGGCGGCCTCGTAGTCGACGGGTGCGGTCGGGTGCTGCTCGGGATCTGGGGTGAGGGTCGGCATCGCCGCTTCCTGGTCCTGAATGGGACTGCTCGGTAGAATCACGACACACAATACACGATTTGTATATCGTGTATATACTTTCACGAATATGATGTCCTCTACAGCAGCGGAGATCGCCGGCCCGCCCGCGGCCGACTTCAAGCTCCTCACCAACCACGGCCAGACGCTGCTACTGATCACGCACGACCCTCGCGCGCGGATGCGCGACATAGCCGCCCTGTTGAACATCACCGAACGAGCAGCCCAACGGATCGTGGCCGACCTCGTCAGGGCCGGGTACGTGGACCGCGAGCGCGACGGGCGACGCAACCGCTACAGCGTCAGGACCGAGCTGCCCCTGACCCTGCCGATCCAGCACGACATTCAGGTCGGATCCCTGCTCGCCGCCCTACTGCCGCAGCCCGAGCCGACCGACACCGCGACGCACTGACCCGCGCGACTGAGCCGTCACTGATTTCGCGGAGACTGACTGGGTCCCGAAGCGGGGCGATGCCCAGCGTTTCGGCTCTGCTGAACGTGACTAGTCCACCTTCCGCGTCCTGCCCATGACGCGAGCTAAGGGCCAAGGGAGGAGGCTCCGCCTCCTCGACACGGTCGTCGCCAGGCGCGCGGTCGGTCCGCGGCCGCCAAGTGCGCATGCCTTTGCGCTCGCCGGTTGCAGGCATCGAGGCTCCCGCTACGAAAAGACCGATGAGCGCGCTAGTCGGCCGTAACGCGCGGAGAATGGACGCAAAATCCGCGAAAGGCCGGGATCGATCTCGACCGCCAGATTTGAAGGAATCGCCTGCGAAAGCGGTCGAATTTAGCGGGCCCGGAGGGCACGACTGAAATCGTGGTGTCCCCGGTTCGCAGGTCAGGCACGCCGCGCCACGGGCATCCGAGCGACCGCATCACCGGCGAAGCGGAAGCAAGGCGAGCCGGGATAGGCAGTCAGCGCTAATGTGACGCACAGCGACGTGTTTCCTCACGCCCGCTGTCTTGTCGGCGCGTCTCGCGGCTGGGCAGGCGGCCGGAGGGGAGCCACACGACACAGGGAGTTCGCCATGCTCATGCGCTTTGACCCCTATCGCGAGCTCGACAGGCTCACCGAGGAGCTCGCGTCCACGGCGTCGCGGGCGCCGCGGGCGTTCCCGATGGACGCCTACCGTCGCGGCGAGCAGTTCATCGTCCAGTTCGACCTCCCGGGCGTCGAGCCCGCGGCGATCGATCTTACCGTCGAGCAGAACGTCCTGACCGTGCGGGCCGCGCGGCGCTTTGAGCCGCGACAGGACGACGAGGTGGTCGTGGCCGAGCGGCCGCACGGCACCTACACGCGCCAGATCTTCCTCGGCGACACGCTCGACTCCGAGCACCTGCAGGCCAACTGCGAGCACGGCGTGCTCACTCTCACGATCCCGGTCGCCGAGACGGCCAAGCCGCGCCGCGTGCAGGTCGGCGGCAGTTCGGAACCCCAGACGATCGAGCCGCAGGCGGCCGGCGCCGCGCAGGCCATCCCCGCGCGGCAGCCGGCCGGAGAGTCGGCGCCGACCGGGACGAGCTGAGCTGCCAATCAAGTCCGCCTGCTCGACTGGGCTGGCCTCGCCTGCGGGATGGGGCGGGCCCCGCGCATGAGGTCGCTGACGCATCCGCGATAGAGGCGCGCGGCTAGGTCATGCACGCCAACGGGCGCCCCGCGGACGCTCGCGAGCACTTCCGCAAGGCCGCCGACGGCTTCCGCACCTGGGGCCAGCCGCTCGACGCGCCGCGCCGCGCCGAGCTGGTCAGCGCGTCCTCGACCACATCACCGGCGCGGCGCCCGCCGACGCGTGACGGGGATCGCGATGAGATCAATTCACTTCGACCGCTCTCACCGGATCGGATAGGACCGAGTCGACCCACTGACGAGACCAACCGCGCCGCAGGTCGATCGACGAAGAAGGCCAGCGGTGTGCGGTGGCGGGGCGGAATCGCTCGAAACCCGACGAGTTCAGCGAGATCGCCGATGCGCTCGAGCCGCATGATTACGCGGCTGTCAGCAGCGCGAGGTGCGCGTTAGGACGCTGATGCGCGCGCACGAGGCGGAGTAGAGGGACGTGTACACCGCGGATCGACCGCTCTGGACCCAGTCCGCGAGGCAGTAGCGGCACGTGCTCCCGTCGTCGGCGGGCGCATCGATTGTCTTCGGCGGGCGGCCTTCGACGATCTCAGCCTCGATGCTGCTGCCTTTCATGGGGCCGTCCTTGAACCTCGCGGTGATTGTCGGCCCGATCTCGGCGACGGGCGTCGCTTCGGTGGGATTCTCGAACTCGGGCACGGCGCACCCTCTTCGGGTAATGGGCGGGACGATGCCTGCTGCTGAGCGTACTCCTCGAACAAGCTCTACAGGCTCTCGCGGAGCGCTCGCGCGACGGCGTCGCCGGCCGTGCGCACCCCGAGCTTTGCCTCCAGGCGCGCGAGCCGCTCGCGGACCGCATGGAGGCTCAGGAACAGCTCCCATGCGAGTTCGGCCTCGCCCTCGATGACGGTGGCCGCGCGCAGCACCTCGCTCTCGCGCGCGGTCAAGCCGAGCCGATCGAGGGCGTCCGGGCGGAAGCTCGCCACGGTCTCCTCGAGCAGCAGTGCGTGCGGATCGCCCGGGAGCAGGCAGACGGTGAGGCGACGGCCGTCGCGCTCGCTCACCAGCGGCGGGCGCGGCGGCAGCGCGAGCCATTCGGCGACGGGCCGGGGCAGCCATCCGGGATGGTCGGCCGTGCCGAAGTGCTCGGCCAGCCAGCGCCCGGCGTCGGGGCTGGAGAGTTCGATCTCGCCGTCGCGGTCGAGCAGCATCACCGCGGTGCCGGGCGGAGGATCGTCGGCGAGCGCGCGGACGAGGCGCCCGCGCGCCTGCGTGGCCCGCAGCGCACCCTCGAGCCCTGGGCGGGCGATGTCGAGCACGTCGCGGTCGCGCTCGGAGAACTCGCGTTCGGTGCGCCCGAGCCCGGCGACGACCGCCTCGCCGCGACCGGTGCGCACGCCGATCGCGATCTCGTACTCCACGCCCGCGGCGTGCAGTAGGTCGCCGTAGAGCTCGCCGCGAGTGAGCGCGCCGGGCTCCGACACCTCCGACAATCGAAGGGCGGGGCGCCGGCGGGCCGCGTGCGCGGCGAGCAGCGGATGGCCGCCCGCGTGCCTGACGAGCGCGTCGAAGGCGCCGGGAGGCTCTGCCCCGGCCGGGGCCGCCTCGTGATCAACGGCGCCCGTGGCAAGCTCGACGCGGTCCCAGGTCAGGACGTCCGCGGGCACGAGCTCGGCGAGCGCCTGAAGTGCCCGACGTCGCAGCTCGGCCTCCGTCCGGGCTCCCACGATCGAGCGCGCGAACCCGTACGCGGCGCCCACGTCGGTGTCGGCGAGCCAGGGCATGGCGACGCCGGTGACGATACACCCGCTGCGCGCGCTCCTTCACTTCCCGTCGCCACCCTTCGCCGGCTCCTTGGCCTTGGGTTTCCGGTGGTCCGTCGAGTAGAACCCGGTGCCCTTGCAGCGCGGAGTGAACGGCTGAAGCACGCGCTCGACGCTCTGCCCGGTCGTCGGGCAGCTGACCAGGCTGTCCTCGGTGATCCGCTGCTCGATCTCGAAGGTCGAGCCGTCCTGGCGGCGGTAGACGTACACGGGCACGGTCAGCCAGAGATTCTTCTAGCCGACTTGAAGATCCTCGCCAAGCTCTCCTGCCGCTCAGCCGAGCGCGAGCCGTACCGCTCGCGGCGTAGCTGCTCCGCTCGTAGACGGGACCGGCCCCGCAGTCGATCCCGTTTGCCTCAAGGGTGCGTTGCCTCGTCGCGCTAGGCGCGTGTCGGCGTAGAACCGCTCTCAGGCCGGGATTGTTGGCCGCAGGGCCAGCCTCGCACTCCACCCTACTCTCAATCGGGTCGGCGCGAGCGAGTTTCGCTACCTCGCTCGGCGGATCCTCCGCCTTCGGAACCGAAGGTCAGAGGTTCGAATCCCCTCCGCACCGGACCGCTTGGCCCAATCAGCGGCCCTCGACGGTGTCTCGTCGGCCGGGTCGGACCAACGCCTGCGGATTACGACGTGCCGGCATGCCTCCGGGCATGGTCGTCCTCAAGGGCCTGTAGCCGCCGGTCGTGCTCGACCAGCTGCTCTCGCAGCGCCTCGTACCCGGGGTCGATCTGAACCTCGTCGTCGCCCTGCGACCCGTGTCCCTGGAGCCCGAGCCGCACGCGGATGTAGTCGGAGAGGCTGATTCGCTCGCGTTCCGCGCGGGCGACGAGTTCGTCGCGCTCGGCCTCGTCGACACGGAGAGTGATCGTCGTGCTACCCATCGTGCTCGCTCCTTCTGACTGGGTGCCGCAAGGACTGTATGCGGCGGCGCAAGAGAAGAAGGAGGACAGCCACGCCGATCTCAACGGCTCAGGATCGGTTCTGCGAGGCGGTGACTTTCGCCGGGCATTCAGCGAGGAAGTCGGCGGCCTCGCCTCCGTCTGCGTTGTGTGTGTCACGACCATGATGCTGGGCGTTGACTCTGCTTCCCTGGGTTCGGTTGCGGTGCCGAGGAGGAGCGCGCAGGTGGCGACGTGGCCGCGGTCACCTGCTGTTGAGGCGTGCAGCGGGGCGCCGCGCTCGTTCCACCTCATTGTCGCGGCGGGCGAGGATCTCCTTCACTCGCTGGTCGACCCGCACGCGGGCATCATGCGAGATGTGACCTACCGTGCGTTTGCGCTGGGTGCGTGGTGGTTTCAGAGCCATCACTGGCTCCTTTCTCGAGTGAGGTCCGGGACACGGTTCGAGCCGCGGATCCAGGTTGCCCGCAGCGCGGAGAGGGCCCGCGTGTGCGGGCCTTCTCGGTGCCACTGACCAGCTTGGGGGCTGTTAGGCCTGGACGAGCTCACGCGTCTTGTTGACGACGACGTTGCCGCTGGTGATCTTGGGCGGGTTCGGGAGCGCCGTCTCGAGCTTCTGCTCGCGCAGCCAGCTGCCGGCGATGCGGGTCGACTCGTCGGCCTGCGCCGCGGTGTCGAAGAAGCCGACGGAGGTCATGACGCCGTCGCCGGCGTCGATGAGCGAGTAGCCGTTGAAGCCCGGCAGCTCGCTCAGCGTGGGGACGAGGTTCTCGTCGACCTTCTTGAGGACCTCGCTCTTGCGGCTCTGGTCGATCGACTCGTAGCGTCGAATGGTGGCATGCATGGGATGCTCGTTTCTGCAGGGGTGGAGGTCTCGGTTGAGTCCTCCTTTGCGCCCGGCCCGTGAGGGACAGCCGAGGAACTCGCAGGTCCGTCGACGTCGGCAGGGGGTCTGAGCGCTTGCCGTAAACCTAGCAGACTTCGGAGTAACGGTTGATCACGAGTTCACGTTTCTCTACGTTATCGCTGTAGGAACGAAACGATGTCTCCTTTCTCCGTGATCGTTGAGCGTGTACCGGACCGCGACCTCGGCGCGCTCTTGGCCGGACTCGCCGAGGCGGGCTTCGCGAGTCCGATCATCAGGTACGTCGGCGCCGACGGTCCCTCCGACGGGCCTGCTCCTGTTGCGTCCGGGCTCGCCGGACCTGCCCGAGGAGTGGCGCCTCCTGCGCGAGCGGGAGGGCGAGTCATATCGGTGGCCGAAGCGGCGCGATGGCTACGCGCCCTACCGCGTGTTCCTGGGCACGACGCGCAGCGAGGGCGCGGTGCAGATCGGACTCGGTGAGACGATCCGCGAGAACGCCTGGGGACGGGACCGCAAGTACGTCGTCGCCTTCCTCAGCGGCGGCTCGCCGCAGCATCCGCTGGTCGAGTTCGTCGCCGCCGACGACTTCAACGACACGCGCGAGCTCGTGGCGGTCATCCGCGGCAGCGACGGAGGGCGGCGCATGTACGGCATCGGCGACAAGCTGCCGGCGATCTACACGGAGCACTTCCGGACCCAGATCTACAACGAGCGGGTCGTGCATCCGGGCGCCTGGAACAAGGCCGTCGTCGTCGCTCGCGAGGACGACGACGCCGCGATGCTCAACCACGCGCTCATCCAAAGCCGGCGGCGCTACCGGACATAGGCGCGCGTCGGCCTCCCCGTGGTCCGGGCTACGGTCGGTTCGGCGCGTGAGCCGCCGGGGGAAGACCCGAGTCGGGCGATCGGGGGCGCTGCGCCGACGATCTCGATCACCAGCACCGCCTGCCGCTCGCGGTCGGCGAGACGGACTCGAACCGGGCGCCGGGATGCTCAGTTCTCAACCGCGCACGCTGCTCGCGGGCTCCCGGCTCGCCTTCGTGATGCGCTCGGACGAGCTGCAGGGCGCGGGCTCAAGGAGCGTACGCTGAAGCGTGATGCGCAGGCCACGACGCAACCCTGCTCTAGCCGGCGTCCCGAAGCTCTTCGGCTTCCGCCGCCGCCGGCGACGGGCCCGGCCGCACCAACGCGATGGCCTCACCCACCCCCGAGAACCTGCAACGCCTCGCAGCACTGCTCGCCGACGGCAACCTGCGCATCCCCGTGCAGGCGACCTACGACCTCGCACAAGCGCCCGAAGCGCTCGAGGGCACCCACACCCAAGGCAAGCTCGCGATCCAGGTCCACTGAGCACAGCAGCCCGGCACCACCTCCGTCAGCGACCCTAGGGCCGACCCGCACACAGCTCGGCCCGTCGCAACCGATCCTCGCGTTCGGCTCATCGACGGCACGCCCGGCTACGCGCTTCCTACCGTGGTACGAGCGATGGTCACAGCAACGGAACGGATCGTCTCGGTGCTGCGATCCTTCGAGACAACCGCGACGCCCGAGCGTGCCTCCGGCGGCGTCTGGCCAACGAGCGCAACTGGCATGAGCACGAACTCCGCGCTCGATTCGATCCGTTCTGACCCGCCGACGCTGCGACGGTACGCGGACGGGCTTGGCAGCACAGTCGCCATGGCGTCACGCTCCGACGAACCGCTTGCATGCCTGCCGGCGGCCGCGCACTCATGAGCAACCACCTCCCGGCCACCTCGGCGCACCCTGGCCGAGCCCCGTTTGGGTACTGAGACCGATCCGGGTACCCAAACGCAGCACAAAATGTCGCAATTTACGAACTTGTCGATGCGAAGGTCGCCCGACCAGAACCCGCATAGATGCAGGCTTTTCGACTGCTTTGGACGGCAAATGTCCCGCGCCTGGAAAATCGTGGTGTCCCCGGTTCGAGTCCGGGTCTCGCCACTCGGAGGCCCCGAAATCCCGCATGGCGACTAGATTCTCTAGTTGCTGGTGGAATGGCGAGCGAGCCGGAGTCGCCAGCACACGAAACGGTCGTGGTGTCCTCGAATCGAGTGACGGTCCGCGTTCGCCTCGGAAACGCCTGCAAACACCGGGGATTGCTAGCCCGGCAAGCCGACGCGCCGGACCGATCGAAACGGCCCATCGGCCTTTTCCGGCCTTTTCGGGCCGCTGCCAAGGCCCTCGGCTGGCGGCTCGTGGCCGAGACGCGTCTCAACCGGCGACGACAGCGGTGATGCTCAGCGCGCCGCGCGCCGTTGCCACCGAGACGCGGTGGTGGCCGTCGCGGATCGCGTAGCCGTCGCCCACGTGTACGACCGAGATCGGCGGCAGCGTGATGCCCCGGTGGATGGCGATCCAGATGCGCTGCCAGCGGCAGCGAGTGAGCGGCGCGGGCCGGAAGTGCTGGTCGAACTGGGCCGCGCGGTTCGGCTCGGTGGTGCCGGCGATCGCCTCGAGCGGGATCTCGCGGACGCCGCGCGGGCCGGAGCGCCGAGCGAGCGCCTCGTCGTACACGGGAAGGCCGCATACGGCGCGCCCGAACCCGCGCAGGCGTCCGACCAGCGCCGCGCGGCGGCGCGCGCGGGCGGCCGCGGTGAACGCGCGATCGGCCTCGAGGTTGGTCCAGTGCTCGGCTCTCATCGGGCCGCCCCCGCCGCCGGCGCCGTCGCGGGCTGGATGCGCCGGCGGCCGGGCCGCCCGATCACCGTCGCCGCCGATGCGCCCTGGACCGGTTGCTCGAGCGGATCGGCGACACGCATGAAGAGAGCGGCGGAGGCGAGCAGCCCGCCGCCGAGCAGGAGTCCCAGTCCGGCGTAGCCCGATGAGCTCAACCTCCGGCGCCGGCAAGCGCGCCGAGCAGGTAGCCGAGCTGGGTGACGGCCGTCTGGGCGGCCATCATCACGCCGGGCTGCCCGGGCACCTGCGCGAGCCCGAGGGCCGCCGCGGCCGACGTGCGAATGCCGGCGCACAGCGCGATGACCGACAGGAAAGTGAGCGAGACCCAGACCGAGGGGGCGAGGTTGAACTGCAGCGGGATCAGCGTCGCCATCGCGAGGGCGGCCCCGGCGATCAGGCGCCGGCGCGCGAGGCGCCGGGCGAGCGGGGCCGACCGCACCGAGCCGACGAAGAAGGCCGCCGCCGCGACGGCAAACAGCGCGCCGACCGCCGACTCGGACACGGAGTGGCGTTCGATCAGGAACGCCCCGCCGTAGGTGAGCTCGGCGGCCCACACGAACCAGGCGGCCAGCTCGGCGACCAGCCAGCGCCGAGCCCGCCGGTTGGCCAGCACGCCGAGCCACGGCGCACGCGGACCAGCCGCCGCCACGGCGGACACCGGCGCGACCAGCCGCGCAGCGGCCAGCACGGCCAGCGCGAGCGCGGCCGGGACGGCCTGGGCGGCGCGCCACGAGACGGTGTCGGTGAGGACTCCGCCGAGCGGGCCGGCGACGATCCAGGCCAGCGCGTTCGCCCCGATGACATAGCCCATCGCCTGCGCCGACCGTTCGCGCGGGAAGGCGGCCACGCCGGCCAGCGCGGCCGAGAGCAGGCAGGCGAAGGCGATGCCAGTCACGCTGTGGGCGGCGAGGAACGCGGTCAGCGACGGCGCCGCCGCGCTCGTCGCGCTGCCCACGACGGCCAGCACGGCCCCGACCGTGAGCAGGCGCCGCGGCCCGACACGATCGACGAGGCCGGCGACCAGCAAAGACGCGGCGACGGCCGATGCGGCGGTGACCGCGCGCGCCTGGCCGACGGCCCCGACCGACGCACCGAACTCGCGCCCGACCTCAACCATGGTCGGCGACAGCACGACCAGCAGGCTCTGCGCGGCCATGGTGGCGAGCATGAGCGGGGCCAGGCGCCGTCTCGTTGTCTCACCTCCGGTGTCGCGCCGCGGGACGGGTGCCGTGGTCGTTGTGATCGCGCTGCGAGTGAGCATGCGGCGATGGTCGGTCCCGGGCGTTGCCCGGCCGTTGCGGCAACGTTGCGCGGCGCTGCCGATCGCCGGGCGCTACCGCGATGCGGAGATCGGCGACCGATCCGCCTCGACGCGCTCGAGCGCCTCGAGCTCGAGCTCCTCGAGCTCAAGTCGGCGGCCGTGGACCCAGTCGTCGTCGATGCCGGGGAGGAACCCCGGGGCGCAGCAGCGCAAGTGCCGCCTCCGCGTGCGCGCGCGTGTGCTTCCAGCGCCCGGCCTTGGCGGCCGCGCGGCTCGACGCCAGCGCGGCAACCGCCTCGTCGATTTCCGTCCAGGGCGGCTCCGGCAGCCGGAGCCGCACGCGCTCGCGGCCCTCGAGCGTCGCAGCCCCCAGAGCGCTGCGCAGACGCGACAAGCTGGGCTGCAGCGCCCCCTGGGGATCGCGAGGAGCGCGGTCAGGCCACAACACCTCGATCAGCTCCGCGCGATCGGCCGCGCGCTCCGGCCTCGTCAGCAGGAATGCCAGGAGCGCCGCGGCCTGGCCACTCGGCAGCGCGACCTGCTCGCGGTCGACCTCAGCGTCAGGTAACCGCACAGCCGGGCGCGCGTCCGCGGCGTCGGCTCCGCCCACAGGAGCTCCCACGCATGGGCCGGGCCGCGGTCTGCGCCGAGGTCCAGGGACCCGGCCTCCCCGGAACGCGCGTCCGTCGCGTGCGGCCCACCTGGCCGGGTCGGAGACGAGCACCTGGCCGGACTAGGCCCCCGCGCGCAGCCGGGCCGCGACCCGGTGGGCATCCGGCTCGCACCCGGCGGCGCCGCCGACGCGACCACCGGGCTGCAGCGATGCCGCGTGTTCCAGCGCGGCGCCGACGTTCGCGAAGGCGAGCGGCTCGCCCTCGGCGACGAGGACCGCAGAGGTCGCCGGCTCGGCCATGGTGCCGCCAGAGTACGTCGAGCCGCTATGGCGTGGCAACCGGTGCGGTCGCCCAGTGCTCGCGCCCGAGCGGCACGCCCCACCCGCCGACGGCCGCCGCCGTCTGGCGCCCGGCGGCGCACAGCTCGCCGACCGGTCCGAAGACCGCCGCACCGGCGAGCCATCGCCGCCCGTCGCGCCCGATCGGCCAGCCGATGACGACGTGCGGCTCGCCCGCCTTCACCGGGTGCTCGAGGCGCGTCTCGAGCACGGCCGTGACGACCCGTTCCGAGGTCGCGGCGGGCGCATGCAACATCAGCGCCCACAGCTGCGGGCAGTCGAGCGCGGCGCAGACGAGCTCGACGATTTCGCTGCCAGCCGCCGTCGTCGCTGACGCCAACGTCGTCCTCTCGGCGCTCATCGGCGGCCGCGCGCAGCTCGTCATCGCCACGCCGCACCCGCCGCGCTGCGTCGCCGCCGAAGCCGTCGCCCTCGCGCTCGCCCTCGGCCTGTCCATCTGGGTCACAAGACCAGGTCCTCTCGGTCGCTGGCCTCGACGTCTACACGACGGTTGCTCATTAACAGCTGGGTGAGAGCTACCCGCTCGACATCGTCAACCAGCGCGTGTTCCTCGACGAGCGCGCGCGCCCCGCGAGCGCGCGGCGAATCTCCTGGCCGCCGAGCTCAACGGGTGTAGCGGTCTCCTGGATGTTGCGCTCGCTAAGGCCCCGGATCCGCGCGGTCGCCTCATCGACCGCGGCATCATCGCTCATCGACGAGCGATTCTCCCCGGGTCCGGTCGCCTTCGAGCCGGCGACCCATCGGGCGTTCGCGAGGCATAATCTCACCGACGCGGCCGGGTTTGTGCCCCGGTCGCGCAACAGACCCCCGCGGGCTTCGAGGAGTTCCCATGTCCGACGCCGCCGTCACCCCCGCTGCCCAGCTGCGCGCCGGGATGAAGCTCGAAGGCCGCGTGGCGCTCGTCACCGGCGGCAGCCGCGGCATCGGCGCCGCGATCTGCCGTAGCCTGGCCTCCCAGGGCGGCTTCGTCGCCGCCGGGTACTCCTCCAACCGCGAGCTCGCCCAGCAGCTGCTCGAGGAGCTCGAGCGCGGCGGCGCGGGGGCCAGCATCCACCACGGCAACGTGGGCGACCCCGATGACTGCCTGCGCGTCGTCCGAGAGGTGATCGAGCGTAACGGCCGCCTCGACATCCTCGTCAACAACGCCGGCATCACCCTGGATCGCCCCGTCTGGAAGCTGTCGGTGGACGACTGGCACAAGGTGCTGCGCGTCAACCTCTCGGGCGCCTTCTACATGTCGAAGCCTGCGCTCGAGCACATGATCGCGCGCGGCTCGGGGCGCATCATCAATATCTCCTCGATCGTCGGGCAGATGGGGAACATCGGCCAGTCGAACTACGCGGCCTCCAAGGCCGGCCTGCACGGGCTGACGATGACGCTGGCACGCGAGGCCGCGTTCGCGCTCGAAAAGGCCGGCAAGCTCGACGACGGCATCGGCCTCACCGTCAACGCGGTCGCGCCCGGATTCATCGGGACCGAGATGATCGAGACCGTCCCCGAGAAAGTGCGCGACAAGATCAAGGCGCAGATCCCGCTGCGGCGCCTCGGTCGGCCCGACGAGATCGCCCGCGTGGTCCACTTCCTCGCCGCCGACGCCTCGTCCTACATCACCGGCCAGGTGTGGTCCGTCAACGGAGGCATGGACATGTGAGCAGAGGCGTCCGTCGGCGGCCACGGCGTCAGCCGCAGAATGCATCCCTGACGTCGTCGGAGGAGATCGCGTTTGGCATGTTCGGCGTCGATGAGCGGACCGAGCAGCGGTGGCGGTGCTTCGGCGGCCCGAGACGATCCGGCGAGCACGTCCAGGATCGTGGACAGCAGCGTGGCGTGGGCGGTGCGGTCGCGGCCGGCCTGCAGCTCGTCAGGCGTGGGCCGCGATGCGTCACAAACCCTCGCCAACGACGTCGGGATCGGCATCGACGAGCAGGCCGAGCAGCAAGGTCCGCGTCTCCACCAACACCGCGGTCCAGGCCGCCCGTAGCAACGCGTTCGCAACTCCCTGCGTTCATCGGGCACGAGCGTGTCGAGGTCGATGGAGAGCGTCATCATTGGGTGGCCCAGTCGCCAGTCCGTCGAGGACCTGTCGACGCGACAGCCGCTGGCTCACGACCTGGCGCGTTGCCGCTGAAACGAGACGTCTGAACCACCGGTGCTGAGTTGAGCTGGCTTATCTGTCGCATCGAAGCCAGCGATCAGGACGTCAGCCGCGGCGCGACGCAAAGTCTCGAAACCGTCGAAGAACGGCGCGTCAGCGGACGGCGGATGTCGAACGTAACACGTCGAGTCTGTCGTCGTCGCGTCGACGGTTGAACCGGTGCCGGCCGCGGCGGATCGACTGCTGGCAGCCCGATTTCTGCCTCATCAATCTGAGATGCTTGCGCCGGGTCCGTCCTCCGGTATGCCTGCAACCGCGAGAGCTGCACAGGCGGATGCGGGGCCGCGGGCACTGCGGAGCCGGGCCTCCGCCGTGGCGCGACGGGAGCCCCGCCAATGCAGGCGCGTTGGTGCTATCAGCGCAACTCTTGGTTGATCTCCACGACATTCCCCTCTGGGTCCGTCGTGTAGATCTGATACAGGCTGCTCATGAGGTAGTTACCGACATCGGCGTAGTAGACGCCGCGCTCGTCAAGCTTCCGCTTCGCCGCCTCAATGTCGTCCACCGTGTAGGCCACGTGGCCGTGCGTGATCGGATTGAGGAACATATTGAATTGCTTCGCGAAATCTGCCTGCGGCAGCACGACATGGAGCCCTGTCAGACCATTGCCCGGGTCGAACCAGGCGACCTGCTGCTGCTCGGGCGTCGCGAGCCCTTCCTTGACTGGCATCTCAACCTCGCTGAGGCCGAGAACCTCGCTGTAGAAGCGAGCCACGAGGCGGACGTCGTGTGCGGGGACGTTGACGTGATGGATACGGGCCTGCATCGGTTCTCCTCTTGCTCCTTGGGGTACGGATTTCCGTGTCGTTATCCGAGTATCCGTACGTTAGCCTGTATCCGTACATTCGTCAAGGGCCTGCGCGGCTTCTTGCAGGGCTACAACGCGCAGGCCGTCACCAACGAGCACCAAGTCGTCCTGGCCGCCGAAATCGAGACCGTCGGCGCCGACTTCGGAGACCTTGAGCCGATGCTCGACGTCACCCAACGCGAGCTCGAGGCCGGCATCGACGAGCTGCCCGGGGTGCTGCTGGCCGACCCCGGCTACTGGCACGGCGAACAGATGCAGCGGATCGGCGACCACGGCATCCAGGTGCTCGTCCCGCCCGACACCGGCCGCCGCCGACCACCCGGCGCAACCGGGACGGCGGCCGCTACGACGAGATGCGCCAAGTGCTGGCCAGCGATCACGGCAGCGAGCTCTACCGCAAGCGCCAACAGATGATCGAGCCGGTGTTCGCGCAGATGAAGTACAGCCGCGGCCTGGACCGCTTCACAGCTTGCCGCGCTCGCTCGGCTGGCCGAGCCCGTCGATCACCGCTCTTGGGAGGACACGGCGCCACCCGTACCGGGCAAGTCTGCGGATGGTGTTGTCGATCGCCCAGGCGGGTGCTCGGGTCGGTTTTATGCGGTTCTACGTGTGCGGGCCGCGGGGTTGGTCAGAGTTCCGGCGAGATCCTCATCGGCTTCGGCGTGCCCCGTTGTTCCGGGTCTGAGGCCAGTACTTGGGGCCGAGAGTGGCAACGGCCTGCTTGAGCTCTTCGCCGAGATCGTCGAGACGATCCGCTTCTGCGTCATCGACGGCTGCACTGATCGCCGCGATCAGACTGCCGTCGGGTGCCAGCAGGGGCGTGGCCACGACGAACGCGCCCGCGAACGTGGCTCCGCGGTTGAAGGCGAGCCGGCGGGAGCGGATCTCGGGGAGCTCGGCGAGGAACTGGCGGACGGCATCGGCCTGGTCGGGGCGGCGAGGTCGAGGAGGCGGTACATCTCGTCGTCGGGGAGGTTGGCGAGCAGGGTCTTGCCGGCGGCGCTCGTGTAGAGGGGGCGGCGGGCTTGGGCGCGCGCGACGAACGTCAGGCTGGGTGACTCTTCGCCCACGTGGTCGACGAAGACGATGGCGTCCCCGACGCGTACCCCGACGAGGACGGTGCAACCGAGGGCCTCGGCCACCTCTGCCACGAACTGGTGATCGAGCGACAGCGCGGCCAGCTTGTTGGCGCGCCCGGCGAGGATGAACGGCCCTGGTCCGAGGTGGAAGCGATGCTCCTCCTCGATGAGATAGCCGCGCGCGAGAAGCCCGTTGGTGAGCTCCTGAACGGAGCTCTTCGCCGCGTCCAGGACGGCTGCCAGCTCCGCAAGGGTCACGCCGCGCGGGCTCAGGGACACGGTCTCGAGGATCTGGACCACTCGGTCGACGGTGCGGTGCGGACGCGCGGGCATGTTGCTGACGCTAGCAAGGCCACTGCGACAAACCCGGATGGTCTTGACAACCGAGGAGAGGTTCAGTACCTTGCCGGCTGTCCGTATATCCGGTTCTGAATACAGAACTACGTATCGAAGAGAGAGCCAGCTAGGAGCCCTCATGACGTCCACGGTGTTCACAATCTTCATGCCGATCGCTCTCGGACTGGTGATGTTCGGCCTCGGTCTGACGCTGACCGTCGCCGACTTCGATCGGGTGCTGAAATATCCAAAGGCCGCGGCGGTGGCCTTGACCTGCCAGCTCGTCGTGCTGCCCGCGATCTGTTATGGCCTGATCGTCGCGTTCGGCCTGCAGGGCGCGCTGGCGGTGGGGATGATGCTCCTGGTCGCCGCTCCGGGTGGCATCACGGCAAACCTGTTCAGCCATCTCGCCGGCGGCGATGTTGCACTGAACATCACGCTGACCGCGATGAACTCCCTGCTGTCCGCGTTCCGCTTCCGGTCGTCGTCGCGCTGGCGACGTGGAGATTCATGGGCGACCAGGCCGCGATCGGTCTGCAGCTGGGGAAGTTCGTCCAGGTGCTGGCGATCGTGCTGATCCCGGTCGGGATCGGGCTCTGGACGCGTCATCGGTTTGGCGCCTGGGCTGTCCGGATGCATCAGCGCGTCAGCGTCGCCTCGGCGGTGGTGCTCGTCCTGGTGATCCTTGGCGCCGTCGCGCAAGCCCTCGACGTCCTCGCAGCGAACCTTGGCAGGCTCGGCGGAATCGCGCTGTCGCTCAGCGCGCTGAGCCTGACGTCGGCTACGTCGTGCCTCGTCTCTTCCGGGTCAGCCGCCGCCAGTCGATCGCCTCGGCGATGGAGATCGGCATCCACAACGTCACGGTGGCCATCATCGTCGCCGTCTCGGTCATCGGCAACGAGGCGATGGCCGCCCCTGCGGCTGTCTACGGCGTCTTGATGTTCGTGCCGGCGGCCGGCGTCGCCTACCTGCTCTCCAGGCGCGCCGAGCCGATCATCGCGCCGGCTGCGGCCGGGCGTGGTCCCGCTCTCGCAGAAGCCTGACCTGCACTGATCATGGAGCGGTTTCCGATCGATCACCGGACCGAACCGCGTCTGCGAGTCAAGGCGCCCGGAACGGTCTCTTCATCCACGGCGCCGGTCGGCGCCATC
>CAWHNO010000006.1:0-152081 GCA_963830725.1 uncultured Solirubrobacteraceae bacterium | reverse complement strand
CTCATCACGTGCAGGTCCGTGGCGAGCGCCATCTGCCCGCTGTGGCCCATCCACGCCGCGACCTCCACGATCGTGCGCCCCTCGTGCAGCCACAGCGAGGCCGCGCTGTGGCGCAGGTCGAATGGCGCAGGTTGCCCGTACGCTGCGGCGGTGGCCGGCGAGGACCTGTGCGACGAAGTGCGGCGGCATTGCGCCGCGATCGCCAATTCCGCGCGCTGGGTGAGCATTGACACGACCGCGCACCTGGAGGCGGGCGGCGTCGCGGGTCTCGACGACGAGCTGCATTTTCTGGCGGCGCCCCCGGAGGAGCGCGCGCGCTACGTGCTGGTCCTCGACGCGGTGAACTTCGGCTCGGGCTGGTTCCCCACGCTGCGGGTCGACGAGGGCGAGTCAGCCACCAACGCGATCACCCAGCGGCTCACCGACCACGCCCGGCGACGCGGTGGCACGTGGACGGCGGCCGAGCTGCGAGCGCTCGACGCCCGGCAGGTGGCCGGTGTGCTGGAGCAGGATCCGGCCCACGACCTCATGGGCCTCTACGCGCGGGCGTTCAACCAGCTGGGCTCGTGGCTGGGTGATCGGGACGCAATGGACGTCGTGACCGCCGGCGGCTCGGCCGACGGCTTTGCCCGGGCGCTCGCGACCGGCATGCCGTTCTTCGACGACGCGGGGTTCTACAGGCGCGCGCAGATCACCGCCAACGATGTCGTGCTGGCGGGCGTCGCCGAGTTCGCCGACATCGACCGTCTGACCGTGTTCGCCGACAACGTGCTCCCACACGTGCTGCGGACCGACGGCGTCCTCGTGTACGCCCCGGAGCTCGCGGCGATCGTCGACGCCGGGATCGAGCTGCCTGTGGGCGGGGAGATGGAGCGCGAGATCCGCGCCTGCACCGTCCATGCCTGCGAGCTACTGGCGCGCCGTCTAAACGTGCCGCCCCGCACGCTGGACAACTGGCTCTGGAACCGCGGGCTCGAGGCGCCCTATATTCACGCGAGACCGCATCTGACCCCCACCGTCTTCTACTGAGCATCGCGCGTCCGGGTCCGACAGCCGAGACGACACAACCGGCGAAAGCGTCGCCTCGAGCTCCTCGTCCCCGAACCGATCCTCACCATCGCGCGTACGCTCTTGCACCACCTCCACTGCGGTCGCCCCCAGAGATGCCGTACGAAGCCGAGGCATAGGACGTGCTCGACGACGCGCACGCGTTTTGGCTCCGCGCGCCCGGGCGCGGGGAGATCCGGCCGGTCGCACTGCCCGAGCCGGGGCGCGGCGATGTCATGGTCCGCACGCTGCGGTCCGGCGTCAGCCGCGGCACCGAGACGCTCGTGTTCCGCGGCGGCGTGCCGCCGAGCCAGCACGCTGCGATGCGCGCGCCGTTCCAGGAAGGGGACTTCCCTGGGCCGGTCAAGTACGGCTACCTCAACGTCGGCGCCGTCGAGCACGGGCCTCCGGAGCTGCGCGGCCGCACGGTCTTCTGCCTGTACCCGCATCAGACGGCGTACGTGGTGCCGGCCGGCGCCGTGACCGTCGTGCCCGACGACGTGCCGCCCGCGCGCGCCGTGCTCGCCGGCACTGTCGAGACCGCCGTCAACGCCCTGTGGGACGCGGCTCCGCTGGTCGGCGACCGCGTCTCCGTCGTCGGCGCCGGGATGGTCGGCTGCTGCGTCGCCCGCCTGCTCGCCCGGTTCCCGGCGGTCGAGGTCACGCTCGTCGACGTGGACGCGTCACGCGCCGAGGTCGCGGCCGCGCTCGGCGCCGGCTTCGCGAGGCCGGACGACGCCGCCGGCGGATGCGACCTGGTCGTGCACACGAGCGCGACGTCGGCCGGGCTCCAGTGCTCGCTCGACCTGGTCGCGCCCGAGGGCACGGTGCTCGAACTCAGCTGGTACGGCGACGCCGAGGTGCGGCTCTCGCTGGGCGGCGCCTTCCATGCGGGTCGCCTCGGCCTGCGCGCGAGCCAGGTCGGGACGGTGTCCCCGGCCCGGAGCGCGCGGCGCACGAGGGCCGACCGCCTGGCCCTCGCGCTCGACCTGCTGCGCGACCCCGCGTTCGATGTGCTCGTGACCGGCGAGTCGCGCTTCGACGAGCTGCCCGGCGTCATGGCGCGCCTGGCCGCGGGGAGCCTGCCGGCGCTCTGCCACACCATCACCTACGACGGGGCGTAGCGCGTGTTCAGCGTGACGATCCGCGACCACATGATGATCGCCCACAGCCTGCGCGGTGAGGCGTTCGGGCCCGCGCAGCGCCTGCACGGCGTGACGTACGTCGTCGACGCGACCTTCCGCCGCGCGACCCTCGACGCCGACGGCATCGTGGTCGACATCGGCCGCGCAGCCGAGGTGCTGCGCGCCGTGGTGGGCGAGCTCGGCTACCGCAACCTCGACGACGAGGCGGACTTCGCGGGCATGAACACCACCACCGAGGTGCTCGCCCGGGTCGTCGCGGACCGGCTCGCCGACCGCGCGCGGGCCGGCGCCCTGGGCGACGGCGCACGGGAGCTCGATGGGCTGGTGGTGACGCTGCACGAGTCCCACGTCGCGTGGGCGAGCTACGAGCGGCCGCTGTGACGGAGGTCCACGTCATCGTGCCGGAGGGCATCGACGACCCGGCGCGGCCGAGCGGTGGAAACACGTACGACCGCCGGGTCTGCCGAGGGCTCGCCGGGCTCGGCTGGGCGGTGCACGAGCACGCCGTGCCCGGCGCCTGGCCGCGGCCGGGCGGGGTGGGGCACGCCGCCCTCGCGCGCGCCGTCCGCCGGATTCCGGATGCAGCCGTGGTGCTGCTCGACGGGCTGATCGCGTCCGCCGCTCCCGAGGCGCTCGTGCCCCAGGCGCGCCGGCTGCGGCAGGTCGTGCTCGTGCACATGCCGCTCGGCCACCGCCCGCCGGAGGACGAGGCCCGCGCGGTCCGGGCGCGCGAGCGCGAGGTCCTCGCGGCGGCCGCCGCCGTCGTCACGACCAGCGCATGGACTCGGCGCCGGCTGGCGGAGCTGTACGCGCTGCCGGCCGACCGGGTGCACGTGGCCGAGCCTGGCGTCGACGCCGCCTGCCTCGCGCCGGGGACCGCGGCCGGCGACACGCTGCTCTGCGTCGCGGCGGTGACGCCCGACAAGGGGCACGACGTGCTGCTCGACGGGCTCGCGATGGCGGCGGACCTGTCCTGGCACTGCGCGTGCGTGGGCAGTCTGGTCCGCGACCCGACGTTCGCCGACGGCGTGCGCCGCGCGACTCTGATCAGGGGCTGGGCGACCGGGTGCGCTTCCCGGGACCGCGCACCGGCCGTGGGCTCGACCGCGCGTACGCCGCCGCGGACCTGCTCGTGCTCGCCTCACACGCCGAGACCTACGGCATGGTGGTCACCGAGGCCCTGGCCCGGGGCCTGCCGGTGCTCGCTGCCGAGGTCGGCGGGGTGACCGAGGCCCTCGGGCACGGGGAGGACGGTACCCGGCCGGGGCTGCTGGTCCCGCCAGGCGACCCGGCGGCCCTCGGTGCCGCGCTGCGGCGCTGGCTCGGCGACGCCGAGCTGCGCGGACGCCTGCGGCGGGCCGCCCGGGAGCGGCGCGCGTCGCTGCGCAGGTGGCCGGCCACCGCGTCCGTCGTCGCCGGCGTCCTCACGGGAGCGGCGGGATGAGCGTCCTGGTCAGCTCGGAGTGGCTCACGCTGCGGGAGCCCGCCGACGCGGCGGCGCGCTCGGCCGAGCTCGCCGAGCGCCTCGCGCGGCACCTCCCCGCGGCCGGCCGCGTCGTGATCCACGACCTCGGCGGCGGCAGCGGCGCGATGGGCCGCTGGCTCGCGCCGCGGCTGCCCGGGCCTCAGCACTGGGTGGTGCACGACCGGGACGCCGACCTGCTGGAGCTCGCCGTCGCCGCTCCCCCGGCCCAGGCCTCGGTGACCCTCGAGGCGAGGCGGTGCGACATCGCTCGCCTAACGGCTCGCGATGTCGTCGGCGCGAGCCTCATAACCGCCTCGGCGCTGCTCGACCTGCTGACGGCGGACGAGCTGGCCGGGATGCTCCACGCCTGCGCCGGGCGTCCGATGCTGCTCGCGCTGACCGTCTCCGGTCGCGTCACCCTCAGCCCGGCGGAGCCCCTGGACGCGCGCATTGGCGCGGCGTTCAACGACCACCAGCGCCGCGGCGCGCTACTCGGCCCGGACGCCGTCGCGGCCGCCGTCGATGAGCTCGGCCGGACGGGCGCCGAGCTCGTCGTCCGGCCGAGCCCCTGGCGCCTCGATGCGGCGCACGCCGCCCTGACGACCGAGTGGTTCGGCGGCTGGATCGCCGCCGCCTGCGAGCAGGAGCCCGCGCTCGCCGCCGAGGCCGGCGCCTACCGGGACCGGCGCCTGGCGCAGGCGGCCGCCGGGGAGCTCGCCGTCACCGTCGACCATGCCGACCTGCTGGTGCTGCCGTGACGAGCCGCCGTGCCGCGTGGTGGTGGGCCCGCCTCGCCATTGCCGCCGGGACGCTCGCCGTCCTGGTCTGGAGCCTGGGCACGGGCCCGTTCCTCGACGGCCTGCGCGCGGTCGACGGCGGTGCGTTGGCGGCCGCGTCCGGCCTCGCCGTGCTGACCACCGTGTGCTGCGCCTGGCGCTGGAGGATCGTGGCCCGCGGCCTCGGCATCGACCTGTCGCTGGGCACGGCGGTGGCCGCGTACTACCGCTCGCTCTTCCTCAACGTCACGCTGCCCGGTGGGGTGGTGGGCGACGTCCACCGCGGGATCAGCCACGGCCGCGACACGAGCGACGTCGGCCGCGGGCTGCGCGCCGTGGCGTGGGAGCGCTCGGCCGGGCAGGCCGTGCAGGTCGTCCTCACCGTCGCCGTGCTCCTCGTCGTGCCGTCGCCGGTGCGGGCGGCCGTGCCGCTCGTTGCGCTCGCACTCATCGCGGCGGCAGCCGGCGTCGCGCTGGCGGCGCGCGTGCGACCCGCCGTCGGCCGGTCTCGGTGGGCGCGGCTGCGCATGGCCGCGGCCCGCGAGCTGCGCGACGGGCTGCTCGCCCGGCGAGCGTGGCCGGCCATCGCGCTCGCGTCGGCGCTGGTCGTCGCGGGCCACGCAGTCACGTTCCTGATCGCCGCGCGGACCGCGGGGGCGACCGCGCCGCCGTCCCGGATCCTGCCGCTGGCACTGCTCGTGATGCTGGCCGGGGTGCTGCCCAACGTCGGCGGCTGGGGGCCGCGCGAGGGTGTGACGGCTTGGGCGTTCGCCGCCGCCGGCCTGGGCGCCTCTCTCGGGGTCGCCACCGCGGTCGTCTATGGCGTCATGGTGTTCGTCGCCACCCTGCCGGGCGCCGCCGTCCTCGTCGCAGCCTGGGTTCGCGGCACCCGATCGGCGCCGTGGCTCGGAGCCCCGGGTGTCTGACCGCCCGTACACGATGCTGAGCTGCAGCGTGTCGCTCGACGGCTACCTCGGCGACCGGACGCCGCGTCTCGCGCTGTCCAACGAGGCCGACTTCGAGCGGGTCGACGAGGTGCGCGCCTCCTGCGACGCGATCATGGTCGGCGCGGTCACCGTGCGCACCGACAACCCCCGGCTGCTCGTGCGCTCGCAGGCCCGCCGCGACGAGCGCAAGGCCCGCGGGCTCGCATCGTCTCCGACGAAGATCACCGTGACCGACCGGGTGGACCTCGACGCGCGCTCGAACTTCTTCACCACCGGCGAGGCCGAGAAGCTCGTCTACACATCGAGCCCGCGGGTGGGCGACGCCCGCGCGCGGCTCGGACCGGTGGCGACGATCGTCGACGGCGGCCTGCCCGTGCGGATGCGCTGGCTCAGCGAGGACCTCGCCGACCGCGGCGTGGACCGGCTCATGGTCGAGGGCGGCGGCGTCGTGCACACCCAGTTCTTGGCCGACGACCTCGTCGACGAGCTGCAGCTCGTCGTGGCGCCCTTCTTCGTCGGCGACTCGAGCGCCCCGCGCTTCGTGAGCGACGGGCGCTTCCCGTGGAACGCGGGGCGGCGCGCGACTCTCGCCGAGGTACGCCAGATCGGCGACGTGGTGCTGCTGCGCTACGCGCTCTCATCCCGGTTCCGGGACGAATGAACGAGGCACGGTGCGAGCGAGTCAGACGGGTCCGGCGACCGGGCTGATCGCGCAGGTGCTGCTGTTGGCAGTCCTGGCGGGGACCGCCGGGCTCGGGGCGGCAGGCTGGGTCGTCGGTGTCGCGTGCGCCGTGACCATTGCGGCGGCGCTGGCACGCGGCCTCGCGCGCGGTCCCGATGACCGGATGGAGCCGGCGTCCTGGGTGACGCTCGCCCGGGCCACGCTCGCCGTCGGCGTCGCCGCGCTGGCCGCGGACTCGCTCGCGCACGACACGCCGGTCGCGCTGCTCGTGACGCTCGCCTCGGTCGCACTCGCGCTGGACGCGGCCGACGGATGGGTGGCGCGGCGCACCGGGACGGCGACCGCGCTGGGCGCGCGCTTCGACGGCGAGGTCGATGCGTTCCTGATCCTCGCCCTCAGCGTCTACGTCGCACCCATCTACGGCGCATGGGTGCTCGCGATCGGGGCCGCGCGCTATCTGTTCCTGGCCGGCGAGTGGCTGCTGCCGTGGATGCGCGCGCCACTGCCACCGCGCCGCTGGCGCAGGCTCATCGCGGCGACGCAGGGGGTCGTGCTGACCGTCGCGGCCGCGGGGGCGGCGCCCCGGGCGCTCACTCAGGTCCTCCTGGTCGCCGCGCTCGCCCTGCTCGCGGCGTCGGTCGGCCAGTGCACGTGGTGGCTGTGGCGCCGCCGGCACGCCGCGCGCGATCAGGTGCCGGACGTCGGCCGGCCCGAGCGCGGACCGCTGAGCACGGCCATCGGCGTGGCGCTCACGGTCCTCGCCCTGCTGCTCGTCTGGACCGCCCTCGTCGCGCCGGACCAGCCGAGCCGCCTCACCCTCGGCGCGTTTGCGCGGCTCCCCCTCGAGCTCCTCGTCGTCGTCGCCCTGGCCGTCCTGCTGCCCGCCGCGCCGCGTCGCGTACTGGTCGCTGCCGCGGGAGCGGCGCTGAGCGTGCTCGTGGTCGTGAAGGTCCTCAACATGGGCTTCTTCACGGCGTTCGACCGGCCGTTCAAGCCCGTCGACGACTCGAGCTACGTGGGGATCGGCATCGAGACGCTACGCGACGCGATCGGCTCCTCGAGCGCGAACATCGCAGTTGCCGTTGCGGTCGTGCTCATCGTTGCGCTCCTCGCCGTCCCGGTCCTGGCACTGCTGCGCGTGACGCGGGTCGCGGCCGGCCATCGCGGCTGGGCGCTCCGGGCGGCGGCGGCGCTGGCCGTGGTCTGGATGGCCCTCCGCGTCGCCGGCGCGCCGGTCGCCTCATCGAGCGCCGCCGCCCTGGCGGTCGACCAAGTGCAGGCGGTGCGGACCGGCCTGGAGGATCGCGCGACGCTCGCTCGCCTGATCGCCGATGACCGCTTCCGCGCCACTCCCGGCCACCGGCTGCTGACCGGCCTGCGGGGCAAGGACGTCCTGCTCGTGTTCGTCGAGAGCTACGGGAGGGTCGCGGTTCAGGCCTCGTCCGTCTCGCCCCGCGTCGACGCCGTGCTCGACCGGGGCACCGAGCAGCTGCGGGGCGCCGGCTTCTCCTCGCGCAGCGCCTTCCTCACCTCGCCGACCTTCGGCGGCCTCAGCTGGCTGGCGCATTCCACCCTGCAGTCGGGGGTCCTGGTCGACGGCCAGCGGCGGTACGACCAGCTGGTCCAGGCCAACCGCCTCACCCTCACCCGGGCGTTCAAGCGCGCCGGGTGGCGGGCGGTCGGCGCCATGCCGGCGAACCACCGGGCGTGGCCGGAGGGCTCGACCTTCTACCACTACGACAAGATCTACGACCGCCGTAACCTCGGCTACCGCGGCCCGGACTTCGGCCTGCCGCCGATGCCCGACCAGTACACGTTCCTCGCCCTCCAGCGCCGCGAGCTCGCCAAGCGTAACCGGCCGCCGCTGTTCGCCGAGGTCGACCTCATCTCGAGCCACGCGCCGTGGACGCGCATCCCCCGGCTCATCCCCTGGGACGACGTCGGCGACGGATCGATCTTCGACCGCATCCCGGCGGAGGAGTCCACGCAGGCCGCGCTCTTTGGCGATACCAAGCGGGCCCGCGCGGCCTACGGGCATTCGATCGAGTACTCGCTCAGCACGCTCTTCTCGTTCGTGCAGCGCTACGGCGACGCCAACCTCGTCGTCGTCGTCCTCGGCGACCATCAGCCCGCGACGCTCGTCACCGGCCAGGGCGCGAGCCACGACGTGCCGATCTCGGTCATCGCCCACGATCCGAAGGTGATGGAACAGATCGCCCGATGGGGCTGGCAGGACGGCATGTCGCCGAGCCCGCAGGCGCCGGTCTGGCCGATGGCGGCGTTCCGTGACCGCTTCCTCACCGCGTTCGGCTCGTCGCCATGAGGCAGGACGACCGGGCGCCGTTCGACCGGGCACTGCGACGCGCGCGCGTGTCGGCGTACGCCCCCGGCGAGTTTGTCGGGCAGGAGGGCTTCATGACGGCCGGCGAGATCCGGGCCCTGGGGGTGCAGGTCGGCATCGGCCCCGCGGTCACGGTGCTGGACCTGTGCTGCGGCATCGCCGGGCCCGGGCGCTTCCTCACGCGGGAGCTGGGCTGCGCCTACCTGGGCGTGGACGCCAGCGCGAGCGCCGTCGCCGTCGCCCGTGAGCGAGCGGGCGACCTGCCGTGCCGCTTTGCGATCGCGCAGGTCCCGCCCGTCCCAGCCGGCTCCTTCGACGTCGTGCTCATGCTCGAGACGATGCTCGCCTTCGAGGACAAGGACGCACTGGTGCGCGAGATCGCGGCGGCGCTCCGGCCCGGCGGGCGCTTCGCCTTCACGCTCGAGGAGGGGCCGCCGCTCACGACGGCCGAGCGGGCGGCGATGCCCGACGCCGACACGGTCTGGCTCACCACGCTCGACGAGATGGCCACGTCCCTGGAGCGGGCCGGGCTCGTCGTCACGTGGCTCCAGGACCACAGCCGCGCGCACCGCGCGACGGCGCAGGCGCTGGCGGGCGCGTTCGCCGCGGACGCCGCGGACATCGCCGCGCAGATCGGCCGCTGGGCGCTGGACGAGCTGCTCGCCGCCCACCGTCTGTGGGTCAAGTGGCTGGACGAAGGGCGGGTCCGGAAGCTCGCGCTGGTGGCGGAGCGGGCTCAGGATGCCGCGTTTGGCGAGACGGCCCTCGGCTGATAGCCCCGGTTGGTTCACAATCGACAGCGACCGTATCCGCGACCGACGACCCGCCTCGACGATGACCGATGAAGAAGCGCCCGGCTGGGACGCCATCGACGCCGCGCTGCGCGCGGTGCACGGCGACGCGGAGCCGTTCCACCGAGGGCTCGTTCCGGGGGTCGCCCTAGGCTCGCCGCTGCAGGGCGCCAGCGCGTATCCGGAGGCGGATCACTGGCACTTCGTGACCTACGGGCTCACGGAGTTGTTCGTCAAGGAGTCCGATATCGCGGAGATCAGCGGGTTCGGGTACGAGCTGACGATGCGGGTGCGGCGTGACGGGGAGGAGCAGCCGCCCGACTGGCCGTTCGCGCTCCTCGCCAAGGTGGCCGCCGCGGCGCGCGCCGGCCATGAGTTTTCCGTTGGGCACCGGCTGCAGGTGGGCGGACCGATCACCGGCGCGCCGGGGTGCGTCATGGAGGCCATCGCTTTCACCTCGGACCCCTCGCTCCCGATCTGGACTCCCAGCCCGCACGGCAGCTTCGAGTTCTACGCACTCGTCGGCGTAACGCCGCAGGAACTCAGCGAGATGCAGGCGACCTCGACGGCGGCGGTTCTCGAGCGGCTGGCGGCAGCGAACCCGTTGCTGATCACGGACCCGCGCCGTGGTACCCGCAATCGGCGGCGAATGATGAGCTCGCCGACGCGCACGGGATGGCCGACCGCGAGCCGGATGAAGTCGCGAAACTCGAGCGCAACACGCGCTGAGCGAGGGACGGCCCCGACAATGTCGGGGCCGTCCAGTTCTTCAGGCCCGCACTCCCCCGATCCGTCGGGAGAAGGCGGAGTGGGTTCGGCCTAGGCGCCGCTCGGACGCACCAGCTTGAGGACCCTGCCGGTCGCGCCGGTGGGCCCCGCGTTGTTGGTCGTCAGGACGTAGAGCTCGCCCGCGGGATCCTGGCCGAAGCCCAGCACCCGCGCGTTCAGTCGGCCGGTCGGGCTCGTGGCCACGCGGAGCTCCTGCATGTTCCACAGTCCGCTCTTGCGCGACTTGGCGACGAACAACGTCCCGTCGGACTGGCCGAAGCTGCGACTCCAGTCGCCGAAGATGTAGCGCCCGTGGAACTGTGGCAGTCTCGCTCCCCGGTATACGAAGCCGCCGACGACCGCGACGCCCGGGCCGCCCAGCCGCGCCTGCGGGTATTCGATGATCGGGTCGATCAGCGGGTCACCGGTACGTGGGTGGCCCGCGCCGACGACGTCGGGGCAGGTGGCCTGCGGCTGGTTCGGGTTCTCGGCGTCGAAGCACTGCGTCGCCTCCTTGACGTTCCAGCCGTAGTTGCCGCCGCCGTGGACGATGCTGACCTCCTCGAACCGGTTTTGGCCGACGTCGGCCACGAACAGCTCGTGGGCGCCGCCGAGGTCGAAGGACATTCGCCACGGGTTGCGGAGTCCGTACGCCCACACCTCGTCGAGCCCGGGTGACGCGGCGAACGGGTTGTCGGGCGGGATCGCGTACGGCTGGCCGCCGTCCACGTCGATCCGCAGGATGTTTCCGAGCAGGTTCTGCGTCACGTCCTGCCCGTTGCCGCCTCCGTTGTCGGCGTACCAGTCCGCGACGTGGCCGAGGCCGACGTCGTTGGCGCCGCCGCCGTCGCCCAGCGAGATGTACAGGTTGCCGTCGTCGGGGCCGAACTGCAGGGCCCCGCCGTTGTGGTTGAACTGCGGCTTGTCGACCTGCAGCAGGATCCGCTCGGACGCCGGGTCGGCGCGGTTCGGCTGGCCTGCGGAGACCCTGAACTCCGAGATGTGGCTGGTGGCGTTGAAGCCGGCCGGCGCGCCCGCACGCAGCGGCGCGGTGTAGTAGACGAAGAACCGACCGTTGCTGGCGTACTGCGGATGGAACGCGAGCCCGAGCAGGCCGCGCTCGTCGAACCCCGGCATCAGCGCAACCATCCGGCCGCGCAGGTCAAGGAACGGCTCTGTGAGCAGCGAGCCGTCGGGCGCCAGCACGCGGATCAGGCCTGCCTGGTCGACCACGAACAGCCGGCCGGAACCGTCGCCGGGCGGCACGAGTGCGACCGGCGACGTGAGTCCCTCCGCGATCGTCTCGATGCCGACCGCGGGCAGCTCCTCGTCCTGGGCGGCGGCGTCGGCGGGCAGGGCCCCGATCGCGATAACGGCGAGGACGCCAATGAACGTGCGGACGCGCTGTCGCGTCATGATGCAGCCTCCTTCCTCCCTCCCGCGGCCGTTCCGCGGGAAATCCCCCTTCCGAGGGCCTACGCAGCGGACGCCCGCAGGGTTCGGTGCAGCGGGCCGATGACTTTCGCCCGCCCACCACGGGCTCAGGCGCTCAGCGCCTAGCGAACGGGCCGGTGATCTCGAACGTCATCCGGGCGATGCCGAATCCGCTGAGCCGCCGGACGTCCGCTCACTCGCCGGCACGACCCGGCAGGGGCCGTACGGCTGACCACCACTTTCAGCCGCCGACGCTACGACGCGAAGCGCGGTCGGATGCCCAGCCCTTACCGGTCAAGCGCGCGAACACGACGATTCGCTGCGCGGCGCTGAACGGCGGGTGGCACGTCGTCAGTACGAGCCGCTCGCTGCCGTGCCGCGTGACCCAGATCGCGCTCGGCTCGACGATCCGGCTGCCCTCCACGCGGTACGTGAAGCGCCCATACGGCATCGTCAGCACGATCGGGTCTCCGGACTCGAGCTCGTCGACGTCGGCGAACGGCGCCATGTAGGTGGTGCGGTGGCCGGCGAGCGCCACGGTCTTGCGCAGACCGGGTAGTCCGCTGCCCGCGTAGTGGCCGGGACCGGTGCGCAGCGTCGCCGTATCAGTCCCCTCGGCGACGACGTAGGACTGTCCCAGCGTCGGCATCGCGACGCGTCCGAACGCATCGCCCGGGCGCAGCCGCGCTCCGAACGATCGCGCCGCGCGGGCGAGCGCATGCGGCCGGCCCCGCCGAGGAGGTTCACCGACCGGGTGAACCGCCGCGTCTCCGCGCTCAATCGGCGCTCGAGCGTGTCCTGTTCGCGCACGGCCAAGAGCGCGGACACCGGTTCTTGCCACAGCAGCGTCACCGCGACGTCTGCCAGCAGCAGCGCGCCGCTCATCGCCATCACGGCGCCCGCAAATCTGAGGACGGCACGCCAGCGGCCCCCACGGGCGGCACCCGACGTGCGATCAGGCGATCGTGACGATGCCGACGGTGGCGCCATCGAAGGACTGCATCAGTTGGAGCAGCAGCCCCACGAGCGCGAGCGAGACGGCGGTGACGGCAAGCCAGTAGATCGCGCGGCGCAACCAGCGGCCCCCACTGGACCGGCCGTCATCACGGACACGCATGCTGCCGCTCGATCGGCCGCGGTGCATCGCGCCCCGGCCGATCGCCGGGGCGCCATGACCACCTGGTCGCACGGAGCAGCTCAGCCACGCTCGGTGATGCGGCGTCGCAGGAGCAGGCCGCCGGCCAGCGCGGCCGAGCCGAGCGTCAGGAGCAACGGGAGGTCGAGCCCCGTGGACGCGAGCGCGCCGCTCGTCACCTCGTCGCTCTCCGTGCCGGACGGCGTATCGGCGTTCGAGGAGTTCTCGCTGAACGCCACGAACTGGGTGCCGGCCTCCGGCGCGGACTGGTCCTCGGCCGGGGCGACCTGCCCCTGAGGCGCCGTCTCGGCCGGCGCGATCACCGGCGTGGTAGCCAACGGCAGCTGGCCGGTGCCGGGCCCGTTGCCGTTCGTATCGCCGCCACTCTGCGGCTGGCCGTTGACGTTGCCCTCGGGCTGGCCGCCCCCGTGCTCGCTCGGGCTTGCCGCCGCCGTGCTCGCCGCCGGGCTGGCCGCCTTCGTGCTCGTCGGGCTTGCCGCCGCCGCCGGGCTGGCCGCCTTCGTGCTCGTCGGGCTTGCCGCCGCCGGGCTGGCCGCCTTCGTGCTCGTCGGGCTTGCCGCCGCCGGGCTCGCCGCCGGCTCGTGCTCGCCGGGCTTGCCGCCGCCGGGCTGGCCGCCTTCGTGCTCGCCGGGCTTGCCGCCGCCGTGCTCGCCGCCGGGCTTGCCGCCTTCGTGCTCGCCGGGCTTGCCGCCTTCCTGCTGGCCGCCGGGCTTGTCGTGCCCGGACCACTTGGCGTGGGTCTTGAAGTGGCCAAAGGCGTAGCCGCGGGCGTGCCCACGCAGCCACGCGTGGGCGGCAGCGCGCTGCTCAAGCGAGGCGAGCAGGGCGAGGACCTCCTGCGAGACGGGTCGCTCGTTGCGTCCGCCGCCGAAGCAGAGCTCGAACAGGGCATTGGCCCGCGCCGAACCGCCGGTCCGCCAGGCTGCGCGCAACACCTCGAGCAGCGCTGCCGCCTCGCTGCCGCGAGCGTGCAGACCGGCGTTCCACTTCGCTTGTCTGTTCAGGTGGGCGCTTGCCTCCTCGCGGGCGACCGCGCGAGCCTCGGCGCGAATCGCCGCCTCGAGACCGGCTCCAGCGCGAACGTGAGCGGTCGCTCGCCCGCGACCGCGGTCGTCGCGCTCTACCTCGACACCGACGCCGGTCACCGCGTTCGCCTGTTCGGACCCGCCGCCGTTGCTCTCGGCCTTGGCGATGCCTTCGCGGCCGCCGCCATGTTCGCCGGCCGAACCGCCTGCGCCGCCACCGGTGCGCGCGGAGCCGTGCCCACCGTGACCGCCACCCTCGGACTCCTCCACGTTGGCGCGGGCATTCCCTTCGCCCGCCGGACGCGTCGTGACGCCGGCCGAGCCATGGCCGCGTGCCTTGCCGTCGACCTCAGCGCCGGCGGAGCCGTTGCCGTTCGCGCCGGTCGACGCGTGCGTGCCCGCGGAGGCGTTGCCGTTCGCGCCGGTCGACGCGTGCGTGCCGGCGGAGCCGTTGCTCGTTCGCGCCGGTCGACGCGTGCGTGCCGGCGGAGCCGTTGCCGTTCGCGCCGGTCGACGCGTGCGTGCCGGCGGAGCCGTTGCTCTCCGCGCTCGTCGACTCGGCGGCACGAGCGCTGCTTTGCACTCCGGTCGACCCGGCCGCACCCGCGCTGCCGCTCGCGCCCGGCGCCTCGCCGCCCTGCACGGCGGCGCCGTTCCCTTGGCTCGCCGGGGCGGCTTGTGGGGCACTCGCCGGTGCCTGCGGGGGCGGCTTCGCGCCTTCGCCGTCGTCCGCACCTGCAGGTGCCGCCGCGGCGAACGGCGCGCCGAGCGTGGCGAGCGCGATCGCCGCGTTCCTCCTGCGACGCGCCTTGTCGTCTGAGTGTCTGTCTGTGCCCATTGCGTGCTGCCTCCGTGTCAATGCAGTCATCCCGGATCCGCGACATCGCAAAGTCCGTCGCCGCATTCGCGAACGGCGCAGCACTGGCGGGGTTGCCGAAACTGTCGCCTCGCGACGCCCCGCCGCGCGCACGAGCCGGCCATCCCATCCAGGCGCCCGAGTGCGACCTTTCAGCCGCCGAGCGCCGAACTTTCACTCGCTGGATCCCTTTCCTGGGGACGAACCTTCCCGGCGCGGCGGGCAGCGCTAACCGGCGCTGTCAGGGTTCTGAAAGCCAGTGCATCGACGCACCGGTCTACGAGCGTTCAGTGGGTCGACGGGTACCGGAGGACGCCGCCCGAGCGGGCCGCGGACGGGACCCGAGATCTGCGACGCCGTCCAGTACGGCACCAGCGATCGCCGTGAGCGCGCACGCCACCGGACCGCCCGACGCTACAGCGGTGCGGGCGAACGGACACGTGGTCCGAAAAGCGCGCCCTCGGGTTTGGCGCAACGCGGCGGGCGGGAAGTGCCCTCACAGTTTCCAACCTCTACTAGGGGAAGACGAATGTCCAGAATTCGCATGGCCGTATGCGCGGCCATCGCTACGTGCGGCTTGCTGCTGGTCGCCGGGAGCGGTATCGCCAACGCACAGACAGGACCCGAACGTCTCACGCAGGTCGTGCCGCTCACGGGCAAGACGAAGGACGGCAAGCGGTTCACCGGCAAGTACACGATCGAGCGATTCATCGCCCGGGGGAATCGGCTGTTCTCGGTCGGCACCGTCAGGGGCAAGGTCCGCAACAAGCGGGTGCGCAGGGAGAACGTGCGCATGCCGGCGACGCTCGCCAACGCGAGCGCTGCCGCGCGCGAACGCCAGCCAGCCGCCGCCGCTCCCGCTGCCGCCGTTGCCGCCCGGCAACGCCTGCCCGATCCTGGCGCTCGACCTCGGCCCGATCAACCTCCCCGTGCTTGGCCTCGTCGTGCGCACCAACCAGATCCAGCTGCGTATCGACGCCGTTCAAGGTCCCGGCAACCTGCTCGGCAACCTGCTGTGCGGAATCACAGGGATCCTCGATCCCGGAACGCTCGCCAGCACGCCGCTCGGCCAGCTCACGCAAATCCTCAACGCGCTGCTCGCACTCTCGCCACGGACGGCCTGACACTCTGGCGGCGGCCGTCACCCCGGCGGCCGCCGCCTGTAGTCCCCAACGCGGGACGCCACCAATC
Source organism: uncultured Solirubrobacteraceae bacterium (assembly GCA_963830725.1). Classification (GTDB taxonomy): domain Bacteria; phylum Actinomycetota; class Thermoleophilia; order Solirubrobacterales; family Solirubrobacteraceae; genus DASSUW01. The sequence continues at coordinate 136,457 of CAWHNO010000006.1, read as the reverse complement.
GGCTTCTCGCCGCCTCAGTTCAAGGTGACCGTCGTCTCGGCTCGACTCGAGGCGCAGCGCGCTCACGACCAGCGCCGCACGAGACCCGTGTCGTCGGTCCGCGCCGCGGGCCGGCAGGGGCGCGCCCGTCGGTGTCCTTTAAGATGCCGGCTGCAAGTGGCAGGTCAGATGCACGTGCAGGCTCGGCGTGACGACGAGGTGGGCGTCGTTCGTGCGACGTCGGTCGGGCAGGAAACAGGGAACCGGATCGACGACGAGCGCGGTGGTCCGCAGCGGGCTCTGGAATGAGCCGCGTTCCGCCGCCGCGTGGCAGTGGAAGGACACGTTGCCGCTCGGCGTGACGACGAGGTGGCCGGTCGTCCGGATCGGACGCCGGAAGATCTGCGGATCCAGCACGCCCGGCCGATCACCGAATGTGCATGGCACGTCCGTGACCGTGGCGCCGTCCGCGGCGGCTGCGGCGACCGTCCGGGTCCTGGACCGGCGGCGCCCAGTCGAAGCCTACGAGCGGATCGATCGCCTCGACCATGCCGTAGACGCCCTCGACAGGCTCCTCGGCACCGGACCACGACGTCTGTGCGCCGAACCCAATCGTTCCCGCCACGACGACTGCGGCGACGCGCGCCGGTCGCAGGTACTTCATCTGTGCCCCCCTCTCCCTGGAACGGCTCCCAAGCGGCCGGCCCCGGTGGGCGAGCCTAGGTGCGCGCGCCGGTGAGCGTTAACGCAATTGTCCGGTTCCGGACGAGCGTCTCGCCAGACACCAGGACGTGCATCGGTCGCTCACCACAGCAGGCGACCACGAGCTGCCGGCGCCGGGTGCCATCGGGCGCGTATGCGCAGATGCCGTCCCGTTCCCACGCGCCGGCGGATACGAAGTCCGCGGTCTCGGGTGTCCAGCGGAGCGCTCCCATCGGCGAACACGATTGGTCTCTCGTCGAACAGAACCATCGGCTTGAACCCGCTTCCGCGCCTGGCTGCGGTCGCGCCGAATTGGTAGCCGGATCGATCGCGCCGGATGTTGCTCGCGGCCTGGCCCCGGCGTCAGACGCTTGATTGCCGGGCCGGGTCCTCGGCCTTGACGCCGTGATCCTCGAGCCACTGCTCGAAGGCCTCCTGCCCGCGCTCGTGACGCCAATCCTTCTCACGCTCGGTGACCGGGACGAGCCAAAGGAACTGGACGCTGAAGGAATCGTCGATCCGCAGCGAGGCGAAGTCCCGCGAAACGAAGTACGGCTTGCTGACGTACAGGTGATCCGCCTCGGCGCCCTCGACCCATGGCTGCCCGATCGGGACCGTGTGCCCGTCGTGCAGGCCATCGTGGTCCTCGCGCGTGGAGTAGGAGGCGACCATCGCCAGCAGCTCGACCATAAGCCGTTCCTGCTGCCACGTGCGGATCACGTACTCGTGCCCGACGCCGTCGAAGGAGCGCAGGTGCGCCGTGCCGGCCGAAACGTAGATCCATGGCTGGTCGCGGCCGGCCGGCGCAAGCTCGAGGACGCGGAACTCGGGATGCTCGCGCGGCCAGGTGCCCAGCGTCCACAGCAGCGGCTCGCAGCGATGGTCCGGCCAAGACCGGGAGAGATGGCGCTGCAACAGCTCGACGTAGGTGGCGCTCATCTGCGGGCGCCTTCCCGACGAGAAAGGTCGCCACACCTTCTGGCTCCAAGCGACGTGGCTGCGCTGCTCCGTCTGCCTGACAGGAAAAGTTCGCTCAGGCTGGCGCGGCCTCCTCGGTGAGCGTGACGTGGTGTCCGAGCCGTTCGAGCTGTTTGACGCAGGCGTCGGGTTTGGCGTTCGGGGTCGCGGTTGGTGGGCTGATCCAGCGCTTCAGCGGGAATCCCCTACGCAGGCGGCACAAGCCGCCCTCCGAGTCCTGGTGTGGTGATGAAACCCACTCCCTCAGCCGGTGCGTCGCCGGCGCGGCGCTTGCGGAGAGCATCTCCCGCGCGACGCTTGTCGCGTGGGCTGGGCCGGGCGCGGGAGATCGTCGCGCTCGTCGGCGCCGGGCTCGTCGGCATCGCCATCTTCGTGTTCCTGGTCGTCGCGGATTCGCAGTTCGTCGTAAGGGTCTACGAGCGATCGGAGTCGTCGACGCTGCCGGTGGTCGTCGCCGGGGCGGCCGCTGCGGTCGGCACCGTGCTCGGCGTCGTCTGGTACCGGAGACAGGTGGGCCGCCTCGGCAGCGGAATGCGCCGGATCCTCGGCTGGTTTGCGATCGCCTGGTCGGTGCTGTTCGTCGTCGCCTTCATTTGGACGCATCCCGTGAGTCGCGACGCTGCGCTGGCCGTCCCGCTGCACGCCGGGGTCGTTGCCTACCTGCTGGTCATCGTTGTCGCCGCGGTGGCCTTCCTCCCCGTAGCAGTCCTCCGGCTCGCCCGGCCCAAGCCGCATCGGCCGGACGACCGGATTCGCGTCTGGCGCATCCGTGACAAGAAGCCGTACTTCGTCGCGTACTGCGACTGTGGGTGGGTCGGCGCCGCGTATGACGCCGACGAACCGCGCGCACGGGACAACGCCTTCCGTGATGCTCGCGGGCACGGCACCAATGTCGCGTCCGAAGTCGAGGACCCGCTCGGCTGACGCCGGGTCCGGCGCTGCTCACCATGCGGGGTCAGGCTCGAGTTGCGCGCCGCCCGACCTACGATGACGTGACACTCGACGAGGCGGCGCTCGTGACGATTCGTGTCAACCCCCCTGGGACTCGCGGGACGCGGTTTCCCACTCGCGGCCCGCTCTTCAAGCTCTTCAACTACTTCGGCAGGCGGCAGATCCGTACGTACCGCCGTCGCGGCGAGCAGCGCGTCAGCTCGCGCATGGGATTCCCCGTCGTGCTCCTCACCACGCGGGGAGCGAAGACGGGGCAGACACGGACGATCCCGGTCGGGGGCTTTCCGGACGGAGAGAATGCGTGGCTCGTCGCCGCCACGCTCGGCGGCTCCGCACGCCACCCGGCGTGGGTTCTGAACATGGCAAGGCACCCCGACGACATCTGGCTGGAAGTCGGGACCGAGCGGTTCAAGGTTCGCGGCGATTCGCTGGAGGGGCAGGAGCGGGTCGAGGCGCTCGCCCGCATCGCGGCGATCTCGCCTCGCTATGGCACCTACCAGGAGAAGACCGATCGCGAGATCCCGATCGTGCGGCTGACCCGAGAGCCATGATTGACGTGTAACCCGAGGGTTGCATCTCGTGGCAAGATGTGTAACCATGCGGTGACACCTCGAACTCCCCAGGAGGTCCCCATGGTTTCCGACCACATCGAGCGCGAGACGTTCATCGCAGCCCCCGTCAAGCGCGTGTGGGCGCTGATCACCGAGGCCGAGCACCTCGGTCGCTGGTTCGGCGACGCCGGTGCCGAGATCGACCTTCGGCCCGGCGGCGCGATGGTCCTGCGCTGGGACGAGCACGGCGCGACCCGGGGCCGTGTCGTCGAAGTCGAGCCACACACGCGGTTCTCCTACCGCTGGGCGCCGTTCAAGACCCCGGGCGGCGACGAGCCGGTCGAGGGCAACTCGACGCTGGTCGAGTTCACCCTCCAGCCCGAGGCCGACGGCACGCGGCTGCGTGTGGTCGAGAGCGGCTTTGCGTCACTCGACGCCACGGACGAGCAGCGTTCCCAGAACCACAAGGGCAACACCGAGGGCTGGCAGCACGAGACCGACGAGCTGCGCGAGTACGCGGAGAAAGTCGCCGTGTGATGAGCGCGCCGGCGGAAGGGGTGTTCGCCGCGCTGGCGGACCCGACCCGCTGGCGCGTGCTCAGCCTGCTCGCCGAACGCGGCGAGGGCACCGCGACGTCGCTGGCCGGCGAGCTGCCGGTCAGCCGGGTGGCGGTGGTCAAGCACCTCGCGGTCCTCGATCGCGCCGGGCTCGTCGAGGGCCGGCGCGCAGGCCGCGAGGTCCGCTACAGCGTTCGCACCGAGCCGCTCGGAGAGACCGCCCGCTGGATGACCGGGCTCGCGTCGCAGTGGGACGCCCGCCTGGCGGCGATCAAGCGGCTGGCCGAAGACCGACCCGAACCGAAGGCAGGAGATTCCCCATGAACACACCCCCGATCGTTTCGCCGCAGGAGTGGGAGGCTGCGCGCCTGCAACTGCTTGTGAAGGAGAAGAAGCTGACGCGCGCCCGTGACGCGCTCGCCGCCGAGCGCCGGCGGATGCCGTGGCTTGCCGTGGAGAAGGAGTACGAGTTCGTCGGGCCGGAGGGCAAGGCGAGTCTGCTCGACCTGTTCGACGGTCACCGCCAGCTGATCGTCTACCGCGCCTTCTTCGAGCCCGGCGTGCGCGGCTGGCCCGAGCATGCCTGCGTCGGCTGCTCCAACGTGGCCGACCAGGTCGCCCACCCCGCCCACCTGAACGCCCGCGACACGGCGCTCGCGTTCGTCTCGCGCGCGCCGCAGGCAGACATCGAGCGCGTGAAGGCGCGCATGGGCTGGGAGCACATCCCGTGGTTCACGCTCACGGACGACTTCGACACCGACTTCGGCGTCGACGAGTGGCACGGCACGAACGCGTTCATCCGCGACGGCGACCGCGTGTTCCGGACCTACTTGATCAACAACCGCGGCGACGAGGCGATGGGCAACACCTGGGCCTACCTCGACATCACCGCGCTCGGGCGCCAGGAGCAGTGGGAGGACTCGCCCGAGGGCTACCCACAGACTCCGACGTACGAGTGGCAGAACTGGCACGACGGATACGACGACTCCGGGCCGTCCGAGGAGTGGAAGGAGCAGATCTCACGCGGGGTGAGGGCCTTCCGCGACGACAAGGGCGGCGACGCAACATGATCGCCCACGTCGCAGGCGTGCCGCTGGAGGAGACCCTGCTGCCGTTGGCGAGCTGGGCGGGCGCCGGACTGCTGCTGGCGCGCGGCTGGGTCGTGTCGCGCGTGCGACGAGGGCGCTGACGGTCATTCAGCGGCACGACCACGCGATGCGTGGACGGCGCGCCACGCTCGCCAGGCGATTCGCTGAACCGGGGAGAAGTCCGCCGGGAACGTCCGCAACCTGCGCGGCACGACCTGGAGGCGCCTCGGGTCGATCGGCACGTCGTGCCAGCGCAGCCGCCGGTTGCCGGCGATGTGGAGCCGGCCGTCATACGTCTGGAACAGCCACGTGACGAGCGACAGGTCGGCGCGCAGGGCCGCCGGCGTGTCGTCGACGATGTCGAATCGCGGGAAGTACGCCTCGTCCACGAAGATGCCGTTCACGACCGTGGCGTGGACGAGCCGGTAGCCCTTCGCGTTGGCCATTCTCGTGATCGCCGTCAGCGACGATCCCTGGGTGACCGCCGTGTCGCGAGGCTGGACGAAGTCGACCTCGTTGGGGACCGTCGGGTTGAACTCGATGACCACCAGCTTCGGCCGGTAGTCCGCGACCGCGTCCCAGACATGGAAGTCGTTGCCGTCGATGTCGATCGACAGCAGGTCGAAGTCCCGCGGCACCGGCGTCTCGGCGAGGATGCGATCGAGCCGGTCGGGTCCCTCGAACCCGACGACTCGACGGAGCGCGATCACGCCGCTGCGGCCGGCGTGGGTCCGTTGCAGGGCCGCGAAACGTGCTGGGTCGCTCTCGATCAGCACCGCCGAATACCCCGCGTCCGAGATCAGCGCATACGTGTTGCTCGCGTGCCTGCCGTCCCACGCGCCGAACTCGACGCACCAGCCGTCGGACGCGCCGATCACGTCGAGCGCCCGCCTGATCACGCCGTCCTCGCCACATTGCGACGTGACGTTCGCCTCGTAGGGCTGAAGCGGGCGCAGGCTCACGCGCCCATCGTCGCATCGACCGTGATGACGACCTTGCCCTGGACCTCGCCCGTCCCGAAGCGCTCGAACGCGCTGCGGGCATCCTCCAGCGCGTACGTGGAGTCGATGACGGGCGTGAGGGCGCCGGCCTCGAGGTGCTCGGTCAGGCGCTCGAGGTTCTCGCGGCCCGGCTTGTGGATCACGACCCCGACCTTCCCGGGGAGCAGGGGCCCGACGGTCGCGGTCTGGAGGATCCGCGGCAGCGACCCGCCGATCACGCCGTAGACGCCGCCCGAGCGCAACGCCCGGCTGCGCCCGACGATCGATCCGCGCAGCACGACGTCGACGATCCGGTCGTAGCGGCGGCGGCGATCGAAGAAGCGCTCCTCGCGGTAGTCGATGACCTCGTCGGCTCCGAGCGCGCGCAGCATGTCGAGCTTCGAGGCGCGGTCGACGCCGGTGACGGTCGCTCGGGCCGCCTTCGCGAGCTGCACCGCGAAGGTCCCGACGCCGCCGCCCGCGCCGTTGATCAGCACCGCCTCGCCCGGCTGCACCGGGCGTCGATGCGCCAGTCCCTGGAGGGCGAGGACGCCCGCCTGCGGCACGGCCGCCGCCTGCTCGAAGGTCAGGCCGGCCGGCATCGGCGCGAGGGCGTTCTCGCGGGCGCGGACGTACTCGCCGAGCCCGCCCCAGCCGCAGTGCGACAGGTCGCCGAAGACCTCGTCGCCGGGCCTGAAGCGGGTGACGGCGGAGCCGACGGCTTCCACGACGCCCTGCGACGTCCGCCCCCATCACCGGATGGCGCGGCGTGCGGCGCACGGCCAGGTAGCCCCTGAGGAGATCCCAGTCCCACGAGTTGATGGAGCTGGCGCCGACCTTCACGAGCACGTCGTCGTCGCGCTCCACCCGCGGCCCGGCCACCTCCTCGAGCCGAAGCACGTCAGGTGACCCGTAGTGGTGGTAGACGATCGCCTTCACCGCGCAGTGGAGAACGAAACCTCGGGTCGGGCCACAAGACCCTTAGAGGAGGGGAAGAAGCGCCCGCGCCGTCACGCGTCAGGCGCCCGCCGACTTCCAGAAGTGGTAGTCGGCGGTGTACCAGATCTCCTTGCGCGTCCCGGCGGTCGCCGCGGTGCAGTCGGCGGCGGCCGGCGGGAGCCCGCCGGTGGTGGCAACGCGCTGGATGTACGTGGTGCCCGCGAGGCGGTCACCGTCGCCCGCGGTGACCGACGCGGCGGAGAGCCGCAGCCAGGGGATGGCGGTCGGATCGACGGTGACGCCGGCGTCCTTGCGGCCGACGACGCGGCTGCCGTCCTTGGCTTCCCATGTCGGGCCGCCGAAGTGCGTGGCGATGAGCTTGCCGTTGTCGCCGTAGACGTCGGCCCGGGGCGTGGACGCGCTCCAGGCGTAGCCGGTCCCGTTCGCGACGCAGTCGTAGATCTGCACCCCCGTGGCGTGGCCGGTCAGGTAGAGCTTGTTGCCGGCAGGCACCTGGATATCCGCGGGGATGCCGGGCTCGGACGCCTGCGCGGCGGTGCCGGCCGAGGCGATCGCGGCGGCGGCGCAGAGCGCGCCGGCCGCGCGCCGCAGGGTGCGAGACCGGGGCGATCGGGGGCCCGGGCGCTGGCTCTGGATGTTCATCGGGTCTGTCCGTCCTTGATGGTGGGGTGGATGGGGTGAACGGCGTGGAAGGCGCCGGCGAAGAACACGAGCGGATCGCCGGCGGCCGGGAGGTGCAGCCCTTCGACCCGTCCGACGGTGATCCAGTGGTCGCCGGCCGGGTGCTCGCCGACGATCTCGCACTCGAGGTGCGCGAGGGCGTCGCTGAGCAGCGGGACGCCGCCGCGGCCGAGCTCCCATTCGAGCCCGCCGAACCGATCGGCGCCTGCGGGGGCCGCTCGCGTCGCCCACTCTGCGTGTTGCGCTCCCAGCACGTTGGCGCCGAAGCGCCCGGTGCGACGGATACGCGACCACGTGAGCGAGGTCCGGGAGGGGCAGAACGAGACGAGCGGCGGATGCAGCGAGACGGACGCGAGCGAGTTCACGACCAACCCGGCGGGCTCGTCGTCGACGATCGCCGTGATGAAGGCGACGCCGGTCGCGAATCTCCCGAGGGCCTCGCGAAACGCGCGCGTGGCTTCCCGGCGCGCCGGGCTGGCGGGGGCGGCGAGGGACACGTCAGTGCAGCCGAGGCGCTTCGCCGAGGCCGACGTGAGCGAGGTGGTCATACGCGCGGTTGGCGCCCAGCGGGTGCATGAACGCGCCCGCTCTGACGTCGCGGTAGGCGCGGGCGAGCGGGCTGGCGCCGACGTAGCCCGCCCCGCCGGACAGCGCCAGCGCGCGATCCACGATCCTCGGCGCCGCCTCGCCGACGAATGCCTTCGCTGCCTGCGCCTCGGCGAACAGCGCGCTCAGCTCCTCGGCGGTGCCGTCGGAGTCTGGATTGGCGGCGCGGTGAGCGTCGATCAGCGCGGCGGCGCGGGAGAGAACGCCGCGGGCGGCGGCGAGCTCGACGGCGTTGTCGGCCACCAGCATCCGCGGGCGTGCATCGCCGTTGACGCGCCCGGCGAGGCCGCGGCGGGCGTGCGCGTCGGCCGACTCTGCGATGCCGAGCGACGCCGAGGCGTGGAACAGGCCCGACAGCAGGTTGCGCTCCATGTACGGCACCGGGTCGCCGGTCCGGAAGCCGCCGCGCACGGCCGACTCGGGCAGCTCGGCACGCTCGAAGGAGACGGAGTGACTGCCCGAGGCGCGCATCCCGAGCGCGTCCCAGTCGTCGTGCACGACGACGCCGGGCGTGCCGATCGGCACCATGGCGTACGCGTAGCGCTCGACCCCCTCGCCGTCGTCGTATGAGACCGCGACGTAGAGCTCCGTCGCGGCCGGCGCCATGGTGCAGAACATCTTGCGCCCGTCGATCCGCCAGCCGGATGCCGTGCGCGTGGCCCGGGTGGCCGGACGCGTCAGGTTCTGGCCGCGCTCGCTGATCGCGGCCGCGAGCACGGCGCCGGCGGCGATCTTCTCGAGCGACGAGGTGAACGCGCGTGCGCGCCGCACGCCGCCGGTCGCAAGTGCGATCCGGCGGCGGCGCTCCATGTTCGCCACGGCGACGAGGTGCATGTTCACGCCGATCGCGACCGACGCGTTTCCGCGTGCCAGGCGGCTCGACGCCACGACGAGGTCGTGGGCGGAGGTGACGCCGAGCCCGCCGAGCTCGACCGGGACCGGGGCGGCGAAGTAGCCGGCCGCCTTGAGCGCATCGATGGCCTCGAACGGATAGGTGCCGTGGCGGTCGTGATCCGCCGCGCGTTCGCCGAGGACCCCGGAGAGCTCCTCCGCGATCGCGACGAGCCGCGCGCCGGCATCCGTCTGAGCGGTCAGTTCGATCGGCATCGCGTCACGCGGTGGCCACGTCGACGTCGACCGGCACGCCGTTGGTGACCATGTCATAGACGGCCGAGCGCGCCTTCGCGCGCTCCACGACCTCGCGGAGCTTCTCCGCCGGCGCGTCGCCCGTCACCCGGAAGGTGACTCCGATGCGCTCGAACCCGTTGCGCTGCTCCGCGTCGACTCCGAGGCAGCCGCGCACGTCCATGTCGCCCGTCAGCGTCGACTCGACGGACGTGAGGCGGACCTTGCGCGCCGCCGCGATGTAGACGATCGTCGTGGTCAGGCAGGCGGCCAGCGCGTGCAGCAGAGACTCGGCAGGGTTGGGGCCGGTGTCCGTGCCGAGCAGGATCGCCGGCTCGCCCGCGTCGATCGAGAATGCCTCCGCGCGCGACGTGTCCTCGCCGCCCGCTGCGTAGAACTCCTTGATCGTGGAGCGGTTGTGAGCGCCGTCGATCCAGCGGTTGGTCGCGCGGAACTGGAAGCGGGCGAGCTCGGGCTGGGCCTTGATCAGGTCCAGCGTGCCGAACAGCTTGTCGGTGTCGATGCCGTTGCGGACCGGCTGCGTCACTGCCGTCATCTGGAGACCTCCTGGGTCTTCGCTGGTGGTGCTGCGGCTCATGGCGCCGAGTCTGGGCCGCAGGGCCCGCGCTTGTCGCTAGCCGACCCGCCCCAGGATTTGCTTCTGGGACCCCAGCTCGCCGGATCAGGCGGCCGTGCTCAGACCCAGCGCCTGTGGTCCCAGGCCGAGCGCCTCCGGCAGCTCCTCCCGCGAGCTCACGTCGAGCTTGCGGTAGATGTTGCGCAGGTGCCACTGCACCGCCTTCACCGTGACGAAATGGCGCTGGGCGATCTCGCGGTTGGACAGCCCTTCCGCGGCAAGCGAAGCCACGCGGTCCTCTCCGGCGGTCAGCGACTCGGGCCCGGAGAGCATCCGTCCGGCCGCGCCGCGGCCGCGCGCCCGCCGCCACCAGCTCCTCGTGCGCCCGGTCCGCCAGGCCGGTCGCGCCCATGCGCGACGTCGCGTCGAGGGCCTCGCGCAGGGTCTCGCGGGCCTCGACGCGCGCGCCGGCGCGCCGGAGCGCGGAGCCCAGCTCGAGCACCGCGCGCGCGTGCTCGAGGCCACCGTCGGTGCCCTCGTGTACCGCCACCGCCGCGCGCAGCGCTTCGACGCCGTCGTGTCCGCCGGCGAGGCGGCCGATCGTGCGCAGCGCGACGCCGATCGCGTCCGGGACGCCGAAGCGCCGCGCCTCGTCGAGCTCGGCTTCGCCCATCGCTCGCGCCTCCTCATGGCGTCCGAGCGCCGCGAGCGCGAGTGCGGCAGGGGTGCGCCACCCGCAGGCAGCGGGATTGGCGATCGTCGGCGACACGAGCTCGCCTGCTGCGAGCGCTTCGCGCAGTGCGTCGCCCGGACGGGCACGCTCGAGGTGCAGGTTCGCGCGCGCGGCGAGCAGGAGCGCGAGCGGCAGCGAAGCCGGCGTGCTCGGCTGCATGGCACAGCCGGACAGCAACCGGTCGGCCTCGTCGAGAGCACCGCGCGCGAGCAGCGCGTGCATCAGGTGCGCGACCGACCACGCCACGCCCGCCTCGCCGCTGCCCTCCAGGAACACATCGAGCCCGTGGCGCGCCTCGGTCTCGGCTCGGCGGATCTCCCCGAGCCGCAGCGAGGCGTCCGAGCGCATGACGCTCTGCCAGGCGATCGTGATGCGGCTGCCCCGCGTGGTGGCGGTGGCGAGCTTCTCGTCATAGAAGCGCCCGGCGCGGGTCGGCGCGCCCGCGTAGATCAGCCCGTTGCCGAGCATGCCGGCGACGACGCTGTTCGACTGATCGAGCCGATCGGCCTCCATCACGCGCTCAGCGATGCGAATCGCCTCGCCGGCCGGCCCTCGGGACGTGGCGAGCGCGTGCACGAGGCAGGCCTCGATCCAGGGATGCACGGACTCGCCCGCCTCGAGCTGTGCGAACCGGCGCTCCCAGCGTGCGGTCGCCACGCCCGTGGACGTGAAGTCGTGCGTCGCCATGGCCAGCAGCTCGGCCTCGAGCGCCGGCGCGAGCTCGTCGTCGCGCTCCCCGAGATCGCGGAGCGCGCGGTCGAGGACATCGACGGAAGCGCGGAAGTCGCCGCAGGCCGCCAGCGCGCGGCCGAGCTCGAGCGCGATCTGGGCTCGTGGAACGACGCCGGACGTCGCCGCCATGGCCTCGCGCAGATGCCCCTCGAACGAATCGCGCTGGCGGTCCGTCGCCTCGGCTACGCCGAGCTCGTGCAGGACGGCACCGCGATCCTCCCAGTCGGGCGGCTCCTCGAGCGCGCGGCGAAGGTAGTGAGCGGCCGCCTCGGCGGCACCGCTGACCGCTGCGTGACGAGCGGCGGATCGCAGCACGGCAACCCGTGCCTGGTCAGCGGAGGGCGGAAGGCGCAGCAGGTGCCTGGCGACCTGCTCGCTCTCGGCGCCGCGGGCTGTGAGCAGCTCCGCGGCTGCGGCGTGCAGCGCCTGGCACTCGAGCGGAGGGATCTGCTCGTACACGGCGCTGCGCACGAGCGGGTGCACGAAGTCGAGCGCGCGGTCGGACGCCAGCACGTGGATGCCCACCAGCGCGTCTGCGCTCGCCGCCGCCACCGTCTCGTCCACGCCGGCGAGGGCCGCTGCCTGGTCGAGCGTGGTACACGGACCGAGAACCGCCACCGCGCGCGCGATTGCGATCGCCTCGCCAGGCAGCTGCCGCAGCCGCCGCCGGACCGCGCGGCCGACGCGCTCGGACCCGAAGTCGAGCACGCGTCCTGCGTCCTTCGCGGTGCCGTGAACGTGCCCTGCCGCGAGCTCGTCGAGCAGCTCGCCGAGCAGGAACGGGTTCCCTCCTGTCGAACGGTGGCACGCCGCGCCGAAGCTCGCGACCGCCTCGGGTAGGCGGCCGCGCACGAGTGTGGTCGTCGCCTCCTCGGACAGCGGGGCCGGTCGCAGCACGCGGGCCGCAGTCACCGTCATCAGCGCGTCGAGGAGCTCGTGGTCGGCTCCGGGCTCGGCCGGCCGGGTCGCCGCGACGAGCAGTACGGGCAACTCCTCGAGGCGCTCTGCCAGGAACACCAGCCAGCGCAGCGACGCGGTGTCGGCCCAGTGCAGGTCGTCCGCCACCAGCAGCAGCGGCTGCTGCGAGGCGAGGCCGGCGACCACCGACAGCAACCCCTGCAGCGAGCCGAAGAGGCCGGCCTCGGGGCGTGCCTGCCAATCATCGGAGCCGAACACGGCCGAAGCGGCCTCGGCTCCGCCGGTCACGAGCTCCGGCCTCTCCGTCACCTCACGCTCGAGGAGCTGGCGCACCAGGCCGAATGCGAACGGGCGGTCGAGCTCGGCCCCGCGGCCGCGAAGGACGCGCAGCCCGGCCGCCTCGCCGAGCGCGGCGACAGAGCGCAGCAGCTCCGTCTTGCCGACCCCGGCCTGCCCCTCGACGACCACGAGCCCGCCGTCGCCGGCGCGCTCGACCAGAGCGCGCATCCCATCGAGCTCGCGCTCGCGCTCCAGCAGTTTCCGCGTGGGGACCGTCGCCTCAACCATTGTCGGACGGGGCGCCGTGACGATCGCGGTGGCGCCGAGTACGACAAGGGCGGCGTCCGCGACGATGACCATGAGGGGTCCTGTCGAGCTTCGTGCGCAAGATCAGCGGCTCCGTTGAGGAAGGGAAGTTGTCAGACAACTCTTCCGGGAGCAGGACCTCCGGCGCACCGGGGGAAGCACGTGTTCGTTGGTACGGGAAGCCGTACCTGCGCAGCCGTGCTACGCGTCTCGCCTTGGGTCCCAGGCGCAAATCCTGGGACGGATCGCCTAGCGACGCATGCGGTTCGAATGCCCACGCTGTGCCTCGATCCGTCGGACGAGCGATCGCGGCCTTCGGCGTCGACCTCTCGGCGCCTCTGAACCAGTGATCAGACAAATCAACGTCAGCCGGCCGTTCGACGGCCGGCTGCGGTCAATGGAGACACGATGAACATGAGACGTGATACCCCTTCACGGCGCGCGCGCGGCCTGGTCGCCGGCGCTGTGCTCGCCGTCGGCATATTTGCCGCCACGAGCGTGCCGGCGAGCGCGGCCGTCAGCTCGAGCTTCAGCTCGGGTGTGCTGACGGTCAACGGTGACTCGCTCAACAACACGATCACGATCAGCCGCGACGCGGTCGGGAAGCTCCTGGTCAACGGCGGCGCGGTGGCGGTCGTCGGCGGCACGCCGACGGTCGTCAACACCTCGCTGATCCGGGTCTTCGGTCTCGACGGCCAGGACACGATCAGCCTCAACGAGGCCAACGGCGCGCTGCCGCGGGCCAACCTGTTCGGCGGGTCCGCCAACGACACGCTCGGCGGCGGTGCCGGCGGCGACCAGCTGTCCGGCCAGGGCGGCAACGACACGCTGCTCGGTCGCGGTGGCGTTGACCTGCTGTCCGGCGGCAGCGAGAGCGACACGCTGACCGGCGGTGACGCCGACGACCAGGTCTTCGGGCAGGGCGGCAGCGACCGCATGATCTGGAACCCCGGCGACGACACCGACCTCAACGAGGGCGGTGCGGGCTCCGACACGGTCGAGGTCAACGGCGGCGGCGGCGCCGAGCAGTTCACGACCACGGCCAACGGCACCCGCGTCCGGTTCGACCGTGTGAACCCGGCCCCGTTCGCGATCGACATCGGCACCTCCGAGCAGCTCGTCCTCAACGCCAACGGCGGCGACGACAGCGTCTCCGCGACCGGCGACCTGGCCGCGCTCATCGGCATCACCGTCGACGGCGGCGCGGGCAACGACACGCTGCTGGGCAGCAACGGGGTCGACCTCCTGCTCGGCGGCGACGGCAACGACTTCGCCGACGGCCAGCAGGGCAACGACACCGCCCTGCTCGGAGCCGGCGACGACAGCTTCCAGTGGGATCCGGGCGACGGCAGCGACGTGGTCGAGGGTCAGGACGGCAGCGACAGGATGCTGTTCAACGGCAGCAACGGCGACGAGATCATGGACGCCTCCGCCAACGGCGAGCGCGTGCGGTTCACTCGCAACCTCGGCAACATCGTCATGGACCTCAACGACGTCGAATCGCTCGTCGCCAAGACGCTCGGCGGCGTCGACAGCCTCACCGTCAACGACCTCTCCGGCACCGACGTCACCAACGTGGTCGCCGACCTCGCCGCCACCGCCGGCGGCGACGACAACGCGGCCGACAGCGTGATCACCCACGCCACCAACGGCGACGACGCGGTGACCGTGACCGGCGTCGGACCCAGCGCCCAGGTCGCCGGTCTCGCGGCCCTGGTCTCGGTCTCCGGCGCGATCGCCGGCAGCGACCGGGTGACGGTCAACGCGCTCGCCGGCGCCGACGTCGTCGACGCCTCCGGACTGGCCGCCACCTCAGCACTGCTCACCATCGCCGGCGGCGACGGCGACGACGTGCTCATCGGCGGCGACGGTGACGACATCCTCACCGGCGGCGAGGGCGACGACGTGATCCTGGGCGGGCCGGGCAACGACGTGATCGACGGTGCGCCCGGCGACGATGTGGTCATCCAGTCCCTCACCGCCGGCACCGTGACCTCGGCGACCGTCGTCGGCGAGGGCTGGCTGGCGACCCACGCCCGCACCGTCAAGGGCAAGACGGTGCTCACCGTCGACGGCGAGAAGACGAAGCTCCCCCGCGCCAAGCTGGACCAGCTCGTCCGCTCCGCGACCTCGTCCTGACTCCGGTCAGGGCTACCAGCAACTACTGCCAGCGCCAGAACCGCACGGTGCGGTTCTGGCGCTGGTCTGTCACGAGCGCGCGCCGGCTCAATTCGTGCGGCGCAAGATCCAGAGCCCGGAGTTCATGTCGCTCGCGAAGACGAGGTCGCGGCTTTCGTCATAGGCGACGCCCCATACCTGCGTGGTGTTGGTCAGCACGCCGCGCTGGGACGGCTGGATCGGGTTGTTGACAGCGGGTGGGACGAAGTGCGCGACTTCGCGCAGCCGCCGCGGATCGCGGGCGTCCACGACGCGGATGCCGTCCGTGTACCAGGAGATGTACAGCGTGTCGCCGACGAGCAGCGGGTTGTGGATCGTGTAGTCGCCCGCCTTGACGTCCTTGCTGCCGCTCGCGTTTGCCGTCTTGAACGAGGAGATCTGCCTCGGCGCGGAGAGGTTCGCGTAGTCCCACACTCGTAGGTACCCGAAGCCCTTCTCGGTGCCCGAGCCGGACGTCTTGCAGAAGTCCTCATCCGCGCTGAACAGGAGCCGGCGCTCCTCGTCGTAGTTCGAGGAATGTCCGTCGCCATCCGCATTCAAGGCATACGTCGTGTGGCCCTTCATCGTCGGTCGGGCCGGATCGCTCACGTCGAGCGCGACGAAGCCCGAGTCCCAGTAGGACATGAACGCCAGCTTGCCGTCGGCCGACGGCTCGGCGCTGTGGCCGTACTCGGCGTCCGGATCACAGCCCAGCCCCGGCCCGAGCGGTCCGCCGGCGTCGCGGTGGACGCCCCAGTTCGACACCTCGAACGGCAGCCGCGGGTTCGTGATGTCGATCAGCCGGAAGTCGCCGCGGCCCATCAGGTCCCGCCGTCCGCTGAGCGATCCGGGCTCGCTGTACTCGCTCGTCGGCACACTCGCGTAGACGAACGTGCGCTGGAGATCGGCTCGATGCTGTACCTCGAGCTCATGCAAGCCGCGCGTACAGCAACCCGTGCCGAGTCGGCCAAGCTCGGCCGGATGGGCCGGATCGGTGACGTCGAAGACCTGCAGCCCGCGGAAGAAGCTGGTATCGGTGCGATCCCCTCCACACACCTGGATCCCGACCACCGCAACATCACGCCCGGCGAGCGGGCCGTATCGCGCCGTCGCCACCACGACGTCCTCCGCCGACGTGCCCGCGGGGCTCGCGAGCGTCGCGACCTGGCGCGGCCGCGCGGGATCACGTGCGTCGACGACGGCGACGCCGTCATTCGGGCAGAACCGCTCCTTGGAGCCGCCGGACCAATCCGAGAAACCCCAGGACCCCACGTATGCGTGCTGTTCATGGACCCAGACATCGGCGTTGAAACCGCGCCCGCGGAGATCGTCATGGCCGACGGCCACCATGTTGAGGGCCGAACCCTGAGCCTCAGCGCTCGTGGGGTCAACCCACTCGACCGTGGGTGACGGCGCGGGATCGTGTCCCCACGCCGGGACGGTCGCGCAGATCGCTGCCGCAGCGATTACCACGAGCGAAAGCTTCCTCATGGGTTCCCCCCATCGAGCTCGAGCAGTGGGCCGATGTTCCTCCCGCGGAGCGCTGCCTGTCAAGGCGCATCAATTTCCGTTGCGATGATCACCGCGGTGAGTTAATCCTGAAAAGACGGTCGGGTTTGAGGAGTTTGTAGGCTGTGCCGGCATGACCTATGTCATCGTCGGCAGCTGCATCAAGGACGACTCCTGCATCGAGGTCTGTCCGGTCGACTGCATCCACCCGATGCCCGGGGCGGCCGACTTCGAGGTGGCCGAGCAGCTCTACATCGATCCCGAGGTGTGCATCGACTGCGACGCCTGCGTCGAGGCCTGCCCCGTCGACGCGATCTTCCCCGACTTCGAGCTGCCCGAGAAGTTCGCCTACGCGCTCGAGCTCAACGCCGAGTTCTTCGCCGAGGCCGGGACCGCGGAGCGGACGGCCGCATGACGCGGCCGCGGGTGGCGATCGTCGGCGCCGGCCCGGCCGGGGCGTTCGCCGCCGCCGCCCTCCTGCGCGCCGCCGGCGACGTCGACATCGACCTGTTCGAGCGGCTCCCGACGCCGTGGGGGCTGTTCCGCGGCGGCGTGGCGCCCGACCACCAGGAGATCAAGCGATTGCAGGACACGTTCGAGCGCCAGACGTTCGAGCGCGGCTGCCGCTTCCTCGGGAACGTCGAGGTCGGCGTCGACCTCTCGCACACCGAGTTGATGGAGCACTACACGGCCGTCGTCTACGCCACCGGCGCCCAGACCGACAAGTCGCTCGGGATCCCGGGCGAGGACCTGCCCGGGAGCTGGGCGGCGACGGAGTTCGTGGCCTGGTACAACGGCCATCCCGACTACCGCGAGCTCGAGTTCGACCTCACGGCGCCGCGCGCGGTCGTGATCGGCAACGGCAACGTGGCCGCCGACGTGACGCGCGTGCTCACGCTGAGCCCGGACGAGCTGGCGCGCACCGACGTCGCCGACCACGCCCTCGCCGCCCTGCGCGAGAGCCGGATCGAGGAGGTCGTCGTGCTCGGCCGCCGCGGGCCCGCGCAGGTCGCGTTCACCAGCGCCGAGCTGCGCGAGCTGGGCCGCCTCGAGGGCGTCGACGTCCGCGTGGACCCCGCCGCTGTCGAGCTCGACCCGACGTCGCGCGGGTGGCTGGAGGAGGAGGGCACGTTCACCGCGCGCAAGAACGTCGAGCTGCTGCGCGAGTTCGCTGCCCGGCCGCCGCGGCTCGACGCTCGCCGCCGGATCGATCTGCGCTTCCTGAGCTCGCCGGTCGAGGTCCGCGGCGCCGACCGTGTCGAAGCGGTCGCGATCCGGCGCAACGAGATCTTCCGTGACGAGGCCGGCCTGCTGCGCGCGCGGCGCGTCGACGACGACGTCGAGACGATCGGATGCGGACTCGTCCTGCGCTCGGTCGGCTACCGGGCCGTGCCGCTGCCGAACGTGCCGTTCGACGAACGCCGCTACGTGCTGCCGAACGAGCGCGGGCGGGTGCTGAGCCCGGACGGCGAGCCGCTCTCCGGCGTCTACGCCGTCGGCTGGATCAAGCGCGGCCCGACCGGGATCCTCGGCACGAACAAGCGCGACGCCGAGGAGACCGTCGGCTGCCTCGCCGAGGATCTGCGTGCGCTGCCGGCGCCGCCGAAGCCCGCTCGCGAGCAGATCGACGCGCTGCTGGCCGAGCGCAAGCCGGACGTCGTCTCGGTCGAGGGGTGGCGCGCGATCGACGGCCATGAGCTCGAGCGCGGCCGCCACCAACGGCGCCCGCGAGTCAAGCTCACGTCGCGCGACGAGCTGCTCGCTGCGGCCGGCTCCTGAATGGGCTAAGCGGCGGAAGCGGTGTCTTCACGCGCGCTTCATCGTCGCCAGCGCGCCTAGGAGGAGGTCGCCAGGCGCGCGCCCGCGACGAGCGATTCGAGCTTGCCGTAGGCGGCCTCGCGGGTCAGGTACTTCATGCCGCAGTCCGGGGCGGCGATCAGCCGCTCCGGACCGGCATGAGGGAACGCGCGGCGAATCCGCTCGGCCACCGTCTCGGGCGTCTCGACCTCGTCGGTCGAGAGGTCGAGCACGCCGAGGATGATCGTCTTCGACGACAGCGAGTCGAGCACGTCGAGCGCCAGGCCGGACTGGCCGGTCTCGATGCTGATCTGGGCGCACTCGGTCGCCGCGAGCTCGGGCAGGAACGAGTAGCCGCTCGGCCGGTCGTGGATGATCGCCGCGTAGCCGAAGCAGATGTGGACCGCGGTCGTCCCCGTGATGCCGTCGGTGGCGTGCTTGAGCGCGGCGAGCCCGTACTCGCGCGCCGCCTCCGGGCGCGCCTGCATGTAGGGCTCGTCGACCTGCACGATGTCGGCGCCGGCCTCGAGCAGGTCGAGGATCTCCCCCCGCACCGCCTCCGCGTAGGCCATCCCGAGCTCGGCCGGGTCGCCGTAGTGGTCGTCCTGGGCCTGCTGGGACATCGTGAACGGCCCGGGCACGGTCATCTTGACGGTCCGGCTCGTGTGCGCGCGCAGGAACTGCAGGTCGCGCACCTGGACCGGATGGCGGCGCGAGACCGGTCCCACCACGCGCGGCACCGGGTTGGGATGGCCGCTGCGATCGAGCGCCGTCCCGGGGTTGTCGATGTCGACACCCTCGAGCGCGGTCGCGAAGCGGTTCGAGTAGCTCTCACGCCGCATCTCGCCGTCGGTGACGATGTCCAGCCCCGCGCGCTCCTGGTCGGCGATCGCCAGCCGCGTCGCGTCGTCGTGCGCCTCCTCGAGGTAGGCCGGGTCGACCCGCCACAGCTCCCGCGCGCGCACGCGCGGGGGAAACCGGTCGCGCAGGCGCTCGCGGTCGATCAGCCAGTTCGGCTGCGCGTAGGAGCCGACCAGGCTCGTGCGGATCACGGCGGCGAGTCTATTCCTCGGCCTTGCGCACCTCGACGAAGCTCGCCCCGAGCCGGCGCAGGATCTCGACGAGGATCCTCGTTCGCGGCTCGGCAGTTCCTTTCGGCAACCTCATGAAGGTCAAGCTCGGGAAGGCAACCACCGCTACCGACAGTTCACGACTTCGCCGGACGTCACCCCGTAATCCGGCTTACAGCTCTCCTCGATGCGCAGACGGGCGCCGCATGGCGCCCCATTGACGGCGACGCTACCACGGTTGAATGCCCGCCGTGACCGAGTGGTCAGGGGGTCGACGTCGGCTCGGGCGTGGCCTCGGGCGTCGGCGTCGGCTCGGGGGTCGGCTCCGGCGTCGGCTCGGGCGTCCCGGTGGTTGCCGGCTCGGGCGGCGGGGGCTCGGGCGTGGCCTCCGGAGTGGCCTCGGGCGTGGGCTCCGGCGTCGGGACCGGCGGGCGGCGGCGGCGGCGCGGGGGCGCGTCGCCGGCGGGTGGCGGCGGCGCGGCCTCGGTCGGCGCCTCGAAGACCGGGGGCCGCCGCCGGCGCGCGCGGACGGGCGGCTTGGCGCGCCGGCGCGCGATGTGACGGCGGACGCGTCGCGGTGAGACGCCTCGCCGCTCGGCGATCCGGCGCACGCGGAGCCGGCGGGCGGCGCGGCGTGTGGTCGGCGGCGGGTCGCCGGTGTCGTCGGCGTTCGCGTCCGTCAGTGGCGGCTCGGAGCCGGCCGCCGGCGCATCGTCACGCGTGGGTCGCCGGACGGCGCGCTGGGTCGTGGGGGCGGCGGCGAGAGGAGCGGTGACGAGCTGTCCGGGCGGCTCCGCGGCGCGGGCGAGCGGGCGCGCCTGCGCGGTCCTCGCGGGCTCGCGCTGCGAGACGGCGTCGACGGTCGCGACGCCGCCGGTCACGCCCGTCCCGGCGACGGCCGCGAAGATCGCCGCCTTCGCGGCCAGGCCCGCGGCGCCGCCACCGGTGGCCGTCGTCCCCGCGGCGACGACGGCGCCGCCGGTTGCGGCCACGGCGCCGCCGCCGGTGCCGCCGAGCACCGCCGCCTTCAGGCCGACGCTCGGCGCGACGGGCAGGATCAGCGCCAGGCCCGCGCGCTGGCGCGCGACGGCGAACCGGTACGCCGTGCAGGGCTCGCAGTTGCGCAGGTGGCGCCGCAGCGCGCTGCGCCGCAGCGCGCCCGCGCGGGCGATCTCGAGCTGCCCGCGGATGTCCTCGCACGGCAGCTCGCGCGCCTCGCGCTCGGCGATCAGCGCGGTGCGCGCCTGGAACACGAGCGCCTTGACCTTGTCGGGTTCGCAGCCGATGACCGTCGCGATCTCGCGGTGGCTGAGGTCGCCGAGCTCGAACAGCACGAGCGCGCCGCGCTGTTCCTCGGGCAGCCGCGCCAGGTCCGCCACGAGCCCGCGCAGGTCGGCGCGGCGCTGGACGTCGTCGGCGAGCCCGTCGAACGACGGCTCGATCTCGTCGACCGGCACCGCGGCGTCGCGGCGCGCCGCGATCAGCGTGCGGCAGCGATTGCGGGCGATCGCGAACAGCCACGGGCGGACCGCGTCGGGCGTGCGGCCCGCCTCCAGCGACCGATGCGCGCGCACGAAGGTCTGCTGGAGCGCGTCCTCGCCGTCCTCGCGGCTGCCCGTCATGTGACGGCAGAAGGCCAGCAGCGCCGCGTGGTGGCGGTCGTAGAGCGCCTCGAACGCCGTCGCGTCGCCGCGCGCCACCAGCGCCGCAAGGCGCTCGTCGTCAAGTCGACGGAATCGGTTCCCAGAAAAGCGCAACGCCTGGGGGACGCCGCCCGGCGCCCGCATATTCCAACTCGCCAACCTCTGCGACCGCCGCGGGGTCTTCCACGTCGAGACCAACCCGACCCAAGGAAAGGGGCATCCGATGTTCATCCGCATCCTCGCCCTCGCGGCCATGGCGGTGGCGGCGCTGCTTGCCGCGGCGACGCAGCGCGTCCGCCAGTCCATCGTGCGAGACCCAGGGCGCCGCCGGCGTCGCGTACGAGGTCGGCGTCAACTGCCGCACCGTCGAGCTCGACGGCGTCGACCGCGAGTACCTCGTCTACGTCCCCCGGCAGCCGCCGGTGACGGGCGAGCGCGCGCCCGTCGTGCTCATGTTCCACGGATCCTCGGGCACCGGCGAGCAGTTCCTGCGCACCTCCGGCTGGCGTGAGCAGGCCGACCGCACCGGCCTCGTCGCCGTGTTCCCGACCGGCCTGCGCTACCGCGTGCTCGACTCCGGCCTGCGCGTCACGAAGTGGAACGACTTCAGCCTCGCCGGCGAGGTCGACCTGGAGGAGCTCCCGCCCGGCTACCCGGAGGGCTCGCCGATGCCCGCCGACGACGTCGGCTTCGTCGACCTCATCATGGCCGACCTCGACGCGCGGCTGCCGATCGACCGCCGGCGCGTCTATGCGTCCGGCTTCTCGAACGGCGCGGCGTTCGCCGCCCGCCTCTCGGTCGACCGGTCGACCCGGATCGCGTCGGCCGCGTACTCCGGCGGCGGCATGACCGACGTCCGGTCGCCCGCGCGCCCGGTCCCGAGCTACGTCACGGCCGGCACGCTCGACGACAGGGCGCTCGAGGGCAGCGGGCTGACGGAGCTGCCGCTCGACCCGGTCGAGATCCTGGCCTCACCGGTCGTGCGCCCGTTCATCGACCTCCATCTGGCGACGCTGGGGCTCGACGCGGGCCGGTTCGGCGCGGTCGCCCGGCCGGACACGACGAGCCTGCGCTGGCCCGCGGTGGGCTCCGGGCCCGACGGTGCCGTCCTGCGCTTCGGGATGGTCGGCGGCGATGGGGCACACGTGGCCGGACCAGCTCGTGCCCGAGTTCTGGGAGTTCCTCCGCAGCCATCCGCTGCCGTAGCTACCCGGGCGGGACCGGGCCGAGCATGACGCGCAGGTACGGGCGCAGGCCGAGCCGCTCGTAGAAGTGCAGCGCGCCGTCGTTGCCGTCCATCACGTACAGCATCAGCTCGCGGATCCCGAGCTCGCGCACCACGGCGTAGGCCGCGTCCATCAGGGCGCGGCCGACGCCGTGCCCGCGCTCGTCCTCCAGCACCGACAGCGACTCCAGCTCGGCCATGCGATCGCCGGTGGCGAGCGAGGTCTGGCCGCCGATCTCGGAGACCATCGCGTAGCCGATCACGCGGCCGCCGTCCTCGGCGAGCAGCAGGTGACCGCGGCCCGATCCCAGCAGCGACGCATAGTGCTCGCGCCGCCGCTCCCACGCCTCGGCGCCCGACCGCAGCGGCGCCACCTCGGCCGCGCGCGGGTCGCCGGCACGGTGGTGCTCGTGCATCGCCTTGAACAGCGGCTCGAGCTCGTCGAGCCGCGACAGGTCGCCGCGGGCGATCTCCATCGCGCGATTCTAAGTAGCGTCGGGGCATGGGCTACCGCGCGCTCCCCGCCGCCGACGCGTTCTGGCGGCCGTCGAACCAGATGCAGGTCCTCAACACCGACCTGGCCAGGCAGCTCGAGGCGACGGACCTCACCGCCCGGCTATGGCGGCTTGGCCCGGGCCAGGCCTCGACCCGCCATCGCCACCTCGCCGAAACCGAGCTGTACGTGGTGCTCGAGGGCACGGGCCGGATCCGCGTCGACGACGACCTGCTCACGCTCGAGCCGCTGTCGGCGCTGCTGGTCGAGCCGAGCAGTGTGCGCCAGGTCTTCAACGACACCGGCGCGGACGCGCTGTGGCTGGTCGTCGGCACCCCGCCCGAGTTCGCCAGCACGCTCGACATGACGCCGGAGCAGCTTGCGCGGATGTACCCCGACGGCCCGAAGGCGCTTCCGCCCGAGCTCGGCGGGTAGGACCGCCGCCATGCCGCGGATCCGGACGCTGGTCATCGTGCTCGCGGGCGGCGTCGGCGGGCGGCTCGAGCTGCTGACGCGCGAGCGCGCCAAGCCGGCGGTGCCGTACGCCGGCACGCACCGGCTGATCGACTTCCCGCTCAGCAACTGCCACAACGCCGGGCTGTCCGACGTCTGGATCGCCCAGCAGTTCAACGCCATCTCGCTCAGCGACCACCTCGCCAACGGCCGCCCGTGGGACCTGGACCGCACGGTCGGCGGCCTGCTGACCCTCCAGCCGCGGCTCGGCCACAGCGATCGCGGCGGCTTCCAGCGCGGCACTGCCGATGCCCTGTGGCGGAACGCGCCGCTGATCCGCGAGTTCGCGCCCGAGGCGCTCGTGGTGCTGAGCGCCGACGCGGTCTACGCCCAGGACTACGGCGCTCTGGTGGAGGAGCACATGTCGGGCGACGCCGCGGCAACGATCGTCACCACCGAGGTCGCCGCAGACGACGCCGGCCGCTACGGCGTGGTCCAGGTGGAGGGCGGCAGGGTCGTCGAGTACGCGTACAAGCCGGACGATCCGGCGGGGAACCTGGTGGCCAACGAGGTCTTCGTCTTCCGGCCGCAGCCGCTGCTGGACACGCTCGAGCAGCTCGCGGACGAGGCGGGCGACGACGATCTCGAGGACCTCGGCCACGGGTTGCTGCCGCGGCTGGTCGACGACGGCGGCGCCCGCGAGGCGCGCTTCGACGGCTACTGGCGCGACGTCGGGACCGTCGACGCGTACTGGGAGAGCCACCAGGACCTCCTGCGCGATCCGCCGCCGATCGACCTCGACGACCCCGGCTGGCCGGTGCTCACGCACGCAGCCGTGGTGCGGGGGTCCGCGCGGGTCTCCGGCGGCGCGGTGATCGAGGACGCCCTCGTGGGACCCGCCGCACGTGTGGCGGGGACCGTCCAGCGGTCGGTCGTCGGCCGCGGCGCTGTCGTCGAGGCCGGCGCGACGGTGCGCGAGTCGGTTCTGCTGCCGGGCGCGGTAGTGCGGTCGGGCGCGACCGTCGTGCGCGCCGTGCTCGACGACGCGGTCGAGATCGGCACCGATGCCGTGGTCGGCTCGGAGGGCGGCGAGATCGCTTTGGTTGGGCTGCGGGCGGCGGTGCCGGGCGGTGCTTCGGTGGCGGCCGGTGCTCGGGTGCCCGAGGTGGATGACGAGTAGAACGTCAACTGCGCTGGGTAGGGGAGCTGGGGTGCCGGCCGCGGTGAGGAGACCTTTCACGAATGATCCGTCTGGGATCAAACGTGCATCTCGACGCACTCGGTTCGCCGAGATGCACGAAACTCCCCGTCTGGAGGAACCTGTGAATCGCGGCATCGGCGACCGCGCCGATCTGCACGAAATTCCCCGCGCAACGGCCGACCTCGCCACCTCCCCACCCAGCGCAGTTGACGTTCGTCAGCGCATGGCTTCCAACGGAGTGGCCGGCTCATGCGCCGCCCCGTGCTTGCGCCGCGCCACTCCGCTTGCCACGGCCGCGGCGGCCACCGCCTCGGCCACCGTCTCGGAGACCCGGCGGTTGAAGACGCTCGGGATGATGTAGTCCGGGTGCAGCTCGTCGGCGGGGATGACGGCGGCGATCGCCTGGGCGGCGGCGAGCTTCATCTCCTCGTTGATGGTCGTCGCCCGCACGTCCAGGGCGCCCCGGAACACGCCCGGGAACGCGAGCACGTTGTTGATCTGGTTCGGGTAGTCCGAGCGGCCGGTGGCCATCACCGCGACGTGCTCGCCGACCTCCTCGGGCTGGACCTCGGGCACCGGGTTGGCCATCGCGAAGACGATCGCGTCGCGCGCCATGCTGCGCACGCCGGCCGCCGTGATCGCGCCCGGTCCGGACAGCCCCAGCGCCACGTCGGCGCCGGCGAGCACCTCGTCGGCGGTCCCGCGCACGTTGCGCTTGTTGGTGCGCTCGGCCAGTGCGGCGCGCTCGGCGTCCAGGCCCTCCTGGCCCGCGTACAGCGCTCCGTGGCGGTTGCAGACGATCACGTCGCCGACGCCCTGGGCGAGCATGATCTCCGTGCACGCCACGCCGGCCGCACCGGCGCCGACCACCACCACGGTCACGTCCTCGGGCCGCTTGCCGACGAGCCGCAGCGCGTTCAGGAGCGCGGCGAGCACGACGATCGCCGTCCCGTGCTGGTCGTCGTGGAAGACCGGGATGTCGAGCTCGGCGCGCAGCCGCCGCTCGATCTCGAAGCAGCGCGGCGCCGAGATGTCCTCGAGGTTGATGCCGCCGAAGGTCGGCGCCGCCGCCTTCACGAACGCGACGATCTCGTCCACGTCCTTGGTGTCGACGCACAGCGGGAACGCGTCGACATTGGCGAACTCCTTGAAGAGCAGCGCCTTGCCCTCCATCACGGGCATCGCCGCCTCGGGCCCGATGTCGCCGAGCCCGAGCACCGCGGTGCCGTCGGACACCACGGCCACGGTGTTGCCCTTGATCGTGAGCGCCCACGCCTTGGTGCGGTCGCCGTTGATCGCCATCGAGACGCGGGCGACACCGGGCGTGTACGCCATCGAGAGGTCGTCGCGCGTCTTGAGCGGCAGCTTGCCGACGACCTCGATCTTGCCGCCCTTGTGCATGAGGAAGGTGCGGTCGGAGACGCTGTCGACCTGCACGCCGTCGAGGTCGCGGACGGCACGCACGACCGCCTCCGCGTGGTCGCCGTCGCCGCACGCGACGGTCACGTCGCGCACCACCTGGTTGGACTCGACGCGCACGAGGTCGATCGCGCCGAGCATCGCGTCGGTCTCGGCGATCGCGTGGGCGACGCCCGCGAACGTGGCGCCGTGCTGCGGCATGCGCAGCCGCATCGTGAAGCTGTAGGACGCCGAAGGCTGGAGGCGCCGCGGTGTCTCGTCGGGCATACCCGAATTCTGGCGCAGACCGGCGCTTCGGGCGGAGTAGAGTCAGGTGCGAGGAACAATGACCGCGCTCGCCGTCGCGTTGATGGTCATGGGCGCCGTGCTGCTCGTCGCAGAGGCGCACCTGGCCTCGTACGGCGTTCTCGGGATCGCCGGGGCGCTCGCGCTCCTCGGCGGCGGTGTGCTCGCGGTCAGCGAGGCGGGCGGCAGCGTGCTGCTGGCGTTCGCCCTGGTGCTGCCGGTGGCCGCCGGTCTGGGCCTGTTCGCGGTCGTCGCCACCCGCAAGTCGCTCGCGGCGCAACGCAGGCGACCCAAGGGCGGCGCCGACGGCCTGATCGGGCGCGTCGGCGTGGTCCGCCACGCGCCGGCGCCGGTCGGTGACGTGCTGGTCGGGGGCGAGCTGTGGCGAGCGCGATCCTCGTGGGCAGACGACGAGCCCGCCCTGCGCGAGGGCGAGCACGTCGTAGTCGAGCAGGTGCACGGGCTGACGCTCGCGGTCCGTCGCGCCGAGGAATGGGAGGTGCTGCCATGACGGCGCTGCTGGTCTTCATCGTGACGCTCGTGGCCGTGGTGGTGACGCTGGTCGCCATGTCGGTCCGGATCCTGCGCGAGTACGAGCGCGCGGTCGTGTTCCGGCTCGGGCGCCTGCTGGGCGAGAAGGGCCCGGGCCTGATCCTGCTGATCCCCGCCATCGACCGGATGGTGCGGGTGGATCTGCGGACGGTGACGCTCGACGTCCCGCCGCAGAACCTGATCACGCGCGACAACGTGCCGGCCAAGGTCAACGCGGTCTGCTACTTCCGCGTGATCGACGCCCCGCGCTCCGTCGTCGACGTCGAGCGCTACCTGCGCGCCACGTCGCAGATCGCGCAGACCACGCTGCGCTCCGTGCTCGGCAAGGCGGATCTCGACATGCTGTTGTCCGAGCGCGAGCAGCTCAACGAGGCGTTGCAGCACATCATCGACGAGCACACCGACCCGTGGGGGATCAAGGTCACCACGGTCGAGATCAAGGACGTCGAGATCCCTGTCGCGATGCAGCACGCGATGGCGCTCGGCGCGCAGGCCGAGCGCGAGCGGCGCGCGAAGATCATCCATGCCGAGGGCGAGTACCAGGCCTCGCAGCGCCTGCGCGACGCCGCCGACGTGATCTCCGGCAACCCGGCGGCGCTGCAGCTGCGCTACATGCAGACGCTGACGGAGATCGGGGCGACGCAGAACTCGACGGTCGTGTTCCCGCTGCCGCTCGACATGCTCAAGCCGTTCGTCGACGCGAGCGCGGCGCTCGCCCGTGCCGAGGCTCCCGCGGAGCTCCCGGCCGACGCGCGAGCGCCGCTCCCTACGTCGACTGCGGCCGCGACGATGCCGGCGGGGTCTAACGGCGGAGGCTGACCCGGGCCGAGCCGCGCTGGACCTTGCCGCCGCCGCCGGGCGGCGCACCGGCGCGACCATGCTCGCCGGGCGTCGGCGAGCCGGCCGCCTAGTGGTCCTGGTTCGCCACCACCATCGCCCGCCATCGCTGCGAGAACGGCCCGAAAGCGCATGTCCCCTCCCGTGGACGTGACGCCTGGCACGGGCGTACGCCATGCTTGTCGAGTGCGCGACACCGTCGTGTTCATCCCGGCCTGGAACGAGGCGGCCTCGCTGCCGGCGCTGCTCGACGAGGCCCGGCGCGACCTCTCTGAGGCCGACCTGCTGGTGATCGACGACGGCTCGACCGACGACACCGCCGCGGTGGCGCGGGCGGGCGGCGCGCAGGTCGTCAGCTTCCCGGAGAACCACGGCCTGCGGCACGGCATCGCCGAGGGCTACCGGCAGGCGTCCACGCGCGGCTACGCGTACTGCGGCCGGCTCGACGCCGACGGCCAGCACCCGCCCGCCGAGCTCAAGCGCATGCTCGAGCTGGTGCGCGACGACGAGTGCGACGTGGCCGTGGGATCGCGCTTCCTGCCCGGCTCGGGGGAGTACGCGCCGACACCCGAGCGGGTGTTCGGCACCTCGCTGCTGCGGCTGCTGATGCGGCTGCGGCTCGGGCAGCAGATCTCCGACGGCACGAGCGGCATGTACGCGGTCAACCAGCGCGCGCTCGGCCTGCTCAGCGACCCCTACGTGTGCGAGGCGCCCGAGGTCGAGGCGCTGATGCGGATCACCGACGCCAAGCTGCGCCTGCTCGAGGTGCCGGTGCACATGCGCCCGCGCGAGCACGGCGAGTCGTCGTTCCGCGGCCGGCGGGCGGTCGAGCTGGTGGTGGGGATCGGCCTCACCCTGTTCGCGGGTCAGCTTGCGCGCCGCCGGTATCAGCGGCGGCAGCAGAAGACCGGCTTGCGGCGCGTGCTGCCCAGATAGCGCACGTGCCGAGCGCCAGCGCCGCCACGCCCGCCGCCGCGCGCGCACGCCCGATCTGGCGCGGCGGCGCCCACGGCCACAGCAGTGGCGTCGGCGCCGCGTCGTCGCTCGCGTCGCGCAGCAGGTGCGACGTGAGGCCGGCGTACGCCGCCCAGCCGTGGACCGGCCCGCCGGCCGCCGTCCCGAGCGCCGCCGCGGCGACCGTCGCCAGGAGCGCGTGGCTGCGCGGGCGGGTGCGCAGCGCCAGCATCGCGCTCGGACGGGCCGAGCGGGCGGCGATCACGTGGTCGACGTCGATCAGCGTGCCCGCGACCACCGCCGTGAGCATCGGCCGGCGCCCGAGCGGCGCCACCACGGCGGCCGCGAGCAGGGCGTGCAGCAGCGGGTCGGCGCCCGCGACGAGATAGCGCCGGTTCACGCGCGCGCGGACGCGCGCGTGACGAGCAACGACGCGCCGATCGCACCGCCGAGGTCGCCGAGCGCGGCGAGCTCGACGGCCGGCGGGCGGTCGTCGGCGAACAGGTGCGGCATCATCGCCTCGCGGATCCGGTCCACGTACGGCTGCCCGAGCCGCAGCCCGAGGCCGCCGCCGATGATGATGGCCTCGACGTCGAGCACGTTCTGCGTCGAGGCGACACCCGCGCCGAGCGCGCGCACCGCGCGGTCGAGCAGGTTGCGCGCCAGCGGGTCGCCCTTGTCGAGCGCCCGCGCCCAGACGCCGCTCGTCAGCCGCGTGCGGCCGCGCTCCTCCATGATCTTGAACAGCAGGGTCTTCTCGCCGCGGTTGGCGCGGCGGCGCGCACGGGCCTCCATCGAGGCACGGCCCGCGTAGGCCTCCATGCAGCCGCGGCGGCCGCAGCCGCACAGGGCGCCGCCCTGGCGCACGACCACGTGGCCGATCTCGCCGGCCGCGTCGCGGCCGATCCACGGCTCGCCGTCGAGCACGATGCCGCCGCCGACGCCGGTGCCCCAGAAGACGCCGAGCAGCGAGCGGTACGGCCGGCCCGACCCGAGCGCGTACTCGGCGTCGGTGGCCACCTGCACGTCGTTGCCGAGCCTGACCGGCGCCCCGCAGGCCGCCTCGAGCGCGCTCCGCAGGCCGAAGCTCCCGGCCCAGCCGGGCAGGTTCTTGGCGCCCGACACCGTGCCGGCGTCGTCGTCCACCTTGCCCGGCGATCCGATGCCGATGCCCTCCAGCGCCGCGGTCTCCACGCCCGCCTGCCCGGCGGCGTCGCGCATCGCGCCGGCGATCTCGCTCGCTACGTCGGCCGGACCGCCCGTCGTGGGCGTGGGCCGGCGCGACTGGCCCGCTACCTCTCCGCTTCCGTCGAGGACGACGGTTTGGATCTTGGTGCCTCCGAGATCGACTCCCCCGGTGTATCCCATGAGGAAGGTGTACCCGACATGAACGTGTCCTGCGTGACCGGTTCGAGCCGGCGGGGGATCTCAGTGACGGTCATGGCGAGCATCCTGTCTACAAGGACGCCCGCCATGGCCGCCGCATTCCGTCAGCGCGCGAGCTTCAGCTTGAGCGTCGTGCGCTGCGTGGCGCCGCCGTTCGGCTTGAACGCCACCTTGACGCGCAGCTTGACGCTGCGTGCGTTGTCGAGCGCCGCGCGGGCGCCGCGCGTGAAGCGCAGCTTGACCGTGGCCTTGCCGGCCGCGACGCGCTTGGCGCCGGAGGCGACCTTGAGCCCGCGGTCCGTGGCCGCCGCGGTCACGCGGCCGGCGGCCGGGACGGTGACCTTGACGCCGAAGCCCTTGGCCAGCGCGCGGCCGAGCCTCGTCTTGGCGGCCTTGGCCTTGAGGCCGCCGCCGGTCGTGCCGCCGCCGGACGGGACGTCGGCCGGGCCCCAGTCCGGCTGCGAGCCTCCGGGGATGACGAGCGGGGCGGTCGGCGTGGCGCCGTCGAGCGTGCAGCCGCCGGCGAAGCTCGGCACCGTGACGACCTTGATGCCGTTGTCCTCGGCCCAGGCCAGGCGGCCGCCGTCGGGCGAGAAGGTCGGCGTCGAGTAGTGGCCGGCGGGCCCGCTGTAGCGGTAGCAGATGATCGGGCGCGAGGAGACGGGCGAGTCGCCGTCCTTGAAGACGGTCGGGAACTGCGGGACCGCGGAGACGGTGAGCGTGCTGTCGTTCTCGCCGGTGGCGAACGCGATCTTGGTGCGGTCGCGCGTGATGTCGCCGCCGCTCACGTGCGGGTTGTTGTCGACCATGTCGCTGAACCAGCCCTTGACGAGGTTGCCCGAGTCGCCGTCGCTGAGCGTGTCGAGGATCACGTCGTAGTTGAGCGCGTGCGTCGGGTCGCTGATCATCACGGTGTCGTTGTCGATCCACGACGGGTTGCGCCAGCCGGAGTGCTTGCCGAGCACCGGGTCGTCCCAGCCGGTCTGGCGGTCGGCCCACGAGTAGCCGGTGCCGCCCTCGTTGATGCCGACGAAGCAGGTCGGCGGCAAGCAGGTCGGGCTCTGGCTCTGGGTCATGTAGTGGTACGTGTAGGCGACCTTCGTGCCGTCCGGCGAGATGGCCGGGTCGAAGGGGCCGTAGAAGGTCTTGGCGGGAGCGGGGCGGGTGTCGCTGACCGGCGTGTCGAAGTCGGCCAGCACGCGGCCCTGGCGGTCGAGCCGGTGCAGGCGCACGCCGGTGAGGGCGATCATCGTGCCGTCGTCGGCCTGCGAGACGTCGGCGTAGCGGCCGGTGGAGGTGACGCGCTGCTGGCGCGAGCCGTCGCCGGTCGAGAGCCACACGTCGCCGTCCTTGATGTAGGCGATCGAGTCGGCGCTCGCGGCCGGCGCCACGACGGCGAGCGTCACGAGCGCGCCGAACAGCGCGAGGAGTCGGGAGGGGGAGGACATGACGAGGATCGTGGACCGTGCAACGACCGCCGGCATCGGGGAACCCCCTAGGATCGCGGCATGAAGCTCGTCCACACCTGCATCCGCGTCCGCGACATCGACGCGTCGCTCCGCTTCTACGAGGCGCTGGGATTCGAGCGCCGCGGCCGGCTCCAGTTCGAGACCGCCTACAACGTCTACCTCGGGCTGCCGGGTGACGGCGACACGCTCGAGCTGACCGTCAACGTCGGCCGTGAGGAGCCGTACGACATCGGCGACGGCTACAACCACGTGGCGATCACGGTCGGCGACATCCACGCGGTCGTCGCGAAGCTCGCCGAGCAGGGGATCGAGCCCGAGAAGCCGCCCTATCACCCGGGCGGCCGCGGCGAGCTCGGGCCGATCTGCTTCGTCGCCGATCCCGACGGCTACCGGATCGAGCTGATCGCCGGCGAGGAGTTCCCCACGCCTCAGGACTGAGCGAGATGTCGCAGCCCGTTGATCCCGGGCGCGAAGTAGTACTCGCCGCCGCGGGTGGTGACCACGCGCGAGAGCGGTCCGACGAGGAACGGCGGGCGGCCGGGGACGGTCATCTTGTTGAGGCCGCCGTCCTGCGGGCCGATGATCGGGTCCTGGTCGTCGCCGAGGCGGAACGGGTTGCCGGTGTTCGCCCACTGCGCCTGCACGAACTCGAACTGGCGCGCGAGGCTGGCCTGCACGGTCATGAAGATCACGCCGCGGTCAGCCCCGTCGTCCTCGGCGCCCTCCGGCAGCAGCTCGCCGTAGGTGATGCCGCGCCGGATCAGCCGGTGGCGGTTCACGAGCTTGCCCTCGAACGGCATGCTGAGCCGCGGGTTCATGCGCCGGACGTGAGAGCCGATCGGGCAGCGCAGCCCCTCGGGGTCGCGGCCGTAGTCGAACGCGTTGTTGCGCGACTTGTCGGCCACCAGGCCGGGATCCTCCCGGTGCGGTGAGGAGTCGAGCGGGGTGCCGTCGCGCCAGCGGCCGACGAGCTTGGCCGCCAGCAGCTCCTCGCCGCCGGGATAGAGCGCGGCCGCCTCGCGCAGCTGGCGCCGGAAGGCGGCGACGTCCTGGCGCAGCTTGCGGTAGACGACGTAGGAGCCGTTGCGGCTCAGCTCGTCGGGCGGCGCGGCGGCGGGCAGCGCGCCCTGCTCGTCGGGGTAGCCGAGGATGAACTCGCCGGCGGCGATCGCGCGCCAGTCGCCGCTCTCGGAGGGCGCGCCGGCGCCCGGGTGGTCGGGGAACCGGCTGCCCTCGATCGCCGGCTGGGAGAACCCGTCGGCGTAGCCGAAGTGCTCGCGGCCGGTCGGCAGCACCGCGCCGAGCTGCGTGACGACGATGCTCGCGCCGCCCCGGCGCTCGATCAGCCCGCGGATCCCCTGCTCGCGCTCGGCGAGCGCCGCCGGGTCCTTGGCGCTGATCATCACCAGCACGTGCGCGTCGCCGCTGCGGAAGCAGTCCTCCCAGTGCTCGGGCGCGCTCGCGCCGACGTCGCCGAGCAGCTCGGCCCGTGACGCCATCCCGTCGCGGAACTCGGCGGGGAAGCCCGCGAGCGACGCGTCCGGGACCCCGAGCGCGCGCAGTCCCTCGTGGCTGAACGCGAGGTTGATGCCGGACTCCGGCTTGACGTCCCAGCGCTCGGCCGTGATCACCTCTGGGATGACGTCGGCCAGGAACGCGCGCGCGGCCGCGGCGTCGTCGACGCGCAGGAACAGGTAGCCGGCGGCCGGCAGGCGGTAGCCGCGCACCACGAAGCCCTGGATGTTGGGGAAGTCGAGCTCGGTCAAAACCGCTCCATGAAGCGCGATTGCAGCTCCTCCGGCTCGAGGCCCTGCGCCTCGAGCGCGAACTCGATCAGCCGCGCGCGCTTGTCGAGGTCGGCGTGCACCTGCTCCACCGTGTGGCCGCCGTAGGCGGCGAAGAACAGCGCCGCCTCGATCTCGTGCGCGCGCAGCCAGCGGGCGAAGCCGGCCCGGTCCTGATGACCCGGATAGCCGCGGCAGTGACCCCAGATCGCGTCGGCGTCCTCGCCCAGCCCGGTCCGCAGCCGCTCCAGGTACGGGTCGAGCGGACCGTCGAAGTTGCTGGTGAACAGCAGGCGGGGCGCAGCGAGCGAGTCGCGGTGGCGCTGCCCGTGGCCCTGGTACTTGACCTGGTCGATCACCACCCAGCGCCCGAGGTGCGTGCCGCCCACGCGCGCGAGCGGGCTCGCGTCGCCCTCGGGCAGCCCGTCGAGATGCGCGGCCAGCTCCGGCGCGTGGCCGTCGAGGATCGGCGTCAGCACGGTGAGCGCGTAGGCCTGGCCTGAGACGTTGCGGCTCACAGGTCGTGTTGGATCGAGGTCAGCATGTCGTCATAGGCGGCCTTGAAGGCGGCCGGGTCGAGCGAGCGGGCGCGAGCGCTCAGCTCGTCGACGGCCGCGCTCACCCTGGCGGCCGAGATGATCTCCGTCGTCGTCGCTCCCGGATAGGCGTTCCAGTAGTGGTTGGCGACGTACTCGTTGGCGCGGATGTAGTCCTTGAACGGCTCGACCGGGATCGGTCCCGGGAAGCCGTACGAGGTGCCCCAGATGCCCTTCATGCGGGCGGGGACGACCTCCGAGAAGGCGTCGATGTACTGGTCCCAGCTGCCGTTGAAGTTGCTCTCGAACAGCAGGTACGGGTAGTGCAGCTTCTCGCCGGGCGGGAACTCCTTCACGATCACCCACCGGGCGTAGTGGATGAACGACAGCGTCTGAAGCTTCTCCAGGGTGGCCGTGACGTTGCGGCCGATCCAGAAGACGATCGGCAGCAGCAGCCGCCCGCTCCACTTGTACGGGCTGAGGACGGTGATCGCCGTCGCCCTGCCCTCGACGTTGGCCATCGTTGCGACCCTAACCGAAGAGGGCCGCCCGGAGTGGGCGGCCCTCAGGTTTTCACAGCGTCTCGTAGTCGATCTCGAGGAAGTCCTTCACCTCGGCCTGCCACCGGTCGCGAACGAACGCCACGTGGTCGGGGTGCTCGTTGTACGTCTGGTAGGCGTCCGGGCCCGCGAACTCCATCGAGCAGCCGAAGCGGAAGGCGTTCTTGGGGCTCACCTCACGCAGCAGCTCGTACGCCTCGACGCCGGGGATGTCTCCCAGCGCGGCCTGCGCCGCGAGGAAGTCGCGCTCCTGCTCGGAGCCCGGCTCGTGGACGAGGGTGAAGGACACGGTGTGCCGGATTCGGCCGGGGTTCAGGGTCGACATCGGCTCCAGGCTAGACCGTCCCGGTGATCGACCACTGGCCGGTGCGCCCGGCGACGGAGATGTCCGGTCCGGTCGAGCCCTGGCCCCAGAAGAAGTCGCCGATGTTGGTGACGCCGCCGGGGGCGATGTTGCCCATCGAGCGGTACACGACGCCGGACGGCTCCTCGTCGATCGCCATCTGCGCCCAGGCGTTGCGGACCGTGAGGGCCGGCAGCGTCCAGAACAGGATCTGGCGCGGGAACAGGTACGCCGCGAACGTGCCGCCCGTGCCGCCGCCGACGCAGTAGGCGTTGGTGTGGAAGCCGTTCAGCATGTGCAGGCCGTCGACCGCTCCGCCCCAGCGGGAGAAGTAGTCGTGGAAGCCGTTGGTGTCGCGCAGCACCTGGCAGGACTCGAGCTGCATCCACTCGAGGTCGCGGTCGCCCCAGCGGGCGTCGGCCGGAGTGACGTGCTTGTCGTCGACCGAGGCCTTGAACGTGAAGCTGCTCGCCGAGCCGTGGCCCGTGTACCACTGGGCGTCGACGTTGTCGACGTAGATGTGGTCGGTGCCGCCCTTGGAGGTGTCCTTGAAGTCACGCTCCCAGGCGCTCCAGCCGCGCCAGTCGAAGGCGGTGGGGACGCCCTTGGAGGCCATCACGTTCTTGAAGCCGATGGCGCTGTCCTGCGCGCACTGCCACTCGTCGACGGTCTGCTCGATGCCGACGTCGGTCGGGCCCACGGCGAGCTTGCCGAAGCCGCCGCCGCCCGCCACGCTGGCCGACTTGCTCTGGCCGTCCTCGGCCGGGAAGCCGGTCGACGCCGTTGCGCTGATGCCGTTGACGTCGGTCACCTCGAGCGTGAGGGTCTCCTCGGCGACCTTGCCGCGCGGCTGCCGGGTGTAGGCGATCTCGGAGCCGTCGTTGCCCTCGAGCGCGGTGGTCGACGAGGACCAGCGCAGCGTGTACGGGCCGGCGCCGCCGCCGACCTCGGCCGTGGCGGAGATGTCCTCGCCGCGGCGGATGCCCTCGACCGAGGCCTTCGGGCCGACGCCCTCGACGGCCGGGACCTGGCGGTGCGCCTGCTCGCCCTCGTCCGACGACGGGTTGCAGGTGTAGACGGGATAGATCGTCTCGACGGCGCCGAGCGCGGGCAGCAGGTAGCCGAGCGTCGGCTCGCCCTGGCGCACGCCGTCGTCGTAGAGCTTCTCGCAGGCCTGCTGGGCCTCACCGGACGGGATGATCGGCTCCTCGCCGGCGGGCTCGAGCTTGCGCGGGGTGGCCGAGAGCTGGGTGACGCTGCCGTCGGCGTCGAACGTGATCCGCAGCTTCGCGCCCTGGCCCGTGACGGGCAGGCCGGCGAGCTGGAAGGAGTGCGACACCGTCGTGTCCAGGGCATGCTCGCTCGTCGCCCGGCCGGCCTTGTCGGACAGCGTGAGCTTGGCGTGCGAGACCTTCGGGTTGAGCTCGAGGTTCGTCAGCCCGATCAGCTCGGTGAGCTTGGAGGCCCGCTCGAGCGCCTCGTCGGCGCCGATCGGCTTGAGGAGGGCCAGCGCCCGGGTGTCCAGCGCCTGCGAGGAGGTCGGCCGGCCGGCCTCGTCCTTGCCGGTGTCGACGAGCCGCTCCGGGACCTGGGCGAAGTCGGAGCCGACGTAGCCGAAGGCGCCGTTCTCCTGTAGTGCGTTGGGGATGCGGTACGCCTCGGCGAGGCGCGCGCCCTCCTCAGCGGTCATGCCCTCCTGCGTGACCCGGTAGACCGGGGCGGTCTCGGCGGCAGCTGCCGGCTGCGCCAGGACCAGTGCGACGCCCGACCCGATCAGGGCGGCGGCGACGGTTCTGCGGTTCATCCTGTCTCCTGGATGAGGGGGTGGGTGGGGCGCACCACCCTGGAGAGGACCCCTTGGCCGAACCTTGGAGCGACTTTGGTGCGCTTATGCGGCGAGCGACTGGCGCGCGCGGAACAGCCGGCTCATGATCGTCCCGGTCGGCACGTCCATCGTCGCCGCGGCCTCCTTGTAGGAGAGCCCGAGCAGGTCGACGGCCACGAGCACGTCGCGCTGGTGCTCCGGCAGCTCGGCGATGCGGGCGTAGAGCTGGCGGGCCTCGAAGGCGCGCTCGGGATCGGAGCCCTTGTGAGCCTCGTAGCGCTCGAGATCCTCGGGAGCGGTCGCCGTGGCGGGGCGGCGGGCGAGAGCGCGGCGGTTCGAGATGAAGGTGTTGCGCAGGACGCGCAGCAGGTAGCCGAGGTCGTCGCCGTTGGTGACCAGGCGGGGCTTGGCGAGCACGCGGACACAGACGTCCTGGACCAGGTCCTCGGCGTCGGCGGGCACGCCGGTCAGGCCGAGGGCGGCGCGGTAGAGGCGATCAAGGTGGGCGCCGAGGCGGTCGGCGTCGAGAACGTGGGGGGCGGCGGGCGCCGCCTCGAGGCGGGCGGAGACGCCGTATCGGGGGGCGGCGAGAGCGAGCGTCGTCATGGCCGGGCAAGCTCCCAGCGCCATTCCGCCGCAACCACGGGGGGACCCCCTGAACCACCCCCTCACCCACTAAGGGGGTCTGACCCCCTTACCACGCCGACCACGTAAGGGGGTCTGACCCCCTTATGGCGCCAGCGGCGCTGCAGAGCCAAATCGGGGCGCCAAACGGGGTCTGACCCGCGGCCGGGGTCTGACCCCCCTGGGGCGCGAGGCGAGTAAGGGGGTCAGACCCCCTTACGGCGTCAGAGGGCGGCTCGGGCGCGGCCGACGACCTCGGCGACCTCCACGCGGGAGGTGACGCCGAGCTTGGCGAAGATGCGGGTGAGGTGGCCCTCGATGGTCTTCTCGGAGAGGAAGACCTCGGAGCCGATCTCGCGGTTGGTGCGTCCCGCCGCGACGAGCTCGGCGATCTCGCGCTCGCGGCCGGAGAGCGCGTCGAGGCCCTCGCCGCCGCCGCGGCGCTGGCGCGCGGAGACGCGCTCGCCGAGCCGGCGCAGCTCGCGCGCGGCCTCGTCGCGGTAGCGGGCGGCGCCGAGCTGCGACAGCTCGCCCTCGGCGCGGGTGAGCTCGGCCACGCCCTCGTCGCGCCGGCCCGCGGCGGCGAGCGCGACCCCGGCCAGCGTGCGGCAGCGGGCGGCCGGCAGCGGGGCGTCGACGGACTCGGCACGCGCGGCGGCGTCGAGCGCCTGCGTGGCGGCGGCCTCGTGGTCGCCGTCCTCGAGCGCGATCGCGGCGCGCGCGTGCAGCACCCACGCCTCGGCCAGCGGCAGCCCCAGGCCGGCGACCGTCTGCTCGCTGCGCGCCACCCACGCCTTCGCGGCCTCGCGGTCGCCGCGCCCGAGCTCCGCGCGGGCGAGCGCCGTGTACAGCCACGCCCGCCGGCCGGGTTCGATCGACGGGAAGTCGGGCGCGCCGACGGCGCGGAACGCGGCCAGGCAGCGGTCGGCCTCGCCCAGATCGGCCCACATCACGCCGAGGGTCGCGTGCGTGGAGCGCGTGAGCACGCTGTCATCGAGCCCGTCGAGGAGGGCGACCGCCTCGTCGCCGGCCGCGCGCGCCCGCTCGGTGTCGCCCAGCGCCGCCGCCGTCCACGAGTTGGCGACCAGCGCGAAGCCGACGAGCTGGCGGTTGCCGGCCAGGCGCGCGGCCTCGACCGCGCCGTCCGCCGTTTCGGCGGCCTCGGCAAGGCGCCCGCGCGTCTCGAGCGCGTGCGCGAGACCGACCGTCATCGGGACCACGAACTGGCCCTGGCCCAGCGCGCGCGAGAGGTTGATGCCGCGGCGCAGGTGGCGGATCGCGTCGTCGTAGTGCTCGCAGAAGTACTCCGCGAATCCGAAGTAGTACGGCGCGTCGAGCCGCAGCATCAGCTGGTCGTCGGGCAGCGCGTCGATCAGCGCGGCGCACTTCTCGCGGGCGGCCCCGGCGGCCTTGGGATCGCCGCGGTTGTACTCGGCGAAGCACAGCAGGGCGGTGGCGAGCGCCTCCAGCCCGCGGTCCTCGAGCCGCTTCGCGGTCTCGGCGGCGCGCGTGGCCCACTGGCGCATCGCCTCGAAGTCGCTGTCGTAGAGCGCGTCGGCGGCCAGCTCGGCGTGCAGGGCGGCGGCCGCCGCGCTGTCCTGGTCGCCCAGCTCGTCGAGCGCGTGCAGGAGGCGGGCGTGGGCCGCGTCGTGGCGGCCGAGCAGGTTCTCGCACGCGGCGCAGGCGGCGATCAGGCGCACGCGCAGGTCGGGCAGCTCGACGAGCGCGAGCGCCTCGACGAGCGTCTGGAGCGCGCGCTCCAGCCGGCCGGTGGCGGCCAGCGCGCCGGCCAGCGGAACGAGCAGCCCGAGCCGCCGCCCGGGGTCAACGGCGGCGCGCTCGGCGCCGGCGGGCGGGACGAGCCCGGTGGGGTCGGTGGGCGGGCCGAGCCCGGTGGGGTCGGTGGGCGGGCCGAACCCGGTGGGGTCGGTGAGTCCACCGCGGCCGGGGACGTCCGCGAGGCCGGCGGCGTCGTCGCCGACGGGCGCGCCGAGCAGCCGCAGCGCGGCCTCGAACCAGCGCGCGGCGATCGCGGGCGCGCGGGCGGCGGCCTGGTGCCCGGCCTGCTCCAGCACCGCGGCGGCGGCCTCGTCACCCACGCGCGCCGAGCGCTCGACGTGGCTGGCGCGGGCGGCCAGCGCGCCCGGCCGGTCCGCGAGCGCCTGAGCGGCACGCGCGTGCGCCTCGAGCCGCCATGCCTCGCCGGCGCCGTCGTAGACCGCGCGGCGCACGAGCGGGTGGCGGAAGCGGTAGCGCCGCGGGACGTCGGTCGCCCCGGCGAGGTTGGAGGCCAGCAGCTGGTCGATCGCGGCCAGCGCCTCGCGCTCGTCCATGCCCGCGGCCGCCGCCGCGAGGTCGAGGTCGAACGGCTCGCCGGCCACAGCCGCGCCCCAGCCGAGCAGCCGTGCCGGCTCCGCCAGGCCCGCGATCTCCTGCCCCAGCGCCGCGGCCACCGCGGGCGGCACGCCCACGCGCTCGGCCTCCTCGCCGGGCTCGGCCGCGGCCGGGGCGGGCGCGCGGACCAGTTCCTCGAGGTAGAACGGGTTGCCGCCGCTCTGGCGATAGACGGCCGGCTGGGCGGGGGCGCCGAGCAGGGCGTCCGCCTCGGCCTCCGTCAGCGGGCCGAGGACGATCTCGCTGACGAGCCCGTCGCGGCCCGCCTGGTCGAGCGCTGCCAGCAGGCTGTTAGGAACCTGACCGGCGCGGAACGCGAGCGCGATCAGGACCGGGGCCGGCGGTGGCCGCCGCAGCAGGTGCGCGATCAGCTCGAGCGAGGCGTCGTCGGCCCAGTGCACGTCGTCGAGCATCAGCACGACCGGGTGGCCCATGGCGATGCGCTGGAGCAGTGCGCGCACCGCGCGGTAGGCGTGGAAGCGCTCGTCCTGGAGCCCGCCGGCCCCCGCCGGCGCGGCCGACGGCAGGACCCGCGCCAGCTCGCCGACGCGCTCGCCGATCAGCGCCTCCAGCTTGCGCTCGCCCAGCGTGGCGACGTGGTCGTCGAGCGCGTCGACCCAGATCGCGAACGGCAGCTCGCGCTCCATCTCGGCGCCGCGGCCCACGAACACCGTGTGCCGCCGCTCGGCGGCGCGCTCCGCGAGCTGGCCGAGCAGCCGTGTCTTGCCGATGCCCGGCTCGCCGCTGACCACCAGCCAGCGGGCGCGCCCGCCGCGGAGGCTGTCCAGCGTCGCGTCGACCGCCTCGAGCTCCTGGCGGCGCCCGACGAACCGCTTCTGCTGCGCCTGCGTTACCGTCGCCACTTCCGCCCGCGACCCTAATCGACCCTTGCCGTCGTGAACAGCGTGACAACCGCACCTTCCGGAACGCCCACCGACACGATCACGCGCGTCGTGGCGGGCTTCCTCGTGCTGATCCTGATCGACGCGGCGCAGCTGCTCGCCTTCTATCCGGACCGCACCGAGACGCTGTGGGCGTGGACGATCGCCCCGCCGCTGACCTCGATGCTGCTCGGCTCGGTGTACGTCGCCGGCGCCTACTTCTTCGCCCGCGTGCTGTTCGGCGCGCCCTGGGAGCGCGTGGCGGCCGGCTTCCCGCCGATCATCGCGTTCGTGTGGCTGGCGGCGATCGCGACGGCGCTGCACCTCGACCGCTTCCACGAGGACAGCCTGCCGTTCGCGGCCTGGGCCGCCCTCTACATCGTCACCCCGATCGGCGTGCCGCTGCTGTACCTGCACAACCGGCGACCGATCACCGGCCCGCCGCTCCCGCCCGCAGCCCGGATGGCACTCGGCGCGGCCGGCGCGGCGATCGTGTCGGCCTCGCTGGTCCTGTTCATGGTGCCCGACGTCGGGATCGACAACTGGCCGTACACGCTGACGCCGCTGACGACGCGCATCACGGCCGCCGTGCTCGTCGTCTACGGCGGCCTGTGGCTCTCGGTGGCGCTCTACGGCACGACGACCGCCGCGCGGATCCCGCTCCAGGCCCAAGCGCTCGGTCTCGCGGCGCTGGTGGTGGCCGTCGCTCGCGGGGAGGGCGCCGTCGACTGGGGAAATCCGCTCGCGCCGGCCGTGGTGGCGGTCGCGGGAGTGATGGCGGTCACGAGCGCCGTGCTCGCCTGGAGGGCAACGTAGTGCACGACCTGAGCCCAGAAGAGGTACGCGTCCTCGGCAGTCTGCTCGAGAAGCAGCGCACGACGCCCGACACCTATCCGCTGACCCTCAACGCCCTGCGCGCGGCGTGCAACCAGAGCACGAACCGCGACCCGGTGGTCGCCTACGACGAGGAGACGATCCGCGACGCGCTCGACCGGCTCGGGCGCCGCCGCTTCACCCGGTTGACGAGCTACCACGGCAGCCGCGCCGCCAAGTTCCGCCACCTGCTCGACGAGGCGCTGCAGATCGGGCCCGAGGAGCAGGCGGTGCTCGCCGTGATGATGCTGCGCGGGCCGCAGACCCCGGGCGAGCTGCTCCAGCGCACCGAGCGCCTGCACCGCTTCCCGGACGCGGCCGCGCTGCAGGCGGTCGTCGACCGGCTGACCGAGCGCGAGCTCGTGGCGCGCTACGAGCGCCGGCCCGGCCAGCGCGAGGACCGCTACGGGCAGCTGCTCGGCGAGGAGATCGACGAGCCGGCGGCGCCCCCGCCCGCACCGGCGCCGCGCGGCGACGACCGGCTCGACCGGCTCGAGCGCGAGCTGGCCGAGCTGCGCGCGGAGGTCGCGGCGCTGCGCGAGGAGCTCGGCGCGTGATCCGCTCGCGCACCGTCGACACCGGCCGGCTGCGCACGCACTTCATCGAGTCGGGGCCCGAGGACGGCATCCCGGTCGTGCTGCTGCACGGCAACCTCTCGACCGGCCGCTTCTACGAGCACCTGCTGCCCGAGGCGCCCGACCGCTACCGCCTGATCGCTCCCGACATGCGCGGGTTCGGCGACAGCGAGCGCAAGCCGATGGACGCCACCCGCGGCCTGCGCGACTGGGCCGACGACACGTACGCGCTGCTGCGAGCACTGGAGATCGAGCGCCCGGTGCACCTGGCCGGCTGGTCGACCGGCGGCGCCGCGATCGCGCACTACGCGATGGACCGGCCGGTGGCGTCGCTGACCCTGATCGACCCCGTCTCGCCGTACGGGTTCGGCGGCACGCGCGCCGACGGCACGCCGTGCCGGCCGGACTACGCCGGATCCGGCGCCGGCGTCGTCAGCCCCGACTTCGTCCAGCGCCTGGCCGCCGGCGACCGCAGCGCCGAGGCGGCCACCTCGCCGCGCAGCGTCATGACCAGCTCGTACTGGTCGCCGGCCCACAAGGAGCCGCGCGAGGACGAGCTGCTCGAGGAGATCCTCAAGTCGGCCATCGGCGACGACTTCTACCCCGGCGACGTGACGCCGTCCGAGCACTGGCCCGGCGCCGCTCCCGGCACACGCGGCATCATCAACGCGCTGTCGCCGAAGTACTGCGACTGGTCGGCGCTCCCCGGACCTCGATCCCAAGCCGCCGGTCCTGTGGACGTACGGCACCGAGGACGTGGTCATCTCCG
Source organism: uncultured Solirubrobacteraceae bacterium (assembly GCA_963830725.1). GTDB lineage: Bacteria > Actinomycetota > Thermoleophilia > Solirubrobacterales > Solirubrobacteraceae > DASSUW01. The sequence goes on along the minus strand of CAWHNO010000006.1, from coordinate 94,140 downwards.
ACAGCTCGGCGTGGGACGTGGGGCTGCTCGGTCAGGCCGGCCACGTGCCCGGCTGGCCGGGCGAGGACGCCCACCCGCCGCAGCCGATGGTCTCCCAGACCGCCGCCGTGCTCGAGCGCTACGGCAACGTCCGGGTCGAGCCGTTCGAAGGCTCGGGCCACTTCCCGCCGATCGACGCCGCCGAGCGCTGGAGCACGCTCTTCTTCACTTTCGTCGACGCGGCGGAATAGAGTCGGCGGCGCGTGACCGTCGCCTACGAGCAGCGCAAGCGCTGGCGCAACCACACGGGCAACCAGTCGATCGAGCCGCTGCGGATCTACCGGCCGGCGACGCTGGAGGAGCTGCGCGAGATCGTGCGCAGCGCGGAGGCGGACGGCGCCACCGTGCGCGCCGTCGGCTCGGGGCACTCGTGGTCGGACGTGGCGCTCACCACCGGCTACCTCCTGCGGACCGACCGGCTGAACGCCCCGCTCGAGGTCGACGCGCTGCGGGGCGACTGGGACGGCCCGCGGCTCGAGCGCGTCGAGGCCGGGATGCGGCTGCGGGACCTCAACCGCCTGCTCGACGGCAAGGGCCTGGCACTCACGCAGATGGGCGGCTACGACGCCCAGACCGTCGCGGGCGTGATGTCGACCTCCACGCACGGCTCCGGGCTCTCCTTCGGCCCGATCGCCGACTCGGTGCACTCGCTCGACCTCGTGGCCTCCGGCGGGCGCGTGATCCGCATCGAGCGCGCCGACGGTCCCACCGATCCGACCGCGTTCACGGCATGGGATCTGCGCAAGGACGACGACGTCTTCAACGCGGCCGTCGTCGGCATGGGCTGCCTCGGCGTCATCTATGCGGCCACGATCGCCGTCGAGCCGGAGTACTGGCTGACCGAGGTACGCGAGCTCTCGACCTGGTCGGCGCTGCGCGACCAGATCCCCGCCACCCTGGCCGCGAACCGCCACTACGAGATCTACCTCAACCTCTATCCGCGCGAGGGCGGAGACCATCGCTGCATCGCCTGCCGCCGCAACCGCACCGAGGACCATCGGCGCAAGCGCGCCGACGACCGCCTGCGCCGGCACTGGTGGATCGAGCTCGCCAGCCGCTCCAAGGTCATTCCCTTCTTCGGCAACCTCGTGCTCGACGCGCTCCCCGACAGCGCGCCCAAGCGCACCGACCAGTTGCTCGGCGCGCTCGCCGACAACGAGTACACCGGCCCGTCCTACAAGGTCCTCAACATCGGCGCCGCCAACCTGCTGCCGGCCTACTCGTCCGAGCTGGCCGTCCCGCTCGAGAACCACGCGGAGGCGGTCGACCGCCTGATCGCGGTTGCCGCCCGCCATCGCGACCTCGGCCGCGTCTACCACACGGGCCTCGTCTCGCTGCGCTTCGTCAAGGCCTCGCCCGCCTACATGTCGATGATGCACGGCCGCGACACGATGATGATCGAGCTGATCCAGGCCACCGACACCGAGGGCGGCTTCGAGCTGCTCGGGGCCTACGAGGAGGCCCTGTACGAGATCGGCGGGCGGCCGCACTGGGGCCAGGTCAACACGCTCACCGGCCCGTTGCGCCGCCTGTACCCGGAGTTCGACCGCTGGCTCGCGGTCCACGACGAGCTGAACGCGAGCCGGGTGTTCGACAGCCCGTTCGCCAAGCGGGTCGGGATCTCGCGCTAAGTGCGAGCCAAGCTTTCGCCAAGTGGCGCCCGGAAGAGTTCGCCGCATGGGTGAACCTCTCCCGCGGATGCTGGGGGCCGACACCGAGGTCGCGTGCGTCGACGGCACGATGCGGCGGTACGCGAACCTCGATTACGCCGCCAGCACCCCCGTGATGGCCGACGTCTGGGCCGCCGTCGAGGCCTTCGTGCCGTGGTACAGCAGCGTGCACCGCGGCGCCGGCATCAAGTCGCAGGTCGCGACGTCCGAGTACGAGGGCGCGCGCGACGTCGTCGCCCGCTTCGTGGGCGCGCGCGCCGACGACACGGTGGTGTTCGTGCGCAACACCACCGAGGCGACGAACCTGCTGGCCGCCTCGCTGCCCGCGGGCACGCGCGTGCTCTCGAGCACCACCGAGCACCACGCCAACATGCTCCCGTGGCGGCGCCACGACGTCCGGCTGCTGCCGTTCACGCGCTCCGCCGACGAGTTGATCGACGAGTGCGAGCGCGCCCTGCGCGCCGAGCGCATCGACCTCGTGGCCGTGACCGGCGCCTCGAACGTGACCGGCGAGGTGTGGCCGGTCGCCGAGATCGCGGAGCTCGCTCACGAGCACGGCGCCGAGCTGTTCGTCGACGCCGCCCAGCTCGCCCCCCACCGCGCGATCGACATGGCGCGCGCCGGGATCGACCACCTCGCGCTGTCGGGTCACAAGCTCTACGCGCCGTTCGGCTCGGGCGCGCTGGTCGGCCGGCTGCGCGACGGCGAGCCGCTGCTCTCCGGCGGCGGCGCGATCCGGCTCGTGACGGTCGACGACGTCACCTGGGCGCCCGCGCCCGACCGTTTCGAGGCGGGCTCGCCCAACGTGGTCGGCGTCGTGGCGCTGGCCGCCGCCTGCCGCGCGCTGATGGCGCTCGGGATGGACACCGTCGAGGCCCACGAGCGCTCGCTCGCCGTCCGGCTGTGGACCGCGCTCGCCCGCGTCCCCGGCCTCGAGATGCTCACCCAGTGGGCGCCGGGCACGGTCGACCGCGTCGGCGTCGCCACCTTCAACCTCGCCGGCTACCGCGATCCCCTGCTGGCCGCGATCCTCAGCGCCGAGCACGCGATCGGCGTCCGCCACGGCTGCTTCTGCGCGCACCCGCTGATGACGCACCTGCTCGGCGTGCCGGACGGCGCGGCCGAGCACTTCCACGCCGAGCTGCGCGCCGGCCGTCACCCCGCCCTGCCGGGCGCCGTGCGCGCCAGCATCGGGCTCGGGACGACGACCGAGGACGTCGACCGGCTGGTGCGGGCGCTGCACGAGATCGCCCGCCACGGGCCGCGCTCGAGCTACGTCCACGTCGCCGAGCACGACGAGTACCGCGCCGCCAAGACAGGTAGGTTCGCCGCATGAGCGAACACGTCTACAAGTCCGTCGAGATCACCGGCTCGTCGCCCGAGGGCGTCACCCAGGCGATCGACCGCGCCGTCGCGAAGGCGTCCGAGACGCTACGCCACCTCGACTGGTTCGAGCTGACCTCCGTGCGCGGCCAGATCGCCGACGGCAAGGTCGCCCATTACCAGGCGACGCTGAAGATCGGCTTCCGGCTCGAGGACTAGACGAAGGCAAAGACCCGCGACGGGCTGCCGGTCCCGTCGACGAGCTTGAGCGGCGCGACGACGATCACCGCGCCGGTCGGCGGCAGCTCGGCCAGGTTGGCGAGCTGGGTGATCCCGTACCGGCCCGCCCCGAGCAGGAAGTGGTGGACCGGGAACGGCGGGTCGAAGCTGTGCGCCGCGCCCGCGTCGGTGCCCACCGTCTCCACGCCGAAGCCGGCGATCGGCGCCTCCTCGGCGAGCCAGCGCGCGCACTCGGCGTCCGGGCCGGGCGTGCGGCCGCCGTTGAGGAAGGCGTCCTGGTCTGAGGCGCGCGCGTCCCAGCCCGTGCGCAGCAGCAGCCAGCCGCCCTCGGGCAGCGCGCCGTGCTCGGACTCGAAGGCACGGATGTCGTCGAGCGTGAGCAGGTAGTCGGGATCGTCGGCCGCCTCGGCGGACTTGTCGATCACCACCGCCGGCCCGACCAGACGGGCGGGCGGCACGCTGGCCACGTCCTCGCCGTCGCGGCCGGTGATCCAGTGGATCGGGGCGTCGAAATGGGTGCCGACGTGCTCGCCGACCTCCAGCACGTCCCACGCCCAGGCCGGGCCGGCGTCGTCGTAGCGGCTGAGCGGCCGCCGGCTCAGCCCGGGCGTGTTGGCGAACGGCTCCGGCAGGAACAGCACCGGGGTGCGCTCGCTCAGCGGCTGCGTGAGGTCGACCACCCGCACCTCGCCCGAGGCCAGCGCCGCGACGAGATCTCCGAGCAGGGCCATGCGTTCTCCTCTCAGTGTCCGCGGAAGGCCTCTTCGAGCCAGTCCGCGCAGATGTCCGGGTCGACCCGCGCGTCGAGCACGAGCGGCCGGTCGGGGTGCGTCGAGCCACTCGCGCACGCCCTCGAGGTCGTCGACGCTGCGGGCCTCGAGCCCGCGGCACCCGGCGGCCTCGGCGAGCGCCGGGAAGTCGGTGTCGGGGAACTGCGCGAGGTCGACCGCCTGGCCCTGCGGCCGGAAGTGGTGCACCTCGGCGCCGTAGGCGGCGTCGTCGTAGATGAGGACGAGCAGGTTGGGCGCGAGCCGTCCGAGCGTCTCGAATTCGGGCAGCGCCATCAGCGCGCCGCCGTCGCCGAGCGCCGCCACGGTGAGCCGGTCCGGCCGCGCCAGCGCCGCCCCGATCGCGTTGCCGAGCCCGAGCCCGACGCACTGGAAGGCCTGCGGGAAGACGAAGCCGGCGGCGTCCGGCACGCGCAGGTACATCGACGGCCAACCCATGAAGTGGCCGGAGTCCACGACGACCGTGCGCTCGAGCGGCAGCATCGCGTCGAGCGCGAGCGTCAGCGTGCGTGGATCGAGCCGGCCCGGCGCCGCGGCGTCCTCGTAGGGGTCGTGCTGCCAGGCGCCGGCGGCGATCTCGTCGGCGAGCGCCGCGGTGCGGCGGGACGACGTGCCGTGCGCGAGCGCCGCGATCAGCGCCTCGGCGGTCTGGCGCGCGTCGCCGACGACGCCGACATCGACCGGCCGGTGCGCGCCGATCGCGTCGGCGTCGAGGTCGATCTGCGCGACCCGGGCGCCGGGCGCGATCAAGGTGCCGTGGCGCGTCGTCCACTGGTTCAGCGCGGCGCCGAAGGCCACCACGACGTCGGACTCGGCCAGCAGCCGGGCGGCCACCGGCGACGAGAACCCGCCGGCGATCCCGAGCGCGTACGGGTCGCCCGCGAACAGGCCGTTGGCCACCGCCGACGTGGCCAGCACCGCGCCGGTCAGCTCGCCGAGCCGTCGCAGCGCCGGGCCGGCGCCGGCCAGCACCGCGCCGCGGCCGGCGATGATCGCGGGCCGCTGCGCATCCGTCAGCAGCGAGACGAGCGCGTCGACCGATCCCGGCCGTGGCGGCGCCAGGCTCGGGCAGCGGCGGCGGCAGCGACGGATCGCACTCGGCGGCCTGGACGTCGAGCGGCAGCATCAGCACGACCGCGCGCCGCTCGACGCGAGCACGCCGCACGGCGCGCGCGACGTCGGCCATCGCCGTGTCGGGCCCGTGCACGCGCTCGGCGACCGCGCCGACCGCCTCCACCAACCCTGCCTGGTCGATGCGGAAGTTCGACCGCAGCGCGGCGGAGGGCGTGTCGGCGGCGAGTACGAGCAGCGGCGTGCGGCTCTTGGCCGCCTCCGTCAGCCCCGTCACGGTGTTGGTGAGCCCGGGGCCCTGGTGCACGCTGCACGCCGCGAGCCGGCCGCTCACGCGCGTGTACCCGTCGGTCATGCAGATCGCGCCGCCCTCGTGCCGCGCGGCGTGGAACGGCACGCCGCTGTCGCGCAGCGCGTTGGTGACGGTCAGGTTGCCGCTGCCGAGCAGCCCGAAGACGGCGTCGACGCCGAGCGACGCCAGCGCCCTGCCGACCGCCTCCGCGACCAGCACGCGCCTAGCGGACGGTGCGCCGGAAGAGCAGGGCGACGACGACGGCCAGGATCGCGGCGAGGATCGGGATCGACCAGCCGATCACGCCGACGATCGCGAGCAGGGCACCCACGACGAAGACGAGACCGAGGACCCCCCCGGCCACCACGAGGTTGTAGGCGCGCTTCTCGCGCTGGCGACGCGACGGGCGGGAACCGGACCTGCGCTCGAGATCGCTCATATACAGAGATCATGCCAAGCCTTCGCTAAGGGTTCTTCAATCGGCCTCGGCGAGGGTGCCGCCCATGGTCCCGGTCGCCCTCGCCCTCGGCGCAAGCCTCGCCTGGGGATGCTCCGACTTCCTCGCCGGCCTCAAGACCCGGAGGCTCGCCCTCCTGTGGGTGCTGCTCGTCTCGCAGGCGACCGGCCTCGTGCTGGTCCTGATCGCCGCGCTCATCTCCGGCGCCCCGCTGCCCGGCGGCCACGCCGCCATGCTCGCCGCCGGCGCCGGGGTGGCCGAGCTGATCGGCTTCGCCGCCCTCTACCGCGCGCTCGCGGTCGGCACGATGAGCGTCGTGGCGCCGATCTCGGCGCTGGCGGCGCTGCTGCCGGTCATCGTCTCGCTCGCCGCCGGCACGGCGCCCACGGCGCTCCAGGGCCTCGGCATGGTGCTGGCGCTGGCCGGTGCCATGCTGGCCTCGCTCGAGATCGGCCGGCGCGGCAGCGGCCGGCACGCGGCGGCCGGCGTCGGCCTCGCCGTGCTGGCGGCGCTGGGTTTCGGCGCCTTCTTCGTCGGCACCGACCTGGCCGCCGACGACGGCGCGCTGTGGGCGGTCACGATCAATCGCGCGGCCGCCGTCACGGTGCTGCTGGGAATCGTGGTCGCGCTGCGGCGTCCGTCGCCGCTCACGCGCGACCAGGTCGGGCCGCTCGCCGCCGTCGGGGCGCTCGACATCGCCGCCAACGTGATGTTCGCGGTCGCGCTCACCGTCGGGATGGCCGCCGCGGTGTCCGTGCTCGGCTCGCTCTACCCGCTCGCCACGGTCATCCTCGCCCGCGCGATCCTGCACGAGCAGCTCACAGTCGGCCAGCGCGGCGGCGTCGCGGCCGCGCTCGCCGGGATCGCGCTCGTCAGCCTGGCGTAGGCTTGCGCGCATGCTCCAGCACGTGACGCTCGAGGTGCGTCCGGACCAGGTGCGCGACTGCGTGCGCTTCTGGGAGCTGCTCGGCTTCACCGAGCTCGAGCCGCCGCCCATCCTGCGCAACCGCTTCACCTGGATCGGCAAGGACGACACCCACATCCATCTCGTCCCTCTCGACGCACCGGCCGTGCCGACCGAGGGCCACACCGCGGTCGTCTCCGACGACGCCGAGCGCACCGTGGCGACGCTGCGCGAGAACGGCTTCGACCCGCAGCCCGGCAGCAACGCGTGGAACGCGCCACGCTGGTTCGTCCACGACCCGGCGGGCCACCGCGTCGAGGTCATGTCGGCCCCGCCGCCCACGGAGCCTCTCAGCGCGTAGCCTGCAGCGAGTTTGCCAGGACTCTGCAGCGGAAACGAGGACCCTCATGCTCGAGCTCGTGCGCGATACACCCGACTGGCTGAACGCGCTCGGCGTCTCGCTCGCGCGCCCGCCGGGAGTGCCGGAGCGCCGCCAGGGCCAGGATCCGTGGAGCCCCGCACCGGATGGTGAGAGCCGCCCGCGGCGCATCGCCGACGACCTGGCGTGGCTGCGCCAGGCCTTCGACGAGCCGGAGGAGAACGGCCTGACCCCGCTGCGCGACACCGCCGCCGTCGCCGCCTGGGAGCCCAACTCGGCCTGCGCCGAGCGGCTCGTCCGGCTGCGCGAGCGCCGCGTGCTCGACGCGGCCGGCTTCCTGCTCCACACGAACGACGACGACAGTCCGCGGTCGCGTAGCGCCGTCGTCGCCTTGCCGCGCCGGCGGGGCGTGCGTCATAGTCGCGCGCAGGCGGGGGTCTAGTCCCACCACCCCATTTCCTGCTGGGCGTCCTGGAGCCCGGTGTTGGGCGCGCCGAACGCGATCAGCTCGAGGCCGTCGGGTCCGGCCTCGACCCCGCGCGTGACCTCGGGCGCGATGCGCACCGCGTCCCAGCGGCCGACGTCGAGCACGTCGTCGCCGAGCTTGAGCCGCCCGCTGCCGCCGACGATGACGTAGACCTCCTCCTGCTCCTTGTGGCTGTGGCCGAACGGCACCCGCTGGTTCGGCTTCACCCGCTGGTAGCTGAGGCCGAACTGCGTCGCGTCGAGGTCGTCGCGCGCGAAGTGCGCCTCGAGGATGTCGCCCATCCCGAACTTCTGGGCGCTGTCCTCGACGTCCTCGCGCAGGTTGAGCCTGGTGTAGCCGCTCACGTAGGCACGTCCATCCCGTGCAGGCGGGCGAGGTTGCCGCCGAGGATCTTGCGCTTGGCCTGCTCGGTCAGCTGCGGGTAGCCGCGCTCCTCCACGATGTCCCGCGGCAGCTCGAAGTTCCAGAACTCCTCGAGCGCCCACTGCGGGTGCCAGATCGGCGCCTCGCCGCCGTAGATGATCTTGTCCTCACCGCACCACCACATCATCTTGCCGAGCATCTCCGCGAACACCCGCGGCTGGCGCGAGATGAAGTTCACGGTGGCGGCGATCGAGGCGTAGAGGTTCGGGAAGCGCACGATCTGCCACAGCACCTCGTCGAGCCACGGAAGGCCGACGTGGAAGATGACGAAGTTGATGTCCGGGAAGTTGGCGGCCGCGCCGTCCATGTCGAACGTGCGCGTGTGCTCGACCGGCTGCGGCCCGAGCGGCACGCCCTTGTGCACGCCGATCAGGTTGATGCCGAGCTCCTGCGCGCGCTCGAACACCGGGAAGGCCACGCGCGGGTCGTCCATCCGCCACGGGAACGGCTGCCCGTAGTCGTAGCGGACGTTGTAGAACTTGAACGCCTTGGCGCCGTGGTCCTCGACCTGGCGGGTCATGAGGTCGAGCGCCTTCTTGCCCTCGAGCGGGTTGACCGAGCCCCAGAAGACCGCCTTGTCGGGGTGCTTGGCCGCCATCTCGGCGCACTTCTCCCACGCGCTGAGACCGTCATGGAACAGGTCGGTCAGCGGGAGCGGCTGCGCGACGATCATGTCGGTGTCGGATCCCTCGATGACCATGTCGTAGATCTCGTCGACGCTCCACTCGCGGAAGAACTCGTCGCGTGAGAGGACGGGCTCGCCCTCGCGCGTGAGCAGCTGGTGGAAGGCGTAGAGGTGCTCGTCGAACAGCTCGCCGGGCGGGCCGATCGCGTTCCTCTTGTCGAAGTTGAAGATGTGGCAGACGCAGTCGAAGACGAACGCGTCGACCTTCCGCTCTCCAACCTGCTCGGGGCGTTCCTCGGTGATGGCCATCAGGCAGCGCTCCTTCCCGCGCGATAGGGCTCCAGCTCCTCCAGCGGCATCGCGAGCTTCTCGCGCGCCGATTCCGACAGGCGATCCATCGTCCACACGGGATCCCAGACGACCTTCACGTCGACGGTCTCGACGCCGTCGACCGCCTTCAGCGCCTCGGGGATGGCCGTCGACATCGAGACCACGAACGGGCACCAGCCCGTGGTGAGCACGAGGTCGACGTCGACGTGGCCGCCCTCGACGCGGACGTCCTCCACGACGCCCATGTCGACGATCGAGATCCCGCGATCCGCGCAGCAGGGGTCATAGACCTCCCGCAGCGCGTCCATCACGACTGCTCGCATATCAATCTCCTCCGCCGGACATCCGGTCCCGCGTCTTGATGTCGGCGGGCGGCGTCCGGCCGCCCGATTGGTTGATCGCGATTCGGAACCCGGTCGTGTTCGTGGCCCGCTCCGGGTCGGCGGGCTGCACGCGCGAGGCGCGCAGGCCCCACGCGGTGTCGAGGTAGCTGCCGCCGCGCACCGCGCCCCAGCCGTCCGCCGTGCGGTCGGCGACCCACTCCCAGACGTTGCCCGCCTGCTGCTCGGTACCGAACGGTCCCGCGCCGAGCGGGTGGGCGACGACGGGCACGGTCCAGCCCCAGCCGCTGTCGGCGCAGTTGCAGAGCTCGCTGTAGAAGGTCTCGCCCCACGGGAACGGCCGGCCGTCGGTGCCGCGCGCCGTCGCCTCCCACTCGTCGCCGGTGGGCAGGCGGACGTCGGGGCCGAGCCACGCGCAGAACGCCTCGGCGTCGGCACGCGAGACGCCGGTGACGGGATGGTCGTCGAGCGCCTCGGCCTCGACCGTCGCCGGCACGGGGCGGCCCGTGGCGTGCAGGAACTCGCGGTAGTGGGCGTTGACGACCGGCCAGCGGCCGATCAGGAGCGCGCGGTGCTCGCACACGCGCTCCTCGCCGGGCTCGCCCACCTCGTAGCGCCCGGCGGGCAGCTCCACCAGCGCATCCAGAGCCGGCACGACCCGCATTGCGCGCCAGCCTACGCCTCCCGCGCGGTCAGCACCAGTCGTCGCGCTGACCACGTTTTCCGTACCACCCCGGTGCGGCTTCCCGCACCCGAATGCTGGTGATATCCCTGATGCGAGGGGTGCGGCGCGTCTCGATACTCGATGGCATGCCCGCCGAGGACCTCACGCTCCCTGCGCTCGATCTTCGTGCGTTGGCGCGCCGGGCCGCCGTGCCCGCCGCTGTCGCCGGCGCGCTGGTCGCCGCCGTGCTGGTCCTCGGCGGGCCGTTGGAGACGTTCGCCGACGCCGTCCGCCGCGCGATCGACGCCGATCCCGCCTGGGTCCTGGCCGCGGCCGTCTTCGAGCTGCTGTCGTTCGGCGGCTACATCCTGCTGCTGTGGCTCGTCGGCAGCCGCGCCTCCTCGCGGCTCGGCCTGCGCGAGAGCACCGAGATCACGCTCGGCGGCGCCGCGGCCACGCGGCTGCTGCCGACCGCCGGCGCCGGTGGCGCGGCGATGACGCTGTGGGCGCTGCGGCGCTCCGGCCTCGGCACGCGCGGAGCCGCCTCGACGCTCCTGACCTTCCTCGTGCTCGTCTACGCCGTCTTCCTCGGCGCGATCGCGCTCGCCGGCGCGGCGCTCGCGATCCGCGGCGAGGGCCCGCTCGTGCTGACGGCGCTGCCCGCCGGGGCCGCCGCGCTCGGGATGGCGCTGGCGCTGGCCGCGGCCGTCTGGATGCCGACCGACGGCACCGGCCGCCTGCGCACAGCGGGCGCCGTGCTCGGCGGCTCGGTCCGCGGCGCGGTCTCGCACGTGCGGTCGGCCGATCCGCGGCTGCTGGGCGCCTTCGCCTGGTGGGGCTTCGACATGGCCGTGCTGTACGGGATGCTCAACGCCTTCGGCGCCGCCCCGCCGTTCGCGATCGTCGTCGTCGCGTACTTCATCGGCCAGGTCGCCAACACGGTGCCGGTGCCGGGCGCCGCCAGCGGCGGCCTGGTCGGCGTGCTGCTCGCGTTCGGCGTGTCGGCCGACCTGGCGATCGTCGCCGTGCTCGCCTACCGCGCCGTGGCGATCTGGATTCCGGCGCCGATCGGGCTCGTCGCGCTCGGCAAGCTGCGCCGCACGATGGCGCGCTGGGAGCGCGAGGACGCCCTCGTCGCCGCGCCGCTGCCCGAGAGCGACCTCGTTGCGGCTCCCGTGCCCGCCACCGAGGTCGTGCGCCCGCGCGCGTCGTGGCGGCCGCTCGAAGTCCCCGCTGCCGCATGACGCGGCGCCCGCCGGCGGCGCTGCTGGCCGTCGCGTTCGTGGCGGCGCTCGGCTTCGCGCTCACCACGGCGGGCGTGATCCCGATGCCCGACCTCGAGGCGGCGCTGACCGACCTGTCGGACACGCTCGGCACGTGGACGTACGCCCTGGTCGCCGCGCTCGCCTTCCTCGAGACCGGCGCCTTCGTCGGCCTCATCGCGCCGGGCGAGACCGCCGTCGTGCTCGGCGGCGTGGTCGCGGCCCAGGGCGAGGTCGAGCTGCCGCTGATGCTCCTGCTGGTCTGGCTGGCCGCCGCGACCGGCGACCTGGCCAGCTTCCTGCTCGGCCGCAGGCTCGGGCGCCGCTTCCTCGTCTCGCATGGCCCCCGCATCGGCGTCACGGCGCCACGGCTGGCGCGGGTCGACGGGTTCTTCGACCGCCACGGGGCGAAGGCGATCCTCGTCGGCCGCTTCGTCGGCATCGTGCGGGCGGTCGCGCCCTTCCTGGCCGGAGCCTCGGGCATGCGCCTGCGCGCCTTCCTGCCCTGGAGCCTGCTCGGCACGGCGGCCTGGGCGGCGACCTTCACGCTCGTCGGCTACATCTTCCACCGCTCCTTCAGCGCCGCGGCCGACCACGTGGCGCACGGCGCGTTCGGCCTGGCGGTGCTCGCCGCGCTCGCGCTCGCATGGCGGGCGCATCGTTTGCAACGATCCCCGGCGTGACCACCCCTGCCGAGCTCGCGACCGACGACGACGAGCGAAGCGAGTCGATCGTCGGCGTGCTCGCCGATGCGTTCGGCGACCTGATCGAGGCCGACGAGCGCGCCTTCCGCCACAAGTTCCGCAAGATGGCGGCGTCGCCGTTCGCCTTCTACCGCGGCAGCGCGCCGCTGTTCTACGCCGACGTCGCGCGGCTGGAGGATCCGTGGGCGGACGAGCGCACGAGCCGCGTCTGGATCCAGGGCGACCTGCACGCGGAGAACTTCGGCACCTACATGGACGCAGCCGGGATCCTGGTGTTCGACGTCAACGACTTCGACGAGGCCTACGTCGGCCACTTCACCTGGGACCTGCGGCGGATGGCCGCCAGCCTCGCGCTGCTGGGCTTCGCCAAGGCGCTGAGCGACGAGGCGATCGAGCGGATGATCGAGGCCTACGGGCGCGCGTACCTGGAGCAGGTGCGGGCCTTCGCGACCGGCGACCGCGACAGCGAGTACCGGCTGACGCTCGACAACACCGACGGGGTGTTGAACGAGGTGCTGCTGCGCGCGCGGCTGGAGACGCGCGTGGCGCTGCTCGACGCCACGACCACCGTCGAGGGAGCCGAACGGCACTTCTCCGCCGGGCCGGGCGTGCGGCGGCTGGAGGACGGCGAGCGCGAGGAGGTCGAGCAGGCCTTCGCGGCGTACCTGGAGACGATCCCCGAGATCAAGCGCCAGCACAGCGTGTCCTACGCGGTCAAGGACGTGATCGGCCGCGCCGGCTTCGGGATCGGCTCGGCCGGTCTGCCGGCCTACAGCCTGCTGGTCGAGGGGCGGACGCAGGCGCTGGAGAACGACGTCGTGCTCTCCATGAAGCAGGGCAACGTGGCCGCCGCGAGCCGCGTCGTCGACGACCGCACGATCGAGGGCTACTTCGAGCACCCGGGCCACCGGACCGCGGTCTCGCAGCGCGCCCTGCAGGCGCACGCCGACCCATGGCTGGGCTGGTGCGAGCTGCGCGGCGCCGGCCAGGTGGTCAAGGAGGTCTCGCCCTACGAGGCCGACATCGACTGGGGCCAGGTCTCCGATCTCGACGAGGTGTTTCCGCTGCTCGACTACCTGGGGCAGGCGACGGCCAAGGTGCACTGCGTGTCCGACGCCGGAAGCGAGCAGACCCTGGTGGAGTTCCAGATCGAGGAGGCGATCATGGCGGTGGCCGGCGGCCGCGAGGACGAGTTCGCCGCCGACCTGGTCCGGTTCGGCACCGCCTACGGCGACCTCGCGCGCGACGATCACCGGCGGTTCGTCGACGCCTTCCGCAACGGCCAGATCCCGGGGGTGCCGGCGGACTGACGATGGGCGGGGTCAGGCTGATTGCACCGTTGCTGCTGGCGGCGGCGGGCGCGGCGGTGGTCGTCGCGCTCCTGGAGAACGCCGGCGGCGACTTCGGGGACTGGCCGTTGTGGCAGGCGATCGCCGTGCCGGCCGCGGCGTTCGCCGTCCCGGCGCTGTTGAGCGCGGCGGTCACGTGGCGGAACGGGGTGGTCGAAGGGCTGTTGTGGGCGGTGGTCTGCGTGGCCGTGCAGGCGGCGCTGGTGTTCGGTATCGGCTTCCTGGTGCTCGACTACGGACCGGGTTGACCGGTTGCGCGTGAACTGGTATTTAATGGCTACGTTAATTAACGTACTCGTTAGATGCCGACCGACCAGCTCAGCCTCACGTTCGCCGCGCTCGCCGATCCGACGCGCCGCTCGATCCTCACCCGCCTCGCCGAGGGCGAGGCGACCGTGAACGAGCTGGCGGAGCCGTTCCCGGTCAGCCTCCCGGCGATCTCGCGCCACCTGAAGGTGCTCGAGCGCGCGGGGCTGATCGTCCGCAGCCGCGAGGCGCAGTGGCGGCCGAGCCGGCTGCAGGCCGACCCGCTCGACGAGGCGGTGGAGTGGATGCAGTCGCGCAAACGGATGTGGGAGGGCCGGATGGACCGGCTCGAGGCGCACCTGCGCCGGAAGGGAGAGCAGCATGAGTGACTCGACGCCCGTGACCGCCGCCGAGCAGGAGGTCCTGATCACGCGTATCTTCGAGGCGCCGCGCGAGGAGGTCTTCCGGGCGTGGACCGACCCCGACGAGGTCGCGGAGTGGTACGGCCCCGAGCACTTCGACACGCCGCGCGAGAAGGTCCACATCGACCTGCGCGTCGGCGGGCGCTATGAGCTCACCATGGTCGAGCGCAGCAGCGGCGCCGAGTTCGCGATCGGCTACGACATCGTCGAGCTGGTCGAGCCGGAGCTGATCGTCCTGCGCTCGGACCCGATGCCCGAGGTCGGCATACACGAGCCCACGGTCACGCGGGTGGAGTTTCACGACCACGGCGCCAAGACGCGCATGACGCTCAGCGACGGGCCCTACCCGATGGGCCGCGATCACGCCGAGGCAGGGTGGAGCGCCTCCCTCGACAAGCTCGCCGCGCGCGTCGGCGGCTAGTGTCCTGAGTCGACAGCTCGACGGCATTCTGCGGCCGAACTTACGACTCGCGACACGGCATCCGCAACCTCGGCCAGACCGAGGCGGTGCTGTTCTGGATCGTCTTCACGGGAACCAGGTCCCGCTGAGACTGTTGACACAGTGTCCCCGTTAAGGGGAAGATTGGGATAGCCATCGGTCCATGAACGCGAGCGGAGCTCGCGCGGACCGGGTGCTTGCCGGTCTTCTGCGCGCGGACGCGCTCCGAGCCGGCCCCCCAATCCCCCCGGATCATGCCGGCGTGGCGGCGCTGCACCTCCTCGTAGCGACGGTACGCCGGCAGTCCGATGCGCGGGCCCGGACGGCGGGGCGCCGCTCCTCAACGACGCCCCGCTCGGTCCGGCCCCCTCCAAGGAACTACGGCGCCGCGACGCCTCCGGTGGCCTCGGCCGCCGGCGCGGCCTCGGCGGCCGGCGCCGCTTCGACCGGCGCGGCCTCGGCCGGTGCGGGCGCGACCGGCGCGGCTTCGACGGGCGCGGCTTCGACGGGCGCGGCTTCGACGGGCGCGGCTTCGACCGGCGCGGCTTCGACGGGCGCGGCTTCGACGGGCGCGGCTTCGACGGGCGCGGCTTCGACCGGCGCGGCTTCGACGGGCGCGGCTTCGACCGGCGCGGCTTCGACCGGCGCGGCTTCGACCGGCGCGGCTTCGACCGGCGCGGCTTCGACCGGCGCGGCTTCGACCGGCGCGGCTTCGACCGGCGCGGCCTCGACCGGGCGCGGCTTCGACCGGCGCGGCTTCGACCGGCGCGGCTTCGACCGGCGCGGCCTCGACCGGCGCGGCTTCCACCGGGGCGGCCTCGACCGGCGCGGCCTCGACCGGCGCGGCTACGGCGGGCGCCGGCGCCTCGGCCCCGTCGAGCGGCGCCGCGGCGGGTGCCTGCGTCGTGGCCGTCGCCTCCGTCTGAGCGGCCGGCGCCTGCGCGCCGCCCGTGCTGTTGAACACCGCGGCCTGCTGCTCCGGGGTGGCGCCGCCGATCCCGCCCTCGCCCTCGGCGATCGTCGCGCTCGTCGGCTGGGCCGATCCGCCGGCCACGGTGCGGCTGCCCTGCAGGTACGGGCTCGCATCCTCGGCCACGCCGTTCCGGCGGACCTCGAAGTGCACGTGCGGCCCGGTGCAGCTGCCGGTGCAGCCGACCTCGCCGATCTTCTGGCCGGCCTTCACGTACTCGTTGACGGCCACGCTGTTCTCGGAGAGGTGGGCGTAGCAGGTGGTGGTCTCGCCGGCGTGGCGGATGCAGACCATCGTGCCGTAGCCGCTCTCCGTGCCGGACACGCTCACGGTGCCGCACTCGGCCGCCCGCACGGTCGTGCCGGTCGGCGCCGCGATGTCGGTCCCGCTGTGCGCGTGATCGCCGCGATCCTCGCCGAACGAGCCGGTGACCGTGCCGTTGACCGGCGCGACCATGCGGCCGTCGGTCGTGCAGCCGTCGCCGGTCGACACCGGCGCGGGCGCCGACTCGACGGGCGTCGACTCGACGGGCGTCGACTCGACGGGCGTCGACTCGACCGGATCCGACTCGACCGGATCCGACTCGACCGGATCCGACTCGGTCGTCGGCGCCGGCTCCGGCACTCCCGCGGAGCCGTCGATCTCATCAGGCGGCGCGACCGGGTCGCCGGCCGTCTCCGGCACGTCGCTGCCCAGCACGACGTTCACCGTCTCCCCGGCGCCGCTGCTCGCGGACGCCGAGGCGTCCGAATCGCCGTAGAACAGCACCTTGGAGCCGAACAGCTCGGCCCACGTACGGGCGTCCACGATCCCCGTCGCGGCGAGCCCCTGGTTGAGCTGGAAC
The DNA here is from genome assembly GCA_963830725.1 of uncultured Solirubrobacteraceae bacterium. Classification (GTDB taxonomy): domain Bacteria; phylum Actinomycetota; class Thermoleophilia; order Solirubrobacterales; family Solirubrobacteraceae; genus DASSUW01. The sequence goes on along the minus strand of CAWHNO010000006.1, from coordinate 77,871 downwards.
GTCTTCACGGCGCCCTCGGTCTGAGGGCCGAAGATCCCGTCCGCGGGGATCGCCAGCAGCTGCTGCACCGCGGCCACGGCCTCGCCGGTGTCGCCGTACGACAGCAGCCAGGTCTTCTCGCCGCTCACCGCGGCCTTCTGAGCGACCTCGGACTTCGTCGCGCCCGGCCGCGCCGAGGACGCCGAGGCGGCGCCGGTCAGCGAGGTCAGCACAGGAGCGGCGAGGATGGCCGCGCCGGCGGCCAGGGTCGCGCCCTTCTGGCGCGGTGCGTTGCGGCGCGCATCGCGCTGGCGGATGCGGCGCCGGTGCGAGCGGTGCAGTGACCGCTGCCACAGCGCAGCGGAGGCCAGATCGCGGTCGGCTCGCGGGTACGGATCCAGCTCGGATGGACGTGAGTCCACGCTTGGTGCTCCCTTCCTACTCTCTCGGTGCCTCCGAGGTGAGCTGACGGGCTCGCGCGGAGAGATCGCGCTACGCCGTCCCCCGACGGCGATTCGCCCCTGCGACCACGTGCGGCCGCTTTGGGTCCCCCGGCCCGCGCCCTCGAGGAGGGCGCGAGTTCGGCCTGACGGCACATAAGAATGCACGATCGCCCCGATAGTTGCGCTGCGACGTGCTCAACCGGTGGTTCTGAGGCGGACCTTCGTGACGAGCGGCTCGCCGCGCGTACCGCGTGTGCGCACCGAGATCGAGGCGGGGACGCGGCCGCCGTCGTCCAGCAAACGCCGGCCGAAGCGCGTGAGCGAGACCGTGACCCCGCCGGCCTCGGTCCCCTCGGCGAGCGAGTAGTCCTCGCGGCCGACGAGCTTGCCGCGCGAGCGGATCGTCACCGAGCCCTCATAGGCCTGAGGGCCCAGGCCGCGCCGCTCGAGCCCGACGGCCACCGTGTTCCCCTCGACCGCGGCCCGCGTGGCGCGCACCGAGCACGGGTCGAACCGGCCGACGCGGCGCTGCCGTAGCCGGTGTTCCAGGGCGCGCGGCGCGGCCGCCATGATCCCGTCCACGCACATGTCGAGCAGCCGGTCGTAGACCTGGCGGTTCTCCTCGTCGTTGCTCAGCCACACGTGCACCGCGTAGCCGGCGCGGTGCGAGCGCAGGACGGACTCCGGCGTGGTGACCTGAAGCGTCTGACCGCCGGTCTCGAACGTGATCGGGATCTGGAGCGCGACCACGCCGTTCCCGGCCGACGCGCCGGAGAGCAGGAAGCGCGAGATGCCGTCGATGCCGGGCGCGACGTCCACCTGCGGGACCAGCTCGTGGAAGCGGTCGACCGCCTGCTGGTTGAAGGAGACGACGATCAGGTCGCGCCGACGCGTGTCCTTCAGCATCGCCGCCAGCAGCTCGGCGTTGCGCAGGAACTGCGCCGCATCGTCGTCGCGGCCCTTGATCTCGATGTTGATCGGCGTGCGCGGGAAGCGCCGCAGCACCTCGGCGAGCGTCGGCACGCGGAAGTCGTTGCGCTTGAAGCCACGCGGCGGCTTGCGGTCGCCGGTGCGGACGCCGCGCAGCGGATAGCGGCGGGCCGGCAGCCCGGACACGGCGTTGCGGCCGGGCACGAAGTTGTAGGCGGCGTCGAGGCGGCGGACCTGAGCGAGCGTGAGGTCGGTCACGTACCCGGTGCCGTCGGTCGTGCGGTCGACCTCCCAGTCGTGCATCACGATGAGCTGCCCGTCCTTCGTCGCGTGGACGTCGAGCTCGAGCATGTCCGCTCCCGCCGCGATCGCCTTGCGGAACGCGTACATCGTGTTGGAGGGCAACTCGTCCTCGCCGCCCTGGTGGGCCATGTTCAGCACCGGCTCGCCGAGCCACGGATTCTGCGCGATCGCGGGCGCGGCAAGGGCGAGCGAGAGCACGGCGGCGAGGCAAACGGTCCGAAACACGGCGCGAGAGGCTAGTTCATCGACGGATCGAGCGGCATCGTCGAGAGCAGCGCGTAGCGGCGGCCCTTGCGCCGCAGCACCGCCGCCCACAACCCCTCGGCGTCGTCCGTGAAGATCTCCTCGCGCTGCGGCGGCTCGACGATCCAGGCCTCCTCCTCGAGCTCGCCCTCGAGCTGCCCGGGGCCCCAGCCGGCGTGGCCGGCGAACACCCGTGCACGGCGGACGGCGCCCTCGAGCGCCGCCGGGTCGTCGGCGTCGGTGCCCACGAAGCCCAGGTCGCCCTCGACCAGCGCGCCCGCCACCTCGGGCCGCTCGAACTCGGCGAGAACGATCACCGCCGTCTCGGCGACCGGCCCGCCGACGTAGACCTGCTCCTCGTCGCCGGTCAGCCACGCGAGGTCGGGGACCGCCTCGATCACGCTCGAGGCTGCGGGGCGGTTGAGCACGAGGCCCATCGCGCCTTCCTCGGTGTGCTCGGCGATCAGCACGACCGTGCGCACGAAGTTGGGGTCGAGCAGCGTCGGCGACGCCAGAAGGAGCTTTCCGCGCAACGACTCGGACATACCCGTCCAATTGTTGCGCAAGGGGGCCAGGCCCCCGTACTACCGGCGGTGACAAGGGCCAGGCCCCCTTACGAGCGGAGTAGGGTTGGCCGCGTGCGCGTCCGCGTCCGTCTCGGCGCCGGGTTGAGCCGCTTCGCGGAGGCGCCGCTGCTGTCGATCGACCTCGCCGAAGGCGCCAGCGTGGAGGACCTGCTCGCCGCGCTCGGCTCCCAGCAGCCGTCGCTCGAGCCCGCCCTGCGCTCCGCGCTGCCGGTCGTCGCCGGCACGCACGCCGAGCGCGAGCAACGGCTGCACGCCGGCGACGAGGTCGCGCTGTTGATCCCCGTCGCAGGAGGAGCGTGAGAACCGTGGCCACCATCGAGACCCGCACCGCCCGCCAGACCGTCTTCGTCGACACCTTCACCGACGGCACGCTCGGACCCGACGTGCCGATGCTCGGACCGGTCGCCGACGGCGGCCACATCGTCGTCAACACGACGCCCGGCTGCTGGGGGCCGATGATCACGCCGTCGATCCGCGGCGGCCACGAGGTCTGCACGCCGGTCGCCGTCGAGGGCGCGCAGGTCGGCGACGCGATCGCGATCCGCATCCGCGACATCGAGGTCACCTCGCTCGCCACCGCGTCGGGCAACGACCAGATGATGGACGGCCGCTTCAACGGCGACCCGTACTGCGCGCCGGTGTGCGCCGAGTGCGGAACCGAGTGGCCGGAGACGCGCGTCGACGGCATCGGGCCGGAGTCGATCCGCTGCGCGAGCTGTGGCGCCGACGCGACCCCGTTCACCTTCACCAACGGCTACACGATCGCCTTCGACCCGACGCACACGGTCGGCGTCACCGTCGGCCGCGATGCCGCCGAGGGTTTCGCGCATGACGCCGCGCGCATGGCGGCGCTGCCCGACAACTCGCGCCAGAACCCGATCCTGCTGTTCGCGCCGCACGACATCGTCGGCATGGCCGCGCGGCTGCGGCCGTTCATGGGCCAGCTCGGCACCACGCCGTCGATGACGATGCCCGACTCCCACAACGCCGGCGACTTCGGCTCGTTCCTGCGTCGGCGCGCCGCACGCCTTCGCCATGACGCCCGCCGAGCTCGCGCAGCACAAGACCGACGGGCACATGGACATCGACGCCGTGCGCCCGGGCGCGATCCTCGTCTGCCCGGTCAAGGTCGACGGCGGCGGCGTCTACCTGGGCGACATGCACGCGCTCCAGGGCGACGGCGAGATCGCGGGCCACACCTGCGACGTGTCGGGCACCGTCACGCTCGAGGTCGAGGTCGTCAAGGGGCTCAACATCGACGGGCCGGTGCTGTTCCCGGTCGCCGAGGACCTGCCGTTCCTCGCCCGGCCCCTGAGCGAGGAGGAGCGCATGCGCGCGCTCACGCTCGCCCGGCGGCACGGCGTCGAGGAGCTCGAGGAGACCGTCCCGGTGTCCGTCGTGGGCAGCGGGCCCGACCTCAACTCGGCGACCGACAACGGCCTCGCCCGGGCCGCGGAGCTGCTCGGCATGAGCGTGCCCGAGGTCAAGAACCGCGCGACGGTGACGGGGGCGATCGAGATCGGCCGCCACCCCGGCGTCGTCCACGTCACCTTCCGCGCGCCGGCCGATCGCCTGGAGGCCCGCGGCCTGCTCAGCTACGCGCGCGAGCAGTACGCCGGCTAGCCAAGTTGAAGTCCGGCGGGGCACGCCTTCTAGGCTTCCCCGCCATGCTCAAGAGGGTCACGCTCGCCGCCGTCGCGGCCATACTCGCGATGCCGGTTGCGGCGTCCGCCCGTGTCATCCAGGCCGAGACCGTGCTGCCTCCGGGTCAGTCCGGCCACGTCCCGCAGCAGGGGCAGCCCGCCAACGCGCACCTGGCCGACCAGGTCTCCCTCTTCGAGTCGTTCGCCTTCAAGCCCGCCGGCTTCGACCTGCCGGGCACGACCGAGACGGTCGGCGGCGCGAGCATCACGCGCGACGCCTACGGCGTCCCGAACGTGCGCGCCGGCAACGACCACGACCTCTGGCTCGGCGTCGGCTACGCGATGGCGCAGGACCGGCTCGTGCAGCTCGAGCTGTTCCGGCGCGCGACGCAGGGCCGGCTCGCCGAGGTGCTCGGCGAGTCGCCGGCTTGCACGACGACATCGTCGCCCGGCGCGACTACTACACGCTGCCCGAGCTGCGGCGGCAGCTCAACCGGCTGCCCGCGCCCCTGCGCGCCCGCTTCGACGCCTACGCCGAGGGCATCAACCTGTGGCTGTCGCGGCTGCAGGCCGACCCGTCGCTGCGGCCGACCGAGCTCGTCGCGCTCGGCCTCACCCCTGCGCCGTGGCGGGCGATCGACTCGGCGTCGGTCGGCGCCCAGCTCGCCCGCACGATCCCGAGCGACGACGGCCATGAGCTGGAGAACCTCCAGGCGCTGCGCCGGCTGGGCGCCAAGCGTTTCAACCGCCTGCTGCCGCTGCGCCGGCCGGGCCAGGTCGCCACGATCCCGGCCTCCGAGGGCCGCTTCCCGTCCAACCCCGGCCGCACGCGCAAGGACGAGCGGACCGGCTTCCGGCGGTCGGCGCGGTACCTCGACGGCCTGCGCCTTCCGAAGACGGCGGCCGCTTCGGCGGCGCTGTTCCGCGGCGGCTCGAACGCCTGGGCCGTGCGCGGCAGCGGCAATCGCGCGTGGCTGTTCCACGGACCGCAGCTCGGCTTCCAGATCCCCGAGCAGCTGGCCGAGCTCGAGGTCCATCGGCCCGGGCTCGACGCGCGCGGCGTCACGCCGCCCGGCCTTCCGCTGGTCGGCATCGGCCGCAACGACCACATCGCCTGGGGTCTCACCAGCGGCCTGACCGATGACGACGACCTCTACGTCGAGCGCCTGACCGGCCGCGAGCGCTACCGCTACAGGGGCCGCAGCCGCATGATGAGTTGCCGCACGGAGACCTTCCGGGTCGCCAACGAGCAGCCGGTGAAGCGGCGGCTGTGCCGAACCGTCCACGGCCCGGTGCAGGGGCGCTCGAAGGGCACCGCTTGGGCACGCCGCTACGCGACCTGGCAGCACGAGCTGGACACGCTCGTCGGCCTGGCCGAGCTCAACGAGGCCGACTCGGTCGCCGACGCCGGGCGCGCGCTGAACAAGGTCAGCTGGAACGAGAACACGATGGTGGCCGACGACCGGGGCAACATCGGCTGGTGGCACCCCGGCCGGCTCCCGATCCGCCCCAAGCGCTGGGACGAGCGACTGCCGCTGCCCGGCACCGGCAACGCGGAGTGGCGCGGCTTCCTGAAGCCCTCGCAGCGCCCGCACGTGATCAACCCCGACCAGGGGTGGCTGGTCAGCTGGAACAACATGCCGTCGGCCGGTTGGACCGTCGGCGACGCGCCCGCCCCCGAGCGCACCAGCGGCCCGCTCCATCGCGGGGCCTACCTGATGCGGCTCGTGCGCGACGCGGCGAAGGCGGGGAGCTACGACGCCGTCAAGGCCGTCGACCGCGCCGCCGGCACCACCGCGCAGCAGCGCCCGCTGCTCGACGCCCGGCTGCGCGCGGCCGCCGCCGGCGCGACCGGCGGCGCCAAGACCGTGCTCGACACGATCGTGGCCTGGGACGGCAACTACGACCGCACCGACGCGGCCGGCACCGTCGATCCCGGCGTGGCCGCGTGGGAGGCGCTCAAGGACGCCGCGGTCCGCACGCTGCCGGCCGCCGCGCGCGGCTGGCTCGGCGAGCCGAGTCGCTCGCACGTGTTCGACTTCGGCGGCGCCGACGGCGCGGCGTTCCTGGCGCTCGACACGGCCGGCCTGCGGCGCGTCGCCGCGAACGCCGCCACCGCGCTCGGTGACCCGTCTACCTGGCGGAAGCCGCGGCGGATGTACGACGTGACCGTGCTCGGCCTCGCGCCCCAGCCCGCTTTGAAGTTCTACGACCGCGGCACCTGGCAGCAGGCCGTCGAGCTCGGGCCTATAGCGGCTGAAGTTCCACGCATTCCGGCGGGCCCGGCGTCTGCCGGCCCGGCATCCGGTCACGTGCCGCATGCTCGCGGATGCCGTGCACCGGGACACGACCCGTACTCCACGGTTATGCGCGGACCAGCACGTGTAGCGGCACTGCTTGCTGGTGAGGGTCTGGGCGGCCGATCAGCGCGCTCTGGGCCCAGGCGGTGGCAACGAGGTCGCGCCGGGGGTCGATCCCCCAGCGGCCGGCGAGCTCGGACAGCTCGTCGCTGATCGGCCAGCGGTCGGGCAGGGGGTCGCCCTCGAAGTCGGGAGCGGCGCCCTTCAGGCGCATGCAGCCGGTGTTGTCGCCGATCGAGCGGATCTCGGCCACCTCGGCCGCAGTCAGAACCGGGCCGGCGAGCGCGGCCAGCTCGGCACGCTTGTCCTCGATCGGCCGCGCGTCCTCGCCCGGCTCCTGGATCAGCGTGGGGGCGACGCAGGCCACCGGCTCGTGGGCCAGGTTCCAGGCGCAGGCGAGCTGGAGCATGGTCAGGCCGTGGCGGTCGGCGATCGGCCGCATGCGGTCGAGCTGCTCGCGGCCGCGCTCGACCCAGCCCTGCGGCCGGAACGAGCGGTGGTCGTGGCGCGGGAACGGGTGGTCGGGCAGGACGTCGTCATGGAACAGCCCGCCGTAGTCGACGACACGGGTTATGAGGCGCACGCGGTGGCGGCGGGCGGCGTCGAGCACAAGCTCGCCAGGCCACGGCTCGAGCGGATTGAGGATGACCATCGCCCAGTCGATCCGCTCGCCGAAGCGCTCGAAGCAGTCGATGAGGTCGAGCGTGAAGCCGTTGGCGGGGCCGGGCGCGACGCCGAGCTTTGCGGCCAGGCCTCGGGCGCGCATGTCCTCCAGCGCATCCCACACCGCCTCGCTCGTGTAACCGGTGCGGTCAGGGTTGTGTAGGAGAAGTAGGTCGAACGCGTCGGCGCCACAGCGCTCGAGGCTCCGCTCTGTGGCCATGCGGATGTAGTCCGCATAGCCGTCCGCTCCGCGCAGCCGCGGGTCGGTGAAGCGCGGGAAGCCCTTCGCGCCGTCCCGCTCCCCTGAATAGAAATCGTGTCCGATCGCTCCCACCAAGCAATAGTCCTCGCGCGCGACGCCCTTGAGCGCCCGCCCGAGCAGCGCGTCGGCCTCGCCGGCGCCGTACGCGTCGGCGGTCATGACCGTCTCGATCCCGCCGCCGGGCCGCAGCAGCGCCTCCAGCCGCTCCTCATCGACGGGCTCACCGAAGCGCATGAATCGCCCGCCACTCCACGTTCCGACAGCTTTTTGTCCCGGGGAGCGCATCGATTCCGATACTAGGATGTTCGGACCCTGACGGCCTGCTCAAGCGTGCTTAGCCGGCGGCCGAAACAGACCATGGTGGCAATCCGTCCACTTTTGCTCGCGATCCTCACGCTCGCCCTGCTTCCTGCGAGCGCGCTGGCGGACGAGACGACCCAGATCATCGTCAAGCGCGAGCCCGGCCTGACCGCCGCCGAGCGCGCCGACATCCGCGCCGACGCCGACGTGCGCTCGTCGAGAGCCTCCCGCTGCCGCGCACCGAGGTCGTCGCGGCCGCAGCCCGGCGACGTGCGCGACGCGCTCCGCGACCTCAACGCCGATCCGGACGTCGTCTACGCCGAGCGCGACCGGCCGTCGCGCGCCGTTGCCGACCCGGACCCGATCCTTCCCGAGCTGTGGGCGCTCCACGAACACCGGCAGACTCTGCGTCGGACGACACTACGGATCTGGCAGCCGACGCCGACATGGACGTCATCGAGGCCTGGGACGTCGAGCACCGGCGCCGGCCAGGACCGTCGCGGTCGTCGACACGGGCGTCGACGCCGACCATCCCGACCTGGCCGGCCAGGTCGCGCCGGGCTACGACTTCGTCGACGGCGACAACGACGCCGCAGGACGCCGAACGGCCACGGGACGCACGTGGCCGGGCACGATCGCCGCCGCGCGGGGAACGGCGAGGGCGTCGCCGGCGTCGCGCCCGACGCAAGATCGTCGCCGCTGCGCGCCCTCGACGGCGACGGCTGACCGGTCATCGACATCGTCGAGGCTTTCGACTACGCGGGCGACCACGGCGTGCCGGATCGTCAACGCTAGCTCGGCGCCGGAGCGATCTCCTCGAGACGCTGCGAGCAGGCGCGATCGCAGGCGCATCCGAGACACGCTGTTCGTGGTCGCCGCCGGCAACGGGGAACGAACGGCGACGACAACGACGACGCGGGGCTCGCCGACTATCCCGTGCGCATACGACCGTAGCCGAACGTGCTCTGCGTCGGCGCGACGACGACGCGCGACGAGCATCGCGCACGAGTTCTCGAACTATCGGGCGACGTCGGTCGATGTCTTCGCGCCGGGCGTACGGCATCGTCTCGACCGTCCCGGCGCGGCTGACTACGACTGCACGAGACGGCACGTCGATGGCGCGCGCCGCACGTGGCCGGCATGCCGCGCTGCTCCTGCCCGGCAGACCCGAGCTCTCGCGCTCGCGGATATCAAGGCGGCGATCCTGGACCGCGCCGATGACGCTAGGCGGCGCTTCGTCGGCAAGTCGGTCAGCGACGGCCGCGCGAACGTCCAAGTGGCTGCTCGTGCGTGACGCGACGGCGACACGCATCGACGACGGCGCGACAACTGCCCGCTCGTCCAGTGACCGCGACCATTGACGCCGACGACCGGTGCGCTGACCCGACGGCTGCGGACGGACGGCGACGCGTGACGACGTCGCCGACGCAGCTGCCGGACAACGCCGCCGCGACGCCGTCACGGCCTGACGGACGCTGCCGGCGATCGCGACTGCGACGACGCCGACGCTGGACGACCGTCGGCCGGACGCGCTGCCGACAACTGCCCGACGACGCGCGAATCGCCAACGATCAGTGCCGACACGCGACGGCGACGCGGATCGGCGATGCCGTGCGACGACACGCCTCGCGGTCATCGACGACCGACGGCGACGGCAAGTCGCGACGCTCGACGACGAGCTGCCCGAACGTCTACGGCACGCCTCCGAACGGCTGCCCGCGCCACCGCCGCCGCCGCCACCGCCACCACCGCCGGCCAATCGGGACGGCGACGGGCGTCCCGACGCTTCAGACGCCTGCCCGGCCGAGTATGCGCTGACCGCCGACGGTTGTCCGCTGGCGCAGGTCGCCTCGCTGTCGGCCAAGGCGAGGAAGCGTGGCAGCAAGCGGTCCGCCACGATCAAGGTGACCGCGAGCCGGCTAGCGACGATGCGGATCACGGTCGAGCGCAAGAAGGGCGGGAAGTGGGTGCGGGTCGCGCGGAAGACCGTCGCGGGCACCAGCGGATCGCTGAAGGTCTCGCGGCTCAAGCGTGGCTTGCATCGCGTCCGCGTCTCGATCTCCAGCAGCGCCGGGGCCGGCACGCCGGTCACGAAGAAGCTTCCGCGTCCGCTAGAATCCGCGGCGTGACCGCCGCCTGCCGCCTCGGGGTGCTCGCCTTTGGCGACTCGATCACCAACGGTGGTGGTGAGTTGCAGTGGGGTGTGGCGCTGCAGTCGTGGGCGCTGTGGGTGGCGCGCGGGCTCGGGCTGCCGTACTCGCCGCATGCCAGCGATGGCGCGCGGGTGGACGATGTGGTGCGGGTGCAGGTGCCCGCGGTCGGGGACGGGCGCTATGACCTCGGCTGCCTGTACGTCGGGGTGAACGACGTGCGGGCGCTGGACTGGGACCGGGAGAGCTTCGAGCGCGGCCACGCGACGGCGCTCGCCTTCCTCGCCGAGCGCTGCGACCGCGTGCTGACGGCGACCGTGCCGCTCGACCTCGGCCGTCCGCCGCGCCGGCGCCAGGGTCGACGAGGTCAACGCTGCGATCGAGGCGTCGGCGCAGACGGTCGGTGCGCTCGTGCTCGACCTGCGGGACTTCCGCGGCCGCAACCTGCTGATGCCCGACCACGTGCATCCCACGGCGTTCGGGCAGATCGCGATCGCCGAGCGGGCGCTCGACCTGCTGGCCGCCGATGGGCTGGAGGTGCGCGTGCGGCCGACGAGCCTGATCCGCTACGAGACGACGCGAGTCGGCCGCCTGCGCGGCGACCTCACGTACGCGTACCGCCACGCGAAGGTCAGTGCGCGGGCTTTTGCCGCAACTCGTCTGGGTCGATTCCGAGCTGCCTGAGCCGGCGCGGGATGTAGCGGTAGCAGAACCACAGGGCCCCGAGGAACGCCGGCCAGCCGAGCACCACCACCGCTCCGGCCAGCGCGGCCTCGCGCTCGGCGAGGATGAGCACCGTGTAGACGACGGCGCGGACCGTGAAGACGATCGCGAACGCCGCCGTGCCCTCCGAGAACGCGCGGCGGATCCGCGGGTCGCGGTACCAGCCCGGGGGGAAGTGGTAGAGCGGCGCGACGAAGAAGCCGACCAGCGGGCGGCGGAAGACGATCGAGCCCCAGAAGGCCAGCGCGAGCCCGCGCGTTCTGGAACGCGCGCGGGACGAAGAAGCCGGACGCGCTGCCCGTATACAAAGCGATGAACACGGCCAGCCCGGTCCCGAGCACGCCGCCGATCGCGTTCGTGAGCGGCTCGCGCCGGACGCCACGGAACACCGCGATGGCGATCGAGATCCCGACGGCGACCATCGCCGCCGTCTCGAGGTCGGTGAGCGCGTTGACGGTGATGAACGCGACCGGGCCCAGGCCCGTGTCGACCAGGGCGCGAGGGTCGCGCAGGATGTCCATCGGGCTCGGCGGCTTTCGTTCGGGCCGCTCTTCGGCGCTCATCGCAACGGCTTGCGGGCCGCGAGCATCAGGTTGTAGAAGAGGTGCGGGGCCAGCCGAGGCTCGAGCAGCTTGCGGTCGACCCGTTGCAGCGCCAGGTAGCCGCGGTAGGCGTACATGATCCAGCCGCGCGGGATGTCGGCGGGGTCGGCGGTCGCCTCGAGCGTGCGGTTGAACCAGCCGAACCAGTTCGCGAGCAGCTCCTCCCCCTGCACCCGGACCGCCTCGAAGCCGGCGTCGCGCGCGTGCGCCTCGAGGTCGCCGGGGGCGAACGCGTGCACGTCGACCAGCGCCTCGAGCGCATGGTCGGCACCGCTCCCGTCGCCGGCCGGGGCAGGGCGGGCGCCCACCGCCCGCCGCCAGCGCCGGCGCCAGGCGCAGTGCGGCGCGCTTCGGGACCGCAGCGATCCGGTCCCCATGGCGCGACGGCTCGCCGGCGAAGAACACCGTCCCGCCGGGCGCCAGCACGCGACGGAACTCGGCGAACGCGCGGTCGAGGTCGGGAAGGTGGTGCAGCACGGCGTGGCCGAGCACCAGATCGAAGCTCTCGTCGTCGAACGGCAGCTCCGCGGCGTCGCAGGCCGCGGTCTCGACCTCCAGGCCGAGCGCGTCCGCGTTGCGCTCGAGCGTCTCGAGCATGCCGGGCGAGATATCGGTGCAGGCGGCTGTGCCGATCACGCGGTCCTGCATCAGGTTGAGCGTGAAGTAGCCGGTGCCGGCGCCGATCTCGAGCGCGCGCGGGAACGGGCCCGGGCGGTCGCCGAGCAGCTTGCGCATCTTTCCGAGCACCTGCTGCCGGCCGATCTCGCCGAACGAGATGCCCCACTTGGCGTCGTAGTCGTGCGCCGCCACGTCGTGGTAGCGGCGGTTGACGTCGAGGATCTCGTCGGGAGCGGCGGGGGCGGCCATGGGGAGGCCCGGAGTCTAGGACCCCAGGATTGCGTCCACGTGCAATCGCAGGGCGGCGCGCTGGCGCGCCGGGGTCATCCGCTCGGGCATGGCCAGCGTCTGGACGGCGATCCCGTCGACCGCCGCGAACAGCGCCGAGGCGCGGCTGCGGCGGTCGCGGCCGTCGAGCTGCGACGCCAGCCAGTCGAGGATCTGGTCGTAGACGAGATCGAGCGACGCCGCGAGCTGCGGGTGGCTGGGGGCGATGCCGACGAAGGCGAACCAGATGACGGCCTCCTGCCGGCGCTCCTCGTCGAGCGGCAGCGCCTGCTCGAGCAGCTCCGCGAGCGGGGCGTCGCCGGCGGCGCGGATCCGGGCGGCCGCGCGCTCGGCCGCCTGCTCGAAGGCGAAGAGCAGCAGGGCATCGCGGGTGGGGAGGTAGTGGCGGAGCGCGCCCGACGACCAGCCGGCCTCGGCGGCCACATCGCGGATCGTGACGGCCTCCGGACCGCGCGAGCAGATCACACGCCAGACGGCGGCCGCCAGCTCGCGGCGGCGCTCCTCGTGATCGACGACCTTCGGCATGTCTGACCTATTATCGCACAAACGTGCTAAAAAGACAGCATGCTCTACGCCGTCATCCTCGCCTCCGAGATCGCCTTCTGGTCCCTCCTCGTCGGAGGCCTGTACGCCCGCTACGCGCAGGACCGCCCGCGCGCCGGCGCGGCCATGCTGCTGGCCGCCGCCTCCACCGACCTGATCGTCCTCCTCGTCGCCGCCGCCGACCTCGCCGGCGGTGCCACCGCCCAGACCTCGCACATCATCGCCGCCGTCACCGTCGCCTACTCCGTCGTCTACGCGCGCCGCCTCGTCGCGATCGCCGACCGCTTCGTGCTGCGCCGGCTCGGGCGTGAAGTGCCCGAGCCGCCGCGCGCGCCGAAGGCCGTGCGCGAGCGCGCCGGGTGGTACCGCCACGCCCGCATGTGGGCGTTCGGGGTTGCGCTGCTCCTCGCCGGCTTCGCGCTCGCCGGCCCGGGCGAGGGCGACGCGCTGGCCGCCGGCGCCGGGATCTGGACCGTGATCCTGGCGATCGACTTCCTCGTGTCGTTCTCGTACTCGGTCGGTGGCGGGCGGGATCGGGGAACGTCAACTGCGGCCGGGTAAGGAGGCGCCGAATCACGCCGCCGCGAGGGTCCGTGGCGCCTTTCCCGGACATATGCCGGTTAAGGCGCCAAGCGCCCTCGCCGCGGCCAGTTTCGTCGCCCCCTCACCCAGCCGCAGTTCGCCCCGCAGCCTCGGCAACCTCACGCAGCCGCCGCGCCACCGAAGCACCCGGCAACCGGTCCAGCCGCCACTTCCACGCGCCCGCCGAGCGCCCCGGCGTGTTCATCCGGGCCTCCGACCCGAGCCCGAGCACGTCCTGCATCTGCACCATCGCCACCCGCGCCGGCGAGGCGTGGGCGAGCCGGATCAACGACCAGTGCGGCTCTCGCGAACGCACGCCCGCCGCGTCGATCGCCTCGTCGACCTCGATCCGCACCGAACCGGGCAACGACGAGTACCACCCCAGCACCGTGTCGTTGTCGTGCGTCCCCGTGTAGACGACGGTGTCCGACCGGTGGTTCGACGGCGTGTGCACGTTCCTCGGGTCGTCGGTGCCGAAGCCGAACTGGAGCACGACCATCCCCGGCAGGCCCAATGACGTGCGCAGCCGCTCGACGGCCTCGGTGATCACGCCGAGGTTCTCGGCGATCAGCGGCAGCCCGCCGAGCTCGCGCGCAGCGGCAACAAAGGGCGCCCGGCCGGGCCCGCGCTGCCAGCGTCCCGCCAGTGCATGACGGGCGCCCCGCGGTACGGCCCAGTAGGCGACGAAGCCGCGGAAGTGGTCGATCCGCGCGAGGTCGTAGAGCTCGAACGTGCGACGGAAGCGCTCCGTCCACCAGCGATACCCGCCGCCGCCGCAGCGCCGGCCAGTCGTAGAGCGGGTTGCCCCAGAGCTGGCCCTTGTCGGTGTAGGCGTCCGGCGGCGTGCCCGCCACCGCGTCGTCGCGGAACAGCTCCGGATGCGCGCGGTGGTCGACCGACCCGGGCGCGACGTAGATCGGCACGTCGCCGATCAGCCGCACCCCGCGCTCAACCGCATACGTCCGCAGCGCCGCCCACTCGCGATCGAAGCGGACCTGGTCGGCGACCTCGCCGCGCCGCGCCCAGTCGTCGATCCAGTACGCGTTGCGCGAGCGGAAGTCGAGCTCCTCCGACCGCGTCACCCGCGCCCGCGGCGCAGCCAGCAGCCCCGGCCAGGCCGCGAACGCCGACGCCGACTTGTACGGCGAGCCGTGCCGGTCCGGCGGCCCGAGCGGCAGCATCTGCCACCACGACTGCCCCGCGTCCGCCAGCCAGTCGACGAAGGCGAAGGCCTCGCGCCCGAGCCGCCCGCCGGGGAGCGAGGTCGGGTGCAGCTGCACGCCGCTGGAACGGGGGAGGGCCATGAGAAGTGGTTACACGAAGCGAGGTGTGGATACTCCCCGGCTGAGATGCCCGCGCCGAAACGCAACGAAGCTCCATCCCGCACGAAGATCAACCGCCCTGCGCCGTCGCTCGACGGCGGACGCTACTCGCCCAAGCGTTGCGTCGGCGACACCGTGAAGGTCTCCGCGGACATCTTCCGTGACGGCCACGAGATCATGCGCGCCGTCGTCCGCTACAAGGCGCCCGGCGGCCACCGCTGGCTCGAGGCGCCGATGCACGCGGTCGACGCGCACATCAACGGCGTGCGCTGGGAGGGCGAGTTCACCGTCACCACGCCGGGCAGCTGGCAGTTCTCGATCGAGGCCTGGAACGACCTCTTCGCCACCTGGCGGCACGAGATGCAGCGCAAGATCGACGCCGGCCAGCACGACCTGACAGGCGAGATCTCAGAAGGCGTCGTGCTGCTCGAGCAGACCGCCGCCACGACGAAGGACGCGACCGACCGCGAGACGCTGGACGCCGCGATCGCCACGCTGAAGAACGCCGAGCTGCCCGAGGCGGCGCACCACGAGGCGGCGCTGAGCCCCGAGGTCGCCGCCGCCGTCGAGCGCACCGGCGAGCGCCACGGCGCCGAGTCGCTGGCCAAGCCGCTGCCGCTCAGCGTCGACCGCGTGCGGGCGCGCTTCAGCACCTGGTACGAGCTGTTCCCGCGCTCGTGGGGCGGTCTGAACGCGGTCGAGGAGCGGATCCCGGAGATCGCCGAGCACGGCTTCGACGTCCTCTACTTCCCGCCGATCCACCCGATCGGGCGCAAGAACCGCAAAGGCCGCAACAACACGCTGGTCGCCGGCCCCGACGACCCCGGCGTCCCGTACGCGATCGGCGCCGCCGAGGGCGGGCACGACGCCGTCCACCCGGAGCTTGGGACGATCGACGACGTGCGCTCGCTGTGCGCCACCGCGCGCGATCACGGCATGGACGTTGCGCTGGACCTCGCGCTCAACGCCTCCGCCGACCACCCGTGGCTGACCGAACACCCCGAGTGGTTCCAGCAACGCCCCGACGGCACGATCAAGTACGCCGAGAACCCGCCCAAGAAGTACCAGGACATCTACAACTTCAACTGGGACACGCCGGCCTGGAAGGAGCTGTGGGAGGAGTGGCGGCGGATCGTCCTCTTCTGGGTCGACGCCGGCATCAAGGTGTACCGCGTCGACAACCCCCACACGAAGCCGTTCCCCTTCTGGGAGTGGCTGATCAAGGAGGTCCACGCCGTCGACCGCGACGTGATCTTCCTCGCCGAGGCCTTCACGCGGCGCGCCGTGATGCGCGAGCTCGCCAAGCTCGGCTTCACGCAGTCCTACACCTACTTCGCGTGGAAGAACTCGCGCTGGGAGCTGACCGAGTACGTCAACGAGCTCGCCTGGACCGAGGAGGCCGAGTACTTCCGGCCCAACTTCTTCCCCGTCACGCCGGACATCCTGCACGCCTACCTCCAGCACGGCGGGCCGCCCGCGTTCGTCACCCGGCTCGTCCTGGCCGCGACGCTGAGCCCGAGCTACGGCATCTATTCCGGCTACGAGCACTTCGAGAACGTGCCGGTGCGCGAGGGCAGCGAGGAGTACATGAACTCCGAGAAGTACGAGATCCGCGAGCGCGCGCTCGACGGGCCGCTGCTGCCGATGATCCGCCACATCAACGAGATCCGGCAGGAGAACCCTGCGCTCCAGGTGCTCTCGAACGTCTTCTGGCTCGAGACCCACAACGACGCGTTGATGGCGTACGCGAAGCAGTTGCCGGGCAACTGCCTCATCACCGTGGTCAACCTCGATGCGCACAACGCGCAGGAGGGCGCCGTCCTCGTCCCCGCCCAGCTCGGGCTCCCGCCGGTGTTCCCGGTCCATGACCTGCTGACCGGCGACCACTGGGACTGGCGGATCGGGACCAACTACGTCAGGCTCGACCCGGGCAGCACGCAGGCGCACATCCTGCGCGTCGAGTCGTGAGCCGCAACGACCCCGGGCACTGGTTCGAGGCCGAGCCGCTGTGGTTCAAGACGGCCGTCTTCTACGAGATCCACACGCGCGCGTTCTTCGACGCCGACGGCGACGGCTCCGGTGACTTCCGCGGCCTGATCGAGAAGCTCGACTACCTGCAGTGGCTCGGCATCGACTGCATCTGGATGCTGCCGTTCTACAAGTCGCCGCTGCGCGACGGCGGCTACGACATCGCCGACTTCTTCACGATCCAGCCCGACTACGGCACGGTCGACGACGTGCGCGACTTCATCGAGGCCGCGCATCAGCGCGGCATCCGCGTGATCGCCGACCTCGTCATGAACCACACGTCGAGCGACCACCCGTGGTTCCAGGAGTCGCGCTCGAGCGCCGACAACCCGAAGCGCGACTGGTACGTGTGGTCGGACACGTACCAGAAGTACGAGGAAGCGCGGATCATCTTCACCGACACCGAGACGCTCCAACTGGACGTGGGACGACCAGGCGCAGGCCTACTTCTGGCACCGGTTCTTCTCCCACCAGCCCGACCTGAACTTCGACAACCCCGAGGTCCAGGCGGCGATGCTCGAGGTGCTGCGCTTCTGGCTCGACCTCGGGATGGACGGCTTCCGGCTCGACGCCGTGCCCGTACCTCTACGAGCGCGACGGCACCAACGGCGAGAACCTGCCCGAGACGCACGAGTACCTCAAGCGCGTCCGCGCGGAGATCGACTCCAAGTACCCGGACCGCGTGCTGCTCGCCGAAGCCAACCAGTGGCCGTCCGACGTGGTCGAGTACTTCGGCGACGGCGACGAGTGCCACATGGCCTTCCATTTCCCGGTCATGCCGCGCATGTTCATGGCGCTCCGCCGCGAGGAGGCCAACCCGATCTACGAGATCCTGCGCCAGACCCCGGGCATCCCGGACAACTGCCAGTGGGGCCTGTTCCTGCGCAACCACGACGAGCTGACGCTCGAGATGGTGACCGACGAGGAGCGGGACTACATGTACAGCGAGTACGCCAAGGACCCGCGGATGAAGATCAACGTGGGCATCCGGCGGCGGCTCGCCCCGCTGCTCGACGGCGGCCGCGACGAGATCGAGCTGATGCACGCGATGCTGTTCTCGCTGCCCGGCTCGCCCGTCCTCTACTACGGCGACGAGATCGCGATGGGCGACAACGTCTACCTCGGCGACCGCGACGGCGTGCGCACGCCGATGCAATGGACCGGCGACCGCAACGGCGGCTTCAGCCGCGCCGACTTCGCGCAGCTCTACGCGCCGCCGCTGATGGACCCGGTCTACGGCTTCCAGGCCGTCAACGTCGAGGCCCAGCTGCGCACGCCGACCTCGCTGCTGCGCTGGCTGCGCCGCTTCATCTCGCTGCGCCAGGAGCACCCGGTGTTCGGGCTCGGCACCTACGAGCCGATCGAGCCGTCCAACAGCAAGATCTTCGCCCACCTGCGCGTGTACGAGGACGACGTGATGCTGTGCGTGCACAACCTCGCGCGCTCGGCGCAGGCGGTCGAGCTGGACCTGTCCGCGTACGAGGGCCGCCGGCCCGTCGAGGTCTTCGGCCGCTCGCGCTTCCCGAAGGTCGGCGAGCTGCCGTACCTGCTCACGCTGGCGCCGCGCGGCTTCTACTGGTTCCAGCTCACGGAGGACGACAGTGCCGATTGACTCGTCGCTCCTCGACGACTCCTTCCGCGACTGGATCGTCGGTCAGCGCTGGTTCGGGTCCAAGGCGCGCGAGGTCGCGCACATCGAGATCGCCGAGTGCGTCCCCCTGCGCGAGGAGTCGCCGCTGCTCGCGCTCGCCCTGATCGAGGCGCGCTTCGGCGAGGGCACGCACGAGACCTACCAGGTGCCGCTCGGCCAGCGCCCGGCCTCCGAGACCTGGGACGAGCGCGTGATCGTCGCCACCGACGAGGTCACGATCTACGACGCACTCGCCGACCCGGCGTGCGGGCGCGAGCTCCTGCACCGCATGCGCAGCGGCTCCGAGGTGACCGAGGAGGAGGGCACGCTGCGCTTCCGCTGGGCGGAGTCGGCGGGCGCCGGTCTCGGCGGCACGGTCGATGTCCGGCCCGTCGGCGTCGAGCAGTCGAACTCCTCGATCGTGTTCGGCGAGGCGCTGATCCTGAAGGCCTTCCGGCGCGTCGAGCCGGGCGTGAACCCCGAGCTGGAGCTGCTGCGCTTCCTGTCCGAGCGGGGGTTCCCGCACATCGCGCCGCTGGCCGGCTGGTACGAGTACGAGGGCCGCTTCATCGACGCCACGCTCGGGATCCTGCAGGAGTACCTCGCGGGCGCCCGCGGCGGGTGGGAGCTGGCGCTCGAGCGGATCGGCTCCGATCCCGACGGGTTCCTCGACCGCCTGCGCGCGCTCGGCCGGGTGACCGGCGAGCTGCACACGGTGCTCGGCTCGGACAACAGCACGCCCGAGTTCGCGCCCGACCAGCCGAGCCAGGAGGCGCTCTCGCTGCTGACCGCCGACGTCGACGAGCAGATCGAGCGGATCTTCCTCGACCTGCCGGAGACCGAGGCCGTGGCGCCGATCGCCGGCCGCGGCCAGGACGTGCGCGAGAAGCTCCAGGCGCTGTCGCACATCAGCGCCGGCGGCCGCGTGATCCGCACGCACGGCGACTACCACCTCGGCCAGACCATGCTCGCCGACCGCGGCTGGGTGATCCTCGACTTCGAGGGCGAGCCCGCCCGGCCGCTGCCCGAGCGCCGCCTCAAGCGCTCGCCGCTGCGCGACGTGGCCGGGATGCTGCGCTCGTTCTCCTACGTCACGGCGGGCTCGCGTCTGCTGCGCGGCGTCGAGGCGCCCGAGGGCTGGGAGGACCGGGCGCGCGACGCGTTCCTGGAGGGCTACTTCGAGCGCGTCGAGCCGTCGCTGCTGCCGCCGGGCGAGGCGCCCACGCGGCAGCTGCTGGCGGTGTTCGAGCTCGAGAAGGCGGTCTACGAGCTGCGCTACGAGCTCAACAACCGCCCCGACTGGGTCGCGATCCCCGTCGCCGGCGTCCTGCGCCTGCTCGACGAGGATTAGAAGGCGCGCTGGAGCGTCGCCGAGTAGTGCCACCTTGTTCCACTTGGAGTAGAAGCTGCAGCGCTGCTTGGTCGCGTACGCGGCTTCCCTAGTCGGTCGGCGGGATGTTGTGGTTGGCCGCGAACACGTTGTCGGGGTCGTGGACGGCCTTGACCGCGCGCAGGCGGAGGTAGTCGTCGCGCGTGTAGGCGCTCGCCGTCCTCGCGGGGTCGCCGAGGAAGTTCAGGAACGTGTGGCCGGTGGCATGCGGCGCGAGCTTGGCCACGACGGCGCGCACTCCGGCCATCAGCCGTTCGGCCTCTTTGGGCTCCTCGGCCTGGGCGCCGACCACGATCGAGAACGGGAGGTCGCGATGGCCGATCGGGCCGGCGTCCTCGCCCGGGCGCGCCATCTCGCCGCCCCAATGGCGCAGCTCGATGCCGGACACCGAGTCGCCGGCCTCGACGACCGCGTCGATCGCCGCGTCGGGCACCTCGCGGAGGAGCTCGATGTGCATCTCGGCGATCGTCGGCGGCGGCGGGGGCAGCATCGCGGCGGCGTCGGCGAAGCTCGTGGCGCGCATGCCGTCGAGCAGCGGCGGGCCGGCGGCCTCGTACAGGGGCGCGAGCAGGCGCTCGGCCTCGTCGGCGGTGCCGACGTAGAACGCCCGCAGCATCGACACGCGCTTGCCTCGCACGGGCTCGGGGAGGTGCGGCGCCGGCGGGAGCTGGGCCACCATCACCGCGGTGTTCGACTCGTCGGGCTCGTCGAGCGCCCACTCGCGGTAGACGGACATGACGTCCGCGGCGCGGTCGGCGTCGAACATCGCCACCCCGGCGTAGACGCCGGCGACCGGGAAGAGGCGGAACTCGAGCGCGGTCACGACGCCGAAGTTGCCGCCGCCGCCGCGCAGGGCCCAGAAGAGGTCGGGGTGCTCCGCGGGCGAGACGCTGATCAGCTCGCCCTCGGCGGTCACGAGCTCGGCGCGCAGGACGCTGTCGGCGGCGAAGCCGTGCAGGCGCGACAGCCAGCCGACACCGCCGCCGAGCGTGTAGCCGGTGACGCCGACGGTCGGCGACGTGCCCGACAGCGGGGCGAGGCCGTGCGGGGCGGCTCCGGCGATGACGTCGCTCCACAGCGCGCCCCCGCCGACCCGGGCGACGCGGCGCCCGGCGTCGATCTCGACCGCGCTCATCGAGTTCGTCTTGAGCAGCAGCCCGCCGTCGGGGATCTGCACCGCGCCGTGGCCGGTCGACTGGATCGCGAGCGGCAGGCCGTGCTCGCGCGCGAAGCGCACCGCGGTCTGCACGTCGGACGCCGTGGCCGCCTCGACGATCAGCGCAGGGCGGGGGTCGAGGCGGCGCTGCCATGGCAGGCGCGCCGCCTCGTACCCGCCCTCCCCCGCTACGTACACCCGCCCGCCGATCGCATCCCGGACCGCATTCGCGTCCACGCTCACAAAGGTCATGCGACTGAGGCTTCCACCCGCGCACGCCGGGCAACAGCGGGGCAGACCGAAGGATCGGCCGGAAGGCCCGCCTCAGTAGCCGGGTACGGCTACCCGTACTACCGTGCCCACGTGAGCACGATCCCGGAGTTGCCCTGCGCCGCGTGCCCGGCGAGCCGCCGCGCCTCGACCGTGGCGTGCACGCCCGACGAGTTCCCGACCGCCGATACTGGCTGGACGCCTGCCTCGGTTGAGCCACACGCCCTCGATCAGACTCGCGACGCCGCCCGCGAGGTCGTTGATCGTCGTCCCATCGCGCAGTGCCACGCCGAAGACCTCCAGCGCGTGTCCGAGCTCGCGCTCGCGCCGCGCGACCCCACTGCGCGTGCTCGTCCACGCTCGCGCCCTGGACGTGCTCGCTCCAGATGCCGCCCACAACGTCTCGTATCCGAGGGCCGGCTCGCCGCCGTGCTGCGGCCGCGCTCCGACTCGCCGCCAGTGCCTGACCACGCGCCATCCGACGAACCCGGCGGAGCCGATCGTGACGATGCTGCGACGCTCGGGGCGGTTGCTGTGGCTCGGGGCGACCGTGCCCCGCTGAGGGGCTGTCCAAGAACGGGGCCGATATTCATCGACAGACCCTGATGCCGCGCCAGAACCGCGTCACGCCGCTGGGCGAGCTCATCGCCACGCCCGAGCGCGGGCTGGTGCACGGCAACCGCGGCTGCCTGCACGACGAGCACGGGCGCATCCGCCGTCGCTACGCGGTGCGGCGGTGGATCGCCTGCCGGCTCGAGTTCCGCGGCTGGCGGCGGTCGCCGCTGATGCAGCCGGGGAGGTACACCGAGCTGTTCTTCCTCGACGAGGCGACGGCGTTCGCCGCCGGCCACCGCCCGTGCGCGCTGTGCCGGCGCGAGGACTACGAGCGCTTCAACGCGCTGTGGCCGGGGGCCGGCGGAGCCGACGCGATCGACCTGAAGCTGCACGGCGAGCGGCTCGCGGGCCGTGCCCAGCGCCACCACCACGCTCGCTTCGCCGACCTGCCCGACGCCGCCTTCGTGCTGCACGAGGGTGAGCCGTGGCTGGTGCTCGGGGCCGAGCTGCTGCGCTGGACACCTGGCGGCTACGCCGAGCGCGTGCCGCGGCCCGCCGGAGCGGCGACGCTGATCACCCCGCCGTCGCTGGTCGAAGTCCTGCGCGCCGGCTGGGAGGGCGTGGTGCCGCTGCTGCACTCGTCGGCGACGGGGCGCTCCTGACCGAAAGTCCCGCCGGCGTTTCCGCGCCCGACCGATCGTCGCGTTGCCGGCTCGCTCCTGACCGATCGTCTCGCCGGCGTTTCCGCGCCCGACCGATCGTCGCGACGCCGGCTCGCTCCCGACCGATCGTCCCGCCGGCGGCCCGCGATACTGCCCCGCGTGACGAAGCCCAGCGCCGGACTGCTGCGCGCGATCGCCGTTGCGGCCGTGCTGGCCGGTATCGCGGTCTGCCTCGTCGTGCTCGCGAGCGACCACCAGGAGGCGAAGGCCGCCTTCGCCATCTTCGGCCCGGCCGTGGGCTGGGGCTTCATCGCCACCGGGCTGTGGGCCTGGCGGCGCGAGCCGGACAACCGCACAGGGATGCTGCTCGTGGCGCTCGGCTTCGCCTGGTTGCTGTCGACGCTCGAGTCCGCCAACGGAGCGCTCGCGTACACGATCGGCCTGACCCTCGGCGGGCTGTGGGGCTCGTTCTTCCTGCACCTCGGGATGACGTTCCCGAGCGGGAACATCGACACGCGGCTCGACCGGGCGATCGTGATCGCCGGCTACGTGATCTTCCCGCTGGCGTTCATCCCGGGGCTGCTCTTCGCAGGGCCGCAGGACCTCGACTGCCCGGAATGCCCGACCAATGTGCTGCTGATCCGCCAGGACGAGGACCTGGCCTCGGTTCTGCTGATGCTCGGGCCCGTGCTCTACGGCTCGCTGTTCGTCGTCGTGCTCGTGCGGGCGGCACAGCGCTGGCGGGAGGCGGATCCGTTCCTGCGCCTGCAGCGGACGCCCGTGTACGCGACCGCGCTGCTGACGTTCCTGCTCGTCACCGTCGCCAGGGCGGGCGCGGGCGACGCCGCCTGGTGGGCGGCCTTCATCTCGGCCTGGCTGACGCCGTTCGCGTTCCTCGGCGGGCTGCTCCGGAGCACCATCTCGCACCTCGTCGAGGAGCTGCGCGCGTCGCGGGCGCGGATCGTCGAGGCGGGCGACGCCGAGCGGCGGCGGCTCGAGCGCGACCTGCACGACGGCGCGCAGTCGCGCCTGGTCGCGCTCTCGCTGCTGCTGCGGGCGGCGCGCAAGCGCGCGAGCGGCGACGCCGACCTCGGAGAGCTGCTCGACCAGGCGCAGGCGGAGCTCCAGACGAGCCTCGAGGAGCTGCGCGAACTGGCGCGCGGGATCCACCCCGCCGTGCTCACCGACCGCGGGCTCGAGCCGGCGCTCGAGGCGCTCACCTCGCGCGCGCCGCTGCCGGTGATGCTGGAGGTCGAGGGCGAGGACCGGCTCCCCGAGCCGGTCGAGAGCGCCGCGTACTTCGTGGTGTCGGAGGCGCTGACCAACGTCGCCAAGTACGCGAAGGCGACCCAGGCGACGGTGGCGGTCCGGCGCCTGAACGGCAGCGTGACGGTGGAGGTGACCGACGACGGCGTCGGGGGCGCCGACGCCTCCGGCGGCTCGGGCCTGCGCGGGCTGGCCGACCGGCTGGCGGCGCTCGACGGCACGCTCGCCCTCGACAGCCCGGCAGGCCACGGAACCCGCCTCCACGCCGAGATCCCCGTACGTAAGGGGGTCTGACCCCCTTAGCGTCCAACGCAACTAAGGGGGTCTGACCCCCCTCGGGGTCTGACCCGTCCGGTCTGACCGCCTCCTGGCGCTGCAGAGCCAATTCGGGCCGTAAGGGGGTCTGACCCCCCTTGGGGTCTCGGGCCGTAAGGGGGTCTGACCCCGCTGTGGGTCGGACCCCTGTTTGACTGTCGGGCCGTATGGACGTTCGTGAGCGGATCGAGGAGCTGGCCGGCCGGATGACCGAGCTGCGGGACGCCTACTACCGCGGCGAGCCGCTGGTCGCCGATGCCGACTACGACGCGCTCGAGGACGAGCTGCGCGCGCTCGTCGCCGAGCATCCCGAGCTCACGCCCGACCCCAACCCGCTCGAGCAGGTCGGCGCGACGGCCGTGCTTCACGCCCCCGTGCGCCACAGCCGGCCGATGCTGTCGCTGGAGAAGGCGACCACGCCCGAGCAGGTGGCGGCGTTCTTCGACCGCTTCGCCGGCCAGCCCGTGGTGGTGATGCCCAAGCTCGACGGGCTCTCGCTCGCGCTCGTCTACGAGCGCGGCCGGCTGGCGCGGGCCGTCACGCGCGGCGACGGGACGACCGGTGACGACGTGACGATGCTCGTCCGCGCGCTGTCCGACGGCGTGCCGGATCGCATCGAGGCGAAAACGCGCACGGAGGTCCGCGGCGAGCTCGTGATGCTGCGCTCCACGTTCGCCGCCTACAACGCCGCCCATCCCGACAAGCCGCTGATCAACCCCCGCAACGCCGCCGCGGGCACGGTCCGCGCCAAGGACCCGGCGGTCGTGGCCGAGCGGCGCCTGCGCTTCTTCGCCTTCGACCTCGATGCCGAGGACGGCGTCGAGGCCGACGTCGAGGAGGGCCTGCGCACGCTCGGGTTCGACGCCGCCGACATGCGCCACTGCGAGGACGCCGCCGCCGCGCAGGAGGTGATCGCGGCGATCGAGGCCGAGCGCAACGACCTCGACTACGACCTCGACGGCGCCGTGCTGCGGCTCGCCGACCGCAACGCCTACGCGGCGGCCGGCACGCGCGCCAACAGCCCCCGCGGCGCGCTCGCCTTCAAGTTCGCGGCCGAGGAGAAGACCACGGTGCTGGCCGACGTCCTGTGGGACGTCGGCAAGATCGGCAAGGTCTCGCCGGTCGCCGTGCTGGAGCCGGTGTTCGTCGGCGGCACGACGGTCACCCGGGCGACGCTCGCCAACCAGGAGGTCATCCGCGCGCGCGACGTCCGGATCGGCGACACCGTGCTGGTGCGCCGCGCGGGCGACGTCATCCCGTTCGTGGCCGGCGTGCTCGACGCCTCCAAGCGCACCGGCGAGGAGCGCGAGATCGAGCCGCCCGCCGAGTGCCCGTCGTGCGGCCAGCCGCTGACCGAGCAGGGCAACAGCCGCGAGCTGTACTGCACCAACGTCGCCTGCCCGGCGCAGACCGTGCGACGGCTGATCCACTGGGCCTCGCGCGGCGCCGCCGACATCGACGCCATCGGGCCGGTGTGGATCGAGCGCCTCAACGAGGCCGGCCTGCTCGAGCGCCCGTCCGACTTCTACGCGCTCACACGCGAGCGGCTGCTCGAGTTCGAGCGGATCGCCGACGTGTCGGCCGACCGCATGATCGAGTCGATCGACCGCAGCCGCGGCGTCGGCCTGCGGCGCGCGCTGATCGGCCTGTCGATCCCGATGGCCTCCGAGGGCACGGCGGCGAAGATCTGCCGCGCCGGCTACGGCAGCCTGGAGGAGGTCGCCGACGCCGGCGAGGAGGCGCTGCAACAGGTCGAGGACGTCGGGCCGAAGGTCGCTGCCAGCCTGCACGAGCACCTCAACCGCGACAGCACGCGCGCCGAGCTGAAACGGCTGCGCGAGCTCGGCGTGGACCTCGACGTGCTCGAGGAGGACCTCCCGCCCAAGGTCGCCGCCGACGCGCCGCTCGCGGGCAAGACCGTCGTCATCACCGGAGCCATCGCCGATCCCCGCAGCGGCGAGAAGGTGCCCCGCCCCGCCTTCGAGCGCCTGTGCGAGCGGGCGGGCGCCACGACCGCGTCGGCGGTGTCGGCCAACACCGACCTGCTGATCACCGGCGCCAACGTGGGCGCTTCCAAGACCGCCAAGGCCGAGAAACTCGGCGTCGAGGTCGTCGATCAGGAGGAGATCTGGCGCCTGCTGATCGACGGCGGCGTGGCGTAGGCACCGATGAGTTGAGCGCGGTCCGCCGGTCTCATCAGCAATGCTGAAAGGGATGAACGGAACCGCCATCCGCCTGCGCGGCGTCGTGAAGCGCTTCGGCGCGATCACCGCCGTCGACGGCCTCGACCTCGACGTTCCGCTCGGGACCTGCATCGGCCTCCTCGGGCCGAACGGCGCCGGCAAGTCGACGACGATGAAGGCCCTGACGGCACAGGTGGTCGCCGACGAGGGCGAGCTGGAGGTGCTCGGCTACCGCCTGCCCGGGGACTCCAAGCAGGCCCGCGCCGCGATGGGCGTCGTGCCCCAGCTCGACAACCTCGACGTGTCGCTGACCGTCGAGCAGAACCTGCTCGTCTTCTCCCACCTCTACCGCGTGCCGGCCGGCCGGCGCAAGGCCGCGATCGAGCGCACGCTCGGGATCGCCAACCTCACGCCGCGGCGCGACTCGAAGGTCGACGAGCTGAGCGGCGGCATGCGCCGGCGCCTGCTGATCGCCCGCGCGCTGCTGCACGAGCCGCAGCTCCTGCTGCTCGACGAGCCGACCGTCGGGCTCGACCCGCAGGTCCGCCAGGAGCTGTGGGCGCTGATCGACCGGCTGCGCTCGGAGGGCGTCTCGATCCTCATGAGCACGCACTACATCGAGGAGGCCGAGCGCCTCTGCGACGAGGTGACGATCATGTCGCACGGCAAGGCCGTCGCCGTCGGCCCGCCGCGCGACCTGATCGCCGAGTACGCCGGGCCCGAGGCGATCGAGGTCTACGGCTCGCCGGCGCGGCTGACCGAGGTCGAGGGCGTCGCCCGCGAGCGCGGCTGGCGCACTCGCCGCACCGGCACCTCGGTCTCGATCCTGCGCGCCAACGGAGCCGCCGACGACCTCGACGGCGAGCGCCGCGTGACCAACCTCGAGGACGTGTTCGTCCTCCTGACCGGCGAGGAGATCAGCTGATGGCAACCATCGCCGCCACCGCACCGCGCCGCCGGCTCCACCGGCTCGAGCGCGCCGCCCTGATGGGCGTCATGGTCCGCGAGATCGTCAACTTCTCCTCGTTCTGGCGCTCGTCGACCTTCTCCTCGACCGTCGATCCGACGATCTACCTGCTCGCCTTCGGCTTCGGCTTCGGATCGCTGGTGAGCGAGGTCGCCGGCTACGACTACATCGAGTTCGTCGGCACCGGCATCGTCGCCACCACGGTCCTGTTCTCGGGCGCCTTCCCGGCGATGTACTCCACCTACGTCAAGTACGCGTTCCAGCGGACCTACGACGCGATCCTGGCCGCGCCGGTCGACACCGAGGAGCTGGTCACGGCCGAGGCCGCCTGGATCGCGGCGCGGACCGGGGTCTACGGCTGCGTGCCGATGCTCGTCGCCATGGTCTTCGGGCTCGACCCCGGCCTGGGGCATGCTGCTCGTCCCCTTCATCGCGGCGCTCGCCGGCTTCGGCTGGGCCGTGTTCGGCATCTTCATCGCCGCCAAGGCGAAGGCGATCGAGAGCTTCTCCTACTGGCAGAGCGGCCTGCTGACGCCGATGTTCCTCGTCGCCGGCACCTTCTTCCCGCTCGACGGGCTGCCGCAGTGGGCGCAGTTCCTCGGCCACATCAACCCGCTCTACCACTGCGTCGAGCTGGTCCGCCACGCGGTCTTCGGGTTCGAGGGCTGGATCGACGTCTGGCACGTCGGCTTCCTCGTCGGCTTCGCCTTCATCGGCTGGCGGCTGGCGATCCACTACATGGAGCGCAAGCTGATCCTCTAGGAGGTCCCTGAAGAACAGGACGGTGCGTCCGGGGTGGTCGTGGACCGAGCCGGGCGCCGCACGAATCCCCGAAGGGAATACGACGTATTTCCGAGGGTTCGGGTGGCGATCCGGCGAAGCGTCCACGGCCGCATCCGGGCGTGCCGGACTTCTTCAGGGCCTCCTAGGTCTGACGCACCTCGATCCCGGCGAGCTCGCCGAAGACCTCCCACGACGAAGCCACATGGCCGGGGTTGAGCACCTGGTGGTGCGGGCCGCCCAGCCGCAGCCAGGCGTCCATGCACGACCGCACCCCGATGACCGGCCGGAAGAACCCGTACGGCATCTCGAGCTTGGGCAGCTCGTCGCGGTCGAGCACCTCGCCCTCGCTCACCACCAGCCGGAACCGCTCGCCGCCGAGCGCCACGAGCGTGGCCAGCGTCGCCGGCCCGGGCGCGTACTGGAACAGGAACGTCGGCGGGTCGGCGAGCCCGCCGATCCCGAGCGGGCGCTTGATCAGCCGCACCGGCCGCCCCGGATGGGCGAGCCGCCAGTTGCCCTCGCCCATGTGCGACATCAGGATCGAGTCGCTCGCGAAGTCCATCGCGTACATCTCGGTGAACTGCGTCTCGCCGAGCAGCACGCGGGCCGCCGACATCAGCGCCGCGGTCAGCGCGTCGCCCTCGGCGCCGTAGCCGTAACCGCCCGCCATCAGGCTCGAGGCGGCGGCCAGCGGCAGGCGGGCGAAGCGCCCGTCCTCGGCGATCGCGCCGAAGTGGGTCGAGTACGCCCGGCAACCCGCGGCCACCAGCACGCGCTCGATGGCGAGCTGCATCCGCACGTGGTCCTCGCGCTCGTCGCGTGACAGCCGAGGATCGATCTCGAACCGCCCGTCCTCCTCCGCGATCACCGCGGCGATCTCGTCGTCGGTCACGGCCACCCGCAGCAGCTCGCCGGGCGCGAGCGAGACCACCTCGGGACCGAGGGCGCGAAGCAGCGAGTGGACGTCGACCTGGATGTCGCCCATCCCGTTCATCGCGTAGCCGAACACGCCGACGCGCAGCGAGCGCCAGCGGGTCACCGCCGCCGCCGCGCGCGCCCAGCGCCCGACCGCGGCGGCGAACGACGGGGCCCGCCAGTCATCGGTGATCACGTGGAACGCCCGCCCCGCGCGCACCATCGCGTTGGCCGTGTCCTGCGCCCCGTGGATGCCCTGGTTGTACGTGAGGTCGGCCATGTCCCATTCGGCCGTCACCTCGGGCACCGGCTGCACGTTGGCCAGGCAGATCGGCAGCGGGGTCTCGGCCAGCAGCCGCGCCACCCGCATCGCCGGGCCGTAGGTGAGCATGACCACGAGCAGGCCGTCGAGGCCCTCCGACGCCAGCTCGCTCATCGCCCGCTCGGCGCTCTCGCGATCCTTCACGGGCGGCGCCACGACCACGTCGGCCTCGCCGTCCAGCGCGCCGGCCAGCTCACGCGCGTAGCCCGCCTGGCGCTCGGTGATGCCCGGCAGCATCTCGTCGTAGAGGCCCTGCATGATCCCGAGCAGCCCGATCCTCGGCCGGGCCTCGGCCGGTGGCGACGCCTCAGCGCTGCCCGTAGACGTTCTGGTAGCGGTCATGGAGCGCCTCCACGTCGTCCTCGCCGATACTCGTCACCTCTCCCAGGCTGCGGGCGAGGTGGACGGTGCGCGCGACGTCCTCGCACATCACCGCCGCCTTGATCGCCTCGCGCGGGCCGGGACCGACCGTGAACACGCCGTGGCTGCGCATGAGCACGGCGGAGGAGCGCGAGCCGGCGAGCGTCTCGACGACCCCCCGCCCGATCTCCTCGTCCCCGATCAACGCGAACGGGCCGCACGGGATCGGCCCGCCGAACTCGTCGGCCATCGCGGTCAGCACGCACGGGATCGGCTCCCCGTGCACGGCCCACGCGGTCGCATACGCGCTGTGCGTGTGCGCGATCCCGCCGACCTCGGGCAGCGCCCGGTAGATGTAGCCGTGCGTCGCCGCGTCGCTCGACGGCGCGAGGTCGCCCTCGACGAGCGAGCCGTGCAGGTCGCACACGACCATCGACTCCGGCGTCAGGTCGTCGTAGGCGACGCCGGACGGCTTGATCACCATCAGCTCCTCGCCCGGGACGCGCGCGGACAGGTTGCCGCTCGTCCACGCCACGAGCCCGTTGCGCGGCAGCTCCGTGTGCAGCGCGCAGACCGTCTCGCGCAGCTCGTCGATCACGCCGTCCTCAGTCGTCGCAGGCTGTGCATCAGCCCGTTGCTCCCGAACTGATCGTGGAGCGCCGAGTAGTGGGCGTACAGGTCGTCGTAGGCGGCGGCGCGGGCCTCGTCGGGCACGAAGGCGTCGCGCCGGATCCTCGCCATCGCCGCCGCCGCGGCCCGGATGTCGGCGTGCACGCCGGCAGCGACGGCCGCGTGCATGGCCGACCCGAGCGCCGGTCCCTGCTCGGATTCGCAGAGGTGGATGCGCCGCCGCGTCACGTCGGCGTAGATCTGCATGATCACGGGGTTCCTGATCAGCCCGCCGGCGGCGATCAGCTCGCGCACGGGCACCCCGGCGGTCTCGAACGCCTCGATGATCTTGCGCGTGCCGAAGGCCGTCGCCTCGAGCAGGGCGCGGTACACGTGCTCCGGCCGCGTGGCGAGCGTCAACCCGATGACCAGCCCGCTCAGCTCGTGATCGACGAGGATCGAGCGGTTGCCGTTGTGCCAGTCGAGCACCACCAGGCCGTGCTCGCCCACCCGCAGCGCGCCGGCCAGCTCGGACAGGTGCGTGTGCAGGTCGACCCCGCGGCGGCGCGCCTCGTCGTGGTAGGCGGGCGGGACCGCCTGCTCGACGTACCAGGCGAAGATGTCGCCGACCCCGCTCTGCCCCGCCTCGTAGCCCCACAGGCCCGGGACCACGCCGCCGTCCACGACGCCGCACATCCCCGGCACCTCGGCCAGCTCGGCGCCGTTCATGATGTGGCAGGTCGAGGTGCCCATGACCATCAGCATCTGACCGGGCTCGATCGCCTGGGCGGCGGGCGCCGTCACGTGCGCGTCGACGTTGCCGACGGCGACCGCGATGCCCTCCGGCAGCCCGGTCCAGCCGGCCGCCTCGGCGGTCAGCGAGCCGGCGCGGGCTCCGAGCTCGCCGAGCGGGCCGTCGAGCTTGGACACGAAGCCGGCGAAGCGGGCATCCAGCGCGCGCAGGTAGTCCTCGGACGGGAACGAGCCGTCCTGGTGCATCGCCTTGTAGCCGGTCGAGCAGACGTTGCGCACCTCGCGCCCGCACAGCTTCCAGACGATCCAGTCGGCGGCCTCGATCCAGCGCTCCATGCGCTCGTAGATCTCCGCATCCTCGTCGAGCACCTGGAGCGCCTTGGCGAACTCCCACTCGGACGAGATCCGCCCGCCGTAGCGGGCGAGCCACGGCTCGCCGCGCGCCTCGGCGACGGCGTTCACCCGGTCCGCATGCGGTTGGGCGGCATGGTGCTTCCACAGCTTGGGATAGGCGTGCGGGCGGTCGGGAAGCAGCGAGCACAGCGGCGTGCCGTCGCGCAGCGCCGGCAGCGGCGTGCTGGCCGTGAAGTCGGTGGCGATGCCCACCACCTGCGACGGGTCGATGCCGGCCGCCCGCACCGCGGCCGGGACCGCGTCGCGCAGCGCGTCGAGGTAGTCGTCGGGGTGCTGGAGCGCCCAGTCCGGCGGCAGCTCGGCGCCGGTCTCCGCCAGCGCCGAGTCCATCACGCCGTGGGAGTACTCGTGCACGGCCGAGCCGAGCTCGGAGCCGTCGTGAGCGCGAACGACCACGGCGCGGGCCGACAGGGTGCCGAAGTCGACACCGATGACGCAGTCGTCAGCGGTCACATCGGTGGACGGGGGCGAAGGAGCCGGAGGGGAGTCCGTCACCCTCAGCTCCCGTCGACCGACGTCGTGCTCGCCCGCACGATCAGCTCGGGCGGGACGGTCTCGCGAACCGGCGTGCGACTGCGGCTCTCGACCTGCTCGAGCAGCAGGTGCAGGCTGCGCCGGCCCATCTCGTTGAAGTTCTGCCGCACGGTGGTCAGCGGCGGCGTGAAGTACTCGGCCTCGGGGATGTCGTCGAACCCGACGACGCTGATGTCGGCCGGGATCCGGCGGCCGGCCTCGTGCAGCGCGCGCAGCACGCCGAGCGCCATCTGGTCGTTGGCCACGAAGACGGCCGTGATCTCCGGGTTGCCGGCAAGCTCGACGCCGAGCTCGTGGCCGGAGCGCGCGCTCCAGTCGCCGACCAGCACCGGCGGCGGCGGCGCGCCCGCCTCCTCGAGCGTCGAGCGCCAGCCGCGGACGCGGTCCTGCGCCTCGAGCCAATCGGCCGGCCCGGAGATGTGCCAGACGGTGCGGTGGCCGAGCTCGAGCAGGTGCCGGGTGGCGAGCCTGGCGCCCTCGACCTGGTCGACGGCGACCAGCGGCACCGACTCGCCCGGCCCGGCCTCGGCGGCCACGACGGGCACGTCCTTCGGCAGGTGCAGGATCGCCTGGCTGGCCGACTCCTGGGGCGCGATCACCAGGATCCCGTCGACCCCCTGCGCGCGCAGCCGCTCGACCGCGCTCATCACCGACGCGCGATCGAGCGAGCGCAGGCTGACGATGCTCACGAAGTAGCCGGCGTCATGGGCCGCGCGCTCGATCCCGAACAGCGTCGACGCCGGGCCGAACAGCGTCGTGTCGAAGCTCACGACGCCGAGCGTGCGGGAGCGGCCCGTGACGAGCGCTCGCGCCACCGGGTTCGGCCGGTACTCGAGCTTGCGCATCGCGTCCTCGACCCGCTGGCGCGTGGCCGCGCGCACGTGCGGGCTGTCGTTGATGACGCGCGAGACGGTCTGCAGCGAGACGCCTGCGAGCTTCGCCACGTCGGCCATGACGACCGCACGCGGCCGAGGGCTCTTGTCGGTGAGCGAGCTCATGGGTTCGATCGTCATCGTCGCACGGCAAGTCTTTGTCTTGTCGCAGCATCCTCGGTCGATCGGCCGCGCAGGCGCGGCGTGCGGGCATGCTAGCGCTCACAGAACCGCGGTCAAGGCTTCCCCCATGTGACTTGACGATCAGACCGTGAGCGCTAACATCGGCGACTCCGCGCGCGCCGCCGCGGCGGCGGGGAGACCCACTGGGAGGAGCCGGGCTCGCGCATGACCGCCAGCGCTCACAGGAAGCAACGTCTGATCGTCGCAGCCGCACGGCCTGCGCCGCTGCGCCCCTCGCGCCGGCCGACAACGACGCGATCGGGCACCTCCGCGGCACCTACGCCGATGGCGCGCGGACAACGTCAGCACCAGGGTCGCCTGGCGGGAGGTCGACCCGTACGAGTACGCACAGCCCGGCACCTTCGTGGTGACCGGCACCGTCGAGGGCACGTCGCTGCAGGCACGGGCGACCGTGGCCGTGAAGGAGGAGATGTGACGACACGTTTGATCACGGCACTGGCTGCGTGCGCGGTCCTCGCCCTCGCGGGCTGCGGCGGCGACGACGAGCCGGAGGGCGGCGGCAGCGCGTCCGCGGGCGGTGGCGACAC
Organism: uncultured Solirubrobacteraceae bacterium; assembly: GCA_963830725.1. Taxonomy (GTDB): domain Bacteria; phylum Actinomycetota; class Thermoleophilia; order Solirubrobacterales; family Solirubrobacteraceae; genus DASSUW01. Next base: position 44,615 of record CAWHNO010000006.1, on the reverse strand, counting down.
CGGCGAGACGATCACGATGTGGACGCGCGCGGCGACCCAGACCCAGAGCGAGCGGCTCGTCAAGGCCTACAACGACTCGCACGAGAACCAGGTCGAGCTGACCGTCATCCCGACCGACAACTACCAGGCGCGCGTCGCCGCCGCGGCCGGCGGCAAGAACCTGCCGGACGTCTTCGCGTCCGACGTCATCTACGCGCCGAACTACACGTCGCAGGGCCTGTACCTCGACATCACGGAGCGGATCGACTCGCTCGAGTTCGCTGACGCCCTGGCGCCGGCGCACATGCGGCTCGGCACGTACGAGGAGGCCAAGTACACGGTCCCGCACACGCTCGACCTCTCGGTCCTGTTCTGGAACAAGGACCTCTACGAGAAGGCAGGGCTGGATCCCGACACGCCGCCCACGACGCTGAACGAGTTGGCCGAGCACGCGCGGACCGTGCGTGAGAAGGTCGGCGGCAAGACCTACGGCACGTTCTTCGGCGGCAACTGCCCGGGCTGCTTCGTCTTCACCTTCTGGCCGTCGGTGTGGGCCGCGGGCGGCGACATCATGAACGAGGATGGCACCGAGTCGACGATCGACGACCCGAACATGGCCGCCACGTTCCAGATCTACAACGACCTGGGGAAGGACGACGTCCTCTTCCCCGGCCACAAGACCGAGGCGGGCCCGACGTGGACGGGCTTCTTCGGCAAGGGCAACATCGGGGTCATGCCGATGCCCTCGACCACGCTCGGCCTGATGCCCAAGGGCATGGACATCGGCGTCGCGCCGATCCCCGGTCCGGACGGCGGCGAGTCGACCTTCGTGGGCGGTGACGTGGTCGGCATCTCCTCCACCACCGAGAAGGAGGACGCGGCCTGGGACTTCGTCTCGTGGACGCTGTCCGAGGAGGCGCAGGTGGAGATCCTGGCCAAGAACAAGGACGTCGTCGGCCGCACCGACCTGGCGGACAACAAGTACTCGGCCGAGGACGAGCGCGTGGTGACCATCAACGAGCTCGTCGAGAAGGGCGAGACCCCCTACTCGCTCAACTTCGGCGCCACCTACAACGACCCGACCGGGCCGTGGCTGAAGGTCGCGCGCGACGCCGTCTACGGCGACGACGTCGAGGGGGCCTTGTCGAGCGGCAAGGAGTCGATCACGGCCTCGCTGGCCCAGCAGTGAGGCCGGGGGCGGCGTGACCACGCGGGCAATTGACGCGTTGGTCACGCGCGCCCCTGCGCGACGCTCTCTGGCGCGCAGGCGGAGCCTGGCGGGCATCGCGTACGCGGCGCCGACGGCGGTGATCGTCGTCGGCCTCTTCCTCGTGCCGCTGGTGCTCGTGTTCTGGATGTCGATGAACCGCTGGCGGATCCTCGGCTCGCCGACGTTCAACTTCCCCGACAACTACACGAAGATCCCGGACAACCAGCTGTTCCTGGACTCGGTGAGCTTCACGCTGAAGTACACGGCGATCACCACGGTCCTGCTGTCGGGGGTGGCGCTCGCCCTGGCGCTGTCGGTCCAGAACTCGCGGCCTGGCGTCGGCCTCTTCCGGACGGCGTACTTCCTGCCCGGCGCGGTCGGCTTCGCGGCCGCGTCGCTGCTGTTCTACGGCTTCTACAGCGCGACCGGCCCGCTCGACAGCATCCTCATGGACCTCGGGATCCTCGACGAGCCGATCAACTGGCTGGGCACGCCGAACGCGGCACTGTTCTCGACGATCGGGATGGTGATCTGGCGCTTCGCCGGCTTCAACATGCTGATCCTGCTGACCGGCCTGCAGGCGATCCCGACCGAGATCTACGAGGCGGCGCGGTCGGACGGCGCGAGCCGCTGGCAGATGTTCCGCTTCATCACGCTGCCGCTGCTGCGGCCGACGATCGCCCTGATGCTGGTGCTCAGCATCACCGGCTCGCTGCTGGCGTTCGACCAGTTCTTCATCCTCACCCGCGGCGGCCCCGACGGCAGCACCGTGACCATGGTCATGGTCATCTTCCGCGAGGGCTTCACGCGCTTCGACCTCGGGTCGGCGGCGGCGATCTCGGTGCTCCTGCTGATCGTGCTCGTGGTCCTCAACGCGTTCCAGCTGCGCGTGCTCGGGAGGAACCGATGAGGGGCGGCTGGCTACGCGAGCGGGGCCGCGCTCTCGATCCTCTTCCTGTTCCCGCTGCTGTGGGGCGGCTACGCGTCGGTCAGGGGGCAGCCGGGGAGCGGCCAGGCGACCGGGTACGGCTTCGGCAACTACACGCAAGATGGCCGAGTACGGCGAGGGGATCGGGACCTACTTCCTCAACACGGCCGCGGTGTCGGCCATGACGGTGTTCGGGACGCTGTTCGTCTCGGCGCTCGGCGGCTACGCGTTCGCGCGCTTCCGCTTCCCCGGCAAGGAGCTGCTGTTCCTGGCCACGCTGGCGATCCTCATGGTCCCGTACGCGACGATCCTCGTCCCGCTGTACGTGGTGCTCGGGAACATCGGGCTCCAGAACTCGCTGGTCGGGCTCAGCCTCGTGCTGATCATGTTCCAGCTCCCGTTCGCGGTCTTCATGATGCGCAACTCGTTCGAGGCGGTGCCGCGCGAGCTCGAGGAGGCGGCGCTGGTGGACGGTTGCAGCACGTTCTCGGCGCTGCGGCGGATCCTGCTGCGGGCGGTGCGTCCGGGCCTGATCACCGTCGGCCTGTTCGCGTTCCTGGCGTCGTGGAACGACTTCTTCGCCCCGCTGATCCTGCTCAGCGACGGCTCCAAGTTCACGCTGCCGGTGGCGGTGGTGGCGATGCGGGAGCGGTCGTTCGGGGCGATCGACTACGGCGCGCTCGAGGCCGGCGTGATGGTGATGGCGCTGCCGTGCGTGATCCTCTTCCTCGTCCTGCAGCGGCACTACGTGCAGGGCTTCACGTCAGGAGCAATCCGTGGCTAGTCCCGTCCTGCCGAGCAGCGGAGCGCTGCGGCCGATCGACGACGTGCGCCTCGAGGGCGGCTTCTGGGGCGGCCGCCAGCGGCTGAACGCCGAGAAGATCATCCGCCACTGCTACGCCTGGGAGTCGCGCCTCGGCTGGATCGACAACTTCCGCGACCCGCACACCGAGCGCGGGCGCGAGTTCGCCGACTCGGACGTCTACAAGATGGTCGAGGCGATGGCCTGGGAGGTCGGCCGCAGCGGCGACGAGGAGCTCGACCGTCTGATCGGCGAGATCGCCGAGGCGGCGGCCGGTGCGCAGGAGGACGACGGCTACCTCAACACGCGCTTCGGCCACCGCGGGCACGAACGCCGCTACACCGACCTCGAGTGGGGCCACGAGCTCTACTGCTACGGCCACATGATCCAGGCCGCGGTCGCGCGCCTGCGCACCCGCGGCGAGGACCGGTTCACGGAGATCACCCTGGGTGCCGCCGACCACGTGTGCGAGGCCTTCGGGCCCGACGGCAACCAGGGCGTCTGCGGGCACCCGGAGATCGAGATGGCGCTCGTCGAGCTGTACCGCACGACCGGCGAGGAGCGCTACCTCGAGCAGGCGCGCCTGTTCGTCGAGCGGCGCGGGCGGCCGGCGCTGGCCGACGGCGAGCGCGGCCGCGCGTACTACCAGGACGACATGCCGATCCGCGAGGCGGCCGCGTTCCGCGGCCACGCGGTGCGCGCGCTCTACCTGGCGAGCGGCGCCGTCGACGTCGCCGTCGAGACGGGCGACACGGAGCTGCTGGGAACGATCGTGCGCCAGTGGGAGCACACGATCGCCAGGCGCACGTACCTGACCGGCGGCATGGGGTCGCGCCATTCGGACGAGTCGTTCGGCGAGGACTACGAGCTGCCGCCCGACCGCGCGTACTCGGAGACCTGCGCCGGCGTGGCCTCGGTCCAGCTCGCCTGGCGGCTGCTGCTGGCCACCGGCGACGTCCGCTACGCCGACCTCGCCGAGCGGACGCTCTACAACGTCGTCGCGACCTCGCCGGCGCTCGACGGCAGCGGCTTCTTCTACGCCAACCCGCTGCACCAGCGTGTGCCGGGGGAGGCGCCGGACCCGGACGCCGAGAGCCCGCGCGCCGCGTCGAGCCTGCGGGCGCCGTGGTTCCACGTCTCCTGCTGCCCGACCAACGTGGCTCGCACCCTCGCCAGCCTGGCCGGCTACGTCGCCACGACCGACGACGGCGGCGTGCAGCTCCACCAGCTCGTGCCGTGCACGGTCCGGGCGGGCGCGGTGCGCCTGCGCGTGATCACCGGGTACCCGGGGGGCGGCGAGGTCGTCGTGCGCGTGGAGGAGACGGGCGCGGAGCCGTGGCGGCTCAGCCTGCGCGTGCCCGGATGGGCGCACGAGGCGGTGCTCGTCGACCGCGGGCACCGGCGCCCCGTGCGGTCGGGCTACGCGGTGGTCGACGCCACGTGGAAGCCCGGCGACGAGCTGCGGCTCGAGCTGCCGATGCGCCCGCGCTGGACGCTCCCCGACCCGCACGTCGACGCCGTCCGCGGCTGCGTCGCGGTCGAGCGCGGGCCGATCGTCTACTGCCTCGAGTCGACGGACCAGGAGGACGACGTCTCGCTCGCCGAGGTGACCGCCGACGCCGAGCGACGGGCTCGCGGACGCGGGCACCGACGACGCGCTCGACGGCGCTCGCGTCGTCGAAGCCGGCGGCCGCAGGTTCGACGGCGAGGCGGCGTCGCTGCGGTTCATCCCCTACCACGCGTGGGGCAACCGCGGGCTGTCGACGATGCGCGTCTGGGTCCCTGAGGACGCCGGGTAGCGTTCCCGGTGATGGCGACCTGGGACGACGTCGTCGAGATGGCTCTGCGGTTCCCGGAGGTCGAGCTCGGGACCTCCTTCGGCACGCCGGCGCTGCGCGTGAGCAACCGGGGGATGATCTGCCGGTTGAGGACGAACCCCGACGCCCTCGTCCTGCGCGTGATCGACCTGGGCGACCGCGAGGCGCTCCTGCAGGGGCAGCCGGACGTCTTCTTCTCCACCCCGCACTACGACGGCTACCCCTACGTGCTCGTCCGGCTCGACGTCATCGACCCTGTCGAGCTGTCCGAGCTGATCGAGGACGCCTGGCGTCTGCGCGCGCCGAAGCGGGCGATCAAGGCGTACGACGCCAGGACGTAGCATTGCGTCACACCGATTCGAGGGGGTCCCAGATGGCTCGCACGCCGCAGGAGGTCTTTGCACACCACGCCGAGGTGCTGATCGCGGGCGACCTCGAGGGGATCGTCAGCGACTACGCCGACGACGCCGTGTTCATCACGCCCGCCGGGATCCGGCGCGGCAAGGACGGCGTGCGCGAGGGCTTCGTGCAGCTGCTGGAGGACGTGCCGTCGGCCGATTGGGCGGTGCCGACCCAGATCTTCGAGGGCGACCTGCTGTTCATCGAGTGGAGCGCGGACTCGGAGAAGACGCGCGTCGAGGACGGGATCGACACGTTCATCTTCCGCGACGGGCAGATCGCCGCACAGACGGTCCGCTACACGGTGCAGCAGAAGTAGCGCATCGCGGTTACCCGCACGACCGGAGCGGGGTAGGCACACTTCCCACATGGCCATCGCCGCCTCCGAAGACCTCGAGCGGCTCGTCCGCCGCGAGCACGCGAACCCGCACACCGTCCTGGGCGCGCACCCGACGAAGGGCGGCGCGGTCATCCGTGCCTTCCGTCCGGCCGCCGCCGCCGTCCGCGCCGTCACCGCCGACGGCGAGTCGGCCGACCTCGAGCCGGTGCACCCGGGCGGCGTCTTCGAGGGCCTGATCGACGGCGCCGAGCTGCCCCTGAGCTACAAGCTCGAGGTCGACTACGGCGACGCCGGCACCGTCACGATCGACGATCCGTACCGCTTCATGCCGACGATCGGCGAGCTCGACCAGCACCTCGTCGGCGAGGGCCGCCACGAGGAGCTGTGGACCAGGCTCGGCGCCCACGTGCGGGAGATGGACGGCGTGCGCGGGACCGCCTTCGCCGTCTGGGCGCCCTCGGGCCGAGCCGTCTCGGTCGTCGGCGACTTCAACTTCTGGGACGGCCGCATGCACCCGATGCGCTCGCTCGGCGCGTCGGGGATCTGGGAGCTGTTCCTGCCCGGCATCGAGGCCGGCGCGCACTACAAGTACGAGATCCTCGCGCCCGACGGCGAGATCCGGCTCAAGGCCGATCCCGTCGCCTTCGCCACCGAGGTGCCGCCCAAGACCGCCTCGGTGGTCCACGAGTCCACGCACGGGTGGGCGGACGACGAATGGCTGTCCGAGCGGTCGCGGTCGGACCCGCTCGAGGGCGCGATCTCGATCTACGAGGTGCACCTCGGCTCCTGGCGGCTGAACCCGGTGGAGGGCAACCGCTCGCTGACCTACCTGGAGCTGGCCGACGAGCTGTCGGCCTACGTGCGCGACATGGGCTTCACCCACATCGAGCTGCTGCCGGTGATGGCGCACCCGTTCACCGGCTCGTGGGGCTACCAGGTGACCGGCTACTTCGCGCCGACCCCGCGCTACGGCTCGCCTGACGACTTCAAGGCGTTCGTCGACCGGCTGCACCAGAACGGGCTCGGCGTGATCCTCGACTGGGTGCCCGCGCACTTCCCGCGCGACGACTTCGCGCTTGCGCGCTTCGACGGCACGGCGCTCTACGAGCACGCCGACCCGCGCCGCGGCGCCCACCCGGACTGGGGCACGCTGGTCTTCAACTACGGCCGTCACGAGGTCCGCAACTTCCTCGTCGCCAACGCCCTCTACTGGCTGCGCGAGTACCACGCCGACGGCATCCGCGTCGACGCGGTGGCCTCGATGCTGTACCTCGACTACTCGCGCGAGGAAGGCGAGTGGGTCCCGAACCAGTACGGCGGCAACGAGGACCTCGACGCCGTGCTGTTCCTGAAGGAGCTCAACGAGGTCGTCCACGGGCGCGAGCCGGGAACGCTCTCGGCGGCCGAGGAGTCGACCGCCTGGCCGGGGGTCTCGCGGCCGACCTACCTCGGCGGGCTCGGCTTCGGCTTCAAGTGGAACATGGGCTGGATGCACGACACGCTGGCCTACTTCCAGCAGGACCCGGTCTACCGCCGCTGGCACCACCACGAGCTGACCTTCAGCCTCGTCTACGCCTTCACGGAGAACTTCATCCTGCCGCTGTCGCACGACGAGGTCGTGCACGGCAAGGGCTCGCTGGTGTCCAAGATGCCGGGCGACAAGTGGCAGCGGCTCGCGAACCTGCGCTCGCTCTACGCGTTCATGTGGGCGCACCCCGGCAAGAAGCTGCTGTTCATGGGCTCGGAGTTCGCGCAGGAGGCGGAGTGGAGCGAGGAGCGCTCGCTCGACTGGCACCTGCTCGAGGACCCGCAGCACCGCGGCATGCAGTCGCTGGTGCGCGACCTCAACCACGCCTACAGGGCCGAGCCCGCGCTGTGGGAGCTCGACTTCGACCACACGGGCTTCTGGTGGATCGAGGCCAACGACGCCGACGCCAACGTCTTCGCCTTCGCCCGCAAGTCGGCCGACGGCGAGCGCGTGATCGTGTTCGTCGCCAACCTCTCGCCGGTGCCGCGCGAGCGGTACCGGCTCGGGCTGCCCCGCTCCGGCCCGTGGCGCGAGGTCGTCAACACCGACTCCGGCTTCTACGGCGGCTCGGACGTCGGGAACCTGGGCGGCATCGAGGCGGGCCCGATCGCGTGGCAGAACCAGCCGTTCTCGGCGGAGGTCGCGCTGCCGCCGCTCGGCACCCTCTGGCTCGTGCCGGACGAGGCCTAGCGCCGCCGGCCGCGCCCGCACCGTCACGGAGCGGCTCGAGCCACGCACCTGCGCCTCGCTCGCCGGCGTGCCGATCACGCGGAAGCGCCGCGAGACCCGCTTCAGGCGCCGGACGATGAACCGGTAGCGCGAGCGCGTCTGGTCGGTGGGGGCGAGCGTCGCGCTGCGCACCGTCCGCCAGCCGCGGCCGGACCGGTAGAGCTGGAGCGTGGCCGTGCCCTGCACGCCGGGCGAGATCGCGCCCTCGACGCGCGCCCGCTTGCGGGCGACGTGGCGGGCGCGGACGCCGACCTTGACGCGGCTGCGCGCCGTCGCCACGGGGCTGGTCGCGACGACCTGCGTCTTGGTGACCACGCGGTAGCTCGTGGTCGTCCACAGCCGCGGAATCGTGAACAGGTAGCCGCCGTCGCTGCCGGTGCGGGCGGTGGCGGTCTCGCTGAAGCCCGGGTCGAGCCCGAGCCGCTGCTGCTCGAGCGCCACGGTCATCCCGCCCACGCCGGCGCCGCTGACGCGGCCGCCGAGCCGCACGTCGCCGCCCCACGGCACCGTCCCGCGCGAGAGCGAGAGCGTCACGGCGCTCGGCAGCGGAGCGGTCCTGAAGGTCCGGTTGGCGCCCACGCGAGGTGCCGGCGGCGTTCGAGGCGCGCGTGCGCCAGTGATACGTGCGGTTGGGCTGCAGGCCGGTCAGCGTCACGTTCGCGGCAGCGGTGCCGGAGTCGGCCGAAACGACCGGCGTGAAGCGCCCGTAGCGCGTGCTCGTTCCCCACTCGATCCGGTACGAGGTCCGGAGCGCCCTTGGTGTCGACCGATGCCGAGACCGTGGCCTCCGTGGGCGTCACATTGGACGCGACCTGGTTGGAGACCGCCGGCGGCCCGGCGGTGCGGAACGTCATGTCCTGGCCGGGGACGTCACCGCAGACCGTCCGGCCCTCCTCGGACACGATCCGGTAGTGGTAGAGCGTGTCGATGGTCAGGCCGCCGGCGATCGTCGCCGTCACGGGCCCGGCGGGGACCGACTGGCGTGGCCGTCTTCAGGCCGTAGGTGGTCGCGGTGCCGTATTCGAAGTAGACCTCGCTCGGCGCGTCGACGGTTCCGTTGAGCGTCGCGCCGGTGGCGCCGACGTCGGTGGCGGGCTGGGTCGTCGGCGCCGCGACGGCAGCGGCGGCGAGCAGCGTGGCGAGGAACATCTGCATGGCTTGGCTTGAACACGGTTCTACACGGGAAGATGCGGTCCTTGTGGCTGTCAGCCCGCTGTCATTCGAACGGCGCCTCGGCGCCTTCCCGCTCGGCGACGGCCGCGCCGAGTTCCGCGTCTGGGCTCCGGCCGCCGGCGAGATCGCCCTGCGCGTGGACGGGAGCGAGCGCTCGCTCGACGACGCCGGCCTCGGCGTCCGCGAGGCGATCGTGGAGACGCTGCCGGGCGCCGACTACATGTACGTCGTCGACGGCGTCGCGCTGCCCGATCCCTGCAGCCGCTGGCAGCCCGAGGGCCTGCGCGGGCCGTCGCGGCTGCTCGACACCGGAGCGTTCGAGTGGACCGACGGCGGCTGGGCGCCGCCCGGCATCGACGACCTCGTCCTCTACGAGCTGCATGTCGGCACATTTACTGCCGAGGGCACGTTCGAGGCGGTCATCCCGCACCTGCGCGACCTGCGTGAGCTCGGGGTGACGGCGATCGAGCTGATGCCGGTCGCCGAGTTCCCGGGCCGCCACGGCTGGGGCTACGACGGCGTGTACCTGTCGGCCGCGCAGTCGTCCTACGGCGGCCCGCACGGGCTCCAGCGGCTGGTCGACGCCGCGCACGCCGAGGGCCTGGCGGTGCTGCTCGACGTCGTCTACAACCACGTCGGCGCCTCCGGCACCGCCGCCCTGACGGCGTTCGGCCCCTACTTCACGTCGCACTACGAGACACCGTGGGGCCAGGCCGTCAACTACGACGACGAGTACTCGGACGCGGTCCGCGAGTGGGCGCTCCAGAGCGCCGAGCGGTGGGTGCGCGACTTCCACGTCGACGGCCTGCGGCTCGACGCCGTACACGCGATCAAGGACTCCGGTCCCGAGCACTTCGTGGCCGCGCTCGTGCGCCGCACGGCGCCCGCCTTCGTGATCGCCGAGTCCGGCATGAACGACCCCAAGGTGATGCGCGACGTCCAGCGCGGCGGCTGGGGCTGCGACGCCGCCTGGGCCGACGACTTCCACCACGCGCTGCGCACCCTGCTCACCGGCGACCACGAGGGGTACTACGCCGAGTTCGGGGCTGTGGCCGACCTGGCCAAGGCCTTCCACCGCCCGCACGTGCACGACGGCACCTACTCCACGTTCCGCAACCGGCGCTTCGGCGCGCGCGCCGACGACGTGCCACCCGAGCGCTTCGTCGTCTTCTCGGCCAACCACGACCAGGTCGGCAACCGCGCGTTCGGCGACCGCCTGCCCGTCGAGGCGCGCCCGCTGGCCGCGCTCTGCACGCTGCTGTCGCCCTTCACGCCGATGCTCTTCCAGGGCGAGGAGCACGGCGAGCACGCGCCGTTCCAGTTCTTCTCCGACCACATCGACGAGGACATCGCGACGGCCACGCGCGAGGGGCGCCGGCGCGAGTTCGCCGCCTTCGCCGAGTTCCGCGGCCGCGAGGTGCCGGACCCGCAGGACCCGGCCACCTTCGAGGCGTCCAAGCTCACGCGCACGGGTGAGCCGGCGGACCTGCGCGAGCTCTACGCCGCCCTGCTGCGGGTGCGGCACGAGCTCCCGCCGGGCGACGCCGACGCGATCGACCACGACGAGCACGCCGGCTGGCTGCGCGTGCGGCGCGGCGGCTTCGTGCTGGTCGCCAACTTCTCGCGCCGCCCGTCGCACGTCCCGCTCGACGGGACCGCCGAGACCGTCGTCGCCGCCGGCCATGTCACCCTCGAACCGGGCTACCTGGCCTTGACCCCGCTGTCGGGCGCCCTGCTGCGGATAACGTGAGCGCGGTGAGAGACGTCTGGCCGGGCAGGCCGTTCCCCCTGGGCGCCGACCTGGGACGGCAACGGGACCAACTTCTCGCTGTTCTCCGAGCACGCGGAGCGGGTCGAGCTGTGCCTGTTCGCCGACGACGACGCCGAGGAGCGGATCGAGGTCGGCGAGCGCACCGCCTTCAACTGGCACGTCTACCTACCGGGCGTCGGCCCGGGCCAGCGCTACGGCTACCGCGTCCACGGCCCCTACGACCCGCGCGCCGGCCACCGCTTCAACGCGGCCAAGCTGCTGATCGATCCGTACGCCAAGTCGATCGAAGGCAAGGTGCGCTGGAACCGCGCCGGCGTGCTCCCGTACGTCTCCGACCCGGCGGCCGGCAACGACGCGGACCTCGAGATCGACGAGGAGGACTCCGCGCTCGCGATCCCCAAGTCGGTGGTCGTCGACGACCGCTTCGACTGGGAGGACGACCGCCATCCGGGCACGCCCATGGACAAGACCGTCATCTACGAGACCCACGTCAAGGGCTTCACGATGCGCCACCCCGGAGTGCGCGAGGACCTGCGCGGCACCTACGCCGGCCTGGCCTCGGAGGCGGCGATCGAGCACTTCCAGTCGCTCGGCGTGACGGCGGTCGAGCTGCTGCCGATCCACCACATCGCCGACGAGGCGTTCCTGGCCGACCGCGGCCTCACCAACTACTGGGGCTACTCGACGATCGGCTACCTCGCGCCGCACTCGGGCTATGCCGCGACCGGCATCCGCGGCCAGGAGGTGCGCGAGTTCAAGGGCATGGTCAAGGCCCTGCACCGGGCGGGGATCGAGGTGATCCTCGACGTGGTCTACAACCACACCGCCGAGGGCAACCACCTCGGCCCGATGCTGTCCTTCAAGGGCGTCGACAACAAGAGCTACTACCGGCTCATGCCCGACGACCCGCATTTCTACATGGACTTCACGGGCACCGGCAATTCTCTGAACCCGCGGCACCCGAGCGTGCTGCGGCTGATCATGGACTCCCTGCGCTACTGGGTCGACGAGTGCCACGTCGACGGCTTCCGCTTCGATCTCGCCAGCGCCCTGGCGCGCGAGTTCTACGACGTCGACCGCCTGGCCAGCTTCTTCGACGTCATCCACCAGGACCCGATCCTCTCCCAGGTCAAGCTGATCGCCGAGCCGTGGGACGTCGGCCCGGGCGGCTACCAGGTCGGCAACTTCCCGGTCCTGTGGTCGGAGTGGAACGGCATCTACCGCGACACCATGCGCGACTTCTGGCGCGGCCAGGCGCAGGCGGCCCAGTTCGCGTCGCGCTTCACCGGCTCGAGCGACCTCTACGAGTCCGACGGCCGCTACCCGTTCGCCTCGGTCAACTTCATCACCGCTCACGACGGCTTCACGCTCAACGACCTCGTCTCCTACAACGGCAAGCACAACGAGGCCAACCTCGAGGGCAACCGCGACGGGACCGACGACAACCGCTCGTGGAACATGGGCGCCGAGGGGCCGACCGACGATCCCGCGATCGTCACCGCGCGCGAGCGCCAGCGCCGCAACTTCCTCACGACGCTCGTCCTCTCGCAGGGCACGCCGATGCTGCTGGGCGGCGACGAGATGGGCCGCACCCAGGGCGGCAACAACAACGCCTGGTGCCAGGACAACGAGATCTCGTGGTTCGACTGGGAGGTCGACGAGTCGGGCGAGCGGCTGCTCGACTTCACGCGCCGCCTGATCGCGCTGCGCCACGAGCACCCGGTCTTCCGTCGCCGCCAGTTCCTGCACGGGACCGAGGAGGAGGGCTCCGGGCTGCCCGACGCCTGGTGGTTCCGGCCCGACGGGCGGCGGATGACCAAGCGCGACTGGGACAGCGCCCAGGTCGTCGGCATGTTCCTCAACGGCCAGGAGATCGCGGCCCCCGACGAGCACGGGGAGCGCGTGGTCGACGACTCGTTCCTGCTGCTGTTCAACGGCAGCCACGACGAGATCGAGTTCAAGCTCCCGCGCGACCCGCTTCGGCCGCCGCTGGACGGTGGTGCTGCGTACCGACGACCCGGACGCCGAGCCGGGCGCCGTGCACGCGAGCGCCGGCGAGCACCTGACGCTTACGCAGCTGTCCCTCATGGTCCTGCAGCGCGAGAATTGACCTTCCGCGCGACCTACCGGCTCCAGCTCGGCCACGGGTTCGGCTTCGCGCAGGCACGCGAGCTCGTGCCGTATCTGCGCGACCTCGGCGTCAGCCACGTGTACCTGCCGCCGTCGTTCCAGGCGCGCCCGGGGTCGCCGCACGGTTACGACGTGATCGACCCGACGCGCTTCTCGGACGAGCTGGGCGGCGAGCGCGAGTTCGACGCGCTGGCGGCTGCTGCCCGCCGCGCCGGACTAGGGCTGATCCTCGACGTCGTGCCCAACCACATGGCGGCCGACGACGGCAACCGCTACTGGGCCGATCCGGCGCTGCGGCCGCGCTTCTTCGACGTCGACGAGCGGACCGGCCGCCACCGCCGCTTCTTCGACATCGACCACCTGGCCGCCGTGCGCCAGGAGGATGAGCACGTCTTCGCCGAGACGCACCGGCTGGCGCTGCGGCTGGCGCGCGAGGGGACGGTCGACGGTCTGCGCGTCGACCACCCGGACGGGCTCGCCGACCCGGCCGGCTACCTGCGCGCCCTGCGAGACGGCGGCGCCCGCCATGTCTGGGTCGAGAAGATCCTCGATCCCGGCGAGCGGCTGCGCGACTGGCCGGTCGAGGGAACCGTCGGGTACGAGTTCCTCAACGACGTGGCCGCGCTGTTCGTCGACCCGGCCGGCGAGGCGCCGCTGACGGACCTGTGGGTCGAGCTGTCGGGTGACGACCGGCCGTTCGGCGAGGTCGCCTTCGAGGCCAAGCTCGAGCAGGTGCGCGGGCCCTTCGCGCCCGAGGTCGCTCGCCTGCGCCGCGACGCGCCGCGCGAGGTCGGCGGGCTGGAGCGCACGCTGGCGTCGCTGCCGGTCTACCGCACGTACGTCGAGCCGTGGTCGGGCCTGGTCGAGGACGCCGACCGCGAGGCGGTCCGCGAGGCCGGGCTGCCGGAGTCGCTCCAGCGCGTGCTGCGGCTCGGCGAGCGCGGCTGGGACGCGTTCGTCACGCGCTTCCAGCAGACGACGCCGGCCATCATGGCCAAGGGCGTCGAGGACACGGCCTTCTACCGCTACGGCCGCCTGCTGGCCCTGAACGACGTCGGCGGCGACCCCGGCCGGTTCGGGATCCCGGTGGACGAGTTCCACCGCGGCAACGTCGAGCGCGCGCGGCGGTTCCCGAACAACCTGCTCGTCACCCAGACGCACGACACCAAGCGCTCGGGCGACGTGCGGGCGCGGATCGGGGCGCTGGCGGGCATGGCGGAGGAGTGGTCGGCGCACGTGCGGCGCTGGCTCGAGGCGTGCTCGCCGCTGCCGGGGCCCGACGCGGTGGAGCGCTACTTCATCTTCCAGACGCTGGTGGGGGTGTGGCCGATCGAGCCCGAGCGGCTCGAGGCCTATGTGGAGAAGGCGCTGCGCGAGGCCAAGCGCAACACGAACTGGATCGAGCCCGACCGTGCGTACGAGCAGCGCGTGATGGCGTTCTGCCGTGCGCTCTTCGAGCACCGCCCGTTCCTCGGCGACTTCGAGCCCTTCGCCGCCGAGGTGGCGCGCGCGGGCGACCGGGCGGCGCTGGCACAGCTGCTGCTCAAGCTCACCGTGCCCGGCGTGCCCGACATCTACCAGGGCGACGAGCTGCTCGCGCTCTCGCTCGTCGACCCCGACAACCGCCGCCCGGTCGACTGGGAGCGCCGCCGCGAGCTGCTCGCCGAGGTGCGCCGCGGCGCGGCGCCGACGGGCGAGACGCGCAAGCTGTGGCTGATCGTCCGCGCGTTGACGCTGCGAGCCCACCGCCGCGACGCGTTCGCCGCCGGGTACACGCCGCTGGCGGCGGGCGACGACGCCGTCGCGTTCCTGCGCGGCGACTCCGTGCTCGCGGCCGCCGCCCTGCGCGGCGAGCCCGCCGCCGCGGTCGGCGTTCCCGCGGGAACGTGGCGCGACGTGCTCGCCGGCGGTGAGCGCCGCCTCGCCGGCCCGGTCCCGCTCGCCGACCTGCTCGGCGAGCACGGGATCGCGCTGCTCGAGCGGGTCGCCTGAGCCGCGTTGACACGCAGCCGGACGCAGCCGATCTAGCGGCTTCTGACTCGACGGGACCGGTAGCCTCGCGCCTCGTGCGCGTCCTGATCCTCTCGTGGGAATACCCGCCCATCGTGGAGGGCGGTCTCGCGCGGCACGTCCGCAAGCTGTCCGAGCAGCTCGTGGCGCTCGGGGTGGAGGTCCACGTGGTCACTCGCGGCGGCGGGCGGCTGTCGGCCTCCGAGGACCGGCACGGCGTGGCCGTCCACCGGGTGCGCGAGCCCGAATTCCCCAAGGACGACCTGGACGCCTTCATCGCCTGGGTCGAGCACATGAACGCCGACATGCTCGCCGCGGCACTCGACCTCGACGGCTCGTTCGACCTCGTGCACTCGCACGACTGGCTGGTCGCCGACGCCGCGCGCGAGCTGGCGCGGCGGTTCGCGGTCCCGTGGCTGGTGACCGTGCACGCGACCGAGTACGGCCGCCACCAGGGCTGGGTCGACAAGCACCCGCAATCGCACATCCACGGCGTCGAGAAGCGGATGGTGCGCGAGGCCGACCGGGTGATCACGTGCTCGGCCTACATGCGCGGCCACGTCGCCGACGTCTTCGGCGTGCCGCCGGACGCACGTGACGGCGATCCCCAACGGCATCGACCCGACCGACCTCCAGCCGATCGAGGACCTGCCGCGGCTGCGGGCGCGGTTCGCGCGAGCCCGAGGAGCAGCTGATCCTGCTCGTCGGCCGGCTGGTCTACGAGAAGGGCTTCCATCTCGCGCTCGACGCGATGCCGCGGCTGGTCGAGCGCCTCGGCGTGCGCTTCCTGGTCGCCGGGTCCGGGACGGCGGAGGCCGAGCTCAAGGCGCAGGCGGCGCGGCTCGGGCTGATGGAGCACGGCTCGTTCGTCGGCTGGACCGGCGACGACGTACTGCACTCGCTGTATCGGATCGCCGACCTGTGCGTGGTGCCGTCGCTCTACGAGCCGTTCGGGCTCGTGGCGCTGGAGGCGATGGCCTCGGGCTGCCCGTGCATCGTGGCCGACACCGGCGGCCTGCGCGAGGTGGTCCCGAGCGGCCGCCGCGTCGGCCTGCGCTTCCGCGCCCGCGACCCGCGCTCGCTCGCCCGCATGGCCGAGCAGCTGCTGAGCGACGACGCCCTCCGCGACCGGCTCGTGGCGGAGGCCGGCGAGCACGTGCTGCGGTTCGACTGGGCCGACACCGCCCGCCAGACCGCCGCCGTCTACGACGCGCTGCGCGGCGCCCGCGTCTCGTAGGGCCCGACCACCTCGCCCGGCGCGATCGTGGCGCCCGCCTGCACGGTCGCGTGGCTGCCGATCCGCGCGCCGTCGCCCACCCGCACCGGTGCGGAGCGCACCGGCTGGAGCCGGGTCGGGCGCTCGGGATCGTCGAAGGTCGGCTCGGCGTCGGCGATCATCGCCCACTCGCCGACCACGCAGCCGGCGCCGACGTCGATCCCCGCCAGCGCCACGAGCGCGCTGCGCGCACCGATCCGCGCGCCCGGCCCGATCCGCACCATGCCGCCGTTCGCCTCGATCCGGGCGCGCTCGCCGAGCAGGCTCCCGTCCTCCAGCAGCACGCGGGCGCCGCGTGCCACGCGGACGCGCACGCCGCGCTCCACGCGTGCGTGCCCGCGCACCTCGAGCCGCCCGCGCGCGGCGAGTCGAAGCCGCGCCAGCCGCAGGACAGCGCGCCGGTCGGGCCGCTCGGGGACGACTCCGTTCGCGCCAACTGGAGGCGAGTTCTCCAAGATTTCGCAGATTACTTGCGCATCGATCGTGAAAGTGGGGGAATACATGTTGGGGTGGGCTTGATCGTTCTGACCATGGTGGCCGGAGCCGCGCTCGGCGGCGGCGTCGCGCTGGGCGTGACCGTCATCGTGGTCGCGGCCGTCATCGCGCTCGTCCTGCTGGGCGCCGCGAACGCGACGCGCGCCCTCGAGGACCTCTTCTCCTAGGCCGCGAGGCGCCCGGGCTCAGGCCGGCGCACCGGCACGCGCACATGCGCGCTCGGGGCGACCGCGAGCCCGTAGCCGTGGCGCTCGGCGACCTGGCGCGCATCGTCGATGCCGAGCGAGCCGTGGCGCTCGAGCACCAGCGTCGGCCGGTCGGCGTCGCGCACTTCGTGATGGAACGCCACGATCGAGGTCGAGCACGGGAGATGGCGCGGGTAGCTGCGCCGGTTCGCGTGCTCGTCGTCGTGGCCGATCATCACGATGTCGCGCCGGTGACCGAACTCCGCCTCGATCGCGTCCATCTCGTAGTGCGCGGCCTCGGTCTGCCGCGTCCGGTGGCCGGAGCTGTTGGCGGAGGTGATGAACAGCATGTCCTCGCCGGTCAGCTCGAGCACCTCGCGCACGAGCGAGTTCGAGCGGCAGCGCACGCCGGGCGAGATGTGCTGCACCGTCCGCATGCCGCGCTCGGTGACGGTCAGGTGCTCGGGGACGCCGGCCGCGGCCGGCCCCCGGAACCCGATCGGGCCGAGCGCCTGGAAGTCGGCCATCGTCGACAGCAGGAGCTCCGGCTCGAAGCCGCGCGGCAGGCGGCTCCAGTCGAACGCCAGCGCCATCCGCGACGGGTCGCTGGTCACGCTGCCGGCCTGTCGGGGCGGCCGGCCCTTGAGGCGGTTGATCCGGAGCACCGAGGTCTGGTCGGGCAGCGCCGCGAGCGCGCAGAAGTTGCCGAAGCCGTAGAAGAGCGCTGCGCCGGCGGCGGTCGCCCGCGCGGCGGCGCGGCGGTCGAGGGGAGAGTCGAGGCTCAGAATGGCGGTTATCACGCCGCCACTGTCCCCGCGCGCCCTTGAAGAAAGCTTGGCGCGGGCTTGCGGACGGCTACGCGAGGCGCAGGCGCAGCCGCGGCGTGCGGCGGACCTTGCGACGGCGCGCGGCGCGCTCACGGCGCCACTCGGCCAGGAACATGCCGTCGGGCACGTCGCTTTCGATGTAGTTCATAGCGGTCATCGCAACGTCAATACTGCCCTTCCCGGGGTCCGCATCACATGCGGCCAACAGGCGTCTCGCGGGAGGGGAACTCACCTGCGGGGTCGGGTTTCCCGTACCCCTACGGCTCGCCGCCGAGCGCCACGTGCAAGCTGGGTGCGGGAGCCGAGGCGCGGGGCGGGCTTGGCGGACGTCAACTGCTTGCTGGGTAGGGTGGCGGCGAGTTGGGCCGCTGCGCGGGGAAGAACGTGCGAAGCGGCGCGATCGTCGGCGCCCGGATTCACGTTCTTCCTCCGGGCGGGGAGTTATGTGCATCTCGGTGCAACGGCGGCACCGAGATGCACGTTTTGATCCCAGGCGGACCATTTCGTGCATCTCGCGCAGGCGCGCTCGCCGAGATTCACGAAACATGCCGCGGTGCTTCCCTACCCAGCAAGCAGTTGACGTTCGCCCGTTCCGTCAGGCAGCCATCGCCGCAGCGCCCGCGACGGGCGTCCACAGCGCGTCATTCCCGAACGGACGCCGCTCGCCGGCGCCCGCTGCCACCGCCGCGATCAGCGCGTCCTCGGCGGCGTCGCGATCCGGCGGGCGGAGGTGCGGCGCCATCACGGCGGCCACCTCGGCGGTGGTGAGCCCGTCGGGGAACGCGGCGAGCACCTGAGTCGCGTCCTCGCCTGGCGGGCGCCGTTCCAGCGTGCGGTCGAGGTTGGCGATCGCGACGTCGTAGGCCTCGAGCGGCTGGAAGCCGCCGACCTCCAGGCTGCGGCCGTCCTCGGCCGTCAGCACGAGGCTCGGCGCCGTGAAGCGGATCTCGCCCTCCGGCGTGGTCGCCGAGCGGCCCTGGAACTCGGTCGGCCCGCCCTGTGCGGAGCGGGCGAGCGCCCGGTCGGCGGCGAACAGCTCCTCGGTCTCGGGCTCGGCGGCGGCGGCCAGCAGCGCGGCCGCGTCGATGCCCGGCAGCCACGCCAGGGCCTGCTCGATGCCGGCGGGCTCGTCGAGCGTCAGCGTGCTCGTGAACTGGGCGAACTGGAGCGCGCGGAACACCGCCCACTCGCGCTCCGGGGCGAGCCGGCGCGTCGCGACGACGACGCGGCACATCGGCCACGTGGCGTGCGGGCGCTCGCGCGGCGTGGTGGCGAACGGCATCCCGAGGCGGCGGAAGTTGCGGAAGTTGCGCGCCTGCGACTCGCCCGTCGTCCCGCGCCGGCGGTAGTGCTCGGCGGTCTCGCCGAGCCCGATCATGACGTGCCGCCACTCGAGCTGGGCGCCGTAACGCCACTGCAGCACGGCGAAGGCGGGGCCGTTCGACCATGCCCACGGGCAGCCGGGGTCGGAGAAGTGGGTGACGTGGATCACCCGCGACACGATATTCCGTCCTGAGCGCGTCCTTAGAGCCCAACCGGCCGAACGCCACCGGCGAGGCCCACTCCGCGATCAACGCCAGGGTCAATCGCGAAGTGGGCGCTCCGTCGGTGGCCAGGTCGACCGTCGATCAGCTCGAGCGGGCGAACGCGCTGCTCTCGCGCGCGGTCAGCGGCTGAGGTCGAAGGTCAGCTCCGCCGGCTTGTCGCCGGCCTCGTCGACCTTCAGCTCGCCGGTCACGCCCTTGTAGGCGCCGGTGCCGCCGGTGACCGCCTGGAAGAACGGGACCTTCTCGATCTCGTCCGAGGTGACGACGCCCTGCGCCGTGATCTGGCCGCCGGGCAGCGTCGTGGTGTTGAAGCACTGGACGGCGAACTTCGGCATCTGGATCCGCACCACCGTGCAGGAGATGTCGCTGGTGCCGACGCGCTTGCCGTTCATGTAGACGTCCTCGGTGATGACGTTCATGTCGCCGAGGCTGGGCCCGGGCTTGCCGACGTCGATCTGCTCGTTCGCGAGCGTCTGGCCCGTCAGGGTGAAGTCCTTCGGGCCGTAGTGGGAGGCCTCGCTCGGCTGGGCGATCACGACCGCCGCGATGATCGCGAGGCCGGCGAGGAGGATGCGGAGAGGGGAGATGATCGTGTGCATGCCGGCAGCATGCGGGCGCCGGCTCCGCCTGCCATCGAGGAGATCACCTAACCGACGCCCGCTCCGCCTCGCGCGCGAGCTCGACGCGCGACCGGACGCCGAGCTTGGCGTAGATGTTGCGCAGGTGCGCCTCGATCGTCTTGGCGCTGAGCACGAGCTGCTCGGCAACCTCACGGTTGGTGCGCCCGCCGGCCACGAGCAGCGCGATCTCCCGCTCGCGCGCGGTGAGCGCCCCGAGCGGCCCGTCGGTCCCGTCACGCGCCGCGCGCACGACGCGATGGCCCAGCTTGCGCAACTCGCGCACGGCCTCGTCGCGACGCCGCAGCGCGCCGAAGCCGTCGAGCATCG
Source organism: uncultured Solirubrobacteraceae bacterium (assembly GCA_963830725.1). Classification (GTDB taxonomy): domain Bacteria; phylum Actinomycetota; class Thermoleophilia; order Solirubrobacterales; family Solirubrobacteraceae; genus DASSUW01. The sequence goes on along the minus strand of CAWHNO010000006.1, from coordinate 24,522 downwards.
CCTCCGCGTCGCTCAACGCCGCGATCGCCGCCGCGCGATCGCCGGTCGCCGCGAGCGCCCGGCCATGAGCGAGTAGGGCGAGGGCGGCGGCCAACGGTGCACCGGCTCGATCGCCCGGCCTGCCGGTTCTCCCGATGCCACGGTCTCGTCGGCCGCTGCCGCCGCGGCCTCATCCGCCCGCCCCTCGGCGAGCAGGACCGCGGCGCGGGCGCGCGCGATCGTCGCCGCCGCCCACGCCGTGCCCGCCTCGCCGGCGGCCGCCACGCCGTAGCGGAGCGTCTCGTTCGCCGCCGCCAGCTCGCCGGCGGCGAGCTGCGCCTCGACGAGGTCGGCGGCGGCGGCCGGACGCTCGGCCGGGATCACGCGCGGCATCGCCGCGCCGCCGAACGCCTCCAGCATCGCGGCCGCCCCGCGCTCCGCGTTGCCGGCCGCGGTCAGCGCGGCGCCGAGGCACCAGCCCGGCTGGGCGGCGCGATGGAAATCGCCGGGCGGCGCGTCGATCGCGGCTGCGTCCTCGGCCTCGCGCAGGGCGGCGCTCACGTCGCCCGCCGCAAGCCGCGCGGTCGACAGCGCGCTGTACGCGGCCACGAGTTGCTGCGGCGCGCCGGACAGGCGCGCGCGATCTACCGCCTCCTCGCCGATGGCCACCGCCTCGGCCAGCCGGCCGAGCTCGCGCAGTGGCCGCACCGACCCCAGGCTCACCAGCACGAGCACCAGCTCGCGGCCGCTGGCGCCCGCCATCCGTCCGGCCCGGCGCAGCAGCTCGAGCGCGGTCTCGAATCGCCCGAGCGCGCTCTCCGACCACGCGAGCATCCAGAGGCCCGGGAGCCGGCGCATGAGATCGGGTTCGGCGAGCCGTCCGAACGCCTCCGTCGCGCGCTCGAGCGCCGCCGCGGCGTCCGGTCCCGGCCGGCTCGCGGCGAGCGCGAAGGCGTCGAGCCCCAGCGCGGCCGCCTGGAGCACGGGGTCGCCCAGCGCGACGGCATCGGCGAGCGAGTCGCTGGCCTGCGCGCGCGCCTCGTCGTAGTCGCAGCCGAGCATCGACGGTGAGCCCGAGCGAGTTGTGGAGCCGGACGCGGTCGTCGGACGGCTCAGCCGGGAGATCGCCCAGCGCCACGTAGAGGCGCTGGAGGGCCTCATCGCTGTGGCCGAGCCAGAACTCGGCGTTGGCAACGCGCACGGTCAGCGCCTGCCGCTCCGCCGGGTCGCGCGCCTGCGCGAGCGCGTCGAGCAGCGTCGCGCGAGCGGCGTCCGCGCGGCCCGCCGCGCTCTGCGCCTCCGCGAGCGCGATCTGGATCGCGGCGCGCCGGGGTCGGTGGGCGTCGCCGCCCGGTACGAGACGCAGCGCGGCGGCGTGGAAGCGCGCCGCCGAGGCGGGCGCCGGTCCCTGGAGCTCGCGCGCCGCCTTCAGAAGCACGTCGGCGGCCGCCGCGTCGCCCAGGTCGGCCGCGTGCTCGACGTGGTGCGCCCGAGCCACGATCCCCGCGCCGCGGCGCTCGAGCGCCGCCGCCGCGCGGGCGTGCGCGGCGAGCCGCCAGCCGCCGGGAGCGCCCTGGTAGACGGCATGGCGCACGACCGGGTGCCGGAACGCGAACCGCCGGGCGGCGCTCGCCGGGCGCACGAGCGTGCGGGCGAGCAGGTCGTCGAGCCCCGCCAGCGCCTCCGCCTCGGGCAGCTCGGCGACCTCGGCCGCGAGCGCCGGGTCGAACGGGTCGCCCACGACCGCGGCGGCCTCGAGCACGCGCCGCGTCTGCGCCGCGAGGTCCGCCAGCTCCGCCGCGAGCGCGAGCGCGACGGCCTCGGGCACGGCCGCCTCGACCGCGCCGGCGTTCCCGCGGGAACGTTCGTCGGCCGACGGCGCGGGGTCGGCGGTCCCGCGTTCCACGGCCGGAGCGACCGGTCCGGCGTCTCCGCGGGAACGCTCGTTGGCCGGAGGAGTCCGGCGTTCCCGCGGGAACGTTCGCGGCGGGACGGGTCCGGCGTTCCCGCGGGAACGTGCGAGTTGCTCGAGATAGAACGGGTTGCCGCCGCTCGCGGCGTAGATCGCGGCCACGTCGCCGCCGACGAGCTCCGCCGCCTCGGCCTCGTCGAGCGGGGCGAGGACCAGACGGGTCACGCGGTCCTGGCGCGTCGCCGCGGCGAGCGCGGTGGCGACCGGCTGGGGCAGCTGTCCCTCACGGGCCGCCACCGCCAGCAGCACGGCGCCGGCGGCCGGCCGGTGCACGAGCGCGGCCAGCGCGTCGAGCGAGCCGGGATCCGCCCAGTGGAGGTCGTCGAGCCAGAGCACCAGCGGGCGCGGGGCGGCGAGCCGCTCGAGCAGGTCGCGGAGGGCGCGGTGCAGGCGGTGGCGGTCGGCGCCGCCGTCCGGACCGCCGAGCGCGGGCAGGACCGGCGCCAGCGCGGCCGGGTCTTCGATCCCCAGCCGTGTGCGGCGGCGGTCGTCGAGTTCCCGCAGGTGCGCGTCGAGCGCCTCGGTCCAGATCGCGTACGGCAGATCGTCCTCGAACTCCGACGCCGCGGCGCCGAGCACCAGGCAGTCCGGCGCCGCCCGCTCGGCCAGCTCGGCAAGCAGCCGCGACTTGCCGATCCCCGGCTCTCCCTCGACGGCGACCACGAGGCCGCCGGTCCCGGCCGCGAGCCGCGCGAGCACATCGTCGAGTGCCTCGCGCTCTCGTGTGCGGCCGACCAGCATCGCGCCGATTCTCGCGGATAGGTGAACCCCCCGATGACCGCGGCGTCCGCCGGGTTGCAGACTTCCGCTCATGACCTCCATCCATCCCGCCGTCCGCGTCGGACACGTCCATCTCCGCGTCGCCGACCTCGACCGCTCGATCGCCTTCTATCGCGACGGTCTGGGCTTCAACCTGATCGCCGACGGTCGTCCCCTGGGCCTCGAGGCCGCGTTCCTCGCGGCGGGCGACTACCACCATCACATCGGACTGAACACATGGGAGAGCGCGGGCGGGGAGCCGCCTCCGCCCGGCCACACGGGGCTCTACCACGTGGCGTTCGTGTACCCCGACCGCCACGAGCTCTCCGCCGCGATCCGGCGGCTGCTCGACCATGGCTACGCGATCGACCACGGCACGGACCACGCCGCCACGGTCTCGGTCTACCTCGAGGACCCGGACGGCAACGGCGTCGAGCTCTACTACGACCGCCCGCGCGAGGCGTGGTTCGACGACGAGGGCCGGCCGATCATGCAGGCCGAACGGATCCCGGTCGAGAGCATCTGAACGGCGAACGTCAACTGCGCTGGGTGGGGAGGTGGAGGTGCGAAACGTCACACTCAATCGCGTCGCGTCGTCGAGAGTGACGAACTGAACGGCAGGCCGCGCCGCCTCCCTCAATGCCGCAGTTCGAGCCTTATCCCGACGTCTGCGTGACCTTGCGCAGGCCGCGCGGCATGTCCGGGTCGATGCCCTTCGCGCGTGACAGCGCCTCGACCAGCAGCTGCCCGGGCACCACCAGGGTCAAGGGCGACAGCCACGCCGGCAGCGCCACCTCGGGCAGCACGGCGTGGCAGGCGGCGGCGAAGGCGTCGTCGCCGCCGATGCCGTAGACGTGCCCGCCGTCCTCACGGCAACGCCGCGCGAGGGCCGCCATCCCGTGCGAGCACGGCCGGGTCGTGGGCGGCCGCGATCGAGCAGTGCCGGGGTGTCGGCGTCGACGACTGCGATCGGGCCGTGCTCGAGGTCGGCGTACGACAGCCCGAGCGCCGTGACGTAGCAGGCCTCCTCGAGCTTCAGCGCCAGCTCGCGGGCGACCGCGTACGCGTATCCGCGCGCCGACACCACCAGTCGCTGCACGTACGTGAGCCGCTCGGCGAGCGCCTCCGCCGCGTCCGCCGCCTCCAGGGCGCGTGACAGGCACTCCGGCACCGCGCGCAGCGCGTCCAGCCCTGCCCGGTCGCCGCCCAGCGCCAGCCCCAGCACGGCCAGAGCCGCGAGCTGGGTGGTGAACGTCTTGGTGGCCGGCACCGCGAGCTCCTCGCCCGCCCGTGTGACCAACGCGAGATCGGACTGCGCGGCCAGCGGCGAGCCGTCGGCGTTCGTGATCGCCACCGTCCGCGCGCCGCACGCCCGCGCCCACGCCTGCGTGGCGACGATCTCCTCGGTCCGCCCGGACTGCGAGACGGCGACCGCCAGCACGCCGTCGAGATCGACCTGCGCCCGGTAGGCGGTGGCCAGCGACGGCGAGGCCAGGACGCCCAGCCGGCCGCTGCGCACGCTGCACAGGTACTGGCCGTACACGGCGGCGTTGTCGGACGACCCGCGCGCGATGAAGAGCACCTGCCGCATCCCCGCGCCCAGCCGCGAGATCTCGTCCGCCAGCGGCAGCAGCGCATCGAGCGTCGCAGCCACCGCGGCCGGCTGCTCGAGGATCTCGGCGCGCATGCGAGTCGTCACGCGGCCACGCCCAGCTCGTCGTGGACCAGCTCGCCGCCGACCCACGTGGCCCGCGCGCGGAACCCATCGTCGAGCCACACGAGGTCGGCCACCGCGCCCGGCTCGATCCGCCCGAGGTCGCTGCGGCCGAGCAGGTCGGCCGGCACCCGGCTCGCCGCCTCGATCGCGACCGCCGGCGGCACCCCGATCGCCACCGCTCGGGCGACGGCGTCATCGAGCCGTAGGTTCGCGCCGGCCAGCGTGCCGTCCGGCCGCCGCGGCGGCTCGCCCTCGCGCACGATCACCGGCTCCCCGCCCACCTCGTAGAGCCCCGGCTCCATCCCCACGGCGTCGATCGCGTCCGTGACCAGGGCGATCCGTCCGCCCGCGGCGGCGAACGCCAGACGGGCGACGGCGTCGACCACGTGATGGCCGTCGAGGATCAGCCCGCACGCCAAGCGCGAATCGGCCAGCGCCATGCCCGCGACGCCCGGCTCGCGGTGATGGATCCCGCGTTGAGCGTTGAAGACGTGCGTGACCATCCGCGCCCCCGCCTCGATCGCCACGGCCACCTCCGCCGCCACGGCGTCGCTGTGGCCGACGCTGACCAGCACGCCCTCGCGGGCGAGTCGCGCGATCGCGGCCGGCGCCCCCCGCCGCTCGGCCGCCAGGGTCAGCAGGGCCATCGTGCCGGGCTCCAGCAGTGCCTCGACCCGCTCCGGCGTCGGATCGCAGAACAGCGACGCGTCGTGCGCGCCGTGCCGCGCCTCGGCGAGGAACGGCCCCTCGACGTGCACGCCGAGGATCCGGGCGCCCGGCAACGAGGTGGGGACGTGGCGCAGCACCGCCACCAGGTCCTCGAGCGGCGCGGTGATCAGCGTCGGCAGGAACGCGGTCACGCCCGTCTCCGGCAGCCGCCGGACCGCGGTGGACCAGTCCTCGTCGCGGGCGAAGTCGATCCCGAAGCAGCCGTTGACCTGGAGGTCGATCAGGCCGGGCGCCAGCACGCCCTCGGGCAGGACCACGTCGGGCCGCTCGTTCGCAGCGACGATCCGCCCGCCGGCGACCGCGACCGTCGCATCCGCGACCAGCCCTCCGGGCAACAGCACCTGCGGAGCGGCGATGACCACGCCGCCACTCTACGAGTCGCGTCAGTCGGCCGCGATCGTCACGTTGCGGCCGGTCTCCTTGGCCGCCGCGAGCGCGTCCTCGCAGCGGGCGACCAGCAGCTCGGCCGGCTCCTCGCCGTCCCAGCGCGCCACGCCGGCCGACGCGGTCTGCCCGCGCGGCGTCGCCGCGCGCACCCGGTCGAGCACCTCGACCGCCTCGCCCAGCCCGCAGCCCGGCAGCAGCACGCCGAACTCCGTGCCCTCCAGGCGCGCCAGCAGGTCGACCTCGCGCAGCTCGCCGCGCCAGCGCGCGGCGGTCTCCTTGAGCAGCCGGTCGCCCTCGCGCTCCCCTCGCAGCATGTTGAACGCGCTCATGTGGTCGAGGTCGAGGACCGCGACCGCCAGCGGCGAGTCGCCGCGGCGGGCGCGCGCCAGCTCGCGCGGCAGCTCCTCGTCCCAGACGCGGCGCGTCGCCAGCCCCGTGAGCCCGTCGGTCAGCGCCAGCGCCCCCATCCGGTTGCGCAGGGCCGCATGCTCGATCGCCACCGCGGCCTGCGCCGCCAGCAGGCGCAGGACGCCGGCCGACGCATCCTGGAGCGCCTCCAGCGACGCCTGCCAGATCACGATCAGCACGCCGGCCACCTGGCCGTCGCGCAGCACCGGCTCGAACACCGCCGAGCGCGCGCCGGTGGCCTCGACCAGCGGCGCCGCCAGGGCGGGATGCGTCCGCGCGTCGGCGACGAAGTAGGTCTCCTTCGACGTGAACGCGCGGCCGGCGCCGGACGACGCCTCGCCGCGCGGCTGGATCGTCACCGGCGCGATCTCCACGCCCGCCATGGCGGTCGAGACGAAGTCGCGGCCGGCGGGCTCGAGCAGGAACGCGACCGGCGCGCCGGCGACCTCGCAGGCCGCCTCGCAGACCGCGGTGCGCGCGTCGTCGGCCGCTGCCAGCGCTCGCGCCACACGCCCGACCGCGCCCATCCCTCGCGCCTGATCGCGCAGCATGTCGTTGAAGCGCCGCAGGTCGCGTTCGTTGCTCTCGCGCTCGAGCTCGGAGGCGAGCACGCGCGCGAGCATCAGGAAGAGCTGCTCGTCGGCGTCCGTGAAGGCGCCCGAGTACCGCAGCGCGCCCAGCGCGCCGACCCGCGTGCCGTCGGACAGCTCGAGCGGCACGCCCAGGTAGGCGCGCGCGCCGACGCGCTCCTGCATCGGCAGCGTCGAGTAGACCGGGTGGCGGCCGACCTCGTTGCACAGCCGCGGCGCGCGGTCCTCCGCCATGTGCGAGCAGAAGGCGTCGCCGAGCGGGATCGCCAGGTTCGACCGCAGCCCGACGCCCGCCCCGTTGCGGGCGTCGACGATGCGATGGATGAACTGCGCCCGGTCGAGATGCGCGAGGAAGAGCACCGAGTCGGGCAGATGGCGCTCGAGCAGGTCCAGCACCGAGCGGGTGGCGTCGGCGAAGGAGCGGTACGTCGCCGTCGTCGCGGCAGCCGCCGCCTGGATCGCGCTCGTGTCCACGGCGGCCATTGTCGACGCTCCCCGCAGGACCTCAAATCGGCAATCCGTCTAGGGTCCAGCCCTCACCGTGCGACTGGTCACCTTCATCCCTCCGGGCGGCGGCGAGGCGCGTGCGGGCGAGATCCGCGGCGAGGAGGTCGTGAGCTTCGACGCCGGCACGGTCCGGGACCGCCTGGCATCGGGCGACCGCTCGCCGGCGGCGGGCGCCGCGTTCGCCCTCGCCGAGGTGACCCTGCTTGCGCCCGTCCCCCGCCCGCGCGCGATCTTCGGGATCGGCCGCAACTACGCCGCGCACGCCGCCGAGCTGGGCAACGTGCTGCCCAAGGCCCCGCTGGTCTTCATGAAGCTGCCGACCTCGAGCGTGCCGCCGGCCGGGCCGGTCCGCCGCCCCGCCGTGGTGCGGGAGCTCGACTACGAGGCGGAGCTGGCGGTCGTGATCGGCGAGGGCGGCCGGATCGGCGGCTGGGCGGTCGCCGACGACGTCAGCGCCCGCGACCTGCAGGACGCCGAGGAGCAGTGGACGCGCGCCAAGGGCTTCGACAGCTCGTGCCCGTGGGGCCCCTGGATCACCACCGTCGACGAGCTCCCCGATGCCGTCGGGCTGCGCATCGGCTCATGGGTCAACGGCGAGCAGCGCCAGGACGCGACCACCGCCGACCTCATCTTCGGCCCGCAGCAGCTCGTCGACTTCATCGCCGAGACCTGCACGCTCGAGCCGGGCGACCTGATCCTCACGGGCACGCCCGACGGCGTCGGCAAGGCCTTCAAGCCGCCGCGCTACCTCGAACCCGGCGATGTCGTGCGGGTCGAGATCGAGCGCCTCGGCTCGATCGAGCACGAAGTGCTCAGTGCTCTCTGATCACGCGGTCGATGAGGCCGTACTCCGCAGCCTGGTCGGCGGTGAAGAAGCGGTCGCGCTCCATGTCGCGGTGCACCTGCTCCTCCGCCTGCTCGGTGTGCCTGGCGTAGATCTCGTCGACCCGCTTGCGCGTCTTGAGGATCTCGGCCGCGTGGATCTCGATGTCCGTCGACTGGCCCTCGAAGCCGGCTGACGGCTGGTGGATGAGGATGCGCGAGTTGGGCAGCGACATCCGCTTGCCCTTCGCCCCGCCGGCCAGCAGCAGCGAGCCCATCGACATCGCGATGCCGACGCACATCGTCGCCACGTCGGGCTTGATGAACTGCATCGTGTCGTAGATCGCCAGGCCGGCGTAGATCTGGCCGCCCGGCGTGTTGATGTAGATCGAGATGTCCTTGTCCGGGTCCTGCGACTCGAGGTGCAGGAGCTGGGCGACGATCAGGTTGGCCACCTGGTCGTCGACCGGGCTGCCGAGGAAGACGATGCGCTCGTTGAGCAGCCGCGAGTAGATGTCGAACTCGCGCTCGCCACGGGCCGTGCGCTCGATGACCATGGGGACGAGAGGCATGGCGGCTGATAGTACGACGACCCCTCGATCGAGGGCTTGGCGGCTCGGCGTGCCGCGGCCGCTAGGCGGCGGCGGGCGTGCCGGCCCGCAGCCGGCCGAGCATGCGCTCGATGCGACGGCCGACCTTGCGGCGGTCGAGCCGCAGGGTCTCGGCGACGTCGCCGGCCGATGTGCCGTCGACCAGCATGGCCAGCAGCGCCAGGTCCTCGGGGTCGATCCGGTGGGCGGCGTCGTCGAGATGCTCCCGGTCCAGCGGCGGGAGCGAGGAGCCGCCGCGCGCGACGACGCGGATCGCCTCGAACAGCTCGGCGGGCTCGGCCGTCTTGTGGACCAGGCCGTCGGCGCCGGCCACACGCGCCATCAGCGCGTCGATCTGCGCCGTGTAGATGATCACGCGCGGGCCGTGCGGCAGCGCCTTTATCCGCCGGCACAGCGCCAGCCCGTCGCCGTCCACCAGCCGGTGCTCGAGCAGCACGACGGCCGGGCGCAACCGGTCGACGAGCTCGAACCCGTCCTCGGCGCCGGCGGCGCTCCCGACGGGGACGAGGCCGGGCTCCGCGCGCAACAGGATCGTGAGGCCGGCCCGGACCGCGGGCTGGGGATCGAGGATGGCGATCCGGGTCACGACCTCACCCTTCCAAGGGTGGCTGAACCGGGCGTAAAGGGCCTGTAAGCGGCGTCGGCAGCGGGCATGAGCACATAGGGTTCGCTCGATGGGGAGGAGAATCCTTGCGGGAGCCGCGGCGCTGATCGTGCTCGCCGCCCCCGCGGTCGCCGACGCCGCCAGGAAGAACTACCGCGCCGAGCTGCGGCGCACCACGGGCGGCTGGGCCCATGTGAAGGCGAACGACTACGGGTCGCTGGGCTTCGGCTACGGCTACGCGTACGCGCAGGACCAGCTGTGCGAGCTGGCCGACATCGTGGTCACCGTCAACGCGCAGCGCTCGCGCTACTTCGGGCCACAGGACGGCAACCTCGAGAGCGACTTCTACTACCAGCGGATCAAGGACGCCGGGACCGTGCAGAAGCTGGTCCGGCGGCGCGCTCCGCACGGGCCGTCGAAGATCGTCCGTGACACGGTGAAGGGCTTCGCCGCGGGCTACAACGCCTACCTGCGCCGCACCGGGCGCGACAGGCTGCCCGATCCCACGTGCCGCGGCAGGCACTGGGTGCGCCCGATCACGGCGCTCGACATGTACCGGCGCTTCTACCAGCTCGGCCTGCGCGCGAGCTCGGGCAACTTCCTCGAGGAGATCGTCGCGGCGCGGCCGCCGAGCGGGGGCGCGAGCGCCGCCCGCACCGCCGATCCTCAAGCCTTCAACCGCCGTTTCGGCGCCGACTCGCTGGGCTCCAACGCCCTGGGCATCGGCCGCGACGGCGCCAGCGGCGAGCGCGCGCTGGTGCTCAGCAACACGCACTTCCCGTGGCAGGGCTCGGAGCGCTGGTACGAGGTGCACCTGACGATCCCGGGCAAGCTGAACGTGATCGGCGCCTCGCTCCAGGGGGTGCCGGTGGTCAACCTCGGCTTCACGCGCGGGGTCGCCTGGAGCCACACCGTCTCCACCGCCCGGCGCTTCACCCCGTACGAGCTCGATCTGCGCAACGGCCGCCCGACCGAGTACGTGGTCGACGGGCGCAACGTGAAGATGCGCAAGCGGACGGTGCGCGTGCGGGTGCGCGGCGGCGGCACCCGACGGCACACGTTCTACGAGACGCGCTGGGGGCCGGTGTTCTCGTTCGACTTGGCCGGCCTGACCTGGACGAGCGAGCACGCGTACGCGCTCGCCGACGCCAACGCCGGCAACTTCCGGCTCGTCAACCAGTGGGAGCAGTACGACCGTGCACAGTCCGTCCGCGACCTCGAGCGCGCGAACCGCCGCGTGCAGGGCAACCCGTGGACGAACACGATCGCCGCCGACTCGGCCGGCAACGCCTACTACGCCGACGAGTCGGTGGTGCCGAACGTCGACGCCGACCTGCAGTCGCGCTGCTCCTCGGGCAACGCGATCGCGCCGATCCTGCTCTCGCAGGGCGTCGTGCTGCTCGACGGCTCGCGCTCGCGCTGCCGCTGGAAGAACGACCGCGACGCGGTCGCCGACGGCATCATCGGCCCGCGCGGTCTGCCGCGCGCGACCCGCACGGACTACGTGGAGAACTCCAACGACTCCTACTGGCTGCCGAGCGCGCGCTTCCGGATCGGCGGCTTCCCGCGCATCATCGGCGCCGAGGCGACTCCGCGGCTGCTGCGCACCCGACTCGGCCTGACGCTGGCCGAGCAGCGCCTGGCCGGCACGGACGGCCTCGGACCGGCGGGCTTCACGCTCGACACGCTGCAGCAGGTGATGTTCGGCAACCGCAACCTCAGCGCCGAGCTGGCGCGCGACACGACCGTCTCCGCCTGCCAGGCGAGCGGGCGCGCCGATCTCGCCGAGGCGTGCACGGTGCTGGCCGCGTGGGACACGCGCGCCGACGTCGGCTCGCGCGGCGCCGTGCTGTGGCGCGAGTACTGGTCGCGGCTGCAGGGCGCGGGCGTGCCCTGGACCGTCGCCTACGACCCGAACGACCCGGTCAACACGCCGCGCGCGATCGACGGCGCCGACCCGAGGGTCCTGACGGCGCTCACCGGCGCGGTCGAGGACCTGCGGGGCAAGGGCATCGCGCTCGACGTGCCGCTGGGCGACCTGCAGGCCGAGCCGCGTGGCAGCGAGCGGATCCCGATCCACGGCTGCAGCGAGGGCGAGGGCTGCTTCAACATCGTCACGACGGACCGCGACGCGCAAGGGCGCTACGACCCGCGCACCGGCGCCTCGTTCATCATGACGGCGGCGTTCGACGCGAGTGGTGTGCCGCGCGGCGAGGCGGTCCTGTCGTACTCGCAGTCGGAGAACCCGCGCTCGACGCACTACGCCGACCAGACGCGGCTGTACTCGCAAGAGCAGTGGCTGCCGATGCGGTTCACCGAGAAGCAGATCCGCAGCGACCCGGAGTACAGGCGAACGGTGGTGACCGGGCGAAGATGAGCGAGAGGGCGCGCGGCGTCGCCCTCGTCGTCGCCGCCGTCACGTCGCTGCAGTTCGGGGCCGGGTTCGCCGTCACGCTGTTCGACGAGCTCGGCCCCGCGGGGGCCGCGTTCCTGCGGCTCACCATCGCCGCCGCGGTGCTGCTGGCGATCTGGCGACCGCGCAGGCACCCGGCCCAGGACATCCGGCTGGCCGGGCTGTTCGGGATCACGCTCGGCCTGATGAACCTCTGCATCTACGAGGCGATGGACCGGATCCCGCTGGGGATCGCGGTGACGATCGAGTTCTGGGGCCCGCTTGCCGTCGCCGTCGCGGGCTCGCGCCGCCCGCTCGACCTGCTGTGGGTGGCGCTGGCGGCGGCCGGGATCGTGCTGCTCGCCGACCCGGGCGGCTCACTGGACGCCGTGGGGGTCGCCTTCGCGCTCGCCGCGGGCGGGCTGTGGGCGGGCTACATCCTGCTGTCGGTGCGGGTCGGCGCCGTGTTCCCGGGCGGGTCCGGTCTCGCGATCGCGATGGTGTTCGGAGCGCTCGTCACGCTGCCCTTCGGGCTCGATGCGGATCTGCTGGAACCGGAGCTGCTGGCGGCGGGCGTCGTGGTCGCCCTCGCCTCCTCGGTGATCCCGTACTCGTTCGAGCTGGAGGCGCTGCGGCGCCTGCCCGCGCGCGTGTTCGGGGTCCTGATGTCGCTCGAGCCGGCCGTGGCGGCGGTCGCCGGGCTGGTCGTGCTCGGGCAGGCGCTGGCGCTGCGCGAGTGGCTGGCGATCGCGCTCGTGGTTGTGGCCAGCGTCGGCGTCACTGCGGAAACGTCAACTGCGGCTGGGTGAGGGGGCGGCGAGGTCGGCCTCGCCGGCGGTCCCTGGCGCGTTTACGGCGATATGCGCCGTAAAGTCGCCAAGCGGTGCCGAACGGCGATCCGATCGTCGAGGAATCGCGACGATCAGAGCATGAGCGCTGCAATAGCCTGCGGCGCAGTTGTTCGAGCTGAACGTCCCGAACGTCCTGACGGTCTTCCGGATCCTGCTGATCCCGGTACTGGTCGCCGCGCTGCTGTCGGAGTTCTCGAGCGACGCGCTGGCGGCCGGCGTGTTCATCCTCGCGAGCCTCACCGATGCGCTCGACGGCTGGCTCGCGCGGCGCCACAAGAGCGAGTCCAACTTCGGCAAGCTGATGGACCCGCTGGCCGACAAGCTGCTCGTGACGAGCGCGCTCGTGTCGCTCGTCGCGCTCGACCGCCTGCAGGCCTGGGTGGCGATGGTGATCATCGCGCGCGAATTCGCGGTCACGGGCCTGCGCCAGCTGGCGATCGAGCAGGGCCACGTGATCGCCGCGGGGTCGTGGGGGAAGGTCAAGACCGTGCTGCAGATCGCCATGGTGCTGGCGCTGATCGCCGTGGAGGGCTCGCCCGCCTGGGTCGACGCGCTCGTCTACGTGACGGTGGTGGTCACCGTCTACTCCGGCGCCGACTACTTCTTCGGCTTCCGCGCGCTGATCAACGCAAGACAAGGGAGTGCTCGGGCAGCCAGCCGACGGTGACGTCGTGCCCGATCTCCCAGCGGTCGTCCGACCGCGCGCGCTCGATGTTCTGCTCGAGCGCCACGATCCTCGCCCCGCCCTTCAGCTCGACGATCACCTGCGTGGCGGTCCCGACGTAGACCCGCTCGGCGACGGTGCCGGGGATCCGGACCATGCCGTCGGTGAGCTCGTCGAGCACGATCTTCTCGGGGCGCACCGAGAGCTGCACGGCCGTGCCGTCGGCGACGTCGTCGGGCACGCGTGCCGGCGCACCGGCGCCGTTGGCGAGCCGCACCGCGCCGGCATCGACGCTCCCCTCCATCAGGTTCGAGATCCCGATGAAGCCGGCCACGAAGGGCTTCGTCGGCCGCTCGTAGACCTCCTCCGGCGTGCCGCACTGCTCGACCACGCCGCCGTCCATGACCGCGATCCGGTCCGACATGGCGAGCGCCTCCTCCTGGTCGTGCGTGACGTAGAGGAAGGTGATGCCGACCTCGCGCTGGATCTGCTGGGGGGTCCGCACGGACGCAAGGGCCGCCCAGACCTCCTGGCGCGCGCGCTCGAGCGGCATCGCCGGGTCGACGAGCAGTGCGCGGATGCCGAAGCCGTCGATCAGCGCCAGCACGCGGTCCGCGACCGCGCCGGGGTCACCGGGTTCGAGGCCGCCGTTCGCCATCGCGTCCCGATCGCCTCGGAGAACCATTCGTGCATGCGCGCGTAGAGCCGGGCGGCGGTCGGGCGTAGCTCGGGGTGGCGGACGGCGCGCAGCCACAGCTCGACCCACAGCACCCAGTCGCGCTCCTGCTCGCCGGGCAGCGGCAGGCACTGGTCGATCATGTCGCGCAGGCTCTCGCCGGAGTCGCCCTGGCGGTTCTGCCCGGCGCGTTCGAACGAGTGCTCCAGCGCCTCGGCCAGCAGCGCCTCGCGGGTCGCGAAGTGGTAGTGGACGAGCGCGGTGGAGACGCCCGCGTCCATCGCGATGCGGGCGATCCGCACGTCGTCGATCCCGTCGGCGGCGATCCGGTTGATCGCCGCGTCGAGGATCCGCTCGCGGCTCATGCCAAACCCCACGATCGTTCGGGTCTGACGGTCACCGCAGGTAGCCCTCCGCGACCATGCGGTCGAAGGCGTGCACCGTGCCCTCGACCTGCGTGAAGCGGCCGGCCGTGTAGCCGGCCGAGCCGAGGCCGAGCTGCGCGAGCTCGCATACCTCCCAGTCCTGCCGGTTGACGAGGTCCCAGAACTCGACCGCGTCCTTGGAGTCGAAGTCCTCGCGCTCCATCGTCTCGGGCTCGAAAACCACTCGCATACGACCTCGGTGCGGCCGGCCCCGCGCGGCCACAGCGTGTGCAGCATCACGTAGTCGGGGTGCAGCGAGACGAGGCAGTTCGGGAACATCGCGAAGTAGAGGACCTTGCGTGGATCGACTCCCTCGATCACCGGACGGGTCGAGGTTGCCGTCGTTGGTGGTCATCGTCTCGGCGCCCGCGTTGAGCGTCATCGATCCGCCGCACCAGGCGCCCGCGCCCTCGTAGTCGTTGCCCGGTCATGTAGTTGCTGAGCCGTTGAGCTCCGGGTGCACGCCGGGGCAGTGCAGGCACTCGGAGTAGTTCTCGACGACGGCCTTCCAGTTCGCCTCGACGTCGTAGTCGATCCGGCGGCACGCTTCAGATCGGCGTTGCGGTAGGCCGCCAGGTGCTCGGCGAGCGTCGCCCACGTGGTCGGCAGCCGCGGCGCCTTGCCGGACGCGTCGGCGAAGACGAGGCCTCCGAGCGTCTCCGTGCGGATCTGCCGCAGGCCGTTGCAGGCCGGGTCGAAGTCCTCCAGCTCGTCGGTGTGCGGGGCGTTCTGGAGCGAGCCGTCGAACCCGTAGCTCCACGCGTGGTAGGGGCACTGGAGGCGGCGCTCGTGCCCTCGCGCTCGGTGACGAGCCGCGCGCCGCGGTGGCGGCAGACGTTGTAGAAGCCGCGGTCTTCGACGAGACAGCAGCTCTCGCCCGAGATCCCGGCCGTCAGGAAGTCGCCGCGCCCCGCGAAGGTGGACACGTGGCCGACGCACATCCAGCCGCCGAGGAAGAAGTTGCTGGGCCTCCGACGCGGCGACGGATTCGTCCGTGTAGGCGCGTGCGGGCAGCAGTGACGCCTCGTGCAGCGGGCGCAGGGT
The DNA here is from genome assembly GCA_963830725.1 of uncultured Solirubrobacteraceae bacterium. GTDB lineage: Bacteria > Actinomycetota > Thermoleophilia > Solirubrobacterales > Solirubrobacteraceae > DASSUW01. The sequence continues at coordinate 9,385 of CAWHNO010000006.1, read as the reverse complement.
GGGCTCGAGCTCTTCGGCCGTGAACGGGGAGTCGGTCGCAACGGTCATGGCGGGCACCGTACAACCTCGTGCAGTTGACTACAAAGTCAGGATTGCATCGCCCACAGTCCTCACCTGATTCCGGCTATCTGGCAGTCGCCTGGTGGAAATGGCACATTGCCGAGCATGCGTCGGCGCCTCGCTGCGCCACGAGGGTGAGGGTGAAGAGCGCCGGGGCGGCCGGGGTCGTCCTCGGCTGGGCGCCGCCGCGCGGCGAGAAGCCCGCCGCGTACCTGGTGCTGCGCGACGGGACGCGGATCGCCCGCACCAAGCGACGCACGTTCACGGACCGGAACGCGCCGCCGGACGACACCGCTACGTGGTCGTCGCCGTCGACGCCAAGGGCCGCCGGAGCCGCCCCTCGGGCTCGGTGCGCGCCCGGGTCCCGACGCCGAAGCCGCTCCCGGGCGGCACGCCGGCCGCACCCGTTCCTGCCCGCGGCGCCCGCCGGGCCCGGCCCGTCCCCGGCGCCCGCCGGCCCGGCTCCGGGGCCGAGGCCCGGGCCCGTCACCGGGGCCTGTCGTGGGCCGCTCGACCGCCGCGATGGTCGACCGGCTGTTCTGGCGCGCCGGCTTCGGCCCGACGCAGGCCGCAGCGCGACGCCTGGACCGGCCGCGACGCACGCCGACCTCGTCGACTGGTTCCTGAACACGCCGCGCGCGCTCGGCGCCGACGAGCACGCCGCCGAAGACCAGCAGCACGCGGCGAGCCGATCGACCCGCTGCGCCTCCGACGACGAGCTCGTGCTGGAGTGGCTCGACCGCATGCAGCGGGCGGTCAACCCGCTGCCGGACCGGCTCGCGTTCTTCTGGCACCGCCACTGGGCGATCAGCCGCGACGACGGCTGATCTCCGTCGCCGTGGGTCGATCGCGCTACCGCAACCGGCTGCTCGCGCTACGCCGACTTCGGCGCCGACCCGGCGCTCAGCTTCCGCGCGCTCGCCTACGAGATGACGACGCCGACGCGGCGATGTCGATGTACCTGAACCTGAACGCAGAACGTGAAGGGCAAGCCGAACGAGAACTACGCGCGCGAGTTCATGGAGCTGTTCTGCCTCGGCCCGAACGGGCCCGACGGCACGCCGAACTACACGCAGGCCGACATCGACGGGCTCGACGCGCGCGTTCACGGGCTGGCGGCTGAACGCGCGAGCTGCGACGGCGAGACGCCGAACCCGACTACGGCAAGATCACCTTCGCGCCGACCAGTTCGAGCTGACGGCGCAAGACCTTCCTCGGGCACGACGATCCCGGCGTCACCGGGCGCAGCGGCGACGCGGCCGACGGGCCGGCGCGCGTCACGCCGCGATCGACATCGTGCTCGCGCATCCGCAACACGCGCAGTTCCTGATCCGCAAGCTGTGGGGCGAGTTCATCGCCAGCCCGATCCCGCAGGCGACGCTCGACGAGCTCATCGCCGCCTACCGGGCCGACGGCTACCAGCTGCGGCCGCTGATCCGCGGGATCCTCACGCACCCGCTGATCTTCGAGTCGCTCGACGAGCCGAACCTGGTCAAGCCGCCGATCGTCTACGTCGCCGGCGTGCTGCGCCAGCTCGGCGCGCCGCTGAAGGGCAACTACATGCACGGCGCGTGACAACATGCAGCAGCGCCTCTACCGGCCGCCGAACGTCGCCGGCTGGGAGGGCGGCATGTCCTGGCTGAACACGAACACGGTCAGGGCCGCTTCGACATGATCGTCCGGGCGCAGTACCTGAAGTACTCCAACTACTACGCGGGCAGCTACCGCGGCCGGCGCTCGCGGACGCCGACGGCGTGCCGACCGAGACGGCGGAGGCGGTGTTCGACCGCGCGCACGCGTCGGTCGGCCGGCCGTGGCTGGCGCCGGGCACGCGCGCGGCGCTGATCGACTACGCGAGGACGGCGCCGTCGAACACAGCGCAGCGCAGCGCCGGCAGCGCTTCTACGCGCTGCAGGCCATGATGCTCGGCGGCCCCGACGGGCAGGTGATGTGACGATGCGCTGCATCGAATGCGAAGAGATCGAGCTCGCCCGCGTCCGCGACGAGCGCCCGGCGCAGACGCTGCCGATCCCGTACGCGGCGCTCGACGGCTTCCCGGCCGGCCGCTCGCCGCGCGACCTGACCCGCCGGCGCCTGCTGCAGTGGGGCGTCGCCGGGCTCGCGTCGGTCTACGGCGCCAAGGCGCTCGGCTTCGAGCAGGTCTGGGAGTCGGTCGCCGCCGCGGCCGAGGCGCGCCGGACCAGAAGTGCCTCGTGCTGCTCTACCTGGCCGGCGGCAACGACGGGCTCAACGTGATCGTGCCCGAACGGCGCCGCCGACTACGCGGCCTACGTCGACGCGCGGCCCGCGATCCATCGCCTGCAGGGCGCCGAGCGCCGGCGGCCGCGTCGGCTCGCGCGCGCTGCCCGGCGCCGGGCGGCGCAGCGCTCGCGTTCGCCAACGTCGATCGTCTCCGGGCGGCGGCGGCGACAACGGCGACGTCGACGACGGGCCTCGACACGCTCTACGGCGACGGCACCGGCGGCGCCGGCTCCGACCTGGCGGTCATGCCGGCGGTCGACGCCAAGAAGTACAACCTCAGCCACTTCGACAACTCGGACATCTGGTTCGAGGCCAGCAACGACCTGAACATCAAGACGGGCTGGCTCGGCCGCTGGATCGACCGCAACGGCTCGGCCGACCAACCCGCTGCAGGCGGTCTCGATCGACACCGCGCTCTCGAAGTCGATCCGCACGGCGGTCAACCCGGTGTGCGCGATCCCTCGCTGCCGATGGCCGGCTTCACGATGAACTCGCCAACTGCGGCGGCTCGAGCGACGGTCGAACGTCAACGCGCAGATGCGCGACGCTCGACGCGGCCTGGCCGCGGCGCCGGCAACGCCTACCTGCGCCGCTCGCGCGTCGACCTACGACCTCGCCGTCGAGACCTACCAGCGCACGCAGCGCGGGCCCGCCTCGCGCCAGGCGCGGCCTATCCCGAACGACGGCACGCTTCGACGCGGCTGCGGACCGCCGCGCACCTGCTGGCGGCGAACCTCGGCACGCGCGATCATCACGATCCACTGGGGCGGCTTCGACACCCACACGCGGCCAGCTCGCCGGCCAGGACGCGCAGCTCGCGGAGCTCTCGCGCGCGCTCGGCGCCTTCCAGGCCGACCTGACCGCGCGCGGGATCGACCAGCGCGTCTGCACGCTCGTCTTCTCGGAGTTCGGCCGCCGCGTGCGCGAGAACGGCACCGGCGCCGAGGCCGGCACCGACCACGGCGCGGGCGGCCTGATGCTGGCGATGGGCACCGGCGTGCGCGGCGGCTTCGCGGCCGACTGGCCCGGCTGCGAGCCGGAGGAGCGCGTGCCCGCCAACAACCCGGCCAGGGCAACCTGAAGGTGCCGACGGACTACCGCTCGGTCTACCCAGCGTGATCGAGGAGTGGCTCGGCGACGACCCGGACGCCGTGCATCGGCGGCCCGGCGATCGAGCCGCTGGCCCGCGGCGACGGGCCGGCCGGCCTGTTCCTGTGAGCTGGCCCGCTCTTCTCGTCGCGTCGCGCTCGGCGCCGGCGGCCCGGCCGACGCGCAGGAGTACCGGATCGTCAAGGTCACGCACTACGGCAAGCACAAGCACCACCACAAGACCAAGCGCGCGTGCCGGTGCCACACCGAGCGCCGCTGCCGCGAGCACGTGCACCTGCGCCGGGTGGCCGATCCCGCGCCGGCGCCCCAGCCGGCTCCGGCTCCGCCGCCGCCAGCCGGTCCCGACCCGCCGCACCGCGACCCCGGCTCCGACGCCGCCGCCGCTGCCCTCGCGCACGAGCGTCGACCTCACCGACGGCGACCCCGGCGAGTGGAGTGTGAGGCCGCCTACAGCCTGCTGGCGGCCGGGCCCGTGGAATTCAATGCGACGAACCTCGGCATGGACGACCACAACCTCTCGGTCAAGACCGCGGACGGGACCCATCTCGCGAGCAGCGCACTCCTCCCGCCCGGCGACAGCGCCACCCTCCAGCTGACGCTGGCCGCGGTCGACTACACGCTCTACTGCTCGCTCCCGACCCACGAGGGCCTCGGGATGCGAGCCGCTATCAAGGTCGGTCTAGGCGCGCCCGTCGAGCCACTCGCGCATCGAGACGTGATGCGCGGAGTGCTCGCCGGTGTGCAGCTCTCGCCGGATCTCGCCCAGCAGCCCGAAGCGCTCGGCGGTCACGTTGTGCTGGTGGATCGTCTCGAGGTTCTCCTGCCGGGCGGAGATGAAGTGGCGGTCGGTCAACATCGGGAAGCCGTCGACGATGCCGCGGACCATCTCGCGCACGCAGTCCTCGACGAAGCGGGGCCGGCGATGGGCCTTCTCGACCACCGCGCCCTCGTCGGAGCGCTTCATCAGCTCGTAGATCTCCGACGACATCGAGTCCTCGACGATCGCCAGCAGCGTCTGCGCGTCGATGTCGGTGTCGCAGTCCTCCGGCAGCCGATGTGCAGCGTGCCGAGGCCGCGCTGGTTGTGGGTGGCGACCGGGACCGCCTCGAAGATGCGCTCGATCTCGTCGTTCGAGAAGCCGTCGGCGAGCAGACGTTCGCGCGAGCGCCCCTCCACCAGCCCCTGCGCGCACGGGCAGGCGGTCATGCCCGGCCCGCACGCCGACGAGCGGCGCGTCCCGATCTCGCTCGCCACGGCCACACCGAGCAGCGAGTAGATCTCCTGCGTCACGATGCCGACTCGGGCGCCGGCTTGTGCTCGGGATAGCGCGCCTCGATGTGCACCTCCGCGCGCTGCGCCCCTGCCGGTCGCGCACCTTCTCGGCGATGTGCTGGGCCAGAGTCTCGGCCCGCAGGGCGGACTCGCCGAGCACCACCTCGCCGATCGCGTCGTTGACGACCTCTTCGAAGCGCGACATGTGCGCGCCCTTCTGCTGCGGCCCGAGATCGACGAAGCAGTCGAGCCGCGCCGAGTAGAGCTGCTCGGAGCTGTTCGCCTGGATCCGGATCACCTTCTCGACGTTCGTCACGCCTACGCGGGAGAGCGAGACCTGGAGCTTCGGGACCTGCGATTGGACGTCTTCGAGCGTGATCGGCATCGCTTCTCCAAGGCTAGTACGCCGGGTTCCATAGGCATTGGCGACCGAACTGGACGAAAAGACACCTGATCGGAGAGGACAGATCGCGTAACGCGCGCTACAAAGCCCGTCTAGAGAGGCGACGGATGGCCTTGTGCCCCGCCCAATTCGCGACTTCAGTCGCGGCGAGCAGCACGGCTGCAAAACATAGCGGAAGGAGCGACCCGTCGGAGGCCGGGTGCGCTCGACGTAGACGTCCCCAAGGATTTGAGGGATTTGGGCACCAAGACCGAAGCACTGCTCGCGAGCGATGCGTCGATTGTCGAGATCGACGAGCTTCGCCGCTGATTCTTCAGGGCCAGGAGCGGGGGTTCCTGACCTTCGAGCAGATCACCTCGTGTCTCGAAGAGGTGGAGGTCACCGAGGAGCAGGTCGTCGAGCTGCACGCGTACCTGGAGGACCAGGGCATCGACGTCGTCAACGCCGAGGATGGGCGTCCGGCGGTTGCAGAAGGCGGCCGCTTCGAGCCCGCTGCGGCACAGGGCAAGCTGCCCGACGCGCCGCGCAAGCCGGAGATCGACCTGACGGTCGAGCCCAGCCTGGATCGCTGCGGCTCTACCTGAGATCGATCGGCCGCGTTCAGCTGCTGACCGCCGAGCGCGAGGTTGCGCTGGCCCAGCGGATCGAGCGCGGCGACCTGGTGGCCAAGCAGGAGATGGTCGAGGCGAACCTTCGTCTCGTCGTGTCCATCGCCAAGGGCTACCTCGGCCGCGGCCTGTCGTTCCTGGATCTCATCCAGGAGGGCTCCTTGGCCTCATCCGCGCGGTGGAGAAGTTCGACTACCGGCGCGGATACAAGTTCTCGACATACGCGACCTGGTGGATCCGCCAGGCGGTGACGCGGGCGATCGCGGACAGGGCCGCACGTCCGCATCCCCGTCCACATGGTGGAGAAGCTGAACAAGGTCGTGCACGTGGAGCGCCAGCTCGTCGAGCAGCTCGGCCGTGAGCCGCTGCCGGAGGAGATCGCGCGCGAGCTCGAGTCCCGGCGCGCGAGGTGCGCGACATCCTGAGGATGGCCCAGCAGCCCGTATCGCTGGAGAAGCCCATCGGCGAGGAGGAGGAGTCCGAGCTCGGCGACTTCGTGGAGGACGATTCCGCGATCTCACCGTTCGAGATGGCCTCCGAGACCTCCGCAAGGAGAACGTCCGCCGCGCCCTCGACGCCCTCCCGCAGCGCGAGAGGGAAGTCATCGAGATGCGCTTCGGACTCACGGGCGCTCGCCCGTACACACTCGAAGAGGTGGGCCGCGCGTTCAACGTGACACGCGAGCGGATCCGCCAGATCGAGAACCACACGCTGAAGAAGCTCGAGTCGCTCCCCGAGGCCCAGCGCCTGCGCGACTCGGCGTGAGTCTTATGCGGCGCGGCGGGCGATCAGGCCCGCCGCGCCGCGCTAGACTTTTCCGCCCCCGGCGGGGTTCCCGAGCGGTCAAAGGGGCGCGGCTGTAAACCGCGTGGCCGAGTCCTTTGCAGGTTCGAATCCTGCCCGCCATAGGAACGGTCGCGCAGGCCGGCGGCCTCCGAAGTCGTCCGAAAGCGCCGCGCTCCGCGGGAATCGGCACAGCGGGGCCACTCCACGTGCTGGAGCTCGTCGAATCCGATGATCCCGAACTCGGCCTTCGCCGCGCCGGGAGTGCGATGCCGCTGCATGAGGCGAGCGCCCAGCCCGGTATGTCCCGTTGCCGCGCTGGCCGCGGGACATTCAGGCCAAAATGAACGCGCTGATCCACACGATCTCGGTCGCTGCCGATCGAGGTTCGATCGGGACCGGCCGAGCCGGTGGCCTTTTCATCGGGCTCGCTCGGTGGTATGACGCTGTGACGAGAGGAGGCAGAGCGATGCAGCTGAACGCGGGCACTCGGGTCGCCGTCGAGCCCGAAGTCGACGGAACGGCCGGCGCGGACCGGCGTCATCGAAGAGGTGCTGCGTGAGGGGCCTTCGGCGCGGTACCGCATCAAGTGGGACGATGGCACGAGAGCATCTATACGCCCGCCGCCGGGGCATTACGCGCGGTCGCCGTGGCCGAACAGCAGAGACCGGCCGCCGCGAGGGGCGGCATGTCGCCGACCGTCGCGTTGGCGGGCGACACGATGTTGGGCCGCTGCGTCGGCGAGCGGCTCGCGCGGCGCGGGCACCGCCGCTGGCTTGGGAGGTGCAGGAGATCGCCGGCGCGGCCGACCTGTTCATCACCAACCTCGAGCGCTGCATTTCCGACCGCGGACAGCGGATTCGTCAGCCTGGCAAGCCGTTCTACTTCCGTGCTCCTCCGCTGGCGGCTGAGACGCTCGCGGGTATCGGCGCGACTGCGTCACGTCGGCGAGCAATCACATGCTCGACTTCGGGCCGACGCGCTGATGGACACGCTCGATCACCTGCGCGCCGTCGGGTCGCCGCCGTCGCGCAGGCGGCGACGAAGGCACGGCGCGGGTGCCGGTGGTGCTCGAGGGTGGGGTTCGCGTGCGCGTCATCGCGGTCGAGCGACCACCCGTCCTCCTACGCCGCCGCTCCGGCACACCCCGGGACCGCCTTTGCCGATCTGGCCGGAGCGGACCGTTCCCAGGTGGTTGTTGTCCGCCTGTCCGCTGGACGCTGACGCCGACGTCACGATCGTCCTGGCGCACTGGTGGCCGAATATGCGAGTCGCTCCGGTGCCGCACGTCCGGCGCGCGGCGGCGGCGGTCGAGGCGGCGGGCGAGACACTCATCGCCGGCCACTCTGCGCAGTACCGCAGGGCCGCGCGGCCGCACGCTGTTCGACCTCGGCGACCTCATCGACGACTACGCCGTCGATCCGGAGCTGCGCGACGACCTCGGACTCCTGTGGCTCGTCACGCTCGAGGCTGACGGTCCGCGCCGCTTGGAGGGCGTGCCGCTTCGCCTGGAGTTCGCCCACACACGCCTTGCCGGCCCGGAGGAGGCCAGGCAGCTCCGCTCCCGCCTGAAGGAGCGCTGCGCCGCCGTCGGGTCCAGCGTGCACTGCAGGGCGACCGCCTCAGCTTCGATCGAAGCCCCGAGAGCATGGTCCACGGCTGACCTGGAGGAGCTTCGCGTTCGTCGACGACGACACTTGGTTCGGGGAGGGCCAAGTGCTTCGACTCCAGGCGAGAGAGCCATCGAACCTCCCCTTCAAGGTGGTCCGGCGCTGCATCGGAGTCGAACCGCTACCAGCGCGGCGCGCGATGTGTTCCGAGGGGGTTCGGATAGTCGATCCTGCAGGATTCCGACATGAAGGTGATCTTGATCGCTGCGGCGCTGAGCGCCGCGATGGTCGTGCCGGCCACGGCCGACCCAGGCCAGGGCCAGGGCAAGGGCAAGGCCAAAGGCCAGACGCCTGCCGTCATCGAGCCACCTCAGAACTTCCAGCCTGAGGGCATCGCGACCGGCAAGCGGCACACGTTCTTCGTCGGGTCGCGCACCACCGGCGCGATCTATCGCGGCAGCCTGCGCACGGGCCAGGGTGACATCCTCGTCGAGGGTGGCCCCGACGTCGCCGGCGACGACCGCGCCGCCACCGGGCCGAAGGTCGACCGGTACGGCCGCCTGTTCGCGTCGGGGCCGACTCCAAGCACATCCGCGTCTGACGACGCGCAAACCGGCGACGAGCTGCGCGACTACTTCGTCGGCGACGACGCCGGCTTCATCAACGACGTCATCGTCGCCAAGCGCGGCGCCTACTCCACCGACTCCAACAACGCGTGGCTGTACTTCATCTCCTTCGGCCGGCAGGGCAGTCTCGGCGAGCTTACGCGGATCCGCTTGGTGGCGACTACGCGATCGGTGCCGGGTTGAACGCCAACGGCATCGTCGCTGCTCGTGGCGGCAAGTCGCGACCGTGGTCAAGGGCAACACCCGCGAGCTGTTCAACGTCAACGCCGCGACTGGCGTCGCTGACCGGATCGAGGTCACCGGCGGTGATGGCGAGCCGACGAACGCCGATGGCATGCTGCTGAAGGGCCGCAAGCTGACGTCGTCGAGAACTGCGACGGCCTGGATCCGAACGCGGCCCGCGTCGGGGTCGATCTCCGTGGTCAAGTCAGCCCGGAACCTTGCGTTGGGCCGGGACCCCCGGCGACCCTTCACAGCCAGCCGTCCAGGTCCTGATCATCATCGCCGCTCCGCGGTCGCAACGACGTGGTCATGCGAAGTTCGGGCTGCCGAAACTCGACGGCTCGTTCCAGATTGTCAGGTCCCGAAGCGCTAGGCCTTGACCCGCCCGCCCGGCACGGCGGCGCGCGGCGGGTACAACACAGCCGCGCG